>JADJHL010000013.1 GCA_016707585.1 Ignavibacteriales bacterium | reverse complement strand
GTTTTTCTCCCAATCACTTTGTTGCAAACCAGTTTGAACTCCAATCAGTTACTTTCCAACCTTCAGGAATTTTTTTCTATTATTTATAAAAACTTTCAGCTTCAGGGATCATTTGATTGATCACCATTTTGGGTAATAATCTTTCAGGAAATATTTGATACCACACAACTCCCTTTTGCCCATAAAGGTAGTTTGTGTTATGCAAAAGAATGATAATGATATCATCAATGCTAAAGTAAATAATTTTTGTTTTCATAGTCCTAATTCCCGACTTATTTAATTCCAGTGATTGAAGAATTGTGTGTGGTTTATATCCAAGTTCGCTTTGAGCTTTAATTGTTATCAATCCTGATTTTTAGAGGTCTGCGTTTAGGTTGGATTTAAGTCTTCCGTTTTAATTCTCTTAATTAAAGATTTATCAAGTTTAAAGAATTCTGCTATCATAATTGTAAAATCATATCCGAGAAAGAAATTCATCACCACCAATATTATAAATTCCTTCTTTACAGTAATTCAACAACTTTATTTATTCCTTGTACAAGATCATCAATAAAGTTGGATTATTAATCTGGTCATCAACAATTTAATTTCTTTTTAGCGCGAAGTGAATCTCCACCAACCCATTTAACAAAATCGGGGCGGCTAAATTTTGCTGTGCCGTATAATACATTTGTTCTTAAGATTGTGTTTCTTGGATCCGCTAATCTTTAAGTGTTTTCACTTGCAAGTTTGGTGCGTGCATAATAACCAAGTGGATTTGGAATATCCATTTTCTGTGTAAGGTCCATCTTTCCATCAAAGATATAATCCGGTGGAAATATGAATAAGATGAGAATCTAAAACTCGCGCAGCATCCGAAAGATACTCAACACCTTTAACATTAATTTTCCAGGTGCTTGCGCTCACTTTCGCTTTTATCAACATTGGTATAAGCTGCAGCATTGATTATAAAATCAGGACAAAAATTGTAAATAACTTTTTTTATTTCATTTCTGTTAGAAATATCTGATTGAACATAATCTATATTTTCAAATACAAGTTTATCTTCAACCGAAGTTGCAAGCAATTCAAAATCATTATTAGATGAGTAAAGCTCTAAAACTCTTTGTCCCAGCATTCCATTTGCGCCAACAACAAGAATTCTTTTAATTAATTCAGAAGGATTCATTTTATCTATAAAAATTTATTTTCTACAAAAAGTTCAGCATTACTTACTGCAATTGATAACGACTCAAGGCATTTTTATTTCTATTATAATTATAAAAGAAAGATGCCCAAAGATATCACCACATCCAATAACATTTGGCTTATTTATTTTTCTTGCTGAAATAAATTTAGAACAAATTTTATTTGATTCGCTAAAATAAACTTTTGCGCCTAACTCGCCTTTAGTTATACAAACAACCTTTACACCATCGCTGAACATTTTTCCAATTATTTCACTTTCAGATTTATATTCATATAATGTGTAAAGCTCAAGTTCATTAACCTGAATGATATCTAAACATTTTGCCCATTCATTAAACTCAGGAATCAATCTAAAATTTCTTTGATAGTTTTTATCCAATCCACGAGAAAGAGTATGAACATCAATATAAATCAATCCGGAAAAATTTTTACGAATTTCTTTAAGTTGATCAAGTGTAATATCAAAACCGGTAATCATGTTTAACAAAATTCCATCGAACTGATAAAAATCATTTATATCAACAACAAGATTATTAGTAATGTTCTCATACTTTTCTTGTCTTTCTTTATCTTTAAAAAGATTAAGATGTACTCTTGGAATTTTATCAACCTTGGTTAGATATGATTTATCAATCTTTTCAAATTCTGTTGAGAAATACTTATAGTTTTCATTATCAAACTGCGAACAAAGATAAATATCATCTTCTTTAGATTTAATCCTGTTAAGTGCTGAAACTGTGTAATATATTCCACCGCATTTTGCATAATGCAATTTCCATCATTGATAAAATCTAAAACTGAATGTCCGATTACGAGTAGTTTCATTTCTTTTGTTATTTGTTTTTCAAAGTTAATATTGATTTGGCAACTATCTAAATCACAAAAACCGAATTAAGCGGTTTGAAATCTTCATTATTCATGCAAAATCCTATATATTTGAACGCAATTTAAAAATGAAATGTTGATATGAAAATTGGTATTACTTGTTATCCTACTTACGGCGGAAGCGGTGTAATTGCAACTGAATTAGGTAAGGCACTTGCACTTCGCGGTCACGAAGTTCACTTTATTAGTTATTCACTTCCATTTAGACTTACAAAGTATGTAGAAAATATTTTCTTTCATAAGTTGAAACAAGCACTTATCCTTTGTTTGAGTTTCCACTTTATAGTTTAGCTCTTGCAAGTAAGATGATTGAAGTAGCAGAGTTTGAAAAACTAGATTTGCTCCACGTTCATTATGCAATTCCTCATGCAACCTCAGCATACCTGGCAAAACAAATCGTTAAGAATAAGAAGTTAAAAATTACAACTACACTTCATGGAACTGATATTACACTTGTTGGATTAGAGCCATCATTCCTTCCATTAGTAAAATTTAGTATAGAACAAAGTGATGGTGTTACAGCAGTTTCAAGATTTTTAAAAAGAGAAAACTTTAACTAATTATGCTATTGAAAAAGATATTGAAGTAATTCCAAATTTTGTTGATACAGATTTTTTTAAACGTACTTCAATAGATGATTGTGCTTTTAGAAAACACATTGCTCCAAATGGTGAAAAGATTTTGGTTCACACATCAAACTTTAGACCCATAAAACGAGTTACAGATGCAATACGGGTTTTGATATTGTGCAGAAAGAAGTTCCATCAAAACTTTTACTTGTTGGTGATGGGCCGGATAGATCTGAATGTGAAAGACTAGTCAGAGAATTAAATCTTACAGAAAGTGTAAAATTTCTTGGTAAGCAAGAAGGATTAGTTGAAATTTTAAGTTCATCTGATATATTTTTGATACCATCACAATCTGAAAGTTTTGGATTGGCAGCTCTTGAAGCAATGTCTTGTGGTTTACCTGTTGTTAGCTCAAGCGTTGGTGGTTTACCAGAACTTGTAAAACATAATGAGTGTGGTTTTATTGCTGAGATTGGCGATGTTGAACGTATGGCAAAATATACTCTTGACCTTTTAACAAATGAAAAGAAATATGATATCTTTTCTCAAAATGCAAGACAAAGAACTTTAACACATTTTGATAAATCAATTGTAGTTCCTATGTACGAAGATCATTATAAACAAATATTAAACTCATAAAATGATTATTTACTGCGCCGGCCCCATTAAAGGCAATACAACTTATCAACAAAATTATGTTCAGATAGTTCAAATCGTTGAATCGTTAGGACATATTGCATTATCTGAAATGAGCAGCAAATTTCATTCATCAATACCTCTAAACGCAAAACAGATTTACTCAAGAGATTTAAAATGGCTTGATGGAAGTAAGTTAATGATTGCAGAAGTTTCTGGTCCAAGTTTAGGTGTTGGATTTGAAATTGCTTATGCATTATTTCATAAAAAAATTCCTGTTCTTGCAGTTTATCATGAAAAAAGCTGATCAAATATCATCAATGATTCATGGTTGTAATGATAAAAAAGCTTACAATTAAAAAATATAACGACTTAGACGATCTTGTAAATAATATTAAAACTTTTATAAGTAATAACGGCGGCAATTGAACGAAAAATTATTTATTGATACCTGGATAAGTAAAATCCAATTAGATGGCATCAAACAATTTCCTTTTCATTTTATTGATGAATCACAACTCGATATTATTCCTATTCCCATTAAAACTTTAGTTGTTGGACAAGAATTTTTTGGAGCTTACGAAATAATTACAACAAGTGGCGAGCAAGTATTTCAGGCTTCCACAAGCGATGAAGCAAAGTTTATTGTGTACAGTTCTAAACAGCGGAATGGAAAAGCTTATCTTCCTAAAGACAAATCATTAGTTAGTAAGATTGTAAGCGCGTACAATAACTATCTTGATGAATTGATTGACATAGTAAAAATTGATTACAAAAAGAATTTGCAGATGGGAAAAATTTTCTAAATGTATCCAACGAAATTTTCCAAAAACTAAACCTTATCAGGTACTAATATTGGCAACTGAAGTTTCACAAAAGATATACGATTATTTCACATCATTATATGGTAAAGATTCTGCCGATAAATATCTTGCGTTTATTGAAATGGATCCAACGCAATACATCAGGGTTAATACAGCAAAAGTTTCAATCGATGAATTATCAAAATTACTTTTTAATAAATATCAAATTAAAACTAAGCCAATAAATCATTTTGAAAGAGTTTTAAAAGTTGTTGAAGGAAATGATAGAATTGGAAAAACAATTGAACACGTTTTAGGATTTTATTACATACAATCGCTTTCATCAATGCTGCCACCATTAGTTCTTCATCCAACCGGCGATGATATTGTAATGGATTTATGCGGTGCGCCTGGTTCTAAAACAACTCAACTTGCGGAGATAATGAACAACCGCGGAACTTTACTTGTAAATGAAGTTGATAATGAACGAATAAAATCTCTTGTGTTTAATCTAGAACGAATGAATGTTATAAATGCATCTGTAATTCATTCTAAAGGCGAAGTGCTTAGTAAAATTTATGACGATCATTTTACAAAAGTGCTTGTTGATGCGCCTTGCAGCGGACTTGGAATTATCCAAAAAAAAGGTGAAGTAAGTAATTGGTGGTCGTTAGATCATGTAGATAGATTACAACATTTACAATTAAGATTACTAGTTGCTGCAATTAAAATGGCAAAAGTTGGAGCAGAAATTGTTTATTCAACTTGCACTCTTTCGATAGAAGAGAATGAGTTAGTGATTGACAAAATTTTAGAAAAATATCCTGTAGAATTATTAGAAGTTAATCTTCCTATTCCAACAAGACCAGCATTTACAGAGTTTGAAGGGAAACAATTAAATCCTGAAATAAAAAAGGCAGTTAGAATTTTACCTTGGGAAATTGATTCTGATGGTTTCTTTTTGGTTAAGATGAGAAAGATTGATGAAACTGAATCACCTGAAAAAGAAGAATTAAGAGAGACAGAAAATAGAGTTGTAAAAAGTAATCATAAAGAAATAAAACCATACTTAGATTATATTTCTGATCATTTTGCGGTAGATAAAAATGTTTTGGATGATTACAAGTATATTTTTAGAGGTAAGGATATTTATTTTGTTATAAAAGATTGGGATGATGATAATATTGGTTTGTTTAACCGTATTGGATTAAAGTTAGGAACACTTGATAAGAAAGACAGAATAACTTTTAACTCACAAGCGGCACAGGTGCTTGAAAAATATATTACCAAATTTATTTACACGTTGCAGAATGATGATGAGTTAGTAAAATATTTAACTGGCTGGAATATTAAAAACATTGATATTCCAATTGGTCAATATGTTGTAAAATATAATAATTGGACTTTAGGCGCAGCAGTAATGACAAAAGATGGATTAAAAAGTAGATTCCCTAGAACAAAACGAACACAAAGATTTGATTTTTAATTTTTACTTTAAGAATAACATTTTTTTAGTGTCTGAAAATTTTCCAAATCTTATTTGATAAAAGTACAAACCCGAACTTAGCTGTTCTTTATTAATTGTAAATTGTACATTATACCTGCCTGCCAACTTATATTCATCAACAAGAGTAGTAACTTCATTTCCTAAAACATCATAAATCTTAATTTTTACTTCTCCACTTAAAGGTAATTGATAGCTGATTTGTGTAGAAGGATTAAATGGATTTGGATAATTCTGATACAATTTAAATCCACTAACATTCAAAATTTCATCTTCAACAGTTGTTGATGTAACTGGCGATAGTTTTAAAACTCCATTATCCGGAATAACATTTACCAAAAACTAAATTACACGAATCTGACATTGTAGTAATTAGTGTATCAACAATTCCATTTTGTTCTGTACGAACATAATTCCAGCTATCAGGAATTTTTACATAAGCACTTAAAGGATAATTGTAAATCTCATTATCCAACTCATCAATTACATTAATCTCAATAAGCTGGTTTGATGAAATAATAATTTCATAAGATGCTGCATCTCTTTCTTTAATATATCGTGTAATATTCCCAACAGTTTCTACCCAAACATTTTTTGTCGATGATCTTGCCCAAAGAAACTCACATAATGATGTTAACCACTCATTTGTAACAGGCTCATAAATGACGTTTATTAAAGAGTCTAAATCACTAAATGGAATAACATCATGGATAATTATCATTCCCCATTTATGATTATTAATTGAGTTTTGAGTCCAATTTAAAAAAGTAAAAAATTCATCAAGATCATCTTCAACAGAATTTCTTGGCAAATTAAATTCAACAACTTTTGCTTTTAAACCGTACCAATCATTTTCAGTCAAGGAAGAATCATTAGCTACCTGGCCAAGTGTTCTGGCATTTTCATAAAATAAACTTGCAGCCGAATCAACAAATGGATTGTGAAGTGTGTATGGATAGTTTAATGAAATACATTTTTCAGTTGGAATCTTTTGTTCGATGAATATTTTAGACTGATAAAGTTCATATAACAAAGTACTGTCATCATCAATACTTCCCCACTGAAGTGAAGTAAGATCATAATGTCTCATTGTGTGTGAACCAATTTCATGTCCTTGATTTGCAAGTAGTTGAAAATCCGGCCAGGTTCCGTAGCGCCAAATTCCTGGTAAAGATTCTGTTAAGTAAGGCGGAATTACATAAAATGTTCCTTTAAATCCATACTGATTTAAAATTGGTGCCACGTTTTCGGTATGAGTTAATAAACCGTCATCAAAGGTTAAACTAAATGCGCTTTTTCTGTCATCTGCATAATTAGTAAAACGCATTGATCCAAAATTTTGCGCAAGTAAAACTTGAGTTAATAGTGTAAATGTAAAAAGTAATTGTTTAATCATCTTATAATTTTTAATTGAAGTAAAGATATTCCTTTTTTAGCAATTTACTTACTCAAAAATAGTGCCTTCAATCACCAATTTTTGTTTTTAATATTGCACTTAATCAATACTATCAAGTATGCCGTGATTGATTTTGATAATTATTATCTTGCATCGTCTTTTTTGATAATAAAATCTGAATTAAATGTTAAAACCAAAATTATTTACAACGTTAAAAGGTTACACATCAAAACAATTTCTTGCTGATTTATCCGCTGGTACAATTGTAGGAATTGTTGCATTGCCACTTGCAATTGCTTTTGGTATTGCTTCTGGAGTAACACCAGAAAAAGGATTGATCACTGCAATCATTGCTGGATTTATAATCTCATTTCTTGGCGGCAGCCGCGTACAAATAGGTGGCCCAACAGGAGCATTTATTGTTATTGTTTACGGAATCGTTCAGCAGTTTGGCGTAAACGGATTAATCATCGCAACAATTATGGCAGGCATTATACTTGTTGTTATGGGCTTTGCAAGATTTGGTTCCGTAATAAAATTTATTCCTCATCCTGTTGTTGTTGGATTTACCAGCGGCATAGCATTATTAATTTTTTCAACTCAAATAAAAGATTTTTTTGGATTATCAATCGATAAAGTTCCATCAGAATTTTTTGATAAATGGATTGAATACTCAATAAACTTTGCATCAATTAATTATTATTCGTTTGGTACCGCTGCACTAGCATTATTTATAATTTTAATTTTTCCTAAAATCACACATAAAGTTCCTGGATCAATAGTTGCATTAGTTTTAACAACTGCAATTGCACAAGTATTTAATTTTCCCTTAGAAACAATTGGATCAAAATTTGGTGAGCTTCCATCAGCACTTCCATCACCGTTTTTCCACAAATTGATTTTGCAACAATAAAAAGTCTAATCGGGCCGGCAACTACAATTGCAATTTTAGCAGCTATAGAATCATTACTATCAGCAGTTGTTGCAGATGGTATGATTGGAGGCGACATCGTTCAAATATGGAGTTGATTGCACAAGGTGTTGCAAATATTATTACACCTTTGTTTGGTGGAATTCCTGCAACTGGTGCAATTGCACGTACAGCAACCAATATTAAAAATGGTGGAAGAACTCCTGTTGCTGGAATTATTCACGCAATAGTTCTTTTACTTATAACACTTTTCTTTGGACAGTTTGCAAAATTAATTCCGATGGCAACTCTAGCTGCAATATTAATTGTTGTTGCATACAATATGAGCGAATGGAGATCGTTTGTTGAAATATTTAAAAGTCCCAAAAGTGATATCATAGTTTTACTTACAACTTTTGGTTTAACAGTAGTATTTGATTTAACCATTGCAATTCAAGTTGGAATGGTACTGGCTGTGTTTTTTATTTATGCGCTCGATGGCAATGGTTACAAATGTTGGGGTTATAACCCGTGAGCTAAAAGATGATGATGATGAAGCAATAGACATAAATGCGATTTCAAATAAAAAAGTTCCTGATGAAGTTGAAGTGTTTGAAATTAATGGCCCATTTTTCTTTGGAGCGGTTTCAAAATTCAGAGATGCAATTAGATTTATTGAAAGTCCGCCAAAAGTTTTAATTATAAGAATGCGTAATGTACCAGCGATTGATGGGACTGGAATACACGCTCTGGAGGAAGTCTACTCATGAATCGATTAAAAAAGGGACACAATTAGTTCTATCAGGTGTTCACACTCAGCCACTTATGGCATTAGAGCAATCAGGTTTTTTAAAGATTGTTGGCGAACAAAATGTATTAGGTAACATTGATGATGCGTTAGATCGCACAAGAGAAATTTTAGGTTTAGATAAGATGGGAAGACCACTAGATTTTGAGCCAACGGTTAAAAGAGATAAAAAATAATAACGAGAATAATTAGAACCCATTTTGTTTTCTCCTCTTTTGTATAGGGGAGAAATTTTAACATGCTACAAATACTCTTTCAAATACTTTCCAGTCCAAGAGTTTTCAACTTCAGCAATTTCTTCAGGAGTTCCGGTTGCTACAATTTCTCCACCATTGTCTCCGGCTTCTGGTCCAAGATCAATAATATAATCTGCACATTTTATAACATCTAAATTATGTTCAATAATCACTACAGAATTATTTCTTTCTAACAGTAGCTGAAAGCATTTTAACAATTTCGAAATATCGTGGAAGTGTAATCCAGTAGTTGGTTCATCAAAAATAAAAAGTATATGTCTTCTATCTCGCTGTGCTGTTAGATAAGAAGCTAATTTAATTCGCTGTGCTTCACCGCCCGATAATGTATTTGATGGCTGCCCAAGTTTAATATAACCCAACCCAACTTCTGCTAACATTTCCAAAAGTCTGGTGAGGCGGTCATTACCTTCAAAAAACATTATTGCTTCATCAACTGTCATTTCAAGAACATCAACTAAGTTTTTGCCTTTGTATGTAATCTCACGAATTTCTTTTTTGTACCTCGTTCCATTACAATCATCACATTCAAGATAAAGATCTGCAAGAAACTGCATTTCAACTTTTATGTAACCATCACCCTGGCAAGTTTCGCATCTGCCGCCGGGAACGTTGAAGGAAAAAAATCCGGGTTTATAACCACGTGCTCTCGCTTGATGAGTTGATGCAAACAATTCACGTATCAACTCAAATGCTTTTATGTAGCTAATAGGATTTGATCTTGGAGATTTTCCAATTGGTGATTGATCAACAATAACAACATCATCAAGATATTCGCCTCCTTTAATATCATCATACTTACCAATAAATGAAGGCGCATTGCCGAGATACTTTGCGAGTCCTGCATAAAAAACATCATGTATAAGTGTACTTTTACCTGATCCGCTAACACCGGTTATTACAACAAATTTGTTTAATGGAATTTCTACTGTAAGATTTTTAAGATTATTTTCTCTTGCACCGATAATCTTTATTAATTTATTTTTCTTTTCATTTCTTTTTTCAGGCAATGGAATGCTTAATTCACCGGAAAGGTATTTACCTGTCAACGATGATTTATTTTTTATTATCTCTGAATAATTTCCTATTGCGACTATTTCACCACCATCAATTCCCGCTTTTGGCCCCATATCAAAAATCAAATCAGCTTCTTTCATCATCTCTGCATCGTGCTCAACAACTAAAACTGAGTTACCAATATCTCTTAGATTTTTTAAAATATTTATCAACTTTGCATTATCGCGTGGATGTAACCCAATACTTGGTTCATCCAAAACATACAATGTTCCAACCAGAGCAGAACCAAGGGATGTTGCAAGATTTATTCTTTGTGTTTCTCCACCAGAAAGTGTGTTGCTGTAACGATCTAATGTTAAGTAACCAATACCAACATTGTTAAGAAATGTTAAACGCTTAATTATTTCTTTAAGAATTCTTTCTGCAACAGTATAATCGTACTCAGAAAGTTTTAATGCTTCAAAGAATTTTAATGATTGTTCAATCGGCATTTGCACAATTTCATGAATAGATTTACCATCTATTTTTACTTGTAATGCTTCTCGTCTTAATCTTGATCCTTTACAAGCGGGGCAATTTGTATAACCACGATAACGACTAAGCATAACACGTACATGAATCTTATAAGTTTTTCTCTCAAGTTCTTCAAAAAAATGATCAAGACCTTTATACTTACCAAAACCTTTTTTACAAGTGAAATTTGTTCGTCATTCAACTGTTTATAAGGGACATGAATTGGGAATTTATAATCTCGAGCATTCTGGATAAGATCTCGAAGATATGTGCTGTATTTTGCACCTTTAAAAGGAGCCAAAGCACCATCAGCAATTGTTAGGTTAGGATTAGGAACCACAAGATTCATATCCACACCAATTATTTTACTAAATCCCTGGCAAACTGGACAAGCGCCAAATGGATTATTGAATGAAAAAAATCTTGGCTCAGGTTCTTCATATCTAACACCACAACATTCATAAAATTTATTAAACTCTTGCTGTTCATTAGTATCAGCATTGATAAGAACAATTCTGTTCTCACCTTCCTTAAAAGTTACTTCAATTGAATCAGAAAGTTTTTCTCGTACTTCACCTTTACTAAGTTTTATTCTATCAACAACAATTTTAATATCCTTTTTACTTTTGGGTAGTTTTACTTCTTCTTCGCTTAAGTCATAAAACTTTTTATTAAAATAAACTCTGAAGAATCCTCGTTTCTTTAAAAGCTCGATTTCTTCTTTTACAGAATGTCCTTCGTGATCGTGTAATGGGAAAGTAAGATAAAATCTTGTTCCATCATTTTGAGTTTCAAGCCAATCGGCAACTGTTCCTGTTGTGGCTTTTTAACTTCTTTACCACATTGAAAACATATTGTTTTTCCAATACGAGCAAACAACAATCTTAGGTAATCATAAACTTCAGTTGTTGTTCCAACTGTAGAACGAGAATTACGCGAACCTGTTTTTTGTTCGATTGCAACAGCAGGTGAAATTCCCTGAATCAAATCAACATCAGGTTTATTCATTCGCTCAAGAAATTGTCTTGCATAGGAAGAAAGACTTTCAACATAACGTCGTTGTCCTTCAGCATAAATTGTATCAAATACCAAAGACGATTTTCCACTGCCACTAACACCTGTAAAGACAACAAGTTTGTTACGCGGAATCTCAAAACTTAAGTTTTTAAGATTATGCTCACGCGCACCTTTAACAATTATCTTTTTTTCTTTTTTTTCTTTTGCCATATTTTTTATTTGGTAGGAGAAAAGACTTTAATTAATAAACTATAAAATCACTAAAACAACTGCTTTTCTAAAATAATCTCAAAAACTTTTTGGGAATCAACAGCAGTAAAACCAATTTTTACTCTCTTATTTTTCTATACAGAATAAATATCTTGTCTCTCGTGCTTCTCTTAAAATCTTTTGGAAACCAGGTAAAAAACTTGATGTTCCCCATAACCTGTATTTACCGTTTAAAAGAGTCGGTATTAATGAAACAACTTTTTTTACGTTGTGGAAAGGAACCGTTAAACTTTTGGATGAAGGATAATAATAGTTAAAAAACGTAATTGACGTTTCAGAAATTCTAACAAGTCTATCTATATAAAGTACTTCACTCAATTCTATTATTTATTCTCAATTGATTTTAATTCAAGAATTTTTTCATCTAACAATTTTATTTTATCATTTAGCTCAAGTATTTTGGTATCAAGTTGATTTTCAAATTCTTCTTTGTTCCAGTAACCACGCTCTTCAAAATAACTTTTAAACAACCAGTTATGTTTTAATGCTTCCATATTTTCTGTAAGACTTGAAGCTGAAGTTTTTGCCTCTTCAGTTACAACGACAAGATTATCTAATATCTGGTTTAGAGTTTTTCCTTCTTTACCTTTTTCCGAAACTAGCGAACCAAGTAACCCTTTACCTTCAGAAACACCTTGCAATACTGTATCAACTCTTGCAACAATTTTATTTACATTTTTAACAACATCTTCTACTCCTTTACCAAGATCATCAAACAAAGATAAAACTTCTTTCATATCATCTGAAATTGATGTTAAATTTTTGTCTGCTGTATTTGTAAGATTTGTCGCCGCGTTATAAAGTTGATCATCATTTAATATCCTGCCAATAGTACCTTCTCCTTTATTTACTTTTTGTACAATCTCCGCAAGATTTTTTGTCATATCTTTTGTGTAAGCCATTATTCCCTGAGTCTCTTCAATTATATCAGAAAAACTTAGCGGCTCTTTTGAAAGAATAATTCCACCATCAGTAATTTCTTCAGCACTAACAGATCCCATTGAAATCATTACAACTTTGTTTCCAACCAAACCTTCTGTTTCAATACTAGCGCGAGAATCTTTTTTTATAAATCGTTTTACTTCTTCTTTAATTCGCATTGTAATTTCAACACGACCAGTAGTATCATTTAATATTTGTATGTCTTTAACAGCACCAATATCAATACCACCAAATCTTACTGATGCACCGTTTCTTAATCCTTCAGTATTTTTAAAGTAAGCTTTTAGTGTAAATGTAGATGTAAATAATTGATCTTTATTTCCTAAAAGAAAGATAAGAACAACAAGTAATGTGCTTCCAAGAAAAATAAAAATTCCCAGTTTGGCATTTGCAAGATTATTAGACATTGTTTCTCCTGTTCTGCTCTTCAACAATTTCGTGACTAAAGAAATTCCTTAAAAATGGATCTCGTGATGTTGTAAGTTCTGTAATTGTACCTTCGTGTTGCACAATTCCTTCATTCAGTACAATTGCTCTATCTGCAATTATTTCTGCACATAGTAAATCGTGTGTTACAACTATTGAAGTCATCTTTAGTGATTTTTGTAATTCTAAAATTAGTGAACTAATTTCTTTTGATGTTATTGGATCAAGCCCTGTTGTAGGCTCATCATAAAGCATAAGCTTAGGTTCAGTGATAATTGAACGCGCAAGTCCAATTCGTTTTTTCATTCCACCGGAAAGTTCTGAAGGCATTTTATCAATCGCCTCTTCTAATGAAACTTTTTCTAAAACTGATTTTATTTTTTCTTCTCTTTCAGCATCAGTAAAAGTAAAATGTCTGACTAACGGAAATTCTAAATTCTCTCTCACAGACATCGAATCATATAAAGCTGCACCTTGAAAGAGAAAACCAAGATTTTTTCTAATATCGTTTAGTTCTTTAATTCTTAGAGTTAGCACATTTGTACCTTCAATAAAAATATCACCTTTATCAGGTTCAAGTAATCTAACGATACATTTAAGTAAAACACTTTTTCCTGTACCACTTTGTCCGAATACAATTATGTTTTCACCTTCTTCAACATTAAGTGAAACATTATCCAGCACAACGTGTGAACCAAATGCCTTAGATACTTTATTTATTTCAACAACATTATTCATTAATAAAATTATACTGTTGGCCACAGCCATAAAGTTACTTTAACAAGAACCATATCAAAAATTAAAATCATTAACGATGAAACAACAACTGCAGTAGTTGCAGCTTTACCAACACCTTCTGTTCCATTTGTTGCGGTATAACCTTTATAGGTTCCAACTATGCCAACAATAAAACCAAAGACAAATGTTTTAAGCACACCAGGAATTGCATCACCAAACTCAACTGAGGAAACAACTTTATCTATAAAATATGCATAAGACATATTTTGCACTAATAAAACTGCAATAAATGATCCAACAAAAGCTATAAAGATTACATAAACTGTTAAGATTGGCAGAATGAAAGTTGTTGCAAATACTCTTGTGATTACTAAATATTTAAAAGGATTAACTGCAGATACTTCCATTGCATCAATCTGTTCTGTAACGCGCATTGAGCCAAGCTCTGCACCAATTCCAGAACTAACTCTGCCTGCAAAAATTAAGGCCGTAATAACTGGTGCTAATTCTCTAACGATTGAAATTCCAACTGCACCAGGTAAAAATGCTTCAGCACCAAATCTTACCATAACAGGATGCATTTGCATTGTAATTACTAGTCCAATTATAAATCCTGTTACGCTAACAATCGGTAAAGTTTTTATTCCAAGCTCATCCATGTGTTTTCGGATTTGGTCAATCTCGTAAGGTGGAACAAAGACTTGTTTTAAAAATTGTAATTGGAACTGCCAGAGACCAGCAATCATGATAAAAAACTCTGTTAAACGATTTTCAATAGAGTTTCGCTTTATAACTTTCGTTTTAGAATTTTTCATGATTGATGAGATTGTATATTTTTTATAATTACTGATTTCAAACTAAGAAATTTTCGCTAAACAATTTTGATATTTTTAAGCAATTGTGAAGAATATCAACATTTTTACATAAAAGCATTTTCATAATGGGTAATCTTTGGATTTGATTTATCTTCGAGCAAAACAGCCACTACATCAAAACGACAATCAACTTCCTCAATTTCTTTATCAAACAAATAAAGCTCGGCCATTTTTTTTATTTGCTTAATTTTTTTTCGAGTAATTGCATATTCAGGTTCACCATATTCAAGATTTAATCGTGATTTTACTTCGATAAAAACCAACTGGTTATTATGATTTGCAACTATATCTATTTCACCATAGATTGCTGTAATAAAAATTTCTTTCTACTATTTCAAATCCTTTTTCAGTTAGATATTTTGCTGCTATATCTTCACCCTCTTTACCAATATCTCTTTTATTTTTCTCAGCCATAAATTATTCTTCTACAAATAATATTTCTGTTTGATTTGCACGTTCAAATATTTTTTTTAGAAATGTTTTTCTGTGGAGTGAACACGCACCATATTTTAAAACAGCATTTATATGTTCCTTGGTCGGATATCCTTTGTTTGTTTGCCAACCATAATCAGGATATTTTATTGCATGATTTTCCATCAATCTATCTCTTACAACTTTTGCAATGATTGAAGCTGATGCAATTGATAATGATTTAGAGTCGCCTTTAACAATAGGAATAACTTCAGCATCATAATTAAATGATTTATTTCCATCAACAAGAATTATATTCGGTTGAATTTTTAATTTTTCAACAGATTTTTTCATTGCAAGTAAAGATGCTTTTAGAATATTTATTTCATCAATTTTTTTGTGTGATATAACTGTGTAAGCGTAAGCTAAAGCATTTTTTTTTATTACAGTAAATAGTTCATCACGCAAGCTTGCAGAAAGTTTTTTAGAATCATTAATTCTTTCATCACAAAAACCAATTGGAAGAATTACTGCCGCAGCCACAACAGGTCCTGCTAATGGTCCTCTTCCCGCTTCATCTGTACCAGCAAGAATTTGTTTATCATTTACTAAATATTTTTTATCAATGCTTTTCATTTACCAAGGTAAATTGCTAGTAGCCCAAATATCATATCAACCTTAAGAAGATTACTAATTATTTTAAACCGATTTTTCTCTTTATCATACAAAAGCTTTATTGATAATATTAACACTGGATTAACAATCAACATCACAATTAAAAAGTATTCTATCTTATAAAGCTTAGTGATGAAAGGATATACTGTATAAAGTATAAGTGAAACAGTAATAACCAAAATCAGAAATTTTGATTTCTGAATACCATACTTAATTGGAAAAGTTTTGTACCCGATTATAGAGTCACCTTCAATATCCTGAATATCTTTTACAATCTCTCTGACTAAGTTTATTAGAAAAGCAAAAACAGCAGGTGCTATTGCTGCAATAGGATTTCCAGTGACAAAACCGCCGTAAATAAAAGTTAAACCTGTAAGTGATGCTACCGTAACATTTCCCAACAGCGGAAATTTTTTCAGGGAATAGGAATAGAAGTAAAGAATAATAATAGAGCCAAAAACAATTAGAAGTAGAATATCCGATAACCTGGATGCAATTATGATTGCAAGAATGTTCAGAAAGTTATAGAAATAAATCGCTTCTTTTTTGCTTAAAGATTCTAAAACTAATACTCTTTCAGGATGAGAAATCTTATCCGTTTCAACATCATTAATATCATTAATAATATTACCTGCAGCAGCAACTAAAGCAACAACAATAGAAGGAAATATTATTTTATAAAATTCAATATTATTTTCTTGAGAGATTAGAATTGCAACAACTACAACAAGAAATGTTATAACAACATTTACTGGTCGTGTAATTTTTATAAAAGCATTTATTTTTTTTGATAGGTTCATTAAAGTGAAAATTATCTAAAGCAAAATACTTTAAGAAAAATTAAAGAGAAACTTTTTCAACTAAAATTCATTCAATACACCAAAGTGGATTTTGCCGTCGCTGAAAGTATCACCTTTACCAAGAGCATAACTTACGCGCAATACACCAAGTGCAGTTTCAATATTCAATCCTAAACCAAAACCATAAAGAAAATCTTCAGTCTTTAAAATATTTTTTTCTTCTTCTGCCGGACGTAAATAATAGCCAGTATCAAAAAATAGAAATGCAAAAGATCGCCTTGTTAACAAAGCACGATATTCTAAATTTGACCAGAATATTCTTGAGCCAATAAATTGTTCTTCACGATAACCACGTAATGTATTTGTGCCACCAAGCCTAAATAAATCGCTATTTTCAAATGATGTACTTCGTAATTCTCTACCATTAACTCCAATTGCTACAACCTGTCGTGAAAACAATTCATAGAAAAAATTAAAACTTACTGAAAATCTTTGCAAATTGACTGAAGTTTCTAATGTCGGACTTATATACTCAACTGGACCGTTTATTTTTTTTCTACTATATGAATATGAGTTAATAAATAATAATCCTTGCGTTGGTGAGTATGGATCATCACGCGTATCTATTTTAAGATTAAAACCTGTTGTAATGTATGATGAATTATAAACCGTAAAAACGGGTTTAACTCTTATTGTAGGCACAACTGTTTCTGATGAAATTGAAACACTTCCTGAAATATCTTCAGTAGCAAGATATTCTATCGCTCCTTCTAATCTTCTTTGTACATAAGTTGAATCTTGAATTCTTTGATAAAGATTTAAATTGATATTAAAAGGATAACCTAAAAACCATGGTTCTAAATATTTTAAGTCCAGTTCCTGAGATTTTCTATCATACTTATTCCATTTAATTGCAGCTGCTCTACCAGTTCCAAAAAGGTTTCTTAGAGAAATATTTATTAATCCAGTTACATATCCGCTGCGCTCATTTTTACCAGGAGGAATGTAGCCAATTATGCCGTCAAAATTATTTGTGTTTTTTTCCTTAACATCAATTAAAAGCACACCTTCTTTTTTTGAGTTTATATAAAATTTTGGAATTTGAACAGATTCAAAAAATCTTAATCTATTTAATCTTTGCGGCAATTCATCAATTTGTTTTTGAATGTAAGGTGAGCCTGTTTCAAATCTAAGTTCACGTAATATTACATAATCTTTTGTGGATGTGTTACCAGTTATTTCAATTTTATCAATTTTATTTTCATTACCACTTTCCAGTCTTAAATAAAGATCAGCGATATTTTCTTCTTTAACAGAATCGTAATAAACATTTACTGATGAAATAATAATTCTTGCAAAAGGATGACCCGAATTTTCATATTCGATTAATAACTGTTCAATATTTAATTCAATTGATTCTTTATTTAGTTTCTGTCCTTTTAGATATTCAAACTGATCAATAATTGGATTATAGTTTGTTGAATCAAGATTTGTAAATAAAATTTTATCAATTACAATTGGAGTATTCTCAATTATATCTAAAATAATTGCAAATGTTAGCGAATCTGGCGAGATAATTAAAGAATCATTTTCAAACACTATATAGAAATATCCGTAACGCAAAATATTTTTTGCAATTCTTGATTTAACTGAATCTAAAACTCCCGCAAAATAATTTTGATTTATATTGATTCCCGACCATTCGAGATATTGTGAATCATCAAAATCAAAATTACCATTAACCTCAAATGAATTTAGTTTTTGTGAATAAGTAATAGAAAATGAAAAAATAATTAGAAGAAAACTATATTTCGCGAGGTGAATCATCAATTATCTTTGTTTTTTTTCCAACGGGATAAATTTCTACTTTATCCTTATTTTTTTTTGCTTCTAAATCATCAACCACCGAAACATCAAAAGTAGCTGCATTTAATCCAGCCAAAGCTGTAGAATATTTTAATGTATCTTCAAATACATCAGAGTTAACCCAGCCTTTTACAATGCCTGCAACAAAACTATCGCCGCTTCCGGTCGCATCAACAGATTGTATTTGTATAGGTTTAACTTTATAAAAATAATCAAAATTTGAAGCGTAAAAATTATTACTCCCATTTGTTAAAAAAACACGCTTAATATTTTTTTTATAAAGATTATTTATAAAAGCCAATATTGCTTCTTCATTATCCAATTTTAGATTAAATGAGTTTTCAACTTCAACATAATTATTATGAATTATAGTTGGAGTTGCATCAATACAATCTTTTAGTGAGCTTCCATAGGTGTCACAAATCGAAATTTTATCGTATTTATTTGCCAGATCTATTCCCAAAGGGATTATTGAATCAGTTTCTTTGCAAGGAGAACTACCTGAAAAAACAACAATCTCACAATTCTGAATCATCTTATCAAGTTTGGATTTAAATTCATCAGCTTCGTTTTGTAGAATATTAAAATTTTCAGAAAAATATGATGTTACATTCTTTTCTTGTTCTGAAATTATAACTGCAGCATTTCTGGTTTCTGATTTTGTTGCTACAAAAGAAAAATCAAAGTCATCTTTTTTTAATATATCACGAAATATTTTCCCATCATTTCCACCGCTAAAAAAATAATTAAAGGATTTTATTCCCAGTTTTTTTAATTGCCGACTTACATTAATCCCTTTGCCGCCAACAGCAATCGAGGTAATTGCATTTCTGTTTACATTACCTAAACTGATATTTTGGTAAGCAAATCTTCTTTCAAGAAGCGGATTTAATGTAACGATTAGAATCATTTTATTTATTATCTAATACCTATACCTGTAAAGATCACCGGACAATGGAGTTATTAATCTATAATCACCAAATCCTGTTTGATCAACAAAAATAAAACTACGATTCAAATCATAGTACTCCCATACTTCATAAGGTTTAGAGTCATATTCAAACGGATGGCGATCAACATTATTTGGCACACCTAATATTGTATAAACCATTCCACGATCACTTCTCCAGCCTTCTAAATAGTTTGAAAAATTTTCATCACAATATGCAATTCGTCTAAAGTATTCATCAAAAATTTCGTTCTCATCATTATTCGGGGATGGATCTTTTTTCTTCCAAAAGTCCAAAAATCTTTTTGTTTTTTCTTGCAGATTTTCTCCATCTTCCATTATTTCTATTTCATCAGGAGTTGCGATATAAACGATTTGAGAAATAGCTTTATCAATATCTTTAATTATTGAAGGCAACCCTTTCCAATGAGAATAAAAAGCTTTGTTGGTAGTAATGCTAGCTCCGGTACTGTCTTTAGCTGTTACAACAAGCGTGTAAACGCCAAGATCAAAAGGGAATTCCTTAAGTGTAACTAATATTTTGTTTGTGCCATAAGATAATTTTCTATCTTCTTTTTCAGTATGAATAACTTGCTGCTCAGAATTTAAAACAGAGTATTCGAAGTTGTTTTTTATTTCAATGCTATCTTTTAGATAAACTTCAAGATAAAACTTTATCCTGTTTTTGGATGATGGATAATTTCTACTGATGTTTGGAACAATGCCTGATTTAATATTAGCACTATCAGCTTTAGAGATTAAAAGTAAATCACTTAGAGAAATATTTTTATCGTAAGATTTTAAAACAAAATTATTTTCGCCAACAGCCTCTTGCTTGGAATCTTTATCAGTCATTACAGTTTTTATTTTATAATTTCCAGGCAAAAGATCAAAAGATCTTTTACTAAGATTATAATTTTCTTTCGTGATAGTTAGATTGTAATCCATTACATTTATGGTTTCATTCCAGGTTTTTTCAACAATCATTTTACTTCCGCTACTATCAAATACAGAAGCCGTTATAGAATATTTAGCTGTAAATCCCTGATTAGACTTTACAAATTTTACATTCTTATATGGCACCTGAATAAAAATATCTACGCGAGAAAGTCCTGGTTTTTCTGAGGCAAAACTTACATAATCCTGAAAGTAAACTGCGTCGCTAATATTTTTTTTGGGCTCTGTTGGAATATTATCTTGCGCAATGATACTGGTTGTGAATACAAAGGATAGAACAAGTAGAAGTAATGATTTCATTTTAATTTCCTTTCTATAAATTAACTTTGCCATACAAATCATACTCATCGCATTCATTAATTACAACATCGTAAAAATTGCCGATTTTTATTTTTTTATTTTCTTTACTTATCAATATTTCTCCATCAACTTCTGGCGCATCTCGATAAGAACGACCTACAAAATATTCTCCCTCTACCGAATCAATTAATACTTTTAATGTTTTACCAACAAAAGTTTCATTGATTGAAAGCGAAATCTCTTTCTGGATTTCCATCAAAACATTTTTTCGTCTTTCTTTTTCTTCTTCAGAAACCGGATCGCCAAGAATATAACTTGATGTGTTTTCTTCTACACTAAATGTAAATGTTCCAATTCTATCAAATTCTATTTCATGAACAAAATCACAAAGCTCATTAAAATCTTTTTCTGTTTCGTTTGGATAACCAACAATAAAAGTTGTACGTATTGTTATTTCTGGAATTTCTTTTCTAAGTTTTACTAACAATTCTTTAGTTCGATCAGAAGTTACTCCTCTTCGCATTGATTTTAGAACATCATCAGAAATATGCTGTAAAGGAATATCAACATACTTACAAACTTTTGGATTAGTTTTTATCTCTTCAATCAAATCATCGGCAAATTTTGTTGGATAAGCATACATTAATCTTATCCACTCAATTCCTTTAATCTTACTAAGTTTATTTAAAAGCTCAGCGATATTTTTTTTGCCATAAATATCTTTTCCATAATCAGTTGTATCCTGTGCAATCAACACCAATTCTTTTGTTCCGTTTGATGCAAGAAATTCTGCTTCACTTATTAATTCTTCCATCGGTTTTGATTTATGCAAACCTCGCATAAGTGGAATTGCACAAAACGAACATGGATGATCGCAGCCTTCAGAAATTTTTAAATATGCTGTGTGTGAAGGAGTTGATAGTAATCGTTCACCAAGTAATTCTTTTTTTAAGTTTCCACCAAGTTCCTTAATTATGCCTTCATAATTTTCAGTGCCAAAGTAAACATCCACTTCTGGAATTTCTTTTAGTAAATCTTCTTTGTAACGTTCGGAAAGACAACCAGCTACAATAACTTTTTTTATCTTTCCAGATTTTTTTAAAGCAACAGCTTCTAATATTGTATTTACTGATTCTTCTTTTGCAGCCTCAATAAATCCACAAGTATTGATAATTATAGTTTCAGCTTTGTTTGGATCATCAACCAACCCAATTTTGTTAAACTGAATTTGTTTCATCAATCTTTCAGAATCAACTGTATTTTTTGAACAACCAAGTGTTATTACAGAAACTTTTCCACTCATTTATTACTTTTCCTAATTCATCAAGCTAAATATGTTATGTACAAATAAATTATTGGTGATGAAAATAATAGTGAATCGAATCTATCAAATATTCCGCCGTGACCAGGGATTAAATTTGATGAATCTTTTACACCGGCATCACGCTTTAGTAATGATTCTGCTAGATCACCAATTTGTCCAATTGTTCCGGTTATAAATCCAATTGCAATTGCATCTTTTAGTGAAAGAAAATCAAGCACAAGATTTTTTGCCAGTATCATTGCAAGTATTGCAAATACAAATCCGAAGATTGCACCTTCCCAGCTTTTTTTAGGGCTAACTCGAGGAAATAATTTATGTTTACCAAGTGCAGTACCACCAAAAAATGCTGCTGAATCGCAAATCCAAATTGATGCGAAAATTGAAATGATTAAGTATCCACCATTGGTATAAAGTCCATCTATGTTTGGATAAAATTCTCTTATCCCAATTAATGTTGATCCGAAAATCCCGAGATAAAAAACTCCAAGTAATGTTGATCCGAGATTAAGAATTGCAGAACCATTATTTCTGAACAATTCTAATATCAATAACAAAACAAATAGTGCAATTAGAAAATGAAATTGACTAAAGATAAATCTGTACTGATTAATTATTAAAAATATTAAAGCAAGCAACCCAGCATTAACATTTACGTTTGCACCTTTTTGTTTTGCCATAACAGAAAATTCATAAAATGAAATTCCCGAAATGATTAGCACAAAACATAAAAAGTAAACACTACCAAAGTACGCCATTAAAACTAACGCCGGTATTGCAATTAAAGAAACTAAAATTCTAACAGCAGTATTTCCCAAAGCCATTATTCCTCTTCATCAGGTTTTGTGTTTTCCAATTCATTAATAAATGCAATTGCAGAAGTTTCATCTTCAACTTTTACTAAAAGCTTTATTACAGCAAGATCACCTGTAACAGGAAAGCTGCTGTCTTTTTGGGATAAAACATTTGTTTCAATCTCAGCACTTTCTAGAGCATCTTTCATCATCTGTATATCATATTCCTGATCTGATGTGTAAACCACAACCCATTCGTGATCTACTAACTCTGAAACTAATTCGGTTCCGCAATCCGGGCAAACTTTAATTCCCTCAACATATTCATAAGTGCAATTTGGGCAAAATGGCATGATAATTACTCCTTTGCAAATTGTTTTGAAGAATAATATTTATTTATAATGAATATCAATCCAATAAATAAAATAGACAAACTAAAAAACATAATAACATAGGAAGAAAGTTCATTTGGATTTACCGAAGCATCAGTTTTAATTAATTCATCATCACCAATAAAATGATATAACATTACAGCAGAGAAATTATTAATAAAATGTAAGATCACAGGAATGATTAATGATTTACTTTTATATGCAGCAAAACCAAAAAATGCTCCAAGCATAAAAAGTGGAATCAATCCGTAAGGATTAAAGTGGTAAAGGGCAAAAAATAACGCCGTTACAATTGCAGCCCAATATTTTTTCATTTTCAGTTCAAAACTTCGCTGTATAAATCCACGAAACATTGTTTCCTCTGCTAACGCAGGAACGATTGCAACAACCGCAATAACAAGTAATAATTCCAAAATATTATTTGCTTTTAGAAGATCACCATAAGTTTTTTCAACCAATTCGTTCATCATATCAAAAAAACTTTTTATTGAATTGATAAACGAAGAATTCTTAGCCCAGATTTCAAAATAATAATTCTGTATATAAATAAAACTTTGTAACAGTGGAGTTATAATGACAATTCCGATAACAAATAACCCAATCTCAGTCCAATCTGGTTTTCTTATACGGATAATTTTTCCAACATCAGAATAAATCCATTTAGAAAACAAAAGTGCAGGCAAAAGAATAAATAAAATTTGTCCTGCCATTGTCATCAATCTTAAACCATCAATTGGTGCTGATTCAATGTTCATTCCAAATATCAAAACTGTAAGTAGTGCCCCAACAATCTGATAAAGAAAAAATCCGCCAGCTAAGCCAATAAAAGCAGCAGCAATTGGTGAGATTTGAAATTGCAAATCGTCATCAGGATCATAATCGGGTTGATCTTCTTTTCTAATTAAAAGTATTTCTTCTGGTTTCTGATCTTCCTGATTTATAGGGTTATTTTCGTCTTTAAATTCTTCCATCAGATTAAAATATGCATTGAATAATTATGGCTAAAATTACGGATATAAAGAGAGACACTCAAATGGAAATTGTTGATCGATTTAACACAAAAAACGGACAAGATAATTCATCCTGTCCGTTGTTAAACCAAATTGAGTAGTTATAAAAACTACATCTCATCTATAATTTTATTAAATGTTACACTTGGACGCATAACTTCATTAACTTTCTTTTCATCAGGCAAATAGTAACCACCAATATCGGCAGGTTTGCCTTGAACAGAAAGTAGTTCACTTACAATTTTTTCTTCGCTTGATTTTAGTTCCTGAAACATTTTTGTAAAGCGTGTTTTTAATTCCGCATCTTTACTTTGTTCTGATAAAGCCTGAGCCCAATAAAATGCAAGATAGAAAGAGCTTCCTCTGTTATCTATTTCACCGGCTTTACGTGATGGATAACGAGAACTTTCTAAATACTTTCCGATTGCAACATCTAATGTTTCAGCTAAGAGTGCAGCTTTTGCATTCCCGGTTTTATCAGCAATCATTTCTAATGATGGAACAAGTGCACAATATTCACCGAGTGAATCCCATCTTAAGTGATTTTCTTTTAATAATTGTTGAACGTGTTTTGGTGCAGAACCACCAGCACCTGTTTCAAATAATCCGCCGCCGTTTAACAAAGGAACGATCGAAAGCATTCTTGCACTTGTACCAAGTTCAAGAATTGGAAATAAATCTGTTAGATAATCACGCAGTACATTACCTGCTACCGATATTGTATCTAATCCTTTCCTTACTCTTTCCAAAGTAAATTTCATTGCATCAACAGGCTTAAGAATTTTTATTTCTAATCCAGTTGTATCATGCTCAGGTAAATATTTTTTTACTTTTGCTATAATTTCTCTATCGTGTGCCCTGTTTTCATCAAGCCAGAAAATTGCAGGAGTGTTTGAAGCTTTTGCTCTATTAACTGCAAGCTTTACCCAATCTTTAATTGGTTCATCTTTTGCCTGGCACATTCTAAAAATATCACCGGTTTCAACTTGTTGTTCGAGTAAAGTTTTTCCTTCAGTATTTACTGCACGCACAATTCCATTTCCTTTTACTTCAAATGTTTTATCGTGCGAACCATACTCTTCAGCTTTCTGTGCCATCAAACCAACGTTAGAAACTGCGCCCATTGTTGCAGGATCAAATTGTCCATTGGCTTTTGCATCCGCAATAATTACCTGGTAAATAGTTGCATAACAACGATCTGGAATCATAGCAATGCAATCCTGCAGTTCATCCTTTTTATTCCACATTTTTCCGCCATCACGAACTACGTTCGGCATTGATGCATCAACAATAACATCATTAGGAACATGCAAATTAGTTTTTCCAATTCGGGAATCAATCATTGCAAGTTCAGGTTGATATTCATAAACTTTATTGATGTCAGTTTCAATCTCTAATCGTTTTTCTTCAGGAAGTTTTTTTAGTTTTTCTATTACATCCAAAAGACCATTATTTACATTTGCTCCAATTTCTTTAAGCACATCAGCATGTTTATCAAGAGCATCTTTATAATAAACTGAAACAGCATGACCAAACATTATCGGGTCAGAAATTTTCATCATAGTTGCTTTAAGATGAAGTGAAAGCAAAACATTTTCTTTCTTTGCTTCTGCAATTGTGTCTGCATAAAATTTTCTTAACTCTTTAACATTCATTACAGTTGTATCAATCACTTCCCCATTAAGAAGTTTTAAATTTTCTTTAAGAGTTGTTGCATTTCCATTTTGGTCAACATATTCAATTTTTACAACATCATTTTTATCAAGAGTTAGTGCCGTTTCATTTCCATAAAAATCTTTTTGTGTCATATGCGCAACTCTGGCTTTTGAGCCTGTGGATGGCCATGGTTTCATCATTCTATGCGGATGTTTTTGTGCAAACTTTTTAACGGATGCGGCGGCGCGCCTATCTGAGTTGCCTTCCCTTAATACCGGGTTTACAGCTGAACCAAGAACTTTTGCAAATCTTTCTTTTAATTTTTTCTCTTCATCATTTTTTGGTTCTTCCGGATAATCAGGAATTTTAAATCCTTTATCCTGTAATTCTTTTATTGCTTCTTTTAACTGCGGAATTGATGCGCTGATGTTTGGAAGTTTAATAATGTTGGCATCAGAAGTTTTTGCAATATCACCAAGTTCAGTAAGATAATCAGGGATCTTCTGATCCTCTGTAAGATGATCAGGAAAGTTTGCAATAATTCTGCCAGCAAGAGAAATATCTTTTAATTCTATTTCAATTCCAGTCCCTTTTGCAAATGATTTTACGATTGGTAATAAACAATAAGTTGCTAAAGCAGGAGCTTCATCAATTTTGGTCCAGATAATTTTTGTTGCCATTAAATTCACTCACTAAATTTTATGATTAACTTTATAATTTATGTGTTAAAATACTGATTCTTTAATCATTATTAAAAAGATTAAGTTGCTGCAAAGTAAGAATTAAAGATTTGACTAATAATTTTTATTTAGAATAAATTCCATAATGTACTTTGCTTGAAGTTTTGAATATGCTGATTTGAAGTGAACATGATCGGAATACGAATTTGATGGAAAGGATTTTGAAAATGAGTATAAATCTACTATTGGAATCTTGTACGAATTGAAAATTGAATCTGCAGCAGAATTATATTTTACAACATCATCATTATATCGATAAAACCCAACCGGTATTGAATTATGAATTGAATCATTAACAGGAGTTGTGTTAATCCAAATTAATTTTTTGTTCAAGTGTTTTATTATTTGATAAATCGAATCAAGATTAGATTTATATTCATTTAAGCTTATAGCTTTTGCATTTGTTGTTGGATCAGTTTTAATATCATGTAATCCGCAGTTAAGCAGAATAATATCATCATTATAACTTAATTCTGTATCGTAAAAATGTTTTAAATAATCCAAAACCATTTTAGAGTTGCCGGCATTTGCACCATTTGGATTATCAAGATTTACAATTGCATCGGTTAGATTTCCTTTTACACGGTATTCATATTTATCTTCTATATATTCTTTAAGATATGATCCATAAAGAATTGAAATGCTGTCTCCAATCACTAATATTTTCTTCTTTGGTGAATCAGCATTTAAGCTGATTATAATTAATATTAGTACAATAAAAATCTTTGAAAAACTCATCTACTCTATTTCAATAAAAATTTTTGTTAGTATATCTTTTTTTGTAAGAAAATAATCGGATTCAAAAATCTTTCCATTCTTTGTAAACTCAATTAAGTTACTATCCATTGAAATCAATTTAATATCTTTTTGTGAATGCACAATTAACTTTATTGTTCTGCTCATATTCATACCGGAATAATTTCCAATCACAGGATCGATATTAAAAACATAATCATTATTTATATTTTTTAATCTTAATGTAGTTTTAGCATAAATATCATTTAAATAATCGTTGCTTATGCCATCATCTTCAAAAAGAGCAAACTCAGTATTTTTATCGGGATAAACATGGATTATTAAAGTATCATTACTTCCTGTTTCTATTGAACGTGAGTAATTACGCATCGGGATGATCGCACCACATTTAACAAATACAGGAATTGTTTCAATCGGTGCGTCAACGACAATCTTTTGATTTCCTTCATAAATTTCATCAGTCCAAAAATTTATCCATTTACCTTCTGGCAAAAATAATTCTCTTATATTGGCACCTTGCTCATAAACCGGAGCAATCAAAAATTCACTTCCAAAATAATATTCGTAAAGAGTATATTTAATAGGTGTGATAATTTGTCGACTTCCAAATCTTGTTTTAAATGCATAACTATAAATATAAGGGAACAACTGCATTCGTAAATGAGAATATTGTTTGAACAATTTATCTGCTCTTTCAGAATATTTATAAGCAAGATTTGATGTTGGATTTTCCGGCTGAGAAAAAACTTCCACAATTGGAGTGAACATTGAAAACTGCATCCACCTTATATAAAGCTCTTCATCCACTTTATCAGTTTTGCCCATATCAAATCCGCCAAGATCATTTGTTAGGAAAGGAATTTTAGAAGTAGGCTTAAACGGATGAGTATATAATTCAATATTTTCTTTTAATGCTATATGAGGTACCCACGAATTAAAATCTTTCGTGGGTTTTTCAACTGTCCAGTCGGAACGAGTATCATCTGTCCATTTTGCCGGATACTTTTTGTACTCTTCACTTTCCATTCCACCAGTGTGTGATAAAATAAATCCACGACCTTTTGTTTCTAATCCAAACTCCTGTGTCATTTCAAACATTGTTTTACAAACCGGGATTGCTGATGTTCTATCCAGCTTGATGAAATCTGCGCCTTCATCAAAAAAATGTTTCATCTTATCTTTAAAATATTTAACAGCTAATGGATTTTCAAAATTAATATTGCCGCACAAGGTTCCTTCTGCTTCATTTCCTTTTTCATACATCGCAGTTGTTGTACTGTAATTATGCCACGAACCTTTTTCCATATAAACATTTTTGAAAAACCCTTTTTCGTTAAAATCGTTAAAGGCTGTTTCATTGCCGGTTTTTAAAATACAATCCCATGTCCAGAAACCAGATTTAATATTTTTTTGATTAAAGTAATCCCACATCGCTTTGCGATTTGGATGACTTATTGTATCACCTACAAAATCAATATAGTTTTTAGGTCCCTTACCTTTGTCTTGATAACTCCAAAACCACGAATCAATCCAGTACGCATCAATTGGATAATCATGGGCAATGATTTCATCAATTCTTTTTATTGTTTCAGTTTGGTTTGTATATCCGCCGTATAATATTCCAAAAGCCCAAGCTGGAGGAAGAACAATATTTGTATCTGTTTTTTCCAATAAACAATTATCTTCATTTATAATTTGTGCAGTTGTAAAAAAAGGCAACAGTATGAAAAATATAAAGATTATATAGAGGATTTTTATGTGAAGACTTTTCATCATAATGAATTTTTATTTAATTAAAATAATTTCATAGGAAAAATAATATAAAGAAAAATAAAAAAGGCTCAGTTACCTGAGCCTTAATAATTAGCTGTAGCTCAGGACTCCAGTCCTGAGTTTTTAAATTTTATTTGTTTGCGCTTGCTCTGTTCAAAATATTGAGCTACAGTTAATACAATGCTCATCACTGTATAGATGAGCTATAACTTTATTTAACTAATGTCATTTTTCGTGTCTGTACAAAATCACCTGCTTGTAGTTTATATATGTAAACTCCACTAGGCATGCTTGTTGCATCAAAGTTTACTGAGTAACTGCCAGCTTCTTTATTCTCATTCACCAATGTTGCAATTTTATTTCCTAAAACATCATAAATATTTAATTGCACAAATTGCCTGCCGCCTATTACATATTGTATACTGGTAATAGGGTTAAATGGATTTGGATAATTCTGACTCAATTCATATTTGTTTACTGCTTCAACTGCAATTTCAATAACATTTGAATATTCAAATTCTCCGCTGTTATCAATTTGTTTTAATCTATATGAATAATTTCCGTTTGATAAATTTTCATCCGTAAAAGAATAATTATTTATTGATATTGAAGTTCCATTACCATTTACAAAACCTATCTTTTCCCAATTCTCGCTTCTTTCATCTAGCGTCTTACTTCTTTCAATATCAAATCCATAATTATTCAACTCTGTAGCTGTACTCCAATTTAACAGAACTGAATTGCTTTTAACTAGGGCTGTAAAACTAGTTAGTTCTACTGGTAATGGAGGAATTACAGTTAGTGTAGCAGTTTTAAGTACAATATTATTAGATGGATCAAATTGTATTGATGTTGGCTGCCTGTTAAAACTCCAGCTAAATATTTGATTGTTCGAATCATTCATAAATCTGATTGTTGTATCTGCACCAGTTGAAAAAGATAATTTAATTTCCAAAGGCATTTTATGAAATGCTGAATTTGTTTGAGTTTGTTTTGCAACAAATCCAACTTCCCAATTTGAACCGGAAATGTTCTGGAACCAATACTGATTTGCATAAGCAGGATGATTAGGTTGAAAAATCCATCCATCAAAAAACCAGGTAAGATCTTCTCCATAAGCAGTGCTCATATGATCCTTGAAATCAGAAATAACTGCGCTTTGATATTTTAAGTTCGGATCATTTGCATAATTATAAAGACCATCAAAAAAATCAGCATCACCCATAACATATCTTAAAAGATGAAGTACGCATGCACCTTTCATATAAGTGATTGCATAGTCAAACAAAGTGTTGGCATCAGGAGTAATGATTGCCCAACTCGGTACTGAGATAGCCCATCCAGGATTTGCAGAAAGATAATATGAAGCATCACCATCTATTTCAGATTTGTATGAAGAGTATCCGTACAGATGTTCAATCCATAACGCTTCAGTGTAAGTTGCAAATCCTTCGTTCAACCAGATATCTGCCCACGTTGCACAAGTAATCATATCACCAAACCATTGGTGTGCAAATTCGTGAGAGATTAGTCCTTCACTCCAACAATTTGGACAAAGACTTGTAAGAGTCTGATTTTCCATTCCACCCCAAACAAACTGATTGTTTAAAGTAGCAAAACCATTTTTTTCAAATGGATGTTCACCAAATACCTGTGAATAAAAAGTCATCATCTGAGGAACTTTAGTTTTCATATTATTTAATGAAGTTACATTCTCACCCTGGTTCCAATAAAATCTTATTGGTACAATAATACTTGGATCTGAAGGTCGCGGCCAATTTACTATATCAAGATTATAATTTACTTTTCCTGTCATAACCATTAAATAGGTTGCAACATTTTCATTACTAACCCAGTTATAATAAATAGGTATCTACATTTTTTATAGAATCAACAAGCAAACCATTTGAACCGAGTTTAACCGTTGCAGGAACTTTAACGGTCAAATCAAAAGTTGCTTTGTCGGAAGGTTTATCCCAGCAAGGTATCCATTTACGTGCACCTTCAGGTTCGCAATCTGTAAATAAAAATCCGTTACTAACATTGATTGCACCATCTGTAACATTGTTGTGCTTATAATATATTTTTACCTGAGCAGTTTCATTAACTACATAAGTTCTATCAAGATTGATTGTTAAAATGTTTGAGGCGTGAGTGAATGAAACTCCTGCTAATCTTACTGAATCAATAGTAAGCGAAGTATTAACTGCATTAAGTTTAATTAAATTTAAAGTCGAATCAACCTTAAAAGTAATGATTACAGATCCTGTAAAACTTTTTGGATAAGGAGAAAGAAAACAGTTATAAATGTTAAGATTTAATTTATAATCCAGTGCATCAAAGGTATGTTTGATATCTGCATTTAGATTATCAAGTTCACCAATATTTTCAGAATGAATTTTGTTTTGGAAACAATAGTTTGAACCTTTATCAGATGATCCATAATCCTGTGCAAAAACAATTTGTGATCCAATAAAAAATAAAATCAATAAAAAAGAATATCGCTTCATAAAATTCCTTACGGTAAAATGATATAAGATTATAGTGTAATTTATAGTTGTCCCTATCCAATACGAAGCAAAAAATTAAATAATTTTAGTTGTATTACATAACAAAAAAGGCTCAGTTACCTGAGCCTTTTTAGTATTTAGAAATGAGTATTGAGAATTTAGATTATTTAACCAAAGTCATTTTCTTTGTTTGTGTAAAATCACCTACCTGTAGTTTATATAGATAAACTCCACTTGGTAGATTTGATGCATCAAAGTTTACTGAATAACTGCCTGCTTCTCGAAATTCATTTACTAATGTGGCTACTTCTTTACCTAAAAGGTTATAAACTTTTAATGTTTGCCAACTGCTTACTGGTGACTGCCAACTGATCTTTGTTGCAGGATTAAATGGATTAGGATAATTCTGACTTAACTCATATTTCTTAACAACATTAAAATCAACTTCAATTGTTTTTGAATATTCAAACTGTCCATCGTTATCTATTTGTTTTAGTCTGTATGAATACCTACCTGTTCGGTAGGCAGGTTTTCCAGCAAAGTCATCAACAAAAGAATAATCTTTTGGTGAGTTGCTGTTTCCATTACCATTTACAAAACCAATCTTTTCCCACACACCCCGGCCTTCGGCTTCCCCTCTCGAGAGGGGATTGAGGGGTGTGTTGCGTTCTACTTCAAATCCATAATTGTTAATTTCTGTTGCTGTCCGCCAGCTTAACTTAACATCTTTACCAATTGTGGTTGCTGAGAAGGATGTTAGTTCTACTGGCAGAGCGATATCAACGTACGCTGGATTATCTGGTGAAATACCTGCAGTTAGGTTAAATCCAAAACGGGAAACAAAGTCCACTTCATATCCTTCAGTATGATTATTCTGCGGCATCATATGATAAGTCCATTCCCCACCACCTGCCTCATTTATCATTGCACCGACTAAATAAATTTGAGTTGGTGATCCAATGTTAGCAAGTGGAATTCTAAACTCAACGTAAGTGCCTGACTGAAATGCTGCAACTCCAGTTTGGTTACCATCAACCCAGGAACTGCCGTTAAAGGACTGAAGATTTTGATAACCATTATCCGTTCTCCATCTAAAATGGTAATTTGCTGTAAATGGTAAACCTGGTTGTTGAGTATTGTACTTTAAACCGGTTGTTGAACCAGTCCCATTAGTAGCAATAAGTTGAGGATCAGAATCTAAATAAAAGTACACCCAGCGTTGACTTGAGTTTGAAGAAACATCTGGTGCTTGCAAGCCTAAATACAAATTTGTCGCATCCCAGGTTATAAAATATGTTGCACTACTTGTACCAGCAACATCTTCATCAGATTCAAAGTCATTTACACCATCGATTATTATTGTTGTATAAGTAGTAGCTATAGCAATACTTATAATAAGTAAAGCAAATAAAGTTGTAAAAATTTTCTTCATTAAATAAACCTTTTAGTTTGATTTCTATTTTCTGCGGTTAAAACTAATAATTGATTGGTAATAATTCAATTAGGTTGTAAACAAAAAATGCTCAATCTCTTGAGCCTTAATTTTTATTAATAATTTCAGTTGATTTAAATAAACTCCACACACCCCTTTTAAATTCCTATGACAAATTGGGATAATTCGACTTGCCATAAAGAGAGATTTATATTTTTATTATACTTTACTTATGTATTGCACTTCATTATAAGGCAGCTTTTGAAGTAATAAGACCATCCTATCAAAACATAAAGTAAAATGTCCTCCATAACTATAATTACCTCGCCACCATTTATCTTTATCTTCTTCATTTGTATCTGTCAATGAGAATTCAGCCATACATATTAATTTAGATTTATTGTCATCAGCTGAGATTTGAATATTTAACCTTATCAGCATTCCAGAACCATATTTTTTTCCATCAGTATTTATAAATCCAATTTCTTTATTAAGATTATACATTCTAAAATTTTCATTTGATAGAAATTCAGATACATATAAGAACAAACTATCTTTTGACATATCAAAGTTCATTAATACTGTATTTGCTCCCTTTGGCAATTGAGACTTTACTTCTTTTGGTAGCAATGACATTGGTTTGCAGCTAATTAACAGAATTAAAAATATATTAATCAATATAATTTTCATAAGATGTTTCCTTTTAAAGAAATTTTTATCTGCCTTTGTAAAAAATGATGATATTTTTTTTGTCGTAGTTATAAAACAAGTATTAAGCCATTTATAAGTTCTATATTTTGTCAATCAGGTAAACTAGAAGATGAATATCGTAGTTTTAAATAGAATTCGCCCGCAATAAAGTGAACAATCTAACATTCTACACACCCCTTCTTTTCCCCTCTCGAGAGGGGAATTTAAAAGGGGTGTGTTGCTTTTACATTAATACTTAACCGAATCCTTATACTCATTACTCTGCTTAACATTACAAGAAAAGCTAAACTTTAAGCAATTTTCTTCGACTTATCTCTTGAGGACAGAAATGTTTTCTAAATACTATTGAGCAAGGAAGCTCAAATTACAGATTATACTATACAAGGATGTAGGTGATGGCCTTTGCAATAAATACAAATCTTAGCGCTTTTCAGGTTTACGACTCATTAGCAAAAATTAATACCAATACAAACAAAGCTCAGCTTCGGTTAGCAACTATGAAGAAGATTACAGGTGGTTTTTTGGATAAACGGATTCCGCGCATAAGCATTACAATCTTTTGCACCTTTTTGTAATCAGCGGATTTTTTACCCTGCGGAAGAAATGATGCAATATAATCTCTTACCTGTGCACAACGTGTTATTAAACCTGTTGTGTTGTTTTTGAACATTGTAAGACGTTCATCGCGTGCTGTTTGCATTGTTGAAACAGCCGAAGCAACTTCGCTGTTAGCGGTGTTAATGCTATCAAGCAGAGTTGTAAGATTAGCCGGCAGTAGTGCACTTTCTGTTGGTGCATAACCGGTTACCAATTTTAAATATTCAACAAGATCGCGCCCTTTGGTATAACGCTGCCCAAAGGTTCGTTCGGACGTAGAAGCCATAAAACCTCCTGAAAAATTATGTTAAATTAATTATTGTTTGGTCGGATACCCCTGGTGATTCCCCAACGATATCCCCTGCACTAAATGGTTTACTAAATGTTTTGGTTTAGTT
>JADJHL010000012.1 GCA_016707585.1 Ignavibacteriales bacterium | reverse complement strand
GGGCGGCGGGTTAAGCGCAACGTCGTTAGGCATCTATAACTTAATGGAATCAATAATAGTCGATAAAAGAGGTAACTACTCTTTATCTAATAATACTCTGACTTTATCCATTTTCCCTGAAAATTCAGATAATGTTGGAGTTATAATTATCTTTTCTTTTATTTTTGCAACTCTATTTGTTATCACACTTTCAAGTTCTATTCCTTTGCTTAGTATACCTATTTTGTTTGCTTTGCTTTACTTCCTAATGAATGAAGTTGGGTTTATTGCAAGAACTAATAAGAAAATTATAATTGATAAAGAAGTTTTAATAATTAATACTAATCACTTTTTAGCAAAATATTTTAGATCCCTTAACTTTGATAAATTAAACTATATCGATCATAAAATAAAAAGAGACTCTATTAAAGAAGTCTTTATTAAAAACTTTTCCAAAAAATTCCAAGGGAATCTTTATAGATTAATTCTCGAAAAAACTGATAATCAGAAAATCATTTTAGGTGAATTCAAGGATTTAGAATTTGCAAAAAGTTTAATCAAAGAAATAAATAATATTTTAAACTTAAATAAAACTACTAATGCCCAGCGCCTCAACCCGACCGCCATTTTAGTTCGGCGGATTTATAATTTTTGGCGTTTGGTTTTTGTTCGGCATTTTGTTCTAAGTGTTCGTTCTAATTAATTAACTTACAAACTGCACTTGCTGATGCAAGTTAAGTGCAGTTTGGTTTAATATTTATCATTTGTGTTTTACTTGGCTTCCTTGTTATGGGCGGCGGGTTAGGCGCAACGTCGTTAGGTAGCACTTAAAAAGGTTATGAAAAATGTATTTAGTTTTATTAATTTTTATTTTATTTTTTTTATTTTGATTTTCAAATAAATATTTTCAAGATTCAAAAGAAGTTTAATTCATTTTCTTATAAGTTTTTTCAGATTTATCTTTCCAAAGGAAATATTGAATATTCCATTATTAAGATTTTTTTGATTCTGAATTTAAATGATTTTGATACAATTCCTATGTTAAACCTTCGAATGGATTTATTCAGATTTTAAATTCTTTAAAATGACTTTAATGTTCTTTATTTATTTTTTTTAATCAACATTGGAAACAAAAAGCGCGTCATATCTTTTTTTGAAGTTGAAAATGGAATTCAAGTAAATTTATTTTTTGAATATTCTTCTTCTAGTTGGCTGCTTGTGAAGTTAGAAGATTTTAGTGATTAATTTTGCTACCTAACCAGCGCCTCAACCCGACCGCCATTTTAGTTCGGCGGATTTGTAATTTTTGAAATTTGGTTTTTGTTTGGCATTTTGTTCTAAGTGTTCGTTCTAATTAATTAACTTGCCTTCGGTGCTTACTGAGAAAGTTACGCACCTACGGCTAAATATTTATCAGTTGTGTTTTAGCTTGGCTTCCTTGTTATGGGCGGCGGGTTAGGCGCAACGTCGTTAGGCAGCAATTTGAATACTAACATTGATATTAAACTTGCTAAAAAATTACTTGAAATTTCTTGGCCTGACTTTATTGAAGTTGATGATCTGATTTTAATCAAGAAATTTGTTAAAAACTATTTTAGGAATAAACATTCTTTCACTGATAAAATCAGTGCAGAAGCTTTTGTTAATCATATTCATATCTTAGACTTATTTCCAAATAAGTATTCTAAAAATAAATCTTGTGAAATTGGTTTAATCTTTTGTCAAATGTGGAGAAATAAATTACATAGTGATTTTCCAAATTATGGTTTCCGTATATATTATGAAGCAATTGATTCTCCAATAATTAGATTTCATAAAATCAGAGTTGAAGAAAGTAATTGGTTAAATGAAAATGATTATACAAAAGAGATTAAAAATGGAACGATTAAAATTTTCACTTAATTTCATTCTATATTACAACTGCCTAACCAGCGCCTCAACCCGACCGCCATTTTAGTTCGGCGGATTTGTGATTTTTGAAATTGTGTTTTTGTTTTAGTTTGTTGTTCTAAGTGTTCGTTCTAATTAATTAACTTACAAACTGCACTTGCTGATGCAAGTTAAGTGCAGTTTGTTAAATATTTATCAGTTGTGTTTTACTTGGCTTCCTTGTTATGGGCGGCGGGTTAGGCGCAACGTCGTTAGGTTGTGATCTTAGATTATGAATAATCGTGAATTAGCCATCGAACTATTTCGCAAGATTAAAAATGAATTTCCTCAGTTCAAAATGGATTTATTATTGGTACACAAAGACGTCGAAAGTATGCTAGATATACCAGTGCAAAAAGGGATACTAATCCCTATCAATCTAAATCTTCAAAATAATGATGAGTTACACTTACAGATTGGAAATCAGTTTTGCTGGAGTTTGGTTTCCTTCAAGATAATTTTGTTGATGAATTTTACAATGCTGTACATGGTATCTTAACTGGCGAATATCGAATTCTTACATTCCGTCGTTGGGGTAGAACCGAAAAATCTTATCTTCAAATGCGAAATGGTGATCAATGGGAAACAATCGGAAGGTATTGGCGATATTTTTATACTCCTTTCCTTCCTTTTGGATTTGAACCTGTTGTACTAAATATTAGCGAGTTTACAACCTAACCAGCGCCTCAACCCGACCGCCGTTTTGGTTCGGCGGATTTATAATTTTTGGCGTTTGGTTTTTGTTTGGCATTTTGTTCTAAGTGTTCGTTCTAATTAATTAACTTGCCTTCGGTGCTTTGCTGACGCAAGATAAGCACCTACGGCTTAATATTTATCAGTTGTGTTTTACTTGGCTTCCTTGTTATGGGCGGCGGGTTAGGCGCAACGTCGTTATACCACTAAATATTATTTATGAAAAAGATTTCATTAATCGTTTTATTTTTTTCATTTGCTGTTTTTGCTCAAACAAATGAAATTTATTACACTGAATTCAACATAGAAGATAATGGTCATTCTTTTCTTTTTCAATTTTTAAAAAGTTATTTAATACTAATGAACACAATTTGAGAAAATCCAATTCAATACTTCGATAATTATTTTTGGAATTGATGGGAGTTTGCCTAAATACGAAATAAGTGAAATCACTCTAAAAATTGATGATAAAAATATTTTAATTACCAAGGATTTTTACAAAAGGTTTTATAATCCTTCATTAGCATATGACTCCAACTTTAAAAATATTGATGCATTTTTTAATAATAATTATGAAACTGTAATTGTATTAATGAATGCAAGTGATGGCGCTGGAGCTTATCCGCTTATTATGCTTTTAAATAAAAATGAACATCATACTTTTATCAAAATGTCAATGGAAGATATTTATTTTAATTTTTTAACAAATTAGTATGTCAAGTGGTATAACCAGCGCCTCAACCCGACCGCCATTTTAGTTCGGCGGATTTGAGATTTTTGGCATTTGGTTTTTTGTTTGGCATTTTGTTCTAAGTGTTCGTTCTAATTAATTAACTTACAAACTGCACTTGCTGATGCAAGTTAAGTGCATTTTGTTTAATCATTGGCATTTTTGCTTTACTTAGCTTCCTTGTTATGGGCGGCGGGTTAGGCGCAACGTCGTTAGGCAGATTAAATATGGATGTTTCTAATAAATTGTTTTGGTCGATAAATGCTTCAGATAATAATTTTATTTCATTTAGTTTTGCACCTTCAATTTTCACGAAACCACTTCCAGATTATGAATGGATCGAATCAATTGTTGAAATTAAGTTTTAATGGTTTTAAGTGGTTATAAATTAAAATTATTTTTTTTTATATTTTTTTCAATTTAAAACAAATTGAATTGATGTATCGAGATTTAAAAGGTGGCGCTCAATTTTCGACAATCGAAGATCAAGTATGCTTTAACTTAAAGATGAATAAACTTGGCGCAGTTTCAATTGAAGGATATTTAAGAGATAATTTTAACAATTCTAATGAATTAAAATTCACAATTGAAAGCGATCAAACTTTTTTATTTAATTGTATATCAGAGATTAATAATTTTAAAAAGGTTTTAGAATCATCAAACTCTGCCTAACCAGCGCCTCAACCCGACCGCCGTTTTTGTTCGGCGGATTTGTGATTTTTGAAATTGTGTTTTAGTTAAAGTTTGTTGTTCTAAGTGTTCGTTCTAATTAATTAACTTACAGCCGTTTGCGTTGCTGACGCAATTTACGCAACGGCTGTTAAATATTTATCAGTTGTGTTTTACTCGGCTTCCTTGTTATGGGCGGCGGGTTAGGCGCAACGTCGTTATACCTCTATATGACAAAATGAGTATGAGGCTGATTAAAATAATTTATAGCATTGTTACAGTTTGCTTTATGTCCCAAGCGTGTTGCAATTCATATAAATACCTTCCAGAATGTAATTGTGAACTTGATGTTGATACTACGAATTATTTATCCGCAGAAGTTTTTTCTGATTCCGAGGACTTTAAACGAGAGTTTTTAAAAGAAGAAATAAAAAATGAAGAATTATCTGAATGGTTGAAAAATCGTTTTAATACTTCGAATATCGAATCAATTTTAGGATCTAATTGGGAAAGAGTTGGGAGTCAATTAAAAAATAAAGATAGAATATTCTATTATTCTACAGTTGATGATCTTGCTGGTTTTACTGGATTAGTAATAGTCAGAGATTGTAAAATTATTTTTAAAACTACCATTTCATTTATTCAGTATTAATCCTGTTTAAAAATAGTATAACCAGCGCCTCAACCCGACCGCCATTTTAGTTCGGCGGATTTATAATTTTTGGCGTTTAGTTTTTGTTTGGCATTTTGTTCTAAGTGTTCATTCTAATTAATTAACTTGCCTTCGGTTTGTACTGAACAAGTTACAGTGCAGTGCTTAATATTTATCAGTTGTGTTTTACTTGGCTTCCTTGTTATGGGCGGCGGGTTAGGCGCAACGTCGTTATACGCATTATTTCGATACTATGATGAGTATAGTTTTAAAAACACTTTTATTTATTTCTGCATTCTTTGTTTTTGGTTTAGCTATTTCATTTTTTGGCTTAAAATTTCCTTCAAGTTTTCAATCTAATTCTGTTTTCACTTGGATTATTATAGTTATTTGTTTAACGTTTTTTTGTAATTCTTTGAACTATTTTTTGGGAGATTGAAACAAAAGTATGTAAATAGATTTTGGGAAATGTTTTCTGAAACCGAAATTAAAAATATTAATAAAATTATTATGCTACTTTTATTTTTAGCTATTGTTACTTCTATTGTTTTTGGTATGTTAAATTAAATTGCGTATAACCAGCGCCTCAACCCGACCGCCATTTTAGTTCGGCGATTTTATAATTTTTGGCGTGTAGTTTTTGTTTGGCATTTTGTTCTAAGTGTTCGTTCTAATTAATTAACTTGCCTTCGGTGCTTACGAAAATAAAATAAGCACCTACGGCTTAATCATTGGCATTTCGTTTTAGCTTGGCTTCCTTGTTCTGGGCGGCGGGTTAAGCGCAACGTCGTTAGGCAAAATAGAAACATTGTAACTGAAGATGTTAAATATTTACTTTAAGTTTTTGTTAATACTCGGCTTTACAATTCAAATTATTGCACAAGAGTTTAACAGCGTTGATATTATTAAAAGTAATAAGGTGAAGTCAGTTACAATCTATGAAAAAGCGAGTTGGTATACTTTTTCAGCAGGATATGGAGAAAAATCCTATAGATATGAATATGACGAGTTGGGATTATTGGTTAAAAAGAATGTTTATATATCTGATATTTCATTTATTTATTCATATGATAAAAAAGGAAAATTAATTACTCAAAAGTTTTTTCGCGATGCCGGAAATGATTTTAGGAGAATAGATAGTTTATTCTATACTACAGATGGAAAATTATTATATCAAAATAGTTATGACAATGATAATAATCTGATCGAAAATATTACATACGACTACACTGATGATAAAATGATTTTAAAAAATATTAATCATAAAATATTTGATCCATCATATGAGAAAATTATTTTTTCAAATGATAATAAAACCAAAGAAATAATAAGATATACTCCACGTAATGAGATATTAGATCGTAAAATTTATAAATATGATGGGGGTGATAATCTTGTAGAAGAGTTTAATTATTATGACGATTCAACAAGAAATACTATCAACAAATGGACGTATGATGAAAAAGGAAAATTATCTTTCATAATTGAAGAGAATGCCTTTCAAACTTCAAAAATAATTTTTGATTATGATGATAAATCTCTTATTAACAAGCTTTACTATAGATTTCTTAAGAATAATGAATTGATATCAACACATTACTATATCTATGAGTATTATAATTAATATTTTTTGCCTAACCAGCGCCTCAACGCCGACCGCCATTTTAGTTCGGCGGATTTGTGATTTTTGAAATTGTGTTTTAGTTATAGATTTTGTTCTAAGTGTTCGTTCTAATTAATTAACTTACAGCCGTTTGCGTTGCTGACGCAATTTACGCAACGGCTGTTTAATATTTATCAGTTGTGCTTTACTTGGCTTCCTTGTTATGGGCGGCGGGTTAGGCGCAACGTCGTTAGGCTGCTAATAAGATGACTAAATATACTTTTATTTCAATTTTCATTTTTATATTTATTTCTTGTTCAAACGATAAGAATGAAATAATAGATAACATTCAATCAGAAGAAATTAAGCTATACTCATCATTTTTTAAGAATATCAATCCAGATACTCTTGCTTCGTTTAGAAACATTAATAATTCCAAGCTAATTGTTAAGAATTTTACACTTGGCTATTCAGATTCTATTTTGTTAATGAACGCAATAAAGGAAATGAATATTTCTGATAGTTCAATCGTTTATGATTTCTTAAAAAAGAATAATAGAGTTTATTCGTTAAATATAATTCAAGAAACATTTTCTCATTCTCTTATTCTAAGTTCTGACGTCCAAACAAAAATTTATAATGATAAGAAAATAAATTGGGAATCATTTTATAACTTATTTCCAAATGCAATTGGTCTTGCCACCTCCTCTAGAATTGGATTTAATTCTAGTCATTCTCTAGCTTTATTGAGGATTGATTTAGAGTTTGGAAAAACTTCGGGAGAAAAACTTTACTTTTTCTATATGAATAAAAATAATAAATGGATTGTTATTCATAAGTTTGTAATCAATTGGGTAAATTAATTTCACAGTTTATTAAATCAGCCTAACCAGCGCCTCAACCCGACCGCCGTTTTGGTTCGGCGGATTTGAGATTTTAGGCATTAGTTTTTTGTTCGGCATTTTGTTCTAAGTGTTCGTTCTAATTAATTAACTTGCAAACTGCACTTGCTGATGCAAGTTAAGTGCAGTTTGTTTAATCATTGGCATTTCGTTTTAGCTCGGCTTCCTTGTTATGGGCGGCGGGTTAAGCGCAACGTCGTTATACTGTTAAAGAAATATTTTAAGATGCTGGAATTTTTTGGGTTATTTGCTGAGATGTTCAGTTTTCTAGAAAGTGTCAGTTTTATTTGGCTGTTTACTTTTAGCAAAAATTATAGAAAAGATTTCAGTGATAAATGGAATGGTAATAAAGTCGGCATCGAATCAAGAAACAAAATTATTTTAGTCTTAGAAATTATTTTTTCAATATTATTTAATATCCTCGTCATTGGTGTGCTAGTTTATTACAGTTTTTTCTCTTAGTTAATTTTTGCTTTATTATTTTCTATAAAATCTAAAAACAGTATAACCAGCGCCTCAACCCGACCGCCGTTTTAGTACGGTGGATTTGTGATTATTGGCGATTGGTTTTTGTTCGGCATTTTGTTCTAAGTGTTCGTTCTAATTAATTAACTTACAAACTGCACTTACTTTGAAAGTTAAGTGCAGTTTGTTTAATCATTGGCATTTGTGCTTTACTTGGCTTCCTTGTTATGGGCGGCGGGTTAGGCGCAACGTCGTTATATGCCTTATGAATTATATGGAAACTATAATTGAAATATTAAAAAATCTGTTACCTCTTTGGTTAGTTTTAATAGCCTGTGGATTTGGTTATTTAATCTATCTTTTTTCCAAAACCTCTAATCGATTTATAGCGCTTTCAGAAAAGCAAACAGAATATTTAAAAGATAAGCTTGAAACAGTTGGTACTGCGACTGAGATATTCGAAAGAACTGTTATACATCAAGAAAAAGATTTAAAGCGTTTATATGAATTAAACGAAAAGTTGAAATTGGAAATTGAGAAAAAGAAAGTTGCTGGATTAAAATCTTTGGATGAACAACTTGAGGATATTTCTAAGAATATTCAATTACTTCAAAAAGATGAAAAACAAAAGAATTATGAAATAATTGAAATAAGAAAAGAAATAGAAGCAGCCAAAAAAGCTACAATCAATAAATACGATAATTATATAAAGTATATAGAGCAAAGTGAAATATTTGCAGAGAAAAAAAATGATTTTAAAAAACAAATATTTGTTGCTACTCCTAATTCTGAATTAGGCAAAAAAAGGTACAATATTATTAAAGAAGTAGCCGGTTCATTAAACTTGGAAATTGTTACAATGGATAGTTATGCCAAACCTTATACCTATATTATTCAGTGGATAGAAGTTGCAATTGAAGAATCAGATATATTGATTTATGATTTATCAGAACGTGATTACGATGTAATTTATTCATTTGGTTTTGCTCAGAATTTAGATAAGCCAATTATTGTTATTGGAACAGATAGTAAAGAATTGGGATTTAATGCATTCACATATCGTACAATACTTTTTGATGACTCAGATATTGGCAAAAAATTATTAAAGGAATCACTAATTACTTCACTTAATATTCTAAAGGAACAAACAATAAAAACTAAAACAAATAAATATTTAGATTATTTAACCGAACTCATACCTTTTTCTGATATTTTAAAAATACTTCGTTCCTAAAAATGGCATATAACAAGCGCCTCAACGCCGACCGCCGTTTTAGTTCGGCGGATTTGTGATTTTTGAAATTGTGTTTTAGTTATAGTTTGTTGTTCTAAGTGTTCGTTCTAATTAATTAACTTACAAACTGCACTTGCTGATGCAAGTTAAGTGCAGTTTGTTTAATCATTGGCATTTGTGTTTTACTTGGCTTCCTTGTTATGGGCGGCGGGTTAGGCGCAACGTCGTTATACCTTTTGGTTATTAAATCTATGCAAAAAATTATTGCAATAATTGTAACTGGATTTTTGTTCAACGCTTGTGACGTTCAAAAAGAAAAACCTGATTATTACAAATTTCGAACACAGTTGACACCAAGTGGAAATCATATTATTTATGATTATGCTAGATATGGCCTTATGGCTTTCAGTTCAGATAAAACTGGTATTGAAGTTTTTTCGATAAACGATAATTTTGAAGAAGGTGAAGGAGAATCAATTGATGGAGTAATAAGTGAATGGATTTCAGAAGATACTCTCCTTGTCTATAATTTTAATTATGGATTAAAACAACCTTTAGACACATTACCGATAAATGTAGAGTATAAAGAAATTGCAGATTTTGTTGTAAAAACTTTCTATTATACAACCAACTCTGTACGTAGAATCATTTCAGACTTTGATACAGTTTCGACAACCAAAGACTCGATAAGAATTCGTATAGTTTCAAAAAATAATGAGAAAGAGATAATTTCCTTTCCATTAGGAGGTACTACTATTAAAGCTGAATCGGATTCCATTAAATATATTGAGGTTTCCGCAAGATTGCGCAAAAGCATGTCATTTATTTACAAGAATCAAGACGGAACTTTTACAAAAGATTTACCAGAAGTTGGGACAATATTGTATGAGCTAAAACCAATAAAAAAAATATCACCATCAATTCTACAAGAAAAAAAAATATTTTGGGAAAAACAATAAAGCCATTGCATATTAAAGGTATAACCAGCGCCTCAACCCGACCGCCATTTTAGTTTGGCGGATTTGAGATTTTTGAAATTGTATTTTAGTTATAGATTTTGTTCAAGGTGTTCGTTCTAATTAATTAACTTGCCTTCGGTGCTTTGCTGACGCAAGATAAGCACCTACGGCTTAATATTTATCAGTTGTGTTTTAGCTTGGCTTCCTTGTTATGGGCGGCGGGTTAAGCGCAACGTCGTTATACAAAAGAGTAAATTATGAAAAATGTAATTAGAAATTTCATTGCAATTATATTCTTCTGTCTTCTTTGTTTTAATTCGTGTTCAAAAGATAATAATCCTATTGATTCTAATTGTAATTTCGATTCAAATCTCGTAGGAGAATGGTATTTAGTTGATAGCTTGAATTTAAGTTTTCCATCACCTGATTATAATTTTCAGGGTTTTCAAATAAACAAAAATCAGACTATGATTCCTCTTGGTATTGAAACAAGTACAGGTAAAGTTGCAATTAGCCAGTATCCAAGAATTGATTCAATAATTTCAGCCATAAATGGAAAAATTGTTATAAAATACGCTTATAAGTTTTATGCTTTTACAGACACTCTCCATTACAATATAAACGGTAATAGAATAGTGATTGGTGATCAGAACTATTCCCAAACTTATATTAAAACAAGCTTGAATACATTACTATTTAACCCAATCAATTCTGATGTTGCTGTTAAGATTGATACGGTTTATAATAATAATATGAAAGTATTTAATTTTCCTTCGGCATATTTAAGTAAAAAAACTTCCTCCGATATTTTGATTATTGTAAATTTTTATTCTTCATACATTACTGTTGGAATAAATAACTTTAATGGCGTTGGTGTTTATAGTATTCCTTTCCAAAAAGCTGAGTATTCAATTTTTGATACTGATATGGTCATTCGATATTTATCAGATTCAACTTCTTCTGCCACATTTATAGTAGAACAATATGATGAGATTAGTAATATTTGCTCAGGTACATTTTCATTTGATGCTTATGAAGGATTTTATATGCTAGGCCCAAAAATTGAAATACGAAATGGAACTTTTACTGTCCCAATTTATAAATAGTTTTTGTATAACCAGCGCCTCAACCCGACCGCCATTTTGGTTCGGCGGTTTTGAGATTTTTGAAATTGTGTTTTAGGTATAGTTTGTTGTTCTAAGTGTTCGTTTTAATTAATTAACTTACAAACTGCACTTTTGCTGACGCAAGTTAAGTGCAGTTTGTTTAATCATTGGCATTTGTGTTTTACTTGGCTTCCCTGTTATGGGCGGCGGGTTAGGCGCAACGTCGTTATACAACTAAATAAATATGAAAAATCATTTAACTATTTCTGTAATACTTTTATTAGAAATTTTTCTATCCTGTTCTACTTCTGAAACTGGGACTAAAAATAATCCTATGATTTTGGATGAACTTCCAAATCTTAACAATCTATTTCATCCTAGGGGTGTTCCTGATTTTTCATTATTGATTTCTTCATCTGAATTATCTAATGCCTATTCAGTTAATTGTAAAAACATAAATTATTATGTAGCAGTTAATGACTTCAAAAAAGTCATCTATATTTCGACTGATGATGAATCTTTTGTCACATCAGAGAAATTAAATATTAATAGCACTCTCTCAGATGTTAGAAACATTACTGACAATGATATTTCTATTGAAAAGGGATGGGCGTTCTTCATTCCACTCGAAAGCGGATGGAATGCTGCTTTTGTTAAAGGTGAATCGATGACAGATGGGATATTAGATATGGATTCAAAAATAAGTTTCTTTTTCAAAAAATAATAAGTCGTTGTATAACCAGCGCCTCAACCCGACCGCCGTTTTAGTTCGGCGATTTTATAATTTTTGGCGTTTGGTTTTTGTTAGGCATTTTGTTCTAAGTGTTCATTCTAATTAATTAACTTACAAACTGCACTTTTGCTGACGCAAGTTAAGTGCAGTTTGTTTAATCATTGGCATTTGTGCTTTACTTGGCTTCCTTGTTATGGGCGGCGGGTTAAGCGCAACGTCGTTATAAAAACAATTTGAAGTTTAATTTGAATTACAATCCTTCTATTGCAAGTAGATCAACTGATGAGTTGTTGGAAATTGTTTCCAATATAGAAGATTGGAATGAAGATGCTGTTTTAGTTGCTCAAGATGAACTTATAAAAAGAGGAATCAAATCTGATAAGCAATCTTTCCTGAAAGATATTACTACTAAAGCTAAAACTAAAAAGAGTTCAATTAAAGAAAATGCAAGTTATCCGCACTGGTATTTGCTTTTTATGTTTCTTTTGCCGTTTCTAGCATTTCGGCACTTCTTTGATAATAATGATTCAGTTATTGAATTAGAAAATGAAGGATATTATAGAAAAGCTAAACAAAGGTTTTTTTGTTTATTAGGTGGCTTTATTATGTGGGTTCTCATTATTAAGTTTTTTCTGTTTTAGTTTTTATAACAAGCGCCTCAACCCGACCGCCGTTTTAGCTCGGCGGATTTATAATTTTTGGCGTTTAGTTTTTTGTTTATCATTTTGTTCTAAGTGTTCGTTCTAATTAATTAACTTGCCTTCGGTTTGTACTGAACAAGTTACAAACCTACGGCTAAATATTTATCAGTTGTGTTTTACTCGGCTTCCTTGTTATGGGCGGCGGGTTAGGCGCAACGTCGTTAGGTGCTTACAAATTAATGATATGATAGATTTTAAATCCAACGAAATATTTTCTTATTTAATACTTATATATGGAATTATGGGAATCCCAGCATTTCATATTTTTTATAAACCCAAATTAATCATCCTTAAGAAACCATATTCTTTAACATTAAAATTTTTAATTCTTGTTGCATCAATATTTTCTCTACTTTATATAAATAAAACGATTTCATTGGATATTTATTTGCTTTCTGTTTCGCCACTTTATCAAGTATTTCTATATCGATGTTCATTTATAATGTTCTTAAAAAAAATGAAAAGAGTTCCAAAAGATGTTGCAATGAATTTTAAATCTGGATTATTCATCGATAGAGTCTATGCTTGGGTTTATGTAATGTTAGCTGTTATAGTTCCTGTATTTAGTATTTTATTCTTAAAAAAATAAATTGCACCTAACCAGCGCCTCAACCCGACCGCCGTTTTAGTTCGGCGGATTTGAGATTTTTGAAATTGTGTTTTAGTTATAGTTTGTTGTTCTAAGTGTTCGTTCTAATTAATTAACTTACAAACTGCACTTTTGCTGACGCAAGTTAAGTGCAGTTTGTTTAATATTTATCAGTTGTGTTTTACTTGGCTTCCTTGTTATGGGCGGCGGGTTAGGCGCAACGTCGTTATAATGGTTTGGAGGTAGTATGAAAGTAATTAATGTTGTTTCTATTATTCTTATTTGTGTTCAGTTTTTGTTTCCACAAGAACTTTCTAAGGTTAATCGCTTTTCAATAAACGCAAGTATTAGAACGAATTTTATAAACGTAAATAATAGCACTGTAGGAATAAAACTTGGATTAAATTATAATCTCAATAGTAATATTTCGTTTTCTTTTAATACTGCTTTGCTACCTACAATTCTCTCAGAGAGATCTTTTATAGAAAGTAGAGATTATAGCTTTGCTCATAATGATTATTTTGTTACAAAAGTGATTGATTATGAACGTAATTTTACGATTATCCCATTTGATCTTTCCGCTCAATATAACTTTTCAATTTCAAGTTTAAGACCCTATGTATTTGTTACATCTGGTTATGATCTTCTTATAAATTATTATAGTTATAGTCAGAAGGTTGAAACTTATGCTGAGTCAACTGGTCAAGTTTTAACTTCTTACGATAGATCATATAGTAGTACAACTTCTGAGATAAACGGGAATGATAATATTTGGGCATTCAGTCTAGGTATTGGTTCAGGTATTTATGTCCCAGTTTCTGATTATTTTCTACTAGATTTTTCATATTGCTATCATAAGAATTCTTATATAAATGCTGTTCACAGTTTTGGAATTGGTTTTAAGCGCACTCTATAAATCACCATTATAACCAGCGCCTCAACCCGACCGCCGTTTTGGTTCGGTGGATTTATAATTATTGGCGTTTTGTTTTTGTTAGGCATTTTGTTCTAAGTGTTCGTTCTAATTAATTAACTTGCATTCGGCTTTACTGCTGACGCAAGTTAAGTGCCGTTTGTTTAAATATTTATCAGTTGTGTTTTACTTGGCTTCCTTGTTATGGGCGGCGGGTTAGGCGCAACGTCGTTATACCGTTAATATTATGAAATTCAGATTTTACTTTTTTAATAAATATGTAATAGGAATTATCATCCTTTTATTTATTAATCTTTCATTAAGTAGTTGTTACTCAATTCGCGAAACTACTTTAGAAGATGATAAATCAATTAAAATTAGTAAAATCATTTTTATTGAAAAATGATAATTGATTGACTTCAAGTTTTAATCAAAAGGTTTTGGCAACATCTTAACGATGATTCAGTAGTGAGTATAAATAAAAATGGAAGCATTAAAACATTCCCAAAGTCAGCTGTAAAAACATATTACTCAGAAAAATTTGATACTGGTAAAACAGTTTGGACTGTTTTAGGAGTAGTTGATGAATTGTCGGTTTTAAAGTTAGTCTGATTGAAATTGAACAGATTTAAGAGGATTTTATGGTATTGAATTTTAACTAATTTTAATTTAGTTTTAATATTTTTAATAATAGGTATAACCAGCGCCTCAACCCGACCGCCATTTTAGTTCGGCGGATTTATAATTTTTGGCGTTTTGTTTTTGTTCGGCATTTTGTTCTAAGTGTTCGTTCTAATTAATTAACTTACAAACCGCACTTTTGCTGACGCAAGTTAAGTGCAGTTTGTTTAATCATTGGCATTTGTGTTTTACTTGGCTTCCTTGTTATGGGCGGCGGGTTAGGCGCAACGTCGTTAGGCAACTTTAACGATGTATGAGTAAAATATGAAATTTTTCAATCTATCATTTATTCTAATCATTATTTCTTTTGCTAATATATTTTCACAAACAACAGATACTTTATTAAGTGAAAATCAAGCAATTAGAATCCTTATGAATAAAATTGAGAATGATTCAGTTTACTCAGCTTGGACAAAAATGGAATGCTTGCAATTTTTTACTGATAAGATTGATTGATTAAAATTACTTTATTGTTACAATTGGAGTTAAATCATAATTTTTGAAGATTGTACAGGAAGTCATTTAACAAATCCAAGAGTTGATACATTTAAAATATTAAGGGATTCAAAAAAGATTTTATGGTATAATCTTCCTGATGATAAGTTTGAAGAATATAATGATTTTGTAAACATTAGGAACAAATAGTAAACGTAAAGTGTATTGCCTAACAAGCGCCTCAACCCGACCGCCGTTTTGGTTAGGCGAATTTATAATTTTTGGCGTTTTGTTTTTGTTAAAGATTTTGTTCAAAGTGTTCGTTCTAATTAATTAACTTACAAACTGCACTTTTGCTGACGCAAGTTAAGTGCAGTTTGTTAAATATTTATCAGTTGTGTTTTACTTGGCTTCCTTGTTATGGGCGGCGGGTTAGGCGCAACGTCGTTAGGTGTCAACAATGTATAAATTTTTAATATTAATAATATTGGCTACGATGCCTTCAATTCTTGTTGGCTGTAATAAAGAAGATAAATCTCGAGATACTTCAAAAATTTATCCTAAGGAAAATTTTTCTGTAATCGAAGGTACATTAGACAATGGAATATCCTTAGTTGGTTCAATTAATTTGGCGTATGAAAATTATTCACGTAAAGAAAATTATGTTTGGTGTTTGAAAGTTTACATTGCTTTGGATACATCTAATCTTTATAAAAATGGTTTGCCTCTTCCAGAAGAAAGTCAAATTGCAATTCAACTTGAAGATGTGTTAATGACTGAAATTAAAAAATTATCAGTAGCACATTATATTGGCCATATATTCAACGATACTTTCCTGGATTTCTATGTTTATTTAAATGAACCTGAAAAGGTTCATAAATATTTGCAAACTCAAATTAACAAAGATGGATTAATTAGAGGTTTTGGTTATGAGATAAATCAAGATCCTAATTGGAAAACTGTTAAACCATTTTTTAACCAATAACACCTAACCAGCGCCTCAACCCGACCGCCGTTTTAGTTCGGCGGATTTATAATTTTTGGCGTTTGGTTTTTGTTCGGCATTTTGTTCTAAGTGTTCGTTCTAATTAATTAACTTACAGCCGTTTGCGTTGCTGACGCAATTTACGCAACGGCTGTTAAATATTTATCAGTTGTGTTTTACTTGGCTTCCTTGTTATGGGCGGCGGGTTAGGCGCAACGTCGTTATAAAGCTAACATTAAAAAAGGGAAATATTAAAATGATAAAGAAAATTCTTTTAGTTATTTTCATAACATCTTACTCACTTGCACAGCAATACTCGCCAGAAGAAGTTATTAAACAATATGATGAAGCTTTTTTAAACGACGATTGGAAAAAAGTCTCTGGATTAACTCATCCTGATGAAATTTCTCTTTTTAGAAATAATTTAAAACAAAATCATTTCGAAATAGCCGCTTCTGATAGAAATGTAAAGGATATTGATTCATTATCTACCCTTTCAGATTTAGACTTATATGCCTTCTTTTTACAAAACCTTTATCTTAACGTGCCTTCTGTAAAACTTAGAGAAGACATTTCCATTGTTGGAACTGTATATGATGAAAAAGATTACGCATTTGTTGTTTACAAAAGAGAGGAAAAGTATCCTGATATTATTGAATTAAAAAAAGATAATAATAATTGGAAAATGAAACTCGACAAAAACATTAGGATGATATTTGTTCCTTCGGAAATTACTTTTGGCAGCAAATCAAATGAGGATGATGCTTATTCAAATAATTACGATAAATATAATTCTTATAATGAATATGATTCTCCTTTAAGTGATAATGAAAGAGTCAAAACAACGATGAAAACTGTTTTTGAGATGATGACAGATGATGAGTTTGTAAACAATTTAGCCATCTTTAAAAAAAAATATTATGATGCCTTACTAAAAGAAGGTTTTACTAAAGATGAATCTTTGGAAATTATAACAGAAAGCAAATCACCATTACAAAAATAAATAGCTTTATAACCAGCGCCTCAACCCGACCGCCGTTTTAGTTCGGCGAATTTATGGTTTTTGAAATTGTTTTTTTGTTATAGTTTGTTGTTCTAAGTGTTCGTTCTAATTAATTAACCTGCCTGCCGGCAGGCAGGCTTACAAACTGCACTTGCTGATGCAACCTGCCTGCCGGTAGGCGGGGTTAAGTGCAGTTTGTTAATTATTTATCAGTTGTGCTTTACTTGGCTACCCTGTTATGGGCGGCGACCCAGACGAGTCGGGATTAGAAAATTAGGCTCAACATCTTCGATATCAATAAAATACTATAATAGGATAATTTATGAGACATATAATTCATATAATGTTTACAATATTATTTTTATCTAACCAAATATTTTCTCAAAGTTTTTTTTCTAATGACTCACTTAATAATAGAATATGTTATTGGGCTGGCATTGGGTTAGGTGGAAATTATTTTGGGCCGAACTTAAGTTTGATACTTTCCTACAATAATAACCACGATTTGTACTCTTTTAAATTTAGTAGAAGTTCTGAGCTGAATTTTGGAGTTGAGGATAACTTTGATAAACCAAGTTTACATTTAAACGAATTCTCTTTTTTATATGGTAAAACATTAAGGCAAAGCATTGTTTTATTCAGTCTATCTGCTGGTTTAAGTTACTTGGATGGAGTTAATCGTGGCACACAAATTAAAAATGAAGAGTTTGAAAGAATTAAAATAAATACAATTGGGATTCCGTTTGAGACAGAGTTGATGTTAGAGTTCAGTAAATATGCTGGAGTTGGTTTTACATTTTATGGAAATCTTAATAAAAAGGAATCATATATTGGCGGAATGTTTAGAATAAAAGTTGGTTTGTTCTAGTTTTTAAAAGCAATAGAAACAGTTTCTCAACGTCATTATACAAATTTGTTAGCATCGTTTATAGATGAATCTTATTTATTAAAATTATTTTTTACTATTTAAAGTACATTTTTTGCTTTTCAGATTTTCTATAATTCCATACAAATTCCATACTATGAAAACACATCTAGATAGTTAATATTACAGCTCAATACATCAGTTATAATATTTATGATTAAATTTATTCTTGAATAAAAATAATATTATTTATATGAAATATTTTAAATCAAAGGCGATTATTCTATTATGGATTTTAATAATTTTATTAGACCAAAATACTAATCAAGCTCAATCTTCAATACCTGATAATACATTACTTTGGCGAATCAGTGGTAACGGATTAAAAACTAATTCCTATTTGTTTGGAACAATCCACATTAAAGATAAAAGGGTGTTTAATCTAAATGATTCAATTGTTTATGCAATACAAAGTTGTGATGTTTTTGCCGGCGAACTAAATATGGATTCAATAAATACTGATCTATTAAAAAGTTTAAGTGCTACTAATTTCAAAAGAGTTACGCTAAAAGAAATATTAGACGATAATGAGATTCTATTACTCGAAAAGAAATCAGAAAAACTTCTTGGAAAATCATTAAAAGATTTTAACAATTTAGATGCACGCCTGGTTCTTTTTGAATTTGAAAATGACAATTATCCTAAAGATATGCCTTATGCGTTGGACGTATTCCTATATAAAATAGCTAAGGCCAATAATAATACTATAGGTGCTCTTGAAAAACTTGAAGACCAAATGAAATTGTTTACTGATATTGATACAGAAACAATGACCAAATTGTTTAAAAGTTTAATAAACGATACTACGAATATTGATTCAATATATGAACATCTTGTGGATTCATACTTAAGTAGCAATTTAGATAAAATGGATAAAATATTTGGTCAATGGTCAAAAGAATATCAAACATTTTCAGACAAGCTGTTAAAAGATCGTAACTATTTGATGACCGATAATATTGAGTTAATGGTCAAACAACATCCAACTTTCTTTGCAGTTGGTTCTGGTCATCTAATTGGGTTAGAAGGGTTAATTCAATTACTTAGAAATAAAGGATTTAACGTTGATCCTGTGTTCTGCAATGAATATGATTTGGTAAAGAATTATAGTCTGGAAAAAATTGAAGCTTCGTGGGTTACATATATACCTAAAGACGGTGGATTTATAATAAAAATGCCCGGAGAGGCAATACCTCACCCAAATATGCAACAAATACCAGGTGTTAAAATTGAATCGGGAATTTACGCAGATGTTATGAAAGACGTATTCTATGCAGCTCTAAAATTTATTTATCCAACCAAATTTGATTCAGTAAAAATAGATTCAATGTTTAATGCCGTAAAATATAATTTAGAAACCAATGGTTATCAATTTAATGATGATGGCAAAAATATAATTGTTGATAATATTAATGGCAAAGAGTTCATTGCACAAGCACAAGGCTATCAAATCACATTAAAATTATTTATAAGGGATAAGCACTTTTATATGCTTCAATCTATTTATGAAAAGGAATCATTGACATCCAGGTTGGAAGCAGATAAATTTTTCAGATCATTTCATATAACCCCTTATACTGAAGTTTATGAAAATAAGAGCTGGGATTATTTTGTTGATGATTCATGTAAATTTAAAATAAAATTTCCCGGTAAACCTTTAAAGCAATCATTTAACAATATTGAATCAGAAAACATAAGCAAGATTTTTACTGCTGTTGAAGATTCTGTTGAAAATTTTTATATGCTAATATTTTTGCAAAGTAATAATTCTTCTTTTGGGATAAATGACAAATACTATATGAGGCAAATAATTCAAACCTATTCAAATAGTGTTGATAATAATATTGATATAAAACCAGAAATTATTGTGGATGATTATTCTTATGTTGATTTCAGAATATCAGATAATAAATATCAGCATTTTGGCAAATTAATTATCCACGCAAATAATATTTATTATTTACTGTCATCATATGACTCCACAAAAACCGATTCGCTAAAATCAATAGAATATTTAAGCTCATTTGAAGTTCTTCCAATTATAAATATTAGCTGGTATAACTATTTGGATTCATTGAACAACTACACTATAAATATTCCTGGCAAAGAATTTTCTAAAATTGATACTCTATATGATGGTTCTTTATTATTTGAAGCTTATGATAAAGTAAATGGTTTATCTTATAAATTAAGTAAAGAAACATTCTCTGATTATTATAAAGCTGATTCAACTTTTTTCAATTCACAATTATCTTATCATGATTATAAGGATCTAATAGTCATTTCAGATACTTCATACACATCAAATCAACTTTTTACAAATGAAGTTATCTTTAGAGAATCAGATGATTATAATTTTACAAAGTTAAAGCAAATATTAAATGGAAACGTACTTTATAAATTATCAGTTACAGCACCAACATCAATTTTGTATGATTCACTTATAACTGAACCCTTTTTTTCATCTTTCAGAGTATTAAACAATAACACAAATAATCTTTTTGCAGATAAAACTGAGATATTTTTTACAGATATTATTTCAATTGATTCTATAAAAGTAAACAATGTACTGTGCAATTTGGGAAAATTTAAGATCAACGAGTCACATCTCAACAATGTTTACAATATTTTAAATTCAGATTCAGTTTATTTTAAAGATGATTCAGTTAGAGCTTGTTTATTAAGTCTTTTAGAACACTTGGAAGATTCAACTAAAGAAGAATATGTTATTAATTATTATAATAAGTACAATGATAAACCAATTATTCAATTAGCGGCACTTGAAGTACTTTCAGGTATCAATACACATTCATCAATAAGCAATTTTAAGAAATTGATTGTAAACAATACACCTAGATCAAATGAAATTGACTATTCCCTATTTAACACATACTTTGATACACTACAGAACTACAGATACTATTTTCCTGAAGTTTTACAACTGCTATTGTATCCTGAGTATCAGCGCTCAATTTATCTTTTATCTTACAACGCTATAAATAATAAACTAGTTGAACCAGATATTTTCATCCCATATCAAAAAATAATAATTGATCAAGCAAATAATTATTTTGCTAAAAGAAGAATGGCGATTTACTCTGATTCATCATGGTATTATAGCGGAACTACTGAATATTTAATTACTATTTTATCGCAATTAGATAATAAAGTTGCAATTGAAGATTTATTAACGCCATTATTAGCTGATGATGAAATCTCGATTAAAGTGAAAGCATTATCTTGTTTGATAAAAATTGGTTCTGATATTCCTGATGATACAATATATTCTTACTTAAAAAATATTAAAACACGAAATATGTTTTATGAGGAATTACAATTATTGAATATCACTAAAGTAGCTCCCGCAGAGTTAGTTACTCAAGAATTATTTGCGGAAGGTGATCTTTACTGTTTTTTAGTAGATGATTATCAACAACCAGATTCATTGATTTTGATTGATACTCGTGTAAGCGATGAAGGGCAATACTATCTATATAAGTTTCAAATATCAGAGAATAGAAACGAGGTTTGGTATTCTGGAATTAGCGGACCATACGCTACCGATAATTCAGCTAATTATTTTAGAGGTTTTAAAACAAAATCTAACTATATGCTATTCCACAAAAAAAGTATTGAAGAACATTGGATTGAATTATTAAAAGATTAAGTTATTTAGATAATAATGGTACTGTCATTATACACTAATTACTGTGTTAGTAAATCATTAGAATTATATATTTATGATTAAATTTTTCGATAACTACAAATTAATTTTGGCAAAGTATAAAATTATTCTTTAAAGGAGCGGGTATATGAAATTCTACAACTTTTTTGCAATTGCGTTAATTAGTTTTCTTTTGTTTGCTTGTTCAACAAAAACTGCAATTCTTATGGATGAGTATAAGGATAACAAATTATCAGGTAAAGATTTAGCTATTGTTAAAGCATTTGAAAATCCATCAATTATAAATTACGATGATGTGACTGATGATTTGGGATCAGGAGTACCGGAAGAAGTATATATGGCTTTCTTTAAATTAAATTTTATCGATGCTTTTAAATCAAACACATCTTTAAAAGAAATAAAGTTTATTGATAAATTTTCAAAGACCGGCTTAACTGAAAAAGTTCTGGATATTAGCGATGAAGATAAAATTCGTGCCTACCTTCCTTCTGAAGGGAATATTATTGATTCATTAAAATCAGATTTTATTTTATTTCTTTATGGTATAAACTCATCACGTGTTGCAGGACAAACTGGATCTTATGTAAACGGGGCTTATATAGGAGGTTCGTTTGGTAAGTTATACCAGCAAATAAGTTTTGCACTATGGGATAATGTAAAGGGTAAAGTGGTTTCTTACGGCAGGGTTGACGATGATTCATCTATTATTTTTGGAATGACAAAGGGACATTGGGAATCAGTTGTAAATTCATTAGCGATGAAACTAATAAGATTGAGTCCTTTTAAAATTGTTCATCCATCTCAAAAGTGAATTATTGCAATATCTTGCTCAATAAATTTTAACTTGCAAATTATTTTTTAATAATAAGCATTTAGCAATTAAGTTTAATGTCAGCTTCAATTGATAATTCTATTTTATGTAATTTTACATCAAGAATAAATAATGGTAATTAAATTTATTATTGGTTATTTGATATAAAAACAAAATTCAATTTGCGAAGCTATTCAAGGAAGAGTTGATACATGAACACAAGCATTTTCCATAAATTATTATTAATGCCCATCCTGATTTTATTGTTTATTCCAGAATTATTTGCCCTTGTTATTATAAAATCTGATAATCCAAATTTTCAATACACAGGAAGAATAGATTTTTCAGTACCAGATCAGCCAGTTATGTATTGGCCTGGCACTTACATCAAAGCAAATTTTGAAGGAAGTGTACTTATAGTAATGTTGGATGATCAAACCGGACAATCTTATTACAATGTTTTTGTTGATGAAGATTATGCTCACCCAAAAGTAATTGATTGCTTAGCAGGTAATCATATTTATGTAGTCTCTGCAACTCTTTCCGATACAATACACAGTATTTTAATAACCCGCAGAACCGAAGCATCCACCGGCCCAACAAAATTTATTGGCATACAACTTAACGATGGCAAAACATTACTTCCTCCTACTGAAAGAAGTGAAAACAAAATAATGTTCTATGGTAACTCAATTACTTGTGGAATGGGAAATGAGGCCCCTGATGGAAGTGGCGATGATAATATGCTACACGAAAATAATTTTTTAGCATACGGTTCTATTGCTTCAAGAATATTAAATGCTGAATATATGTGTACTGCAAAAAGTGGAATTGGAATTATGATTAGCTGGTTTGATATGGTTATGGATGATTATTATTATCGTTTAAACCCAGATGACGTAAATAGTAATTGGGACTTTAATGAGTTTATACCTGATGTAGTTGTAATTAATCTATTCCAGAATGATAGCTGGTTAGTTGGTGGAATAAATCCAGTTCCTGATTCATCTCAAAGAGTTGCTGCGTATATTGCATTTGTTAGAGAGATAAGATCACGCCATCCCGAAGCATTTATTGTATGCGCATTAGGAAGTATGGATGCAACAAAAGTTGGCTCGCCATGGCCAGGATATATTGAAAGTGCGGTTGAGAACTTGCGAATTCAAGATAACGATTCATTGTTAAGTACATTGTTCTTCCCTTTTGATCCGGCATGGACAAAACATCCAAGAGTTAGACATCATCAAGTAATGGCACAAAATCTTGCAAATCATATTAACGAACAGATGAATTGGATAACGAATGTTGATGATATTTTTTATAATGAACTTCCAACTACATTTACATTATCTCAAAATTATCCAAATCCTTTTAATCCAACTACCACAATTAATTATTCAGTACAATCACCCGGGATTGTAAGATTAGTAGTATTTGATATGTTGGGGCAGGAAGTTAAAACAATTATTAATGAGTATAAAAACTCAGGGAACTATAAAGTTGTATTTAATTCTGGGAATATTTCATCCGGAGTATACTACTATCAATTAATGCAGTCTAATAACATTCAAACAAAATCAATGGTAATTTTAAAATAGTCTGATTAAGTAGATTATAGTTTTAGATTTTCTTTTTCTTAATAAAATATTTATAAAGTGCGTAGTTAATTACGCACTTTTTTTATTTTAAAGATAACATATAATTTTTATACGAATAAAATTTATTAGCATAAATAATATTAGATCATATTATCATAAATGATGCACCAGATTTTTCTAAAAACAATGTTTTGATTTAATAAACCTTGTCGGAACCGATATTTTCTTAAAAGTTTTATTGTTAGCTATGCATAATTCTTAAAAACATTGTTTACATTTCCATCAGCAATTGCGATATTTGAATGCAGGTATCATTCATTTGTGGATTTTACAATGATCAAAGTACATAAGAACCTTTTATTTTTACATCTGTTTTTAACTGGCCTCAATTTCAGGATTTACAGCCTTTCTAATTTTGATTATAAAAATATTATGGCAAATAAGTATTACTTTTATTAAATCGTTTTTTATCGGAGCTTTAGTAATGAAGAAGAAAAATAATCAGCTAAGTGATGTCAAATATTTGGTGGATAAAACTTTGCAGAAACTTGAAAAAGATATAAATACACCAAAAGATGAGTTAAAAACACTACTAAAAAAAATAAAGGCATTACATTTAGAACCAGGTTTACAAAATGAGTTAATCTTCAAAACTACGCTTTATAGTATAGGTGATGCTGTAATTACAACCGATAAACAAAGCAAAATACAGAATATGAATAAAGTAGCCGAAAAGCTTACTGGTTGGAAAGAAAAAGATGCTAAAGGAAAAGCTCTAGAAAAAATATTCAAAATTGTTAATGAAGTAAGTAAAAAAGAGGTTCAAAATTCGGTAAAAAAAGTATTAAAAAGTGGACGTATAGTTGGTTTAGCAAATCACACATTGTTAATCAATAAAACTGGTAAAGAAATACCTATTGCTGATAGCAGCGCACCTATTAAAAATGATTCAGGTGAAATATTAGGAGTAGTACTTGTTTTCAGAGATCAAACTAAAGAATGTGAACAACAGCATAAATTAGAAGAAAGAGAAAGAAAATTTTCAACCTTAGTTAGCAACTTGCCCGGTTTTATTTACAGGTGCAGAAATGATAAACATTGGACAATGGAATTCATTAGCGAAGGATGCAAGGACATAACTGGTTTTAGTCCGGATGATTTTATTAATAATAATAAACTTGCTTTTAATGATATAATACACCCTGAATATAAAGTTGTACTATGGAATGAATGGCAGATAATTTTAAAAGAAAAAAAATACTTTGAATTTTCGTATCCAATTATTACAAAAAATAAAAAAATAAAATGGGTATGGGAAAGAGGACGTGGAGTTTATTCATCAACTGGCAAACTATTGTTCCTGGAAGGGTTTATTACCGATATTACTGATAAGAAAGAGATGGAAGACTCACTTAAAATGTTCAAGTTCGCAACCGATCAGTCTCCAGAGTCAGTTTTTTGGATGAAAAAAGATGGTGGTTTATACTATGTAAATGATAACGCGTGTAAATCTTTAGGATACACAAAAGATGAATTATTAAAATTAAAAGTATTTGATATTGATCCATATTATCCCAAAAATACCTGGCGAAAAGCTTGGAAAAAATTTAGCTCTACTGAAATTTCATCAGAAAAACTCGAGACATACCATAAACGAAAAGATGGAACGATTTTCCCAATCGAAGTTACGGCAATGCATTGTTTGTTTGGAAATTTTGATTTGCACATTGCTTTTGTAAGAAATATTTCAGAAAGAAAAATCTCTGAACAATTAGTAAAAGAAAGTGAAAGAAGATATAAAGCGCTGTATGATAACTCACCTGACGTTATATTTTTAGCTGATGTGAACTCGGGCATAATTTTAGACGCCAATGATGTAGCAACCAAAATAACCGGGTACAAAAAGGAAGAATTAATTGGTAAACATCAATCTCAATTACATCCTAAAAGGACAGAAGTAACTGTAAAAAAAGGCTTTGAATTCCATACTCAAACCGATTCTAATATCCCTTTAGAAAATCTACTACTGTGTAAAGATGGCAGAGAAATTCCAATGGAAGCCACAGCCAGTGTGATTGAGGTAAATGGGAAGAAAATTCTACAAGGTGTTTTTAGAGATATTACAAAACGAAAACTTACAGAAGAAAAACTTATCAATAGTGAAATAAGCTTTAAAAATATTTTTAATAGTGTATCTGAAGCAATCTACATTCTTGATGAACAAGGTATTTTTATAGATGTAAATGATGGCGCAACAAATATGTATGGATATTCTAGGGAAGAATTAATTGGTAAAACTCCGGCAGATGTTAGTGTTGAAGGAAAAAATGATCTTAATAATGTTGCTATTGCATTGCAAAATGCTTTTAAAAATAAAAAACAACAATTTGAGTTTTGGGGAAAGCGAAAGAATGGTGAAGGGTTTCTGAAAGATGTAAGACTTTATCCTGGAAAGTTTTTTAACAGAAATGTTGTTATTGCCGTTGCACGCGATATTACTAAAGAAAAAGAAGCCGAAATTGCATTACGTAATAGTGAGGAACGATATAAACTTATTGCTGAAAATACTATAGATTCTATTGCTGTTTTTGATCTAAATTTAAACTATACCTACCTAAGTCCATCCGTAAAAAAACTCTTAGGCTACACACCAGAAGAGTTGGCAAATATAGGACTATTTAAAATTCTAACTCCAAAATCCGCTGAATATGTTTCTCAATTAGTTTCTAATGAACTTTTTAAAGTTAGATCTGGCAATAATAATTTAACATCAAATATTGTAGTGGAAACTCAGCAATACACTAAAGACGGTTCTATCATTTGGGTAGAAAGTTCATTATCTGTTCTTAGAGATGCAACTGGAACTCCAACCGGCATTTTAGCAGTTTCAAGAGATGTTACTGCAAGAAAAAAAGTTGAGGCCGCTTTAGCTGAAAGTGAGGAACGTTATCGTACAATTTCCTCATTAACATCTGATTACCTATTCTCAACATCAATTGATGAATACGGTAATCAACAATTGGTTTGGGTTGCCGGATCATTTGAAAAAATTACTGGCTACACAATGCAGGAATACATTTCTGCTGGAGGTTGGAAAGTAAAATTGCACGAAGAAGATATTGAAAAAGATATCAGTGATATGAATAAACTGATGTCTAACCAGAAAGTAATCTCTGAAATTAGAACTATCCATAAGAATGGTAATATTATCTGGGTTAGAACTTATGCTCAACCTGTCTGGGACTATGATAAAAATATATTAATCGGCATATACGGAGCAGTTGAAGATATTACTCAATTTAAACTAAATGAAATGCTACAAAAAATTCAATATAATATTGCGGATGCTGTAGTTACTTCAAAAAGTTTAAATCAATTATTTGAAAGTGTTAGAAATGAATTATCAAATAGTATAAATGTTAATAATTTTTTTATTGCCCTTTATGATGAACTAACAGGAATGTTGAGTTCTGATGTTGATAGTGATGAGATGGAATCTATTTCTGTTTGGCCCGCAAAAAACTCTATGACTGGTTATGTAATTGAAAAACAACATTCGATAATTTTAAATAAAGATGAGATAAATGGATTAATTTCAAGCGGTAAAGCTGGAATGGTAGGAATCATTCCTGAAATATGGTTAGGTGTACCCTTTAAAGTTAGTGGCAAAGTAATTGGGGTTCTAGTTGTACAAAGTTATGATAATCGAAATGCATTCAATAAAAATAGCGTTGAAATTCTTGAGATTGTTGCACACGAATTAAGCATTTTTATTCAACATAAAAAATCTGAAGAAGAAAAAATAAAATTGTCAGTTGCACTGGAACAAAGCCCGGTTAGCATTCTTATTACTGATCCGACAGGCAAAATTGAATATGTAAACCCAAAGTTTACAGCTGTTTCTGGTTATAGCTTGGACGAAGTAAAAGGAGATAATCCCCGAGTATTAAAATCAGGTAAACACACTGATGAATTTTACAAAAATATTTGGGATACAATTTTATCTGGTAATGATTGGCAAGGTGAGTTACTTAACAAAAAGAAAAATGGAGAATTATTTTGGGAAAATGCAATCATTTCTCCCATAATAAATAGTGATGGTGTTATAACAAATTTTGTCGCAATTAAGGAAGATATTTCTGAAAAGAAATTAATGATTGAAGCTCTTATTAGAGCAAAAGATGAAGCGGAAGAAATGAATCGAGTAAAATCAAGTTTCTTTGCAAATATGAGCCACGAACTTAGAACACCAATGGTTGGAATTTTAGGATTTTCAGAAGTTTTAATGACTGAGTTTAAAGAGACTCCAGAATTATTTCATATGATAAAGTCAATAAACATTTCTGGTAGAAGATTGCTTGAAACTTTAAATATGATACTTAATTTATCTAAGCTTGAAGCTGCCAAAGTTGAGACTAATATTGTTACAACTAATATTATTACTATTCTTAGAGAATCATTTAATAGTTTTGAATCTGCCGCTATTAAAAAGATGCTTAACTATGATTTTTATGCTGAGCAAAAAGAAATTTTGTGTGACATTGATACAAATCTCTTTCAAAGTATTTTTAATAATCTTTTAAACAACGCAATAAAGTTTACAGACTTTGGATATATTAAACTTAAGGTAAAGCTGAATGATGGTTTAGTATTGATTCAAGTTTCTGATTCTGGTGTTGGTATATCTCAAGACAAATTAAAAATAATTTGGGAAGAGTTTAGGCAAGCTAGCGAAGGTTACAGTCGCAGTTTTGAAGGCACGGGGCTTGGATTAACAATCGCAAAAAGACATACTGAATTGATGAATGGAAATATTTCAGTTGATAGTGTGATTGGAAGTGGCACAACTTTTTCAGTTTCTTTTCCGATAAGTAAAAATCAAACTGATAATAAACCAACATTTGAACATCAAGAGAATGAGTTTGATAATCTAGTTGAAGACTTAACATCTATACCTAAAATTCTATATGTTGAAGATGATGATGTTTCAGTTATGTACGTAAAAACCATTACAAATAATATTTATAAAGTTGATTCTGCAAAAGATAGTGAAGAAGCTTTGGATTTGATAAAGAAAGAAAAATATGATGCTATTCTTATGGATATTAATTTAAGAAGAGGTATGGATGGCTTAGAGTTAACTAATCTTATTAAAAAATTTCCTAACTATAAAAATACACCTATCATTGCAGTTACTGCTTTTGCAATGGGCCAGGAAAAAGAAGAATTTTTATCTAAAGGGCTGACACATTATCTTGCAAAACCATTCATAAAACAGCAATTGTATCAAGTACTTAAAGAAGCAATCAAAAAAAATTAACAATTTATTTCCATATTTAAATATGTATTAACAAATCAAATTATTATGAAAATATTTTTAATTAGCCTAATGTTTTATTCCTTTGTGTACATTAGTTCTGCTCAAACAACTGGAATAAAAACCTATTGCAATCCAATGGATTTGAATTATCAGTATAATTTTGAGCAAAAACATTTAGGAATTTCTTATCGCTCCGGTGCAGATCCAGTAATTGTTTTGCATAAAGGTGAGTATTATTTATTTGTTACTATTTCTGGTGGATGGTGGCATTCTAAAGATTTATTACATTGGAATTATGTAACTCCAAATCAATGGCCGGTTGAAGATATGTGTGCACCAGCTGCAATTTCTGTAAACGATACATTATTTCTTTTGCAATCTACCTATGGTCATCGTCCAATCTATTATTTAGAAGATGAAAAAAATGGTATTCTAAAATATTATAATCCCCTTTTACCTGATATACCAGGTATTGATAATGATCGAAAAGAAGTTGGTGAATATGATGGACCCTGGGATCCGGGTTTATTTTATGATGAGGAAACGAATCGATGGTATAATTATTTCGGCTCATCAAATGTGTTTCCGGTTTATGGAATCGAATTAGATAAAAGTAAACAACTTTCTTACAAAGGCTTTCCACAAAAATTAATTTATTTACATCCTGATCAACACGGTTGGGAAAGATTTGGTCAAGATCATCGCGACACAATAAAACCATTTATTGAAGGCGCCTGGATGAATAAGTATAATGGAAAATATTATCTTCAATATGGTGCACCGGGTACAGAGTATAACGTTTATGCAAATGGTGTTTATGTTGGTGATGATCCTTTAGGTCCATTTACTTATGCACCTTATAATCCAGTATCATATAAAGCAGGTGGATTTGTAAAAGGTGCTGGACACGGAAACACTTTTAAAGATGTTTATGGAAATTACTGGAATACTGGAACGCCCTGGCTTGCTGTTAACTGGAATTTTGAAAGACGCATAGCAATGTTTCCTGCAGGTTTTGATGCAGATGGACAAATGTATTCAAACACTCGATTTGGTGATTTACCTCATTATCTGCCAACATACAAATGGCAAAGTAAAGATGAACTATTAGCTGGCTGGATGTTATTGTCATACAAAAAACCCGTTTTTACTTCTTCGGAAAAAGATACTTTTAGTGTTAATAAAGTTGTTGATGAAAACATTAGAACTTATTGGATTGCTAAAGAAAATAAACCTGGTGAATGGATAACTATTGATTTACAAAATGAATATTCAGTGAAAGCTATCCAAGTAAATTACACAGATTATAAATCCTCAATCTTTAAAAGTGATACATCTGTTTATACGCAGTTTAAAATTTATACTTCCATTGATAATAAGAAATGGGAAAAGGCTATTGATTTATCAAATGAAAAACACGATAGACCAAATGCTTATGTAGAATTGAATAATCCAATTCAAGCACGGTATGTTAAGTACGAACACATTTATGTTGCGTCTGAGAATCTTGCTATAAGTGATTTTAGAGTTTTTGGAAATGGAAATGATGCTACTCCAACCACACCTAAAAATCTAACTGCTGTTAGAGATTCTGATGAAAGAAATGTCTTTTTAAAATGGGATCAAGTAAAAAATGTTACCGGTTATAACATCCGTTGGGGAATTGCAAAAGATAAACTCTATCAAACTTATCAAGTTTTTGCTGATAGAGATCCTGAACTTGAAATTCGAGCCTTAAATCTTGGGCAGGATTATTATTTTGCAATTGAATCTTTTAATGAAAATGGAGTTTCACCTTTAAGTGAAACTGTTTATATAAAATAAAAAATTAGGAAGTTCGAAATGCGATATTATTTTCTTCTTCTGTTTACAATTAATATTTTAACATTAAATGCTCAACAAATATTTTCTCCCGATAAAAAGTTTGATTTGAACTTTAAACTTGTTGATGGAAAACCTGTTTATTCATTAAACTTTAACAAGCAAGCAATAATTAAAGAAAGTACACTTGGCATTGATCTGACTGATCAACCCGATTTTATTGATGGATTTACAATTGAAAAAATAGATACATCAACTTTCTTTGAAAATTGGAATCCTTTTTGGGGAGAACAAAGTGTTATCACAAACAATTACAGAGAACTTAAAGTTACTTTAAGCCAGCAAGTTCCTGATAAAAGAATATTAATAATTACATTTCGTTTATTTAATGATGGACTTGGATTCAGATATGAATTTCCCCAACAAAATAATTTGAATTATTTTGTAGTAAAGGAAGAACACTCAACATTTGCGTTAAGCGGCGATCACAAAACATTCTGGATTCCCGGAGATTATGATTCGCAAGAATATACTTACACTACTTCCCTGCTTTCTGAAGTTGATGCAACAAAAGGTGCAAACTTTGATGACATCGTTACAAAAAATCTTCCAGGCGCAAGTTATATTCAAACGCCTTTGATGTTAAAAACAAATGATGGAATTTATATTAACATCCACGAAGCTTCATTATTAAATTATCCTGCAATGTATGTTAGGGTAGATAAAAATAATTTTTCATTACAATCGCATCTTTGTCCTGATGCAGTTGGTAATAAAGCTTATTTGCAAACTCCGTTTACAACTCCATGGCGTTCAATCGTAGTTAGTGACAAAGCAGAAAATATTTTAGAATCAAAACTTATTCTTAATCTTAACGAGCCAACAAAATTTAAAGATGTTAGCTGGATAAAACCGCAAAAGTATATTGGCATCTGGTGGGGAATGCATGTTGGAACAATGAGCTGGAATTATGGCGATCTTAATAATGTAAATCTTAAAACCATCGATTGGAGTAAAGTAAAACCAAATGGCATGCACGGTGCAACAACAGAAAACACAAAACGATATATTGATTTTGCCGCTAAGTATGGATTTAATTCCGTACTTGTTGAAGGCTGGAATGTTGGCTGGGAAGATTGGTTTGGTAAATGGAAAGAAGAAGTTTTTGATTTCCTAACTCCCTACCCTGATTTTGATATAGAGTATTTATCAAACTATGCAAAAGAAAAAAATGTAAAGCTGATAATGCATCACGAAACTTCTGCTTCCGTTACAAATTATGAACGAAGAATGGATGATGCTTTTAAGTTAATGAACAAATACGGTTATGAATCCGTGAAAACTGGTTATGTTGGTCCAATCATCCCACGAGGTGAACATCACGATAGCCAGTGGATGATAAATCATTTTACAAGAGTAGTTGAAAAAGCTGAAAAATATAATATCTGTGTTGATTCACACGAATCAGTTCGTTTAACCGGATTACATAGAACTTATCCAAATTGGATGGCTGCTGAGGCTGCAAGAGGAAATGAATTTAATGCCTGGAGCAACGGAAATCCACCGGAACATGAAACCATTTTACCATTTACAAGATTTATGGGCGGACCAATGGATTACACCCCTGGAATTTTTCAGATAAAAATGGATTACTATAAACCGGAAAGTAAGTATCAGGTCCACACAACAATTGCAAAACAACTTGCGCTTTATGTTGTACTTTATAGCCCTTTACAAATGGCGGCTGATCTAATCGAGAATTACGAAAGATTTCCTGATGCATTCCAATTTATTGTTGATGTTCCAGTTGATTGGAGTGAAACAAAAGTATTGCAGGCTGAACCCGGCGATTATATAATCATTGCTCGTAAAGATAAAAATTCCGATAACTGGTTTGTTGGTGCGATAACAGATGAACAAGCAAGAGATTTTGATGTTAAACTTGATTTTCTTTCAGCTGATAAATATGAAATGACAATTTATAAAGATGCACCTGATTCTGATTGGGAAAAAAATCCAATGAAATATGAAATTGAAAAAAAGATTGTTAAGAAAAGCGAAGTACTAAAATTAAAACTTGCACGAAGCGGTGGTTGTGCAATTATGCTTAAACCACTTAAATAAATTTGTTCTGAAAACCTCTTCTTTTAGTCAAAGAAGGGGTTTTCAGCATTTATCCAAAATATCATATCAATTCAAACACCGAATCCAATTTTTTTTAGTATCTTTGGAGCAACAATTTACTTCTTGTTTGCGGATTTAATTAATTCCGATTTAAATCATCGAAAAAGAATTTGAACTTGCCCGATATACTAACAGAAATTTTAGTTGATATTCCAGCCAGTGAAATCTTACCAAGGGTAAATAATAAACAAATCAATAAAAATTATTAGAAAGCTTTTAAATGAATTCGTTTGAAGAGTTAGGTTTAGATAACAATATTTTACGTGCTATTAAGGAATTGAAATTTGAAAATCCAATGCCTGTACAAGAAAAAATTATTCCGATGATGTTGCAGGATGAACCACAAGATATTATTGCACTTGCACAAACCGGGACAGGCAAAACTGCTGCATTCGGTTTACCAATTATCCATAAAACAGATACTACATTAAGACAAGTTCAGTTTTTGGTTATAGCACCAACACGTGAGCTTTGTTTACAGATTGCAGATGATTTAAAAGATTATGCTATCTACAATAAAGACATAAAAATTGCCGCGATATTTGGCGGATCCAGTATGGATAGACAAATCCAAAAAATTAAACAGGGCGCGCAAATTATTTCTGCAACACCAGGCAGATTAAATGATTTGATTGATCGTGGCGAAGTAAATCTAAACAAAGTAAAAGCTGTTATACTTGATGAAGCCGACGAAATGCTTAACATGGGATTTAAGGAAGAACTTGAAGCAATTCTTGAAACAACGCCAAAAACCAGAAATACATTTTTATTTTCTGCAACTATGCCAAAACCTTTGCTATCAATTGCAAATCGTTATATGAAAGATCCTGTTGAAGTTACAATTGGCAAAAGAAATGCCGGAGCAGAAAATGTTGAACACGTTAGTTATATGGTTCACGCAAGAGATAAATATCTTGCACTAAAACGAATTGTAGATTTTCATCCAAATGTTTACGGAATTGTTTTCTGTCGAACCCGTGCTGAGACTAAAGAAGTCTCTGATAAACTTATGCAGGATGGATACAATGCAGATGCACTGCATGGAGATTTGTCGCAATCGCAACGTGAATCTGTATTAAACAAATTCCGTACAAGACATTTAAGATTGCTTGTTGCAACTGATGTTGCTGCACGCGGACTTGATGTTGATGATCTAACTCATATTATAAATTATGATTTACCTGATGAGCTAGAAATTTACACACACAGAAGCGGCAGAACAGGAAGAGCTGGAAAATCAGGAACATCAATCGTTATTGCTAATCTTAGAGAAAAGTACAAACTAAATACTATTGAAAAACAATTGAATAAAAAATTTGTTAATCTTCCTATTCCATCCGGAACAGAAATTTGTGAGAAACAACTTTTTCATTTAATCGATAAAGTAGAAAAAGTTGAAGTTGATACTGTTCAGGTAGAGCCATTTCTTCCTAAGATTTATGAAAAATTAGAATGGATGGATAGAAATGATTTGATACAAAGATTTGTATCGATAGAGTTTAATAGATTTTTAGAATACTATAAAAATCTACAGGATTTAAGCAGTCCAAGTGATAGTAAGTATAAAGAAAGGCCTGATAACGGCGGTGGCAGAAGCAGTCGTGGAGGTAAATCAGGCAATAGCAATTATACCAGATACTTTTTAAATCTTGGTGTAACGGACGGATTAAAACCAGCACAGCTAATCGGCATGATTAATGACTTTACAGGAATGCGTGATATTGAAATCGGACAAATTGAAATATTAAAGAATTTTTCTTTCTTTGAAGCAGATAGTAATTTTCAAAATGATATTATGAATGGCTTTAAGGGACAAAAACTTAAGAAGCGTGATATTAATGTTGAGATCGCAGAGAAACGACGCGGTGGTGGTGGTGGTGGTGGTGGAAGCAATAAACCAAAATTCAGTTCGGATAGAAAAAGTTCTGATGGATATAAGAAATCTGGTTTTTCTAAAGATCGAGGTGAAAGATCAGATAAAAAAGATTTCGGACGTGATCGAAGATTTTCTAGAGATAAGAAAAGATAAATTTTGTAAAATTAAAAATCCGATAGAAAACTATCGGATTTTTTTTATCAAGTAAAAATTAGGTTTCTATTTTATATACACATTGTCTATTGAATTAACATCCGGAATTAACTCACTTCCTAAAATAATCGCATCATAGTTTTTTATTCCATCAATTTTAACATCAATTTTTTCTTTACCTGATTTCCAGACTTCAGCTGTTTTGTAAATCTCTTTAACCACTTCATCATTTAGCATAACCTGCAGTTTTATTGGCAATGGAAGTTTACCTTGATTCTTAATCTGAATAACAATTGAACTTCTTTTTGATTTGACATTTTCAATTGCTAAATCAGGATAACTAAAATCATAAAACCAAGGTTTCCAAAACCAACTTAAATCCTGATTGCTAACTTCATTGAATGTAAAGAAAAAATCTGTCGGAATGGGATGCTTACCGTTCCATTGTTCAATGTAAGTACGCAAAGCTTTTAAAAATAAATTATCACCTAAAGTTTTTCTTAAAATATCATAAGCTAAAGCTGGTTTGTTATAAGCAGAGATACGATAAGAACGCCAGCTTATTGTTGGTGTAGGAATCATCAATGGTAAATCAAATTCGTTACCTGCAAAATCTTCATATCCTTTAATCGTCCTTAACCTCGGAGTATTTCCTTCAGCCATTCTTTCCTGGAAATCATAAGGAAGCATAACCGCCCAACCTTCATCCATAAACGGATACTTGCGTTCATTTGTTCCCAAATAAAATGGCATATACTGATGCGCTAGTTCGTGTGAAGTTAGTCCAACAGTTCCGGCTTTTGAATCTTCACTCCCGTTATTCACAATCATTGGAAATTCCATTCCACCACCGCCATTAAATACAGTAGCTGATGGATATGGAAACGGAACAGCTGGCATTTCAAACGAAAAGTACTTTAATGTTTCTTTTGCATAGTAACAATTGTCTGGATAATCTTTGGCTGATAACCTGTATGCGGTTGTAACATAAACTCTCTTACCAGTTGATTTATCTACTTCAAAACTTGAAGCATCCCACAAGAAATGATCGCTGATACCAAAAGCAAAATCTGGAACATTTTCACCTGTGAATTTAAATGTATGAAAATCATTTTTAGTTTTATAAATCTCTTTTGATCCTAAATCTTCTTTCTCAAATATTTTTATTACTTCATCTGATTTCCATGCAAGCTTATATTTATCAAGATATTTTTGTTTTAAAACTTCATCTGCATTTTGCCATACGCCAGTTGCCCAAATGTGATATCCAACAGGAACATTCAGTGAAACATCAAAATCATTACAATCATTATACATTTCTACCAAACCAGAATAATCCATTCTATCCCAGCCATCCACATCATCATAAACAGAAATTTGAGGATACCAATAAGCAATAAACATTGATGTCGAATCATAACTACCAAATCTTACTGATTGGACTTCTGGGATTGTTACAGACCATTCAATTTCCAGGTTCACTAAGCTTTTGGGAGAAATCTTGTTTTTTAATTTTAAAATAAAATTGGTTCCAGCAATATTTACAACGGATTTATTTGAAAGATCAATAGAATTACCATCAAGATTAAGTTTCTTTACCAGTACACCGTCAGTAACAGATTTTTCATTAAGATTAAAATCCCTTTTAGCATTTGGTTTATTAATGTTGTGATACAATCTTATAACAATTTCGGAAAGTGAATCAGGACTATTGTTGTAATACTTAATTTGCTCTGTGCCTTCCAATACTTTTGTTCCTGGATCAAGTTTAGCATTTATTTTATATTCAGAATTATTCTGCCAATAGTTGATTCCAGGTTTTCCATCATAAGATCGTGTATTTTTTTTATATGTATTTTTTATGTTCAAAGGGACATAAGATTCATCTTGCGCTAATGCAAGAGAAGAAAATGTTAACACAACTAAAATCAAAAAACTGGTTTTCAAAACATATCCTTTCATTATTCAAATAATGATTCATTTTTATTTACAAACTTATTTCTACCAAACCGTTTATAAGCAAGTGTTGTTGCTTCTCTTCCGCGAGGTGTGCGTTGAATAAATCCTTGTTGAATTAAAAATGGTTCATAAACTTCTTCAATCGTTCCGGGATCTTCATTAACAGCGACTGCAAGTGTATTTAATCCAACAGGCCCACCATTGTATTTATCTATAATTGCAAGTATGATATCCTTATCCATTTCATCTAAACCAAATTCATCAACTTCCAGCGCAGTTAAAGCTTTTTTAGCAACATCAACATCAATCACTTTCTTATTGTCAAAGTCAGCAAAATCTCTTGTTCGTCTTAATAAACGATTTGCAATTCTAGGTGTTCCCCTAGATCGTTTTGCAAGTTCAAGCGATGCATCTTTATCAATTTTTAGATTAAGAATTTTTGCTGATCGATTTACAATTTTATCCAATGTTTCGTTATCGTAATAATCTAATCGAAACTTTATTCCAAATCTATCTCGTAAAGGTGAAGTTAACATTCCCGCTCGTGTTGTTGCACCAACTAGAGTGTACTTTGGCAGACTGATTTGAACAGAACGAGCATTAGGGCCACTTTCAATCATTATATCTAGTTTATAATCTTCCATTGCTGAGTAAAGATATTCTTCAACAACCGGGCTTAATCGATGAATCTCATCAATAAATAAAACTGAATGTTCTTCAAGATTTGTTAGAAGTCCGGCTAGATCACCTGGTTTTTCTAATACTGGCCCAGATGTGATTTTGATTTTGGTTCCAAGTTCATTTGCAATAATATGTGCAAGAGTGGTTTTGCCTAATCCTGGAGGTCCGGTTAATAGAACATGATCTAATGAATCTTTCCTTTTTTTTGCAGCAGAAACAAAAACATTTAAGTTTTCTGTAATTCTTTTCTGCCCGGAAAAATCAGAAATAAATTGAGGTCTTAACGTTTGATCAATTTTTATTTCTTCATCAGAAGCAACGGGATTTGTTGTATTGGATTTTCGCATACTCTAAGTAACAAGTTGTTTATTTCTAAATTTAAATCTACTTAATAAATGTACCATTAGTATCATTATTATGATCATAAGAATAGCAGCAATTACAGTTACTGTAACGTTTAATGAACTTGCAAATAAAAGAGTTATACCTGGATTCCAGGCACTTCCAAATAAAATCATTAAATGAGCAACGTAAATTAACAAAGTGTTTCTTCCAACAAGTACAATAATTTTTGGAATTGATTCAATTTTTTGAGATATAAATGAGATTGCAGAGTTTAATAACAGAACAACTCCAACTCTAAATATTATCGTATCCGGAGTATAAGAAGTAGTTTCATAAGTATAACCAAAATACTTGGCAGTAATATAAACTGAAACCTCTGATACAAAAACTAATGCTGCTCCAAATATGGCAAGATTTAGACTAAACTTATTTGTTTTAAATACTAATGGATTTTTGGCAAGATAACTTCCAAGAACTCCTCCTAATACTATATAACCAGCCCACGGAAAGAGTGGGAATAGAGATCCCGTACCATCATAAAAATAACCTGCAATAAATTGAGGAAAGTATTCAATCCAATGTACTTTGGAAACAAATGGTGTTGCAAGAAAAAATACTAAAGCTGTGATAGTAAAAATAATTGTATCGCTGGCTTTTAATTTTTCTGCTATATAAGCTAAGATCACTAAAAATAATATTCCAAATCCAATAAGTTGTAGTACATCAACGGCAAAAAATATATCTAATCTGTCTTGAGTAACATCTGAAAAATCAACTATTGTAAACGTTGGATAGCGAAGTACATAACCTATAAATACTAGTAAAATAAATCTATAAAATCCTTTTTTAACTCTTGGATTAAATTCAAAAGGCTCATTAGCCAGTCTGAATAAATATGTAAATACTGTCCCAGCAGTAAACATAAAAACCGGAGCTGTTAATCCTCTTAAAAAATTCCAAACATAATAAACAACAAATTGATCGGAACGGAATTCAGGTGCAAGTAGAGCATCAACGGTATGGCCTTGTACCATTTGAATAACAGCGATTGCTCTCATCAAATCTATAAATATTATTCTATGTTTTTTTTCGCTTCTAACCATTTTCTAAATGTGATTATCACCAGCGTTAAAATAACCAAATGCTATATAAACAAAAAAAACTCCGGCATTTATAAACCGGAGTTTTAAAAAATTGATCAAAAAATACTAACTATTTTTTGTCGTCATCAACCACTTCATAAGATGCGTCCTGAACATCATCTTTTGGAGTATCTGCCTTAGGTTCTTGCTGTGTTTGTTCAGCTCCAGGTTGTCCTTGTGGTCCTTGTTGTGAATAAAGCTGTGCTGAAACTTCATTCCATACCTTGTTCAATGATTCTGTTGCAGATTTAATTTGCTCAGAATTATTTGTTGCCAAAGCATCTTCAACTTTTTTTATTTCTGTCTCTAATCTGGATTTAATATCTGCAGGAACTTTATCCTTTAATTCATCAATCTGTTTTTTAGTTTGAAAAACTAAGCTATCAGCTTGATTACGAACTTCAACAGATTCTTTTTTAACTTTATCTTCTGCAGCATGCTCTTTAGCTGCATTTTTCATTTTTTCAATTTCACTCTTATCTAATCCACTTGAAGAAGTAATTCTGATACTTTGCTCTTTACCAGTTGCTTTATCTTTTGCTCCAACGTGTAAAATTCCATTTGCATCAATATCAAAAGTAACTTCTATTTGAGGCATTCCTCTCGGTGCTGGTGGAATTCCATCCAAGTGAAATCTACCTAAAGTTCTGTTATCAGCGGCCATCGGTCTCTCACCTTGTATGATATGAATTTCAACAGAAGGTTGATTATCGGCAGCAGTTGAAAATACTTCACTTTTCTTAGTTGGAATTGTTGTATTAGATTCTATCAGTCTTGTCATAACACCACCAAGTGTTTCAATACCAAGAGAAAGTGGAGTAACATCTAACAACAATACATCTTTAACATCGCCAGCTAAAACACCACCCTGTATTGCGGCACCAATCGCAACAACTTCATCAGGGTTAACACCTTTATGTGGTTCTCTCTGAAAAAGATCTTTTACTAACTGTTGAACCATCGGAATTCGAGTAGAACCGCCAACTAAAATAACTTCATTTATATCTTTTGGTGTAACTCCTGCGTCTTTCATAGCTTGTTCACAAGGAATTTTTGTGTTCTTAACTAAATCATCAATCAATTGTTCAAACTTAGCTCTTGTAAGATTTAAATTTAAATGTTTTGGTCCATCCTGTGTTGCTGTAATAAATGGTAAATTTACCTCAGTTGAGGCTGATGAAGACAATTCAATTTTTGCTTTTTCAGCAGCTTCTTTTAATCTCTGTAAAGCCATTGGATCTTTTCTTAGATCAATACTCTCCTGCTTCTTAAATTCATCCGCAAGAAAATCAATTAATCTTTGATCAAAATCATCACCACCTAAATGAGTATCACCATTTGTAGATTTAACTTCAAAAACACCATCGCCAAGTTGTAAGATTGAAACATCAAAAGTTCCACCACCCAGATCATATACTGCTACTGTATGATCACTTGTTTTTTTATCAAGTCCATAAGCTAATGCAGCAGCGGTTGGTTCATTGATAATTCGTCTAACTGTTAATCCAGCAATCTCGCCAGCATCTTTAGTCGCTTGTCTTTGTGCATCATTAAAATATGCTGGTACTGTAATAACAGCTTCTGTAACTTCCTGACCAAGATAATCTTCAGCAGTTTTTTTCATCTTTTGCAAAACCATAGCACTAATTTCTGGTGGTGAATATTTTCTATCACCAATTTGAACTCGTGCACTGTTATTATCACCAGCTACAACTTCATAAGGAATTTCTGTTTTTTCTTTACTTACTTCACCAATAACTCTACCCATAAATCTTTTTATAGATGATATAGTTTGCTTTGGATTTGTGATTGCCTGTCTTTTAGCTGGCTGTCCAACTAATCTCTCTCCAGATTTTGTAAAAGCAACAACTGAAGGTGTAGTTCTTCCGCCTTCAGAATTTGGGATTACTACTGGATCATTTCCTTCCATAACGGCAACGCAGGAATTTGTTGTTCCTAAATCGATTCCTATTATTTTACCCATTATTTATTCTCCTTATAATTTTAAAATTTCTAATTTGCTGGATACTTAAATCCAATAGATTTATGCAACCATAATGCCAGTAATAATCAATTGCTAACTTATTATAATTTAAGGAGTTAGGAATTAAGTTTTAAAAGAGAATTATTTGTTCAATTATAAACACGCCAATCTGTCAGTTTCGATAAGCATTACGGCGTACTAACTGACAAATTGATTAAAAAAGACTATTTTTGAAATCATTATATGGAGAAGAATTGTTTAACATAGAAAACTTTGATCTTAAGCTTAACACTGAATTTATTGGCAGAAATTTTATTTATTCGGATGAACTTTCTTCGACAAATACTTTTTTAATGGATAAAGAAAATGGCCAAACAATAAATGGAACCGTTGTGTTAGCTGAAAAGCAAACACAAGGGAAAGGTAGAAAAGATAGAGTTTGGTATAGTGCACCAGATTCAAATCTAACTTTTTCTATCCTTTTGAATAAAGATAAAGCATTACTAAAAGAAGCAAATCTTATAAACTTTGCAGCTTCTCTTGCAATTGCTGTATCGATAGAAAATTTATATCAACTAAAAACTGATCTAAAATGGCCAAATGATGTTTTACTAGATGGAAAAAAAACTTGTGGAATTTTAATTGAAGCTACATCACAAGCGAATAAAATTGAAAAATTGGTTATTGGCATTGGAGTAAATGTAAATCAAAATTCATTTCAAGGAGTATTTAATTATCCACCAACTTCTATTCATATAGAACTTGGAAGAACTGTTGAGAGAGAAAAACTACTTGCAGAAATTTTAAATAATTTTGAAATAATGATTGAAAAGTTGAAACAAAATAAAAAAACTGTGATAGCTGACTGGAAATCAAGATGCAGAATGATTGGAGAAAAAATTTCCATCAAAGAAAATGATATAGAAAAATTCGGAATGTTCTATGATTTAGACGAGGAAGGATTTTTACTACTTAGAACAAAAGATGGAATTGAAAAAATCCATTTTGGAGATGTATTTTTAAGTTAATATTATTTACTACAACTAAAATCAATTAACTATTGTAACAAATCGAAAACCCGGATTAAATTGTTCCTTAGTTCTTTACGGTGAGAAATAAAATCTACAAATCCATGTTCAACTAAAAACTCAGATTTTTGAAAACCTTCTGGTAAATCTTTACCAATTGTTTGTTTGATTACTCGTGGCCCTGCAAAACCAATCAAAGCTTTTGGCTCAGCAATATTAATATCACCAAGCATTGCATAGCTGGCCGTTGTTCCGCCTGTTGTAGGATCAGTTAAAATTGAAATGTATGGAATTTTTGCCTCCGATAATCTTGCTAAACGTGCACTTGTTTTAGCCATTTGCATAAGTGAATAAGCGCCTTCCATCATTCTTGCACCGCCACTTGCAGAAATAATTATTAACGGAATTTTGTTTTGAAAGGCTTTATCAGCAGCTCTGGCAATTTTTTCACCGACAACAGAACCCATAGATCCGCCTATAAATTGAAAATCCATACAAGCAAAAGCTACTTCCCTGCCATCAATTCTTCCGGTTCCAGTTCTTACAGCATCAAAAAGCTCAAGTTTTTTAATACTTGATGAAATTCTATCCGTATACTTTTTTGTGTCTTTAAATTCAAGTGGATCAGCAGAACGCATTTTTCGATCCATTTCTTTAAAAGAATTTTTATCAAAGATAATTGAAACGTAATCAATACTAGAAATTCGGAAATGATAATCACACTTTAAACAAGTCCAAAAATTTATTTCAAGTTGTTTTTTATGTATGATTTCACCGCAAGACGGGCATTTTTCCCATAAACCTGCGGGTAATTCTTTTTGTATTGTGTCTGCCGCAATATTTTGTTTGGATCTTTTAAACCAAGCCATAATTAATTCTTTTGGATTTCAGCGTAAATTGTTAAAAGTTTTGTTGGTTCATTTATATCATTAGAAACAACTGTTATTGACTTACTATTGCGACCAGTACGATTCTTAGTATCAAACTCAACTTTAATGGATCCAATTTCACCTGGTTTTAATGTATTGTTACTTACAACTGCGGCAGTACAACCGCAAGAGGTTTTAACATCTTTAATTGTAAGATTGTTAGTACCTTTATTTTCAAATGAAAACGAGTAAGATACTTTCTGTCCCTCATTAACTATTCCAAAATTATGTTGGGTTTCCGGAAAAAATATTTTTGCTCCATTTTGATTAACCTGACTTTCCTCAACAATAATGTTACACTTGATTGTTAAAGTAAGATTTTGTTTTTCAGGATCATTTGTAGTAACATTTACAGTTTTAACTTGTGGTCCTTTTCTTCCTTTTGAATTAAATGTAACTGCAATGTTAGTGGATTCTCCTGGTTTTAATTCGTTTTTTTCCGGATTTGCAGCGGTGCATCCACAAGAAGCTTTAACATTAGATAGTTTTAATAGCTCGCCACCATTATTTGAAATAATAAATGAATGAGTTACAACCTGGCCTTGGGTAATATTTCCAAAATCGTGTTCAAGTAGTTGAACACCAACCTTTGGACCTAACAACTGGGGAAAAACTGAAATAACACTAAAAAGAAAAACTATAATGAATGCTTTTATCATTTTCTTTTCTCCTTAACAATAAAATCTTTTAAATAATTTGGTTCTATAAAATCAATGTCGTGATGTAAATACTTTGCACCTGATTTAACAGCCCATCTGGCTATAAAATCTGCTTCTGGTGCTGAGATATTTGTAATATCAATTAAACTTTTAGTAAAATTTATATCTACGTTACCAAAAATTTTTTCTTCATTAACCCGATTTAGTAAATCAGCTAAAGGGATAATTTTTAATTCTTCCTTAAATATATAATTATTAGCCTTAATTTGAAACTTTGCAAAATAAAGTTCATCTCTACCAACTTTATTTGCAATAATAAAATTAGAGTTATCCGGTAAATACTGTACGATTTGTAATGCAAGTGCTTCAAATGTGGGAACAGGAATGATTGGAATATTTAATGCTTCAGCCATTCCTTTAGTTGCGGCCATTCCTATTCTTAATCCAGTAAAAGAACCTGGACCAATAGAAATTGCAATTGATTTGATTTCACTTTTAGAAATTCCAGATTGATGAATTATTGAATCAATTACTTCGAATAATTTTTCTGAATGCGAATGTTTTAATACTACTTTTGAGGTAAAGTATTTTTCTTCATCAAAATAAATACACGCACTGCAAATATTATCTGAGGTTTCTATAGCAAGTAATGGTAGTAAGTCATTCATATTTTAAAAAGTTGAAAGTTCTAGTATCAAAATCATCATATAAAATATTTATTTCGATTCTCTTTTTCGGCAAAATATCTTCAAATAAATTGCCCCACTCAATAAAAATAATGGATTGGGAGTCATTAAAATAATCCTCTATCCCAATATCATATAATTCATTCTTTTTGTTGATACGATAAAAATCAAAATGAAAAAACTTTTTAATGCCAGAATACTCATTGACAATAGAAAAAGTTGGGCTATTTGCTTCACCAATTTGAAATTTTTTTAAAACACTTTTAATAAACAAAGTTTTACCGGCACCAAGATCACCATTAAGAATTATTATCATTCCTTCAGTAATAAAATCTGCAAACTCATAAGCGATTTGTTTTGTTTCCTCTTCAGAATTACTGATGTGTGAGTAAGGAAACTGCATTTTATTTTGGTTCCATAGTTATAATAGGAAGAATCATTTCTTCTAAAGAAATTCCACCGTGTTGAAAAGTATCTTTATAATGCGATAAAAACTTGTGATATTCAGTTGGATAAACAAAATAATAATCTTCTTTTGCAATGATATAATTTATAGTAACACCGCGTTTTGGTAATTTATATTCTGATGCATTTTTTACAAATATTGCATGCTTTTCATCAACTTTTAAATTTCTGCCATACTTAAATCGTAAATTTGTTGATGCTTCTCTATCCCCTAAAACTTTTGCACCGCGTAAGGATCGAATACTTCCGTGATCAGTTGTAATAACTATCTTTACATTTTTCATATTAGCAAGAGTTCTAAAAATATTTAGCAAAGATGAATGTGTAAACCAACTATTTGTTAAAGATCTATAAGCTGATTCATCAGGAGCAATTTCTTTTAAAATATCAGAATCAGATCTACCGTGTGCAATCATATCTAAAAAATTTACTACAACCGCAGTAAGATGAGTATTCTGATATGAATGAATATTTTGTTCAAAGTTTCTGCCAACTTCCGGATCAATAATTTTAATATACTTTAAATCATTTCTAAGCTTTATTCTTTTTCGATCTAAAAGTAATTGTAATAATTCCTTTTCGTACTTATTCATACTACTTTCATCATCATTGCCAGAAATCCATAAATCAGGATAATGCTTTTCAATCTCAGATGGATAAAGTCCGGCAAACAAAGCATTTCGTGCGTATGGTGTTGCTGTTGGTAAGATAGAATAATAATAATCTTTTTCGATTTTAAACAGATCAGAAAGATGTTTTTCCATTACCAGCCATTGGTCAAGTCTTAAACAATCAAGTACAAAATAAAAAACTGATTTACCTTCATCTCTTAAATGATTAAGTACATATTTTTCTGTTATTTGCGGAGTTAGATTTGGTGCATCTTTTGTTTTATTATCATCAAGCCATGATTTATAATTTCTGTCAATAAATCTTGAGAATTCTTTATTAGCTTCTTTATATTGATCATTTAATGATTGCTCCAAACCTATTTCTCTATGTTGATCTAATTCTATTGACCAGCTGACAAGTTTTTGATAAATGCTAATCCACTCAATAAAATCAAGGTTGGATGACAATGCTTGAGTTATTTGATTAAAATCTTGTAGATAATCCTTTGCAGCATATTGTCCTGAAATTTTTTTACCTTCAAGAATTTTTTTACATACAAGTAAAACCTGACTTGGATTTACAGGTTTTGTTAGATAATCAGAAATCTTTCCGCCAATAGCTTCATTCATCAGAGTTTCTTCTTCTGATTTTGTAATCATTACAACCGGAATTGCATTATTAATGTTTTTTATCTGCGCTAAAGTTTCCAAACCACCCATTCCGGCCATCATTTCATCCAGAAAAATTAAATCATATGATTTTTCTTTTACTGATTGAATAGCATCTTCACCATTGGTAACAGTATCAACCTCATAACCTTTTTCGGATAAGAAAATAATGTGGGATCTTAGTAAATCAATCTCATCATCAACCCAAAGAATTTTTTTTCTATTCATTTAATTCAAAACCTTTATTTAATATTTTCAGCAATGTAAAGAACAATTAGCACTTAATTTATGGCGATGTTCACATCTAATCCGGCTTCATTTGTTGTTGTTGGTGGAATTCTTGATGCCCCTTCAGGTTCAACAGTAGATCGTTTATAAAAAATAGATAAAGTTACTTTTGCACTAATTGTGTATTTGATTCGAGGTTCAATTGTAACACGAGTTGTACCATCAAGAGGAGTACCTTCTTCAGTAAACCTTGCCATATCATATCTAACTGCAGAAGTTCTTGCGTTTGAATATGCTAAGCTAAATTCAATATCGTTTTTTAATGCCACACCAAAAAGTGGAAGTTCAAATCCTGATTTTGAAAACTGAATTGTAAAGCCAATATCCTTTGAAAAACTTTCTGAAATATTACTTGTAGTTATTCCTAAATCATAAGAAGTTCTGGTTGAGTATTTTAAATTACCCGTTAGATTTCCGCCCCAAAGCTGACCAAATGTTAGATTTAATCCTGCTAATGGTGAAAATCCATATTCAATTTTTTGAACTTGAATTTGTTGGTTTCCTTCAGGACTTAATTTCCATCCTTCTGTATATGTTGAAGAATATGAATGATCCATCGAGATACGAGTTGCAATAGATTTAAGTAAAGGTAATTTTTCTAAACCATCCCAGGTAAACCGCCAGTTTGGTCTAGGTATATATTTAGAAACATTTTTAAGAAAACCAAAATTTGCAAATACAGGCATGCTTTCAAAGCCTTGAATAAATGCATCAGATAAGCTTGTATTAGAATTATAAAGTTCTGAAACTCTTTTAATTCCACTCTTAAACACTGAGAGGAAAAGTACAGGCGGAACAGTAAAAAATGATCTTGATAAAGTTCCATTTGAGTTTACGTTTGAGACATAAATATTTCCGTCAATATCTCTACTTAAAGTTGCACTTCTATTTACGGACCATCCACTTTTCCAATTCAAATCAATTTTTGCACCTTCCCACAAAGGTCTGGATGTTTTAAAATCAAAATTATTTTTTTGTGCAGATACATCACTTAGACTTGTACCTTTAACTGAAACTCGTGGACCAACATCCCCGCTTAATCCAAACATAAAACCACGAGTTGGGCCTGCATCTGCATCGTAAAATAATCCCCAGAAGTTTCGGAATCCTGTTCCGTGTGCTTGTAATCCAGATTTTGAAAGTGTGTTGTCATTTGAAAAGTTAAATGAAATCATTTCATAATCTAAAAGAACATATTTAAAAGCAGCCACTAAATAACCAAGTGCTTTTTTACCTATTGATGGTTTATTTTCTTCAATAATAAGCGAATCAAGAATTTTTGCAGAATCAATAATTGCAATTGGATTACCTAATGAATCAAGTTGTGTCTTTTCTTCAGTTACAAATTGTTTTTTATTTCTAGTTACATTTTTTGTTGGATCATCTTTTTTAACATCATCTTTAAAGTATTGATCAAAAAGAGATTTCCATCTCATAGTTAAACCGACAGAAGATTTGTTACTAAAGCCTGCACTTCTTCCAATCTCCTCTTGTCTAAAATCATAATTCCATTGATAAGATGCACCGTAAGATGCTGTTAAAGTAAAGTACTTATTAATATCAAAGATTGATGGAAGTTTTGGAGCAGCTCTTAGATCAAAATTTTGTTGATAACGATTATCTCTACCAAAGAAAGCTCCACTTATAATATCATTCCATATTTCACTCTCTGGACGAGGCGTAGAAGCAGAATCATTATAAGTTTCTAAATATGCTAATGATGAGCTAATATTAGCAGAATATGTTGTTGTAAGATTTAAGAATCCACCTTCAGTTAATTTCCAGGTAAAATTAAACCCACGTGTAGTTGTAAAATCTCTTGATGAAACTTGACTTGAAGGCAAATTATTTGAAGGCCTTGTAATGCTTGTAGTTCCATTACGTTTGGCTGTTAAAGCTAAAGTTAGATTTTGCGGAGTAAAATAAATTTTTGTTCCACTATAATCTTTTAGCAATCCAAATAATACTCCAAAAACCGGGATATCAATTGGATTAAAGAAATTAGTTGGACTTAGAGTTAAACCATAATTTAAATTTGCATTCCAGATCCAGCTTTTACTTGAAAGCACAGTTGGATTACGCATAAATGATTTGTTATAGTTAAAGCCCATCGTAATAGAATTAAATGTATCCCTTATCAACCAAAACTTTGTTGGAATTTTTATTTTAATATTTGAAGCTGACCAGGAATCAGAAATAGTTTGTGTTTCAGTTTCTTCTCGTAATTGTTCAGGAGATTTTAAACTATTATCCAGTTCGTAAAGTTTTCTCTGTCTTTCAACAGCCTCATCAACTTTTACATCACTACCTGGTTTATATAAAGGTTTACCAATGCTTTCTGTATGAGAATAATTTAATCTTAAATTGCTTTCTGGCAAATTAACAGGGAGCAGTTTTAATATGTTAACATCTGTATTTATAGACCAGTTCTGCTGTTCAACTCTATTACCAAATCTTTCTGCAAGTCTGTGGAAATAAGGATTTTTTTCACTAAAGTTAAATGAGACAGTAGCAAAGTCTGCAAGTTTTAGAGATGAAGAAAGACTGTAAGCCCAACCTGGTGAATCATCAGCACCAACAACACGTAACTCATTTACCCAAACTTCGCCTGAAAGAGGTCCGGAATTAAATGAACTACTATCAAGATTTAATATCCCAACAGAAAGAAACTTTACAGAAGTTAAAGTTGGATTACCTTTTATCACATAAAAATGTCCTGTTGGAGCACCCTCTACAGGTTTTCTAACCGGGATAGTAATTGTATCTCCCCTTGCCTGTTTTAAAGCAGTAAGATCATCAAAAGTTATTGATACTTCATTCCAACCCGGGAAAACTGGTTGACGATATTCATAGTAGTTATTTGTATCTCCACCAAATCTAAAATAAACTTCTGACGAATAATGGTAATATCCACCAGAAGTATCTATATATGAAATACTTCCACTGCTATTATTTTTATCTCCGTGAATAAAAAGTTTCATTTGTTTGTAATTAAATACATCAAGTGGTTTATAAAGAACTTTTACTACCTCACGTTTATCACCATCTTCTAAACTATGTAACCCAAGATTTAATGATTGCTCATTACGTAAAATATTTTCATCGGGTCTTGTTCTATCTCTTTCTTGAAATACGCCTGGAGGACTTGAATAATCAAGATTTTCTTCAAAACTAACGACTGAAACTGAAAGAACTGTATCAGTTTTTTTAACAGAATCGATTAGATTTTTTTGCCACTGATTACCAACAAGATTTAATTCAGTAAATCTAAAATGAACTGAACTATCAACACCTTGAACAAAAATTCTGATACCATCAATTTTTGAAAAACTCGGCAGTCCAATTTTTTTAATATAATCTTTAAGTGGAATTCTAAATAAAAACCACTTTAGATCTATTTCAGGATTAAATCCCCCATCAACCACAAACTCATTTCGAGTTGCATTTGTATCAAGTGGTATTTCATATCTAAAATAACTGTTTTCTAAATCAATAAAATCATTTCTATTTAAGTCTTCAGTATCTGGCACTCTGCCAATATCAGTTAATATTGCATTTCCTTCTGTTCCATTAATATTATAATAGTCCATTATTGTAGTAGGATTACTTCTTTGGAAATAAAAATTATCTCCATTCGGATCTGATTTCGAATTTCCATACTCAATTCTTTCCTGTTCATCAGAAAGACTATCTAAACCTTTGTCTTCTTTTCCATCAGTATCTATTGCATCATTCTTGGGTTCTCTGTCTTCAGTATTGAGCTTATTATTTGGGATGACATCTTCACTGATCTGCCCCAAATCAACATAGATCTTCGCATCAATTGGTGCATTTATAATTTGAGCCCAAAATTCCAAGAACTCAATATTCTCCTCTTCAAGATTGCTTGCCGAGGAAGATAAAGCTTTTTGTATTCCACCCCAGGATTGGGCTGGGTCATTCAAAATTGGATCTCTATTAAATGTTCCAGGAGAATCGGGTAGAAACACATAATCCATAACTGAAACTTGTTGGTCCGAACGTCCCACTTGCTTTCGATCATAATATATATCTTTAACATAAACATTTGCTGGTGTTTCTGTAAACCAGAATGTTTTTGCTTTGTAATTCATCAACTGCGATTTACTTAAAGTTGGATGATAAATTAAACTATCAGGTGGAGTTACATCTTTCCATCCTGTATATCCAACACCAATCGGAATTGTTTTTTTTGATCCTTCAAAATCATCTATATAAGCAATACTTTTTCCACCGTCAGAAAGTATCTTACTCTTTTTTGTGTTTGGATCAGGATCGATATAAGCATACTCGGCAGAAAGATTAAATGACGACATTTCTCTAGTAGAGAAAACATTATCTAACATTTTTGTAACAATTGGAAGTTCTGCACTGGTAGTAAAATCTAAACCATAAATTGTATTGCTTAATGGTTCTTCGCCAATTCTAACTTTATCACTTAAAGTTTGTTGGTTAAGATTAAGTATAGAAAAGCCAAGCTTAGTTTTTTTAGAAAACTCATAAATACCTCTTGCGCCTAAAAGAGTTTTAGAAGCGAGCTGGAATAAATCATTCTGTTCATAAGTAATTTTTAAATCTGCACCAGCAACTAATGCAGCATCATTTCTTATTGTTAATTGTCCGATATTATAATCTACACTATAATCACTACCAGCACTTAATTCTCTTCCATTTAGTGTTACCTTTACAGAATTTTCTACAACATTAAATCCAAGCTGATATACTGATGCTGAGGAGCCTTTGCTTTTGCCAACAAGCACCCATTTATTTTTAGTTGATGTTTGTGAGGCTATTGTTTTTGATTTACTGTAAACTTCTTCAAAATTATAATCTTCGTAATTTAACCCTGTGGGCAAATCACTTCCGAATGGCTCTAGATTGGGAAATATAATTTCACCAGTTTCAGGAAGAATGGTTATATCAGTTCTGTAGTCAAAAATATTATCCGGTGATGCAGCCTGACTTGAGTTTAATAAATCCAGACCAAATGCATTTAAAAATCTTACAGAGCCTAATTCACTAACATCTTCACCTCCATCAATTTCCCTTTTTATATCAAACTCAAATCCTTCTTGCTTTATACTTCTTACACCCGTTGCGTAAATATTTTTTAGCATCAATTTCCAGGCTGTAGTATATTCAGGTAGTAATCTTTTGGGTTTAACTAATTTTAGAATTATTCTTTTTGTTGAATCTTCAACAGCTCCAATTTTTAAAAACTCGCCAAATACGTTATCATCATCGGCACCAATACCATTTTCTAAACGATAAGCAACAGCAACCATTTCATCATCATTTATTGCAGTTTTAAAAGTGATAAATCCCGTTTCTGGATGAAGTATATAGTCTTCACCCCTAGTTAATAATTTAAATCTGCCAGCATCAACTCTACCTGGTATAGTTTGAAGACTATCAATTCTTAAATCGTCGCTATATTCTGTTCCTACAGAGTGTGGATCAAGTTTGATATAAACGTTTGCATTTCGTTCTTTAGATTTATCAGTGGTTAATCCAATAACTGATTTCCAGACTTCGATATCAACAACTTTAAATTCACTTCTATATTCTGGAGTTGCTTTACCATAAAAATTGTAAAAAATATTTAGTGTTGTATCTGTATATAAAGAATCAATAAAATAATGGTTTGTAGAATAATCATAAGCTCTTTTTTGGAATGGGGTTTCTGAGGTACCACCGGAAACCGATACTTCTTTTGTTTCACCCTTTTTCTGGCTGGCAATTGTTGTAAGTGAAAATGGTCCCATTTTAAACATTGCTTTAATACCAAATAAAGCTTCACTACCGCCTACTAATGAAGAAGTTTGAAGCGAAACGTTACCAGCTTCAATACTCTGGATTATTTCATCTTCATAACCGGTGTATTTTATTTTTAACTGATTCTCATATTCAAAAGTTCTTTCAGTATTCCAATCAGCAACAATATTTAATTTGTCACCAATTGTTCCATTTACATTTATTTGAACTTGCTGTTTAAAATCAGGTTCGTTTCTTGTATTACCAAGTCTAGATGCAGTTACGCCTTCGGTAGTTTCACTTCTCCAGGCTCCGTGGATTTGAACAGATCCGCCAATCTTTAAACTGATTTTAGGAGTACCAAAAATACTTAGTACGCCAACACTTGGTAGCGGAATTTCAAAATCAGTTAAGTTTTTTATAAGATCACCAAGACCGAGTTTTTTATCTTTTAGTTCATAAGCATAACCTAAAGCTTCCCACTTCTTTCGTTCTTCAACTTCTAACCTGGAAGCAATATATTCTTCAATCGGGACTTTAAGAATTATTTTACCTGGTTGTCCGGCAATCAGTTCTTTAATCTCAACAAATTTACCTGTTGAATCAATTTTAATTGTTCGTGATCTATAATTTGGCGAAGGTTCAACAAAAAATTTAGATTTCTTTTTTTGTTGTAGCGATGTGTACGGAACATCTTCTCTCTGATATCTGAAATATTGTAATCTCGCAGTTGAATCTAATGACATTTGAACAAGTCTTATAGAGTCCTGGTTAATCTTTACTTTAGTTTTAAGTGAATCTTTGCCCTTAATATTTTGGAGTGTTTTAGTTGAGTCTAAAAGATTGATTATCAAAGTTGTATCAGTTGTCTTTAATAAAGAATCATCAATAGCAACAAAGGGAGAATCTGGTATGAATGAATTAAAATCTAAAACTAGTTGATCTTTGTTTTGCTCTTTTACAGGTTTTACAATTTCAGAATCAAATTTTTGCTGAGAATTAAAATTGCTTATATCTGTTAGCAAATCATAGCAGGCAGCTTGAAGCATAGCTTCATTTACCTGATACTTGTACCCGGAGCCAAAGCCGAGATTTATTCCCGCGTAAAATATCACAACTGAAACTGCAATTAATTTTACTGTTTCAATAATGATATCTTTTATTTTGTGTTTAATACCGCAATCCTAGTAAAGTGAAACAAAATAACTTGTAGAGTTTTATTCGATATGGCTCCTACTTTTTTTGTTTGTGTGCGAAAAATTAGAGAAAAACAACAATAAATTCAATGATTCTTAAGTACTAAATTCTCAGCCCAAACTTATCAGTTTAAATGGTATTAAATAAGGTATTTTTTAATCGCAACTTAAAAAGTACATCAATCTGGATTTGTGAACTTTTTTATAATCTCTATGTGTTTAGGATAATCTTCTGTGAGATTTTTTCTTTTGCCTAATTCAAAATCAGAAAAATCGAATCCTGGTGAAACTGTACACCCAATTAAAGCGTAAGATTTTTTGCTTAACACTTCCGCAGCAAACCAGTTACTTTTTTTAATAACAGTTTGGAACACTTCTCCACTCTCTATTTTCTTTCCAAGAATAATTTCCTTCAACTTTCCATATTCATCTATTATAAAAATCTTAACAGCAGTTCCATCATAAAAATGCCACTGTTCATCCGATTTTAATTTGTGAAATTTAGAAACCTGTGCACCTTCCAGCAAGAAATAAATTGATGTTGAAACATTTCTCTTTAATGATTTCTTAGGTTGATCTATATAAAACATTTCATTTGCACGATAGATTTCACGATAGTAACCACCTTCAGGATGTTTTTTTAGTTGAAGTTTTTGGATGTAGTATTTTGCTTTTTCATTCATAGTTATACTTACAGAGTTTTTATAATTTCTTCAGCAACAAGTCTTCCACTTTTGGCTGCGCTTTCAATTGTTGATGGTAAACCTGTGTTAGTCCAATCTCCAGCTAAGAAAAGATTACTAAATTTAGTTTTACAACTTGGTCTTAAATCTAATATTTCTTTTGTTGGGATAAATGTTGCACGTTTTTCTTTTATGATTTTATAATGCTTTATTTTTTTTTCATCAATATCAATAAACTTTTGTAATTCCATTATAGCAATATTATAAACTTCTACTTTAGATTTCTCATCCAAATAATCAGCATCACTTATTACAATATTTATATGATTATATTTTATAAAAATCCAATGCAAAGGTGAATCTAACAATCCATAAAATTTTTCATTTAATGCAACATCATCAATCCAAATATGAATATTTAGAATTGTTGAATATGTTAAATCAACATTAACACCCAATAGTGTTGGATCAATAATCTTTTCTATACTAAAAAGAGGAGTTGCAAAAATAACAAAATCAAAATCTTTGTAAGATGATTTATCAGTTATTACTTCAATAACTTTTTCATTCAGGATTTTTAACTCTTTAACTTTTTCAGAAGTGATAATTTTACCACCATTTTTAAAAATGTACTTTTCTGCGGGTTCAACAATGCTTTCACTCAATCCAAATTTAGGCAGTACTATTGTGGATGAATAGTTCCCATTAAAAAATATTTGCATCAGAATATTATGAAACAGGAGTGCTGAGGCATTTTTAAGATTTGTATTTAAAGCACCTACACCAAGTATTTCCCAGAACATTTTTATAGAGTTTTCATTTTGATTATTCTGAATTAGCCAGTCTAATACATTTTTAGTTTTCAAAGTACGCTGGCTAATAAACGGAAGTCTAAGAATAAATCCAATAAAACTTAGTTTCTCACTTAATGTAAGAACATCATAATTCAATATTGCACAAAGTAAATTTAAAGGATAAAATAATTTATCAGCGTTAAGTTGATATTTATTTTTGTCTTTGGATAAAAATATTAATTTAAGATTTTGTTGAAAAACAAAATTATTTTCTGCTCCAATTTGTTTTAAGAATGATAATGTTTCAATGTAACAACCCATCAAAATATGTTGACCGTTATCTATTGTAGTTTTAGTTTCCTGATCCTTAAAAGAATAAGTTCTTCCTCCTAATTTTGGAGAAGCTTCTAGAAGTGTAACAGAAATATTTTTTGAAGTGAGAATCGAAGCTGCAGTTAGCCCGGCAATTCCACCGCCAATTACAAGACAATTTTTCATTAGTAAACTAAATTATACTTAGCCCAAACTCCAACTGCAATACCAACTTTTTCAAACTTTGAAACTTTAATATCATTATTATAAACATCATACTCAGCTGCGATAATTTTTTCTAACATCTTATAATAAATATGCTGCATAGCTCTAGCAGCAAACATAGTTTTCTTATCATCAAGATCAAGATTTGATGTTGCAGAATTAAAGTAATTCTTAGCTCTCGCAGTTTCGTAAATCATTAAGTCTTTAAAATTATCATTGTAAATCAAAGACATAATTTCCTGCTCAGAATAATTAAATCGTTTTAAATCTTCTTGAGGTAAATAAATTCTTCCATTCTTTGCATCTTTACCAATATCACGAAGTATGTTAGTCATCTGTAAAGCTATCCCAAGATCAACAGCAAACTTTTTAGTTGAAGGATGTTTATACCCAAATATTTCGATACACATCAATCCAACTGTAGATGCAACACGATAGCAATAAAGTTGCAAGTCTTCAAAGGATTTGTAACGATCTTTTTGCAAATCCATTTCCATTCCTTTAATCAATTCAAAAAATGGATCTAGTGGAATGTTAAACTTAGATATTGTTGTGCCAAGTTTGTTTAGTAAAGCAAACTCTGAATGACCGGAAAAACTTTTTTCAAATTCTATTCGCCACTTACGTAGTTTTTCATATTTCAAATCAGTTGAATCACGATTCTCATCAACAATGTCATCAGTCTTTCTGCAAAAAGCATAAACAGTATTCATTGCATCTCGTTTATCTTCCGGTAGAAGATTAAAAGCATAATAAAAACTACTTTTGCTTTTCTTTGATATTTCTTTTGCTGATTCTGACATTAATAAATATTTTTTACAAGTAACATAATAAAATCAATTTTGTTTAGTTTTGGTCGATTAGAAAAGACATCATAATCTTGTTTGCGGATTTTATCTAAAATCTTTTCTCCACCAGCTATCGTCCATTTTATCTCATATTTAAATCTGCCTGATAAATACTCTAATAAATTTTTTCCTTCATCAAACAGATTTTGAGCTCTATGAACATTATGTTTAACTAACGCTTTAATATTAGGATTAATTTCGTTTATCTCAAACATCTTTTCAGTGACTGAAAACATTTCCATTTCAGATTTGGGATAATAAATCCTACCCTTTTCAAAATCTATTTTTGTATCCTGATAAAAATTTGTTAATTGAAGTGCAGTACAAATCTTATCTGAACCTATTATCGCATCTTTATCAATAATATTAAACATATGTAATAAAATTCTTCCAACAGGATTTGCAGATCTTTTACAATAATCTAAAACTTCATTAAAGTTATTATATCTTTTTTTTAAAACATCTTGCTTAAATGCAGATAATAGTGAATTAAACAAATCAGGATTAAGATTTTTTGATTTTATTGTTTGTGATAGAACAGTAAACTCCGGAATATGTGACTTTTCATTTAATGATTTATTAAACTCGATTTCAAATTCATTCAAACTATTCAATCTTTTCTCATCAGAAACATTTCCCTCATCAGCCAGATCATCTGCAGTCCGGGCAAACCAATAAACAATTGCTATATCTTTTCGATAATTAGCAGGAATCAAAAACGAAGACACCGGAAAGTTTTCATAGTGGTTTTTCGTTAACAATTTTAAGTTCTGTAAAGTATTTATTGATTTAGTTTCCAATTGTAAAGTTGGTTAATATTATTCAGTTATAAAATTTCAAAATGAAATAAATGCGCCTTGTAAAATATCAGAATGAGGCAAATATTAAAAGCATTATGCTAAAATTAACAAAAACAAAGAAAATAGTTATGGAACATAATTTGTCGCTTTTACGGCACAGTGTGTGCTTAAACTATTTCAAAAAACTGGGAAATAATATGTTAGAAGGACAGGAGAGATAATGGCATGAGGGTTATTAATGAAGATTTCAGGCAGCTTTATCTAAGCGACATTGTCATTGAAGTCGTGAACTTAAGTCGTGCTACTTATAGAGAAGCAAGCGAACTTAAAAAACAACTTGATGATTTAATAAAAAACAATTACAAAAAAATAATTGTTGATATCAATCAGTGTGAATTTATTGATTCAACATTTCTGGGTGTGTTGGTTTTATCACTTAAATCCAGCGCAAAGATTGGTGGAGATATTCGTTTAGTAAAACCTGATGAAGTTGTTAAGGCTTTGATGGAAAAAGCTGGCACCCTAAACGTATTTAATATGTACGATAATTTGGAAGAAGCAATTAAAAGTTTCGAGATAAGAGGCGAGCATAATTATTATCTCGGTGAGGGTTCTCCTATTTTAGCATAAAAAATATGAGGACTAATTTGGGAAGCAGTTACGTTCATTGGTTAGGTTAGATAGAAAACCTCTCAGAGATGAGAGGTTTTCTGTTTTAAAGATATTTTATTTTGTAAGCGAATAAGGATAACTTGATTCTTCACTTACCCAATCTTTATTTGGAGTTGATGACATTACAAATCTTAAAGTTCCACCACTAATAATTTCTTCGTGCTTGATAAAAGTTCGATTAAGTACTTTTCCATTTAAATAAACTTCTTTTATATAGATATTTTTTTTAGAATAATTTTCTGTTTCGATCTTGAATTGATTGCCATTTTCAAGTTTGATAACTGCACTTTCAACACAAGGACTTCCAACTACATATTCATTACTTCCCGGTGCAACCGGATAAAATCCTAAAACACTAAAAATATACCACGCAGACATTTGCCCGCAATCATCATTTCCAGAAAGTCCATCAGGTCTATTTTTATACATTGAGTTTACAATTTGATGAATTTTTTCTTGAGTTTTCCATGGCTCTCCAGCGTAACAATACATATATGGAACTTGATGACTTGGTTCGTTTCCGTGAACATAATTTCCAATCATTCCAGCACGATCAACGTCTTCACTGTGTGCAAAACTTTCATCAGAAATATGCATTGTAAAAAGTGAATCAATCCAGGTAATTAATTTTTCTTTACCGCCAAGTAGATTTATAAATCCTTTAACATCATGCGGAACATAAAGCGAATAATTCCAGGCATTACCTTCTATGTAACCTTGATTAGCTGTGCTTAGTGCATCAAACGGTTCTTTGAATTTTCCATCAGAATTTTTTGCTCTGATAAATTTTGTTACTGGATCAAAAAGATTTTTATAAGATTGAGCTCTCTTAAAATATTCATCAGCAATTTTCTTTTCTCCAATTGATTCTGCAAACTTGTAGATTGTCCAATCATCATAAGAATATTCTAAAGTTTTTGATGCTGAATTAGAATTTAAATCTTCAGGAACAAATCCATACTTTTTATAATAACCAATTCCATCATATGGTTTGTAATTAGAACTTGATAAAACAGCATCAAAGGCTTTTTTAACATCGTAATTTCTTAATCCCTTCATGTAAGCATCAACAATAACTGGAACTGCGTGATATCCAATCATACACCAGTTTTCATTTGAGTAATGCGACCACACTGGCAAAATCTTATGAACACTTTGTTCATAATGAGCTAACATTGAATTTACAATATCATTTGTTCTTTGTTGCTGGAGAATTGTATAAAGTGGATGAAGTGCACGATAAGTATCCCACAAAGAAAAGATCGTATAATTAGTAAACCCATCAGCTTTGTATATATTTTGATCAAGCCCACGATATTCTCCATTAACATCATTATAAATAATTGGATTCATAAAACTGTGATACATCGAAGTATAAAAATTTACTTTTCGTTCATCCTCAGCTTCTATCGTGATTTTTGAAAGTTCATCATTCCATTTTTGTTTTGCCAGTAATTTAATTTTATTAAAATCCCAGTGCGGAATTTCTGCTTGCAAATTATCGATTGCATTTTTTGTACTTACAGCAGACAAAGCAAATTTAATAAGTATTGCTTCACCATCTTCAGTTTTAAAATTAAAGTAACTTACAATTTCGTGTCCAGCTTGTTCAGGAAAATTTCTATTCTGATTAAACTTTCTCCAAAATCCTTTATAGATCAATTCTTTTTTGTTAACCAGTCCATAAGATTCAATTTGCTTTGAAAATGTCATCGCAAAATAAAGTAATCGAGTTCTTGCCCAGCCATTTGTCTGTCTGTAACCTGTAACCAAGGTATCATTCTCAACCCTTATAGATGACCAAACAACTTTTCCATCATAATTATAAATGCCTGAAGTTAAATCAAGAATAATATGAGAAGAATCAGATGTTGGAAATGTGTATTTATGGAAACCAACACGTTCAGTTGAAGTTAATTCTGCAGTAATTTTATGATCATCAAGTTTAACTTTATAATATCCAGGATGAGCTTCCTCGGTTTGATGAGAAAAAAGAGATCGATAACCTGAATCAGGATCATTTTTAGTTCCAGGATTGATTTGTAAATCGCCAACAGTTGGCATTATTAAAAAATCACCAAGATCGGAATGACCGGTTCCATTAAAATGTGTGTGAGAAAATCCAACAATCGTATTGTCATCATATTGGTAACCGGAACAATACCGATAAACTTCAGGATTATAACCTTTACCATAAGTAAATAAAACTGTATCCGTCTCGGGACTTAATTGCACCATTCCAAATGGAACAGTTGCACCAGGAAATGTATGCCCCATATCCTTTGTACCGATAAATGGATTAACATAATCAGCGGGAGTTTTGGAATTTTGAGAAAACAAAATTACTTGGAATGCAAAAAGAAGAATCAGAATTTTTTTCATAACAATCTTAAATATTTTTCTTACAAAGATAGATATGTAAGATAAAATATCATTTAAGATTTTGAATTATTTTATACTAAAAGATTAAATAATTAATTGAAACAGATCGGGTCTTTCATTCAAATAATCATATTCAATTCCATATGTTTTCATTCTTGAGATTAACCCATCAAAATCATTTTTGGATTGAAGTTCTAATCCAACAACCGCCGGTCCTCTTTCGCGATTATTTTTTTTAGCATACTCGAAATATGAAATATCATCAGTTGGACCTAATACATTGTTTACAAATTCTTTTAGTGCGCCCGCTCTTTGTGGAAATCGGATTATGAAATAATGTTTTAGTCCTTCATACAATAATGAACGCTCACGAATTTCTTCTGTTCTTGTAATATCATTATTGTTTCCGGATAGAACACATATAACAGTTTTTCCTTTTATTTCATTTTTAAAATGACTTAAAACTGTAACAGATAAAGCACCAGCAGGTTCAACTACAATCGCTTCTTCGTTATAAAGTTTTAAAATGTTTGAACAGATTTCTCCTTCATTCACTGTAATCATTTTATCAAGATTTGATTTACAAATCTCAAATGTTAAATCACCAACTTTTTGTACTGCTGCTCCATCAACGAATCTATCTATTGATTCTAATGTTACAACTTTTCCTTCATCAAACGATTTACTCATTGATGGAGCTCCGTTTGGCTCAACTCCAATAAGTTTAGTTTTAGAACTTAATACCTTAAAGACAGATGAAACACCTGAAGCAAGTCCACCACCGCCAACTGGCAAAAAAAGAAAATCAATTTGATCCTTAGTCTGTTCAAGAATTTCTAATCCAACTGTTCCCTGTCCTTCAATAACTAATGGATCATCAAATGGATGCACAAACTCAAAATCATTTTTAGTTGAGTATTCAAAAGCTTTTTTTTGTGCTTCATCAAAAGTATCGCCTACAATTACTATTTCAACGAAACCATTTCCGAACATCTTAACTCTATCAACTTTTTGTTTCGGAGTTGGAGTTGGCATAAATATAACGCCTTTTAATTTTAGCAAGTTACAAGAATAAGCAACTCCTTGAGCATGATTACCTGCACTTGCACAAACAACACCATTCTTAATTCCAGTTTTATTAAGATGATATATTTTGTTGTATGCACCGCGAATTTTATATGATCTAACAACCTGTAAATCTTCTCGTTTTAAATAAATCTTTGCATTATATTTTTCTGAAAGATGTTGATTTAATATTAAAGGAGTTTTAACCGCCACACCTTCTAAAATTGCAGCCGCAGATTTTATATCAGTCAATTTCGGGAAATATTTTTTTGTAACTAATTCAGTTTCTGGTTCAATCATTTTTTACTTTCTATTTGGTACCAGGTCTTAGATTTCTAACCTGTTTACCAGCCTGCCACATTTCTGATTCACGAATTTCCTTTAACTCTGCTTCAAGATTTTTCCTATAATCAGTTTTTCTTCCAGATTCAATTACAATCTTTGCTTCATTACCAGTCTTTACACTTTCGTAAAGATTTTCAAAAACTGGTTCCACAGCTGTACGAAATTTATGTCTCCAATCCAATGCTCCCCGCTGCGCTGTAACAGATGTGTTTGCATACATCCAATCCATTCCATTTTCTGCGACAAGCGGCATTAAACTTTGAGTAAGTTCTTCAACAGTTTCATTAAAAGCTTCTGAAGGTGAATGACCATTTTTTCTTAACACATTGTATTGAGCTTCAAATACTCCTGCAAGTGCACCCATTAAAATTCCACGTTCGCCTGTTAAATCTGAGTAAACTTCCTTTTTAAAATCAGTTTCAAATAAATATCCGGAACCAACTGCCATTCCAAGTGAGATTACTCTCTCTTTCGCCTTACCACTTGCATCCTGATAAATTGCATAACTTGAGTTGATTCCCTTTCCCTGAACAAATAATCTTCTTAAAGAGGTGCCGGAACCTTTTGGTGCAACAAGAATTACATCAACATCTTTTGGGGGTACAATCCCTGTTTGATCATTGAATGTAATTCCAAATCCGTGAGAGAAATAAAGTGCTTTACCTTTTGTTAGATATGGTTTTATTTTATTCCATTGTTCAATTTGCCCTGCATCGGATAAAAGGAATTGAATTATTGTTGCCTGTTTTGCTGCTTCCTCAATATCAAAAAGATTTACATTTTCTTTCCATCCATCTTCAACTGCTTTGTTCCAGCTTTTTGAATTTTTTCTTTGTCCGACGATAACATTGATGCCATTGTCTTTTAAGTTTAAAGATTGTCCTGGACCTTGTACACCATAACCGATTACAGCAACTACTTCATTCTTTAAAACTTGTTTGGCTTTTTCAAGAGAAAATTCTTCTCTTGTAACTACATTTTCTTCAACGCCCCCAAAATTTATCTTAGCCATTATTACTCCTTAGTATATTTTTTTTATTGATATGATTTTTCTAATTCGTGTAATGTATCCGAAAAATTATCTATCTCTTTCATCATTGCAACTCTGCCGGAACGCACAAATTCTAAAACATTAAACGGGCGCAATGAATCAAACAATTCTTTTGTGTCTTCTTTGTGTCCTGTCTTTTCTATAACGATATAATCTTGTCCAAGTGATAAAATCCTTGCATGATGATCACGAATAATTTTCTCAAGTCCTAATCCATTTTGAACCGATGAGGTTGCAATTTTATAAAGCGCAATTTCCTGGTGGATTATTTCATCAGTTGTATGATAAAATGCTCTGAATACATCAACTTGTTTTTCAATTTGCTTTACAAGTTTCTCTACACTTTCACGAGTTTCAAAAACTACAATTGTGTATCTGTAAATTCCTTTAACTTCAGATTCTGAAGCAGTAATGCTTTCGATGTTGATGTGCCTTCTTGTAAAAATAATTGTTACTCGATGAAGCAAACCAACTTTATTCTCTGTAAAGATTGAGATTGTAAATTGTTCTTTCATTTTCTTCATTCTCCTTTATTCAAGTCTTATATCTGATACTGATGCACCAGTTGGAATCATAGGAAAAACATTATCTTCTTTTTCAACTCTAACTTCAAGTACATATCCTGCTTCTGCATTTAATAGTTTATCTATTGCAGAATCAAGTTCTTCCCGCTTTGTCACTCGCTGTGCTTCCAATCCATAACCTGAGGCTATTTTTATAAAATCAGGATTTATCATTTCTGTTTGCGAATATCTTTTATCGAAAAACATTTGCTGCCATTGTCTAACCATTCCAAGAAATTCGTTGTTAAGAATTATAACTTTAACTGCTACATTAGTTTGAAGAATCGTTCCTAACTCTTGAATCGTCATTTGAAATCCGCCATCTCCAATAATTGCAATAACTTGTTTATCAGGCATTCCAAGTTTGGCACCGATAGCTGCTGGCAAACAAAAACCCATAGTTCCCAATCCACCGGAAGTAATACTGCTTCTTGTATTTTTATGATTAAAATATCTGGCAACAACCATTTGATGCTGACCAACATCTGAGACAACAATCGCATCTCCATTTATTTTTTCCGAAACGATTCTAACAACTTCGCTCATCTTTAAACCAATTTCATTTGGATACAAATCATGTTTAATGATTTTGTCATATTCAATTTTTTGTAACTCTTTAAATTGGTTTATCCAATCCGAATATGTTTTTGGTTTTATAAGATTTGTTAAAAGAAATAATGCTTCTTTGGCATCAGCGTGAATTTCTACATCAGCTTTAATAATTTTATTTATTTCTGCTGCATCAAGTTCGATATGGATAATTTTGGCTTGCTTAGCATATCTTTTCACATCGCCAGTAACTCTATCATCGAAGCGCATTCCAACAGCAATCAAAACATCACACTCATTTGTAAGTTTGTTTGGGGCAAGGTTGCCATGCATTCCCAGCATGCCAAAATTTTGCGGATGATTATTTGGCAGTGCTGATAATCCAAGTAATGTCCAGGCAGAAGGGATTCCAGATTTTTCAAGAAAAGATTTTAATTCATTTTCTGCTTGTCCAAGTATTACGCCTTGTCCAAAAATCAAAAATGGTTTTTGAGATTTATTAATTAGTTCAGCAGCCTCCTCAATTTTTGCTAAATCAATTTTTGGTTTTGGAAAGTAACTTCTGATTTTTGTACAAACTTCATACTTAAATTCCATTTGCTGGAATTGGGCATCCTTTGTTATATCAATAACAACTGGTCCGGGTCTCCCGGATTTAGCAATATAAAATGCTTTTGCAAATGCTTCAGGAATTTCGTTTGCGTCGGTGATTTGTATATCCCATTTGGTAACCGGTGTTACAATTCCAATTACATCTGTTTCCTGAAAAGCATCAGTTCCTAGAAGTGGTGATGCAACTTGACCCGTAATACAAACTACGGGAGTTGAATCAATAAATGCATCAGCGATTCCTGTAACTAAATTGGTTGCACCAGGACCTGATGTTGCAATGCAAACTCCAACTTTTCCAGTAGCTCGCGCATATCCTTCAGCTGCGTGTACAGCACCTTGTTCATGGCGAACAAGTATATGTTTAAGGTTATCTTGATAATTATAAAGTGCATCATAAACTGGCATTATTGCACCACCCGGAAAACCAAAAACCAAATCAACCCCTTCTGCAAGTAAACATTTTACAACAGCTTCAGCCCCAGATATTTTTTCTGCTACTACAGTTTTGTTTTTTTCACTTTCAATAATTTTAGCAGTTTCTTTCTCCATCACATCTTTCATTCATTTCTCCTACTAGATAATTATTTTTTCTCAAATTCATCTGTTACACAACCTTCTGATGCGGACGAAACAAGCTGTGTATATTTTTTTAACCAACCGCTTTTTGATTTTAATTCGGGAGCTTTCCATAAAGCTTTTCTTCTCAGAATTTCCCTATCATCAACTTCAAGATTAAGAATTCTATTCTCTGCATCGATTGAAATAATATCACCATCTTTTACCAATGCAATTAGTCCACCTAATTGTGCTTCGGGAGTTATATGGCCTACAACAAATCCATGCGTACCGCCGGAAAATCTTCCATCAGTAATCAGTGCAACATCATTTCCTAATCCTGCACCCATAATAGCAGAAGTTGGTTTTAGCATTTCAGGCATTCCCGGCGCACCTTTTGGACCCTCATAGCGTATAACGACTACATCACCCTTTTTTACAAATCCTTTTTCAATTCCATCATTCGCTTCAAACTCACCATTGAATACTTTAGCGGATCCAATAAATTTTGATCCTTCTTTACCAGTTATTTTTGCAACCGATCCTAGTTCTGCAAGATTGCCAAATAAAATTTGAATGTGTCCAGTTGGTTTTAATGGTTTTTCGATCGGTACAATTACTTTCTGAGTTGGATTTAATGAAGGAATGTTTTCAAGATTTTCTGAAACTGTTTTACCTGTAACTGTTAAACAATCTCCGTGTAAGAAATTATTTTCAAGCAAATATTTCATCAATGCTGGTGTACCTCCTGCTTGATGAACATCTTCCATTAAATACTTGCCACTTGGTTTTAGATCTGCAAGGAAAGGAGTTTTATCAGTTATTCTTTGGAAGTCATCAAAAGTAAAATCAACTTTAGCGGATTTTGCAATAGCAATGAAATGTAAAACTGCGTTTGTTGATCCGCCAAGAATTGTAACTGTTGTAAATGCATTCTCTAAAGATTTTTTTGTAATGATATCTGAAGGTTTGATATTTTTTTGTAAAAGCACTTTTATTGCATTTCCAACTTCTAAACATTCATTTTGTTTTTCTTTAGACTCGGCAGGATTTGATGAACTAAAAGTTAAACACATTCCCATTGCTTCTATTGCACTTGCCATTGTGTTTGCTGTGTACATTCCACCACAAGCGCCAGGACCAGGACAAGCATTCTTAATTACATTTTTATAATCTTCTTCAGATATCAAACCTGAAACTTTTTTACCCCAAGCTTCAAATGCAGAAACAACATTTAATTTTTCACCATTATAACATCCAGAACGAATTGTACCGCCATACAACATTAGCGAAGGACGATTTAATCTGCACATCGCCATCAATGCTCCAGGCATATTTTTATCACATCCTACAACAGTAACTAAGGCATCGTAACCATGAGCTTCTACCATAGTTTCGATTGAATCAGCAATAATCTCTCTCGATGGAAGTGAATATCTCATCCCTTCGGTTCCCATAGAAATTCCATCGCTGACTCCAATTGTATTAAATACTAATCCAACTAAATCTGATTTGTTTGTGGATTCCTTAATATCGTAGGCAAGTTTGTTTAGATGCATATTGCAAGGATTTCCATCAAAACCTGTACTTGCAATCCCAACAAATGGTTTAGCCAAATCTGCTTCGCTTAATCCTAAAGCGTAAAGCATTGCTTGCGATGCTGGTTGTGAATCACTTTGAGTTAAATGCTTACTATACTTATTTAATTCCATAATTTGTCTTAGTTTTTTAGTAGATAATAAAAAAGCCCTTCTCGTTGTGAGAAGGGCTTTTGTTAAACTTTAATATTTACCATTCTCACTCATTATGTAGCATAATAATTCCAATAATAATAATGTTGATGAGTATGATATTTATATTTTTTGTCTGCACTTTATTTTTTTTAATTCTTCAAAATTTCTTTTGTCATTTTTCTTAAGTCTAAGATAGTAAAATCAATTAGCGAATGTCAAGCAGTTAAAAACCATTTATTGAATAAATAATCAATTATTCAAAAACTTATTAATTCCATCAGCAACATTTTCGCCATCAATAGCGGCTGAAACAATTCCACCGGCATATCCAGCGCCCTCACCACAAGGGAAAAAACCTTTAACTGCTGGATGCATTAATGTTTCTCTGTCTCTTGGAATTCTAATCGGTGAACTTGTTCTTGATTCGATAGCAACTAAAACTGCTTCTTCAGAATAGTATCCGTGCATACTTCTATTAAAATCTAAAAGTGCTTTCTTAAGTCGCTTTGTCATAAACTCTGGAAGCTCTGTGTGGAGTGGTGATGAAGTTAATCCAGGGATATAAGAACTTTTTGGTAAAGTTGAAGAAAGTTTTCCATTCATAAAATCTGTAGCTCGTTGTGCTGGTGCACTTTGAGTTTGATTTGCCATATAAAATGCTTTTTCCTCAATATCTTCCTGCAACATCAAAGCAGCAAATGGTTGATATTTTTCAAACTTTGTCCACTCCTGATTTGTAACTTCAACAACAAAACCAGAGTTTGCATAAGGTGAATTTCTTTTTGATAAAGACATTCCATTTACAACAAGCTCGCCTGGTGCAGTTGCGGCTGGTACAATTATTCCACCAGGACACATACAAAATGAATACACACCTCTTTGTTCAACTTCAGTAACTAATGTATAACCTGCAGCGGGTAAATTTGGATGTTTATCTTTTGTATGATAACGAATTTCATTAATAAGTTGTTGTGGATGCTCAATTCTTACACCCATTGCAAATGGTTTGGGATCAATTCTAATTTTTTTCTTGTGTAGCAAATAAAAAATATCTCTTGCCGAATGACCTGTTGCTAACAATACAGCATCACCTAAATATTCTTTTCCGTCATTTGTTTTTGCGCCAATCATTTTGTCATCTTTAATTAAAAAGTCTTCCACTCGCGAATCGAAATGAATTTCACCACCATTATTTAAAATTGTATCACGTACAGCAGTAACAATTTTTGGTAATCGATTACTACCAATATGTGGATGTGTATCAACAGCAATATCAGGATCGGCTCCGTGCTGTATTAAAATATCCATAATTCTTTTTATATCGCCACGCTTGGTTGCACGAGTATAAAGTTTTCCATCACTAAAGGTTCCTGCTCCACCTTCACCAAAACAATAATTAGAATCTGGATTAACTATATGATCTTGCTGAATCGCTTTTATATCTCTTCTTCTGCCGCTGATATCTTTACCGCGTTCTAAAACAATTGGTTTGATTCCATACTCAATCAACTTTAAAGCAGCAAACATTCCACCTGGACCAAACCCAACTATTATTACTTTTTTATCATCCTTTACAGGTTTGTAATTAATTATTCTACTTTGTTCAACAGGTTTCTCGTCAATATAAACATCAACAAAAATTCTAAAGACAATTTTTTTACTCCTTGCATCGATAGACCTTTTAACAGGTATAACTGCCGAGATTTGATCTTGACTTATTTTAAGTTGATTTGCTGCGGTTGTCTTAAGAATCCCATCAGATAGAATATCATCAGGTTTAATTGCTATTTCAATTTGTTGTTTCATTGCATCCTCTACTTTTGAGGCAAAAGGGATTTTGAATTAAGAATTTATGTTTAGAGATCGCGTTTCAAATAATTATTAATGATTTTACTAAAAGATCGCTTTTGTTGATCCACCATCAACCTGAATTGTTGTCCCTGTAATATAACTAGCTTTTTGCGAAGCAAGAAAAACTACTGTAGAAGCAATTTCTTCTGGCCCTGCCAATCTATTCATTGGAACGTCCTTGGCCATATCTACTAAAATTTCTTCGTGAGATTTACCAGATGTTTTAGCACGACTAACAGCGAGTTCATATAATCTATGTGTAAGAGTATAACCTGGAGCAACATTATTCACTGTAATATTTTTATTACCAAACTCATTACTTAATGATTTTGCAAATCCAGTTACTCCAGCCCTAAGCGAGTTTGATAACATTAAATTATGTACCGGTTGCTTTACTGCAATTGATGTTATGTTTACAATTCTTCCCCATTCTTGTTCAATCATTTTAGGAATAACTAGATTTGAAAATCTAACTACACTTAATAAAACTTGTTTATAAGCGTTTTCCCAATCTTCTTCAGACAGATCACGAAAAAAACCTGGAACTGGTCCACCACAATTATTTACAAGTATATCAACTTTACCAAAATGATTTTTAACAGCGTCATAAAAATTTTCAATATCTTTTTGATGATTCAAATCGCAAACACCCCAAAATGGTTCGATATTAAATTTAGTTTTAATATCACGTGATGTTTCAATTAGTGTTTCTTTAGATCGAGCACAAATTGCAACATTACACCCTTCAACAGCTAAAGCTTCAGCTACAGCTTTTCCAATTCCTGTACTTGCGGCAGTAACTAAAGCAACTTTCCCTTTTATTCCAAGATCCATAAATCAACCTTTGGAATTGTTAGCAATAATTATTTATTCATTTCAGAAACAATCTTTGCAGTATCAAGCGCAATAACTAATTCTTCATTTGTAGGAATGCGCATAACTTTTACATTGGAATTATCTTTAGAAATTATTTCTTCAGCATTTTGATTTTTTAATTCATCAAGTTCAATTCCCATATATTCCATTTCTTTACAAACTTCTTCTCTTACCTCTTTGGCATTCTCACCGATTCCACCAGTAAATACAACTGCATCAACACCACCCATAGCTGCTGCATAAGCTCCAATATATTTTTTAATTCTGTAAGTAAAAATCTCAAATGCCCATTTTGCTCTTTGTTGATTATCTTTAACAGCACTTAGAATTTCTCGCATATCACTGCTTTCACCACTAATTCCGATTAGGCCACTATGTTTATTTAACAAAGTATTTGCTTCACCAAGTGTTAAACCTTCTTTACCCATAATATATAAAATTAACGATGGATCAAGATCACCGCTGCGCGTGCCCATTAATAAACCTTCAAGAGGAGTAAATCCCATTGAGGTATCCATAGATTTACCATTTTTAACAGCTGCGATTGAACAACCATTGCCAAGATGTGCAGTAATGATTTTTAAATCTTTAATATCTTTTCCTAAAAGTTCAGCAGCACGATTTGAAACATATAAATGTGATGTTCCGTGAAATCCGTATCTACGAATTTTATGTTTCTTGTAAAGCTCATAAGGAATTCCATACAGATATGATTTGGGCGGCATTTGAGAGTGAAAAGCTGTATCAAAAGTACCGCACTGTGGTGTATCAGGTAAAATTCTCTGGCAAGCTTGAATACCTTTTATATTTGGCGGATTGTGTAAAGGTGCAAGTTCAATATTATCCTGCAAAACTTTTACAACTTCATCCGTAACAAAAACAGAACCAGAAAATGTTTCACCGCCGTGTACAACTCTATGACCAACAGCATCTATGTCTTTTTTATCATCTATAACACCATGATTTTTACTTAACATAACTCCAAGTACATATTCAACAGCTATTTGGTGATCAAGAATTTCACCAGCTATTTTAATATTGTTTCCATCATATCTTTGATGCGAAAGAACAGCACCAGCCATTCCAATTCTATCTACCAATCCTTTTGCGAGTGCTATTTTGGTATCAGTATCTATAAACTGATATTTTATTGATGAGCTTCCACTATTTAGAACTAATACTTTCATAATTTTATTTCCAGACTTTTAAGGTTTCCCCGTTAATATTAATTTATTTTATTTCCATGCTCATCGTATTTAAATATTCCTTCACCGGTTTTTTTACCAAGTTTTCTTTCACGAACAAGTTTTCTGATCATTGGGTTTGGTCTATATCTCGGCTCTCCAAGTGTTTTATAAAGAGTTTCCATCCAGGTTAATACTTCATCAAGTCCCATCGCGTCTGCCATTTCTAATGGGCCATATTGAAAATTGTATCCAAGTTTTAACGCTGTATCAATATCTTTTGCTGTTGCAATTCCTTCAAGCAACATATGCATTGCTTCATTTATTAATGGTACAATAGCACGTGTTGTTATAAATCCTGGATACTCATAAACTTCAACAGGAGTTTTGCCAATACGCGATGCAAATTCTTTTACTTTTAATACAGTTTCGTTTGATGTATGCAAGCTTTTAACAAGTTCAACCATTGGAATTTTTGGAACAGGATTTAAAAAGTGCATCCCAATAACTTTGCTAGATCTTGAAATGGATTCTGAAATCTTTGTAAGGCTTAATGTTGAAGTGTTTGAAATAAATATTGCTTCAGCGTTTGCGATTTTATCAAGTTGTTTGAAAATACTAACCTTTAAATCAAAATCTTCTTGAACGGCTTCAATTATAATTTCACAATCTTTAACTGCGTTTGGATCTGTTTCCCATTTTATTCTGCTGAAGATAGCCTTCTTATCAGATTTTGTCATAGCCCAGCGTTTAATTTCCCGATCAATAGTTTCAGTAAGCTGAGCTTTAGCACTTTCCAATTTATCAGCATCAATTTCAACGAGTATTACTTCCAATCCCATTCCGGCAACAGTTTGAGCAATACCCTGCCCCATAATTCCTGCGCCTATAATAGCCACGTTATTTATTCTATCATCATCAACATTAGATGATTGTGATGATTCTAATAAATCTTCTAACCTTAATTTTTCTTCCTGCATAAAAATCCTTATTAAAATTCCCGAATTAAATCTAAAAACTAATTTGTGTTTATAAAAGTATAACTGATAATCTAATTCATTTAAAAGTTTGAAATAATGGTTGTGTAGAAATGCAGGATTTAAAAAGATAATCACCAGAGGATATTACTAATGTTAAATCATTTCTCTGTAGTAAAAAATAATTTCTATATTGTCTGCACATCTAAAACTCAAATAAATCAATTGCACAGACAAAATTAACAATAAAAAAAAGGCTGTCCAAAAAATGATTGATTAACAAACGATAAAATTTCTAATTAGCAATCAAAATTAGACAGCCTTAAACGGGATTAAGCTACTTAAGCAAAATAAGTTTTTTCATTTCTTTGTGTAATAAACTATTATTTTTGTCTATTACTTCAAATGAGTAAAAGTAAATACCTGAAGCATAATTTTCAGCATTCCAGATAACAGAGTAGTTGCCTGAATTTTGAATAGAATTTAACAGTTCTTCAATTTCCTGTCCTAATGAATTATATATCTTAATTCTTGCATTAGCCTCAACATTTAACCAATATTTAATTGTGGTGGTTGGATTAAATGGATTTGGATAATTTTGTGAAATAGATATTTCAGTTGGAATAAATTGAACATCGGTAGCAATCACATTAGAATATTCAAACGTTCCATTAAAATCAACCTGTTTTAGTCTATAAAGAACAACACCGTTGTATGGCAAAGATGAAAAATCATCCTCATAGAAATAATCTTTATATTCTGTTATTGTTCCTGATCCAGAAATTACCCCTAATTTCTCCCAATCCTGGTTTTTAAACTTTCGTTCCACTTCAAAATGGCTGTTGTTTGTTTCCGTTGCAGTGCGCCAATTCAAAACCATCTTCTTATCAATTTGCGTTGATGAAAAAGAAATCAACTCAACAGGAATTTGAAAATCAACAAATGCTTCATAAACTCCTCTTCCGTGCGTTGCAGCTCTTAACATTTGATTTGATGGTGAATAATCTAAGTGCATTATAACTGTATTTGGCATATTTTCGGAAATTTCAACCCAATTTGTTCCGTCATTTTCTGTTAAAAAGATTCCAATATCTGTAGCAACAAAAAATGTATTTGGATTACCAGGATTATTTGTATGAATATAAATATCATTTATTGGGGTATCAGGTAAATTACCACTTACAGAAACCCACGAACTACCACAGTTTGTTGATTTAAAAACCTTACCCGAACCAAAACCTGAAAACGTTAAAAATATTTGATCAGAATTTGTTGGATATATATTTACAGATGTAATTGTTCTGTTTGGTAAACCAGAAGTTACATTACTCCAGTTTGCTCCACCATCCGAAGATCTAAAAATATAAATACCAGAAGTTGCAAACATTATAGATGGATTTGATTTGCTTATCGCCATTTCTCTAACGGGATTTGTTCCGTTGACATTTGATGAAATTGCAGTCCAACTTGCACCATTATCAACAGTTCGATAAACTCTTTGTCTTGCAACATAAAAAGTTCCTGAAGTTGTTGGATGCGCAATTATTGGAGCAATCCACGCTACACATTCACTCATATTAATTCCGGTAGTAGAGCAAATCCAATTTGTACCACCGTTGGTTGTTCTAAACAATCCACCGTTTTGTGTTTCACCGATTATATAGTTAGAATTAAATTGATTGAAACAAACTTCTCCACCATCACCACCATATGCTGCCGCCCAATTTAGAGCTGAATAAGTTTGTTGAGTTCCGTTATCTTGCGTACCACCAAGAATCCTACTAGGAACAAAAGGACTAGCAGTAATTCTATAAAATTGTGTTAAAGTTAGATTTTGGTTAAGATTAATAAAAGTGTCTCCATTATTTGCAGTTCTCCAAATTCCTCCATCACTACAAATAATATAAGTGTTTTCTTGAATTGGATGGAAGAATAAATAATGCTGATCAACATGAACATTCCCACCAGCATAGCCATTTGTAATATTTATAAAAGTGGTTCCGCCATCAACAGAACGATAAACATCAACAACACCAACATAAACTTTTAAATGATTTTTGGGATTTACACGAACATACAAATCATACCATCCTTGCCCGCTCATATCTTGAAATTCAGTTGGAGTTGTTAATGACGTCCAAGTAGCTCCGTAGTTTGTAGATTTAAAAACAGTAACATTTGAATTATAAACTGCTGCATACATATAAGCAGGATTAGATTTTGCAAGATCAAAATGCGATCTGGTTCCTGTTGTTAAACCAGTTCCGAAAGATGAAAAAGTTGCACCGCCATTAATTGATCTTCTTAAACCTTCGGTTCCACCAATTACAAAAGCTGTATCGCCGGTTGGAGAAAATACAATATCATCAACTCTACTTGTTAAAATTTGGGTCCAGCTTACACCTGAATTAGTGCTTCTGTACAATCCATTATTTCCTAATGCAGCAAGAAGTTGTACTGAATTATTTGGTCTAACTTTTAATCTTGAAAAATAAGTTGTGCTTGGTAAACCGCTCGAATTTAATGTCCATGTTAAACCACTGTCTGTAGATTTTAGGACTCCTTTTCCATAGTAAGATGTGCCGCTGTAAGTAGCTTCACCAGTTCCGGCATAAATAATGTTTCTATTGTTTGGATCAACTTCAATTGCACCCATAGATAATGAAGCTTGTTGATCTGTTAATGGCTGCCAGGATAATCCACCGTTTGTCGATTTCCATACACCACCATTAGCCGGACCTAAATAAACTATGTTCGGATCAACCGGATCATATGCACCAGATACAACTCTACTTGATATATTACCATAACCAAAATAAGCTCCTGGTGTTGGACCCAGACTAACCCAATTAAATGAAGGGATATCAAACAATCCATTTGTCATTTCATCTTGTTCATTTAATAATCTTAGTTCATCTCTTTGTTGTAAAGAATTTTGGTAAGCATTTTCTGGAATATAGTTGTCTGGGAAAGCACGTTGTTCATAAAACCACCATTCGCGCATAAAAGGTTTTTTAGCTTTTATGTGATCGGGAACTTCTGTAAAAATACTTTGCTGGTTTAATAAATCGGTGTATTGTATTTGTGCAATTGAAATGAAGGGTAAAAACATAAGCACAATTCGAAGCGAGCGTAATCGTAACATAATTCTGTTCTCCTCTGCCGGAAAAAATCGTATCACTAAAGTTGATTATTCGCCTCGCATACTTTGCATCAGAAATCGCACCACAAAAAAAATATTTCAAAAAAACTTTTTTGCGCTTTAGAGAAATAATTTTGTGTAGTTATTGCGCATTTGGTTAGAAATACTCGCCGCCATTTTTGGTAAAAAATATTTTGAAATAATTTTTAAATACGACTAAATAGGTCTTTAAAAAAGATATTTTATTTCGATAATAGATATCAAGATAATTTTGAGTCTGTAATTTCTAATTGATGGATAAGAATTATTCTATAAATATTAGCCTGAAGCTTATATTACAAAATGTTTGAAAGAAGTTTTTTACGGAAGCATTTTTATTGGAATGTGTTTACATATCTATATAAAATAAAAAAAGGCTGATAGAAGAATGAATATTTTATTAAAACTTTTATCAGCCTGTTATAAAAATAATTTAACTATTTAAGCAAAATAAGTTTTTTCATTTCTTTGTGTAATAAACTATTATTTTTGTCTATTACTTCAAATGAGTAAAAGTAAATACCTGAAGCATAATTTTCAGCATTCCAGATAACAGAGTAGTTGCCTGAATTTTGAATAGAATTTAACAGTTCTTCAATTTCCTGTCCTAATGAATTATATATCTTAATTCTTGCATTAGCCTCAACATTTAACCAATATTTAATTGTGGTGGTTGGATTAAATGGATTTGGATAATTTTGTGAAATAGATATTTCAGTTGGAATAAATTGAACATCGGTAGCAATCACATTAGAATATTCAAACGTTCCATTAAAATCAACCTGTTTTAGTCTATAAAGAACAACACCGTTGTATGGCAAAGATGAAAAATCATCCTCATAGAAATAATCTTTATATTCTGTTATTGTTCCTGATCCAGAAATTACCCCTAATTTCACCCATTCCTGATTTTTGAACTTTCGTTCTACTTCAAAATGACTATTATTTGTTTCAGTTGCAGTCTGCCAGTTTAACAAAACTTTTTTATCAGTTTGATTTGCATTAAAGGAAACCAATTCAACAGGAATACTAAAATCTACAAAAGCTTCATAAACTCCTCTACCGTGTGTGCCAGCTCTTAACATCTGGTTTGATGGTGAATAATCAAGATGCATAACAACAGTGTTAGGCATATCTGTAGATATTTCAACCCAATTGGTTCCATCATTTTCTGTAACAAAAACTCCAATATCAGTAGCAACAAAAAATGTATTTGGGAATCCTAAGTTACCTGTATAAACAAAAAGATCATTAACAGGAGAATCCGGCAAATTACCATGTATCGAAATCCATGTTGTTCCGCCGTTTGTTGATTTGTAAACTTTGTTTGTTCCAAAACCAGAAAAAGTTAAGAACACTAAGTTAGCATCTGTTGGATAAACTGAAACTGAAGTTATTGTTTTACTCGGCAATCCAGAGGTTACATTTGTCCAGGTTAATCCTGCATCAGTAGATTTAAAAACTAAACTACTAGAGGTTGCAAACATTATAGATGGATTTGATTTACTTATTGCCATTTCTCTAACAGGACTTGTTCCGTTTACATTTGCAGAAATTGCAGTCCAATTTGCACCATTATCTATTGAGCGATAAACTTTTTGTCGTGCAACATAAAAAGTTCCTGAAGTTGTTGGATGCGCAATTATAGGCGCAACCCAGGCCACGCTTTCGCTTTCATTAATTCCATTAGTTCCATCCAGCCAATTTGTACCGCCATCAATAGTGCGTGCTAATCCACCATTTTGAGTTTCACCAAGAATAAAATTTGAATCGAATGGATTGAAACAAACCTCACCGCCATCACCACCAAATGCTGCAGCCCAATTTAATGATGAATATGTTTGTTGCGTTCCATTGTCTTGTGTGCCACCTAGAATTCTACTTGGTAAAAATGGACTTGCAGTAATTCTGTAAAACTGTGTAAGAGTTAAATTTTGATTGTAGTTTGTAAAAGCATCACCGTTATTTGTTGTTTTCCAAATTCCTCCATCATTACAAACAAAAAATGTGTTTTCATTTGTTGGATGGAAGAAAAGAAAATGCTGATCAACATGAACGCTGCCACCAGAATATCCATTTGTTATGTTAGTAAAGTTTGTTCCATCAGTCGTTCTGTAAACATCAATTGTTCCAACGTAAACTTTATCGGGATTTTTTGGATTTACTCTAAGATATAAATCATACCAGGCTTGACCACCCTGGCTTTGAAATCCTGATGTAGTTGTTAATTGAGTCCAATTTGCCCCATTGTTTGTGGATTTATAAAGATTAACTGTACTGCTATAAACAGCTGCATACATAAATGCTGGATTTGATAAACACAAATCAAAATGAGTTCTTGTACCAGTTGCTAATCCGGTCCCAAATGTTGAAAATGTTGCACCACCGTCAATCGATCTTCTTAATCCTGAACTTCCGCCAACTGCAAAAACGGTATCACCACTTGGTGTAAAAACCACATCATCAATTCTACCGGATAAAATCAGCGTCCATGATGTTCCAGAATTTGTACTTCTATATAATCCACTATTACCAAGTGCTGCTAAAAGTTGAGTGTTATTGTTTGGTCTTATTTTTAATCTGGAAAAATAAGTGGATGTTGGTAAACCACTTGTAATATTTGTCCAGGAACTTCCACCATCTGTTGATTTGAGTAATCCTCTTCCATAGTACGATGCTCCACTGTAAGTAGCTTCGCCAGTTCCTGCATAAACAATATTTGTATTTGTTGGATCAATCTCAATCGCACCCATTGAAAGTGAAGCTTGCTGATCGGTTAATGGCATCCATGTAATTCCAGCATCAGTCGATTTCCAAACACCACCATTAGCTGGACCGATATAAATTACATTTGCGTTTGTTGGATCAAAAGCCCCGCTTACAATTCTGCTGGAAATATTTCCGTAAGAAAAATATGCGCCTGGTGTGGGACCAAGACTTACCCAGTTAAAAGTTGGAATGTTAAAACTGTTATCTGCAGAATTTAATTGTTCATTATATTGTCTTAAATCATCTCTTTGCAACAAAGAATTTTTATATGCATCAACTGGAATATTATTTTCAGGAAACGCGCGCTGTTCATAAAACCACCATTCACGCATAAATGCTTTGCGAGATTTTATTTCATTGGGTGCATCAGTAAAAACGCTTTGTGGATTTAATAAATCCGTAAATTGTTGTTGAGCCTGAACAAAAGTCGACAATAAAAGAATACTGACGAAAAGTAACTGGCAGAAGAACTTTGACATGATTTCCTCAAATTATTTAATGGATAAAAATACAACAGAAATCATTCCAAATAAGCGACTTATCAATAAATCTTTTTTAGTATTTTTAAGAAACAATTAAGTAATATTTACTATCCTAAAATCAGAATTACATCACTGATTATTTACAGAATTTAGAAAATATCGATGACCACTTTTGAAGCATTAAACAAATACTTTGGTTATAAAGAATTTAGACCAGGACAGTTAGAAATAATTGATGAAATTATTCAGGGTAAAAATGCACTGGCAGTCTTACCAACTGGAGCTGGCAAATCAATTTGTTATCAAATCCCTGCATTGATAAGCGATAATTACTCAATTGTTATCTCACCATTAATTGCCTTGATGAAAGATCAAGTTGATTCGTTAAACAGGACACAAGAAGTTGCGGCTTTTATAAATAGCACACAAAGTTATTATGAAACTGAAAAAGTTTTGCAAGACATTAACTTTGGTAAAATAAAAATAATTTATGTTGCTCCAGAACGACTTGAGAATACTGAGTTTGCACTTCGATTAAAAAACTTGAATCCGCAATATTTATTTATTGATGAAGCACATTGCATAAGTGAATGGGGACATAATTTTCGTCCAAGTTATACCAAATTAAAAGATTTTGTTGAGTTTACAGGATTAAAAAAGATTTCTGCTTTTACGGCAACAGCAACTCCGGAAGTTGTTAAAGACATTGTTAAACAGCTTGGCATGAAGAATGCAAAAATAATTATCAAGGGTTTTGAGAGAGATAATCTTTTTGTAAATGTAGAAATTTGCAGAAGAAAAAAAGAACGCTGTTTAGAAATTTATCAAAGACATAAATATCCTGCTATTATTTATACTTCTTCACGTAAAAAAGCTGAAGAGTTGGCCGAATATTTTAAATTCAATAAAGTAAAATGCGAATTCTACCATGCAGGACTTGATCCAATCATAAGAAAGAAAATTCAAGAAGATTTTATCGAAGATAGATTGCCTGTTATCATTGCAACAAATGCTTTTGGAATGGGAATCGATAAAAAAGATATACGATTAGTTATACATTTTAATTCAACCGGATCGATAGAAAATTATTACCAGGAAATTGGTCGTGCTGGCAGAGATGGAAAGTCTTCTCACACTTATCTTTTGTTTGATGAGAGTGATGTTCATATCCACGAGTATTTTATTTCAAATTCTTATCCTAACAAAGAAACAATAAAAAAGATTTATGCAGCAATTTGCGATTCAGCTCAAGTTGCTCTTGGAATGATTCCAGAAAAAGTAATTTCAATAAACTTAGCTTATATAAAACTGCACACTAAGGAAGATATTTCTACTTCTATACTAAATTCATCATTAAAATATCTGGAGAATGCGGGCTACATAAATATCAACTCTGCTTTTAAATCTGCAAACAGGATTAAAATTCTATTTGATGAAACTCGATTAAAAAGTTTTATCAAAAATACTTCTAACGAATTGATGAAAGATGTTTTATTATTTTTTATTAGAAATTACGGTAAAGATATTTTTATAAAATCTACAATTGTTAATGTTGAACTGCTGCAATCTGAAACCGGTTTAACAAAACAAGAGACAAATGAGACATTAACAAATCTTGAATTTCTTGGTATACTCGAGTTTTTTAAAGCTGATGGGAAAGAATCTATTTCATTAATAAAACCACGAGTTAGAGTTGAAGAATTAAAATTAAATTATAAACTGATAAATGAATTGTACATCAGTTCAAAACAAAAACTGGATAAGATGGTTGATTTTGTTTACACAGATGATTGTAGGTTTAAATTTATCCTTAAGTATTTTGGTGAAAATGCCATTGATTATTCTTGTGGCAAATGTGATAATTGCTTAAAGCAAAACGGATCAACAGAATATTCAAAAGAATATGTAAATGAAAAAGTTGAAGAATTATTAAATGAAGATCATCATGAGCTAACAGAAAAACAAATATCGGATATTCTGATTGGAAAAGTGACAGATAGTGAGCAAAATAAAAGTAAGCTCTTTGGCTCACTAAGTAATTATAAAAAAGAAGATATCTTTCAAGCATTGAGATTTTTAGTAAGTGAAGATCGTATTGAACAAAAGAAACAAGGTAGAAGTAAGCTTTATTTTATAAGTGTGGATGGTCTTACCATAAATGAAGAAATATTAAGTCACAATTCGCTTATTGATAAAACTGATAAAAAACTTGAACTATTTCATTTGCTTAGAGAAGCACGTGAAAAAACTTCTAAAAAATTTCTTCAATCACCAAACATTATTTGTTCAGATGATTTGCTTGCAAAAATTTCTCAGCAAAAACCAAAAACTAAAACGGAATTACTCAGTATCTTCGGGTTTAATGAAAGGATGTATAATAAACTTGGAAATGATTTTTTAGAGATAATAAATTCTTTTGAGTTGGATACCGAAAAATCAGATAAGAAAAAAGAATTCTTAATTCCCACTAACATTATTGAAACTTATAATTTGCTTAAGAAAAAATATTCATTGCAAGAAATATCAAAACTAAGAAAGCTAAATGAATCTGTTATATCAATGCAAATAGAAACTATCTTAAGTTATGCGCCAGAAACTGAAATAGACTCAATTATCGATATTAAAAAATTAAATCTTGTAAATGATAAATATAAAAATGGTATTATTGGGTTGAAGGAGCTTAAGGATTCTTTACCAAAGGATTTTTCCTATTCAATAATACGGATCGCTTTGGCAAAGATTTCACATCAGGTTTCTTAAAGTTCGGATTTAATTTTTCAATGTAAACAATTGTGCTATCAAAAAACTTTTGCCAGCGTTCTGGTTCTTCATTGTAGAATTTGATCGTCTCATCAAAATCATTTTTACTAACACCAAATTTTTTTAACACTATATTTTTTATTTCTGGTTGAGGCAGTGAAGTAGAATCCTGCATAAAAATCATTTCAGAATAAATTTTAACAAACTTTTTTTCTTCTATCTGAGGATTTTGTTTGCAGGATTGCATTACCAGAGTTAAAACAAACAAAAGAACAAATATTAAAAATGATTTATTTATCATTTCATCTTTTTACTTGCTTGAAATAATATTTTCTTTTCACGTTCTGAAAGATTTTGATAACCTGATTGACTTATCTTATCCAATATTGCATCAATATCTGCTTGCGAAACTTCATCATCAGTTTTATTATTTATATCGTAATACTTTGCATCTTCCGCATCATTGCTACTATGTGAACTTTTACTAAATGGATTTGTAAAAATATCTTTCTTAGGATTTGATTTATAGTAATATGATTTCTTTAAAACGTTTTTTAACGGTACATAACTATTCTTATCAAACATTATATAAAGAAATCCAAATAAAGCTCCGCCTAAATGTGCCAGATGTGCAACTCCGCTTGAAGCACTATCAATTGCAAGAAATTCAATTACAATTAAAAATACAATTAAGTACTTTGCTTTTACAGGAATAAGGAAGTATAAGAAAATAAGATTATCAGGGAAAAACATTGCGTAAGCGATCATCACACCAAATACAGCACCGGAAGCACCAATCGTTATACCTTGCCCTCCACCAAGAAACGGTGAAACAAATAGATGCAGAAGACCAGCACTAACACCAGCCAGGAGGTAAAAGATTAAAAATTTCTTTGAGCCAAAAATATCTTCTATGCTTGCACCAAACATCCAGAGTCCAAACATATTAAAAAATATGTGCGATAAATCTGCATGCATAAATTGATAAGTGATTAATTGCCATACTTGAAAATTAAATGGCCAATTACTATAACCCTGAATATTCATTGGGTTAAGGGCAAACCATTTGTTAAAAATTGCAGCAGCAGGATAACCACTAAATGTTATATTTTGCATCAGAATTTGAGCAAGGAACACAACACCATTTATTATAAGAAGATTCTTAATCACTGGAGGAAAAGTAAAAAATCCTCCAAAACCTCTTGGCCGATAATTATTATTCAAACTGATCCTTAAATTATTTTATATCATTAAGTGCAACAACACCTGGTAAGGCTTTACCTTCGAGAAATTCTAAAGAAGCTCCGCCGCCTGTTGAAACGTGAGATACTTTATCTTTTAATCCTGCTTTTGTAATTGCTGCAGCAGAATCTCCGCCACCAATGACAGTAATTGATCCAGTTGCGGTTACATCAGCTAAAACCTGAGCAATTGCATTTGTACCTTTAGCAAAATTATCCATTTCAAAAACTCCCATTGGTCCATTCCAAACAATTGTTTTTGCACTTCTCAATTCATCTGAAAATAACTTAATTGTTTCAGGTCCTATATCCAATCCCATTTTATCGGCTGGCATTGCATCAACACTTACAACTGTTGAAGGTGAATCATTATTAAATTCACCGGCAACAACAACATCTTTAGGGAGTAAGAATTTTATCCCGGATTTTTTTGCATTTGCTAAAACTTCTTTTGCAAGATCAATTTTTTCTGCTTCAAGTAATGATGTTCCGATTTCTTTACCTTCTGCTTTGTAAAAAGTGTAAGCCATTCCACCACCAACAATTAATGTATCGACTTTTCCTAAAAGATTATTAATAACATCAATCTTACCAGATATTTTTGCTCCACCTAAAATAGCAACGTAAGGACGTTTAGGATTTGTGATTGCACCGCCAAGATAATCAAGTTCTTTCTGCATTAAATATCCAGCAGCAGAAATTTTGATAAACTTTGTTACGCCTTCTGTTGATGCATGCGCCCTGTGAGCACTACCAAAAGCATCATTAATGTAAACATCGCCAAGTTCAGCTAATTGTTTTGCAAAGGCTGGATCATTTTTTTCTTCTTCCGGATGAAAGCGAACATTTTCAAGAATTAAAACATCGCCATCTTTCATTGCGTCAACCAGTGCCTTTGCTTCTGGCCCAACGCAATCAGGTGCAAGTTTAACTTCTTTGCCTAGTAATTCACTCAAGCGTTTTGCTGTTGGTGCTAAACTGTATTTAGGATTTGGTCCGCCTTTTGGTCTTCCCAAATGGCTCATTAAAATTGCTTTACCACCATCACCAACAATTTTTTTAATTGTTGGTAGCGATTCAGTTATTCTTATATCATCTGTTATGTTAAGATTTTCATCAAGCGGAACATTAAAATCAACACGTACTAAAACGCGTTTGCCTTTAAGTTCAACTTTATCAATTGATAGTTTATTCATTTTATCTTCCCTGGTATTATATTTTAATTAATATTAAAAAGGCGATCCTTTCAGATCGCCCTAAAGGTTATTTTACAACTTCGCAACTTTTAACAAAAGATCAACGCATCTGTTTGAATACCCCCATTCATTATCATACCAGCTAACAACTTTAAAAAATCGTTTTTCATCTTTAAAATTGTTTTGCATAGTAGCTAATGAATCATAAATTGATGAACGTTCATCGTGATTAAAATCTGTTGAAACTAATTCTTCATTGCAATAACCAAGAATACCTTTCATATAAGATTCTGATGCTTTTTTCATTAATTCATCAATCTCTTTTATGGAAGTATCTTTTGAGGTACGGAAAGTTAAATCAACAACAGAAACATTTGCTGTAGGAACTCGGAATGACATTCCTGTTAACTTACCTTTTACAGCTGGTAAAACTTCACCAACTGCTTTTGCTGCACCTGTGGTTGAAGGAATAATATTGATTGCAGCAGCTCTTCCGCCTCTCCAATCTTTCTTTGAAGGACCATCAACAGTTTTTTGAGTTGCTGTATATGAGTGGATTGTTGTCATAATTCCAACTTCAACTCCAATTCCCTCTTTCATTAAAACGTGAACAACTGGCGCTAAACAGTTTGTTGTACATGAAGCATTTGAAATAATTGTATGTTCTGGTTTTAGCTCGTTATCGTTAACACCCATAACAACTGTTTTAACATCACCTTTACCAGGAGCAGAAATGATAACTTTCTTTGCACCTGCAGCAATGTGTCCTTTTGCTTTTTCTGAATCTGTAAATAAACCGGTTGATTCAATTACATAATCAACACCAAGTTCTTTCCATGGTAATTGTGAAGGATCTTTTGTTGCGATAATACATTTTGTTTCTTCACCATTGATAACTAAAGTATCATCTGATTCCAATTCGGGTTTACTTTTTTTAGAAGTAACTTCGCCTTTAAAAATACCGTGAGCAGAATCATATTTTAATTGGTAAGCAAAATATTTTGCGTCATTACTTACATCAACAAGAGCGACAATGTCAATCTCTTTGCCTAAAACGCCTTTATCTGCCATTGCACGTAAAACGAGTCTTCCAATTCTTCCAAACCCGTTAATCGCTACTTTAACTGCCATTTTATAACTCCTTAATTTTGATTTAACTTATTTATAAGCCCAAACAAAATTAGCTAAAGAGCTTTTTATTATCAATTCGATTTAATGCCATTCTGTGAACTTTAACACAATTTTAAAAAATAATTTTCGGTGTATTTGAACTAAATGATTTATATTTGAGTTAGATATTTCAAAATCATAAACAATTTGTTGAGGAAATTATGTTAACTCCAAAAATGCAAAAAGCACTTAACACACATCTTAATGAGGAACTTTATTCTTCCTATCTTTATTTATCAATGGCAGCTTACTTTGAAGCAAAAAACTTAAAAGGTTTTGCTAACTGGATGAGACTACAATCTAATGAAGAACAAATGCATGGAATGAAATTTTTTAATTTCATTTTGCAAAAAGGCGGTAAGGTCACGTTAGCAGAAATTGGGGCTCCTAAAATTGAATGGAAATCAATTCCAGAAGTTTTTGCTGATACTCTTAAACACGAACAAAAAATTTCAAGTTTAATAAACAAACTCGTAGAAGTTGCAATGGCTGAAAAAGATTATGCTGCAAATTCTTTTTTACAATGGTTTGTAACTGAGCAGGTTGAAGAAGAAGCAAATGTTGAAGAGATAATTCAGAAGATTGAAATGATTGGTGATAATAAAAGTGGTTTGTATATGCTTGATAATGAATTGGGATCAAGATCTGCTGCGCCTGCTGGAGAGTAAGTATCGATAGTAAGTTTAAAATAAAAAAGTCGGATATTTTCACAATATCCGACTAAGTTTTAACAAAGTTAATATCATCATTTCAGTAAAATCATTTTACGTATTTGCTTAAACTGATTACCATCATTTCCATTTGCATTTAATTCGTAGAAGTAAATACCACTGCTAATTTTTGCACCAGTTCCATCTTCAGAATTCCATTGAACAGTATGAACACCTGCATTCATTTCAGTATTTACTAATTGCTTAACAACCTCTCCAAGTAAATTGTAAATAGTTATTTTAACATTAGCACTCATTGGCAATCCAAATCTAATCTGTGTACTTGGATTGAATGGATTTGGGAAGTTTTGTTCAAGTGAAAAATCTAAAGGAATATCTAGAGAATGATATTCAATATCGGTTGTGTTATCTATGCTATATGCTAATCCTGTTAAATCTTTTATCCCAACAGAACCAACTAATGTACCAGTTCCTGTAGTTTGATTAACTTTAAAAAGATCACTAACGAGTGTACCAGAGCCCTTGATACCATAGAGCTGATTATTTTCATCAAAAGCAAGATCTAAAGTATTTACGCTAAAACCAGTCCTTCCAATCCTTGTTGTATCTCCAGTTATCATATTTATTTTAACCAGTTGATCTTTAGGATTGCCTAAGAAATTCTTTACGGTTCCCCACAACTCGTTAGTTTGTGGGTTGAATTTTACTGAGATTCTTTGGCATTCGATAGTTGATAAAAGTGAATAGGAACCATCTGCTAAGTTCAACTCGTATATTTGTCCAGTTTTTAAAACACCATATAATTGACCACTTGTATCAAATGCAATTGAAAATAATTCTGGTAAAGGATATGTATATAGAGGATATGCATCTCCTGCAAATGAATTTAATTGCAATAAAGTTGAACCTGTAATTGAAGATCTGATAGAATAAATAAACTTAGTTTTTGGATGAATTGCTAAACCTAAAAGATCAGTGTAATTAGATGAACCAACATTTACCCCTGCACCTGTAATTTTATTTATAGAAAGTGTCTGGCCACCATTCTGAGTTCCAGAAACCGCATATAATTTAAGAGGATTTGCAGGCATCATCTCAAATCCATCACCTGAAAAATTTAATCCAGTAAATGAAGTTGAATTGTTCGTAAACTCAAAATCAATATTTTGAGAACCAGCCGTAGTCGGATTAAATACAAATTTTACTACTAAAGTATCGAAGGTCTGTATTGAAATAGGAAATGAATGAGAGGATACTCTAGTAAAATCACCAGCTGTTGAGGGTATTGATGAAATTATTAAATCATCAGTTCCGTAATTAGAAATGACTGCATTTATAGTATCACTTATCTCACCGACTTTAACTTGTCCAAAATCATAGCTTTGAATTTCGGGAAAAACATAAATACCCTCAAATGGTTCTAACCTAACTTGTCCAACCACACAATCGTAAGCATTTGTACCTGAAGCATATTGAGAAAGCATCCAAAAGCTGTATTCATCAGCCGGATCAATATAAACTCCCAGATAATCTCCCCAACGATTTCTTGTACCACCAAATGTGATAACATAGTTTCCTAAACCAGGCTGTAAAACTTGTGAATTCCCTAATCCTGCTGGATCTGATGTTCTCCTTGAAGTAAAATAAGATCCGATATATTCATTATCTCCGGAACGAGAACAAGTTATTCCAACATTTCCATTTTTATCTACCGCAATAGCCGGATAAATATAATAATAGCCACTTGCGCCAAGCTCTGCACTTTCTACAACGGTATTATTTGTAACATTTATTTTAGCATATTTTATACTCGAATAACTTGAATTAGTCGAGTTCCTAATTGAATGTGTTAAATAAAGAAACCCATCTCTTAGAACTGGAGCAGTTTTCATATGGCTGCCATTAGCTTCAATCAAAGAAGTACTACCACCTAATTGATTGGCATTAGGAGTTGAACCAAAGAATGGGACATTGATATTTACTCCGGATAAAACAGGAGAGGTAATTGGATTGGTTATCTTATATAAACTATAAAAATTCGCTCCACTTCTGCTAGCATAAAGTAAATAATGCACGCCTGTACTATCATCATACTGAAAAGAAGGATGAATAACATCAGGTCTTGTTGATTGACCAGGAATTGTAATATCCCATAAATCTTTATAAGTCAATGCTCCTGCATTACTAGCATATAATTCAGCCTTTGATATGATACGAAGTTTTGTGTAATTAAAATTACCACCAAATGCAAAACATCGAGTCATAACATAAATTGCCTGTTCATCAAACCCGATTTGAGGATAATCACCCCAGGTATTAGAAGCAACTGTACCATGTAGCTTAGTATCTAATCTATACATATACCAGGTACCTAATGGATCAGAATCATCTGAGTAGGCAATTAAATTTCCAGCTGTTAATGCGCCATCATCCACTTGCATAAAAAGCATAACCCATCTATTTGCAAAATGATCATATAAAATCTGAGGATCTCCGTTTTGTGATGGCCAAACTGCAGACCACCATGAATCAGAACTAATTGATTTTAATAAAGTACCTTGCTTGTCATAGATTCTAATACCAACACCGTTATTTGTCAAAACCATAACATGATTTGGTCCCACAGCTATTGTTGGATCAGGAGGAATTACATTATTATCGAGGTCAACTATAAATTTTTGTAACAGCATTGCATTATCGCCAACTAAATTAGTTGATTCTCCAACATTTAAATCTTCTGTATATGTTGTTGGAAATATTTCTTTACCATCATTTTGTATGATTATGGGTTCGATATTCAATCCTTCTAAATTCATTTCACCCCGAATAATAGGATCTGAATAATTTGAAATCGGAAAATCAGCAAATGAATTTGTATTAACAACTGCACCAGTGGTAACACTACCAGTTGAGGGTCCCTGGTAAGTTTGTGAAAATATAACATTTGAATTAAGCAGAAGTACTGCCAAGATAAAAGTGGAAAGTATTCTTAGCATCTTATCCTCAAAGATTTATGAAAGATATTTGGTTTATTAATTACAATAATAAGAGATAAGCAATGAATATAAAATATTCAAGCGAAATAATTGTGTGTTTATTTATTAAGTAGCAAAAAACTATTTCTTTTTAGCAAACTCTTCTAAAAGATACTTTGCAATTGCATCTGCTTCCTGTGGTTTTAAACCAGGATTTGGCATTGGTGGAAATGCAGGATCAACTTTAATTGGATTCCTTATGAAGGCAACTAATTGTGCTTCTTTACCAACATATTTTGGTAATACATCAAAGTGTGCTGGGCCAACAAGCTTTTGTTCAAATTTATGGCAGCTAGCACATCTAACGTCATAAAGTTCTTTACCGTTTAAAACTGCTACCGTTCCCTCTCCTTTTAGTTCTGCAAGTATTTTATCATACTGTGTGCTTAATACCAAAGAATGAGATTTTGTTGCATTAGTCATTGCCTTTTGATCTTTAATTATAAATGCAACGGAAGCTAAAATCAGAACGAAGAAAATAAGAGATCCGAATCTATAATCATTTTTAATCTGAATCATATAGAAGAAATGGTAAGCAAGGAATATTAATAAAATACTTACAACAGCATAAACGAAAATTGAACCGGATAAATTTGTTTCAGGAAACGAAAATAAATTGATTGCTATTAAAACTGGTAATATGATTGATGCCTTTAATCCAGCTTTTGATGCAGTATCTTTTACAAATTTTGTATAAGAAATATCTTCATTCTTTTTAGAATCATTCCAATAAAGATGAATAAATAATATTGCCGCGTTTGTTAGTGTAAACGCGAATGCAATGAAAATCAATAAATTTAAAAGAACTTTTGGAGCAGCTAACGATGTAATAAATCCTGGGAAATTCCAGCTTGTAAATGTTGTAGCTGATGTTATTGCAGCAACATAAAACCAAATTCCGATAAATAAAATTACTAAACCTGATTTACCATAATTTAAACTTAGATAAGAAGATTTCGCTTTTATTTTCCTATAATCTTCTTCGGCATCTTTATCAATGTTAGTGTTTAGGTTTACTGATTCAATAACATTACTCAACATCATCGAGTAACGATAAGTGTAAATCATAAACAAACCTACGAGTAAAAACGCAAAAGACAACGCAAGAAAACTTACTGTTTGAATTTGTGCTGTGTGTAAAAGTTGGGCAAAGATAAGTATAGCTGCAAGAAGTGGAACCAACCCTAAAATTACTCCAACTCCATTATTTACAGTAACGTATTCTATAATATCTTTTGAAAACTTTTTATAATAAAGAGTTTTTGTTTTTCTAAATTTTTTACCGTAGTGTATTGATGCAAAAGTTCCGCCGAATATTATGCTTATGAAAGGGACAAATAAAGCAAGAATTAGAATCAGCATATAGTGCAATAACTCTATGTGTTCAGCGGATTGTGGTAAAACTAATTTATCTAAAAAATCCATATCAGTTCACTTTGTTTTGATTTATGAAACAAAAAGTTTATCAATTGAAACAACAAGCACAACGAATAATGCAAAGTAATTAATGCTTCTAAAAGCAAATCTAAATGCAGATGTTTCTTGTGTTTGCTGTAATAAGTTTATCGATTTAAATGCTAACAACAATGCAGCAACAAAAAGACTGTAGTTAACAAATTGATTATGTGAAATTTGAAACAATGGAAGAAGTAATCCGGTTACAGCTGTAGCAATTATCCACACAAAAGTGATTCTTCCTAATTGCTGCTGACTAAATATTTGTGTTAATGTTGGAAAGCCAGCTTTTTGATAATCTTTATCCAGCACCATAAGCAGTAACCAAAAATGAGGTATCTGCCAGATGAAAAAGAAAAACGAAATCAAAATTATTTGAGGATCTAAAAGATTTCCGCCGCCTGCAACCCAACCAACAACTGGTGGAATTGCACCGACTAAAGAGCCCGGAATTATTGCAAGAGGCGAAACTTTTTTAAGCGGAGTATAAACTGCATTGTACCAAATGAGATTTAGCAACCCAAGTGATAAAGCTAAAAGTCCGCTCCCGATAAAGAGTAAGATAGATCCTAAAACAACTAATGCAACTGAAAGTTGGATTGTAGATTGTGCTGAAATTTTTCCTGATGGGATTGGACGATTTTTAGTTCGTTCCATTAACACATCAGTTTTTCTTTCCTGGTAGTGATTTAATGCAGCAGAACCACAAGCTAATAATAAGATTCCAAGTGCGGGTAATATTATCTTAGAATTAATTGAATCAGTAGAAGCAATAAAACCGAACATAGTTGTTACAGTAACAAAGATTGTAATTCTAAGTTTAGTTATCTCAGCAAATATTTGAAATTTATTTTTCAATATTTAGTTGCTCATAACTTGAGTTGTTGAATCTTTAACAGCTAAAGAATCCGTACTTACACCAGTAGCTAACCATTCATTAAAATCATTTTCTGAAAGTACATTTATCTTATTGTACATATAAGAATGATTCAATCCACAATATTCCGCGCAGGCAATATCATATTTTCCAACCTCATCAGATTTGAACCAAACCATTCTGCTTTGATTTGGATACACATCCTTCTTAATCCTAAATGCAGGAATGTAAAAAGCATGGTTCACATCCAAAGAAGTTAGATTAAGTTTTATTGCTTTGTTGACTGGGACATATAATGAATCAGCAGTTTTTCCATTTTCATATTTGAATCCCCATTTCCACATTTGTGCAGTAACATTAATAGTAAGTGCATCTTTTGGAGCTTCTGACATATCTGAATATCCTACCCAACCATACCAAAACATTATTAAAACTAAAATTGTAGGAATTACAGTCCATGCGATTTCTAATCCCATATTGCCATGCACGTTTGTTGCTTTAGGATTTCTTTTACGATTGTATTTTATTACAAAATAAATCATCAATCCTGTTATAAGAACAAGAAAGAAGATTGATACAATTAGAGTAAAAAGAAAAACCGCATCAACATTATGTGAAAAATTGGATGCACCGTTAAACATATTTAATTCCTTACGATAAAAGAATAATCAGAGAATAATAAAATAAATGAGATTATCAGAAACAATAAAGCAACTCCAACAAAAACTCTAAAGGTTTTGCTTTCACTTCTTAAGTGCATAAATATTGTTAGTACTAAATAAGTTTTGATTGAAGCTATAACCAATGCAGTTGCGATTGTTAATCCACCAAAATTGATTCCTGCAACAGCAACAGTAACACCTGTAAGAGCCATTAAAGCCATCCACACAAGAATATAAACACCATATCCGGGATTGTGCTCTGTGTGTTCTAAATGTTCTTCGTGATTATTTTCCATTTAAATACCTTAAAAATCTTATGTAATCAGATAGAATAATGGGAACAAGAAAATCCAGATTATATCAACTAAGTGCCAATACAATCCTGCTGATTCCAGTTTAACATAACTATCACTTTTAATAACTCCGGTTGAAGTAAACCTCATCATAACAGCAATTAAAACCATTCCAATTATTACGTGCAATCCATGTAAACCGGTCATAACATAATACAATCCAAAGAAGACTATTTCTCCAGCTGGTTTAGCAAGTAGTGTTTCTGAACCAGGATAGATTCCGTGATGAAATTTTGCAGTCCACTCAAAATACTTGTTAACCATAAATCCAAGCGCTAAAACTATTGTAATAAACTGGAAAAAGATTGACAATGATTTTTGTTTTCTTTGTATCGCAGTTATTGACAATGCCATTGTTAACGAACTTGTCAGCAGAATTGCCGTGTTAAAAGTTCCAACAATAGTATTTAACTCTTTTGCTGCAAGATGAAATGCATCAGGATATTTATATCTGTAAACAGAATAAAGAATAAACATACCTCCAAACAAAATTAATTCTGTAAAGAGGAATAGCCACATTCCCATTCTGGCTCCAATATCATCACGATGAGCGTGAGCCACGGCATGTTCTTGAGAACTCACTTAACCTCCTGAGTTTTTAGAGTTTCAGTTTCGTTTTGTTTGTATTCATATGGTGCTTCGTGCACTGTAGGAATTTCATAAAAATTTTCGTGAATTGGTGGAGTATCAATCTGCCATTCAAGTGTTTCTCCACCCCAAGGATTTTTCTCAGTAATTTTATTTTTACTTAGTAAAGCTTTAACAAGATTGGTGATCATTATTAGAACACCTGCTATCAATATCCAGGATCCAATTGTAGATATTAGATGATATGGTTGAAATTCAGGTAAATAATCATAATAACGTCTCGGCATTCCTAACCATCCCATAATAAACATTGGGAAATACAAAGTGTTAAATCCAACAAATAAATGCCAGAAAGCTACTTTGCCAACTCTTTCATTGTACATTTTACCAAACATTTTTGGGAACCAGTAATGAAGAGCTGCAAATAAACCAAAGCCTGTTCCACCAAACATTACATAGTGAAAATGTGCAACAATAAATGAGGTATCATGAATCATTATATCGATTGATAAAATTCCTTGCATAACTCCGGTTAATCCGCCAATTGAAAATTGAAAAATGAATGCAAGTACATACAACATTGGAGTTGCAAGTTCAATAGAACCTTTATAAAGAGTTGCAGTCCAGTTAAAAACTTTTATCGCACTTGGAATAGCAACTACCATAGTCAATAACGAAAAGATAAATTGCCCTGTATTGCTCATTCCTGCTGTGAACATATGATGAGCCCAAACAAGTGAGCCAAACAATGCAATCGCAACACTTGAAAGTGCAATAAATTTATATCCAAAAATTGTTCTACGAGCAAAGACAGGAATAATTTCTGAGACAACGCCCATTGCAGGAAGAATCATAATATAAACTGCAGGATGAGAATAAATCCAAAATAAATGCTGAAATAAAACCGGATCACCACCAAGTGCCGGATCAAACAATCCAACTCCAAAAGCTCTTTCTACGATAACAAGAATTAATGTTATTCCGATAATTGGAGTTGCTAAAACCTGAACCCACGCAGTTGAATAAAGCGACCAAACGGATAATGGCATTTTAAACCAATCCATTCCTGGTGCACGTAATCGATGAACAGTAGTTACAAAATTTAATCCTGTAAGTATTGATGAGAAGCCGAGAACGAATGCAGCAAAAAGAGCTAAGCTAACATTAGTGCCAGTTCTGACGCTGTAAGGAATATAAAACGTCCAGCCAGTATCCATAGGTCCACCAGGCATTATTATAGAAATAACTGCAAGCAATCCGCCGATGATATATAGATACCAAGAAAGTAAATTTATTCTTGGAAAAGCAACGTCTTTTGCTCCAATTAAAATTGGAAGAAAAAAGTTACCAAAGACCGCTGGAATTCCGGGAATCACAAACAAGAATATCATTATTACACCATGCAGTGTAAAGAATGAATTATAGGTTTGAGCATCCATAATTGTTCTGCCCGGTGCGATTAATTCAAGTCGCATCAGAAAACCAAATGTCATTCCAACTAAGAAGAAAGAAATGATCGCAACTAAATAGAGTATTCCTATTCTTTTATGATCCGTGGAAAGAATCCAGCCAAGTAAACCTTTGTGTTTACCTTGATAATCCAGATAGCTGGGCTGCTTTCCGTTTTTAGGAACTGCAATTGCTTCACTCATTTATAAAATTACCTCGCTTTAATAAAATCTTTTTTAGGTTTAACTCTTAAATAAACGATAACAAATATTCCAATAATTATTAAGATTCCTGCGCCAAATATTCTTGTAAAGTTAAGAACATAAGTTTGTCCTTCAGGATCATAACTAAAACAGAACTGTAAAACTTTTGCCATTGTTGGTGAAATTTTTCCTTCTGATGTTTCAATCACTGACATTTTAAAATCAAAAGGTAAAATTCCAAATCCACGCTTCTCGGAATAACTTGGAAAAAGATATCTGCAAATTTTTCCATTGTTATCAATAAAAATAAAAGCACCAGCATGTAAAAAATCTTTTCCATTTCTCTTGAAATGAAAACCTACAGCATCAGCAACTTTTTTTATTGTTGCACTATCCCCTGTTAAAAATTTCCAGCTTTCAGGTGGAATATTTTTATCAAGTGTTTTAAAGAACGTTTGTTTTCTTTCAAGTGCATCTTTCGGAGTTTCGAGTTCGTTCATACTTATCGAAACAACATTATAATCAACGCCTGCAACTAGATCTGATTTATTGATTATATCTGCAAACTCCATTAACAATGGACTGCAAATACCAGGACAATTGTAATACACAAAAGAAAGAATTGTTGGTTTAGTAAACAAATCCTTTAGCTGAACTTTATTTCCATTTTCATCAACAAAGTATTCTTGTAATGGAATTGTTTTACCAAGCTGTTCATCAATTCCAACTTCAATTTTTTTATCATCAGCATTAGTATTAAATGCAAAAACTAAAATGATAATCGAAACAAAAAATATTTTCATAAAAGCAAAACTTAAATCAATTTTAACATCAAGCTATAAAGAGAATTCCATTCTTCATTTTTCAAATTAAACACAGAACCATTAAATCCATTTTGGTTAACATTGTTAACAATAAGATTTACGAATACAGATTCATTCTGTTTCCAACCAGAATTTTTTGTTAAGAATGATAATACTGTTTTCTGATTTTTAACAACTTTTGAAAAAACATTGTAACCAATTTCCGTTTGATATTTTTTTATCGATGCTACGGTTGAATCAATTTTTGAATTTGTAATTTGATTTTCACTTACAACTAAAAAGCTCGCACTTTTAACTGGAATTTGTGCAGCAAGCTGTAATCCGCCGGATAAACTGTAAATTGATTCTAGCGCTAGTAAATCGGCCTCTGTATCATTATCAGGTGTTGGAATAAAATTCTTTCTGATGTAATGTGCAACAGCAAATCGCTCCCTAGGTAAAAGAAAATCATATGCAATCATTGCACTTGGTGGTAATCCCTCCTGCAAAGTTGTATAGATATTAGAAAGTCTAGTTCCGTTTTTCCAATTATCTTTTGATGTAAAGTTTCTTGGAGCAGGATTTAATCCCATAGAACCAGGACCGCCGCCAGCGCCATTTTCACCATGGCAAGATGCACAATTTGTTTTATAAATTTTTTCACCTTCAGTAAGCAGTTCAGGTGTAGATTGACTTACAGTTTTGATATCGATAGGTGGAATTGTTTGTGCATTCTTTACTACTAAATCTGTAACAACAGTCGTATCCTTTAAAACCGGAGGTACACTTTGTCTTGAAATGTTTTCAAGATTGTTAACGTAATAAATTCCAATTGCTAGGATGATTACGAGAACGTAAATATATAATGCTCCGAATTTTGCCCCGGGATTTTTCGTTGCCTGTTCAGTTTTACTTTTTATTCCGTCTAATATTTCTTTCATAAAAAAACCTTATATCTCAAATTTTAATTAGAGATGAAAATCAATTCCTCTTTTTAATTTTGGATCACCGATTGGAATTAGATTAGCTTTCTTAGCTGCAAATGCAAAAACAAAAATTACTAAACCTGTTCCAGCAATTGGAAATACTAAATCAATCCAGCTAAAAATATAACCACTTTTCATTGAACCCATATTTGGCATGATCAACCAAAACATATCGAGCAAGTGGGCGAACAATAACCATACAGCAATAAACTTTAATACTTTTGGATTCATCTTTGATGGCTGAGTTAATAGTGCAAAATATGGAACCAAAAAATGAGTAACGATTAACAATAATGAAATGAAGACCCAACCACCGTTCCATCTTGTTAAATACCAAAAAGTTTCTTCAGGAAGATCTGCATACCATATTAACATAAACTGTGAGAATGCGATGTAAGCCCAGAAGTTAATAAATGCAAAAAGCAGCGCACCTAAACTGAATAGATGATCGTTTGTCATCCACGATCCGAAATAACCTTTTTCTTTCAATAGGATAACAGCTATTGTAATAGCAGCTAATGATGCTACAACAGTTCCTGCAAAATAATAAACACCATAAATTGTTGAAAACCAATGTGGTTCGAGACTCATCATTAAATCTACAGCAGTAAATGTAATACTTAAAGCAAAAACAGGAATAAATATTGCACCTAATCTTATATTCTTTTTTGTAAGTGTTTGATCTTTTGTTTCATCTTGCTTTCTGGAATTTCTAGTCATCACAAAATAGAATAAAGACCACAAACCGATAAACACAAAAGTTCTAACAATAAAAAATGTTTCGTTTAAATACGGAGCTTTGCCTTGTAAGATTTTATCATCCGCAACTGCTTCTTTGTGCGCCCAATGAAATAAATCATGATTAAACACTAGTATCGGGATTACTAAAACAAATAACACAGGCAGAAGCATTGCAAAAAATTCTGGAATTCTTCTTATCGGTGTGCTCCAATCAGCGCCTGCAATGTATTCTAGTCCAATAAGGAATAATGAACCAAGTCCAATGCTAACTATCATCATATAAGTTACAAGATAATTAAATATTGCTCTTTCCTGATCAACAAAGAAAGCAAGAAGCGAGAGAACTGTGCCAACCACAAAAATTATTATTCCTAATCTTGATAGACTGGCAGGAAGTTCTTTTTTCTGGTAATGAAAATCAGTTTGCGACATTGCTACCAGCCTCCTTATTCATATCAATTAAATCAGCATCGCTAGCATTTTTTGCGCGCTGTAAAACTCTAACATAATTTACAATTGCCCATCTTTCATCTCTTGTAATTTGAGAAGCATAAGACGGCATTACATTTTGTCCGTTTGTAATTATGTGATAAATCATACCATCACTAAAATCTCTTGCACGTTTAGAATGCAATGTTGGCGGATTTGGAAATTGTCCTCTTAATCTGCTGTCACCATCAGCAAAATCTCCGTGACAGGGTGTGCAATAAGTAAAATACTTTGCTTTGCCTAATGCAATATTTTCTTTTGTTGGCAAAAATGGATTTGCTAAAACCTCTGTTGGATTTGTTTGTCCTTTGTAAGGGTAAGGAATAAATCCTTTTGCAACTGTTCCTTCAACAGGAGTTCTCATTCCGCGACCATCAGCAAACAATTCACTCGGACTTTGTGCGTTAACTCTATCTTGTTCCATCATCCAATTGAAAGGCGTGATGATTGTAAGTTTATTCAATGAAAAATATGTTCCACCGGAAACCACAATTGCAATTGCTATTAAGAACATAATAAACTTTGGTTGAAAGATCGGATACTCTTCAACTACAGGATAAAATACAATTTCTGTTGAAATTGGATTCAAAGTTTTTAGAAAATCCAAAACTGATTTTTCATCAAACTTCACATCCTCTGCTTCTATTACAACACCATACTTATCAGCTGAAACACTTTTCATATATTCAGTATCGTGAAGCGGATGTTGATTATCAGGCAATCTAAAAAACAACGCAATCATAGCACCAACAGTTGATAGTGTTGCAAGCAAAACTGTTAACTCAAATGTAATCGGAATAAATGCAGGTAAAGCGAAAAATGGTTTTCCACCGATAACAATTGGATAATCGACTGACATTGTCCAAAACATTAGGAGCAACGCAATAGCAGCACCGCTTAATCCCATTACAAGTGTTACAAAACCAAGTTTAGATGGTTTAATTTTCATTGCCCCATCCATTCCGTGAACCGGATAAGGAGTGTTTACATCAAAATGAATGTAACCAGCATTGGAAACTTTTTTTGCTGCATTTATAATCTCATCAGGAGTTTTAAATGTAGCGGTTATTCCATAAATCTTTTTCTCATTATTCATGGTGTTCACCTCCGTGATGTGTTGGTTGAGCACCATCAGCAACAGCTTTTATTTCTGATATCGAAACAACAGGTAAAGCTTTAGTAAAAAGAATTACGAGTGTAAAGAAAAGTCCAAAACTTCCTAATAAAATTCCGCCATCAACTAATGTGGGTTTGTAATATGCCCAGCTTGATGGAAGAAAATCTCTGCTTAATGAAGTAACTGTGATCACAAATCTTTCGAACCACATTCCAACATTTACAAAAATAACGATCACCATCATAATTGGAATTGATCTTCTGATTTTTCTAAACCAGAAAAATTGCGGGAAGATTACATTACAGCTAACCATTATCCAGTAAGCCCAGGCATAGGGTCCAAATGCTCTGTTGATAAAAACAAATGACTCAACAGGGTTACCGCTGTACCAGGCAATAAAAAATTCCATTGCATAAGCATATCCAACCATCATTCCGGTGGCAAGAATAATTTTATTCATTTTTTCAAGATGATCAATTGTTATGATATGCTGCAGATCAAAAATCTTTCTTACAAAAACTAAAACTGTTACAACCATTGCAAATCCAGAAAAGATAGCACCGGCAACAAAGTAAGGTGGAAAGATTGTAGCATGCCAGCCCGGTAAAATCGAAACAGCAAAATCAAAACTTACTATTGTGTGTACAGAAAGTACAAGTGGAGTTGCAAATCCTGCAAGTAACATATATGCTTTTTCGTAATGTGTCCAATGTCGATTGGAGTGTCTCCATCCTAAAGAGAAAGTTGAATAAATTGTTTTTTTGATTTTTGAACTTGATCTATCTCGCATCGTTGCAAAATCAGGAATCAAACCAACATACCAAAAAACAAAAGACACAGTTAAGTAAGTTGAAACCGCAAACACATCCCACAAAAGTGGAGAAGTAAAATTAACCCATAAGCCATGCTGATTTGGATAAGGCAGCAAATATCCTGCAAGCCAGGGACGACCAGTGTGAATAACAGGAAAAATTCCCGCGCAGATAACAGCAAAGATTGTCATAGCTTCTGCAAACCTTGCAATACCGGTACGCCACTTTTGTCTTAATAAAAATAAGATTGCAGAAATAAGTGTTCCGGCGTGCCCAATACCAACCCAAAATACAAAGTTAACAATTGGGAAAGCCCAGCCAACAGGTTGGTTGTTGCCCCACATACCTGTTCCATAGTACAAACTGATGGCTAACATTGTCGCACCAATCATCAACAAAGTACCTGATATAGAAAGTGCTATGTAAAACTTTTTATCGGGTTTTGTATCCATTGGTTTTGCAACAAGCTCTTCGATCTGAGCAAGTGTTAACCGTCCCGCTACTGTGGGCATTTCCTGGGAGTAATCGATATTCACTATACTTCCTCCGAATGGATGTTTCTGAGTTTAGCTATATATGTAACATTAGGTTTAACATTAAGTTCTTCAAGAACATAATAGCCAAGCTCGTGATTTCTATATTTATAAAATTCTGATTCTTTATCGTTTATATCACCAAAATAAATTGCGTTTGATCCGCAGGAATCCTGGCAAGCAGTTGTAATATCGCTGCCTTTTAATTTACGATTCTCGTGTGTTGCGTCCGCTCGTCCTTCAGAAATTCTTTGAACACAGAATGTACATTTTTCCATTACACCACGCGAACGAACAGTAACTTCAGGATTGTGCATTAAAGCAAGTATTGGATTTTCCTGGAAGCTATCTCTAAAGTGATCTCTGAAATTAAAGAAGTTAAATCTTCTAACTTTAAAAGGACAGTTGTTTGAACAATATCTTGTACCAACACAACGATTATAAACCATTTGATTCAAACCATCAGGACTATGATTTGTTGCAACAACAGGACATACATTTTCACACGGAGCCTGATCACAATGCTGACATAACATTGGTTGCATACTAACTTGAGGATCTTCAGGAGTACCGGAGTAATACCTGTCGATTCTTAACCATTGCATTTCCCTGCTTACCAAAACCTGATCTTTACCAACGACTGGAATATTATTTTCAACATTACAAGCGACAACACAATCGCCGCAGCCTGTACATTTATTAAGGTCGATTGCCATTCCCCATTTTAATCCATTATATGGATGAGGATCGTAAACACTTGGCTGATCTTCATGATGTTTTTCTTTTATAACGTGAGGATTTTTTACATAAGCTGCAACTGTAGCTTCTTGAATTATATGACGTGATTTATGCAGATCCTGAACTTTAGGATCATCAAAAGCGTGATGTTCTTGTGATGAAGCTAATTTATAAGAATCACCAGTTTTAGTAATTGTTGCATCACTGTAAATCCATTGCGAAAGATTAGAGTTTTTTGACATCAACAAGTTCGAATTAAAACCAACTTCATTTGCAACAGTACCAGAATTTTGTCGTCCAAAACCAGATTCAATTACCACAACATTATCAGCAGTTCCTGCTTGCATAAAAACCGGTAAAGAAAGTTTTCTGTCACCAATTTTTATTTCGATCATATCAAAATTTTCTACACCTAAATCTTTACAAGTTTTTTCCGATACAGCAGCGTAATTATCCCAACTAATTTTGGAAACAGGATGAGGTAATTCCTGCATCCAGCCGTTGTGAGAAAAACTTCCATCAGCAACATTGTAACTCTCTTTTATAATAACGGCAAATCCTTTTTCAGAAACATTTGCAGATAACAAACCAGTTACAGCGTTATTAAATGAGCGTGAAATGGAAGGGATATCATTTGTTAAAACAATTCCATCATGCAACGCACCAAACCAGAATCTCTTAAAATCTAATTTGGAATTTAATGTTTGATAAATCGATACTTCCCAATTCTTCATCAAATATTCGTGATACAAAGTTTCGTTGAATGAATCTGATTTACCATTAATCCATGTTAGCAAGATTGATTCTTTTTGTCTTGTTGAGTTTAATGGTGCAATTACTGGTTGTTGTAAAGATATCACTCCAGTTCTTGTTTTTGCATCTCCCCAACTCTCAAAGTTGTGGTTGATTGGAAGAACATATTTACTTACAAATGTTGTTTCGTTTTCTCTTTCAGAAAGAGTTACAACTAATCCAGCTTTACTTAATGCTTTTTTGTATCCAAAATCCTGAGCAAGATGATATACCGGGTTGCAATCAAAATGAATTACTGCAGCCACATTTCCATCATTAATTTTCTGGATGAGCGAGTCTATTTCCTGTACTGATGAATTTTCTGCAAAAATATTTACAACAGAATCACTTCTAAACATTGTAAAATTACCAAGAGCTTCATTTAAAAGATTAACTGCAACGTGTACATTTTCTGAAAGTGAAATTCCAGCATCAACAATTGCTTTACCTTTGTTGGATGCGAGATCTTTTACTAATTGATCTAAAACTTTTTTATTTAAATTATACTTCGTTGCAAATCCGCTTAAAGAATAGCCGGAAGTATTTACAGAAAGGTTTAACGCACCTTTGCTGCTAAGCTCATTCATCAGACTCATTACAAATTCAATCTGTGCCTCAGGTCTTAATCGTAACCTATAATCAGAATTATTTCCTGTAATTGTTAGAGTGCTATCAATACAATAAAGTCTGTTAAAAGATTTTGTTTCAACATCTCTGCCTTCAGCAAATAATCTAGAGTTTTCAATTTTGTTTCCATCAACTCCAAGAAAATCTGATTCTAATGCAACAATTACTTTTGCTTCATTCCATTTTATAAGTGGATATTTTCCTGAACCAAAAGTTTTTTGCCAGGCTGAGTTTTTAATATCATCATTAAATAAACTATAAGAATAAACTTTTGTGGCTGGATATTTAGATTTAAAATCTTCAATGACTTTTGAGGTCGTGGGAGAAGTAATTGGATTTGTAACAATTGCAATTTCTTTTCCATTTGCTGAGGCCAAAGCGTTTATAATATCTGAATCAGCATCTTTCCAGCTAACTTCATTAAAAGAGGAATTCCTACCAATCAACGGAGTTTTTAATCTCTCAGGATCATAAAGATTTAAAATATTTGCCTGTCCCTTTGCGCATATCTTTCCTTTATTTACAGGATGATCTGGGTTTCCATCGACTTTAATTGGTCTTCCTTCACGTGTTTTAATCAAAATACCGCAAGCATTTGCACAAGCAGTACAGGTTGATGCATAAAAGTTTGGTTTACCAACTGTAATTTCTTCAGGTTTGATATTATAGGGAACAATCTCCCCTTTGTCACGATAATCTGTACAAGCTGTTCCGGCAATCGCAGCAGAAGCACCGAGTAAAGCTAAAAATTTTCTTCTGGAAAGATTCGACATACCTGTAGCAGAAAAATCATCTGTAACACCTTCTTTAAACTCGTGTCCTTTTGCTTCAATCACTGTCGGATCATTGTATAAAGCTTCAAAGCTTCTCCAATAATTTGGTTCGAGTTGATCGCTATCCATATTCTGTGTGTTATCGGATTTAATATCAGACATTCTTATTACCCTTTTGATTTCTGCTAACTGCAAGAGGATTAATTTTTACTTTTACAGCGCTGTTTGGGTTATTAGATTTTTTTGAAAAATATTTCATCGGAAATGAGTTGTATATGGTAAAGCCAACTGCACCCAATGAAACTGAAGTAAAAAATTTTTTTCTATTCATATAAAATCTTTTTTGATTTTTAATTTTCTTTTATCGATGACAAGCTGAACAATATTCAGGTCCAGGTTTAATCTTATCGCGCAACTCCGGAAATTTAGCATGAGCATCACGATGACAATTCAAACAACTTCCCATTGTAAAGGAATTCATCTGTCCGACTTTTTCCATTTGAGTTATTTCACCATGACAAGCGGTACAATCAATCCCTTTATTTACATGAACTGAGTGATTGAAATAAGCATAATCAGGAACTTTGTGAATGCGTTTCCATTGAAGTGGTTTACGATCTCGATAATATTCTGCTAGTTTGATTATTTCAGGTTTATCTTTACGTGCTACTGTGTGACAATTCATGCAAGTTGCAACAGCAGGAACCATTGCGTGCCTTGATTTTTCGACTCCAACGTGGCAGTACTGGCAATCAATCTTCATATCACCAGCATGAATCTTATGAGAATAAGCAATCGGTTGATCAGGACTGTAACCAATTCCATCTCTTTCTGCGCGTGAAGAATAATATGTAAGTGCAAATGATGCTACAACAACAAAAAGTGTAACAGGTAATCTGTTTCTAAAAATATAATCCAGAAAAGATTTTTTCATCCGAATCCTTTTAGTGTTTAAGGGCAAAAAAAAATTATTTCAGGAAAAATCCTGCAATTAAAATTAAAATATAGATTAAGAGTGCGCGGATATACAGGGTTAATGTAGGACTTCCCTGTTTGCTATTTACCAATTATTTATCAATTAAACGTTCTAAATTATGAATTTAAGTTTTTAAAACAAACGAAATAAATAAATATCAAAAAATGTTTTTATTTAGTAGTGTTAGAATATTGTCTCTATAAAATAATTTGCTATATCAATCTTTTTAAAATTTGGTGCGTAATTAACGAAACACCTAATATTAATAATATATACAAAAATATAACTAACAATGATTTTGAAGTAATTGCTATTGTTCTAAGTTTGCCTCTCCATCCACATTTTTTACACCGATAGACTTTATAAAACGTAAGCCTACCAAAAAACTTCTCAAAAGTGCTTCGAGAGCGAGATCTCATCAAAGTGCCACATGTTTTGCAAGAAGGACATTCTTGCATAGCAGGATTTATTATATAATATGCTCTTGCTCTTCTTAAATACGTTATCATTTTAGTTTTTTACTTATTGTTTAGTAAACTTAAGTAAACTGAATCATTTTTTAACAGGCTTACTGCTGAGTTAAATTGCTTGTCTTTTTTCAAACTTTCTTTAATTGCACCATTACTTCCCAAAAATCTTGAAGCCAACTCAATTTTAAGTTCTAAAATTATTTTATCACGATTTTCCTTAAAATCACTTTCAAACAATTCGGTTATATCTAATTTTAATTTTTCCAGTGATTTATTTACTTCAGCAGAAATTGGCTTTCCTTTAATCTTTAAAGCAATCTCATCTAATTTTTTATTTATATCCGATTCATATTTGTATTCGGATCTTTTTAGATATGATTTGAACTCTGTTAATAATTTATCATCATTAATCTTATCAAAAGATGATTTTTCATTTTTATAAAAATACTCATCAGCAAAATTAAAAATCGTTCCTTTTGCTAAAAGATCTTTTAATAATTCGCTTTCTGATTCTATATTTATGATTGTATCAGGAGAAATTCCACCCGCACTATATACAACTCTTTTATTATCTGTAGAAAAAGTTTCTTTAACCACAGAATCTTTTTCAGAAATCACATCGCTATTCTTAGCGTAGTTAACTTTTTGAATACATCTTCCACTTGGGGTGTAATATTTTGCAGTTGTAATTTTTAATGATGTATTAAAGCTAAGTGGAGTTATTGTTTGCACCAATCCTTTACCAAATGACTGAGTTCCAAGTATTACACCTCTATCGTGGTCTTGAATTGCGCCAGCTACAATTTCAGAAGCTGAAGCACTACTTCCATTTATTAAAACAACCAGTTTTTCTTTGCCAACAAACGGTTCTTCAACAGAAAAATATTTTTTCTCACTATTTACATCTTTCCCTCTAGTTGATACGATTAATAAATCTTTCTTCAAAAACTTATCACAAATATCAACAGCAACATCAAGCAATCCACCGGGGTTTCCTCTTAGATCAAGTACAATTGATTGAATTTCTTTCTTGCTTTTAAGTTCTCTAAGTGAAGAATAAACTTCATCACCGGCAGAACGGCTAAAGTTTGAAAGCTTTATATAAACATTGTTAGAATTTTCCGGATAAAAATCTGCAAAACTTACATTCTTAATAATTACTTCTTCTCTTATAAGATTAAATGTAAGTGTATCATCTTCATTTAGTCTTACAACTTTAAGCTGTACAGAAGTTCCTGGTTCTCCCTTTACAAGAGAAGATATTTCATCAATAATTTCAGGTTCAACAACTTTATCTCCAATTCCGGTAATTACATCACCAATTCTTACACCTTGTTTTTGTGCTGAGTAACCATCAAGCACATCCATAATTGTTATTTTATCATTTCTAACACCAATAGAAATTCCAACTCCGCCATATTTTCCATTGGTTAGTAAATCAATATCTTCCTGATTTTTTTCATCGATAAAAACTGTGTAAGGATCAAGCTTACTCAACATTCCTTTTATTCCTGCACGCATAAATTCCTGCGGATCAATATCATCAACGTAATTAAAAGAAATTTCTTTATACACCTTACCAAAAAGTTCAAGGTTTTTACTTATCTCAAAGTAGATATCACTATTACTTACAACAAATCCTAAACCTAAAACAGCTACAATAACAATCGATGAAAAAAATATTATTCTTCGTCTCTTCATTTATTTATCACTTTCAAATTTTTTGATTTCATTTCTTATCTGATTACTAACAATATCAATACTTTGTGTTCCATCTAGCACCCTATATCTTTTTTCTGATTTAGCTATCTGAAGATAACCATTTCTAACTCTTTCAAAAAAACTATTATCTGATATTTCAATTCTATCAAGATCATCGTGTGTTTTTTTTGATTTTCTTCTTGCTGAAACTTCAATCGGTATATCTATAAAAAAAGTTATATCTGGTATAGTTTCGCCAATGGCAAGACTATTTATACTCATTATAACATCAACAGGCAAACCACGGCCATAACCTTGATAAGCAGTTGATGAATCATGAAACCTATCTGAAATTACGTAAAATCCTTTTTCCAAATAAGGTCTAATTACTTCCCTTACTAATTGAGCACGGCTGGCAGAAAATAAAAATATTTCGGTTTCCATAACCATAGAATTATTTTTTTTATCAAGCAGAATTTCTCTAACCTTTTCTGATAATTCAGTTCCACCTGGCTCACGAATTAGATGAACATTTTTATTCTGTTCTAACAAGTAAGTTTTTAATAATTCCACCTGCGTAGATTTACCGCAGAAGTCAATTCCTTCAAATGTAATAAGCATAATTTTTTTTAGTATAAGATTTGGATTAGACTCACTATTTATTCGGTTTTCTAATCACTCAAATTTTTTAATTATGTAATTTAGTCGTTCTGGTTTTATATAAACCCGTTTAGTGTTATTTGGTATAATAACTTTTGGTTGAATACTTCCCAGAGTGTCATAAACAATATCGCTGTAAGATATTGAAGCATAAAGTTGGTTAGAATTAATCTTACCAAGGATATTAATTCCACCACGTAAATTGCACTCAATAATATTAGGGATCAAAACGATATCTCTGTCTTTTGGAATATCAGTAATCACTACTTTTATTCCTTCAAAAGATTTTTCAACAATTCGCTGTACATCAAAAGTCAGTTGAACTTTATTTCTATCAACTGTAAAACCTGGCAACGTTTCAACTTCAGTTATAATTGAAGCCTTGCTATCAGCCGAAGTTAATTTAACCCTGATGTTTTTTATAGATTTTAATGTATCCAAAATACTTGTCGGCCCAGCTACTAAAACTGAATCGGGATAAATATTAATTGGTGTTGCTAATCCATATCCATCAGAAAAAGACAACTCAGCATTTGGTACAACTTTAAGTTTTTTGTATTTAATTTTTTCAACAACAAAAGAGATTTCTCTTGGATTGATTTCTAAAATATTAATTCCAGAACTTACCCAATTATTTTCATCAATTTCATTGTAAGGATCAACACTTATTTTTCCACTATCATTATCAGCAGATACATTAAAATTAACCTTTGAACCAACACTTAGCGAAATCAATTGCCAGCCTTTAGCTTTTAATTTTACAAAAACAGTTTGTGGATTTGATTTACCACTTGCGTATCCGTTAGGTTGATTTATAATATTGACATCAAAAGAGGATGTAGAGAAAAACTCATTGGATAAAGTAACAGAACCCCAAATAATTATTGAGAATAAAACTGAAAAAACTATTATACTGATTTTACTTTTCAAGAATCAAAATCACTTTTTACTTATCGATTTAAATAATTCAACTAATTCTTCCCTGTTTGCACGAGATATTTCTCTACCTTTTATGGGAAAAGCTGGAAACTGTCTAGCGTAATTTCTAAGTTTATGTACATTCATACTTTTAATAGCATCAATATCAACATCTGAATTTGCAATCTCTATTTTTTTAGATTCAATATTTTCAACTTTCTTCTTTGTTGATACTTCAGATTCCTTTACTTGAGTTTTTTTATCCGCTAAACCTAGAGCTTCCTGTCGTAATCTTTCAATAGTTGATAAAGATTTATCATTTTTTATTTCAATAATATTTTCTGGTTCACTTTTGGTTTCAACTGTGTCTGAAGGTAATGATATTTTTAATTCAGGTTTATCTTTTTGCTTTGTGTTTGGCTTTTTAATTTTTATAACAGGCTTAACTTGCGTAACCAGAATAGGTTTTGACTTTTCTCGTTTGGATTCAAATTTAATTGTTGGTTTTAATAATTCCGTTAACTCACTTGTATCAGTTTTAAGATTAATTTGTTCATCAACTTTTTCTATGACAATTTCTTTAACAACTTCATTTACAACTACTTCATCAGGAAATAAATCTCTAAACAGTTTAATCAACTCTTTTGTTGGATTATCTATTACCGCAGAAGAATAAATTTCACCAACACGTTTTCCTGCTTCGGTTCCAGCTTCAATAGCAGCTTTTACATAATCACTATTCCCACTTATTGCTAATGAAACTAAACCATTGTCTAATTTGTGAATTCCTAAAATTTTTGCTGGTGAGTTTTTTAAAATAACATCGGCAGCTTCAATTAAAGCAACCAAACCTTTTGATTCGATCAATCCTACAGAGTTTGCCATAATTATAATTTTTCCATTCCAAATTTTAAAAGTAATTGTTGATGAGGCAAAGGAATAATATGTGAACTTCTAAATTCATTTTTTGAATCCAAATTTTCTTTACCAAAAGAAATTGCTCTTTTGATTGCTCCCAATTCACCTTTTATAAATAACGTTACAATGCCACCACCAAGAATTTGCTTACCAACAATCTCTATTTCCTTTTCTTTAGCTATTCCTGATAAAGTTTTTAAGGAAGCTGAAACACTGCTGGTTTCAATAATTCCTAAAGATTCAAAAGTCATTTACGTGCTCCCGATAGAAAATTTGATAAGAAAAAATAGTTTGTAATGGAAGCAAAGTCAATCAATCATTTGGATTTAATTGAATCAAGATATTCTTGTAAAATTATCGCGGCTGAGTGCATATCAAGTAAATCTTTGTTTTTACGCTTTTGTTTGCTGTTTACTGATTCAATAATTCTTTGCTGAGCAATTGATGACGTATATGTTTCATCCCAAAAAATTACTTTAAGTAAAAACCTTTTTTCTAATTTGTCTTTAAACTTTTTTATGTCCTCAACAATTGAAGTTTTAGAAACTCTATTCTCATTTGGAATCCCAAGTAAAATCTCTATTACGTTCTTTTCTTTTATAATGTTTTCAAGTTGAACAAAAGTCTTACTATCATTAAGAATTGTTGTATGAACATAAGCAAACATTTTTAATGAATCTGAAAGAGCTACTCCTATTCTTTTCATCCCAAAATCTAACGCCATAATTCTTGATTCAACAAATTCAGTCATCAAGCACTTTCAAATCTTTCTACAGAATAAACACCGTTTACTCTTTTTAATCTCTCGATTATCCTGTTAAGATGTTCAAGATTATTAACTAACAATGTAACACTTCCTTCAAACGATGAATCACTGGAATTTATATTTATTGATTTAATATTTGTGTTCTGATGCGTAACAATCGAGTGAGAAATATCATTTAAAATTCCAGGTCTGTCTTTACCTCGAATTGTTATACCTGCAACAAACAAAGAGCTTTCAGCTTCCGGCCATTGAACACTTACAAGTTTACTTGCATCAGTTGTAGAAAGTGAAATTAAGTTAACGCAGGTTTTACGATGAATTTTTATTCCCTCACCAATAGTAATGTATCCAATTACTGGATCACCAGGGATTGGGTTACAACATTTAGCATAAGTGTACATTATTCCTGATTTTTTTCCATCAACTAAAATTCCGCCAATATCTGTTCTGGCAGTGTGTGCAAATTTTTTAAACTCAGCTTCTTTTTCAAATTCCTTATCATCTTTTTGTGATGTTGCAGTTAATACCTGATCAAGATTAACATTGTTTTGCCCAATTGCTTTAAAAAATTGTCTTATATTATCAAACCTGTTTGCGTGTGCTATCTTTAAAACATCATCAGGTGAAAAAGATAATTTGAGTTTTTTAATTTTCTTTTCCCAAATTTCTGTTCCGGTTTCTACTATTGTCTGCTCTTCTTTGTTAAGCCATTTTCTAATTTCATTTTTAGCTTTGTGTGTTTTTACAAACTTAATCCAGTTTTTATTAGGATGTTGATTTTTTGAACTGATTATTTCAACTTGATCACCACTATGTAATTGAGTATCGAGTGGAACAATTTTTCCATCTACCTTTGCACCGATACAATGAAATCCAACTTTACTGTGAATGTCAAAAGCAAAATCAACAGGAGTAGAGCCAACTGGTAATCTTCGCAAATCTCCTTTTGGAGTAAAAACATAAATCTCATCCTGGTAAAGATTTAACTTAAAACTTTCCATCAATTCTTTTCGCTGATCATCCTTAGAAGCATTTTCAAAAATATCTCTTATCCAGTTAACCCAGGCTTCAAGTTCACTATCAGTTGCAGTTTTATTTTCTTTGTACTTCCAATGTGCTGCAACTCCTTTTTCAGCAACTTCGTGCATCTGTCTTGTTCTAATTTGTATTTCTACTAATCTTCCTTCTGGCCCAACAACTGTAGTGTGTATTGATTGATAGTTATTTGTTTTGGGAATTGATATATAATCTTTAAAGCGATCTGGAACAGGAAGATAAATTTGATTTAAAACACCAAGTGTAGTGTAACATTCATTTCTATTTTGAGTGTCAAGAATAATTCTGATTGCAAAAAGATCATAAATTTCTTCAAACGGTTTGTTACGCCTTACCATTTTTCTGTAAATACTGTAAAGATGTTTTGGTCTTCCATTCAACTCATACTTTAATTTTTCTTCATCAAGTTTTACAACTATCGGGTCAGAAAATTTTTTAATATATGATTCACGATCTTTTCTTTTTGCTCTTAGTTTCCTTGCTAGTTCTTCATATGCTTCGCGATTAAGATATTTAAAAGCTAAATCTTCAAGTTCCCACTTAACTTTTCCCAAACCAAATCTATGCGCAAATGGAGCATATATCTCTAAAGTTTCTTGAGCAATTCTTCTTTGTTTATCAGGATTAACAAACTCAAGCGTACGCATATTGTGCAATCGATCAGCAAACTTTACAAGAATTACGCGCACATCTTTAACCATCGAAAGCAAAAGCTTACGATAATTTTCGGCTTTAGTAATTTCGTGTCCGCGAAAAATTCCGCTGATCTTTGTTACGCCATCAATAATTTCGGAAACTTCCTTACCAAATTCGCGAGTCATAAAATCCACGGTATATTCTGTATCTTCAACAACATCATGCAAAAGCGCACTTACTATTGTAATATCATCAAGTGGAAATTCCTCAGCAACAATCATTGCAACTTCATAGGGATGGGTAAAATATGGTTCACCGGAAGCGCGCAAATCATTTTTATGGGCTTCAAGGCTTAATTCAAATGCTTTAGAAATTAATCCTTCATTTACCGAGACAAGATTTTTTTTACAAATCGTAATCAGGGATTCAAGCATCTTTTGATATTTAGGATTTTCAACTGCCATTGTTTTAGATTTTTACATACATTTTATAAATCTAAAACAATTTAGTTTTTTTTAATGATTAGTTAAAGGGATGTGTTTAATGATTTAGACTTAAATCACCGAGTATTTAACTCCAATTTTAACTGCTTAACTCGCTCCAGCCTGGCTTCAAGTTTTTCAGATTCGTGATTGGTAAAATTTTTTATATTTAATATTTCATTACAAATTCTTAAAGCTTCGGTGCGATTGTTATTCTTCAGTTCTAACTGAGCAATAATGTGTTTTAATGTAATTTCATTAATCTTATTTGATTTAAGATTTTTTGGATATGATTCTAATACTTCTTTGTAAAGAATTATAGATTTTTTAACATCCTTATTTTCAAAAGATCTTGCTAATCCCCACTTAAATATTCTTGATTCAGGATGCTCAAGTAAAGCACTTTGTGAAAGTTTTATTGCAGAATCAAAATCCTTTTGTTCGATATAAATCCAGATTAAGGAATGAGTTGCAAGATGTGAATTATAGCCGGAAAACTTTACAGCTTCTTTCAAATATTTTATACCAAGATCCTTTTCATCCTCAACAAAAGGCAGCCAATTTAAAAACTCTGTTTTACTACTTTTCCAAAACTTATAACTCCCAATTGCAATTTTTGCTTCATAGAAATTCTTGTCAACCTCAAGGCAATCTTCAAAAGCTGAAACAGAACTTAGCCCGGTAGAAAAAGCTTGCAGCCAGCTTTCTCTTAATGCATCATAGTATGCAATGTAGCCTTGAGATAAAGCATAATAGTATTTATTCCAAACATTGTTTTCATCTTTTTCTAAGAATCGTTCAGAAATCTTTTTTGCTGATTCAAGATTATTAGAAATATATTCATCGTCAAACGGAGTTTCATAATCATAGGATTTTGCAATTTTTACAGCGGCAAGATAAATTTTTCCAAACGGTAAATCTTTTCTTGTTTGTTCTAATCGTTTAAATAACTTTTCTGCTTCATCATACTTTTGATTTATGATTAATTCAATTCCATTCTTTAAAATATTATGTACAGATTTATCCGGAAAAATTTGAGCATTTAAATTTGAGAGAGTAAAAAGTAAAACAAGAAGAGAAAATATTTTTTTATTAAAGTGTGCCAAATGTTCTATCACCTGCATCACCAAGTCCAGGAAGAATGTACCCTTTATTGTTCAGTTCTCTATCTAAAGCCGCAGCAAATATTTTTACATCAGGATGTTCATTTTGAATTTTTTCAATTCCTTTTGGTGCAGCAACAAGACACGCAAAAAAAAGTTTTTTGGCACCTCTTTTTTTAAGATACTTCAAAGCTTCAGCCGCACTACCACCAGTTGCCAACATTGGATCTAACATAACAACTTCGGCAGTTTCAAGATTTTTTGGAACTTTGTAATAATATTCAATCGGTTTTAATGTTTCTTCATCTCTTTGCAAACCAATGTGTCCAACTTTTGCTTCTGGTATGATTTGCAAAAATCCATTTACCATTCCTAATCCGGCTCGTAACACAGGAACAAGAATTACATCGTGTGCTAGTTTAAAGCCTTTAGTTTTTTCAAGCGGAGTTTCAACTTCAACTTCAGTTAATGAAAACTTTTTAGATATTTCAGCAGCAAGTATATTTGAAACTCTTTGAAGCGCAGCTCTAAATGTTTCAGAATCTGTATTGATATCTCGTAAAATTGTAACATCTCTCTTTATTAGAGGATGTTCTACTAAATAATAATTTTCTGTCATATCTTTATATATTATTTTTGTCTAAAACTTACAGTTATTGGTACACCTTCAAATCCAAATAATCCTTCTTAATGTTCTTTCTAAAAATCTTCTATAGTGATCTGGAATATGATTTGGATAATTACAAAAGAATAAAAATATCGGGTAGTAATCACCAACCTGGTTAATAAATTTAATTCTAATTTCTCTACCAGTTGGTGTTGATGGTGGCGGATTTTTTTCAATCTCCGGTAAGATTGTATCATTCAATTCTGAAGTAGGAATTTTTTTAGTTCTTTCTGCCTGAACTTTCTTACATAGATCAATCAGTTTAAAAATTCTTTGTTTAGACAAAGCTGAAACAAATATAATTGGAGCAAAATCTACAGTACCCAACTTATCTTTTATATCAAGCTCAAATTTTCTTGCTGTGTTTGTTTCTTTCTCAATCAAATCCCATTTATTAATTGCAATTACTAAACCTTTTCTCCAGCGAACAACTTCATCAATTATTTTTTGATCCTGTTTTTCAAATCCGGTTTTTGCATCGAGCATCAAAACTGTAACATCACTTTCACTAATCGCTTTGAATGATCTGATATTAGAAAAGAACTCTATACTTTCTTCAACTTTCTTTTTCTTTCTTAATCCGGCAGTATCAATTAGAATAATTTCCTCACCATAATATTTCAGAACGGAATCAAGACTGTCCCTAGTGGTTCCAGGAATATCTGTTACAATGCTTCTCTCTTCACCAAGTAAAGCATTTGTAAGTGATGACTTACCAACATTTGGTCTTCCTACTACAGCAATTTTTAATCTTTTATCTTCTTCAATTAAATCATCGGTAGGAAAATCTTTTGTAACATCATCAAGTAAATCGCCGGTGCTTCTTCCGCTTAAAGCAGAAATATCATAAACCATATCAACACCAAGTGAATAAAACTCACTTGCGCCTGCTGCGTGAATTTGTGCATCAACTTTATTCACAACTAAAAAATACTTTTTACCTGAATGTCTAAGCATATCACCTATTACTTTATCAATAGGATTAACACCATTCTTTACATCAACTAAAAAGATAATTGAATCTGACTCAGCAATTGCTACACCAACTTGTTCACGTATTGCAGTTTCAAACAAATCTGATGATTCAGGAACGTAACCACCAGTATCGATAACTCTGAATCTTTTTCCACTCCAGTCACCTTCGCCATAATTTCTATCGCGTGTAACACCACTTTGGTCATCAACAATTGCTTCTCTTCTGCCAATTAAACGATTGAAAAGCGTTGATTTGCCTACATTAGGTCTTCCAACTATTGCTATTAATGGTAATTTCATATCGGAAAAATACGGAAATATGGCTTGGGAATGAAAAGAGGTTTGAATTTCAATGAAAAACAAACATAGTTGTTCTTTAATTCTGTTATAACCTGAGCATCTTTTGTTTAAGGAGATGTCATAGCATATCTTACTTAAAAATTGTAGGTTAAGTAAAGCTTTGGGTAAAACTCAGCGTGATCTGCAAATTGTATATTATCCAGCCTGATCTTTACTGCTAAATCTTTATTAAAGTTTGTTGCAGACCATATTGCATCCAATGAACTTAAAAAGTGATTTATATAAATTCCTATTACGGCAGTTTTGGCAACTGAATAAAAATCATTTGCATCGCCACGCATACCAGAGTAGAATAAAAAGTTTTCTGATATATCGTGATAATCACTCGAGTTAAAATCATTCCAGCCAGGACTAAATTGCGGGTACTTACCAATCATCTCATAGTATTGTTGTTCACCATGATTAGCCAGCTTATGTGAACCAGATTCAACGCTATTTAATTGATTCCAATCAACTCTTTTCCAAGGTGGCAATTCAGTATTTGGATCAATGATAATTTTATCAGCTTCATTTGTAATAACATATTGATTTAACCATTGAGCATATTTTACTACACTCCAATTATGATTCGGGTTTGTATAATCATCTGCATAATTTTCAAACTCAGTTGTTTTGTCGTCGCCTTTTCCATCATAAATAATTGCAGTGGTTATAACCGCGGCTTCAACTGCTATAAAAATTCCAGCCTTAAGGTATTCTTCCGTATAGATTTCTCCTGTACCAGGAATTAAAACAGACATTAAACCAGCAAGCATAGGTGATTTTTTGTTTTCATTTGCCAGAATCATCTGCGGATTATTAGTCGGTTTAAAATCATCCAAAACAAGTTTAGCATCTGTAGATAAACTACCTGTTAAAATTTTTTGTTCATCAATTTGCTGTGCATTGATTAATGATAAAGTTAGTACAACAAAAAGAATTGCAATTTTAGTTTTCATTTTAATCTCTTTTATCTTCGTTTTTGTGATTGATTAAAATTTAAAATCTCAAATCCAAAAAGTATTCCACCATAAAAATTCCATTCTTTTCCATATTTAAGATCAATGTCATTTACTTTACGAGTAAACTCATCAAATCCATAAGATGCATTAAAGAAAATACTTGTAGGAAATAAATAGTAGGAATTCATTTGTATTCTAAGTTCAGTTCCAATCCCTTTTTTGAAATCACTCAAAGCAGGAACATCACCATTCCATGCGTTTCCGATATCACCATTAAATGATAAGAATATTTTATCGATATATAAGTGTCCCACTTTTGCATCAATATTTCTAAACAATGGAAAGCGGTATGTAAAGTTTAACCACGCAATTTCGTTACCACTAACTGAATAAAATGGATAGGCTTTCATTCCAAGTAATCCGCCAAGATAAAAATCAAAAAAGTCTGGCTGTTCCGGACCGAATATTGTACCTAATCTTAAAGTTGTATTAAATGTATGTGATTCAAATGTTGGAAGATACAATCCTGTTTTTAGTTCTAATCGATGAAAATTAAACTCATTATATTGTGGTTTTAATAATCCATCAACAATTTCATAATTACCCTCGTTATTAAAATTATTAAACTCATAATTGTAAATTAAATTAAGATCAATACCGATTGGATTTATTTCATCATCTATAGTAGGTAAGATAGCATGCCATGTATATTTAGCTTCAATATTATTACCATTAAAATAATTATCTTTTGTTGTTGGATAAAGAGTATTGTCTTCATCTGGAAGAAAAAAACTGCCTAGTGATGCAGTATAACTACTATAAGCATACTTTAATTGCAAATTCTGATCACGAGAAAAAAGTCTATGTCGAACTATAAAATCAACTTCAAATAGATTGTAAGTAACATCTGTGGGAATTGTATAATCATACTTTACAACATTATTAATTGTATCTGCCCCAAAATAAATATCAACATCAGCTTTACGACTAATACTATATAATTCTAAAGATAATTCAGGTTTTAACCCTAGAGAACTGATGAGAGGAAGTTTATTTCTATAATCAAAAACTAAAAATAAATCTCTTTCCATTCTTGCATTTAAAGAACCGCCGGCAAAAAGTGAATATCTGTCTAACATATCGTTTGTTGTTACAAATACTCCAGGTTTAAATTTTTCTAAGAACGAATTACCAGTATTGTAATTATCAAATCTTAAAAACGGAAAGAAAGTTAAACGAGAAAATGCACCTGAATATTTTGTTTTTTCAACTCCGGAAATATTTTTATCTGTATAATTTTTTAGGGATGTGATATTAAAATTATCAATGTTGCCAAATGGTTTGTCTGCATCCAATGGAGGATTATTTAATCGGATATAAGAATTGCCTTCAATAACTTTTTGCTGTTCAACTTCATTTACAGAAAATATTTTATAACCGGTTGAAGTATATCCAGAATAAACAATTTCACCAGCTTGATTTACATTAGGCATAAATGCACCGCCAAGTACATTTGTTAATTGTTTCTTAGCTTTTGTTGTTTCAGTAAATCTATAAATATTAAAAATACCAGTTTCATCTGAGGCATAAATTATATTTCCATCTTTATCAAAAGCTGGATTTCTTTCATCATTATTTGTTGCGATAACAAACTCAACATTGCCGCCCTCAGAATTTACTTTTGCAATATCTCTAGTGTTTCCATATGAATAATCAAAAACTATAAAAGAGTCATCTGGAGAAAATTTTGGATTATAAACCTGTTCCCCATTTTCATAAAAAGTTAGTCGTTTAAAATTCTTTCCATTAATATCAACAGAACCAAGATTTGTTGTGCCATCTTTTTGATATAGAAAAACTACTTTTTTTCCATCGTGCGAAATTGATGGATGATTAGCTCTTAAATTATAAGTTAACCGTGTTTCTTCTTCTTCGGTTATATCATAAACAAATAAATCATGAACATTGTACCAGTTTTCATTATCCTCTGAAATTTTTGCATAAATTATTTTATTTTGTCCGGGAATAAATGAAAATGTTGATCGTACACCGCCAGCAATATTTTTTTCTGTTTTTGTTTCAACATCATATTCATAAATGCCGGCAGGGCCAAAATAATCTGATGATTTATTTGATATGTAATAAACTTTTTTACCATCTTCAGAAAATATTGGATAAAAATTTCCAAATCCATCTTTACCAATTTTCTCACCAGTAACAAGATTAGCTAAAACTTTTTCAGTTCTTTTTCTATAATCTGATTTAAGATAATTGCTCCATTCATCATAAATTTCATTACCATCTTTACCTAAAACATCATCAAATGCTGCATCAATACTAAAGTTCCAAAAACTGCCCAACTGTTTAGTTATTTTCCCAAGTTTATCTTCACCATATTTTTGAGCAATATATTTTGTTAATGCAAAACCAGAATTGTAAACAGATTCATTACCTAAACTTGTTTTACCAAAAACTCCCATTTCATTCCAGGTTAACATATTGTTATCAAGTGCATAAGAACGTAAAATCATATCACGATGCGAATCCCAATTATCATAGTTAAATTCTTTACGCATATACTGTGCAGTTCCTTCGGCAAACCATGCTGGTACATTTACCATTGCCAAAGGATAAGAAACAACTACATTCGGAAATCCATAAAGGATATCTGGTCGTCTTTCGTCTTCATACGTTAGGATTTGTAAAAATACAGCCGGTACACTTCGAGTAGCTTTCATTGCAGATTGAATTTGCACCATATGCGTAAACTCGTGAGAGATTACATTTCTTAACCAGTTATGTGCGCCGCGTAAATCAAAATCTAATGCGCTAGTCCATATTTCAATTTTATTATCAAAAAAATATGTAGCTCCATTTGAATAGTCATCTATATCTTTAATGATATAATGAACTTTATCGGGCTGGTAATCGTACAAAGTACAAATTGGATCCCAAACTTCATCAGCGATTTTTAAAACTGTTTGTGCAGTTCTTTCAGCACCTTCGTGAAAATGAACTTCAACATGCTCACCTTTGATTGTAAACCAATCAAGTTCTGGATGAAATTCAGTAAACTGTGCAAAAAGATTAATACTAAAGATTAATACTAAAGAGAATAATAATTTCATAATTAGATTTTAATGAGGTGAAAGAAATTATTTAATAACAGCAATTTTAATAACAACAGATTCAGTTTTACCACTACTACTTGAAGCTTCAATTCTTGCTAAATAAACTCCACTTTGAATTTCATCAACATTCCAAACGGTTTCATTATCCATTCCACCTTGCGCAACATCATTGAGCTCAGCTACAAAATCACCAGCAAGATCAAATATCTTTATGTTAATTTTGGAGTCATCTTTTACAAAATATCTAATAGCTGTTTGACCTTCATAAACAGGATTAGGATAATTGTAAGCTCGTGATGTTGGAAAAAATTCATTTATTGTGTTTGTACTTAATGCTGATCCTAAAGTTGATTGATTAAAATTATTTCCAAAAACTTCAGCCCAATCGATTCTGGAATCTATTGAGGAAACATTCCAGCCAGTTAAAATATTATTTTGATTAATTACTGCTAAGCCAATTGTATTATCAAAATTAAAAAGTGCGGCTCCAATATTTTCAGATTGACCAACTGATATTGGAAAACCATCAACTACTTTTCCAGTTCCACCATCGATTGCATATATCAAACCATTTTTAGTAAACGCAATAATCTCAGCTTTAGAATCACCTTCAATATCTGCTGCAAGTGGAACACTTATGAATTCATCATCGCTAATGATGAAGGGAAAATTATCTGCAAGAGAACCATTTAAGTTGTAAGCATAAAGTTTGTTTAAATTAGCAGTCAATAAATAATTTCCACCATCATTTTTTAAATCAGCTAATGAAAATTCTAATGCAGAGTTAATATTATCCGGAGCAGCAAACGTTGAAAGAATAACATCTTGCAGAAGAACATTATATAAATATTTTCCATCTTTACGTGAAGAAACTATCTGTAAATTAACTCCATCTTTATCTTTAGTAGTTACGATATTTAGTAATTCTTCGTTAGAAAATTTAAGAATAGTGCCGTTTATAAACAGTGAATAATTATTTGAACTTAAATTTTCGTTATAAGCAATTGCATAAAGATTGGAAAGATTATCTGAGATTTTTGTTATTGCAGTATTTTGCTCAACAAGTATTTCAGATTCTGGTTGTTGTGCGCCATTTAGTAATGAGTCTAAATCAAAGATTAAAATATTCCCGTCATTTGTTCCAAGAATTACTTTTAAATCTTCGGTTAATGAATTGCTAATAACAGGTGTAGTAGTTATAATATCTGATAACAAAATTTTTGTTACAAAAGGTGTGTGCAGATCATTCCGCCAAATATTTATGAATGATGTGCCTTGTTGATTACCAGCTGAAATACCTATTAAATAAGAATTATTACCGTATGCTACTGATGCAGGTTTAAAGTCTGAAAAATTAGATTCAGTATGTATGATTGAGTCACCATTTGTTACAACTAACATTGAATCAGAATTAATTGCAAATAATAAATTAGCATTCTGGATAGTTGTTATGCTTGCATCACCTTTTACATCCACCAAAGAACTAAATATCGGCTTGATAATCGAATCACCAAATTCAATATTAAAACTCATTTTACTTGCGTTATTAGAAAAACCTTTAATAGTAATTAAACTATTTGCGCCTGAATTAGATTTTGTATCAGGTCTTGTATCTTTTGCAAATTTATTTTTAAAAAGTTTAGTTTTATTATTACCAAACCAAAAATCTTCTTCAGTTCCTTCTCCAATAACTTCATCACCAAAAACTGTAATGTACTTTTCACCAATATCCTGAATTCCATCAGCTTCTTCTACATCAACTCCACGTTTTTCTTTATCAACATTGATTTTATTATCTGCAAGTTTATCATTAATAACAGATTCATCTATATGCCAAATAACTATTCCGTTACCGGGTAATGCCCAATCAAATTCATCAACATTTAACACTACACCTTTTAATGAGTCAATATCATAACTGTAAAAACCAGTTGTATCTTTTTCAAAATTTTTATTAACTACATTACCATTTGTTATGTAAGTAACATTTGCACCATTTTCAGAAACATCTCTCTGCCTGTTTTCAATCAAATAATATTCTGATGAATTTATTGACACCTTGATAATTACAGTATCAGCAAGAGTAGCAGCTAATTTTGAGGTTAGATTGATTTTAAGATTTTCTTTTGGAATTTCAATTGGGTTTGTCCAACCAAGATAAATTTTTTCCCATGCAGATGGTTCAGGAGGAAAACAGCCATTATATGCAAAGATTGATTGACCATCCATCAAACCAAATCTTCCAATTGCACTTAAACCTGTTTCAGTATCAAATAAATCAGGTAAACCTAAATGACTGGCAATACTAGCAATGATTAAACCATTTATAGTAATCTCAAATAAAAACTTTCCAGATAGTGTTTCTAGTTCCCTGCTTTCAGTTTCAGGGATAATCATTGAATTAAACTTGCCACTTCGATTAACAGGTAATCCTGTTAAATCGCCACCAAAAATATTTCTTAAAGCAGTATCGCTTAAATAAAGTGAAGGTAAATCTCTCTCGTTTCCAATGCTACCCGGTAAAGATATATCTCGACCAACACCAGCGTGAAAAATTAAAAATACATCATATTCAGAAAAATTAATTGTTGGATTTATTTGTGCAGCTTTTATCCAAACTTCTTTTGCAAAATCACCGACTGGAGTGTAATCATCTGAACCAGGTGCCGGAGAATAATTACGCATTGTTTTTGAAACTGAAAAAGTATCTGAAAGAACTGTAAAACTTAATTCTTGTTTACCATTAGAAACATTGGTAAAATAATTTTTAGCAAATGTAAGATGAGATTCAAAATAGTTTTTATCGTGCGGCAAAGGATCTAAAATATCATTACCATAAGATTGGGAATATATTGATCCAAATTTTCCGTTTCCAAATGTTGCCCCATCTTTATCTTCTTGAAAATTTACCATTACAGCTAATATTTTAACTGTATCATCAGCCAAAATATTTTTACTGTATGGAGGAAATGGATTCAGCTTTCCAATAAAACTTTGGGCAGATAAACTGCCCAAGGTTATTAGAGAAATAAGTAAGGTTACAAGTTTTGTATTCATATAAGATTAAATTCCCCTTGGTAATCCTCTTGTATTTTCTGGAACTGCATCTACACCAATGGATATTGTAAACCTTAATGTTTCAGATAGTGGATGATTTTCTCCATCCTTAAAAACAGATGTTGTTATATAACCAAAATCAAATCCATAAATATCATATCTAATTCCAGCTCCAAAGGTTAAGAACTTTCTATTTCCATAGGATGGATCTTCATAGAAGAATCCGGTTCTAAGTGCAAATAAAAAATCACCTGGAGTTCCATACCAATACTCCAACCCCATTGCAGTAACAATATCTCTCATTTCTTCACTAAATGGTTTATTACCCCAAGCAGTAAATACTGCTTCATACCAATCATCAGAAGTATTTATAGTATCACCTTCAGCATTTGTTGAAAATGATCTATTAACCAATAGTTTACTAAAGTCTAAAGTGTAAATCAGACTATTAAACTCATCATCAAGAATTTTGTAAGCAAAACCCAAACGAAAATTTGTAGGTATTGGATCTGCTTGTGCTTGATCAATATAATATATTTTTGGACCGAGATTACTTAGATTTAAACCAATGCTAAACTTTCCACCAATATCTTCATCAAGAAATGGAATTTCAAATACTTCAGGTCGCCACATCGCAGCAATATCAAAACTAACTGAAGTTGCAACTCCTTGCCCTTCTTCTTCACCAACTTGTTTAGTTGAAAGTCGGCTATGAATTAGTCTAAAGTTAAATCCTAATCCCCAATCTGATGAAAGCTTAGTTGCATAACCTAATGTTAATGCAGCATCAAAAGATCTAAATGTTCCTAAAGGATCAGGTGAATCAGGGCCAGTATAAACAAATTCACCAAAGTTCATAAAAGTAACACTTGCTGTAACACTACCATCTAATTCTTCCAAATAATGTCTGAAAGTTAAATATTCATAAAATAAATCGAGGTTAAATTGTGGTAGCCAGTTACTATGCGTAAAACTAACTTCAGTTCCCGTTAAGAATGCAATTCCTGCAGGATTCCAGAAGATTGCTGCTGAGTTATCCGCAAGACCTGAACCAGATTCACCAATTCCACCTGCACGAGAATCAGGAGCTAAAAGTAAGAACGGAACAGCTGCTTCACCTTGAGCATACGATACTTTTCCATACACACCAATCAATAAGCTGATCATCAGGATTCTGAGAACTATTTTCATTTTTATCCTCCGAGATAAATAAGATTGTACTATTATATTAAAAAATCTTTAATTGTTAAATATAATTAAGAACTGATATATAAAACACATTTATTTATTGTTACTATTTTATTACCGCAAGCTTACCTAGAACACTTTTATTAAACTCACCATCAACTGATTTAACAATAAGTTTATAAAGGTAAGTGCCATTAGCAATCTGATCGCCATCATTATCTTTACCATCCCAATCGATAGCGACAAATCTATCTATTACGTTAAACTTTTCAATTTCTTTTATTAATCTGCCGGCAATTGTGTAAACTTTTATTTTAACATCAATTGGTGAAGACAAATTTTGCTGAAAAGTAAATTGAGTTCTATCTGTGAATGGATTTGGATAATTAAAAACATCCTGAACTTCTAAACTATTTCCATCAACAACAGAAAAGTAAACTTCATCTTCCGAAAAATTATTAAATACATCCCACGCTTTTACCTGTAAACGATTGTCTCCACTTTCTAAAGTGGAAAATTGATAATTTATTTTTCCTGATTTTCCACCAGCATCAAGATCACCTGAATAATAGTTTGTAAAATCTATTGGATTTTGGAGTTGTTGATTTAGAATTCCTTCCAATTTGTGCCCAACACCGGTACCAGTAGTATTGATTCCAGTTTCATCTGTTAGAGCTACAATAAGTTTTGAGTCTCTATTAACAAGATTCCCATTCAAATTTGCTACATCATCAAAGTATATTTCTATGTTTGGGCCTTTACCATCATTTGTTAATGAGGAATCTGTTCCACCAACAATAATTTTATTTGTATAACCAATTCCATCTACATTATTATCTGAGAAATATAAAACTACTTTACCGTTTTTATTTTCATAAGAAATATCTTTAGGAACTATAAACTCTTCTGAAAATTTTCCATTAACAATTGAAACTCTACCATTAAAAATTATTCCACCTGGAATCTTAACATCATAATTTATTGCTGATAAACGTACATCTCTTTCAGAATCATAAATTGTTAACGCTCCTTCACCATTAAAATCTGACCAAACAGTATTATCCGGTTTTAAAATTGTCCCAGTAATTCGCGATTTACTAAGAGCTTTTAATTGAACATCAGTAATCAAAGCCTGACCATTTATAGAATCAATATTTGAAGTGTACTGAGGAACCAACAATCTTATAGTTGGATCGCCGAGTATATTGTATTTTTGATCATTTTGTGATGTAAATTTTGCGTCCATGGCTGCTTTACCAATTGGAATACCGAGATTTAAAGTATCTCTGCCTCTCATAAAAAGTTCATCTGCAAAATCATGCATCAATCGTTCGTTTTCGCCAGCGAATACTAATCTTGATGCGGTTAAACTTGCAATAGCACCACTATTAGGTAAAAAGGTAATAGCTTCTGCTGCGCTTTGGTAATTAGGAATATCAAAATATCCAAAATCACAAGTTGCTGCACCTAAGAAAAAATATTTATCATTATGTAATTGAGGTAATGCAACACTCTTTTCAAAAATATATTCGTGAGCCCAAAGTTCCGGACTACCATGACCAAAATAATTTAAGAAAAGTGTGCCTTGATTAATAGCATCAATTATTGATTGATTTACTTGAGGTTTGCGTCTTCCCTGACCAGTTATTAAATCCGGATATGCTGCACTATAAATCTTTTTAAAATTGAACGATTTTGGGATATGAAGATTTGCTAAAGCTTCGGAAGGTGCGGTATGCATTGGTCCTTCATATGTCCCATCAGATTTAAGTCCATCATCAGCAATCAAAGTAATTAAGTTTCTCCAATCGCCTTTATTCTGATTTAACTCATAATCTATAATTTTATTTACAGCACTATTTGCATCAGTTATATTTGAGCATGTTATTCTTCCAAGTGCAATATCTATCATAGAATCTGTACCTGATAATCTTCCAAAGAAATCATCTGTTGTGTACGAATATATTAAGGCAAAAGATTCACTTGATTGCCAAGTAGGAACAAAATTATCGCTATATCCCTCAATATCTTTATAATCGTATGTTCCTTTACCAAAAAACAGAATGTATTCAGGTTTTGTTTGCCAATTCTCATAAACATACTTTAGATAATCTCGCAGCGCGGTTGGATCAGTAACTCCCCCGGAGAATTCATTATAAATCTGTTCGATATCAACCACATATGTAGATAAAGTTACCGGAGCTTGTGTTTCTCTGTAAGTTTTTAAATTATCAGCCGCATCTCTAAAGTTTTTATGAGTTACAATTATAAATTTCGCACCTTGTTCCTCACCACGAATGTTTGAATTTGTAATTTCAATTGGACTTGTTGGAATTTTATAACCACTACTTCCTATAGAAATATATTTAGATCGTTGAGTCGTTCCTTCATCAAACTGAAATTTACAATCTCCGCCACTTAAATCAGTATAATTATTTACAATTTTTACATTAGAATAATCTGTAACATCGAGAACTTTTATATTTGAATTTGAAAAATTAATTAAGTTATATTCAATCAGTCCACCAGCAGGATCAGAAAAGAACATTAAATAATCTGAAAAAGCTTTTAAATCCTTCTGATATTGAATTGTAAAATAATCCAAATAACCAGTTGTGGAAATTGTTGAAGGAGTAACACTAAAATTGAGTACACTTCTATTGTCAGTTAAGGTTTGATTAAAAACTGCACTTAGATTATGATTTATTCCAACTTTGTAATAATCATCATGCCCGAATAGATTTCTTTGCAAAATTTGTGTCCCATTTTCAGAAATACGGAGCGTTAGAGATGTTGGGGTTCCAACTACAAAACCGATTGAATAATTAATTGGCGAAGCACTTACCAAACCATTTAACGTATTAGTATAAGTTCTGGATGTAACTGAACTTGAAAAATTATCACCTACAAAATTACGTCCAGTTTTACCCAAGTTTAGCTTATCTTCTTCGAGGGAAGCATACGCGACTGATGTTGTTTGAACTATTGTTGGTGTGGTATTCAATCCAGCTTTTTCTAACATCCGCTTACCGTTTGTATTGCCAGATGTTATCCAATAATAGTTTTTTGTTGAGTATGGATGAAAAAATCTTTTTATTGTTTTGCCGTCAGAATCAAAATCCCAGAAACTTGTTCCTCTTCCATAAAACAAAATGTAATCGGCTTCATCAAACTTTCCATCTTCTTCACCAACGATTAGAATAGCATTTTCTTCAAGATCAATTGGACGAACGGCTGTATTAAGTTCGGGAAGAGCTTTACCGCCATTATTATAAATTTTTATTGTTCTTGGATCAACTGTGCTTGCATCAATTCCGTATGCTGCTAAATCGGATTTGTTTATTCTGTAAATTCCTTCTTCACTTGCCTCAAATCTAAACCATCTACCGGTTGCAAGAACACTATTTGCAATTACTAATTTGTTAAGTTTTTTATTTTCTAAATCGTGATTCCAGTACTTAGCAACGCTATAATTAATTATAGCTCCATCAATTAAGTCATCAGCAGGTTTATTGGATAATACACTATTTGAACTAAAATTTATTTTAAATATTATTTTAGAATATAATTTTATCCTTTTTTGAGCAGCATCAAACTTAATTGGATTAATACTGATTGTCTGGGAACCTACTCCGCGTACTAAACCATAATCCTCAAAAGAAATTAGTTCATCATCAGATTTATAGGAAAAATACTCTGTGTTTTTTTTATACTCGTAAGTAACAGATAGCGTATCTTGTACAGGTTTGGGAACCGGAACAATAGAGCCAGAGATTTCTTTGTACGATGAAGATAGTACTTCAATTGTATTACCAAATTCTGAAGGAACACCAACGTTAATTTTACGAACAACTATTGATGGCGATCCCCAGTTATCAAAATTTTTAATTCCGCCAAGATATAAATCAATATTTCGGTATTCTGAATTTTCATATTTCACTAATGATGTATCAGAATAAATTGGGGAATATTCAATAGTGATAGATTTAAAGTCGGATGACAGAATTTTAAAATCGCTCTGAGAGTGTAAAAAGGATGTGGCGATGAGAAAAAGTATTACTGAGATCTTGCTTTTCATTTAAATATATTTTATTTGTTATCTATTAAAATCTTGTTCTGATTTTCAATGTAGCAATGATCTCTAAAGTTTCTCCTAATTTTTGACCAAAAATGCTATCTATTTATCAAATAGTCAAGTCTTTATATCAGTTGCGTTTTTCTTAGATCATTTAACAGTTGCTTAGTATCAACAAAATGCAAGACAATTTTAATTTGGAAACCCAATTTTTATAATCCTAATAGAGTCTTATTTTTTTTCATAGCATCAATACAAAATTGGATGTGTTCTTCCAATGGAATACTCAATTCAATTGCCCCATTAACTATGTCTTCACGATTAACAGCTTTAGCAAAAGCTTTATCTTTCAATTTCTTTTTTACAGAACTAACCTCAACTTCATCAACAGATTTTGATGGACGAACATAAGTAACTGCAGTTATAAATCCTGCCAACTCATCGCAGGCAAACAAAACTTTTTTTAACAACGTATTTCTTGGTTCACCACTATAATCAGCATGTGATAGAATTGATTTGATAAAATTTTCATCAAATCCTTTATCTTTCAAAATCTCAGCACCTTTAAATGGATGTTCTTCTGCTGTTGGAAATTTTTCATAATCAAAATCATGAAGTAAAGCTACATTTCCCCAATACTCTATATCCTGATCGAATTTTTCTGCATAAGATCTTACACAAGTTTCTACTGCAAAAGCATGTTTAAGTAGACTATCGCTTTTTGTGTACTCATTTAAAAGATTAAGACAGAATTCTCTACTATGTTTTAACTGCATATTTCACCTTAACAAAGTCATTTTTTTGTGATTTAAAACCTGTTGGTAAAGCTCTTTTTCTAACTATTTATATGATTAATGTATCTCGGACATAAATCACTAATTACACACTCATTACATTTTGGTCGGTTTGCTATACAAATTTTTCTGCCATGAGTAGCAAGCCAATGAGATGAATTTATCCAATAACTTTCTGGTAATAATTCTTTTAATCTTATTTCTATTTTATCTGGATTCTGTGAATCAATAAATCCCAAAAGATTTGACAATCTTTTAACGTGAGTATCAACTGCGATCGCTGGGATTCCAAAAGCATTGCCAGCAATAACTGATGCTGTTTTTCTACCAACTCCTGAAAGTTTTACAAGTTCGTCAAAATCAGCTGGAACTTTTCCTTTGTGATTTTTAATTAATTCATCACAACAAGCTTTAATACTTTTAGTTTTTTGTTTATAAAAACCTGTTGAAAAAATTTCTTTTTCTAATTCTTCTTTTTTAAGATCAACAAAGTCTTGTGGTTTTTTATACTTCTTAAACAAAGTTTTTGTTACGATGTTAACACGTTCATCAGTGCATTGTGCAGAAAGTATTGTTGAAATTAATAATTCAAATGGATTTGAATATTCTAGTGCAGGTTTAACTTTGGGATATTGCTTTTTAAGAATATCAAAAATCTTTTTTGCATAATCTCTGTTTATCTTACTCAACATCTTTATTATATCTTGGATGAATTATTTTAAGTCGTTCAACTGGAATATCTTTTATAATATGAGATTGAATTATTTCTTCAACATCTTCTTTTGTAACTGCACCATACCAAACTTGTTCTGGATATACTACTATTGATGCACCAAATTCACAAGCATCCAAGCAACCAGTACTATTTGCTCTAACGTCAGAATTTAATCCCAATTCCTTTAAACGATTTTTAAAGTGTTCACGAATTTCAGCACTTCCCTTTTCTGCACAACAACCGCGAGGATGTCCATCCGGTCTTTTGTTCTCGCAAATAAAAATATGTTTATTGAATCTATTCATATATGATTATAAAATTACGAATATCAAATCTCAATAGCCAAGTGAAATAATAACAAAAAAAATTGATTCCTGAATTTTAGTCTAAAATTAAATTGAGATTTGTTTTTTGAAACTTGAAGTTTGAAGTTCGAAATTGTAGCGCGTACGGGATTCTTCTGAAGGAATCCCTATGGGAGAACCCATGATCGCTTATTAATTATTTACAAATTTAAAATATGTAGCGCGTACGGGATTCGAACCCGTGATCCCCGCCTTGAGAGGGCGGTGTCCTAAGCCACTAGACGAACGCGCCAGTGTAATCTTAAAAAAAATCATTAGATAATCTTCTCTTTCTTTAACCAATTATAACCATCAATTGATTTAAAGAATCTTTCTCTTGCCATTGCTTCACTTCTTGTTTCAAAACTTTCAGAATAGTGAAGTTTATAAGGCAAATGTCCTTTTGTATATCTTACTTTTCCTGAATTATGATATTTAAGTCTACTGGAAATATCATTTGTAGAACCATAGTAGTAAGTATTATCTTTTTCACTTTTTAAAATATATGCAATAAACATTATTTAAACTTTTTTATTTCGCGTACGGGATTCTTCCGAAGGAATCCCTTTGGGAGAACCCGTGATCCCCGCCTTGAGAGGGCGGTGTCCTAAGCCACTAGACGAACGCGCCAGTGTAAAATTTTGAGCTAAAAAAAGTACAATTAAAATTACAAATGCTTTTAATTGTACATTGTAAATTGTTCATTGTACATTTTATTGTTGTCCTATTAGGACTCGAACCTAAAATCCAGCATCCAGAGTGCTGTGTGTTGCCAATTACACCATAGGACAATATTTAATGGATAAGAACAATTAATGACTTATTTTCGAGGTCAAATATATCTCAAATCGATTGTAAATGCAATCAGAATTAGCATTGTAAAGTTACTTGAGATTGATGTACATCTTAATGTATTTTTTAGATATCAATTTGGATTACAAACATGATTAAAATTTTATCTCTTTTACTTCTTTCAATTATTAGCATTTCTGCTCAAACTTTTGAATATCTTGAATCAATTGGAAAGTTCAGCAATGCTTCTTCGTTTTATATTACTGCTAACGGATTGATTTATATTTCTGATTTTGGCAAAGACGAAATTATTATGATTGATACGCTAGGAAATAATTTAAAATCTTTTGGTGGATATGGCTGGGATGAAAATTCATTTGATGATCCTTCAGATATTTTTGCTGATCCATTAACAATTTATGTTTCTGATAAAAATAATCATTCAATAAAACGATTTGACAAAACTCTAAATTATCTTTCAGCACTTTACAAAAGAGAAAGCGATAATTCTGAGGAACAATTTGGTTATCCTGTTAGTTGTGCAACTTCAAACCAGGGTGATTTATATTTTATCGATTCTGAAAATAAGCGAATAATGAAGTTCGATATTTTTGGAAACTTCATAAGCAGTTTTGGTGGATTTGATGCAGGCAAATATCAACTTTCTGATCCAATTCAATTAGCTATAAATTCATTAAATAATATTTTTGTAATTGATGAAACTGAGATTAAAGTTTTTGATCATTATGGTAATGGTATTTCAATAATCGATACCGAAACTAAACTAAAAAGTATCAGAATTTTGTTTGATCAATTAACTGCTTGCACCGATAAAGATATTTATTATGCAAACTTAAAAGTTCTTGATCCCAAACTTTCTAGAATTGTATTAAGCGGATTTGATTGCACTGAAATAGTTTCGGCAATAATGTTTAATAATAAATTGTATGTGCTTACTAAGGATACAATTCTGATATTTAATAAGATTTAAAAGTTGATTTTAACTAAAGCAGACAACTATAAAAAAATCTTAATCAGGTTTATTTTCTCACTTGTTTTATTATTCTGGATAGTTGGAATTATTTCACCTTGTATTTCAAATAGTTTACTTCAATCATCTTATCCATATCAAAAATTACTATACTCAAACGTGTGTCATCAGAATACTTATAAATCATTTACTTGTAATAATATTCCACTTTTGGTGTGTGCAAGATGTTCTGGTATTTATCTAGGTGCATTTTTGATTTCTATTTTAGTCCTGATATCAAATATCAAACTTAATGTTAAAACAAAGTATCTTATTATGTTTTCTTTACCAATGTTGATAGATGTTATTTTATTAAGTTTAAGATTTTACAATTACAATAAAATGATTTCTGCTTTTACAGGTTTCCTTTTCGGTTCGGTTGTATTTATTTATATTTTGAGTGGGATTGAAAATTTACTTTTTACCAAGAAAAATAATTTATGACTTTCAAAAAATATCTTCCAACTCTTGTTTGTGGATTTGGTGCAGCAGTATTGTCAACAGTTCCAGGAATAAAAAATTTTAGTTGTTGTTTGTTAGTTCCAGGCGCAGCAGTGTTTTCAATCTTATTAGATAAAAAAATAAATCGCACTAATGATAAAATAAATATTGGGAAAGCAATTGGTTTTGGATTTTTAACGGGATTTTTTGCAACCATCTTTATCACAACTTTTGAAATGCTTCTAACCTACGTCACAAAATCAAACGATTTTATTCAGTCAATACCTCAATCTGAAATGGTTATGCGTCAATGGGATTTAGGATCAGTGGTTGATGATTCGTTAAAACTAATAAAATCAGTTGCAAAGGAAATTGAAAAAAGTGGTTTTTCATTTATCTATTTACTGATGATTTTATCAAGCAATTTTATCATCAATTCCATTTTTGGAATGATTGGCGGAGCTTTAGGAATGAACTTAGCGAATCGTAAAGCGCGAGAGGAAAACACTGATTTATGATTACAGCATTTATTTTTTTCATCCATTTGATTTTTAGTCTTTTCATTTTTACAAAAAAATGGCAGGATGAAAACCTTGCTACAGCATTTCAAAACATTACTTTAATCTGGATTTTGTTTGCTGTTGGCTGGACAATTACCGGAATGATTGCAAAAGTTTTTATGGAACCTAAAGGTTTAGGGATGCAGTTTGATAGAGATACTTTTGCTTTAACTCTTTTAACGATAGCTGAGTATTTCTTTTACAAATTTTATTACGATGAAAAACCTACTGCAAACGATAAGGGAAAATAATGATTGCTGTCTGATCAGTTTGAGATTGATTTAAGGTCAAAGGTTCAAACCGCCATTGCCATAAAGAATTTATAGCAGCATTTTCTAATCTTGTATCTGCTTTTGTTAACAAAAAGATAGAACCAACTGTGCCATCAGGCTTGATTGTAAACTTTAATCTAATATCGATTTCTTTATTCACTCCATCAGGATAATCAGGAATTTGGTAACTATAAATTTTTCTAGTTCCATTTCCGCCCCATTGAATATCAAAACCTGCACCACCTTCACCTTGCCCCATGCTTCCCTGTCCGGTTCCTTTAGTATTTGAATTACCTTGTTCAGTTTTTTCTTCAGTCTTTTCTTTTTTTATTTCTTTAGTTTTATCAACAGGATTAATAATATTGTCTTTAGAAGTAGTTTTGGATTTAGGAAGTGAAACATCTTTAACTTCAGGAACTTTGTTTTCAGTTTTCTGTTCAACTTTTTCTTCAGTCGCCGTATTGCCGCCGGATTCTTCCATTGCGATACCTTGAGAACCGCCCGAAGTTCCAAAACCACCTTCACCAAAAGATAATTCTATAAATTCTTTTGCACGTGGTTCTAAAGCAAAGTTTATAAGAAATGCAATCAATAATAAAATCAAATGAAATATTATTGAACTGGAATAAGATAGATTTCTTATGTTGTTATACGAAAGATTCATTACTTATCCTGTTTTTCTTTTTCAGTTTGAATAGTAAACTTTTCAATTCCGGCAGCTTTTGCAGCATCAATAACTTTAATCAAAACTTCAATCGTTACTGTTTTATCAGACATTATTATAAGATTATCATCTGGAGTTGCGTCTTTTAGTTTAGTTAATTCTGTAGCCAGCTGTCCTAACCCAACTTCTTTAGTGCCGGCATAAACTGCACCAGTTTCAGTTATTGTAACTACTAATTGAGATTGAACTGATTCCGGACTCATTTTTGAACCAGGTAATTTTACTTTCACTCCGGATTGATTTATAAATTGTGATGAAAGCAAAAAGAAAATAAGCAACAACATTACAATGTCAGTTAGTGAAGAATAACTAAAAATACTTAAAGGTTCAGCGGTTGTTTTAAATTTCATTTTATTACCTATGCCTCAAATTCTATTTCTTCATCTTCTTTTTCGCTTTCTTTACCATCCTGAATAACATCAACAACATCGTTGGCAACAGTTTCCATTTCACCAACAAGTTTTTTTACATTTCCTAAAAAGTAATTGTAAATCGCTAAAGCAGGAATTCCCACTATTAAACCATAAGCAGTTGTAATTAATGCTTCCCAAATTCCTCCGGCTAAATCGCTTGGACCAACTGCACCTTGTAACTCTTGCACAGTCATAAAAGCAGAAATCATCCCAGTTACAGTTCCTAAAAATCCTAACAGCGGAGCAACACCAGCAACTGTAGCTAGAACATTTAAACCTTTTTCAAGCTTAATAATTTCCTGGCTGCCAGCGTTTTCAATTGCGTCTTTTACTCTATCATGACCAAATCGATACTTCATCAAACCTTTTCTCACGATATTTGAAATCGGAGATTTTTCTTCCATACAATAACTGATTGCACCGGAAATATCTCGCTTCTTTATAAATCCTCTTATCCTAACCATAAAAGCTGGAACATTTATTCTTGCTTTCCTTAAAACAATAAACCGATCAATTATAACAGCTAATCCCAAAATGGATGCAAGTAGTATTAGCCACATTACAAATCCACCTTTAAAGAACATATCCAAGAGATTCATATTCATCCTTTAGTAATTTTATTATCTGATATTTTTATTTACAAAATTTTGTGCTTCTTCTTTAGTTGAAAAATTTCCAACTCGTACTCTATACCATGTTCCACGTTCCGGTATTTCTGCTGCTTCAACAATTGCTGTGTAACCTTTGTTCCTATATTTCCCCGCTTCATTATCCGAAATTACTTTTGATCTGAATGCTGCAACCTGAACAACAAAATAATTTCCGTACTTATAAATATTGTTACCAACATTTAATGATTTACCAGTGGGTATAATGTTATTATTTGGTTTGCTTGATTCAATATTTTCTTTTTTAGGTTCTACCTTTTCAATCTTCTTCTCTTCTGGTTTTTTCTGCTCAGGTTTTTTATAAACAATTTTTTCTATTGATAAATCTTGAGGTTGCTCAATTTTTTCTGGAACCGTTTCAGAAATTATTGTTTCTTTTTCTCTGGGTTGATATGGAAAAGTTACTGGAATATCAAAACTTCTGGGAATAATTTTAGCATTTTCGGTTTTTAATGCAATTTCTTTTGTTTGTATTGGAACTTCATTTTTTTTATAAAACTCTAAATACCAATAAAGTACCGCAGAAACTAAAATTACAAGTAAAGGAAATACTATAAACGCAACAAGATTTTTCTTTTTAGCAGGTTGAAAGTATTCTGCTTTTTGCTCAATAACTTCTTCGGATTCCAATTTATTTTTATCATCCATAACTTCATCAGCTTCTTTTGGAATTTCAGAATTCATATTCGGTTCTTCAATCTCATTATTTTCCTTTATCTCTTCAGCAACTTGATCATTTTCCAAAATGATATCTTCCATCAACTCAGTTTCAGATTCCGTTTCATCATCAATTGGAATTTCAGCAACTGGTTTATAAGTTTCAAAATATTTTGAAGTGCTTTCCCAAGATTCATTATCAGGTACTTCATCCTTTATTTCGATTTCTTCATCAGCATTAACTTCAGAAATATTTTCTTTCAGATCATCTTTAAGCAAATCTATATCATCTAAATTGATAATGTAATCAACTTTAACATTTTCAATCACAATTTCTTTTTCCAGATCAAACTTTACTGTTTCACTTTCATTTTCTAAAATCTCATTTAGATTGTCAGCTGAATCATCAATTAAATTTTCTGCTTCAAACTCAGCTGTAGTTGATTCATTTTCTAATAGTTCATTAAGTTTTTTTGATGAATCATCTTCTACAATTTCCTCAATAAATTGGTTTACAACTTCACTCAAAGGTTCAGGAATAATTTTAATCTCATTTGATAATTCAATTTTGGTTTCAACATTTTCTATAAAATCACTTTCCGGAACCTTACTAATTTTTTCTTGTACAGATTTATCCTGTTTCAATCTTTCATCTGTAATATCTAAAATTGATTCAGCTTCAATTTGCTTTGATAAATCTTCACCAAAATCCCATGCAATATTCTTTAATTCTTTAGCTTGCTTTTCATATTCACTTAACTCAGGTTTTTCAGTAACAAAATCATTTGAAATAGAATCGTCAGTCGAACCTGAATCGATATCTTCATTCCACTGTAGATGAACCTGGTTAGAGTTGTAAGCACGTGCATCAATTACAAGAGTAGGAAATTTTTCTTCAGTTTCAATTATCCCTGAACCAGCAATTAATTTTTCAACTTTAGATTCAATTAATCTTCTATATTCATATCCAGAAGTTGGAATGTAAATTTCATCAAACGGAACTCCGCGCAAAGGAATTAGTGGTTTGCCAATACTTAAACTAAAACTTGAATCAATTGGATGATAATCTTCTTCATCAAAAAATGGGATGTTAAAAACCAATCCTTTTGTATCAGATTTCCTTAAATCTTTATCTTCAGAAAAAAGTACAAGCTCAACTTCTTCTTCAGAAACTTCATTATCCTTAAAACTAAATACAGGTTTTTTAATGCTGCCTTTAATTAGATGGAAGTAACCAAAATCTTTTACAAAGATTGATTGTCCAACTTCAACAACTGCAGATGTTTTCTTTAAAAATAATTCAAAGAATATTTTAGCGTCTGTATCTGGTACGCCAACATACTTTGCAATTTTTCTAATTAATTCTGCTTTTGTCATTTCAACTAATTATAATTTTATAAACGAAAATTTACACCAACAATTATATTTATAGGAACTTCACGATATCCATACCAAAAATAATTTTTCTGATTTACAAGATTATTTATATCCAATGTTAAATCCAGGTTTGGCTGAAATGAATATATAAATGATAAACCTAAATCAAAATAATCTCCGATTGATATTTTATTTGCAACATCTGCAAAACGTTTGGATTGATAATCCATTTTTACGATTGAAGTTAATCCATTTTTAAATTTATAACTATACTCAGCATTAAACTTAAACAGTGGTAGATAAGGAACTTGATTTCCGTCAACATCTCTTACATCAGAAACTTCAAGCGAACTGTAAAACTCACCGTAAGGTCCAAGATAAAATAAGAAATTAGCAAAAGGACTTATACTTTTCATATCAATATAATGCAAATCAAATTTCCCAGAATCACTTGATGGTCCAAAATAAGGAAACTTATCCGAAGTAAAATATTTTAAACCGCCATCAATCTGAAAATATTTATCATACTCATACTTAATTGAAGCTGTTAGTGCACCACTTCGCTCCCAGTAAATACTGCCTATGCTATCAACATTAAGATAATGATTTTGTATTGCAAAACTTCCCGGTGTCATAAATTCAGAAGTTGGAGCAAACTCACCAAAGACTGTAAGATTTTTATCTAACTTAAGAGCAACAGAAGCATAAATTGCATTGTAAGTGTTTCCTGCGGCTCGTGAAAAAGTCCAACCGAACGTTCCTTTAACCAGTTTAGTAAAATGCAAACCAGCAGTAGGACGAAGTAAAAGAAAATCTTTTCCTGAATCACTACCTAAAAGATTTTTTATTGAATGATTCCGGTAATCTATAGTTGCACCAACATTAACAACATTAAGTTTTATTAACGCTTCACCCTTTAATCTAAAATTATTTTCTGAAAATTCTTCTTCTGAAATATTTGCAACATAATCTGTAAGAGTTAGTCCAAAAAGAAAATTTTTACCAAAATCATTTTTAATATCAGCTTCAATCTTGCCATAATTTAAAGTTCTTTTTTCTTTTGGATTTGCAGAAGCAAAAAATTTAAAACTGCTCGTTCCATAATTACCGTTAAGATTAAACTGAGTTCCAGGTAAAGTTTCATTATTAATATCAGACCAATAAGTTAAATTAAATCCAAATCGTGTTCTATAACTATCGCTAAAATCTTCGTATGCTCTAGTAAAATCACCATTAAACATACCTTCAATAATTCCATTTGTAAATGGATGCGCATAATTTCCGGAAACAGTTGGGATTGTGTATAAGCCAACACCTGCAGAAATATTTCCTTTATAAAAATGAACATCATTTAAAAAACTCATATCACTTTTAAGTGGATTTGAAAAACTTCCAACTTCAAATTCTTCTGGCGAAAATGTTGGTTTGATAAAATCTTCATTTATTGATGAAACAAAATCAGGTTTTATCTTATCAACTTTTTTTATGTTAAGCGGACTTTTTCCTGTTATAACAAAATCAGGTAATTCCACATTTGGGTTTTTAGTTTTATCATCCTGAGCATAAAAAGCACTAATTGAAAATGCCAGAATTATTAATATTTTTAATTTCATTGTACTTTCCTCAATTTCTGAAGCGCTTCATCACCAATCGAAGAACCGCTATATTTTGTTAATACTGCTTTATACATCAACGCAGCATTAGGTTTGTCTTTCAATTTTACATAACAATCACCCGCAAGTAAGTAAGAACGCATTAACCATTCCTCATAACTTGCAAATACTGTTCTAACTCTTAACAGCGCCGTAATTGCTTCATTATATTTTCCTTGCTCAAATAAAGATTGGCCAAGATAGTATTGTGATTTTGCACCTAATTCATCTGTTCTGTTTTCAGAAAGTTTAGTTAGGAATTCATCTGCATTAGAAAATCTTTTTGCAACAATATCAATAACTGCTAATTCAAATTTTGATTTATCTGAAAAAACAGATTGAGGATGATAAGCGACAACTTCCTGAAATGAAGCGTAAGCTTCTTGAAATTTATTCATTTCTAAAAATGTCATTCCTTTATTGTACTTAAGTTCAGGAATTTTATTTGATTTTTTTAGATCACTAATTCCTGAGTTATAAATATTAATCGCGTTATCATATTTTTGTTGGGCTCGATAAATAGTACCCATTTCTAAAACTGATGCAGAAGCAAGTTCTGATGTTTTATAGGTATTAAACACTTTATCAAAATTAAAAATTGCTTCATCAGTTTGCCCAAGATTTTGAGCACTCTTCCCTATCCAGTAATAAGCATCAGGTACAAGTTTGCTGTTTTGATATGCTGATGTAAAATTTTTGTACTCAGTTTTTGCTTTATCATAATTTCGCAAGCTATAATAAATTTCGCCCTTCTTAAAAAACAATTGGTCTGCATAACTTAAACTTGGATTTTTAGATACAAATTCATTAAGGAATGAAATTGCTTTTTCCGGAGTTCCTTTTGCAACATAACTGTATTGTATTCCATTTACAGCATCAAAAACATATTGTGATGATGGAAATTGCGAGATAACTTTTTCATAATTAACAATTGCTGAATCATATTTTTCCATATTAAACTGAGCGTCACCAATTGAATAGTAAATTATTGGTTCAAGTTTTGTCTTTGGATATTTCTTGATTACAGAATTGTACTGCGCAATAGATTGTGTGTATTGTCTTTTCTGAAAATGAATCCAGCCAATTGTGTAGAGTGAAACTTCAGCATACTCAGAGTTAGGAAATTTTTCCTGAATATTTTTAAATTCAGTTATTGCTTCATCAGTTTTGCCTGACTTGTAAAGTGTTTGCGCATATTGATACCTGATATTTGGATCAATACTCAATCTCGAATCAGATGTGAACAACTCCTGGTAAACTTTACTTGCAGCAGAATAATTTTTGCTTCCAAAATAGCTATCAGCTAATCTTAATCGTGCATCTGTAAATCTTTTATCTTTGGGATATTTTTTTGTGAAATCCAAAAACTGGTATGCTGCATTTTCATAATCGCCTGAATTAAAATAACTATAAGCTTTTCCATAAAGTGCTTGTAAGTTTAAATCAACATCTTTACCATTAACATTATTATATCGATTTATAGCTTCTTTAAAATCATTTGTGGCAAAATAATTTTCGGCTAAAAAATAATTTAATTTCTGCGTCTCAAAACCTGATTCTGTATTATCAAGTTCATTTAAATATTGTAAAGATGTTTTATTATCATCAGAACGATAGTGTGCAATCCCAAGACCAAGTAACGCACGATTTCTAACAGATTTTTCAGCACCTTTATTATTTAGCACAATTTCAAAATAGTTTTTTGCAGCTTTATAATTGCCTTTGTTTAGCTCTATCTCTCCAAGCATAGCAAATGATTTAGCTTTTAAAACACTATCATCAGAAGCATTTGAAGCAAGTAAATACTTTGTAGCAATATCTGTATTGTTAGAATTAAAATTTACAACACCAAGTTGATACTGAACTTCCTGAGCTAATTTATCATCAGGATATTTTTCTAAAAAGTTTTTATAAATAGTATTGGCTTCATCATACTTACCTAAATATCTTTTACATTCTCCTTTCCAGAAAAATGATTTGATTGCGAGTGAATCGGTATCTGTTGATAGTTCATCAAATTGAGTGTAAGAATCATTATATTTTTTTTGTTGGAAATACGTCCAGGCTAAACCATACTTTGCATTGCGTGCGTAAATTGCTTGAGGAAATTTTTGAAGAACCTCTAAGTAACTTTTGGCTGCATCATCATACTCTCCAACACGATAATACGAAGTAGCAAGTAAATAAAGACTTTCAGAATACATATCATCCGAAAGATTTGTAAGCGATGGATTTTTTAATTCCAATATTGAAGATTGATAATCTTTAAGTTTAAAGTAACAAATTCCAATTCTTATCTGTGCAGAATTTGCAAGCTTTGAACCTTTGTGATAAGTTAATAACTGGTCATAATACTTAACCGCATTGTTATATTCTCCAATATTTTCATAAGCATTTGCTAAAGTGTAAATAGTGTAATCTGCATATTTTTTATTTCGCTTATCAGCTACTGCTTCTTCCAAAAATTGAATTGCTTCTTTAGGTTTATTCTCTGCTGAATATGATTCACCAATCCAGTACAAACTACTGCCATAAAAATCACTTTCCGGATAATCATTTAACAAAAGTTTTAATCGATTTCGTGAATGCTCAAACTTACCGGCGTTATAATAAATCAACCCAAGATTATAAAGTGCTTTATCTCGATAATTAGACCAGTAAAAAGTTCGAGTTAAATACTCAAAACCAATTGCAGCTTCATCTTTTCTTCCAAGCTTTAAAAGTGATTCAGCTGAATAATATTTAGCTGTGGCAAAAACTTCATCAACAATTTTGTAATCACTAAAAAATTCCTCAAACAATCTATTTGATTGAGCGTATTGCTCATTGTGATATGCAACCATTGCAGCATCAAACTTTTGGGATATAGTTTGGGAATAAATGTTTGGGGAAATTGTAAAAAGAAAAATCAATGAAAAGTATTTAAACATTCTTAATCCTTCAAAAAGATATTAGTGGAAACAGATCATCCATTTTTCATTCAATCGCTAAAAACCATAAAATCATAGAAAAAGAATAAACTCAAAGTCACAAGACAAATATAAACTTCAAATTTCCATAAAATCAAGCCAGTTAAGAAAATATAGCGATCTTCTAAAGAAAAGTCTTAAAAAAAATAGCCTGTTTTTTGGGCAATTAATAACCAAAATTCGAAACTTTTTTTACCAATGATTTATAAAAAGGTTTAAAAATTAAGTAGTTATCAGTGATTTAATTTGTTTAGTCGGTATTGATTTAATACTCTAAGGCCAAATTTTGCAGCAGATTTTGATGAGATAATATTCAGGTTTTTACATATAAGATTTATAAATGCAGGTTTTACTTTAACTTTAAATGAGCCATTAATATGAGAATAAAGTTGATCTTTAAATTTTAATGAAGCAAGAATTGAAACTATACAAATTTCTCTTTCTTTAAGTGTAAGTCCTTTTCGTCCCAAAACTTTTCCATAACCTTCAATGATTAACCATTCTGCCATTTCAGGTGAAAATGATTTGATGTTTGAAATTAATTTTTCATATTTATTACCATAAATGATTTTGCAATTTCTTTCACCACGATTTAGATATTTATGCAAATCAAATCCAACATATTTTTTTTCTTTGTTTACGATTTGATTGAATATTTTTAGTGAAATTAATGCGGATGGAAATCCTGCGAATAAATAAGTCTGCAATAATGCTTCATATATTTTTTTGTGTGAGATTTTTTGTTTTAACATAAAATTTAGGATCTCAACAAATAACTTTGTTTTACGTAATACAGAAGTTGAGCTTAAAAGAGCAAGTAACTCAAGTTCGGATAAGGATTTTAACTTTAACATTTTATAATTGTTATATTTTAAAATAAAAAACTCTCGATAATCGAGAGTTAAAATAAGCATTTATTTAGTGCGGGAGGCGGGACTTGAACCCGCACGCCAATTAAGGCACTACCCCCTCAAGATAGCGTGTCTACCAATTTCACCACTTCCGCAAATTTGAGGTGTCAAATTATGGCTATGGGTTTAGAAAATCAATACTTACTTCACAAGTTGAGAAATAAATGTTAGTTTTTATTGTTATTATTTTTTAGATGGCTGTTGCTTTTTTTATCCAGAATAACATTTCTTATTTCATCTCTAAACTTCTTTTCAAACACAACAAATTTACAGATTTGCTCTTTTGTTAAAATATCATTCAGTGAATTGATAAATTGAGAACGCTTAGTTTCATAAGCTTCTTTATTCTTCAAAAACTCGTTTAGTAACTGAGTTTGCTTGCTCTCAATATTTTTATCATTGGAATTAAATGTGTTTTCAAGTTCTGTTATTATCTCATCAGATTTTTTTTCAATGTTCTCAACTTCCTTTTTGTACTCACTTCTTCTTGAGAAAAATCTGATCGAGTTTTCCTCATTTAAATCTAAAGCCTCAATAAGTTTAGCTTTTTCAAGTTGCTCAAGTTTTCCCTTATTCTTTAGAATTTTGTCTCTCATTTTTTGCGGCATTGCAAGCGATGTTAAAAATATAACTATCAAAACACTTAATATTATACGATTCATTTTAACCTCTTATAAAATTTCTTTATCAATTAATTGTGTATAAATTTTTTCAATATCATCATCACTTAAATAATCTTCAACATCCGATAATTCATATCCATTTAAAATATTACCTGTTGTTTTTTCTTCACTTGATTCCAGTATATTTTTAGACAATTGCTCCGAATATAAAGCATCAATTTTTTCCATTGATAATTCTTCCAAACTGTTTCCTGAACTTGCAGAAACATCAATACTTTCCGATACAATATTCATTTCTTCGGTCGATAATTCAGCCAAAGTAGTTGTGATATCATTTGAATCTTTTGTTGTTATATCGTATACGAAATAGAAACTAAGCACTGCAACTGCTACAAAAGACAAAGCATACTTTAACTTTGGAATTACTTGATTAAACTTTTTCACTTCAACTTTATTCCTAAAATCAGGGACTATTGATTGAGTATAATCAGGATTTAGCTTAATGTTTTTTGTTTTATCAATTATCTGGATTAAAGTTTTATAATCTTCAAAAGATTTTCTTAATGAATCAGAACTTTGCAATTCATCTTCAAACAACTTTTTTTCATTTGGGTTCATTTTCCCTTTTAAGTAATCAAAATATTTTTCTTCATGGTTTTTCATTCTTAACCAACTCCTTAATTTTATTTAGAGCATGAAAGTGATTTGCTTTTAATGCTCCAATTGATTTTCCGGTAATCTGAGAAATCTCTTCATAACTTAGTTCATCATAGTTTCTCATAATAAATACTTGTCTTTGTTTTATAGGAAGTTTTTGTAGTGCCTTTTCAACATTTTCTAATTTCTGTTTTTCTTCAAGATTATCAATTATATCTTTATCTTTACTTTTTTTATTACTTATTTCATCAAGACTAAAAAAACTTCTTAGATTTTTTTTCTTTAGATAATTTATACTTCTGGTATTTGTAATGGTGTAAAGCCAGGTATAAAAAGAAGAATTAAACTCAAATGTGTTTAGTTTGTTATAAAGAACAATAAGCACTTCCTGTACTATTTCATCCGCATCAAGATGATTGCCAGTCATTCGTCTTGCGTGCCAGTAAATTTTTTCCTGGTATTTAATTGCAAGACGATTAAACGATGATTCATCACCTTCAACAAATTTTTTTATTAGATCAAAATCGTTATTTACTTCGTGCATAAAGTCTTTTTAATTACTTCTTTAGACAAATCAAACTTATGGAAGGTTTAATTATTTTTCTTTAAACCAAAAGTAAACTGTTAATGTCTAAAGTTCAAAACAAACATAATTTATAATCTTAAATAATCTAATGGAGTAATAAATGAAAAACTTAATTTTTGTTCTTGTAGTTTTATTTGCTTTTTCTTTTGTCGGGCAAGATTCCTATTCGCAAAAGCAGAATAATAAACGACAAAATGAGTATCGAAAAGAATTAAAAGAAAAACTTAATTTAACTGATGAACAAGAAAAGAAAATTCAGGAATTAAGAAATGCACACCAGGAAGTTATGATTAAATACAATGCTGATCTTGATTTGAAAGAACTTGAATTGAAGAAACTAAAACAAAACGATAATGTTTCTAGAAATGATTTGATAAATCTTACTAAAGAGTTAAGTGCTATTAAAAATGAAATTGAACTTGCAAAAATAAATCATCAAATGGATGTTTATGAATATTTAGATGCAAATCAAAAGAAAATTTGGATGGAACAAAAGACTAAATTTGGGTTTATGAAAGACAAGATGAAAAATAAAATGCATCATCGCAAAGGATAATTAACAATGCTATGCAAAAAACAAAAAGTCGATTAATAAATCGACTTTTTTTATAAATCACCTTCAATCGGTCTCACAATAATTTCTTCTGAAACCATATTACTTTTTTGCAAATAAGACCAAACTAAAACGCGTGCAATATCCTCACTCGCTAACATTCTTGATTCAAATTGATTACGAATTTCTTTTGACCAGATTGATGTTGAAGTTGCACCAGGAATTATATTGATGACTTTAATATTGTACTTTCTTACTTCTTCTCTTAACGAATTTGTGTAACCAAGTAAGCCCATTTTAGATGCTGAATAAACGCTGCTTTTAGTAAATGTTTTTTTTGTAACAACAGAAAGAATATTAATAATTGTTCCACCACCGTTTGCAATCATTTGAGGTAAAACCGATTTGATAGTATAAATTGAACCAAGAAGATTTGTGTTAATAATATCGTTTATCTCATTTATCGAATTATCTTCTGCAAGTTTAAATGATGTGATACCTGCGTTGTTAATTAAACAATCAATTTTAGAAATAGCTGATATTCTTTTTACGGTCTGATCAACATTACTTTGTGAGGCAACATTACACGGAAATATTTCGACTGATAATTTTTCACTTTCAAGTTCCTGATTTAATCTATCAAGTTCAGAAACTCTTCTTGCAGATGCAAAAACTTTTGCTCCAGTCTTTGCAAATTCAATTGCGGCAGATTTTCCAATACCAGAACTAGCTCCGGTTATCCAAACACCAGGTTGTTCTCTTTTCATAAATTTTTTGTTGCGATAAGATTTAGGAACTCAGATCTTGTTCTTGCATCATCTTTAAAAACTCCGTGCATAGCGCTGGAAGTTGCAGATGAATTTTGTTTTTCTACTCCACGCATCATCATACACATATGGTTTGCTTCTGAAACAACTGCGACACCAATTGGTTGAAGATATTTATCGATAGTATCAGCAATTTGCTGCGTCATTCTTTCCTGAACTTGCAATCGTCTTGCAAACACATCAACTATTCTTGGAATTTTACTAAGCCCAACAATTTTTCCATTTGGAATGTAAGCAACATGCACTTTTCCATAAAATGGGAGCATGTGATGTTCACACATACTATAAAAATCAATATTCTTAACCAAAACCATTTCATCATACTTTTCATTGAAGATCGCATTGTTCAATACTTCTTCAATATCCTGGTTATAGCCTTTTGTAAGGAACTCATAAGCTTCGGCAACACGTTTTGGAGTGCTTAATAAGCCTTCACGATTTGGATCTTCACCAATTTCAACTAACAAATCTTTAATCAGGTTTTTTGTTTTATTCTTATCCAAATTATTCTCCACGATATTCAAAATAATTGTTTTCAGTTTCGTAAAGTTTTACTGCATAAAGTTTACCTGCAGGTATTTTATCTTTTAATTGATTCCAGATTGCAACAATAATATTTTCCGAAGTAGGATTTAATCCTTTCATAAAATCAGTATCAAGGTTAAGATTTTTATGATCAACTTTACTAATTACATTTTCAAGAATTATTTCTTTTAATTGTTTTAGATCAAGTACAAAACCTGTTTCAGGATTTACATTTCCAGCCACAACAACTTCTAAAGTATAATTATGTCCGTGCCAATTTGGGTTGCTGCATTTACCAAACAATTCAAAATTTTCTTCGTCATTTAATCCATCCTTAAATAAACGGTGTGCAGCAGCAAATGTTTCTCTTCTGGTAAGGTAAAGCATATCAGGCTTTCAATGATTCCATAACTTCTTTATTGTGCCCTTCAACTTTTACTTTGTTAAAAATCTTTTTGATCTTTCCGTTTTCATCAATTATAAAAGTTGTGCGCTCTACTCCCATATATTTTCGGCCATACATACTTTTCTCTTTCCAGACTCCATATTTCTCTACAATCTTCTTTTCTTCATCAGCGAGTAGATCAAATTTAAGTTTATATTTTTCGGAAAATTTTTTATGTGATTTTACAGAATCAGGGCTAACACCTAAAATTATCGCATCTACCTTAGAAAATTTTGGCAGATCAGCACTAAAACTACAAGCTTCTTTTGTGCAGCCTGAAGTATCATCTTTAGGATAGAAATACAAAACAACTTTTTTACCTAAAAAATCTTTTAAAGAAATTTTATTTCCATCCTGATTTAGTAATGAAAAATCGGGAGCTTTTTTACCAACTTCTAACATCAACATTTCTCCGTTCTAAATTTTAAGCAAGTGTTTTTTTGATTGCTTCAAAATTTGGTTGGCCACCTACATTTGCAAGAATTTCAAAATATTTAATTACTCCATTTGTATCAACTACAAATACGGCACGCTTTGCAGTGTTGAGATAATCAAACTTGCCAGGGACAAATACATCCAAAACTACATCGTAATCTTTGATAACTTTTTTATTAAAATCACTTAGTAATGGGAAATTATAGTTATTTTTTTCATGAAACATTTTTAATGCGAAATGAGTATCGACACTAATTCCCAAAAGTTGAGCATTTAAAATCTCATATTCTTTTAGCTCATCTCTAAATGTACACATCTCAGTGGTGCAAGCACCGGTATTTGCTGCAGGAAAAAAAAGAACGACTACATTTTTACCTTTAAATGAACTTAATTTAACAGCTTCACCATCTTGATTAAACAGTGTAAAATCTGGTGCTTTATCTCCAACTTTAATGGACATATCGAACTCCTTTTTATTTTTATTTTATTATCGGAAAGTATTTTTGTTTCTTGTTTAAGTTAGCTAAAAGGGTTTGCACTTTCAAGAAAATGATTCTCTACTTGATGTAGCTAACAAGATAATCGTATTAAAGGTTCAATAGATTCTATAAAATACCAACTTTTTTTGTCCAATCTTTAAATCCTTGCTCAAGTTGTTCAAAAGAATCTATTGCAAATAAAATTGGCTGTAAATGCCAAACATCATAATCCTGTTCAACAATTATTTCCGGGATAAATTCCCTTACCTCAACATTATTTGAAAGCGCATTTTGAACTTCATTAAGCGACGATAATATCCCAGCACCATAAATTCTTATTCCTTCAGAATTTCTAATCAAACCAAACTCAACAGTAAACCAATGTAGGGTTTCTAAATATTTTCTATTGATTCCATCAGCATTTAATGCTGCTTCGCCAAACATTTGATAGAATGAAGCAAAACTTTTATTTGTAAGTAATGGCATATGTCCAAAAATATCATGAAATAAGTCTGGTGCAGGCGTATAATCAAGTTCTTCTTTTCTACGGATATAATCAGTTGAAGGAAAAACTTTTCTTCTTAACATTTCAAAAAAGTTTTGCTCGTGTATTAAGCCAGGAACTCGTGCAACTTTCCACCCAGTTATTCTATTAAATATTTGGCTAAGAACTTGTAAATTTGGAATTTCTTCTGAAGAAAGATTAAGTTGAGTTGCACCTTGTAAATATTCATCACAAGCGCGGCCTGGTAAATATTGCATCTGCCGATTATAAAGATACTTCCAATTTTCTTGTTCTTCTTTTGTATAGTTTGGATATACAATTTCATCATGTTCTGGAACAGGCATATCTAATCTTTGAGGGATGCAGCGTGGATCAATTCCATCTTCAGCAGCTTTTTCATATGCAGAAAGAATTTTTTCTTCTTTTTGATTTTTACTCATTTCGGATTCCTGTTATTCTTTAATATGAAGTTAAAGATTGGTCTTATATTTTCCAATCAAATTATTAAGGGAAGTAGTTAGATTTTTTTAAACAATTAAAGGATATATTTCCTATTAGAAAAAGATAATTATATACATTTTGGGAAATAAATATTAAATATTGATGTGGAAGAAAACAAAACCTCAAATAATGAAATTATAAAATCTTGCGTAATTCCCTATCGAGTTACCAATGGTGAATTGGAACTACTTCTTATCACTTCCATAAAAAAACAAAAATGGATTTTCCCTAAAGGTTATATCGAATTTAATTTATCTGCATTTGAATCAGCTAAAAAAGAAGCTTACGAAGAAGCAGGAGTAATTGGTGAAAATGAAACTGTAGAACTTGGTGCTTTTCAACTTAAAAAGAAAAATGAAACTGCATTAGTAAAAGTTTTTTCGATGGAAGTAACAAAGGAATTAAAAGATTACCCGGAAAAGAATTTACGTAAACGAAAATGGTTTACTTTAGACGAGACTAATAGTGAAATAATTAATGGTGAGATGAAAAGTTTTATCACAAAACTAAGACAAAATCTAAAACTTACTAATCAAAATCCTGCTTAATAATTTTTCTGCAAACCTCGCTTGATGTTTCATAGTCAAATCCTCGACTTAATAAAAATGTTATTACTTTCTGATAAAGTTTTTTTTCATCAACATTTCTTTTTCTAAGCTGATTGATTTTTTTTGCAGCAATTTCAGTAATTGATTCAAGATTATTCTCAGTATTATCAAATTCTTTTAATAATTCATCAATTATTTTTGAAGATACACCTTTAGTATAAAGCGCTGATTTAATTTTATTCATCCCCCATTTTTTACGCTTTAACTTTTCCTCAATAAAATGCGATGCAAAATTTTTATCATCAATAAAAGAATGATCTTTTAAATTTTGTAGAACAATTTTAATTAATCTTTCTTCATAAGATTTGCTTTTAAGTTTTTGAAGTAATTCTCTTTCAGAATGGAATCTTCGGCCAAGAAATGAAAGTGCGCGTTGTTTGATGTGGAATAAAATATTTTGTTCAATAAAAAAAGAATAGCGGTCTTCGGAAACTTCATCATCTTTCCTTAAACCGCTATTATAAAAAACATCTTCTGATAAAATTAACTTTACATCATTATCAAAATAAACTATAACATTTTTTTCATCTTTTCTGACGACTCTTATAATTTTCATTTGATAAAAAGGCTAATAACTATTTCTTTTTCCCTTTTGGTTTTTCTTCTGCTTTTTCTTCAGCAACTTGATCCGATTTGAAACCAGGTAAACCAAGTTTTGTTTTTATTTCAATTTCAATTTTTTTATACATCTCAGGGAATTCGATAAGTTTTTGTCTAAACTGTTCCCTACCTTGAATTCTTTCTTCACCATAAGTAAACCAGGCTCCACCTTTTTTAATAATTCCAAGTTCAGTTGCCATGTCTAAAACATCACCGGTTTTACTTATACCTTCATTATATAAAATGTCAAATTCTGTTTGTTTGAATGGTGGTGCTACTTTACTTTTTACAATTTTAACTTTAGTTCTGTTACCGATTACTTCTTCGCCATCTTTAATTGCTGCTATTCTTCTTATATCAATTCTAACAGAAGCATAAAACTTAAGTGCGTTTCCACCGGTTGTTGTTTCAGGATTTCCGAACATCACACCAATTTTACTTCTTAATTGATTAATAAAAATTACAGAAGTTTTTGATTTTGAAATTGCTCCGGTTAATTTTCTTAAAGCCTGCGACATTAATCTAGCCTGAACAGCCATTGTAGCATCACCCATTTCACCCTCAATTTCAGAGCGTGGAACGAGTGCAGCAACTGAATCAATCACAATAATATCCAAAGCATTACTACGAACTAATGTATCTGTAATTTCCAATGCTTGTTCACCAAAATCTGGTTGCGAGATAAGTAGATTTGCTGTATCAACACCCAAACGTTTTGCATAATTTACATCAAGTGCATGTTCAGCATCGATAAAAGCTGCAAGCCCGCCTAACTTTTGCGCTTCTGAAATAATATGTAAACACAAAGTAGTTTTACCACTTGATTCCGGTCCATAAATTTCAATTATTCTACCTCTAGGTATTCCACCAATTCCAAGAGCAATATCCAAAGACAAAGCACCAGTTGGGATAGCTTCGATATCGTTTATCACGCCGTCCCCTAATTTCATTATAGCACCTTTGCCATAAGTTTTTTCGATGCCGGCAATTGCATCATCAATGATTTTTAGTTTTTGTTCTCTATCTGAAGCCATCATTTCTCCAATTTTTTTAGTTTATAATTTTTAATTTCAAAATATTTTGAACCATCTTTGTGAAGTTCGCTTTTGTAAAGTGAGATTGAATTAGTGGAAAAATCTATCGGTGTAAAAGTAAAATTTTTGAAGTTGTTAACAAAGTCTATTCCGAGATCATTTTTTATTCTTAATAATGTAACGTGTGGTTTAAACTTGTTTTTATCAACAACAATAGAAAATTTTTGTAATCGAACATTAATCACATCAATTAAACCGAACAATGAAATATCAGTTTCTAATCCAGCCCAAAGAATTGTTGGTTTATTATCACGATAAAAAAATCCAAATTTAGTAAATGAACAATTGATAGAATTATAATCTTCAACAAACATTAATTCATCAGATATTTTACTAACTAGTTCAGAATCAACATCACCAATAAATTTAATAGTAAGGTGAAGTTTTTCTTTTGGTTCCCATTTTAATTTTTCATCAGCTGAGATTGAATCACGCAAAGCAATAATTTTATCGGTAACACTTTCAGGCAAATTCAAAGAAACAAAAAGTCTATTCTTCAAACGCAATTCCAAGTAAACTTTTTCTAATCATATCAAGAGCAGCTTGTGTTGCACGATTTTTATTAAGTACGCGATCATCACCAAATTGAAAACGTTTTGAAGTACAAACTTTATCATCACAATAACCAATAAATACGGTTCCAACAGGCTTATTAGTTACTGCTCCAGTTGGTCCCATAATTCCAGTTAGAGAAATACCAATATCAGCCCCACTTGTTGATTTAATTCCTTCGGCCATTTGCATAGCAACCTCAGCAGAAACTGCGCCTTTATCAATCAAAACATCTTCTTCTACTTTTAACAATTCAACCTTAGCTGCATTACTATAAGTAACAATTCCGCGTTCAAAATAATTACTACTTCCATTAATATTCGTAATTCTATTTGCTAAGCCACCACCAGTGCAAGATTCTGCTACTGCAATGCGTAAATCTCTTTCTTTCAATAATCTTCCAACAACTTCCTCGAGTGTTATTTCACCTTTTCCAAAAATATATCTGCCAACTTTACTTCTTATCTTTTGTTCGATTTCAAGTAATTGATTATTTGCAATTTCCTCATCATTTGATTTTACTGTTATTCTTAATTTAACTCCGTATTGATTTGGTAGAAAAGCTAACTTTGCTCCATTTAATAATTCATTTATATCGCCCAATCTTTCAGCCAAAATAGATTCCGGTAAACCGGTAGTTTGCAATGTAACTTTTTTTATAAACTCTTTAGGTGTTCCAATTTTTTCAAGTAGAGTTGGAATAACGTAATTATTCATCATCGCTTTCATCTCGTAGGGAACCCCAGGCATAACAACAAGAATTTTATTTTCCTTTTCGATCCAGATTCCTGGTGCAGTTCCATTTTCGTTTCTAATAGCAGTGGCAATTTTAGGAACTAAAGCCTGATCTGTATGATTCTTTTTTAATTCTCTTCCTCGTTTAGTAACAAAAGCTTTTACATCCTCCAACACTTCTTCATTATTAATCAATTCAGTTTTAAAATATTCAACAACGGCATTACGAGTTATATCATCGTGCGTTGGCCCAAGTCCGCCTGTACAAATAATTAATTCTGCAGAGTTAAATGCAAGATTAAATTCATCCAATATTGCCTGATGATCATCGCCAATAACAGTTGATTTTATTATATCAATATTATTATCAGATAGTAAATTTCCGAGAAAGGAAACGTTTGTATTTACGGTTTGGCCAATTAACAATTCGTCCCCGATAGAAATAAGATATGCATTCATTTTTAGTAAACTCCAAAAAAATACACGATTATATGAACAACTACTAACGAATAAAAACCAGAAATAACATCGTCAGTCATAATTCCCCAACCACCTTTCAGCTTTTCTGAATCTCTTGCGGGAAATGGCTTTATGATATCTAATGCTCTCCAAATTAAAAAGGATGTTAGAACAATTAAAATAGTTTTTGGTAACGCAATTAATGCAATCCAGGTGCCAACAACTTCATCAACAGTGCTTTGAGCCGGATCTTTGCCATAAACTTTTTCAAACTTTTCAGAAACATAAACTCCATAAAAATATAGGATGATAATTGCAGGGATGATAACAAATAATTTTTCAAATCCGGGAATAAAATAAAAAAGTACACCAACTAAACTCCCAAATGTCCCTGACGCAATTGGGATATAACCGGTCAATAATGCTGAACCAATTATTTTTTCAAACCAGTTTATTTGTTTCACTAAATAACTTTTCTATTAAATGTTTGTTTTTCATCAGATAAGTAACCCCGGAATGAACTGTAATAACAGTGATCACTAACATTATAAAATATATCATATTATGATTTGAAAGTACCAAGAATATATCCTGATTATCTGAATAAACTTCTTTTGTTTTTAGCCCAACGTAAAGGATTAACAAATAATATAAGAACACCATTTGTAAAACTGTTTTCCATTTTGCATAATAACTTGTAACAAAATTGTAACCTCTGCCTTCAGCATAAACTCTTAAAAGCGTAATCACTAAATCCCGAATAATTATTAATAAAACCATCCAAAGCGGTAATAAACCAACAAGTACAAATCCTAAAAAAGCAGTTGATGTTAGTATTTTATCTGCAAGTGGATCCCAGAATTTTCCCCAATCTGAGATGTAATTAAACTTTCTTGCTAGCCAACCATCATACCAATCAGTTAGTGCAGCTATAAAAAATACAGCTAGTGAAATTTGGATGTAAAATGGATTACTGGATAAAAACAGATATAAAAATATCGGAGTTAGAATAATTCTTAAAATCGTTAATTGATTTGGGAGTGTCATTTGTTAAACTTTTACTTTATCAGCAAAATTTTTTAAGAATGTATATTCATAAATTCCGGTATTATGCCCATCGTTCCATTTGATTTGAATAGCATACTTTCCTATCTGGTCTATTGATTTAATAGTTACCTGATTTTCAGCAAATAACGGAATGTACATTTTACTTTGCTTTTCTCGTTCTGCTAAACAAGTTGCGCACGGACATAATTTTCTTAATTCTTTTAGATTTAGTGAACAACTATTTCCATCATCCCAAAGAATTTGCAACTCTTTTTTATCTATAATTTTAATCTTAACTGGATGCATTTTAAACTATACTTTCGCCGGTAAGTTTTTCCAAAGCTTCAAGATATTTTTCACTGGTTTTTTGAATTATATCTTCAGGTAATAATGGTGGCGGTGGTTGCTTGTTAAACTTAATGGATATCAGATAATCACGTACAAATTGTTTATCAAAACTTTCTTGTCCTTTACCTTTTTCATATTTATCTAATGGCCAGAATCTTGATGAATCAGGTGTAAGAAGTTCATCTACAAGAATAATTTCATTTCCAATTTTACCAAATTCCATTTTAGTATCTGCAATTATTATTCCTTTACTTAAAGCAAACTCAACTGCGTTTTTATAAATATCAATGGTTTTTCTTTTCATAAACTCTATAGTTTCAACACCAGCAATTTCTTTTGCAATTTCTTCAGAAATGTTTTCATCGTGTAAACCAATTTCAGCTTTTGTTGCAGGAGTGAAAATTGGTTCAGGAAATTTCTCAGACTCAATCATTCCTGATGGTAGTTTAATTCCACAAACTTCACCAGTTTTCTGATAATCAACCCAACCGGAACCAGTGATGTAACCACGGACAACACTTTCAATCTGAACCACATCTGCTTTTTGCACAAGCATACTTCGGCCCTCTAAATCATCAGCATATTCCATACAAATAGAAGGAAATTTATTTACATCAGTAGTTATAAGATGATTTTTAATAATGCCTTTTGAGTAGTTAAACCAAAATTCCGAAATCTTAGTTAGTACTTTTCCTTTAAAAGGAATTCCTTGTCCCATTATTACATCGAAAGCAGAAAGTCTATCAGTTGAAACAATTAAAAAATATTCTCCGAGATCATAAATATCTCTTACTTTACCGCTTTTAACAAAATTTAGTTTAGGGAAATTTGTTTGAAGTATTACTTTTTCTTTCATGTTAAACCATTTTTAGTATAGCTCAAATATATGCAGGGTTAAGGCAGAATTCAATAAATCAAATGTTAAAATAATTTGGTATTGCAAACGGTTTAAAACAAAAAAGAGGCATTCGGTAATGCCTCTAAAGGGATGTGGGCAGGGACGGAATTGAACCGCCGACACAAGGATTTTCAGTCCTTTGCTCTACCGACTGAGCTACCTGCCCTTAAAAATTTGGTTGGTAAAAATATGGAAATTTTGCAAAATCACAAAGACAATATCAGAAATAATTTACTATTCTACCGTAACACTTTTTGCAAGATTTCTTGGTTGGTCAACATTTAATCCTTTTTTAACTGCAATATGATAGGCTAATAATTGTAAAGGTATAACTGATAAAATTGGCATTAACATTCTAATCGTATGTGGTATCTTTATAGTATAATCAACTAAGTTCTTTAGAAACTCATCTTCTTCAGTAATAATCGCAATAATTCTTCCACCTCTAGCTTTAACCTCTTGTATGTTACTTACTATCTTTTCATAAGTGGAATCTTTTGGAGCGATGAACACAACAGGCATGTTCTCATCAATAAGTGCAATTGGGCCATGTTTCATTTCTGCAGCCGGATAACCTTCTGCATGAATGTATGAAATTTCTTTTAATTTTAATGCGCCTTCTAATGCTACGGGAAAATTGTATCCGCGTCCAAGGTACAGAAAATTTGTAGCATCTTTAAACTCTTCAGCAATTTTCTCTATTTGATCATTAAGATTTAAAATTTCTTCAACTTTATCTGGGATCAGTTTTAATTCACTTGCTAACTGTTTGCCATCAATTTTGCTCATACTTTTTTTACGAGCGATTAGTAATGTTATAAGTGCAAGTACTGTAAGCTGGGATGTAAATGCTTTTGTAGAAGCTACTCCAATTTCAGGACCAGCGTGTGTATAAACGCCAGCATTCGTTTCTCTTGCAATACTGCTTCCAACTGCATTACAAATTCCCAGAACAAAAGCACCTTTCAATTTAGCTTCTCTAAGAGCAGCAAGCGTATCTGCCGTTTCGCCACTCTGAGAAATAAAAAATATAGCATCATCTTTTTCAACAACAGGATTTCTATATCTAAACTCAGAAGCATATTCAACTTCCGTAGGAATTCTGCAAAACTGTTCAAACATATACTCTCCAACTAAACCAGCGTGCCAGGAAGTACCGCAAGCAGTTATTATTATCCTTTTAGATGAGGCAAGTTTATCAACAACATCTGCCAATCCACCTAAAACAACATCGCCTTCCTCTTCAATAATCCTACCTCTAATAGAGTTTCTTAAAGATTCCGGCTGCTCCATAATTTCTTTTAACATAAAATGTTGAAAGCCACCTTTATCAATTTCATCAAGTGTCATTGAAATTTCGTGAACTTCTTTTTCTATGTCATCATTGAAACTAGATTTTGCGATAAAATCATCTTTTTAATAATTGCTATTTCACCATCTTCAAGATAAATAACTTGTTTTGTGTGAGCTATTATAGCAGAAACATCTGATGCAATAAAATTTTCGTTTTCACCAATACCCACAACCAAAGGTGAGCCTTTTCTAGCAGCAATAATTTTATCTGGTTCTTTTGATGAGATGATAGCGAGCCCATATGTACCCTCAACTTCGTGTAAAGCAAGTTGAACTGATTTTGTTAAATTGTGACCACGCTTAGTGAAACTATCTATTAAATGAACAAGAACTTCAGAATCAGTTTCACTTTAAACTTGTAACCAAAGCTCATTAATCCTTTTTTCAAAACCTGGTAATTTTCAATAATACCATTGTGGATTAAAAAGATAGAATTATCTTCATTGCTATGTGGATGAGCATTTATTTCATTTGGAATACCGTGTGTTGCCCAACGTGTATGCCCAATTCCGATATTAGAATTAATATTTAACTCTTCAAGCTTATCTTCTAATAAAGATACTTTCCCTTTATTCTTAACAACTAGTGATTTATTATTTTCTATGACTCCAATACCCGCTGAATCATACCCTCTATATTCAAGCCGTTTTAATCCGTTTAATAGAACAGGAACGCAATTTTTAGTTCCAATATATCCAACAATACCACACATTAGTTAAATCCTTAAACTTGATTAAAATTATTATTATGTTATTTAAGCTTAGCAAGTTTTTGTGTAACAGTTTTTACTTCATTACCGTGTTTTGAAATTATTTTATAGAAGTAAACTCCATTTGCAATTTCATCACCATCCTGGTCGAGTCCATCCCAGGGTATTCGATTAAATCCGATTTGCAAACTTGAACCTGGCAGAACTATTTCTTTAATCAATCTTCCTGCCACTGTAAAGATTTTGATTTTAAGCTCTTCGGGCGGAATAACTCCTCTGACTTCAAAAGTAAAATCAGTTTTGTCTTTAAATGGATTAGGATAATTATATACTTGTAACAAATCGGGATTGTTAAAAACATTAAATCTATAAACCATTTGTGATGAGTTAAACGGATTTCCTGATGAATCTTTAACAAAAACTGTTAAAGTATGTGAGCCATCCTCAAGTTTTGGAGTCCAAGTAACCACTGCTTTGGAATTTGGATATGGAGTGTAATCATACTTAAGAGAATCATTAACATCATAAAAACTTAAAGGAATATTATCAAGTTGAATTGAAAAGTGGTTCTGAGTAATTGGTAAAGGACTGTTATCCTCAACAGTCATTACAACCGTAGGTTCAGATGAAATAATATCTCCATCAATTAATTCTTTATCATCAAAAGTAATAGTAAAATTTGGTTTTACTGAATCACGGGAAACAAAAAAATCGTGCTCAGTTCTATCGTTGAAAGTAAATAAGGTTGGATGAATTGGGAAAGCAAATATTCTTAAATTATTTTCAAATAAAATATTATCTGTATTTATATTATGTTTAATCGTTGTCAAACTATCAGCATTTATCATTACATTTTGCGAATAAAATGCAGTATCGGAATTATTTATATAAAATTTTACATTTACATCATTTACACTTGTTGAACTAATATTTTGAATATTTAAAGTTAATTCAGTTTGAAATCCTTGTAATATACTATCAGGTGAAACATTAATATTCTTTTTTGTCAACATTACTTCTGGGAGCATATCATAATCAATTTCCACCGATCTTAATTTCATAGGTTCCGAAGCACCAAAACTTGAATCTGAAAGTGTAAAACTCATTTTTAATAAATTATAATCAACCGTAGAAATATTTGATAGATCAAGTGAATCAGGAATTGTAACCGCCAATGTATCCCAAATTTTATTTGAACTATTAAAACCTAGTAAATTAACAGTATAGTTTCCAGTCTGACTGGAATTTTCAAGATTGATTTTAAGATTATTCCATTTATTTGCAGGTCCAATCTCTTTTGTAGTAATTGTCCCTTCAGCATCGGTATAGTTACCAAGAAATTTATAAAATCTGGTTTTTAAATTTGCGAACGGTCTAAAAGTGACTGAATACAATAGATTGTTATTCCAATCATAACACCAAGAATAGAAATTTTTAAAGGGTAAATATGTTACCCACTCTTCTTCATAATAGCCATCATTAACTCTAATTCTTCTCATCGCATTTTGCCAATAGTCAGTTGGATAGATAAAATTTTCATATACGAAAAAGTCAGAAAATCCTGGGATATAACTATTACCATCAAGTATAATATCTGGTTTAACTAAGGTCCACCCATTGTTCGGGTCTAGAGTTCTCAATACATATTTTGTTCTCCCCAAACTATCAAATAGTGTAAGATTATAAATAAAATTACCGTCAGATTTTACAAAAAAGGCACCTTCTTTAATACCAGCATCTTCCCATCTAAGAAGTCCTGCAGTTAGATAAATTGAGGTTGTGTCCCCTGTAGTTTTATCAACTTTTAATAGCTGGTATGGATTTTTGGTTGCAACATAAATATATCCATCGCTATGATAAAATATCTGATTTAAGATTTGTGTATTAAAATTTGGAAGATACCCGTAATACTCCCCTTGAATTGTTCCATTTAATCCAGTACCTATTCTATAAATCCTAGAAAGACCATCAGGATTTGAGTCTGGATTATAAGCGAAATACTGTGAGGTGCCAATATAAAGATATGTCCCATCCGTAGTCATTGTACTAGCTTTAAAACTATCAGAGTAAGCGATGTTAGTAAAGTCAAACTGTTCAATGAAAGTTTTATTACTTGGTCTAGGTTCAATTAGCTCTGTATTAAGAAGAAGACTTTTGTGTGTTTCAGAAAAATTGATGTTATAGGTATCAAATGTTTTTAGAATATTATCGTGTGCGTAATATCCTTTTTTTGTATATGAACCAACCGAGAAACTTCTTATATTACTCCATCTACCATAATTCTCCCCATCAAAAACTCTTGTCCTCCAAAAATACACACCTGATTGTATTACTTGAGGAGACCATTTTATGATCCCATCTATTGAAGTCAAACTTTCTGATTGTATAATTGGGTTTTGAAATGACGAAGAAGTATCAATCTCAATATAATATACTAAAGGTAAATCAATGAAATACCCAATATCAACTAATACAAAATCAAATTTAGATTCTGAACTGAAAGCATCAACTGGTTTAACAATGTTAGGTTCACCTATATTATAAATTACAAATAAATTTGAAGCTGTATTGTCTGTATAATCTTCTTCCGGTATAATATCGATATTGTTAATATTAACTTTAAGTTCAAATAATCCTCCAGTTGTTGGAATCCACTTAAACGAAGTTGAATCGTATGCTGTAAAACTAGAAATACGATTAATTCCAACTGAATATGAAGTATCGTTTGATGTTGCAATTAATTCAACACTTACAGAATCATTGAGTAAAACTCTTCCGAAATTTCTTATAGATACTTGGACTTTGACAGTATCCCCGACTAAAGGATTGGCAGGGTTTATTTTAATTCCAGACGGTTTAATTTCAAAATCTGGAAAAGAAGGTAATGCTAACTTAAAAACTGGATCTCCAAGCAATGTTAGCAATGCAACTTGGTTACCATATGCACCGCCTCCAGATACTTGTGACTTAGCTTTTAAGATTGCTTTTCCAGTAATAAATTCCTGAAAATGAAAGATTTGCCCAAACAATTTTTGATTAATTTCCTTACCGATTTGCCAATATGTTAAACCAGCACTTCCAAAAAATCCAATACATCCTTTACCCGGAACTTTATTAAACTGTTCTCCAAATACATCCTGATTATCAAAATGAGCTGTGTAACATGTTGTACTAGATATAAATGGTAATCTACCTTCATTTTCAAGGAGGTAAATATCATCATTTGTGAAAATAAGATCCCATTGGTAACCACCACCATGCCCATAATAGTTAACAAAAACACCCCCTTCGTTTATTTTTTCACGAATTTTAGGACCGTCTCCTTGAAATGGTTCATGAATAGTCTTGCTAGGGTATCTATAAACCTTTGAAGTAGTATAACCATTAGGTGTTAAAAAATTATTTTCAAGTAGTTCTGATGCGTCATTAAACCCAAAAGAAATTTCATCGGCTAAACTAATTCCTGAGGCAAAAAGTAAGACGTTCTGTTTCCAAGCCTTGGAATTATCTGATGGATATGTACTTAATTTTTCTAATAACACAGCACCTTCAGCAACATTTTCAATTGATAATCTGCCGATTGCTAGATCGGGTGTGACATCTGTACCAGCTACAGCTACAAACATATTATCACTGGCCGTTTGCCCATATTCTTGAGTAAAATATGGAATTGAGGGGATAAAATTTGGTCTGCTATCCGATAAAATCTCTCTATAGTCATAACTCATATCGCCGAGAAGTACTATGTAGCTTGGAGCCGGAATAACCCAGTTTTCAAAAGCATATTTTATAAAAGATTTTATAGCTTCTGGAGAAATCAATCCATCTGAAAACTCATCATAAATATCCTGAACATCAGCTATAAAAATCCGTGGGTTAGAAATTGAGGTATCAGGGAAATTTACACTTCTAATTGATTTTAATCCTTCAGCAATGTTTTTGAAATTCGGATGAGTAATTATTATATAATCCGAACCATTTCCGGTTGATTTGAGGTTTGATGGGGAATCAAATTTTATTGAATCCACAGTTAGAAAATAATCAGATGCGATAACAAAATATTCTGTTAGAGCAGAAACAGTATCCACAAATCTTAAAGAATTATACTGATCATTAGGAATATCTGGATCACTAATTACTTTAGATTTTGAAGGTATATAAATTTTTGCGTTATCTCTTTGCCACCGAGACAACCAAAATCTATTTACACCAAATTCATTCGGATTACTTGTGAAGTTAAAATTATTAGGATAAGTTCTTAAATACCGCCAATACTCAAATTCAAACCAGTTTATTCTAATCTCATCATCCGGATTTATAGTATCTGGACAAGCATCTCCATACACAAATACAGAAACTTTATTTCCTGTTGGATAGTTTTTTATACTATCAATTCTCTTTTCAAATGTGGCTTCAGCTTGACCATTCCATGTATATGTGCCAATTAGCTCATTATTTGCAAGTGAAATGTAGGCTTGATGGCTAGGACATCGATTATTATTTGAAACGCCATGCATATTTACTTTTAAAACAGCAAAATTAGAATCTCTACTTATATCTGGTAATTCATTATAGAAACTTTCAAATCCAACAATAGATTGTTGATTTCTTGCAATAGCTTTACCCCATTGCCAATGATCCCTATTTCCATTGCCTGCAAGTCCCCATCTTTCATATATTTTATCCTCTTCATAGTGTTCAGTGTAAAGATAATAGTCAATTGATCTTGTCCAAGAACTGGCTATACCTGTAATATCTTTATATCGTTCTTCTGATGAATCATTTTCAAATGTAAACCAATAGACATTACTTTTGTTGTACAAATTAAAATTTGAATAACTACTTTTAGGTGGCGGAAGTCCCACAAATTGAAAATAATCCCCACTCTTAAAAAGTCCATTTTGACTGGTTGTTATATCCAATGGTATAGATTCTCCACCTCCATACAATCCAATTTTATCAACTGGAATTTCAGCACTCAATGGAACCCCTGCTGCAATCAATTCATCATAAGTTACTCTATAAACACCTTTTTTAGCAAGATAGATTTTATAATAATTTTGATTAGAATTGTACCAAAAAGTAGAGGTTTTATTCTGCTGCGTTTCTTCCTTAGTTATCCAATCAGACATTATCTCATAATTAATTACGAGATCTTGTAGATAATTTTCAGTAAAAGCATCTTCTATTTTTTTATCATTGAGATCATTAAGTGAGTTAAATACTATTTTGATTTTCATTTTGTTTGTAAACAAAATATCTCTTGATATAGGATTAAATTGATAAGGGGAAATCCCAACTACTAGAACACGAGAGTATCTAAAAATATAATCATTTATTATTTTTGCTTTAGTAAAAGGAAATAATCGATTACTATTATAAATTTCAAAATTAAAATTATCTTCACCTTTAGGAGTTATATCTGGATCTTCTTTAGGAAATGGAATTATAAATTTGTCATTAATTTTAATTTCTTCAGAATTTAAAATGCTCAGAGAGGGATTACATTTATTGGGAACACCAATATTAATCAACAATTCTGGTAACCACGGTTCACCCGGCATCCGGGGAGAAAACTCCATTTGATTAATATAGTTGAACCTTTTACCATTAATAATCGTATCTGCTATTGTATAATAATTATGAAAATCGAACTCAATGATTATATGTTCTTTAGTAGATTCTAATATTTTATAAGGTTGAGCTATTGATTTGAAAAATGATAATGCTAATAGAAGTAAAATTAATCTAAATATCTGCATTAAAAATTCCTGTTTTTTTGATTCGATCGGAAAATTAGATTTTAAATGATTTCAATACAAGGTCAAAAATAAATCAAATTGCGTTGATAAAATCAAGTTTAAGAAAGGTTCGATTAGTTAAAGATTATATTTTATTAAAACTGAAGATCAGTAATAAGATAATTAGTATTTTAAATATTCCCTTTGTTACTTACTACAACATAAAAAGTCTTAATGAAAATTTTAATATCCCCCCAAAAAGTCTCTTTAGAATAATACCTAATTTCCATATTGGTTCTTTGTTCAGGGGTTAACATTTGTCTTCCATTTACTTGAGAAATTCCTGTTATACCTGGCAAAAATTCAAATACTTTTTTATGTTCAGTTGAATAATTTTGCGTTATATTCGTAATTTCTGGGCGAGGACCAATAATGCTCATTTCACCAACTAAAACATTGACCAATTGTGGTAGTTCGTCGAGACTTGTTCTTCGTAAAAATCTTCCGACTTTTGTTATACGTGGATCATCAACTTGAGTTATTCCTGGTCCAAAATCTAATGCATTATCAATCATTCCTCTAAATTTTATCATTCTAAATGTTTTTCCGTTCAATCCTGTTCTTTCATGCAAAAAGAAAATTGGTCCCTTCGATTCCAATTTAATCGCAACAGCAATGATTAAAAACAGAGGAAAACAAACAATAAGGAGTATAATACTAATCAATAAATCAGAAAATCGTTTTAGAAAACTACCTTGTTTGCCCATTACAACAGAAACTATCTTCGATGTTGATTCAAAATATCTATAACAGTAGAAATGACTTTTTCGACACTGTTATCATTCATTCCGGGATAAATTGGAAGTGACATAAGTCTGGGAAAAGTGGTTGATGCAACTGGATAATTCTTGTCATCTAAATTAAAAGTTTCACTATAGTATAAATGTTGATGAACTGGCATAAAATGAACTCCCACTCCGATATTATGATTTTTCAATTCATCAATAATCTGAGCACGATTTTTAGTAATCATTTCTAGATTTATTCGAACTGGAAATAAATGCCATGAAGATTCTCGATCATTTTTAATATATGGTAAAGTGAGAAGATCAAAACCCTTAAACCCTTCTAGGTATCTTGAAGCAATTTTTTTCCTCCACTCCCACATTATATCAACTTTTTTTAGCTGCGGCAATCCAAGTGAGGCTTGAAGATCTGTAAAATTATATTTATATCCAGGTGCAACAACCTCATAATACCAAGATCCAGCTTCACTATATCTTTTCCAAGCATCTCTATTTATTCCATGAAGACGCATAATTGCACACCTCTCAGCAATCTCTTGGTTATTAGTGCAAATCATCCCCCCTTCACCAGTAGATAAAGTTTTAGTAGCATAGAAACTAAAACAAGTTGCATCCGAGATAGTCCCGATTTTTTTTCCTTTATATGTTGCTGGAAGAGCGTGTGCTGCATCCTCCAGTACTTTTATGTTATAGCTTTTTGCTATTTCTTGTATTTCATCAAGATCACAAGGTTGACCACCGTAATGAACTGGGATAATAGCTTTTGTTTTAGGCGTTATTGCTCTCTCAATTTCTTCAATCGATATATTAAGAGTATCTTTATCAACATCAACTATAACAGGTTTTGCACCAAAGTAACATACAATTTCAGCGGTTGCAGGAAAAGTCATAGTTGGTACTATGACTTCATCTCCTTTTTCAATCCCGAAAGCCTCTAAAGTCAAGTGTCCAGCTGCCGTCCAAGAATTTACAGCTACTGACTTTTGAGACCCGATATATTTATTGAATTCTTCTTCAAATTTTATAGTCTTAGGTCCCATGCTAAGCCATCCAGACCGTAACGTGTCAACCATCTCATCAATTTCTTCCTCTGAGATGAATGGTCTATGAAAAAGTAAATAGTCTTTGTTCATTAATTATCTATAAATAATTGAGAGTGAAATATCTTAAAAAATCATTTTATATCAAATAAGAATGTATTGAATAATACTGATTTGTTTTTACTAAAGAAATCGTTTCATTATCCTATTTGAGGTAAATAAACCAAATAAAAAACCTAATCCATATGCAACGTGTATTGTAGGATAAACCACAAAACATAAAATTTTCGAATATAAACTCAAATGTGAGCTTTCTGCAAATATAGTAACCAATAAAAAATATACAAAAAGCATTGAACTTAAAAGTAAACTATTATACCACAAGGGAAGTAAAAGTACATATAGCACAAAAATACTTGGGATAATATGTCTAAACTTAAACTCAGATTTTACTTTTTGTAACACTAATGGTTTGAATAAACCATATTGAAAAAACTGTGAGAAAAGTTTTTTTAAGTTTTTTCTTGGAAAATATTGTGATTTAATCCTTGAAGAAAGAAATATCTTTTTACCCATACTCTTGGCACGATAGTGAAACTCATCGTCTTGATTTCTTAAAAGATTCTCATCAAAATAACCAATATCATTAAATAGATTTCTTTTCCAAGCACCTAAGTAAACGTGATCTGATGGACCATCATAATTAACTTGATGAATCTTACTATTCCCAATCCCTAACGACGTGGAAGAACAATAAGCAACTGTTTTTTGAAAAAAAGATTCGCCACTTTTTATCATAGGACCACCAACAATATCAGCATTTGTTTCATTAAAGACTTCAAGAATTTTTTCACAGTAATCTATTGAGTAAATAGTATGAGCATCCAACCTTATGATTGGGTCCCCTTTACTACTTTTTATCCCTAAATTTAAGGCAAAAGGAACAAATCTATTTGGATTAATTAATAATTTAATATTGGAGTTTTTTTTTATGAAGTTTTGGATGATTTGAACAGTATTATCTGTTGACCCCCCATCGATAAAATAGATTTCCTTTTCAGTAGGGTTAGATTCTAAAAAAAAATTTAGGATATTATTTATATAATTTACTTCATTAAATACGGGACAAATCAGTGTAAGCATAAGTGTATTTTACTGTAAAGTTTGTTTTGAAAATGATCTATACTTGGGTACTAATTTATTAGTTTTGTAAATGAAAATAAATCAAAATTTTTAAACTCTTTTACAAAACCACGATTTAGATAAAAACTAATTGCTTTTTGATTATCAGTTCGAACATATAAACCGTATTCATTATAACCTCCTAAAAGAATATCTTCTTCAAATTTCTTTACCAATTGTGCCCCGACTCCTTTTTTGCTAACAGAAGGATCAACACCAATTAGAAAAAGGCGAAGTCCTACCTTTGATTTAAGTTTTTGACTAACAGTTTTCTTAAATAATTTATTAATAGCAATCACTATAAATTTAGGATTTCGAAAAATATAATAAAGAATTTTAATTCGATTTTCTTTCAAAAAAATATTAACAGCCTCTTGTGTTCTAAAACCTCCAATTAAATAACCAAAAATCGTATTATTATCTTCACAAACATAACTATACTCATTAAACTCTAATAATTTATTAAAGTACTTACTAAGATCAGATAAAGTATAGTAAACTGAAAAATATGATTTATCAAACACTTTAATATGCAGTTTTGAGATGGATTCGACATCCGTATTTCTTATTTTTCGAATAATCATATAAAAGCCAAATACATAGAAATCTTGATTAGTTGAATAACTAAAATTACTCAATTTGATTACCAAAATATAATTCAATTACTAAATAGTAAATTTTTTAAAAATGATTTAATTTAATAGGAAAGTATTAAAAATAATATTGAGATGGTTCTTAATGATTTAATAAGTTATTTAATTTTATAGAAAGTTATGATTTCAATTTCTTTAGTAGAATATTATTCTAATCTAAAATCCTCTGGCGTACTAGTAATATCTGGAGATGGTGATTATTTATGGATGAAGCATGAATCTTTTTCTGCAATTCGATTTCCAGAATTTATTACTTCAAATCCATCTGAAAACGAAATTAAAAGAGTATTTAGAGAATTAAATTGCTTAATTGTAAGCTTTTGTACTATCTCTGATGTTGGACAATCAACAAATACGATTTTATATAATTGTTATGATAAAAATTATAATCAAAATAAACTCTCAAAAAATGTTGTTCGAGATATTCGTATTGGACAGAAGAATCTTACAATTGAGTTTGTTCAATGGAATGAAATTTTAGTTAACGGGTTTCAAGCATTTCATGATACTCGAACTAGAGTTGGATTATCAGATGGAACAAAAAGTAATTTTGAGATTCGTTTTAAGAATTTTGCCTTAAACTCAGGGCATAAGGCTTTAGCAACAAAATTTAATAATGAGATTGTTGCATTTATGAGTTTAATAGTCATTGAAGATTATGTAATAATCCAAGGTAGTTTTTCAACTGACGAGCATAGAAAGTTTTGCCCAAATAATACCCTTGCCGATTTCGTACTAAATTATTTTTTAAAAGAAGGTCAATGTAATGTTGTTAGTTATGGTTTAAGTTCTATTCAAGAAGATTCTGGAAGTGAAGGATTACACAATTATAAAGTAAGAGTAGGATTTCAGCCTATAAATGTAGATAGAAGCTTTGTACTTCATTCTTATATTTCACCAGTAAAAAAACAGATTGGTCTACTTCTAAGTATTTTGTTAAAAATTTTTCCGAAAAATCGGAAGTTAAAAAAAGCTCAAGGCATTTTTAACAAAATCAGGTGAGGTTATTTTTAAATTCTAATAAATTTTTTAACAAAAAAATCGAAGATTAATTAAAAAAATGCCTCATCCATTTTTCAGCAATATAAACTCTAGAAATTTCCAAGTTGTGAATCCTTGAATTACCATTTAAATAAGAATTATAATTTTCGAGGAAATAGTCTCCCCTAATAATCCCAAATTCTTCTAATCGTGACTTTTTAAAAATTGTAAGTATATCTTCTCTAAAATCTTTTTTTAACCAGTTTTCTTCCGGCAATACAAATCCCTTTTTATCTTTCCTCCAACGAATCTCTTTGGGAAGTTCAGTAAGAGATTTTCTTAAAATATATTTATTCCATCCATTTTTAATTTTTAGATCATTTTTAACATTTAATAAAAATTCCACAAGTCTATGGTCTAAAAATGGTAGTCTAACTTCGAGAGAATGAGCCATTGAATTTCTATCTTCATATCTATTTATGGTTGGAACTGAGTATTTATCAATATTTGCAACTTGTGCTTCCACTAGATTATTGAAATTTGAGGTATTTTCCCTTTCTACTTCAAGTAAAATAAATTTCTTCTCATTTTTTGATAAGCTTGGAATATATCTCTTAGCACCTGCACTACTCAATTGCATCATCACTGTTTGGTAAAATATAGAGCTAAATATTTCTTTGGTAAGCTTAAAGTATTTGCCTCTTTTGTACAAATCACTTAAGTAAAAAAAGAAAAATCTAAGATATCCGGCTAGAACTTCATCGCCTCCCTGCCCATTTAAAACAACAGTAATGTCGGTTTCATTTTTAATCTTTTGTAAAATCGAATAATGAGCAACCACTATAAAATTGAGGAATGGATCGTCCTGAACTTGAATTACATTCTCAAAATTTTCCTTAATGTTTTCATAACCTAATAAAAGTTTTTCGTTTCTTAATGATTTTTCTTTTACTAAAATATCAACAAAATTCTCTTCACTAAATTTTTTGTTTTCTGAAATAACCGTATATGTTTTAAAACTTTCACCTATTAGATTTTTACTTAAAACAGAGATTGCAGATGAATCTAACCCACCGCTGAGTAATGCACCAACCTCAACATCACTTCTTAACCTTATTTTAATACTATCCAAAAACAATTCTCTAAATTGTTCAAAAACATCATCTGTCTTAATGCTACTAAAATTGTAGTTCCAATACGACTCACTATAAATATTTTTACTATCTAAATCAATAATAAGGTTTTGCTTAGATTGTAATGAATAAACGTCTTTGTAAAAAGTCTCGGTATCCATATCAAGTATTCCTTGATGAAGTAATCTACCCATAGCCTTAAGATTTAATTCTTTTTTACAAAGAAAAGGGACTATTTGTTTTATTTCACTCGCTAAATAAAATCTATTATTATTTTTATACCAATACAACGGTTTAATAGAAAATCTATCTTTACTTACAACAATTAATCTGTTTTTCAAATCAAGTATTATAAATGCCCACATCCCATTTAATTTATAAAATCCTTTTGGACCAAAATGTTCATAAACTTTTATGATGACTTCAGTATCGGTATTTGTTTTAAATTGAATGCCTAATAATTTTAATTCTTCTCTCAATTCTATATAGTTAAAAATCTCTCCGTTAAATATTATATGATAATCTCCAATCTGCATTGGTTGATTTCCATCTTTACTTAGATCTATAATTGAAAGACGGCGATGTCCAAAGAATAGATTAAAATCTTCACTGAGATTTAAATTATCTGATGTTCTATACTTTTTATAATTAGAAGAGTCGGGACCACGGTAAGCAACTAAGTTGGTTGATTCTACAAATTTAATATAATCCAATTCATTAAAAGGTTTTTCAAAGGATAAAGCACAAAATATTCCACACATTAAAAATCTCTACTTTTATAAGTTTGAGAAAGTTTATTACTTTATAACGTAATTAAATCTTGATATATATTGATCATATTATTAAGACATACTTTTAGATCAAACAACTTCTGGACTCTTTCTCTGCCTTGAATTCCTAATTTTTGCCGAAGTGATTCATCTAAAATTAGTTTAATTATTTTTTGTGCAGTTAGTTCGCTATCTCTAGGTGGAACAATATAACCTGTAATACCCTCTTCAACTACTTCTATCATTCCTCCAACTCTCGAAATTATAACTGGTTTACCGCATGCCGAAGCTTCTAATACTGCGACACCAAAACTTTCTTCATAAACAGAGACTGCTACAAAAATATCAAGCATATTGTGATATTTATGAATTTCACGATAATTGACTTTTCCTGTTAATATAACTTTACCTTCTAATCCCATGTTGCTAATCAAGTTTTTTATCTTATCCTCGATAGCCCCACTACCAACTATCAATAATCTAATTTTCTTTTCTGGAAGAATTTTTATTACTTTATGATATGCCTCAATTAAATATTCAATCCCATAATACCATTCCAATCCTTTAATGCTTCCAACTACGATTTCATCATTTGTAAAATACAAATCTGATTTTGATTCGGGTTTGAACAATTGAAGATCAATTCCAAAAGGAGTTATAAATATTTTTTTTGATGTATACTTCTTTAACAGATTCGCCATAAATTGACTTGTGGAAAGAATTTTATCGGCCTTTCTCAAGTTAAATTTAAATAACTCTCTATGTAAAATTGAGGTTTTAGGGAAATCAATTACATCAGAACCCCAAACGGAAATTATAAAAGGATGAAAATTTACCAGAGATCCTAAAAAGCCATAACTTGAAGCATAATGTGCATGTACAATATCAGGTTTTCTTTCTCTTATAATTGTTTTGAGTTTAGGAATAGCTTTTAAATAAAATATTTTTGAAATAGCAGCGTTTTTTTTTGTTGTAATATTGTACAATGAATCCATACTGAAAATTTCAATCCCTTTTAAAAAAACTAAAGCATCACTTTTCCTGAAACTAAAGATAATAATCTCTATTCCTGATGAATACAGTGCATTTGCCCATTTAATTATATGAGGATTTGAGGCATCCCCAAGGATTAAAACTTTCATTGATTTAATTTTCTAAATCTTAAAATATTAAACAATAAAAAATTAATCATAATCGAATTACCAGCTAAGCTTTTTTGCATAAGTAAGTTTTTTTGCTAATGCTGTAAGTTTACAATAATAACTGTTAGAATATTTTTCCCATTTTTGTGAATATTCTAGGAACACTTTTTCGCCAGTAATATAATATAAGGACTTAAGCTGTTCATATTGTAAAGAATGATAAGTGTACGATGCTACATATTCCTTCGGATAATCAAACAAATAATATCTACTCCAATATCCAAGGTCATACAATGGTAAAAGATTTTTTAGTGATTGAATTCCTTTCTTAAACAAATCAGTGGCCAGCGGATTTTGATTCGTCAACATTAAATCATAAAATCCAAACAGAATAAACATAAAACCACAAAGAGCTCCAACTGTTCGTCTGTTTGAAGGGTATTCCTCATAGATTGGAAAAGATTTAAAGTGATTTAATAATCCGCCTTCTGAAACGTTTTTTTCAAATGGTTTGATTGCATCTTCTGCTAATTCCAAATATTTAATATTATCAGTAAGCTGATATGCTCGCGTAAGAACAGACGCAGCTTCACCTTGAGCTAAACCTAAGAACCAGGGTTGATGCAATTCATATTCAGGAATGTCATAACCAACATTCCACCCTCTTCCAAAATTAATTTCAATGTAATTATTTAATAACCAGTCTGCTTGTTTCAAAAATTCCGTTTTTAGTTTTTCATTTTTAAAATGAGATTGATGTAAATGTTCATAAATACCAAGTGCATATTGGCATACAACTATAGGATGATGAAAATAAGAGAGACCTGCGATTGTATAAAGCGGAATTCCATTAACATCGATTTTATCCGGATAATTAAGTTTCGATTCAAAATTTAAATAGTACCTACCCAACACATTAGGTTTAGAATCTAAAGTATTTCGAGTAATTGTGTGCCAATAGGTCGCTTTCCCAGGATTAAAAAAAACAACTATTTTATTAAAAAAATGATTATATCTAACCAATGAGGTTCACTCCGTATTAAAGTAATTGAGATATTATAAATAAGTTAATTAGTACTTTTGAGTTCTCTTTTATAATCATGTTAAATTTCATCATCATTTCAGGACAATATTTAATTTGACATCCTTACGATTTGAAAAATTAGAGTTATAAATATATGAAATAATTAAAATCATAAACCAAAAAGGAAGATCGATAGAAATCCAACCAAAAGAAAATAAATTTATAGAATCAAAAAAACCTCTTATAAACATACCTGCACCGATTGCAGCAATGCCGATCGTCAAAATATATTTATCGCGACACAGATTATTGGTTTGCCTCACAATCTTCCAGATCATATAATAAAAAACAAAAACGAATACAGATATAACTATCAATCCTAAAATCCCCATTTCAGAAAGAAACACTAAATAAATATTGTGTGCAGCGTTTGCACCCTCAGTAAGTAGAAATCCGTACTGAAGTAGTTGCCCTTCAAATGTATCCATCATCACTGGGAAATAATTAAACATTTCTTTACCCCATGCTCCTGGTCCAACACCAAAAATTGGATTATCTTTAAACATATCCAAAGTGAGATTCCAATAATGGTCTCGTTGGCTTAGGCCGGCATCAAATCTTAATAAACTAAAAATTATTTCCCGAATATCATCAATTAGAAATAAAATAAATAAGGAGGCAAATGATGAAAAAAATAATCTCCAAAATACTTTTCGTTTAAAATAAAATAAGATAATGAATGAACTGATTATTACCGATAAAAAACCAGAACGTGATACTGTAATTATCAACCCAATGATTAGTAAAAACACTAAACTTATTATAATATTTTTATTCCATATCCGTAATTCTAAAAAAAATAATGATATTCCTAATGGGATTGAGACTGCAAAAAAACCAGCAACAGCATTAACATTCCCAAATAATCCGCCAGAACGGAATTGAGTGTCGACAGAAAAAGTCAATAAATCAAAGTTAATTTTACTTAAGTCGTATATCGCACCAAATGATAATATTAAACTCGATATTAGCAAACTTTTTATGATGAGCCAGATATCATCCTCTTTTTTAATCAATGAAAAAAAAAGGTAAATAAGTACAAGAAAATAGATTGACTTAATAATATGTAATATGCCAGAAAAAAAATAATCGGACAATAATGTTGACAACAACATGACAAGGAGCAGCATTATAATAAACAAGTTGAGTGGCATTGGGAAAACGGGATAATGTGAAAATTTTAATCCATTATCTTTAAAAAAGAAGTAAAGTAACATTAGCAAATTTGCTATATGAATATAAACCCTATAATCTGCAACAACATCCCCAACAAGAGTTAGGTAACTTACTATTATCAAAAATATGATAAAATTTCTTCCAAGAATTAATGTACTGATGATATAAAGAATGATAAAGATAAATAATGGAATTAGATTTGCAAAAATTATTATTGGAAATAAAATTAAAAAGTAATAAAGAAAAGATCTGTCTGTATTTAGGTTAAATCTATTAGTCATTTTGACTTATTAATTTTTTGAAAATATATGATTAATAAATGGATCCAGTTTTTTAAGCACTTGTTCAGCTTTTAAAGTGGTCAAGCATTCATTTGATGGACATCCAACTCTTCCAGCATTTGTGAAACATAGTCTTTCATAAGGTTTTGGTGTACAATTTATAACTTGATTAATAAATTGATGATCATCTCCAAAAGGAAGATGGAAATTTGGATTTGTAGGACCATAAATAGCGAAAGTAGGAACACCTAAAATAGCAGCAATTTGTATAGGACCAGAATCATTCCCTATTAAGATTGAGGAAGAATTTATCTCATTTATTAATTCTTCAATTAATTTTGTTTCAACTAAATGAATATTTAATGCAATTAATAACAATTTAATATCTTCAGGAATAGATCCCTTTTCAACTAAAAACTTAACTTGGTATTTTTTGCTATAATGGATAGCTAATGAAATAAAATTCCTAATTCCCCATTCTTTAGCTGCCCATCCTGCAAATGGACAAATACAAATGCTATTAGTTAGATTTTTTTTTATAGGATATGCAGACTTAACTTCACTATTTGTGAATGGCAGGTATGTTGAGATCGCATTCAAATAGATATCAATACTATGTTGAAGCTTTCCTACAATATTGAAATGAGAATATATGGCACTAAAAAATGGACGATTAAATCCAACGATTTTTTCTGCACTAATATTGTATAGTAAAGATGCGGATGTCATAACACCTGTAAGATCAAAAACTATTTTAGGGTTTATTTCTTTTATTTTTTTGTTAGGTGATTTTCTAGCTAGTCTTTCGTTAAATAAAAAATCTTCTTTTGAAAGTATTAGATACTCCACATTTTTAATAATTAATTCATATATTTTTTTGCTTTCTTTATAACATACAATTGTTATAGGAAATTTGGTTTTATTTTGAATTAGTTTAATTGCGGGAATAGTAAAAACTGTATCACCTAATTTATGCAATGCTACTATTACAGTCCTGTCTAAATTGCTTGATGAAAAACTTTTAGAGATACTTCGCATAATGCTAATGAAGTAATTTAGCGAAAAGCAAAAAAGTTTTTCAAATATATTAAATTTGATAAGTATTTCTGAATAACCAAAGTTCATCAATTCAAATCTTTTTTTGCAACACAATAAAAATCTCGTGTCCAAATTTTCTGAGAACCCCCGGTTTCAATTATTTTAATCAAATTCGCAATTAATTTTATAATTTTCCAAAACATTAATCTAATAAGTCCTTTTAAGTTTTTAGCAATCGGAGGATTTTCGAAAAAGTTGATATTTACAAATCCTGTTAACTTTAAAATTTGATTTAAGGATGCTGGGTTGAATATAGTCATATGCGTTAGATCACCATAAATTATATCAGTAGAATGTAACCCTTGCCCATTTGGTGTTCTGATAAAAAAAGATCCATTTAAATTTAAAGAGTCAAAAATCATTAAAAATAACTTTTCTAACTCTGACTTTTGAAAATGCTCAACAAAATCTAAAGCGAATATTATATCATACTTAGTTTTTGATAATTTTAAAAATTCAAACACGTCAGCTTTTGAAACATCAAAATTTGAGCTTCGAGCTATTTCAACTTGCTCCTCCGAAATATCAATCCCTTTTATGTCATAAAATCCATTTTCGGATAAAAATGAAATTAAATTACCTGATCCACAACCTATTTCCAGAATTTTAGCGCTAGGTTTGTACTCAGCAACAAATGGAAGTAACCTAACTTCATAGTATTTCTTCAATGATAAAATTTCTTTTTTAGTACCCTTTATTAGATCAACATTAAACTTTGTATGATAATTTTTATAAATATTCTGTCTTAAATCAGACATAGTTAATTTCTATTTATTTTTTTGGGAAATGCAATAAAATTTGTACCTGAACGAACATATTTTAGATCGTCTTCATTTATAGATAATGTATACTCATTTTCGATTAAAATATTTAATGCCTCAACTGAACTCTTAAAAAATTTACCACCACCAAGTTCAATATAAATAATGGGTTGTTGTGATTTTATTAGGTTTAAAGCTCCCTTTAATACTTGTGGTTCAAACCCCTCAGTATCAATTTTAATAAACTTGATCTTAATATTTTTATCTTTTATGTAGTTATCTATAGTTGTGATGGCAATCATTTCTTCAATCATAGCACCACCAGAATTAAGAATTATTGAACTCATTCCAGAATACCTTTTATCTCTTTTCAATATTTTTTCTTCCTCAATCACACCTAATCCCATATTTTCAATAATCACATTTGTGATATTATTAATAGAAATATTGATTTTTAATTTATCATAAATCACTTTTGATGGTTCAAAACAAAAAATTTTTCCTTTTTCTCCAATTAGCCTACTTATCATCAATGTAAAAAAGCCTAAATTTGCTCCAACATCAATGACAACATCACCTTCTTTAAGTAAATCTTTTAATTTTGGAAACTCCTCATTATAATATTTATGCCAATTCGCTATATATAGAAGTTCTTGATCATCACCATCATTGTTAAACTTTATTAAAGTATTTCCCCTATTTACAATGCAGTCTTTCCTATTGAGGCAATATAATATCTTCAATTTAATTTTGAAGTACAATAAATGTAGATAGTAAAACAAAATACTTAAATATTTATTAATCATAAAATACGATAAAATTTAAAAACGCATTTAGAATAATCAGGTGATTTTACTTTGGTAACTTTAAATAATTCAGATATGACCAAGAATGTCTATCATAGATTGATAGATTATATATAAAAACTAAAATAAAAATAAGTACTTTAATTATATCCGAAATTAGTGTTTTAGAGCAAATCAACGTTACAAATATATCCACAACATAATAAGTGAGGATACAATTTATAATTGTTATAAAGATTAAATATAATAATTTTGGATCAGGATTGTAAATTTTTTTATACTTTAATACTAATATGCTTACAATGCTAAAGTATATATAGGTTATCGATGTACTCATAGCTAAGCCATACTGAGCATATTTATTAACTAGAATTATATTGAACCCTATTTTAATAAAGATTCCAAATATTGTTATAACCATTAAACTGAGAAGCATATTAGTTGTATAAAACACTTTGTTAAGAACTGCATAAACTGAATAAAAAACTATACTAATCGACAAAATTTTCAATACATTGTATGTAGTGATAGTATCTTCAGGGCGAAATTTTCCTCGTTCAAAAAATAATCTGACAATCGGTTCACCAAACAAAAAGAAAATTGTTGTTATGGATAAAAATATTATAATCATTATCCTTATACTTTTATCTAATGTATTATAAAATGCATCATTAGTATTCTGGGAATATGATTCAGATAATTTTGGGAAAATTGCTGTTGTTAACGCTATTGAAAATATTTGCATTGGAAGTGAAAATATGTTTGAAGCATAATTTATAGATGCTATTCCACCTACTTCCACTTGATGTAGAAAAGATCTATCTGCAAGAATATAAAACTGACCTATAGTTTCAATAATGAATATCCAAATCAAAGATTTAAGAGAGTTGGACATAGGGCTATTTGAAGTATAATTCAAATTAAATATTTGCAATAAATTAATTTTTGTTTTTCTTAAAAGATAAATTGTTTGAAAAAAAGTTCCGATTACAAATCCAATTGGGACAGCGTAAATATTAAAAGTGTTCGAAAGCACAACAATCATAAAAATTATTACAATATTGAGAAACAATTGTGCAATAGCAGGATTTTTGAAATCATAATTTGCTTGAAGATAAGAAATGCATATAGCAACAATACTACTTAATGGTATTGTAATTGAGCTAATAAGGAAAATATTTATTGAGATTTGGAGATATTTTTCATTAGCCTCTGGCTGATATATTTTCAAAATAGAAGGAGCAAAATAGAATAGTAATACAAATATAATCAGGCTAAAAAAAAAGAATAATCTTAATTGACTGTATAAGAAACTTTCAACAAATTTTGCATTATTTAATTTAAAATTATTATAAGATGGAATTAAAATATTTTGTGCAATAAACAATATTATCGTATTTATTGTAATTGGAATTACTGCCCCTACTAAATAAAGATCAAATTCAGGACTTAAACCAAAATAGCCAGCAAAAACAGCCTCACGAAAAAAACCGATACCTTTTCCAACAATACCAACTAATGTAATAAATATTGCAGCTCCAGCAATTGATGAAGTATAATTACTTTTCATACAAAGAGGTAAATTACAACAATAATGTTAAGTAAGTCACAAACAAATTTTTCATTCATACATTTACTATACAAAAAAATACTTTTATCTAAGTATAAATTAATTTCAGATAGTGCGAAAAACATAATATTAAAATTTGAAAAGAAAATTAGACGGTATTATATCATTTTGATTGATGACAAAAAAAAATATAACTAAAAATTTTGAATATCCATTAAATTAGAATAATATTTTCTTCATTTATAATAAATCAACACCGGTTAAGTTAAAACAAAATATATAGCCTTATACCATCGATAGGTAATTACACAGTTGATTGATTCTTTTGCACGTTATAAAATTTTTTATCATTAATCACAAAAAGTAACGATGTAAACAAAAAGAAAAATAGAAATCCTAAAAAAGTTGAATAAATTGTTCTTGGAGAAGAAGGGATTTGTGGTACGATCGCTTCATCTAATGTTTCAATAGTTGGTAAATCTCTATTTTCCTGAATTCTTTCTTTAAAATATTGCTGCTGTAAAAGGATATAAACTTCATTTTGAATTTTAACCTCTCTAACCAAACCAGCTAGTTCTTTTCCCAAATTTGGAACATCGCTGAATGCAATCATATAATCTTCATTGCCCATTTCAAGTTTGCTGTATTGATTATTTAATGTTTGTAATTTATTTCTAAATGAAATATATGTTTTACTATCCTCCTGAATACTATTTTTAAGCAACCCCAATTCTATTTCAGTTCTAAAAATTTCTGATCTTAATTGAGTAGCGGCATCTATAGCAGCATTTACCTGTTCAGGTAAATCTATAGTTTTATTTTTTTGTTGAAAAAACATCAAAGCTGTTTCTGCTGAATCAAGGTTTTTTTTTGTAATTTCTAACTGCTTTTCAATATAAATACGTGCGTTTTTTGCTTTTGAAGATAATTTTGCTCTATTAATATTGTCTAATGCCTCGACAAAAGTGTTTGATACTTTTGCTGAGAGATTTTTTAAATATTTGCTATCACTGAATAGCGATGGAATTATTGAAGATCGGATATCAACGCTTAGTTTTACGATACCCTCTTTATTCAGTTCAGTATATATTTTCTTGTTTAATTTTTCTGCTGCATCATATTTATTGTTAGCATCAAGAAAATCTACAAGGTTAAGTTTTTCAACTACATAAAGTGAGGCTGTTCTACTTTTTAAAATTTCTACAAATAATTGTGAGTTAGCACTTGATAACCCTCCCTTTAGAATGCTGGAAAAGTCGCTACCCGATAATAGTGAACTTAGCCCGCCCATATCATTATTCTTTTCTGGAGGTAAAATTGATACTGTTGAATTATATGTGACTGGATAGACAAATAGAAGAGTTAAAAAGAGAACGAGTGTAGAAAAAAAAGTTATTTTAATAATTTTTAATTTATTAAATATTATAATATGAATTATATCTTTGAATGACAATTTTTACCTCGTTGCTACTATTACTGCAACTGACGCTGCTATTATTGCTGCCAATTGGGCCACTATTGCTAGTGATGTTGTGAATACATCCCAAAATTTTGGACCTGGTGGGTCTTCTAATATCCAAATTGTATCGCCAGGTTCCAATTTTTCGACATCATCTTCATCAACCCATTCACCTGTATTTACTTTTATTACTCTTACATCGCCCTCTAAAGCACGCCAGCTAAAACCACCTGCTAATTGTATGTAATCTTGAACTGATAATTTGGGATCATAAATAATATTTCCAGGAGTAACAACTTGACCAATTAATGTTATATAATTTTTCTTTTCAGGAATCATGATTTGATCACCATTTCGTAGAACAACATCCTCACTTAATTGATTTAGATTAAACAATAAATTAAAATCTACAACTACTTTACCATGTCTTTGTCTTGATTTAGCTTTTAAATAATCATATTCATCATCAGTCATATCAACTCTTGGAATCAGCTTAATTCTTTCGAATTCAGGATCATAAATTGAGTCTGCATCTACACGAAACAATGTTGCATCTTTAAGTGAAGCATCTTCTAAAAAACCACCGGCCTGATTAACAATTTCTGAAAGTGTTGTTTTATTTTTTATGATCTTATACAATCCTGGAAATTTGATTTTACCATCTATATTGACCCATTGTTCTTCATAAAATTCACTTATTTCTCTAACCAAAACTTGATCACTATACTTTAATTTTAATGGATTTGATTGTATAAAATCGTATGAATAATATTTACTATACTGTTTCTGTCCACTACTTTCAAAGCTTATAACTTCAATAGAATCTTTTCTAGCTTTAAATAATAATCCTCCTGCAAGGTCTATTAACTCCTTTACAGTTTCTCCTTCTTTATATTCATATCTACCAGAATATTTAACATCGCCTGTTATCAAAACTGTTTTATCAACTTTATCTATAATTACTATATCGCCATTTTTTAAATATGGATTTTGCTTCAGGTCTCCAAATCTTAAAAAGGATAAATAATCACAAAATCTTTTTGATCCATCCTTAGAAATTATCTGGATGTTTCTTATGTCAGAAGTATTTGCTAAGCCGGCAGAACTCTTAATCAAATCTAATAATCTAGAATTTGATGTTACGATATAGGTTGATTGAGTATTAACATTACCAATTAACGAAACTTTTATTTTTCTAACTTCGCCTAAACCAATATATATATCTACATTTCTAAAACTTTCTTTAAGTTTTAATTCTATTATTGATTTAGCATCTTTAAGACTTTTATTTCTTAGATCAACAACACCAACCCTTGGGATATAAAGATAACCTTCGTGGTTTACTATTAGATTGGAATTTTGTTCTTCTATTCCACTAATCGAAATAAAAATATTATCGCCCGGCCCAATTACATATTCTTCAGGATCAATAATTCCTTCAGAAGGTTCCATTTCAACTTTACCATAAAGTTGAGTATTGTTAAGATCGTTTGATCTTTCTGGATAAGTTGGCAGGATTTGTGCAAAACTCTGAAAACTTAGAAGTACTAAATAAGCTAATAGTGATTTTTTATTAATGATCAAGCTTTAACCAAAATTGTTTAAGTGTTACAAAGTTAATGATTCAATTATAATTATAGAAGAGTGAATTTAATCAATCTATATCTTTAATGAAATTTTTCTTAGTGATAATATTGTTACCAGCATCCCAATAATTGGCCCAAGAGAAATAAGCAAAAATAAAAATTCAAGTTTATTTGCAATTATCTGGTCGATTGATACCAAATACATCCTAATATTGTAATAAGCTACCCATACTATCGCTAACGAAATAAATCCGGCAAGTAGCCCGGTAAATGTTATATTTAAAATAATTGGCATTTTGATAGTTGATAGTTTAGCCCCAACAAACTTCATTGTCTCTAATTCTGAGTATTTTGAATTAAAAATTAATCTTACCGTACTATAAACTAGATATAATGATACTAAAAATATTAATCCTGTTATCGCAAAAATATAGATCTTCGCTTGATCGATATAACTTAAAATCTTTTGATAAAAATCCTGCCTGAAAACAACTGACTCAACCCAATTATAGGTAGAAAGATTTTTGATTATTTTTTTAATTGATACAGAATTAGCGTAATCACTTTTTAGTTTTAGATTAAACGAAGCTGGTAAAGGATTGTAATCCAGAATTTTTCTAAAATCATCACCAGTTTCTTTGATAAAAATATCTACAGCCATTTCTTTGCTTATATATTCTGCTGAACTCAAATAATTTAGTTGAGATAATTCAGATTTAATATTTTCAATCTCTGCTTGCTCAATATCATCTTTAAGAAAAACGCTAATAACAATATTATTTTTTACCTGGGCCTCAAAGTGATTTGAAAATCTAATTATAAAAAATGAAACTGTTGTTAATAAAACAGAAAGTGTAATTGAAATTAGTACAAGTAAAAATGAAAATTTACTTCTACCAATTAATTTAAATGCTTCTTTTAACCAGAATAAAATCATAAATAAAAATTTCTTTTAGAAGTTAGATTCATCAATCCATCGATTGATTTGCCATTTTTCTGAAACAATATCTTTATGCAAAGTAAGATTAACTCTGCCATCAACCGTTACAACATCAGTTGGATTAAAAGTAATTCTAAGATTAAAACTTCTGATAATGTTTGATGTTAAAGAATCTTGCTGCGTACTTAAAATTATATTATTCCAGGTTAAATCTAACATTTGAATATTTGAAAATAATCCGTAAGCAGAAGACATTTCTTCATCTCTTCCCCAGGTTTTATCAAACCCCTGATCATAATCATGATATGTAAATGTAAAATCTGAAGTAAGTAAACCGCCATAAATTAAAGTGTCTTTAAATGTATAAGCATATTTAAGATTTTGAAAAACGCCCTCAATATTTTTTTGATCAGAGATTAAACTACTATTGCTATCTGGATTTGTATCCAGCTTTGGGGCAAATGGATTTGTGCATCCAAATAAAATAATTCCAATTAAGGAGGATATGATAAAATATCTTTTAATAGAAACTTCCTTTTAATTCGCTCCAGCTTGGCAAAGTTTGGCTTTTGGTATCTTTCCAAAAATAGATTACCCATTCGGATCTTGAATCTCGTAACATTTTTAGTTCTAAGTTTCCGCCATAATTTCTCGGATTTGTTTCACCAGATTCAAATGGAACATTTAATGAATAAGTTGCAGAGTAAATAATAGAATCACCACCAAGACTACTGTAAACTGTATCTGACAAACTTAAAGTCAAGGAAAAATCTTTTGGAACTTTATTTACAACAGAATTTAAGTAACCATTTTCTTCAACTATTCCCCAACCTTGCATTTGATAAAGTGACATTGCCTCACTTGATGCTGAAAACAAATATGGTTTAGAAGCAAATAAAGTATCCACAAAACAAGCAACATAGTTCTGAACATTTTTATCAGCTAAAGAATATTTTAGGTTTTCAATTACTATTCTTGCAGAAAATGGAGTTTGGAAATTTGAACGATTTTGATTTGGATTTTCAGCTTCTCTTGTTGTAAATAAATCACAAGAAGTTGCTAAAAAAGTTAAAGACATTATAAAATATATTTTTTTCATTTCTTGCAAATCAAAATCAGTCTTGGTGAACTAAGTTTATCAAATTCTTTACCAAGAAAATCACCAAATGTTTTGTAAATATCAAATCCAATTTTCGTTAGTGCACTTACTAACTCATCTTTTGAAAACATTCTAACAGATTCCTCATAAGTGCTTATTTCACCATCTTTAGTGATAACAATTTTTTTTGTTATTCGATCATTCTTAATTTTTCTGAATTGATGAATCTTAGCATCATTAATATTTTCTTCAGTAATCTCAACTAAGTTTTGTTTAAGAAAGTATGAATTAAAAAAATCAAGTACGAAGTATCCATCAACTTCTAAAAGATCATAAGCTTTTTGTAACGTAGCAATGTTTTCTTCATCTGTTTCAAAATATCCGAAACTTGTAAAAAGATTTAGTACCAAATCAAACCTAATGGTTGATCTAAAATCCCGAATATCTGAATGAACAAAATGAATAATTAAGTTTTCTTTTTCAGCAGTTTGTTTTGCGATTGATAAAAGATTTTCACTTAAATCAACTGCAGTTACACTTAAACCTTTTTTCGCCAATAAAATCGCGTGTCTTCCAGCCCCGCAAGCCATATCTAAAACATTAAAACCAGGAAAAACTTTAACATTATTAAAAATTAGTTTGATATGTTTTTCTGCATCATTTTCATTTCTATGCTGATAAACATTTAAATATTCCTGTGTATTAAACCAATCTTTAAACCATTCAGATTTCATAAATCCATTCTGTTTAGCATTGCCCGGCCAATTGTTGCTTCATCTGCAAACTCCAAATCACCGCCAATAGGAATTCCTCGAGCTATTCTTGTAACCTTAACATTTAAGGGTTTGATAAGTTTTGCAAGATAAAGTGAAGTAGTTTCTCCTTCGGTATCAGGATTTAAGGCAAGAATTATTTCTGATATATTTTCATTTTCAAATCTTAACAAAAGCTCTTTTATCTTTAAATCGTGTGCACTTATTCCTGAAAGTGGGGAAAGCACACCGCCAAGCACATGATAAAGACCATTATACTCATTTGTTTTTTCTATTGCGATAACATCACTTGCTTCTTCAACAACGCAAATTTTTGTTACATCACGTTTAACACTTTTACAAATCTCACACAAATCTTCTTCTGTAAGATTAAAACATCTTTTACAAAAATGTAATTTTGTTTTTAAATCCATTATTGATTTTACAAGTTTATTAACAGAATCCTGCTCAGTTTTTAAAATGTGCAAAGCCAATCTTTGAGCAGTCTTTCTTCCAATTCCAGGAAGTTTACTTAACTCTTCAATCGCTATTAAAAGTGGTTCAGCTATTTGCACTTAAAATCCCGGAATATTTAAGCCTGGAGGAATCATTCCCTTTGTAACTTTTGCCATTTCATCCTCAGCCATTTTGTTTGCGGATTGTAATGCTTTATTTACTGCTGCAACTACCAAATCTTCTAAAATTTCTTTTTCATCTGCATTAATTACTTGAGGATCAATCTCTAAAGAAATCAATTCTTTCATTCCGTTAGCTTTTGCTTTAATCATTCCACCGCCAGCTTCTTCTGTAACAGTCAAATTTCCAAGCTCACCTTGCACACGCTGCATCTCAGCTTGCATTTTTTGCACTTGTTTCAACATTCCTTGCATTCCGCCCTTCATAAAACACTCCTATTTTATTTGATTTTTCTATTTTTTTGAAGCCAAATATAATATAATCGATTGACTTTATACATTTAATATACCTAATTTCTGCCCTGAAATTTCCTAAGTAAAACCAAGGTAGAGGCTTAATGGTAGAAACTTTAAAACATAACAATATTCCATTTGATGAAGGTAATTATCAACTGATAGAGTATCTTGATAATTATTCAAATGGCGATGGTAAAAAAGCAAAGGTTAAAGATTTAGGAAAAAAAGTTGCTTTAACAAATGCTTTTTTCTTCGATTACTTAAAAGAGTATCACATCCCAACAGCTTTTTTAAGAAAAGATGGTGAGAATTCTTTAAAGTTTTCTATTTACCAGGAATATTCTTTTAGAGTTAAAATCTTAAATAGTGCTGATAAAAGAAATGCAAAAATCTTTGGAATGAAAGAAGGTGCTGAGTTATCATTACCTGTTTTTGAATTTCATTATGGCTGTGGTAAAGAAAGTTTGATAAGTGAAAGCCATTTAATTGCATTTGATTTATGTAATCCGGATGATATGAAATTGATTACAAGAATTTGTTCAAAAATAAATGCAGTATTAAAATCTTTTTTTGATAGAAGAAATGAAATACTTGCTGAAATTTGCTGCCACTTTGGAAAACTTGAAGATAAAGTTTTTCTGGTTGGTGATTTTTCACCAGCTAGCATTAAAATTTTCCCAAAAGATGAATCTGTTAAATGGACAAATCCTTACAAACTTTCTACGCCAACAGAAATAAAAAAATATACCGAACATCTTTTTAGTATAGCGAGTGTAAAATAATGTTTACCAAATACGGCTATAATACAATGGGGATAGTATTCATCGTTGTTTTTGTCCTAATTGCAATCAGTATTTTCTTAGATAATAATTTTATCCGTGTTCCTCTCTTATTACTTTCTGCATTTCTTGTCGTCTTTACACTAAACTTTTTTCGCGATCCTGAACGCAGAGTTCCAAACAAATCAAACGTAGTTGTCTCTCCTGCTGATGGAAGAATTTTATTTGTTAAAGATGTTATAGATGAAAAGTTCATAAACGGTAAAGCAAAATTAGTTTCGATATTTATGTCTCCGCTAAATGTTCACGTAAACAGAATTCCGATTTCCGGTAAAGTAGAATATGTAAAATATATTCAAGGTGAATATCTCGCAGCCTTTGAAGATAAGGCATCTGAACGAAATGAAAGAAATGAAATTGGAATTACAAGTCCCGATGGAAAAGTTTTCTTCACTCAAATAGCTGGATTTGTTGCCAGAAGAATTGTAAGTGATCTCAAAGTCGGAGATTCTGTAAACATTGGAAATCGATTCGGTATGATTAAATTTGGAAGTCGTGTTGATATTATTGTTCCCGAGCAGTGGCAGGTAAAAGTAAAAAAAGACGACAACGTTACTGCAGGCGAAACAATTCTTTTTGAATATTAGTGAATGAATCGATTTAGAATTACACCTTCTGTTATACCGAATTTATTTACCGCTATGAACATGTTCAGCGGTTTTTTTTCGATTATCAGCGCAAGCCAGGGTAATTATACTTACGCCGGTTGGCTTATTATTATTGCAGCAATCTTTGATACTCTCGATGGCTTTATGGCTCGCCTTACAAAATCCAGCAGTGAACTTGGTGTTGAACTCGATTCACTTTCTGACGTTGTAAGTTTTGGTGTTGCACCATCATTTCTACTTTACTCAACCTACTTTCACCAATTCGAAGTTTTTGGCATTATAATAAGTTCGCTTCCAATGATTGCCGGGGGATTTAGATTAGCAAGATTTAATGTTCAGCTTGTTGGATTTGATAAATCATATTTTACAGGGCTGCCAATTCCCTCTGCCGCTCTCGTAATAGTTTGCTTCAACTTATCTTTTTATAAAGATGGATATCCGGAAGAGCTAAAGATTTTTATCATACCAATGGTTTTGCTTGTTTCATTTCTTATGGTAAGTAAAATAAAGTATGATACTTTGCCCAAGTTTTCATTAAATGAAATGAAGAAGAATCCATTACTTTACATTGCATATTTTATTGCGCTTGTTGTTTTGATTCTGTTCACGGTTAAAGGATTGTTTTTCATTTTTGTTTTCATGATTGCATTTGGTATTTTTCGTCAGATTTTTAAGTATTTCTCAAATAAAAAACCTGAGTAAAAAGTGTTTAAAGCTACAGTTCTAATAAAACGCAGACCGTCTATTTTAGATCCACAAGGTGTTGCAATTGAAAAAGGTGCAAAGCATCTTGGCATTACCAACATCAAAAGTACACGCATAGGAAAACTAATTGAGTTTGATGTTGATCTTTCAGATCGTAATGAAGCAGAAAAAGAAGTAAATCTTTACTGCTCAAAGCTTCTCTCAAATCCCATTATGGAAGATTTTGAGTTCAAGTTGGAAGAAGTAAAATGAACTTAAAGTTTGGCGTAGTAGTTTTTCCAGGCTCAAATTGCGATCACGATGCTTATTATTCTTTACGCAAAGTTCTTAACTATGATGTGGAATTTCTCTGGCATAAAGACACAGACTTAAAACAAAGTAGTGTTATTCTTCTTCCTGGCGGATTTTCTTACGGCGATTATCTTCGCACAGGTGCAATTGCAAGATTCTCCCCGATTATGAATTCTGTTATCAGCTTTGCAAATAAAGGTGGAATTGTAATCGGAATCTGTAATGGTTTTCAAATCCTGCTGGAAGCTGGTTTGTTGCCCGGAGTTATGATACGCAATAATTCCCTTAAGTTTGCTTGTAAAGATGTTTATCTTAAAACTGAAAACAGAGAAACAATATTCTCTGCTGAAATAAGTGAAGCAACCAAAGCATTAAAAATTCCTATTGCCCACGGCGAAGGAAATTATTTTGCTGATATTGAATTGTTAAAAGAACTTGAAGCTAACAGGCAAATTCTTTTTAGATATTCTGATGAAGATGGAAATGTAAATGATGAAAATAATCCAAATGGTTCTCAATTAAACATTGCAGGAATCGTTAACAAAAACGGTAATGTAATGGGAATGATGCCGCATCCAGAAAGAGCTTGCGATCCAACTCTTGGCAGAACTGATGGGCAGCAAATTTTTAGATCGATAGCTAATTATATATTAAACTAAAGGTGATGTTATGTTTGGAAATTTAGGCGCAGGCGAAATAATACTGATTGTACTTGTTATACTTTTGTTATTTGGTGCAAAGAAAATTCCGGAACTTGCTCAAGGTTTGGGCAAAGGTATGAAGGAATTCAAAAAGTCCTTAAAAGATGTTGAAGAAGAAATCAAAAAGACTGATGACGATGTAAAAAAATCTGATAAGTCTTAGAGTTTGAAATCATAAATCCAGATCCTTAAAGGAACTCGGTTTGTTTTATGAGATTAAATGTCGATTACTGTCATTCCCGCGAAGGCGGGAATCTATTTTTTAAATTGGATAAATTTTATTTCAAATGACTTTCTACAAAAATCACAAAGAAAAATTAGAACTTTTAAAATCTGGCAAACTTAGTCTTACAGAAAATGTAAAGTTCTTTCTAAAGAATATTGGAGACCAAAAAGATCTTAACGCATTCAACTTTGTGTTTAATGAAGAAGCTATTCAATCAGCAGATTCAGTTGAGCAGAAAATAAAAAATAATTCTGCAGGTAAACTTGCGGGAATGGTAATTGCAATTAAAGATGTTCTTGCTTATAAAGATCATCCACTCACCTGCTCTTCAAACATTTTAAAGAATTTTACTTCGCTTTACACAGCAACAGCAGTGCAAAAACTTATTGATGAAGATGCAATCATTATCGGCAAGACAAATTGCGATGAATTTGCAATGGGCTCCTCAAATGAAAATTCCGCATTTGGTAATGTTTTAAATCCTGTTGATAAAACGCGAGTTCCCGGCGGATCAAGCGGCGGTTCCGCAGTTGCAGTTGCAGCAAACCTTTGTGATGTTTCTTTCGGTACAGATACAGGCGGATCAATTCGTCAGCCTGCAGCATTTTGTGGAATCTTTGGACTTAAACCAACTTACGGAAGAGTTTCACGTTTCGGGTTAACTGCATTCGCTTCATCTTTCGATTCAATCGGACCATTCTCAAAAAATGTTGAAGATACGGCTTTAGTTATGGAAGTTATTTCGGGTAAAGATTTGAATGATTCCACATCTATCGAAAAAATAATTCCGAATTTTTCATCATCATTATCAAAAGACAAAAAACTTAAAATTGGAATTCCAAAAGAATATTTTGCTGATGGACTGGATGAAGAAATTAAAACAGCAATCCTTAACATTGTTGATGAACTAAAACTAGAGGGTTATGAAGTTAAAGAAGTTTCACTCCCGAAAACTGAATACACAATTGCGACATATTACATTTTAACAACTGCTGAAGCATCATCCAACCTTGCTCGATTTGATGGTGCACGTTACGGTTTTAGAGCAAATGATTACAAAAATCTTAAGGAGATGTATTTAAACTCCCGCACACAAGGTTTCGGCACAGAAGTAAAACGAAGAATTATGCTCGGCACTTACGTTCTATCTTCCGGTTATTATGATGCTTATTACCGCAAGGCACAAAAAGTAAGAAGATTAATTAAAGAAGATTTTGATAATGCTTTTAAGCAAGTTGATTTGTTGATCACTCCAACTACTCCAACTGTTGCATTTAAGATTGGTGAAAAATCTGATGATCCATTGCAAATGTATTTGAGTGATATCTATACGACATCCGCAAACCTTGCCGGCATTCCGGGAATGAGTATTCCAATCGGAAAGAATTCAGAAAATCTTCCAATAGGGTTGCAAATTCTATCTCAGCAATTTGAAGAAGAAAAAATATTTCAGTTAGCAAAGCACATACAAGATGAAATCTCAAGCTGAAATAACAATTCGCAACTGGACCAGAGAAGATTTCTCGATCGTAAAAAACATTTTATTAGTAACCTGGAAAAACACTTACACTTTTATTCCTGAAGCAGACATTCTATCCCACTTTGAAAAACATTACAGCGAAGACAGGCTAATTGAAATCTTAAACGATCCTTTCTCAAAAGGAATTATTGCAGATGTAAATTCGGATCCTGCGGGATGGTTAAAATTGTTTGAAGATTATATCAACAAAAAATTCTTTGTTTCATCATTATATGTTTTACCTGAGTTTCAAGGTTTTGGTCTTGGTAAAAAACTGTTGAATGAAGCGTACAGAATCGCAAAGGAAAAACAATTTAGTAAAGTCTGGCTTGGTGTAATGAAGCAAAATGTAAAATCTTTAGATTGGTATAAAAATCTTGGCTTTATTTTCGATGAAGAAGAACCATTTCAAATGGGTTCAACTCAGGTTATGCACTTAATTGGGTATAAGGTTGTATAAACAATTTAATTTCTAATTCCAATTATCACAAAAGCTTTTCTATAATTATCTTTTAAGATGCGAGAACCAACACCTACAAATAAATTATTTTTTATATCACAAGAATAAAGACCCTGATTTAGTCTATGATATAATCTTTGCCCTTTAGCACCATTAAAATGCCAAATCATTGGCCCTTGACCGACGATAAAAATATCATTCTGATCTAATCCAAATACTTTATTTGTAATGCCATGTTTTACTAATAAATTTTGTGCTGGTGTGTCAAGTCGAAAGTTTTTTCTAAATATTCCGCCACCTCTGCTTGAAATAAATAAATAGTCATTGTAACACCAAATACTTTCAATAAATTTTCCATATTTAGGAAAATTTTGTTTGCCTTCTTGCCAATATAAAGAGAGCTTTTGATTATTAATTTTAAATATTGAACTGCTTTTCTTTGTGGTGTAACCGCTTACAAAAACTTCATCTGTGTTACTATTACCGGTTACATTATTTAATAAAAAAGCTTTGTCACAACCAATTCTTGTCCAACCTTCAGTTTTTCCACCATAATGCAAAATAGTTCCCTCATCACCAACAATATATAGGTCATTACTGTTCTTTCCCCAAATTTTATTCAGTTCAACACGGTTATAATATATATCCTCTATTGGAATGTTTTCAAAAATTTTCCCATTCCAATGGATAACTTCATTACCACAAAACCATACATCTTTATTTTCAAAAGCAAAAACAGATTTGAGTGGATAATTTAGTTGATCATGCTTACCAAAATTCTGTCTAAAATATTTCCATTCATCACCATTCCAAAATGCTATATTATAACATTCTTTGTTAGGTTTACCTTCCCTATCATTTAGGTAGAATTCACCAACAGCCCAAATATTATCAGAATCAATTATTGAAACATCATAGAGTCCACTATTAGCATGATCGCCAAATTCAAAAATCTTCCAATTAAAATTATGGCTTGTTGTATCTTGAGTATGAATCATTGTTGAGCCTAGAAGTTTGGAATCTTGGCTTGAATAAAAATCAAAATTGTATTTTGTATTGGGCAATAAAGAATCTATACAAATAGTTGTTAATTGATTATCTAGAATAAATTTTTCTATTTTAGATTTATTAATTTCCACAAACATAGAATCCGTTTGTATAAAATTTTGTAACATGATAGATACACAAACATTTGTGCTGCTGAGGTCGGCTACTTCTAATTGAATCTTAGAATTGCTACATGAAATAATAAAAAGTAATAAAAGAATGTTTAACAATATTTTGACCATTTGTAATTGTGTCCTATTACTTTAATTTCTAGAAAAATATAAAACAAAATTACAGAGAATGTTTCTTCGTTAAAACAAGTATATTTATTATTTGAGTAATTGTTAAAATATTCTGTATACCGAACCATCCTTATAAATTTATCATTTGGTTTAACTACTAAGTTCAAACTTCCCAATAATTTCCTTATTTTTGTTCACAAAATTTAATTTAGAAAAGGATTATTTATGGCTATCATAATCGATAAAAACACTCGCCTTGTTGTTCAGGGAATTACCGGCAGTGAAGGATCATTCCACACAACTCAAATGCTTGAATACGGAACCAAAGTTGTTGCTGGTGTAACTCCCGGCAAAGGCGGAACAGATTTTCAAGGAGTTCCTGTTTTTAATACAGTTGCTGAAGCTGTAAAAGTTCAGAAAGCAAATTCATCAGTAATTTTTGTTCCACCAGCATTTGCTGCCGATGCAATTTTAGAAGCTGCTAATGCAGGAATAAAATATATCATTTGTATCACTGAAGGAATTCCAACCAATGATATGTTGAAAGTTTATAATTCCATTAAAGGAAAAGAAATTGTTTTAGTTGGTCCAAATTGTCCAGGTGTAATCTCTCCTGGAATTGCTAAAGTTGGAATTATGCCTGGCTTCATTCACAACAAAGGAAAAATTGGTGTTGTCTCCCGCTCCGGTACATTAACATACGAAGCTGTAAAACAATTATCCGATGTTAAACTTGGTCAATCAACTTGTGTTGGTATTGGCGGCGATCCAATAATCGGCTCAAGATTTATCGATATCATAAAAATGTTTAATGATGATAAAGACACTGATGGAATTGTTATGATAGGTGAAATCGGCGGAAGTGCTGAAGAAGAAGCTGCCGATTTTATTAAGAAGAATGTTAAGAAACCTGTGGTTGGATTTATTGCTGGAAGAACTGCACCTCCAGGAAGAAGAATGGGTCATGCAGGTGCAATTATTTCCGGCGGAAAAGGAACTGCTGCAGAAAAAATGGAAGCAATGAAAAAAGCAGGAATTCATGTTGTTGAAAGTCCCGCAGAAATTGGTGTTACAATGTTAAAAGCTATCGAAAAGTTGAAAGCTAAAAAAACTGTTGTTAAAAAAGCTTCACCTGTAAAGAAAGTTGTTAAAACTGTAAAACCAGTTAAAGTGGCAAAAACTAAGGCAACAAAAAAGGTTGAGAAGAAAAAAGAAGACAAATCGAAAAAGAAAAATAAAAAATCAGACAAGAAAAAAAGTAAAAAGAAATAGGAGTTCTACTTGAGTAACAAAACATTAGCAATAATAAAACCAGATGCTGTAAATGATAATCACGTTGGTGAGATAATATCTATGATATGCAAAGCTGGATTTAAAGTTAAAGCATTAAAGATGATCAAACTTTCAGAAGATGCAGCAAAAGCATTTTATGAAATTCATAAAGAAAAACCTTTTTATGGTGAATTAGTTGAATATATGACATCCGGACCTTGTGTACCAATTGCACTTGAAAAAGAAAATGCTGTAGAAGATTATAGAAAGCTTATTGGCGCAACTAATCCTGCAAATGCTGCAGAAGGTACAGTTAGAAAACTTTATGCTAAAAGTGTTCAATACAATGCTGTTCATGGTTCAGATTCAGACGAAAACGCTGCGAAAGAAATCGCTTTCTTTTTTGGAAGCAAAGAGTTGATTGAAAATTATCCAGCTTAACTCAGATTCAGTTTGCAATTGTAAATTTTATAAAATCTATATAGAACGTATTTGTCATTCCCACGAAAGTGGGAATCTATTTTTTTAGAATTTCTGGATTCCCGTTTTCACGGGAATGACAGAATAAAAGATACTTCGAATTAAGGAAAGAAATAAAATGGAAAAGAAATTTTTGTACAAACATTTAATTATTCTTTTTGTTTTTCTTTTTTCTTTAAAGTTGAATGCTCAAATAATTAATGGAGCAGATTTACTTTTTTCTGAAAATCTGAATCTTATTTCCGGAAAAAAAATTGGAGTGGTTTGTAATCATACTTCCCTACTTTCAGATGGTACTCATTTAGTTGATGCTTTACTTAATCAAAAAAATGTTTCCGTAAAAGCAATCTTTACACCGGAACATGGTTTTAAAGGCAGTGCTGAAGCCGGTGAACTCATTGATTACAAAAAAAATCTTTACAAAAAAGTTCCAATCATTTCACTTTACGGCAAAGATAGAAAACCATCAAAAGAAAATCTTAAAGATATTGATGTTTTGATTTTTGATATACAGGATGTTGGGGCAAGATTTTACACATACATATCAACTATGTATTATGTGTTGGAAGCTGCCGGAGAAAATAATATTCCGGTAATTATTCTTGATCATCCGAATCCTATTGGTGGTAACTATGTTGATGGACCAGTTCTGGATCCTAATTACAAATCATTTGTGGGGATTGCTGAAATTCCAATTACGCACGGAATGACAATCGGTGAACTTGCAAAATATTTTATTGGCGAAAAAATAATATCAACCTGGAAAAATGTTTCACTAAATGTTATTCAGTGTAAAAACTGGAAAAGAGAAATCCCAAATCAATTTTATTCAAATTGGAATTCTCCATCACCAAATATTAATTCGCTAGAAACGGCTTTAGTTTATCCTGGAACTTGTTTGATAGAAGGAACAAATCTATCTGAAGGGCGCGGAACACAATATCCATTTCTACAATTTGGAGCACCTTTTTTAAAATCCGATGAAGTAATAGCTAAATTGAAATTACTGAAGATTGATGGTATTGAACTAAACCCTGTTGCATTCATCCCTGAAAATATCGATGGAATGGCAACTAACCCTAAATTTGAAAGTAAAAAGTGCGCTGGAATAAAAATAAAAATTATTGATCCAGTTAAATTTGAGCCTGTAAAATTCGGAGTAAAACTCTTGTTTGTTTTACATAAATTATATCGCAACAAAATTAAGTTTAATGATTCATTTGATAAACTTGCGGGATCTTATGAATTAAGAAATCAAATAAAAAATAAAATTGAACCAGAAGAAATTTTTGCCGGCTGGCAAAAAGAATTGTTAAAGTTTAATAAAAAAAGAAATCAATATTTACTTTATTAAGAGGAAAAAATGTTAAAACATCTTTTAGTGCTTGTATTAATTACTGTATTATTAATTGGCTGTGGTGAAAAGAGTAATGAGCCGCAGAAAATATTATCAGACAAAGAAAAATATTCTTTTGATTCTACTGATTTAAAGACAGAGGGAATTGATAATTCTGGGAAACCATTCGCGATGGAATATAAATTAAAGAAAGGTGATGTGCTTTCTTACCGACTAACAACAATTTCAAATAATAATCAAACTATTACAATTGATACAACTGTTTCTTCAGGTGTAAATCAAAAAATAGTTTATCTTCTTGATCTTATCGTAAAAGATATTGATGAGGATGGTAATACTGAAGCAGATATTAAAATAAACTCATTAAAACTTGATGCAAGTGCAAATGGACAAACATTTTCTTTTGAAGCGGGAAAAGACTCTGATACATCAAAGATTAAACAGTTTGCAGAGTTTCATGCACTTCAAAATAATCCTTTTAGTATCAGGTTTAACAAAAAGGGTGAAGTATTAGAAATATATAAGGCTGATAAAATTTCTAACAAATTTCTAGAAATAAAAGGTGTGGCTGATACAATTTCTGCAAACGATAAAAATTTGGTTAAGCAAGATTTAATTTCTGGTGTGCTTCAACCTTTAGTTACACAGATTGTCAGAAAGGTTCCTGAACGAGAAGTTTATAAGGATTCAACTTGGGAAACTAAACAACCACCAATTCCGTTTATGGTGTATCAAATAAACTATGTTAATACTTATAAAGTTAGCAGTGTCGAAAAACTTGATGATAATAGAATTGCAGTTGTTGATGCAGGCATTGTTTTCAACTATTCAGGACAATCAAAAGTTAATCAAGGCGGAATTTCATATTCCTTCCAAAAACCAATATCTACAGCGGAAGGAAAATTTTATTTTGATGTTGACAAAGGATACCAAATAAAATCACGTACAAAAACAAAGTTAGAAATTTCTTACTCAATGGAAGCAAACACTCCGCAGGGAAAACAAAAAGGTAAAAGAAAAGATATTGTTAACAATACAAACATTTTAGAGTTGCTTAAATAACACAGATCAAAAAAAAGCCGGTTTTAAGCCGGCTTTTAAATTCTGATTTAACTCTCTATTAATATCTATTTTCTTTAACTCCGGTAACAACAACCTTAATTCCTTCAACTCTTACAACTTTAATTTTTGTTCCTTGTGTTATAAATTCTGATTCTGCTACAACATCAATTCTTCTCCCATTTATCTCTGCTGTTCCGCCTGGACGTAAAGTTGTAAATGCAATTCCTTCTTTTCCAACTAAATCTTTATCGCTAGGATAAGACACAAATCCTTTTTCAGCATGTTCAGATTCTGAAAGAACAAGTTTATTAAATGCAGTAGATTTTGGTAAATATTTCACAAGAAAAAACATTCCAACTAAAGCAAAAAGCATTGCACCTGAAAGCTGAATGATGGAAATAGACACTCTCTCCATATCTATAAATGGTTTGCTACCAAGTAAGGCTAAAAAGATTGAAGCAAAAATTAAAATGATTCCTGAAATACCGGCGATTCCAAATCCCGGAATAATAAATATCTCTGCAAGCAGTAATCCTAATCCAAAAACAAATAGCAAGATTTCTAATATCGATGCAAGTTGAAGAATGTATGATGAACCAAAAAATAATGACAAAGAAATCAACGCAGCTGTTCCAGCAACTCCCCAACCCGGAGATTTAATTTCAGCCATCAAACCAAAAAAACCAATCATAATTAATATGGATGAAACAATTGGATTGTTTAAAAATCTTACAACTGCTTCTGCCCAATTTGAAGTTAATTGAACTTCTTCTGCATTTTTAAGATTGTATGCAGCAAGCAAATCCTTAAAATCTGTTATAACTGTATCAGCAATTTTATATTTTAGTGCTTCTTCAGATGTTAATGTGATGAGTTTTGTACTATCATCTAAACCAGCAACAATAATTCTTTCATCAACCATTCCTTCAGCAATATCAGTCCTTCTGCCATTACGTTCAGCAGTTGATCTCATTTCAGATCGCATATAAGATTGGTACTTTTCGCTTTGCTTCTTCCCCGTTTCATCAACAACAGTTGCAGCACCAATTGAACTGCCTGGAACCATTACAATTTTATTGCAGGATAACGCAATCAACGCTCCCGCCGATATTGCACGATTATTGACAAACGCTATTGTTAAAACTTTGCTTGATAAAATTGCGTCTTTAATCTGAGTTGCTGCATCAACTCTGCCACCAAATGTATTGATCTTGAAAATAATTGCATCTGCATTATTTTCTTCAGCTTCATTAATAACTCTGGTAACATAAGGAGCTAAACCTAAATCAATTTCTCCATCTATGTAAGCAACATAAACTGTTTTTTGCTGTGCAAATGCGGTTAATGTAAATAGAAGTGCAAGTAATAATTTCATTTTAACATCTCAAATTATATTGTTCAAAAAGTGCTGAATAATACTAATTGAAAATAATGAAAATGAATGTTAGCAGAAATAGATAAGTATGAAATGTTTGAGATTTGAAAATGGAATAATGGATTTTGAAAAATCCATTATTCCAAATAATAACTATTTTATAACTGAACCAATTGCTGAACGTTCAACTTTAACTTTTACGTTTGGAGCAATTTCAATTAAAACAGTTTTTTCTTCAAGGCCAACTATTGTTGCATGAACTCCACCACTTGTAATAATCTTATCACCTTTTTCAATATTAGAAAGAAGTTTTTCTCTTTCTTTAGCACGTTTTTGTTGTGGTCTAATAATCATAAAATAAAAGATTGCGAAGATCGCACCAAACATAATTACAGTGCTGATCAAGCTTCCGCCACCGCCTTCTCCACCTTGTGGTGCCATTGCTAATAATATATCCAATTTAGTTCTCCTTTAGTTTTTTATTTAGTTCTTATTTGATATTTCAATTACAGTTTTATTTTTCCACTCAAAAAAATCACCTTCAACAATATGTATTCTCGCTTCTGTTACAAGTTGAAGATAAAAATACAAATTGTGAATAGAAGCAAGTTCAAGCGCCAGAATTTCTTCGGCAATAAATAAATGTCTTAAGTATGCACGCGTATAATTTCGGCAAGCATAACAATTACAATTTCCGTCAAGCGGTGTAAAATCATCTTTATACTTTGCATTTCGCATTGAAAGTGTTCCATTCCACGTAAAGACATTTGCGTTACGTGCATTACGAGTTGGCATAACACAATCAAACATATCAACTCCACGAGCAATTGCTTCTAATATATTTTCAGGCTTACCAACTCCCATTAAATATCGTGGTCTGTCAGTCGGCATAAAATCAGTTGTAAAATCAACAAGCTCATACATTTCTTCAGTCGGTTCACCAACTGCCAGTCCGCCAATTGCATAACTATCAAAATCAAGTTTCAACAAATCTATTGCAGATTTTTCACGCAGATCTTTATAAACGCTACCTTGAATTATTCCAAACTGAAATTGTTTATGTCCGTACAATGGAGAAGAATTTTCAAAAGCTTCTTTATTTAAGATTGCCCAGTTACTTGTAAGTTGAACAGAATTTTTCGCATAATCATAATCACAAGGATATGGAGCACACTCATCAAGCACCATCATAATATCTGAACCTATGTTGCGTTGAATTCCAATTACTTTTTCTGGAGTAAAAAAATGTTTTGCCCCATCCAGATGCGAACGAAACTCAACTCCATCAGATTTAAGTTTTCGTAATTCAGATAAACTAAAAACCTGGTAACCGCCACTGTCTGTAAGAATTGGTTTTTGCCAGTTCATAAATTTATGTAATCCGCCAGCAGATTCAAGAATTTCAGTTCCTGGTCTTAAATACAAATGATAAGTATTTGAAAGAACAATTTGTGCTTTAATTTCTTCTGATAGATAATGCTGGTTTACAGCTTTTACAGTGCCTTGAGTTCCAACAGGCATAAAAATCGGAGTTTTAACTTTTCCATGATCAGTTTCAAACCAGCCAGCACGGGCTTTAGAACTCTTATCTAACGATTCAATATTAAGTTTTAACAACACACATTTCTAAATTTTTGTGTGGCAAATTTAACTTAATTCTTGTTTCTATCCCAATTGATGAGTACGATAGATTAAAGGAATTTAGCTCTTTCTTCTTCAGTTGGGACTCTGCAACTATCTTTTTTGCCAAAGAATTTATACCGATTATTTGCAACCAAACTATAAATCCAATCAGTAAATGATGAAGGAAAAAAACTAAAAAGTAAAATTATTTTCGGCCATCCATTAAGGTTTTTTGAAATTTCAAATGCAGCTAACGATTTTTTATAAACCTTTTTGTTTGATATTAAGATAAATGAATCAAAATCATTAGTCGGTAAAGAATGTTTTTCTAATAGTTCCCTCCCTTTTTCCGATTGCAATGCTGTAAACTTAAATTTATTCTTTTTATCTCGATCAATTATAAAATTAACCCAGTAATTGCAGAAGTTACAAACTCCATCGAATAAAATTATGGATTGGCTTTTTTGATTCATTTATGAAAAATCTAATATGCGCGGTTAAGAGGAATTTTATTTAAATCTTTTTTAATTGAAGTTCCATTTACACTAAAAACAAGCTGGATATCGATAGTATCTTTTTGCATTAGCATTGGTTCTATTTTAGTTTGATAAAAATTTGTAAAAGTAAACTCTTTAAATCCAATTGGAGAATTATTTATAAACTGCAACTCAGCAGTTAATGAATAAATTTCTTTTCCGCTATCAATCACAATTATTTTATCGAGAAAAATATTTTTTTCATCTAGATTTTCAGGCATTCCGTATTTGCCGGAAATATGAAATGATCCTGGTCCACCAGGCATTAAGTTTAACCAACTTTGAACATCAACTATTTTGATATTTAGTTCATCAAAAGTCTTTTCAGATAAATTAGCAGAACAGGAAGTTATTATTTCTACCAAAATAAAAACGGTAAAGTATAAAATAATTTTTCTTTTCATTTAAAATATTTTATAGATGATTAGTACAGTTGTGATAGAATAAAGAACAACGGTCAAAATCATTGGAATATCCGTTAGCATTACCTGTGTAGTATTCTCTCCTTTTTGATTTAAATACTCCAAAAACATAAATCTAAAAATTCCAAAGACTACAAATGGAGTTGTGTAAATAAGATTTTCTGACCCAAATATTGAAACAGTTCTTGGTGATACGGTATAAAGTGCATAACAAATTATTACTCCGGCAGCAGCAACAGTAGCAATTTGATTTGTAAATGTTAGCGAATATTCTGCAAGAACTTTTCTAGTCGAACCAAGTTGATTCTCTGAAATCTGCTCAAGCTCTGAATGTCGTTTCATCACTCCAAGAAAAAGTGAAATAAACATAGTTGTTAAGATTAACCAGCTTGAGATTGGAACACTAATGATTGCAGCACCACCTAATACACGAATCGAAAATCCTGCGGCAATACTAAATACATCAAGAATAACAATGTGTTTAAAGTAAAATGAATAAAAAATGTTTAGTAGTATAAATCCTATAAGCAAGTAAATAAAATTTAGATTTGTAAAAAATGTTAATCCAACTAAAATCAACAGAATGAGAATTGAGACAATCCATGCATTGTGTTTAGCTATTTTTCCCGATGGTAATGGTCTGAATTTCTTTTTTGGATGAACCGCATCAGCATCTAAATCAATTATATCATTAATTATGTATATATAACTTGAAGCTAAACAAAAAATAAAGAAAGCTTTTAATGATGATAAAAAATAGTTTGCTTCAAATAAATGCATTGAGAATAAAAGAGGAACAAACACAAAAAGGTTTTTAATCCACTGATGCACACGTAATAACTGAAAGTAGTTTTTAAACATTAGAAAACCGCTGTTTCTTCGTAAGTGCCAAATACTTCTTTCAACTGTCCAATCATTTCACCAAGAGTTACATAGTTTTGAGCAGCTTTTAAAAATACCGGCATAAGATTACTCCCATCTATAGCCGCTCGTTTTATCTCAGCTAAATTTTCTTCAACAGATTTTTGATTCCTGCTTTGTTTCAGTTGAGATAATCTTTTAACTTGTTGTTTTTGTACTTCTGGCGATACTGTTAAAATTGGAATATCAATTTTTTCATTCTCTTCAACAAACTCATTTACACCTACAATAAACTTTTCTTTTCTTTCAACTTCTTTTTGGTATCGATATGCAGCATCTGCAATTTCTTTTTGAAAATATCCAGTTTCAATAGCGGCAACAACTCCACCAAGTGAATCTATCTGATCAAATATTGCGTTCGCTTCACGTTCCATTTTATCTGTTAATGCTTCCACAAAATAACTTCCTCCAAGTGGATCAACAGAATTAATAACTCCCGTTTCATAGGCAATTAATTGTTGAGTACGCAATGCAATCTTAACAGCTTTTTCACTTGGTAAAGCCAAAGTTTCATCCATAGAATTTGTATGTAAAGATTGTGTGCCACCTAAAACGCCTGCAAGTGCTTGAAACGCTGTACGAATAATATTATTCTCTGGCTGTTGCGCTGTTAGTGTGCACCCAGCCGTTTGAGTGTGGAATCGTAACCACCAGGAACGAGGGTTCTTTGCACCATATTTTTCTTTCATTCGCTTTGCGTAAATTTTTCTTGCTGCTCTAAACTTTGCAATCTCTTCAAAAAAATCTAAATGAGAATTAAAGAAGAAAGAAATTCGCGGCGCAAATTCGTCAACATCCATTCCTCTTTCGATACAAGCTTCTATGTATGCAAATCCATCCGCAAGTGTGTATGCAAGTTCCTGCACAGATGTTGAACCAGCTTCACGTATGTGATAACCGCTTACGGAAACCGGGTTCCATTGTGGAACTTCATTTTTGCAATACTCGATCATATCAACAATAATTCGCATAGAAGGAGTTGGCGGATAAATGAATTCTTTTTGTGCGATGTATTCTTTTAAAATATCGTTCTGTAAAGTTCCTCGTAAATTTTTAAAATCAACTCCCTGTTTTTGAGCAACAGCAAGATAGAAAGCAAATATCATTGCGGCTGGAGAATTAATTGTCATTGATGTTGAAACTTTATCCAAAGGAATTTTATCAAACAAAATTTCCATATCCTGTAGTGATGAGATTGCAACACCACAAATTCCAACTTCGCCATCGCTAATTGGAGCATCTGCATCCCAACCCATTAAGGTTGGAAGATCGAACGCAACAGATAAACCTGTTTGTCCGTGATTTAACAAGTAGTGAAATCTTTCGTTTGTATTTTCTGGTGAACCGAAACCAGCAAATTGTCGCATCGTCCAAATTTTTCCGCGATATCCATTTGCATGAATTCCTCTTGTATATGGATACTCACCAGGAAATCCAATTTCACTTAGGTAATTAATATTTTCAATATCATCAGGACCATAAAATCCATTAATATCCTGTCCACTAACAGTGGTAAATTTCATTCCATTAGCTTTAGCAGACTTAGCCTTTTCATCATAACTTTTTCTTTGTTTTAGATATTCTAAATTAGACATAAGTTTCCTTGTTTATTGAATTAATTTAACTAATAAAAGTTAAGTTCTACCGAATCTTCTATCAAATTCTTCAAGAGATATTTTTATAACAATTGGTCTTCCGTGAGGACAAACATAAGGCATCGTTGTGGCAAATAATTGATCGATTAACAATCTCATTTCTTTTTCTGAAAGCTTATCACCGGCCTTTATAGCTGCTTTACAAGAATATGATTTTGCAACATTATCTTTTTCTTCTAACTGTTTTTCTTTTTGATTATTTAGATACTCAATTATAAACTCTCGTAATAATTTTTCTTCTGAGCCACTTTTAATATCATCGGGAACACCTTCAATCGTCACATAACTCTTTGGCAAATATTTAATTTTAAATCCAAGTTTTGAAATCATTGGATCGAGCTCTTTTAATATTTCATAGCTTGCCAGATCAAACTGAATTTTAATCGAAAAGAGTAACTGCTGAGTGAACGGCAGATTTGCTTCCATTCTTGATAAAGCTCTTTCATATAAAATCCTTTCGTGCGCAACATGCTGATCAATTATCATCAATCCGCTTTTTATTTGGGAAAGAATATATTTGTTATGAAGTTGAATCAGAAAAGTAGTTTCAACTTCATTAGAAGCTGAATGTTCAGTTCTCTTTTCAGATGTTTCATAACTTGAACTTGAACTTGTACTCGACATTATATTTTTTGTTAGATCACCAAAAACCAAATCGATTTCTTCATCAGTTACAGAAGTTCTTTCTCTTCGCTCGCGACTTGAAAAATCGGGTCTATCAGAAAAATCATTTTGCTTAACAGATTGAAAGGGATTGAAGGCAAGTTTTTCTTTTCCATTTTCTGAATCGGTAAAAGACATAGTTGGGACCAAATCGTGTGAACCAATACTTTTACGAATCACTGATAAAACAAAATTGTAAATGTCTCTTTCATCATCAAACTTAACTTCAAGTTTTGAAGGGTGAATGTTCACATCAACTTTTTTTGGATCTAATGAAATAAACAAAATAAAAAATGGATAATCGCCTTTTTCAAGAATATTTTCAAACGCTGTAAATACTGCGTGATTAATATTTTTATTTATCACAAATCGATTGTTAAGAAACAAAAACTGTTCCCCTTTGCTTCTTTTAAATATTGCAGGTTTACCTAAGTAACCTTTGATAGTTAAGTAATCTGTTTCTTCATTAACAGGAATTAGCGCATCGAGTATATTATCTGCAAAAACCTGTTCAATTCTTTCTTCAAGAGAGCCTGATTTATAATCAAAAACGAGATTATCAGAATTGTAAAACTTAAATGAAATTTCCGGATGAGCTAAAGCTATCCGATTGAATGTATCAATTATATGTTTAAGTTCTGTAGTATCTGATTTTAGGAATTTTCTTCTTGCGGGAATGTTGTAGAAAATATTTTTTACAGTAACACAAGTACCTTTTGGAGCAGAAATTTTTTCCGTAATGATTTCTGTTTCACTTTTGATTTTAAGCAAAGTACCAACTTCAGATTCTTTTGTTTCCGTTTTAATTTCAAGCTGACAAACCGAAGCAATAGAACTTAAAGCTTCACCGCGAAAACCTAAAGTCTTTATCGATTCAAGATCTTCCATCGATGAGATTTTACTTGTTGCATGCTTACGAATGCTAAGTAAAACTTCTTCTTCAGTCATTCCACTTCCATCATCACAAACTTGTATTAAAGATTTACCAGCTTGTTTTACAATCAATTCTATCGAGGTCGAATTTGCATCAACAGCATTTTCGAGTAACTCTTTTACTACCGATTCAGGACGTTGAACGACCTCGCCAGCGGCAATTTTGTTTGCAATATTTTCTGGTAATATTTTAATTCGTGATGTCATTAATTCTTTCGTTCGTATCTAAATATTTCAAACAATTCGTGATCACTTAATTTTTTAATATTCCAATCATCATTATTTATCTTAGGAAATTTTACTTCACCTTCAGCTTCAAACTTCATAAATGTAATTATCATTTCATCAACAAAAGAAACAGCTTGTTTATAAATCTCTCCACCGCCAATAATAAATATTCTTTCGGAATTAATATTTTCACAATGTTCTATAGCTTTATCTAAAGATGATTCAACAACAACATCATTAAACAAAGTTTTGTAAGATTGATTTTTACTTACAATAATATTCAATCTGCCTTTAAGCGGCTTGCCAAGAGTTTCAAATGTTTTTCTTCCCATAACTATTGGAAAGCCTAAAGTAGTATTCTTAAAATGTTGAAACTCTTCTTTAACGTGCCAGGACATTTCACCATTTGATTTGCCAATCACACCATTCTGTGCTATTGCAACAATCAGACTTATAATCAAACTGCAACCTCAAATTTAATTTTATCATGGAACTTATAATCAACAAGTTCAAAATCTTCAAACTTTAATTCATCAATTGGCTTCTTAGCAATTTTTAGTTTTGGTAATTTTAAGGGTTCACGCAAAATCTGTTGTTTTAATCCTTCAAGATGATCAAACTTTTCCATCTCACTTCCTTTTTCTGCATGATAAATGTGAGCATCAATAATAGTATGAGCAAATTGTCCTAGCTCCAAATTAGTTTCCTGTGCAATTATTTGAGTAAGCATCGAGTATGCAGCAAGATTAAAGGGAATTCCAAGAGCAATATCACCAGAACGCTGCGTTAAATGACAGTTAAGTTTTCCATCATTAACATTAAAAGTAAAAGTATAATGGCACGGCGGTAATTTGCTTATAACAGCGTTTGCTGGATGCCATGCTGAAATAACTAATCTGCGGGAATTTGGATTATTTTTAATTTCGTTTATTACCCAACCAACTTGATCGAACGTAAGCGAACCATTTTCTTCTTTTCTTACAAACGGATTTTTCTCATCTACAAAGACTTCGCCTTCTAAATACGCATTTTGTTCTGGAACAGGAAATCTTCTCCAGAATCTTCCGTAAGCTGTTTGTAATCTTCCTTCAGCGTCAGCCCAGGCATCCCAGATTTTTGTGTGCTGTCTTAAATTTCGTATATGATTTTCACCAGATAGATACCAGAGAACTTCTTTAAGTAATGATTTCCATTCAACTTTTTTTGTAGTTAAAAGAGGAAAACCTTTTTGCAGATCAACTTTATAAAAAGCGCCAAAATAGGATATTGTATCAACGCCAGTTCTGGATTTTTTATGAGTTCCGTTTTCAATAACCGTTTTTACTAGATCGAGGTATTCTTTCATTAAAAAAGCTCTATAATTTCTTAGAATTGTAAATAATTTTCGTATGAATTTACTAAAAAAAGCTGAAGTGGGAAAAGGTTATTTACAGAGTTGATTCAGGATAATTTCACAAGCTTTTTTTAAGCCCGATTCTACATTTTTCATTGATTCAGTTTTACTTTCAAAAAAATCCACAAGATTAATAACTTGAACATTTTTAGATAGTTTATAAACCCTTTGCAAATTTGTTGATCCATTTACTAAAAAGATCATTGCATGTTTATCTTTAAATAAGTCTAAAATTACTCCAGCTCCTTTTCCTTCAAAAGATTGATTATCAAAGCTGCCCTCACCAGTGATAACGACATCAATTTTATCAAGATCAATATCTGCTAATAAATTATTTTCAATAAACACTTTGGCGGGAATAATTTCAGCATCATAAAAAAGATTTAATCCAGCGGCTAATCCTCCACCAGCACCATTAAGTTTTTCAAGAATTTTAATTCCTAAGTCACTTTGAATTAGTACCAGAATGTTTTTAATTCCTTTTTTAATGATTGCTAAATCATTTTCAATAGCACCTTTTTGCTTACCATAAATCTCAATTGCTCCCGGATTTCCGATCAATTCAGTCTCAACATCAACAATACATTTAATCTTAAACGGAAGTTGCTTTTTAGTAAAAGTAATTTTTTTTGCTTTACTAAAGTTTAATGTTAGAGGTTCAATTTCTTCATCATTTTCATCATATAAAATTAAACCCAATTGGGAGCACGCGCCAATTCCAAAATCGATTGTTGCCGTGCCACCAACACCAATATAAATCTCATTTATCTTTAAATGATTTTCGTGTACCTCAATGGCTAAAAACTCAATGATTTTCCCAATTAATGCTGAGTTGAGTTTTAAAGGATTTCTCTCCAATGTGGGAACAGTTTTCAAACCAAATAAATCAGCAGATTCCAAGAAAACAACTCGCTCTTTTTCAGAATAAAGAAGTAAAATATTAGATAATTGATTTCTATATTCTATTATTTTATAGTTAGTTAATGGATTTACTGCTAAAATAAAACTGCAAACTGATCGGAACCCATCTCCACCATCTGATAATGGTTTTAGAATAAGCTTACGTTTATTTTTTTCGTTAAGTCTTTGGTATATGATCTGAGCAATTTTAACAGAATCAATGCACTCTTTGTAACTATTGGGAGCAATTAAGATATTCATCTTTAAAGCTGATTAGTTATCATTTAATGAAGATTTTTTAATTTCTAGGATTTTTAATTGTACTTGAAGCTTTGTCATCATATGAAGATATGAAATAATAACTCCATGTAAACCATCCAAAAAACCTTTTCTAATTATAAAGTGATGCAAAAAATAGAATGATGGACTGAATATAATTGTGAAAATGTTTACTTTTTTTTTATCTACTTTCTCAATTGCCTCAAGAGTTGAATAGTTGTTTATTTTGGCAAGCGCATCTTTAATACTACTATAAGAATAATGAGAAAAACTGTTGTTAAGCTTTTTAATTTTTCCTTCTATAAGAAATTTTTCATGTACAAGTCTATCAGAAAGTTTGGAGTAATTTTTATTAACCAATCTTAGTTGCCAATCATTTCCCCATCCACATCCCTTAATTTGTTTTCCTAAAAAATAATTGTCCCTTTTGATCAGAAAACCATTACTTTGTGATAAATCCCTGGAGAGAATTTCATCAGCTAGATTTATCGTAACTTTTTCATCTGCATCTAAACTTAAAACCCATGCATTTTTTGTGAGTGATAATGCGAAAGTTTTTTGTTTAGCATACCCTTCCCACTTTTTGATGAATACCTTTTCAGTAAACTCTTTAGCAATCTTTACTGTGCTATCATTACTTTCTGAATCAACAACAATTATTTCATCAGCCCAAGTAACAGATTCTAGGCATGCCCGTATATTATTTTCTTCATTACCTGTTATAATGATTACGGAAACTTTATTTTGCATATGGAATTTTCAAGTATTCAATTGTTATATCAAATTTAATAAAATAAGAGTAAAGTTGTTGAGTAAGAAAAAAATTTGCATACTTACTTCTGGTCACCCGCCTTTTGATGAAAGGATTTTCTGGAAATTTGGGCAATCATTCAACGAGAATGGATTTTCCGTTTCCATTATTTGCTCAACTGAACAAATAAACAAAACCATCGATGAAATTACCATTAAAGGTTTTGATGGATATTCCTATAACAAAAAGAAAAAGATTGATTCATTTTATGATTTAATAACTAAATCCGACCCTGATATTATTATTTGTTCAGAAATGCTTCCAGTATTTGCCGCTTTAAAATTCAAGAAAAAAAGTAGCAATGCTAAAATTATACTTGATATTACTGAATGGTTTCCGGAAAATGTTGCTTATAAATTCAACGGAGTGAATCGCTGGATTAAATATTTTCAATTGCTCCTCCCTTACTTCTATGTTTTACAAAAAGTTGATCATTTAATTGTTGGTGAAATATCTAAAAAGAAACGATACAACCTGCTCGCAAGATCAAAACACAAAAGTGTTGTTGGATATTATCCGGTATTAAAATATTTCAATTACAAAAAACCGGATTTATCCAAAGAAGAAATAATTTTTGGATATGCTGGTGTAATTACTTTTGAACGTGGAATCAATAAACTTCTTCAAGTATCTATTTCAATTGCAGATAAATTTCCACAGAAGAAATTTATATTATTATTGTTTGGAAGATTCACTTATCAGAGTGAAGAAAATGAATTTAAGCAAAAAGTTTCTACCATAAATAATCTTGAAGTGGAATTTGCTGAATGGACTGAGTACGATAAAATGAGTTTAGTTATCGAACGAATGGACATTTGTTTTGATTTACGTGAAAGAAATTTTATTTACAGCAATTCTCTTCCTATAAAAATATTTGAGTATATGGCTTGCGGCAAACCGTTTATATATTCTGATATAAAACCTATAAGAGATGATATTGATTACGAGAAATATGGTTTTCTTGTTAATCCAGATGATGAATCTGAAATCGTTAAGACAATTGAATCTTACTTAAATAGTCCTAAACTGGCGGATGAGCATTCTGTAAATGCAAGAAGATTAATTGAAGCAAATAAGAATTGGGAAAGTGAATCGAAGAAGTTGATTGATTTGGTAAACAAACTTTTAGTGTGAAATAATTCCTTTTTCCTGATAGAGTTTCATAAGATTTTCGTTCACACTTTTAAAACTATGATATTTCTCCACCCACGCAATTCCCTTTTTACCATTTTCAACTCTATAACTTTCATTGTCAATCAGTTCGATTAATGATTTATATAATTCATTAAAATTGTTTGCAACAACAAAAGGATTTTCTGGAAGCCAATCTGCATAATCTTTTGTCATATTTGTAATAGTTGGAATGGACATCGCAAGAGTTTCAAGTCCTGCTTTACCATAACCAGTTCCACCCATTGTGCCGCCAACCTGATCGATTGAAATATCGCATTCACTTTTTATTTCAAGTAATTTAGTGCGATCAATATTTTCTAGTAAAAGGAATTCTATCTTTCTTTCCTTTTTAATCTTATCAATTACAGAAACTATTAATTCAGTACCTTTATATTTTCTGTTAGTTGGAGAATGAACAATTTTTATTGTATTGTTATTTTTTTCTTTCCTAATTGGAAGTTCGGAAGTATCATATGGATAAAACAGATAATTCAAATCTTTTTTAAGGGCAAGATGATCATATTCACTAGTTAAATTTAGATCACTGATTTGATCCATTTCTTTAATCAATCCACGGATTCTTAAATCACTTCCATAATAACAGCAAACTATTTTCTTTCCTTGTTTTTTCCATTTCAAAGCTTGCTGAGAGTTTCTATAAAAATCCAGACCTCCGTCGTAGTGAATAATATCGAATTCATTTAAGTTATAAACATTAATCGCCTTTTCAATTTTAGGCGAGGCTAAAAGATCAAACAATGTATAATAAGTTTTATCAAGGATATTTCTTGTATTAAAATAATGGACAGTTGTTCTATCAATTTGTTCCAACGATAAAACTTTTTTTCTGCGAAGTTTTTTTGCTAAATATTGATATGGTAAAGGAAGGTTTAAACAAATATCTTCAGGAAAGATTCTTTCGTTTTTATGTAGCGTTACAATTCTTGATTGATCGCCAACAGCGTTGTGCATTTTATAAAAATCATAAGGCACACCGGCAAAGTTTAAAGGAGCGATGTGAAGAATTTTTAACATTTTATATTTTGTAATTAAAGATCTTTATAAAAAGTATCTCTAAAAATTCCTCTTGCACCAAAGTTTTCTTTAAATCTTCCAAGTCCCCAATTTGGTTCCATAATTACAGTAAAGATTCCAAAATCTAAAAACTTAAATCCTTCTGATTGATATCTTTTCATGATCTCATAGAAAAGTAAATTAACAGGACGATATTCTTGAAATGCTTCATCGTGGCTGATATAAAATGCTAGCACAACATTTTTGTTAACAGAAAAATTGCAAACACCTGCAAGCATTTCGTTGTTTAAGAAAGCTCCCCACAATCTAACTTTTGATGGAAAAAGTTCTTTAACTTTTTTTAGTTCATCTAAAGTGTGGGCTGGATTTACACCGTGTCTTAACTTCAAATTCTTTTTTAGGATTTCGTAATATTCATCAAATCTTTCTGTCTCTACAATTTCCACTCCTTTTTTAAGTGCCTTTTTCGTAGCAGTTCTTGCCTCTGCACGATATGTATTTAATAATTGATCCGGTTCAAAATCTAATTGAACTACACTTGATACTTCCCTTTTAAGATATTGAAAGTCATTTCTCACTAAAGCAAAATCCAAATAATTAGAATATTTGGTTTGATAAATCATAGGAGCCATTGTTAATTGAATCCTATCAGCCTTAATCGATTTTGCGTGCTCAATCATAATATCAATTAAATCGTGAGCTTCGCGAAAATTAAGATCGCTGTTGTGCACAAATCCACCATAGGATGCACCGGGATGAGAGGATAGTATTTTCTTTCCATCACGTTCAATTAATGCTGCAGTAAATATTGAATGCAACTTTCCGTCTTTGTTTATACATAATGATTTATCTTTAAATTTGTCTTTTGCGTGATAAGAAAGAAATCTTCTTTTACTGAACATTGTTCCGTTATCTGAGTTCTCCACAAATTCATCCCATTCTTCTGAGGTAACTTTTTTGTTATCGAATTGAAAATATTCTAACATAATTTTTCTTATAAAGTGAATATTATTTTATACAATAAAAATAAGTGTAAGGAAATAGATATAAAACTAAAAACCCAGTTTCTTTGATAAACTGGGTTCGAATTTTCATTTTAAATAAATGTTAAAACTTAAATTGAAGTGAAAATAAATTTGCACTTCCTAACCCTGTTGAAAAAGGAAGGAATGCATAATCAAATTTTAAGTTGCCCCACATTAAACCAATTCCTGCCGTAAATCCGCGGCTTTCACTTTCGTAACCGGTTTGGTAACCAGCACGAGCAGCGATTAGTTTATTATACAAAACTTCAGCACCAAAGTTTAAATGATTTACATCTGAGCCAAAGTATTTTTGATATTCTATTCCTCCAGTACAATCAAGTTTAGAGCTTTCAATATCATATGTATAAGCTGTACCAATTCTAAACTCAGTAGGTAATTTTGTTGATTCATTTCTAAACTCATTCATTGAACCAATATTTTTTAACACGGTAGAAGCAGTTAATCCTTTATATGGTAGTTGGTAATGAACTCCAAAATCAAACCCAAAACCAGAAGCTTCATTATCCAGCATTCCTTCATACAAATATTTTATACCTACACCAAAAGAAATTTCTTCCGAAATTAAAAATCCAGTGGAAATACTTCCAAAAAAATAATTTGCATCAAAAGTAGATAAAGGTTCTTCGCTTGGAATTTCCCTTAACTCAATTTCACCGACACTTGTAACATTAAGTCCGATGGCAAAAGGAATATCCCAAAACTCTGCTTTAACTCCAATAACTTCACTACTTGCATCTTGTATCCATTCATTATGCATAAACATTACTTCGGATTCATCTGTAAAAACTAATTTTGCCGGATTATAAAAAAGACTGGTTAAATCATTTGATAGAGCAGTGCCAGCATCGCCCATTGAAATATTTCGTGCACCAAATCCAAATTTAAGAAAGGATAAACCAGAATTGCCCGCCGTTTGGGAATAAACCGAAATTGTAGAAAGTACTATAATAAAAGCTACGATTGCTTTATTGCTGAATTGTTTCATCGTTCAATTGTTAAAATGTTATTTTAAAATACAAAGTTAACACCAATTATGTGTCTATCTGTTGGAGAATACTTTTCTATCATAAAAGCGTAATCTACACCAACTATTAAATCACCAAATGATTTGTAATAAGAAAATCCAAATGATGGTTTAACACCTGCTTCTGTATTACTTAAGTTAAATTGATCTAATCCGCCGCGAAGATAAAGATTTTCATATAAATTATACTCTGCTCCAAAACGAATAATATTTGTACCAAAATTACTTCTTTCATATTCTAGTGCAGTAAGTAATTTCTGTTCAGGATTATTATATGAGATTCCGATCTTATATAGTAATGGAAATTCATCAGTAGTTGATAATCCTTCCTGATCATAAATTGGCGTTGTATCCCATTCGTATTTACTATTGATATCTGAGATCACAGCTGAGATATTCCAATTATCATTTATTTTATACAAAGCGCCAAGATCAAGACCTAGTGCGCTTGATGAAATTTCTTCATACAATGAATAATAATAAAACTTTACGGATAAACCGATTGATAGTTTTTCTGAAAATCTATTTGCTACACCAATAAAAAACTGGTTTTCTGATGTTGAAAGTTCTTCAGTATGTATTCCATTATTATCACGACCGTCAATTCCACTTACACCAGCGTTAATAATTCCCGCACTAATTCCTGCGGTACGTGAAGGTTTTTTATTTGAAGAAGTATCTTTAACAGAATAGAAATCAAATTTTCTTGTAAAATTTATAAAATTTAATGATCTATCAAGAGATAAAAATGAATATCCAACTTGCGCAAAATTATTTTGTTGAAATGGCGAGAGAGCCGGATTGTAATAAGAAACTAAATTACCTGTTGTAACTGATGACATTGCATTTCCCATTCCAATTCCTCGTGCACCAAATCCGATTCTACTAAAAGCCCCAGTTTTAGAACTAAGCTCTGTAAATTTTGGTTGAGAATATGCAACAACTGAAATCAGAAATATAATTACTAAGACGAATTTATTAATATTTTTCATTGCATCACCAAAATCTTTCCGTAAACTGGATCTTTATCCCCAACATCTATTCTATAAAAATATACACCATTGGGTACGTAAACTCCACTATCATCCCTTCCATCCCAGTAATCAATTGGCGGACTGTCGATATCTAAATTTCTAACCGCATTTTGAATTACAGTCCGCAAATAGTTAAATCCAAAATCGAAAATTCTAATTGTTACATTTTCAACTATACCAGATGTACTGTAACTAAACTTTATTGGATCATCTACATGTGGATTGAATGGATTTGGGCTACAGTAAGTTTCACTATTTGATTCAACTGGTTGAGAAGCCAGATAAATTTTCCATGTGCCTTGCCAGATTCTGCCTGGAGTTTCTTGCAATCTTGCTAATCCATTTGTAGATCCAATCCAGATATTATTATGAAAAGAGCCGGCAGAATAAAAAGAAGTTGCATTTAGTTTAAGTCCAGTTTCAGCATCTATAATAGCACCAGGTAATAGCCATGAATGGCCTAAATCTGAAGAACGAAAAATTCCATTATCAGTTGCAACCATAACATCGTCGTTAATAAAACCAAAATTATGAGGCCGTTCATCATGAAGGAAGGTATTCCAGGTTATTCCGCCATCCTCAGATGAACTAACACCATAAAATTCTGTTTCGCCGTCGGCTTTCCAAGTAGAAGCCCAAACTGTCTGTGTAAGTTGATTATAACCAAGTGCAGTAATAAAATTTCCACTTATAGGTTGATTCTGATTTGTTGCATTAAATTTTACCCACTCAGGATATTGATCATTTGCATTTGATGATTTGTTAATTCCATTTGCAGTTCCAACATATACTGTGCTATCATTAGCTGCAACAACAGAAAAAACACGATGATTTAAATTTCCGCTTGAACAAAAATTTCCACCAACAGGAGAAAGACAAAAACTCAAAGTATCATCTGGTGAAATTGAATTTAAAAAATCTGGCGGGATAACAACTCTCTGCCATTTAGTATTTTGATCAATCATCAAAGCTGAAATACTTACTTTTCTTAATCCGCCAGCAAAAGTTGTAATCCAAATTGTGTTTGGTGTAAAAGCCATATCATAAGCTAAATTATTAATACCAACTGTAACAGGCAATGCATCAATTTGATTAATTCCATATTGCTCAAGAGTATCAGAATCAGCATCTAAGGATTGAGGAATTGATTTCCAGGTTAGACCTAAATCGGTAGTAAACTTTAAGCCAGTACCTTCAGGATAAGTTTCCCCGGAAACATCTGTTGACTTTGCAGTTGCACACCAAAAAATTCCATTATAGTAACCAATCGAAGCAATATTATCTGTTCCAAAATCCGGACTACCATAAAAGTTAGTCCAGGTGGTTCCATTATCGATCGATAAACTTATGCCTCGGCTTGTACCCAACCAAACAGTATCACCAATAATGATTATGTCAGTAATTGTATTGCTTAATGGGCTTGCAGAATTAATTTTATTCAAATTGTATTTTTTATTAAACAAGTTGTAATGATCCGGCGCAAACTGTGCAAAAGCAATAGTGAAATTAATAAGTAAAAAGTTTAATATTAAAAAAGTTTTCATTTTATTGGATCAATACTGAGTGATTAATAATGTTACTTAATTTATTACTGCGGTCTTTGGCTCTGAATTCGAAATTATAGAGCCCTTTATCATTATTTTCATTTACTGAAACTAAAAGAGAGTAAACTCCATCGTTTGCAACTAAATCACCATGATTAGTAATATCTCCGTCATCATAAAGTTCTAATTGAGAATTATTTGAAGATCCATCAGGTTTGTAAACAACAAAGTAAACCTTAGTAATATCATTCTTACCATTTTGATCGGTTGCTTTTATTCTAGTCCAGATTACAACAGTAGTATCAACAATAACAGTATCAGGATCAATATTATCATCAGAAATAAGCGGTGCAATATTTGATTTACCATTATTATAAAAGTATTTAGATGTCGCAACCTGTTTAGTGAAATCAAGTCTATCTGTTACAAATAATTTTAATTCATATTCACCGTTAATCATATTAGAATCAAGGTTAATGATTACAGAATATATATCATCGTTTGCTGTAACGTCCCCATTTGCAGTCTTTCCATTATCTAGAAGTTGAATCCCTGAATTTAACTTTACGCTTTCAGGTGAATATAAATCTAAAGATACACTACTAATGTCATCACTTTTATTAAACTCAATGCTAAAAATAGCATTCAAATCAAATGGATATTGAAGTGAATCTTTGACCAAAACATTAATTACCTGATAATCAATATTTTGATTCTCAATTACATTATCATATTCTTTTTCGCAACCTAAAAAGATTGATAGAATAATTATAACTAAACCAGAAAATAAAATTTTTGTTTTCATATACTTAAATATTTTGATTAAGAGCTACTTCTAAAAGGTAAAATAAAATGACTACATAAACTTATTTTAATATCAGCGGTGAAGGCGCAAATGATATTACAAAGATAAAGAAACTTACATAACCTAAGAATATTCTTTTTTTATCTAAGGGCAAAACATCAGCAACCGGAGGATGTTTTAGTTTTACAACAAAATAAAGTAAAAGTGCCCAAAGCAACCAACCGCTCCAGCCATATCCATAATTAAGTTCAAGCAAAGCATCTAAAACACCAATAAATCCTAATATAGCAAGTATAACAGTAGCAACTGATGATACCTTTATATGTTTATCATTCCCGAACATCGTGTAAAAAATATGCCCACCGTCTAATTGCCCGACTGGAATCATATTCATTGATGTTACAAGCAATCCAAACCATCCGGCCAATAAATATGGATAATGATAAACTTCACTCATCGGTGGAAAAAATGAATTTGGATTTACAAACAAATATTTTAAAAATGAGAAAAGAATTGAATCACCAATAATTAACTGTATTCCTGTTTTTCCATAATCTGGTGAAAAATAATCCGGATGAATGTTTAATAGGTAATCAATTGAAGGGACATGAGTAAAACCATATATCAAAATTCCGAGACAAATTACAAATCCTGAAAGTGGCCCAGCAATTCCTATATCAAACATAGCCTTCTTTGAATAGATTAGCGATTTAGTTCTGATTACCGCACCCATCGTACCAAAGTTTATTGGAAAAAGTGGGATGGGTGGAAATGGTATATAGTAAGGTAATGTTGCACGCACTTTATGATATTTTGCAGCAAAGTAATGTCCAAATTCGTGAAAAGTTATTATAAGTAGAATGCTTATTGAGTAAGGTAAACCTTTAGCGAGTAAAGAAAATTCATAAGGCGGAAATTGTCCAGTTGTCCATTCAACACCAGCAATAGTTGTAGTGATAAAAGTAAAAATAAATAATCCAATGTGGATTAAATAACTTTTAATTTTTTTCTGTTTTTCTTTTGCAGCAGTTGTTGTATAAACTTTTGGCTCGTTAAAAATTGGATCAGGCATCATAACTCAAAATTAAATCCAATGTTAGAATAATTTTCTGTTAAATCGTACAATTGTCCGTGAATACTTTTTCCTGAGATGTAACTATAGTAAAAACTTAAACCTTTTTGTTTCCAATTTCCAAGTTTGACTCCTACTGAAACAATATTATTGCCTAAAAATTTTAAATCGCCACTTAGTTTAAAATCGTAGGCTACAAATGGAGTTAAATTATCAGTACCAAATTGTGGAGCAAAATAATCAATGCCAAACTGTAGATTTACTTTTTTCAATTCATCAGGAATTATGTGAAATATATAAGTAAATCCAACATAAGTTCTTAAAGTTTGATATCGATAATATGGAAACAACTCAACAAACTCTTTACTATAAACAAAAGGATTTCTTCCCTCTCTCCATTTTTGTGATTGAGCATCATATTGTCCATCAACTAAGTGTGTGCTGATATGACTCAAACGAAACCTTAAACCATATTCCTGATTATCTGCAAGATACTTTTTGTATCCTGCATTAATACCAAAAAGATAATCGATTGTTTCAACAGGAAATTTAAAATCATCAGTACTTCGTAATCTTGTAAAAGTAAAAACATCTGCACCGATTGAAATTGTTGAATTGTAGTCGCTCCAACGTATGATGTCTCTTGAAGTTGAAATATCTAATCTTAATTTATTGTTATCAGTTGAGATTAAAAATCCGGCTTTTGGTTCAAGAAAATTTGCGGTAAATGGTTGGATATTTAAATCAGATGGGAATAATTCGTTCTTCCATTGGGCAATCGATATGCTTGAGAATAAAAGGACAAACAATAAAATATTTTTCTTCTGCATTAGTCTGTGTTGGATGATTGAATAAATTTCTTTTTAATTTTTTGTTTGATAAGCTTATTGTAACTGTACTTGAATTTTGATGTTAAACTGGATATCGCATAAAGATTTGTAGGGAAAGCAAATGATGGTTCAAAATAACAATTAACTGTGCAGCCCTGGCAAAAATCAAATCTACCTTCCATCTTCATAAAATGTTTTATCTTTTCTGAATTTCGAATTTCTTTTATCGGTTTATCAATTGGAATTTTATCGTTAGCAAAATGATAACATGGTAAAATTATTTCGTTAGTCGGAGAAATTACTATAACGCGAGAAACGGCTTTGCAGCTTGGATTGTTGATATCATTTCCGCCATCTTTTCTTAACTTCATAAATCCTTTGTTAAGATAGATATCCATTTTGCCGTCGCAATATTGGTCAACATAATCTGTTGCTTCATCACTTAGTCCAGGATTTCCGAAATAAGAGAAAACCGGATTAACCAATAACACCAAATCGTGCTTCTGAGCAATCTCGTGCATTCGGGGAAGTTTTTTATAAGTATCATTTGTTATTGTAAAAAGTATATCCGGGTATTCACCAAGTGATTTTGCAATTTCAATACTTTTAAAAACCGATTTGTAGCAATCAACTTTTCTGATCTTATTATGTTCGTCTTCATCCGGAGAATCCAATGAAAAGTGAAGAAGATTAATATTTCCCAAAAGCTTTTCTGCAAACTTATGATATAATAGTCCGTTACTTGTAATACTTGTTTGCATCTTCAAATCGTGTGCAAACTTAGCCATCTCTGCAATATCTTTATGAAGTAAAGGTTCGCCTCCCGTGAGATCAATAAACTTAACACCTAGTTCTGCAAGTTGAGTTACATTGTTTTTAAAATCTTCTAAGCTTGCATAAGGTGTGTCTTTAAAATTGCTATGATCACCAAAATGGCAAAACTCACAATAAGCATTGCATCGATATGTAACGTAATAATTGCAGAGAAGCAGCATTAATATTCTCGACCCTTCCAGATCACTTTTTTATTTGGTAAAACAATAAACGGAAGAAGTATTACATAAATTAAATAGTAAACTTCAAAGTGGAAGAAGTATTTTAGATTTTTTGCAATTCCAAGTTTAACGTGAACTGGATACAGTAGGAAAAAATCTAAAGCTACTTTAAACACAACCAAAGTTAACCATGTAGGCGAGAAAAAGAAAGGCGTTAACAATACAAGTAGATTTGCTGTAAAACCCCAAAACATTATTATAAAGCCGCGGAATGGAACTCCGAGTCCACCCACTCCCCACCGTTTTTTTTGATGTACCAAACTTTTTAATGAGCGGCACGGAATTGATGTGATCAGTGAATCTGACTCTACAGGAAAAATTACTTTGTATTTTTTAAGATTGTAGATTGCATTCATCAAAGTAAAATCTTCTGTAACGCTGTGCGGAAGTTTTTCATATCCCCCGACTTCATCGTATGCAGATTTTCTGAAAGACATATTATTACCAATACACGAAATTGGAACATTCAGATTTGTAGTTCCTGCACCGGCTGTAAGTAAATAAACAAAATCGATTGCTTGCATTCCATGAAACCATTTTTCTGAAGTCTGAGTTGTTACTCCGCTTACAAGCGCAACATCCTTTTCGTAATGCGAACAAATAGTTTTAACCCAAAGTGGTTTAACTTCACAATCCGCATCAGTGGTTAGAATAATTTCTCCGGTTGCTTCTTTAATTGCGTAAGCCAGTGCGCGCATTTTGCCGATAAGCTTTGTGTGATGTTCTTCTGTTGTGATTTTTTGAAATCTGGGTTTGCCTGCAATAAAACCATCTATAATTTTTCCAGTTGAATCAGTTGATTGGTCATCAACGATCATAATCTGAAGTTTGCCATCAGGATATTCAAGTTTATCAAGTGATTGAAGTGTGCGAAGAATTTTTTCTTCTTCATTTCTTGCGGCAACAATGATAGTTGCAGTCGGCAGTTTATCATCGGATATTCTTGGAAACTTTTTTCTTGCGCCAATAATAAAAATGAATGATTGAAAGAAATATCCAATCATTATAAACAGAAATATCAGTTCAAACATTCTTCGGCTTCTCCAAACTGATAATTCCTTTTTTCCAATTCATCTGCTATAAAACTGATTGAATCTGAGATAATATTTTTTGATTTGTTGCTATCGTGCAAAACTATAATTGAATCTGGTTTAAGATATTTTTCAACAGCAAATTTAACGATTGATAAGTCATTTTTATAATCGTATGTGAGTAATGACCACATAATATTTTTTAACTGATACATTTTCATTAACGATGAAGTTGATAATTGAAATCTGCCATGCGATGGACGAAAATATTTTAGTTTGATATCAAATTGATCATTAAAGATTTTATTAACCGTTGATATCTGATAATCTTTTTCCTCATTAGAGATTTTACTGAGTATTTTATGATTAAAAGTATGATTACCGAAAGAATGACCTTCATCTTTAATCTGCTTAATTAATTCCGAATATTTTTGAACATTCTCACCAACGCAAAAAAATAATGCTTTTATTTTTTCTTCAGAAAGTTTTTTTAAGATTAGTTCTGTCGTGCTTGGGTTTGGTCCATCATCAAAAGTTAATAGAACTTTTCCATTATTTGTATTCCAGCTAAAATCACTAAAGATCTTCTTTAATAGTATTGGCGGATTGTAGAGGTATTTCAAATTAATTCCATTTTAATAATTGTGCTATTTATTGGTTCTAATTAGCCTTTTTATTATATCATTAATGCAATTTAATTATAGTTATAATAAAATTGGAAATTAGTATAATGTATTTCGCCATAATTTTATTAACAAGCAATGCAAAATATATCAGATCATAACAAAGGAATTTTAGCAGTTTTTCTTACAGCAATTTTATGGAGTTCAGGTGGACTTTTCATAAAACTTATTTCTCTGGATTCGATGGAACTTTCATTTTTTAGATGTGCAATAGCAGCAGTTGTGTTTGCCATTATGTTCAGAAAAAGAATCTTAAAACTAAATTCTTTAGCATTACTCAATTCTTTTGCATACGCAGCGGTTTTAATATTATTTGTGATTGCAACAAAAACCACAACTGCAGCAAATGCAATATTTCTGCAATCAACAGCACCAATTTATGTTTTGATATTTGAACCTCTCCTGACAAAAACAAAGTGGGAAAGAATAAACATAATTACAATTGTGGTTTGTTTTTTGGGAATGATTTTATTTTTTATGGGTGATTTAACTCCAGGCGATATTAAGGGAAACATTGCAGCATTATTAGCCGGAGTTGCATTTGCAGCATTCTTTTTGGGAATGAAAAAAAATGAGCCGCAATATGGTGAGTCTTCAATCTTTTATGGAAATGTAATTGTTGCGCTGATCTGCATTCCATTCATTACTGAAATGAATTCAATTTCACTACAGGATTTTGCGATGGTAAGTTTTCTTGGAGTTTTTCAAATAGCTTTTGCTTATGCTTTATTTAGTTATGGATTAAAAAGAATTATTGCTGTTGAAGCTTCAATCATTTCAATGTTTGAGCCGGTGCTAAATCCAATCTGGGTTTTTATTGGATATGGTGAAGTACCATCGTTTTATGCTATCATCGGAGGTATAATAATTATGACCGCAATTACAGTAAGAACTTTAATTTCAAATTCTGATTTTATTAAAACAAAGTTTAGGTTTTAAGGCTGCAACCTATATATCTTCCAATCATTATCAGCTTTTTCATAACAAATTCTATCGTGTAATCTATCCCGTCTACCCTGCCAGAACTCAAACTTATTAGGAATCAATTTATATCCGCCCCAGTTTTTCGGAATTGGAGGATTTTCTCCAAATTGTTTTTCTAAAGTCAAAAATCTTTTTTCTAAAACTTTCCTGCTTTCAACAACTGCACTCTGGTTTGAAGCTAAAGCTCCGTATCTACTTTTTAATGGACGCAGATTAAAATATTCTTCAGAATCTTTTCTGCTGATCTTTTCAATCTTCCCTTCTATCCTAACCTGTCTTTCAAACTCTCTCCACCAGAACAATAAAGTAGCATTTGGGTTTTCAGATATTTCTCTGCCCTTTCTACTCAAATAATTTGTGAAAAAAGTAAATCCAGATTCATTAAACTCTTTAAGTAAAACAACTCGTGCAGAAGGAAATCCATCTTTATTTGCAGTTGCAATGGTCATTGCATTTGGCTCAATAACATTCGCTTTAAGAACTAAATCAAACCAAAGTTTGAACTCACTGAACGGATTTTTATCCACACCAGACTTTGATAGTTTATTAAGTTCATAATCAATTCTAAAGTCTGATAATTTCTTTTCTTTACTCAAGGTTGTCATCCAATTTTTAATAATTGCTTTATTTAATCTTGTACAATATTTGATTTATTTGTTTAATAGCAAATAGTGTAAAAATTTTAAACAGCAAGTATTTATAATTCTTTCATTGTATCTAAATCGAACCCAAAATGAGGATAATCGGAATACTGTAATAAACTGAAACATAGTTTCACTCATTTTTTAGTAAAATAATACTTTTAATTGCTGGCATATTTATTGGCAATTTATAACCCAATAATCAGGATGGCAAAAAAAATGTTTCAAAGACAAATGGCAAATGGGTTTGTAATCGAAAGTGTAAGTCTATCTCAGGCAACTGTTGCTGAAGCATTAAAGTTTAAAAAGCAACTTGAACTTGATATTGAATTAGGTTATAAAATTATTGTAGTTGATTTAAGTAATTGTCAATCAATTGATAACGCATTTATGGGTGTTTTGGTTATCGTATTAAAACAACTTATGAGATTGGGTGGATCTTTAAAGATTTTAAAACCAGGGTTATTTTCAGATTCACTTCTAAATATAACTGGCACTATCGAAATATTTGAAATTTATGAGTCCATTGAAAATGTAATGGCAAGTATTTCAACACTAACAACTTCCGATAATAATTACAATTCAACAGGATTAGAGCAGCTAGCAATTGCTCAGTAGGATTGACAAATCCTTTCTAATAGTATAGATTTCACTAAGAATTAAAATCGATTTGCGAGCGTAACTCAGTCCCAAAGGGATTCAAAGCAATTGGTAGAATGTCATCCCGATTTATCGGGATGGATGTCGCATTAGTTTTATTTTAGCACAAAAATAAATTCTGATTTTTTTAATTTTGCGAGCGTAACTCAGTTGGTAGAGTGTCAGCTTCCCAAGCTGGATGTCGCGGGTTCGATCCCCGTCGCTCGCTCTCTTCTAATCAAGGCTTTTTTCCTTTTACAGAACTGAAGAGTATTCATTCTCTAACTTAAGTTTAAATAAAATTAAGGAGCTGGATATGAAAGAGAAAATGATGTTTTACGTAATTGTTGTAGCGATAATTTGTATGCTACTGGGTATTGTTGGAAAGTTAATAAGTGTAAAATTTATTATACAAGGTTACACCTGGATGCAAGTCTCACAAACAATATTATTGTTAGCAATTGCTTTAGGAATTGCAAAATTATTAGAGTTAAATAAAAAGTGATTTTTTTAAGCTTATTCCTTTAATAGCTTACAAAAACTTAACTTGATTTGCATATTTGATGTTTAGAAATAAGCTTAAAACTAAAATTGTTTGTTTTTATTTTAGAAAAACTGCATATTTGTCCACCAAATTTTGAATGTATTTTTGGGCGTTTAGCTCAGTTGGTTCAGAGCATCTGCCTTACAAGCAGAGGGTCCGCGGTTCAAATCCGTGAACGCCCACATAGATGGATCCCGATAATTACTTATCGGGATTTTTTGTATATAAAAATATTCTTGCTTTTAATTTTTAGAAAAATATCTAATAAACCGATTAGTACTTAAAATAAAATCTACAGGAAAAATTTGTTAGCTAACAGAGTTAAAGAAATATCAGAATCTCCAACTATGATGGTAGCTGCGGAAGCAAAAAAACTAAAAGCTGAGGGAGTAGATATAATTGATTTAAGTATGGGTGAAGCTGATTTTCACACTCCAAATAATATTAAAGCTGCGGGAATAAATGCTATTGAAGAAAACAAAACTCGCTACACACTTAATCAAGGCACTATTGAATTACGTACAGCTATTTCAGCAAAACTTAAACGAGATAATTCTTTAAAATATAATTTAAATGAAATAATAGTATCTAACGGTGCTAAACAAGGTGTTTATAACAGCATTTTTGCTTTAATTAATCCTGGGGATGAAGTTATAATTCCAGCACCATATTGGGTTTCATATCCCGCAATGGTTTCGCTAGCAGGTGGAAAAAGTATATTTATTCATACTGATGAAAGCACAGGATTTAAAGTAACTGCTGAGCAATTAAGCAAAGCAATTACATTAAAAACAAAAATGCTTCTACTTTGCAACCCTTCAAATCCTACAGGATCTGTGTATTCAAAAAAAGAATTGGAAGCACTGGCAGAAATTGTTTTGAAAAATAATTTTTATGTTCTTGCCGATGAGATATATGAAAAACTTGTTTATGATGATTTTAAATTTACAAGCTTTGCTTCACTTGGAGCAGAAATAAAAAATAGAACTATTCTTGTTAACGGAATTTCAAAATCATACGCGATGACAGGTTGGAGAGTTGGATACACAGCAGCACCAGAATATATAATTAATGCAATTAATAAGATTCAAAGCCACACAACATCGCACGCTTCAACAATTTCTCAATATGCTGCTATTGAAGCAGTTTCCGGTCCGCAGTATGTGATAAATGAAATGATTGATGAGTTTAGAAAACGACGTAACTTTTTTCACAATGAATTGATATCAATAAACGGTATTACGTGTTATAAACCGGAAGGTGCATTCTATCTTTTCCCAAACATATCCCGATATTTCAAAACCAGATCTGATGTACTTAAAATAGATAACTCATTTGATTTTGCAATGCACTTACTTTATGAAGCTCACATTGCTGCAGTACCAGGAAGTGCATTTGGAAGTGAGGGATTTTTGAGAATGTCTTATTCCACTTCAATGGAAAATCTGCAAGAAGCAATTTATAGATTAAAGAATGCTTTAGAGAAAATTCATTAACTATTTTGAAGCGTAAAGTAAAAGTGATTTGTAAACTTTTTCAGTAGGGAAATCCACGCCAGTCCATAAATAAAATGATTTTGCAGCTTGTTGAACAAGCATATTCAATCCATCAATTGTAATTGCATTTTTACTTTCTGCCAATTGCAAAAATTTAGTTTTTACTGGATTGTAAACTAAATCAAAAACAATTTGATCCTTTACAAATGCGCTTGCATTACTTAAAATACTATCATCAACAGTGGGATACATTCCAACAGAAGTTGAATTAACAACTAAAGAACAATTATTCAATAATTTTATTAAATCTGGTTGTTGTAATTCTTTAGGAATAATTGAATCAAATTTCATTTTAGATTTGAAATGTTGTTTTAATGCATAAGCATGTTGCTCAGTTCTGTTTACAAGAAAAATATTTTTGGGTTTAAAGTTTCTAATAAGTGTATAAATAACTGCTCTTGCTGAACCACCAGCACCAATAACACAAACGTCATTATCACTAATTTGATTTTTATAAGGATTTAATGATTCGATTACTCCATTAACATCAGTATTATATCCAATTAATTTTCCTAATTCATTTACAACAGTATTTACAGAACCAATGGTTGCAGATTCTTCGGAAAGTTTATTTACATACTCCACAACTTTTACTTTATGAGGAACTGTTACATTAAATCCTTTCAATCCAAGTGCAACAACACCTTTAACAGCATTTTTTAAGTTAGTGGAATGAACTTCAAAAGGGAGATAAATAATTTTAGCACCTGTAAGTTCGGCCGCAATATTATGGATAAGCGGCGAGTAACTTTGTTTTATTGGATAACCTATTAATCCAATCAATTCTGTATTTGTGTAAAACGAATTTTGCATATAAATAAAATAATAGTTTTACTAAACTTCGCCTAATAATCTTTTAAATAATTTAGAAGATTTTATTTCCGGATAATCTTTTTCAAATTCTATTCTAATCGTTGGATCATATATGAATGCTGATTTTAGGCATTCAATTGCTTCTTGAGTTCTGCTTAAAACAAAATTGGCTTTTGCTTTACCATAAAAAGAATTTGCATCTGTTGGATTAATACGAATACATTCATCAAAAGCATTTAAAGCTTCTAGCCATTCGCCCGATTCAAAATATGTTTCTGCTAGATTAAACCAGAGCTCATAATTATCAGGTTCTAATCGTGCAGCTTCTTTATAACTTATAATACTTTCTTTAATCTGGCCAAGTGAATATTCTAAATCAGCCTTTGCGTACCAGGCTTCGGCACTATCCTGTGAAAGAGAAATTGATTTATTGAAATCTCTTAACGCTAATTGGTACTTACCCATTGAATCATAACAAAATCCGCGTGATAAATAAGCGTCATAATATTCATCATTTAATTTTATAGCTTCAGTATAATATTTTATTGCAGATGGAAGATCATCGAGCTCTTCGTAGATATTAGCAATATTATAAACAGCAGTTTCATCCAGTTTATCAAGTTCAAAAGATTTTTTAAAACATTGAATTGCTTCCTGCAATCTTCCAAGATCCGCTAAAGCATTTCCTTTATTAAACCACGCACTTGAGAAATTTTCACGAATTGAAATTGCTAAATCATAACTGTTAATTCCCTGCTCATACTTTTCCATTTTAACTAAAACAATTCCACGATTGTACCAGCCATTTGGATTATAAGGATCAAGCTCTAAAAATTTATCGTAGGAATCCATTGCTTTTTCAAGATCACCAGAATTTTCATAACAGAAGCCAAGCTCATAATAAACTTCTGCATACTCAGGATCTTTTTCTATCACTTGTAAAAAGTAGTCAATCGCTTTTTTAAGATTTGCTCTACGCTGGAATAGCAATCCAAGACTGAATAGTGCGTCATCATTTTCTGGATCAATTTGTAATACTCTTTCTAATGATTCTTGAGCGTGATCATACAATCCTAAATTTTCTTCAGTAGCTGATTTATCAACCAAGGTTTCAATATCGTTTGGATTTAATGATAATGATTGTTCATAAGCTAATAGTGATTCACTGAATCGAAATAAACCATTAAGTACAATTCCTTTTTTTAACCAGTACTCGGAATTGTAAGGGAATATATCAATGATCTTATCTAAAAGGTATAAAGCATCTTCAAATCGATCAACATCGATGCAAGTTTGAATAAGTTCTTCTATTCTTTCAACTGAATCGTAAACATATCCACTCTCAAGAATTTTTTTGCAGGAAGATAATTCTTCCTCAACTTTTTCTTCTGGCAGATCAAATTCCTCATCATTAGGAAACTCGGAATCAAAAAAGGACATTCATTCTCCTAACTAAATTTTGTTTCAAGAAAAATCTATAACTAATAAAATCGAAAATCAAGAATGGAAAAATTTGTATGTTAGTTAAAAATTTCGTAGAAAATTTAGAGGCTGTATTAACATAATACAGCCATCTCTTAAATAATATAAATTAATTTGCTCTCAAAACAGCGGTAACTTTTTGTGCAGCATCCTGTAAACTTTTTGCAACTTCAAAATGCAAATCAGATTGATCAAGTAATTCTGCAGCTTCATTTGCATTTGTTCCTTCTAATCGTACCACAATAGGAACTTTAATTTCCATTTCTTTAGCTGCATCAATAACACCTTGAGCAACACGATCACATCTTACAATGCCTCCAAAGATGTTTATTAAAATTGCTTTAACGTTTGGATCAGACAATATGATCTTAAATCCGTTTGCAACAGTTTCTTTATTTGCTCCACCACCAACATCTAAAAAGTTTGCTGGTTCACCACCGGCAAGTTTAATAATATCCATCGTTCCCATTGCAAGTCCTGCACCATTAACCATACAGCCAACATTACCATCAAGTTTAATATAATTTAGATTAAATTTAGAAGCTTCAATCTCTAAAGGATCTTCTTCATCCAAATCTCTGTATTCCATAATATCAGGATGACGATAAAGTGCGTTGTCGTCAAAATTCATTTTTGCATCGAGTGCAACAACTTTATCATCATTTGTAATAACTAAAGGATTTATTTCCAACATTGATGCATCAGTGGATTCATAAGCCTTGTATAGTGCTTTTATGAAAGGAATAAAACTCTTGAACGCATTTCCTTCCAACCCCAATGCAAATGCTAATTTGCGAGCCTGATAAGCTTGTAGTCCAACACCGGGTTCGATCCATTCCTTAATAATTTTTTCCGGAGTTTCTTCTGCAACTTTCTCAATTTCAACTCCGCCTTCTGTGGAAACCATAATTACGTTTTTAGAAACAGCACGATCTAAAAGAATTCCAAGATATAATTCTTTTTTGTAATCCAATCCTTCTGTAATAAAAAGTGTTTTAACAATTTTTCCTTCTGGTCCAGATTGATGAGTTACTAAAACATTACCAAGAATTTTCTCAGCATACTCAGCAGCTTTTTCTGGAGAAGTTGTAAACTTAACTCCGCCTTCAAGAATAACAACATCTCTGTTTCTAACATCGTAAATAATTCCCTTGCCTCTTCCGCCTGCGTGTATTTGTGATTTAACCACAAACTGATTTATACCACGCTGTTGAAGTTTGGTCATCGCATCATCAAACTCTAACATACTTTTAATTGCAATTCCATCCTGAACAGGAACACCAAATTTCTTTAATGTTTCCTTTGCCTGAAATTCGTGTATTTTCATTTAACTACCTTTAATTATTTTTTATTAAACTCTTTAAATTCAAAATAATTAAAGAATCATTCACTGAGAAATCTATTAATTTTAAATTTAAGATTTTCTGCTCCCATAAATCCCTTTCGGAATGACTCAGTACTATTATTTTACTTCTTCACCCATAAACGGATAGCGCCAATCCTTTGGAGGATCAAAAGTTTCTTTAATCGTTCTTGCTGTCATCCATCTCATTAAATTCATCGCACTACCTGCTTTATCATTTGTGCCCGAGGCTCTTCCACCGCCAAATGGCTGCTGCCCAACTACTGCACCTGTTGGTTTATCATTTATATAGAAGTTACCTGCAGCGTTTCGTAATCTATTTGATAACTTAACTATTACATTTCTATCCTGTGCAAAGATTGCACCTGTTAATGCATATGGAGAAGTTTCATCACACAACGTTAATGTTTCTTCAAGCTTGTTATCATCGTAAACATAGATTGTCATAACAGGTCCAAATATTTCTTCTTCCATTGATTTGAATTTTGGATTAGTAGTTACAATTGTTGTTGGTTCAATAAAATAACCTTTTGAGTCATTAAAATTTCCGCCTGTTATTATCTCTGCTTCATTTGATTCTTTTGCGTACTTAATATATTCAGTTATTGATTTAAATGCACCTTTATCAATTACAGCTCCCATAAAGTTTGTAAAGTCTTCAACATCACCCATTTTTATTTTTCCAACTTCAGCAACATACTTTTCTTTAAACTCTTTCCATAAAGATTTTGGAATGTACATTCTTGATGCAGCAGAACATTTTTGTCCCTGGTACTCAAAAGCGCCGCGCAATGCTGCAACAACAAGAGCATCAACATCTGCAGAGTTATGAACAAAAATAAAATCTTTACCGCCCGTTTCACCAACAATGCGCGGATAGTATTTCATATTTTTAAGATTTTCTGAAATGGTTTTCCACATATTCTGGAATACTTCTGTTGATCCAGTAAAGTGAACACCAGCTAAGTTTGGATTTGTGAATGCAGGAGTTCCAACTTGACCACCAGAACCGGGAACAAAATTAATTACTCCTTTTGGCAAACCTGCCTCTTCAAATAACTTCATTAGCCAGTAAGCAGAGTAAACTGCGCTTGATGCAGGTTTCCACAAGCTAACATTACCAACAATTGCCGGAGCTGTTGGCAAGTTACCTGCGATAGATGTGAAGTTGAATGGAGTTACAGAAAAAACAAATCCTTCTAAAGGACGGTATTCTAAACGGTTCCACATTCCGCTGCCAGAATATGGTTGATCTTGCATTAGCTGAGCCATGAAGTAACAATTGTATCTATAGAAATCAACAAGCTCTGCAGCAGAATCAATTTCAGCTTGATAAGCTGTTTTTGATTGACCGAGCATTGTTGCCGCATTTATTGTTGAGCGCCAAGGTCCAGCTAGTAAATCAGCGATCTTTAAGAAAACAGAAACTCTATGTTCCCAGGGCATTTCTGACCAAGTTTTACGAGCCTCAAGAGCAGCTTCAACTGCCAAATCAACTTCTTTTTTACCTGCTTTATGATAAATACCAAGAACGTGGCTGTGATTATGAGGTATAACCATCTTTTCGGTGTTGCCGGTTCTAACTTCTTCTCCGCCAATAATAAGCGGAACTTCTATTTGTTTTGATTTTAACTCTGTGAGTTTTTTCTTTAATTCTTCTCGTTCCGGACTGCCAGGTTTGTAGGCCTTTACCGGTTCATTTATTGGTTGTGGTACTTTGAAATATGCGTTAGACATTTTGTATCCTAAAAATTTAAAATTATTGATGAAAAATTACTGCTTTTGGGCGGGATTATCAATTTGGGTTTTTGTTAAGAAACATTGTAAAAATTTAAAGATTAGCAGGAGCAATAAGTATAATGGCAGGTAGAATTTTGAAAGTGTTAGGAGAAACATTTATACGAGCAGGAAGAATATTTATACTTGCCGGAGCGATTATTATAAATGCGGGTGCGATTTTGATACTTGCCGGAACGATATTTATAAATGCGGATGTGATTTGAATACTTGCCGGAACGATATTTATAAATGCCGATGTGATTTGAATACTTGCCGGAGCGATAAGTATAAATGCGGGCGTGATTTTAATACTTGCAGGAGTGATATTTATAAATGCGGGTTCAATTTTGAAGCAAATTTAAGGTTTTTCCTTAGGTAAAGTCACGGACCATTCCGTGACTTTACCTAATATTGTCACGGTGCGACTGTGAAAACCGATAAAAAATCTGCATTACTTTAAGAGTATCATCTTACCCATATCTGTAAACACTGGAATATCACCTTCGCCTCTTACCATTATTTGATATAGATAAATTCCACTTGCAACATCATCATTGTAACCTGTGTGCCAATCCATATCCATATTGGGATTATTGCGTTCTGCTTCTGTAGGACTGAATCTTGCTTCATAATATCCTGCACTTTGATATTCATTTACAAGAACTCTTACCCGCTCTCCTTGCATATCATAAATGTAAAGTTTTACATATCCGCCTTCTTTTAATCTATAAGGAATTATTGTACTTGAGTTAAATGGATTTGGATAATTATTTAGTAACCGATAATGCTCTACAACTATTGGTGGTGCTTCCGGTATTCCGGTTATGTTTATATGTGCTTCTTCACTTGGGGCTGATTGATGAGCAGTATTATCCAGTGCTGTCATTTTATAATAGTAATTGCCTGAAATGAATTTCTGTGGCGGATCATCAAAAAATACTGTGTCTGATAGTACTGCTATTATCTTTGTTGTATCGTACATAAAATCTGGAACTGTATCCCTGTAAACTCTATAAACACTAAAATCTGCCTCTGTGTTTTTGTTCCAGGTAAGTTTAACCAAGCCGCTATCCATAATAGCAGTTAAGTTTGATGGTGGTTTTGGTGCTAAATCTCTGTAAGTATATTTTTCTCCTAAAGGTCCTCCGAACAAACCAATGTCGCTTCTGCTGCCATCTTTATCAAGAATGTTTGGATCGCCTGCATCTATGAGTTTAGAATACTTTTGTAAATGAAAATCAGATGTATCGTTTACAAACATAGGATCAACGGAAAGATTTGTACTGTCACCTGGTGGCAGATTATGATATATTATTACTGAATTCCAGAAGTTATTGTATTCTATTGTTGGTTGTGAAGATGGAGTATTTGTTGAAAGTACTTTTTCTGCATTTTCAATTATATTGTTTTTTAATACCTGATCATTACCGCCCACAAAATTCCACATTTGGCTGGTTTGTAAATAATATTTATTGTAAAAATATGTTTGATTTGACAGCGCAGCTCCTGATCCTATACCAATAATAAATAAATTATTATATAATTCATTTAGACCGGAATAACTCCCAGTAAATCCATATTGCGATATGATTCCATCAACTTGATTTATTATACAAATAATGGCATGTATAAAAACAAGTAACCATATACATCCAATTGAGGTTATTTGGTTATTTATCACTTTGGATAGATTTGTTCACTTCTGCGCCAATATCTATACCTCCATTTGAATTTCTTGATTAATGTTGTTTTGAATCAATGAATTATTCTGTTGAAGAAATAATTCCAGTCTTGTAGTATTTTCAATAATATTATTCTCTATTATTGTACATAATCCTTGACCAATATCATATATAGTAATTCCAAAACCCCAACTAGAAGATGGATGATAATTTGATACCGTAACCCTAAAATTCTTAAAAATACAACTATCCAGAACTGTAACTACGATGAGATCTGAATTAAAAGATCGTGTGTCTATTATACAACTATCTGGACCACTACCTATTAATGCCAAACCTCTGATCATTACAACCTGTTCTTTGTAAACACCATTAGCCACATAAACAGTATCACCAAAACTGCAAATGTTAATGCACTTTTGTATGCTGTCTGCGGCGGTTTGCCAGCTTGTGTAAGGTGGTTGGCTGGTGCCGGTTTTGCTTACGTACCTTACGGTACCAATTAACAATGAAGAATTAAAAATTAAGAATGAAAGACAGAGGAAAAGAAAATATTTTAGTTTCATTTAGGTCTTATCCCAATAGAGATTTTTGCTAGTAGAAACTTAAAAAGAAATTATGCGAGAAGCGAGAGGTGAAAAGCAAGAAAATTTAACGTGGCTAAAGCCATTCATATTATTTTCACTTTATTCAGTCAGCTAAAGCTGACTGCAATAGATAATTTTTGTTCCAATTATTTATCAATTCTTATTTATTGCAGTTGACTTTAGTCAACTGAAAAGATTATCGAATAATTATCGGCTTCAGCCACATCTACTTCGGATCGATCGGGAGATCGATCCCTACATTAATAGCATTTTCCTTTTTGCAATTAAGCTTTTTGATATTATTTTGTTGTTAATATTATTTGCTGACAAGAAAATGTTTATCAATTTTAACGGCATTATTGTCAGTTGGTAAAAGATGTAGCTATCTTAAACTAAATTGGTTTTCAGGGGAAGAAATCCAGCACTTAAAGGAGAGAGGAAAAAAAATGGCTCATTTAAATTTCTTGACCACAGTCCCCCGTCTTTATCAGCATCTTACCGAAGAGTACAGCAAAGAAACTAATAATTATGTTATCAAACATAAGGTTAACGGAAAATATGTTGGGATTACGTATGATCAATTTAAAGAAGAAACAGATTCGTTTGCTTTTGGTCTTGCATCGCTGGGAATAAAAAAAGATGATAAGATTGCTATCATTTCAGAAAACCGACCTGAGTGGGTTTACAGCGATATGGCAATTTTAAGTTTAGGTGCAATCGATGTTCCGCTTTATCCATCGCTTACATCGGAATCTGTTGAGTTTATTTTAAATAACTCGGAATCAAAAGGAATAATTGTTTCTACAAAATTCCAGTTAAACAAAGTAATGAAAGTTAGAGATAAATGTAAGTATTTAAAATTTATCATTTTACTAAATGAAAAAGATTTTGATGATAAGAATAAAGACTTGATGACTTTTACAAAAGTTCAGGAGTTGGGAAAAACTTACAGCAAATCGCATTCATCTTTATTAAAAGATAATCTTACAAACATAAAACCTGATGATGTTTGCACAATTATTTATACATCAGGTACAACAGGCGAACCAAAAGGTGTTGTATTAACTCATGATAATATTTTATCAAATGTTCAGGCAGCACTTGATTGTTTTCCTATTGGAAGCACAGATGTTTTCTTATCTTTCTTACCTCTCTGTCATATCTTTGAAAGAATGGCAGGATACTATACTGCGTTTTCAGCAAAGTGTACAGTTTGTTATGCAGAAAGTATAGAGACGGTTGCACAAAATCTTGTTGAGATAAAACCAACAATTATGACAACTGTTCCAAGATTGTTTGAGAGAATTCATAGTAAGATTATTAAGAATGTTGAATCACAACCTGAGAAAAAACAAAAAATATTTTATTGGGCAATGGATGCAGGTAAACGATATAAAGAAGCACAGAAGAAAGGTAAAATTCCTTTAACGCTTTCTTTGCAATATAAACTTGCAGATAAACTTGTTTATAAAAAGCTACAAGAAAAAACCGGAGGAAATTTACGATTCTTTATTTCCGGTGGTGCAGCTTTACCAAGAGCGCTTGGAGAATTTTTTGAAGCTATCGGAATTATCATTGTTGAAGGTTATGGATTAACAGAATCATCACCGGTAATTTCTGCAAACAGAGTTGATGATTACAAATTCGGATCTGTCGGAAAACCTTTTCCTGGAGTTGAAGTTAAAATTGCTTCAGATGGAGAAATACTTGCAAAAGGTCCTAACATTATGCAAGGTTATTACAAAAACAAAAAAGAAACTGAAGCAACAGTTAAAGATGGATGGCTTTACACAGGTGATATCGGTGTGTTTGATGCTGATGGATTTTTGTTGATTACTGATAGAAAGAAACATTTATTTAAAACTTCTGCAGGAAAATATATTGCACCAAATCCAATAGAATCAATGTTCTTAGCAAGTAAGTACATAGATCAGTTTGTTTTGATCGGCGATAGAAGAATGTTTTTAACGGCGTTAATCGTTCCTGATTTTGAGGCTGTAAAAGAATATGCTGATGCTAGAAAAATTCCATATGATAAAGTTGAAGATTTGGTTCGTGATGAAGAGATTTATAAAATGCTTGATAAAGAAATGGATCAGTTCCAGAAAAAACTTGCGAACTATGAACGAGTTAGAAAATTTGTTTTACTCGATAGACCATTTACAATTGAATCCGGTGAGATTACTCCAAAATTAAGTGTAAAGCGAAAATTTGTTGAAGAGCGTTATAAAGATTTGATTGAACAGATGTACCAGAGTTTAGATAAATCTGTTCCGATAAATTAGAAAATAAAAATCTATTGCCACGAGCTTTAGCTCGTGGTTACATACTTATAACTTTTTGGCTTTAGCCACATATATTCTTTATAAATTTGGCTAAAGTCATTTTATATTTTTTTATAACTAAACCACGACTTAAAAGTCGTGGCAATTAATTGCGAAAATAAATTTATAAAATGCTATTAAAAATATTTTTAGGATTAGTTGTTTTAGCAGCAATCCTTTTTTCAATTGATCAATACATTCCTGCATTACTTGCAGAAAAACTTCCAAAAGCAGATAAGGTTTTAGTTAAAAAATCTGAACGAAAACTTTTCCTAATTTAAAATAGTTCGATAGTAAGAAGTTATGATATTGGGCTTGGGAAAAATCCAGTCGGATCTAAACAACGTGAAGGTGATTCTAAAACTCCTGAAGGAAAATATATTTTAGATTACAGAAATCCCGAAAGTGATTATCATCTTTCAATTCATATATCATATCCAGATAATAATGATTTAATACGAGCAGATAGCAATGGATACTCTGCTGGTGGAGATATAATGATTCACGGTAAACCAAATTATCTCGGTTGGCTACCGTTTATCTATGATAAAAAAGATTGGACTGATGGATGTGTAGCAGTGGACAATATTGATATTGAGGAAATCTGGAATGCTGTTGATGACAGTACAAAGATTGAGTTGCTACCTTGAGTTATACTGAGCGAAATCGAAGTGTGACATTAAATAAATTTTTATTACACAGATTGCTTCACTTAAAGACTCGCTTGCAATGACTTTGCAGTTTATATCTTTAATCCATCAATCATTTGTTGATGGATTTTTTTATTACTTGCTAAAATTTGTGGAGTGAAAATATCAATTTCATTTCCTGCAAAATCTGTTACAATTCCGCCAGCTTCTTCAACTAATAATTTACCTGCACATAAATCCCACGGATGAAGTGCAACTTCCCAGAAACCATCAAAAACTCCGCAAGCAACATAACAAAAATCTATTGCAGCAGAACCTAATCTACGAACTGCTCTTGCTTGCTTGGTTAGAGATTCAAATCTTTCAAAAGCATTATTTGGATTATCCGCAACATTGTATGGAAATCCAGTTGCTAAAACTCCCAATCCAATTTTATTGTTATTACTAACATTAATTTTTTTATTGTTTGCAAAAGCTCCGCTTCCCTTTTCAGTTGAGTAAAAAATATTTTGCATAACATCGTAAACAACTCCGGCAATTATTTCATTTTTTTTCATCACACCAATTGAAACAGAAAAAATTGGCAAACCATGTGCAAAATTTGTTGTGCCATCTATCGGATCAATAACCCACAAATAATCTGAGTTTTTTTTGTGCTCACCGGATTCCTCAGTTAAAATATTGTGTGTAGTATATTTTTTAGATATGAAATCCATAATTGCTTTTTCAGATTTCTTATCAATTTCTGTAACAAGATTTTTTTCATTGGTTTTATATTCGATTTGAAAATTCTTCCCAAATCCTTCGCGAATTATTTCACCGGCTATTCCGGCTATTTCTAAAATGTCTTTAATCATAAATGTTTATTTTGTTTTTGCAAATATAGCGACCTCAAATCACAACGCTAAATTGTGCATTTTCCATTCCTTGTTAGCACATTTCAATTTGGGTATATTTGGGCACAAAAATGATGAAACTAAGGAGAGAAATTGAGCGATAAATCTGAGATAACAAAAGTTCCTAAAGAAAATAATTTAGTTGATGAAATTCCTGGTGTTCTGCCAATACTTCCACTAAGAGATATTGTAATTTTTCCATATATGATTTTTCCAGTTCTTGTTGGACGCGAACAATCAATAAACGCAGCAAATTTTGCAGTTGATAATACTAAATACATTTTTTTATCCACACAAAAAAAATCAAGTATAGAAGATCCATCCTCGGCAGATATTTATCCTGAAGGAACGATCGCTAAAATTGTACAGATATTAAAACTTCCAAATGGCTTACTAAAGATTTTGGTAGATGGACTTTTACAAGCAAGAATAGTTGAGTTTACAAATCGAAAAGAATTTTTTGAAGCAAAGATTGAAGTGATAATTCCTGAAACTCCAAACGATCACGAAACAAATGCGCTTGTTAGACAAATGTCTCAACTGTTTAAAGATTATGTAAAGATTAGCCGTAACGTTCCTAACGAAACAATTGCAGCATTTGATAACATTGAGGAACCAGATAGAAAAGTTTTTTATGCTGCCGCAAATATCAACCAATCAATAGAAGTTAAACAGGCAATTCTTTCTAAGTATCTACTTAAAGAACAATATTATGAAGTAATAAAAGTTCTTAATTCCGAAATTGATATACTAAAAATTGAAAAAGAGATTGATAATAAAGTTCAGGAAAATATTGCAAAGACACAGCGCAAGTTTATCATACAAGAACAAATAAAAATATTGCAGGATGAACTTGGTGAAGATGAAGATTCATCTCCAGAGTTTGCAAAGATTCGTGAAAAGATTATTCAGTGCAAAATGCCGAAGGATGTTGAGACTAAAGCTCTTGAAGAATTTAACAAGCTTAGAAAAACTCCGCCAATGTCACCTGAATCAACAGTGATAAGAAATTATCTTGATTGGCTTGTTGATATTCCATGGTCGAATCGTACAAAAGATAATTTGAATATAAAACACGTACAAAAGATTTTAGATGAAGATCATTTTGGATTAGAAAAACCTAAAGAAAGAATTATTGAACACATTGCTGTATTAAATCTAGTTCAGCATATGAAAGGACAAATTTTATGTTTTGTTGGACCTCCCGGAGTTGGCAAAACTTCTTTAGGAAAATCAATCGCTCGTGCACTTGGTAGAAATTTTGTGCGTATTAGTTTAGGCGGAGTGCGTGATGAAGCTGAAATTCGTGGTCATCGTAAAACTTATATTGGTTCAATGCCAGGTAAAATCATTCAATCTATGAAGAAAGCTGGATCGATAAATCCGGTTATACTTTTAGATGAGATTGATAAAATGAGTATGGATTTCCGTGGTGATCCTTCATCAGCAATGTTGGAAGTTTTAGATCCTGAACAAAACAATGCTTTTAATGACCATTATGTTGAAGTTGATTATGATTTAAGCCAGGTCATGTTTATCACAACAGCGAATGTACGATATAATATTCCACTTCCTTTGCAGGATAGAATGGAAATAATTGAACTGCCTGGTTATCTTGAGTATGATAAACTTGAAATTGCAAAACGTCATATACTTCCAAAGCAATTGATAGCACACGGAATTGAAAATAAAAATGTAACAATTCCTGATGATTCAATTAAAAAAGTAATTACAGAATATACTCGTGAGGCTGGAGTTAGAAATCTTGAAAGAGAACTTGCGACTGTCTGCAGAAAAATTGCAAGAGATATTGTACTTAAAGAATCAAATAACGGTAAGAAAACAAAATCAAATAAATTTTTTATTGATGAGTTAAAGATTGAAGACTATTTAAAGACTCCAAGATTTAGATCGCACAGACACAACAAGATGAACAAGATTGGAAGTGTTACAGGTTTAGCATGGACGAGTGTTGGCGGCGAAATTTTATCAGTTGATGTTACGATGATGAATGGTGGTGGAAAGTTGACTCTTACAGGTCAGCTTGGAAATGTAATGAAAGAATCTGCACACGCAGGTTTAAGTTATTTACGATCTAAAGCTAAGCAACTTGGATTGAATCCTGATTTCTTTAAAGGAAAAGAAATTCACATTCACTTGCCAGAAGGCGCAATTCCGAAAGATGGACCTAGTGCAGGAATTACAATGGCAATGGCTATGCTTTCTGTTATAAGCGGCAAACCTGCTTCAAACAACATTGCAATGACCGGTGAAATAACGCTTACTGGTTCACTTCTTGCCATTGGCGGATTGAATGAAAAACTTCTTGCGGCAAAACGTAATGATATTAAAACAATATTGATTCCTAAAGACAACGAAATCGATTTAAAGGAAATTCCAGAAAAAGTTAAAGAAGGATTAAAGATAATTCCAATTGCAAAGTTGGAAGAAGCAATACCTTATGTTTTTCCTGATATGAAAACTAAAAAGACAGTTGTTGTAAAAAAATCTGTGAAACAAAAAAAGAAAAAGTAATGTCTGAATCGATTTTTGTAGATAAAACCGCAACTCTTGATGAACAATACATTTTGCTGGTTAAGCAAATTAAAAATCTTTTAGTGAAAGAAGATAATTTAATTACTAATCTTTCTAATTTTACAGCAGCATTAAAACAAACATTTAACAAAATTAGCTGGGTTGGATTTTATCTTTATGATGGAACAAAACTTTATCTTGGTCCTTTTCAAGGTAAAGTTGCTTGTACACAAATTAAAATTGGGTCTGGAGTTTGCGGAACAGCTGCACAAAAATTAGAAACGATTATTGTGCCCGATGTAGATAAATTTCCCGGACATATTGCTTGTGATGTTGAATCGAGATCAGAAATTGTTGTTCCGATTATCAAACAAGATAAGCTTTTTGGTGTTTTAGATTTAGATAGCACAGAGTATAATTCTTTCAATGAAACAGATAAAAAATATCTTGAAGAATTAGTAGATTATTTAAGCAAAGAAATTATTTAGGATTTATGGCATATCAAGTAACAGCAAGAAAATGGCGCCCACAAAAATTTGAAGATGTTGTTGGACAGGAACACATTACAGCAACATTAAAAAATGCAATTAAAAGTAATCGTATTGCACACGCATATATTTTTACTGGTCCTCGCGGAGTTGGTAAAACAACAACCGCAAGAATTCTTGCAAAAGCTTTAAACTGCGAAAATCCAAAAGACTTTGAACCTTGCAATGAATGTTTAATGTGCAAATCAATCAATGATTCTCAAACGATGGATATTATTGAAATTGATGGCGCATCAAATCGTGGTATTGATGAAATAAGAACGCTTCGAGAATCTGTAAAGTATGCTCCAACTCGAGGAAAGTACAAAATTTATATTATCGATGAAGTTCACATGTTAACAAAGGAATCGTTCAATGCATTCCTTAAAACATTAGAAGAACCACCATCACATACAATTTTTGTTTTTGCTACAACTGATATTCATAAAGTTCCACTTACAATTATTTCTCGATGCCAGAGATTTGATTTTAGAAGAATCCAACTTGATACGATAAAGAAAACACTGAGCAACATAGCAAAAGAAGAAAATATTTCTATCGATGATAAAACACTTACACTAATTGCAAAAAAAGCTGATGGTGCATTGCGGGATGCACAAAGTTTGTTTGATCAGGTAATATCTTTTTGCGGGGAAAAGATTGATTCCGAAACTGTAGCAAAAATGTTAAATCTTATTGATGATGATTTATTCTTTACAATTTCTGATGCGGTTTTAGAAAAAGATTTTAACATTGTATTTCAAACAACAAATAAGATTTATCAAAACGGTTGGGATTTTATTGATTTTACTGATGGATTGCTTGAGCACTTTAGAAATATTCTTTCGGTAATCATAACAGAGCGAACTGAACTTGTAGAAACTGCTGAAGTTTATCGGACTAAATATGCAAACTACATTCAAACTTTTTCTAAAGGTGATTTACTAAGAATTTTAAATTACTTAAGTAAGCTTCAGCAAGAGTTAAGATATTCAAACAATCAAAAGCTTAAAATAGAAATTGCACTTACAAATCTTGTTGGATTGGAAAAATCAGCAACACTTTCAGAAATCATTTCCGGATTGGAAACCGGGACAGTTGAAATTAAGAGTAGTGAATCAAATATTGCAAAAGAAAAATCAACAATAGAATATCCAGCAAAACAAGTTACTCCAGAAAAAAAAACTCCGGTAAGAACTGAACGAAAAGTTGAAACTCCAAAAGTTGAGGCTTTTGTTCCTCCGATTAAAGAATCGCTTTCAGGTATTCAATCTGATCTTAATTTAGAAACTATAACTCAAAAGTGGCAAAGTTTTGTTGATGATGTTTGCAAAGAAAAATCATTCTTGCTTACTCCACTTTTTAATACCATAAAACCAATAAATTTTGATGGAATAAATCTTCATTTGGAATCTTCAGATCCAAACACGGAATCTTCAATTCAATTGCATCAGGAATATATTGATAAGAAATCCCGGGATTTTTTTGGAAAGAAAATAAATCTTCGATTTGGGGCCGATTTTAAATCTCAAATCCAGCCAAAAAATGAAAAAGCAGAAAAAAATCAAAAAACTGCAAAATCTTCAAAAAATCTGGATCCTTATGAAAAAATTATAATTGAAGAATTGGGTGGGCAAGAAATAAACTAAAAGATCGGTTTTTTCAATCCTTTAAATCCCCATAAACGTTTGATAATTAAATAGTTATAACTATTTTTGTGCCCTATGCCAAAAAAGCTAATCATTGCCATAGACGGACCAGCAGGCTCCGGTAAAAGTACAACCGCAAAACTTGTAGCTAAAAGATTGAACTATCTTTACATAGATACAGGTGCGATGTACCGAGCGATTACATTGTTAGCTCTTAGAAATGAGTTAATGGGTAAAACCGCAGAGATAATTGAATTAGCAAAAAGTTTGAAAATTGTTCTAAGTTTTATCGATGGTGAAACTAACATAACTGTAAATGGAGAGGATGTTTCGAAAGAGATAAGATCTTTTGAAGTTAACGGCAATGTAAGTGAAATTAGCGCAATTGAAGGTGTGAGAAAAATTCTTGTAAAGAAACAACAAGAAATGGGAAAAGATGGCGGAGTTGTTATGGAAGGCAGAGATATAACAACAGTTGTTTATCCAAATGCTGATGTTAAGATTTATCTTACTGCGGGAATTGATGAACGTGCGGTTAGAAGAGCTAAAGAGTTTTCTGAAAAAGGTACTGATGTTCCGATTGAAAAAGTAAAAGAGAATTTAAAGAACAGAGATTTTATTGATTCAAATCGTGAAGCAAGCCCGCTAACTAAATCACCGGATGCAATTGAAGTTGATACTTCAAACACAACAATAGAAGAACAAGTAGAACTGATTATTAAAGAATTTAAAATCGTATCAGAGAAGTAAAGAAATTAAAATTAAGCCGATAAACTAATGTTTAACTAAATAGTCTGTTTCTCTAAGCTTTCGGCTTAGACTTAGAAAAACAGAAAAATATTTGTAGGAGGATTAATGTCCCAAGAAAAAGAAACGACTCTAAAAGCAGTGAAACCCGATGAGTACGAAAAAGCCAAAAATAAATTTAACGATGAAGAATATTCTCAGGAAGAATTTTTCGCGTTAGCCAAACTTTACTCAGATTCATTTAGAGATGTTAAAGAAGGCGAAATGATTAAAGGTCGCGTTGTAAGAATACAAGGCGATAATGTGATTGTTGATGTTGGTTTTAAATCAGAAGGTACAATTCCACGTCACGAATTTTTTGAAGGTGTTGATTTAAAAATCGGACAGGAAATTGAAGTAGTTCTTGAAAGTGTTGAAGATCAAGAAGGAAATCTTGTACTTAGCAAACAAAGAGCAGACTTCTTAAGAATCTGGGAAAAAGTTCTCAGAGCTCATGATACTGGCGAAATTATCGAAGGTAAAATTGTTAAAAGAATTAAAGGCGGAATGGTTGTCGATCTTTTAGGAATGGAAGCATTCTTACCTGGATCACAAATCGATATTCGTCCTATCAGAGATTTTGATGCGTTCGTTGGTCAAACAATGGACTTTAAAGTTGTTAAAGTAAATGTTCCAACAGAAAACGTTGTAGTTTCTCATAAAGTTCTTGTTGAAGAAGAAATTTCTGATCAACGATCTGCAATCTTAACTAGCCTTGAAAAAGGACAAATACTTGAAGGTACTGTTAAAGCTATTACAGATTTTGGAGTGTTTGTTGATCTTGGCGGTGTTGATGGACTTATCCACATTACCGATCTTAGCTGGGGAAGAATCAACCATCCAAACGAAGTTGTTAAACTTGATGAAGTTATCAAAGTTGTTGTTACAGACTTTGATGAAGAGAAAAGAAGAATTTCACTTTCTCTTAAAAAACTTCTTCCACATCCTTGGGAAAAGATTGAAGATAAATACAATCTTGGTGACAAAGTTTCAGGTAGAGTTGTTTCTCTTACTGATTACGGCGCTTTCATTGAGATTGAAAAAGGAATCGAAGGTCTTATTCATAACTCAGAAATGAGCTGGACTCAACACATTAAACATCCATCACAAATTGTTGCAATGGGTCAAATGGTTGAAGCTGTTATTTTAAGTCTTGATAAAGATGATAAGAAAATTTCTTTAGGTATCAAACAACTTGAACCAGATCCTTGGGAAACTTTAATGGCTAAATATCCCGTTGGATCTAAACACGCTGGTATTGCACGTAACCTAACAAACTTTGGTGTGTTTGTAGAACTAGAACCTGGTGTTGATGGATTAGTTCATATTTCTGATTTATCATGGACGAAGAAAATTCGTCATCCTGGCGAAGTTGTAAAGAAGAATGAAAAAATTGATGTAATTGTATTAGGTGTTGATGTTGATCAGAGAAAAATTTCTCTTGGCCACAAACAAATTATGGATAATCCCTGGGATACATTTGAACAAAATTATTCTGTTGGTAAAATTACCGATGGTAAAGTTGTAAGAATAATTGAAAAAGGAATTATTGCTGAACTTCCTTCTCACGTAGATGGATTTGTTCCAACAACTCAACTTTCTACATCAAAGATTAAAAATGTTGCTAATCACTTCCCTATCGATTCAACTTTACCATTAAAGGTAATTGAGTTTGATAAAGAAAGTAAGAAAATTGTATTGAGCGCAATTGCTGCATTAAAAGAAAAAGATGATGCAGAAATTGAACAGTATATCAATACTTTTAAGTTAGAAAAGGTAACTGTTCAGAATGTTAAAAATGCAGAAATGGGAACAATAGATTCATCTGAATTCCCAATTTTTGAAGTTGCTGAACCTGAAATGCCGAAAAAAGAAGAGACTGAATAATATCTCTTAAATATTCTATATTAGGAGCGGGAAAACTTCCCGCTCTTTTTATATCAAGTAAAAATATTTTAATGACCAAAACAGTTGCATTACATACATTAGGCTGCAAGTTAAATTTCTCTGAAACATCTACAATTGGAAATCAATTTTTACAAAATGGATTTTCCATCGTTGATATGAAAGAAAAAGCCGATGTGTATGTTTTTAATACTTGCACAGTTACAGAAAACGCTGAAAAAGAATGTCGGCAGCTTGTAAGAAAAGTGTTAAGGACAAATCCAGATGCTTATGTAATTGTAACCGGATGTTATGCACAATTACGTTCTGAAGAAATTTCTGCAATTGATGGTGTTGATGCTGTTTTAGGCAGTAATGAAAAGTTTGAAATTTTTACTCTTCTAAAAGATTTTAATAAAAAAGATTTATCCTGTATTTATGTTTCTCCAAAAGATGAGTTAAACTATTTTGGGTTGGCTTCATCAACAGATGCTGATAGTAGAACCAGAGCTTACTTTAAGATACAAGATGGTTGTGATTACAAATGTACATTTTGCACAATTCCTCTCGCACGCGGCAAAAGCCGTAGTATGGATCCAGATCAAGTTGTAACTGAGTTTACAAATCTGGTTAATCAGGGTTATAAAGAAATTATCCTAACTGGAGTTAATGTTGGAGATTATGGAAAATCATTTGATTTATCCTTTTATAACTTGCTGAAGAGATTGATAGAAGTTGAAGGTGATTTCAGAATCAGAATTAGTTCTATCGAACCTAATCTTTTAACTGATGAAATAATTCAACTTACTTCACAAACAAATAAAATTTGTAATCATTTTCATATTCCTCTGCAAAGTGGCAGCAATATCATTCTTAAATCAATGCAACGCAGATATAATGTTGAAGATTATAAAAATGTTGTTTCAAAAGTAAAAGAAATAATTCCGGATTGTGGAATCGGTGTTGATGTAATTGTTGGATATCCTGGTGAAACTGAAAAAGAATTTATGGAAACGTATAATTTCTTACTTGAGTTGCCAATTTCATATTTGCACGTTTTTACATACTCTGAAAGACCTGATACAAAAGCAATCTTACTTCCAAACCAGGTCGAACTTTCTGAAAGAAAACGAAGAAGTAAAATGTTGAGGATTTTAAGTGATAAAAAGAAAAATTATTTTTACAATCAAATGATTAATAAAAATCTTGATGTGCTTTTTGAATCAAATGATGATGCAGGAATTATTAAAGGTTTTTCATCTAACTACGTTAGAGTTCAAAATAAATATGATGAGAATTTAGAAAACAAAGTTTGTAGAGTTACCGTAGAAAATATCCTGAATGGTTTAGCTACAGGTAAAATAAAAGAGATGAAAAATTCCGTTGCATCAGAAATATTATCCATCTAATTTTAAAATAAAAAAAATGAAAAATATTTTAGTCTTGTTTATAATCGTATCCGCACAAATCTTTTCTCAAACAGAAGAACATTCTTTTTATTCATTCAAACAACAAATTGTTGAAAATATTTCATCAACAGAAACTTCCGAAACTTACGTTATGTTTGATGATGTAAAGAAGAAAAAAAGTACCGGACTTGCAATTTTATATTCTATGATTTTACCTGGAATGGGAGAACTTTACGCTGATGCTTATGATAGCGGAGTTTATTTTACAGTTGCAGATGGTGTTCTTTGGGGAACTTATATTGGAATGAATGTTTATGGAAACTGGCAGCAAGATAGATATATTACGTTTGCTAAAAACAAAGCGGGAATTACTACTAATGACAAAGATGAACTTTATTATGCAACAATAAGTCAGTATAATAGTATTGAAGATTTTAATGATGAGAAAGCTTTTGAAAGAAGTTATTCTGAAATGTATTCTAACATTGAAAAATATAACTGGGAATGGAATACAAATGAAGACAGAAAAAGTTATAGGCAAATGTGGGAATCATCTGAGCAGACTTTTAACAATGTAAGATTTGTTGTTGGCGCTTTGTTATTAAATAGAGTTGTTAGCGCAATTAATGCTGTAAGATTAGTTTCAAGATATAATAATAACCTATCACAAGTAGTCGGTTGGAATGTTTCTGTTGGATTTAAAAATATGCCGGATAATACTTCAGCCTACAATCTCAATTTTGTTGCAAACTTTTAAAACAAAAAAGCCCATCATTTGATGGGTTTTTGTTTATCTATTCTAATTATTATTTAAGCAAAATCATTTTTCTTGTTTGTATGAAATTACCTGCTTTTAATTCATAAAAATAAATTCCTGAACTTAAATTATCCATATTCAAGTGAACAGTGTGAACACCTGAAGATTTTTCGTCATTCACAAGTATTGATACTTCATTTCCAAGAACATCATAAACTTTTAATTGAACCAACTTCCTACTATTTATTGTGTACTTAATACTTGTTGATGGGTTGAATGGATTTGGATAATTCTGTTCTAACACAAATTCATTGGGATTTAATATTTCTATCTCAACAATATTTGAATAAGAATATGTTCCATCAAAATCTATTTGTTTTAATCTGTATTGATAATTCCCTGAAACCAAATATGCATCATTAAAAGTATATGCTTGTAGTTGTGTTGTTGTTCCATTTCCGTTTACAAACCCAATCCTCTCCCATTCCTCACTTCTATCATCTTTCGTTTTTCGTTTTTCAATTTGGAATCCTTGGTTATTTGTTTCAGTCACAGTTTTCCATAATAGTAGAACAGAATTTTCATTTGTAATTGCTGAGAAAGAAATCAACTCAACAGGAACAACATTTTCAATTACAGCAACAGGAAACTTTGGTCCATAATTCCATCTATCTAATGCATCAGGAATGTGATCATAGACCAAACTTAATCCACAAGAATATAGTGTATCGACAACAACTGAATCAGGTGCTGTATATGCAAACTCCCAATAAATTGTATCTTGCGGGGTAGGAAATTCTAAAGGAAAGGCTTGTGTTAACTCATTAGGTGAACGTGAATCCCAAACAGAAAGAGTATCAACTAAAGACATAATTCCAAATCTTCCTGCAACATTATGTCCACCGGCTTCTGCCGGACCATTTGCTAGATACATTCTATACAATCCTGTTTCACCTTTTAATAAAGTATCAGGGCCTTCAATCCAAACTGTAACACTTGTATCGATTTCTGTAGTATGGCATACACATCCACTGCCATTCAATTGTGTGCCTCCAAGTAAATCGCGTTCATACAATCCGGAAAAAGCAAGTGTTACAAAGGCGATGAAAACAATTATTATAAGTATAGAATTTTTCATATTATCAATTAGTTATGGGATTCTTTAGGCAAGATAAAAAATTAAGTGGTTAATCAAAATAAGAAAGTGGGAAACTGTGTCTCCCACTTTAACAAATATATTATTGGAGAAGAATCATTTTTCTTGTCTGAATGAAATTACCTGCTTTCAATTCGTAAAAATAAATTCCACTTGCAATGTCAGGACTGGAGTCCTGACCTACAAAAAATTCTACCTCAAAATTACCTGCAGGTTTATATTCATCTACAAGTGTAGCTATTTCTTTTCCAAGAACATCATAAATCTTTAGACTTACATTGCTTGCTGTTGGAATTTGATAACTGATTGTTGTACCTGGGTTAAATGGGTTTGGATAATTTTGTTCTAATTTAAATTTATTTGGATTTAATATTTCTATCTCAACAACATTAGAATATGAATATGAACCATCAAAATCTATTTGCTTTAACCTGTATTGATATTTTCCTGTAACCAAATCTTCATCATTAAAGGAATATGATTGTGGTTCAGTTGTAGTTCCATTTCCATTCATAAATGCAATATTATACCATTCTTCAAAAGTCCCTTCCTTTAGGGAAGGGGTTGGGGATGGGCTTCTTCTTTCAACTTGAAAACCAGAGTTATTTTTTTCAGTAGCGGTTACCCAATTTAGCTGCACCGTATTATCAATTACATTAGCATTAAAGGATACCAGTTCAACAGGTATTATACTAGATACAAGTTCCACATTTAAAGTCGTTAATGAATTATAAGAACTTACTATTACATTATTAATAGTTTGTGAATAATAATTTGGTGCATCAAATTTTAATGAATAAGTACCGGGAGAAAGCATTCGTAAATAAAAACCAGTTGTATCGGAGTAAACTTCCGAGTTATCTACGTCATGATTTAATACTGTTATCTTGGCTTTAATCGGATTTCCAAGTGTATCGGTAATCAATCCATTAACACCCTTTAATACGGTCTCCATATACTTTAGGAAAGATTTTTTATTATAGTTCCAAAACAATGGAAGCTGGTTGGCAGGAACAAGTTTTGTATCAGAAATCTCCATTGTCACTTCCCTGCCCCATCGATAATAATTTGTGTAATCCTGTCTTCCGCCATTTATTATATACCACGCACCGCCATTTGTAGTACCATCATCAAAGCCTGTCATATATCCGGATGTAGAGTTTGCCTGACAGGTATCCGCATACAAATGTGAAATATATGCATACCATGCTTCATCAGGATGATGTTTATAATCCGGGTACTCATTTGTCCATGTATCCCATGGATAATTTATTACTTCTGTTCCACCATGAAAATTTGCTACAAGAGCAAAATTATTTGATTCGGCAATTGCTCTAAATCTTGAAGTTTCTATTTGTTGATCAGGATAAACTCCTTCAATTGGATCAGGAAAGTTTCTATTTAAATCATAGCCATTATAATTATACCTTGTTGCACCATTTACAGTGTTGTTTCCACCATGATAAGTTCCATCAGGATTTGCAAGTGGATTGATCCATATCTCAACATTGTTAACAAGATTTGTAACTCTTTGGTTTGTTCCATATGCGGTTAAAAGTGAGTCTATCAATCTAAGCATCAAAACATAACCGGTAGTTTCATCACCGTGGATTGAAGACGTGTACATAAACTGTGGTTCAGCTTCTTTTTGATTGACGTTATCAGATATTACAGCAAATAATATTTTTCTTCCCTGAACTGTTAAACCTCCATCTACAATGCGACATAAGCCGGGATAGTTGACCTTGTAAAGATTTAACATATTTACATAAGCATCATACGTCGGATAAACATCCCAAGCTTTAATACCTTCTATACTTGATGACATTTCCGGCTCTATCAATTTACCCGGATGAGGCAATATTAAATATGAATAATTTAGTTTTTCAAATTCAAGGAATTCTTTCTCGTTTGCATAAGCATAAACCTGATTTCCTTTAACATCATCAATTGATATAATTCGTGTAAGGGTTTTAATTTCAGATTTTTCTGAAATTGAAAACGAAAAATAGACTTCACTATTTTTACTGAAGTAGTCTTTATCAATTTGTTGTGATAATATTATTGTTGAAAGTGAAACGAACAGAAGTAAAGTAACAAGATTTTTCATAAGTAAACCTGAGTGGATGTAGAGTGATAGTACATAAACTATAAATATTGTTTATGTAAAATTAAGAAGATTTATTGTAAATCCTTTACAAAAGAGATAAACAAAAAAGGCACGACTGCTCGTGCCTTTAATTTTAAAAATCTCTTCTCCTTAGGAGAAGGGATTTAGGGATGAGGCCTTTACTTCATCAACATAAGTTTTCTTGTCTGTGTAAAATCACCGGCATTGATTTGATAATAATAAACTCCACTTGCAAGATTTGAAGCATTGTATAACATTTCATATTTGCCAGCTTGTTTTTGTTCGTTAACCAATGTTATAACTTCATTACCAAGAACATCATAAAGTTTAATGGTAACAAAATTATTTGAAGGAATTGAATACCCAATTGTTGTTGTTGGGTTAAATGGATTAGGATAATTTTGTTCAAGTGAAAAAGTAAGCGGTGTACTTATTTCAACTTCAACTTCCTGCGAATAAGCATAAGTTCCATCAAAATCTTTTTGCATTAATCTATATGTATAAGTGCCTGCATCAAGTTTGCTATCCACAAAATTATAGTTATTAATTTCAGTTGTAGTTCCCTTGCCATTTACAAAGCCTAAAGATTGAAATTTTCCATCATTACTTTTTCTTTGAATATCAAAACCAAGATTATTTAATTCTGTTGCAGTTGTCCAATTCAATTGCACATCGTTTTTATTTACTGATGCATTAAAGGCTGTTAATTCAACAGGAATAATTGAACCTACAAACAACGAAACTGTTCTTTTATGAACCGGAGTTCCATTTGGCCCTTTACCAGTAATTGTTATTGTATAAGTTCCAACTGTAACATTTCCTGCAGTTTTAATTTTCATATGCAAACTATCCGGGAATGTTGAAAGTGTATCCCCATCAGGAAATTCTATTATTATATTTCCGCTATCTGGTGCAGGACTAATTGTAGCTGAAAAAATAACTTCAGAATCGTACAACTTAACGCTTGGAATAGAGATGTTGTAAATAACTGAGTCCTGATTATTTGCAATACTATCAAGTGCGGGAGAAACTTTTAAAGCATAGTCCGGAAAAAATCCAACATAACTTCCAAAAGTACCTGCTCTAAAATCTGTCCACACCATTAATGCCTGATTATCAATTGCTGTAATAGCATCATAATCACCTTGATATCTTGGTGTGCCACCGCCGCCACAAGTTGTACAATTAATTCTCATTTTAGAAGTCGTTATTTTTTGATTTGGTGCAAAAGTTAAACCACCGTCATCAGAATAACTTGCGTAGATATGTGCGCTATCGCTAGTAGGAGTATCACGTGTATCCATCCATTTTACAAATAATCTGCCGGAAGTTTTATCACACCAGATTGAAGGATGCCACTGGTTATTTGCAACAGTATTTAAATCATCATTTATAACAACTGGAGAAGACCAGGTTGTTCCTTGATTATCAGAATATCTACAAAAGATATCAGGTTTATTTAAATCGCCGGCAGGAGTGTTAGAAGCATAAACTAAATATAATCTACCACGATTTGGTCCGTAACTGTTATCGGCTGCAATAAAAGGATATGGTCGTGTTCTCATATTTTGGACTGAATTTCTGCCGCCAACATTAGTACCTACATAACCAGAAAAGTTTTGAGCAGATTTTAAGGTGAATGAAGCGCCACCATTTGTTGAAACATAAAATGTATAAGTTGATGCAAAAGAACTGCCTGAATTAGTTACAACATAAACACAACCACCAGGAACATCACCACCAGAAGTATTTGGACCAACAGCAACCATCATTCCTGGCAAACTATGAGTTGCAAAAGTTGCAGTTTGAGTAAATGTTGCACCGTGATCAATACTTCTATGAAAATTCCCTGCAGCAAATGAAGTTGCTGTCATAGTTGTATAAATATAATTTGCGTATGGACCTGAAGTTTGATCCGCAGCAATCCAATTTTTATCACCACCCAATACAGCTATTACAGAAGTGCCCCAGGTAGAGCCATTATCTGTTGATCTGATAACCCTGGAATTCTGAATTGAACCAGAGCCAGACATATTTTCATAAAATAAATTTCCTAAACTATCATAAGCATTAACCGGATCACCATAAACTGATGCACCAAAAGATGGAGCGCTAATTGTCCAGTTAAAAGCATCATCAGTTCTAAAAGCTGTATTAGTATTCCAGGATGTAAAATATTGAAGTGGGTTATTTGGGTTTTGTACTAAATGCGGTTCAGCAAATGCAGCACCCAAATTAAAATTATCATAGCCGCTGTTATCTGTAACAACAGCTTCTGGTGAATCACTTTGATAACTTTGAATATATTTAATATAATCAAATGGTACGTGATCAGTTAAAGGGTTATCGATTTGTGCAAAATTTAAAGTTGAAAATAGAAATGTAACTACTCCCCCAATTATAAATCTGGTAATAAATGAAGTAGAATTATGATTCACGTTTACTCCTAAGATTATTTAAACAAATATTAATTGGATTAAAAAATTGAGCGCATAATAAGAATAATTATTATAAATCAACAACAAAATGTTGATATTAATCTGCACCAAAAAGTTTTTTGAACTCATCAATATTGTTCATTGAGTCTATAATTGCTTGTTCACTCTTATTTTTATTTTGATCTGTCATATCTGCGGCAAAACTGTCGCTGGAAATGATAGTACAGGAGCAAACTTTGGCAAACTGGGCAAGATTTGAATCTGATGTAACTACAACAAGGGTTTTGTGCGATTTAGAAATACTGATTTGATTTTTTATTCTATCATCTGCGGATTTATTTTCTGAATATACAATTTTTGATTTAATGGAATTTATACTTATTCCTGGATGTCCATCAAAATGAATTGTAACATTTGTTTTTTTGTCCAAAAAATATCTATCAACTAAATGAACTAACTTTTGGCGGGATGCTTGTTTATCTTTCCTCTGTAAACTCATTAATGATGGAATTTTTCCAATCAAATTATTTCCATCAATAATATAAGTTAACAAGTTATCTTCCTTCGTAAAATTGATCTTGTTTTGTGATCTTTAAATCCTGCAATTGTGGTGCTTTAACTCTTATTTCAAAAGTGTAACCGCGGAAAGTTCCAATTGGATTCCATGTAAAGTTCATAACCCAGCAATGTAGATCTCGTGAGATTCTAACTTGCGGAGCAGAAAATTGTTTATTCTTAAGATCATAACTTCCTGATACAGAAAATTTCCACTTTGGTGTTAAGTTAAAATTAATACTTCCACTTATATTTGAATTTTTTGTAATCTTTGTTGGAATATTACGAGTCTCACTAAAATTATAGTTAAGTGATAAATCCCACGGAATAGAAAAATCAGCATCTTTATCATTATAGATTCCACGATAAGAATTTCTTTCTGCAGATTGTAAATATTGATCCTGTTGAACTGTAGTTTTATTATCGGTTTCAGAAGATTTTATTTTATCACCTGAAATTGAAAATGATGTTGAAAAAGAAAAGTTAGTTAATCTTAACAATCCTTTACCATTACTTATCATGTATCTATCTATTCTTTCTTTTTCATTGTAATCATAAGGAGAAAAAGTTGAGCTTCCAGAAAAACTAAATAAACTTCCAATTTGGGTTCTGTAACTTAAATTTAAATCAGAAAGTTTATATGATTTAGCAGCAAAGTTATATCCCATAGAAGCACTTAGATTTAACAACTGAAATTTATTTTCTTTAGATGTTGTATCTGTTGGATTTGCATTTGTTTTCATTTCAAACACATTGCCAATGTTAAAACTTATACTTTGTGATTCCTGGTTTGATGGTTTACCAAATATTTCTTTTTCATATTTATTGTACTCAACATTGTTTCCTGTTGAGTCAACATAAGTATCATAATATCCCCAAAATGGAGTTGAGAAATCTGGGGCATAATTATAACTAATTGATGGAGATACAATGTGTCTAATTGCATTTACCCCGAGCGTGTTAATATTAAACATTCCATAAAATTTTGTTGAAGCTGAAACTCCCATTGAAAAAGTTCTAACCTGATTTATTTCTTTTACATCATCTGTACGGATGTAGTAAGCACCTGTATCATTTGCTGATGCATATTTTGTAACACGTTTGTTATACCAGCTTTCATTGTAACTAAAGTTTGGTGAAATACTAAAGTAACCAATCTTTGGTGATAATGACGCTCTTATATTATGTTGAATTCCGCCACGAATTTTCAGTCCCTTCACTATTTTTATTTCTGTTGTTTTGAAACTGTCCTGAATAACTATATCCAAAGCTTTCATACCATTCTTGAGTTCCAACATTATCCCTAAAAGGATATTTTTGAGCAAGTGAAAAGGTTAAACTGGGTAATACTTCTGAGATAATATTTTTTCTTAACTCTTGTGTTCTTGAATAATTTATTGAAAGGCTGTTTCCTGATTCTTCCCACGATTTAAATAGTGATGCACTTGAATAAACATTGTCAGTAATTGCTTCATTCAAATCCATTTCGTTTTTAGAAAGATACGATGAGGTGGTAAAATTTAAATTACCATCCAATTTTAAAGTAGGAGTAATTTGTTGGTTATGTGAGATTTGAATATTCCAATCTTTTGATTCGGAATAACCAGCATCAGAAGCTTCACCATTCATTCTAAATTTATAACCAAGATTTACATTACCTGTGTAATTATATTTTTTTACATAACGATAGCGGCTTCTTAAATCAAAGCTACCACGAGTATAATAATCGGCATCAAAAGTTAAATCCATATAGTCACTCATTGCCCAAAAATATCCGAACTTGGAAAAGTAAGTTCCATAGTTTCCACTTTGTCCAAAAGCCGGAATAATAATTCCGGATCGTCTTCCAGATTCAATCGGAAAAACCGCAAATGGTAATGGAATCGGTAATGGAACTCCACCAAAGTTTAGAAAAATCCATTCTGCAACTAATTGTTCTTTGTGGATAACTTTCATCTTACTTGCAGTAAAATGATAATGAGGACATTCTTCATCATCACAGGTAGTAAAAATTCCATCTTCAATAAAGTAAGTTTCTTTATCAACCTTTTTTATTTTCTCACCTGTGTACCAGGAATCTTCCTGCTTAGTTTTAGCAAAAGAAATTAATCCCTGGCCGGTTTTAAAGTTATACTTCATAGTTTCGCCTTCATAAACTTCAGCACCTTCTTTTAACACGGGAGCACCAATTAATTTATTCTTTGCTGTATCGGAAGGAATTCCAACTGCATCAATGTAATTGGAATTAAAGTCTATAAAGATGTTTGCACTTTTAATTTCTGTCTGTTTGTAATTGATATTACCTTCACCATAAATATTCATCTTTTTTTGTTTTACAAAAAAGATTAAAGAATCTTTTGAAGATGCAAACACAGTTGTATCTACATCATAAGTTTTGCCTTTTGGTTTATCAACAATAAGCGAGTCTTGTTTTGTAAAGATAGAATCAGGTTTTATGAAAAGTGAATCTTGCTGTTGCGAAAAAGCGATAGATTGCAAAGAATAGATAGTAATTATCCACATCAACAAGATTTTTAATTTACTTTTCATTTATCTAAATAATCTCAGGGTCAAATATCAATTATATTTTATTTAGAAAATTCTGTATCTACTAATTTTAATTCACCAGGATAAGTAATATTACCAAATGGTGAACTTACAGTTGGTGTTGCATAAACGGTAATCTTTGAAGAGGAACCCTGAGCGCCACCAAGTGCTAATGCCAGGTTAACAATGCTTTCATATCCTTTGTCTTTAAAGAATTTCATAAGATCAATATTAATTTTTAGTGGGATTGTTGAAACTTCTCCGGTTCCTGGAATAGTTAGCGGCTGATCAAGTTCACCAGCAATTGTTTCTTTATCATCAAGAAATAATCTCCATTTAAAATTCTGAATTGTTGCATCAGATTTTTTATATCCGCCTGTTCCATCATTTGGATTTTTTGCATCAACATTTAAAACAAATGATGCAGGTAAAGAACCTTGTGCAAATCCGGATGTGAGTTTTAATAAATCCAGAGCACCGAAATCAGCAAGTTTAGATTTACCGGTTATTGAAATTCCATTGATAGCAAACCCATTTACAGTACCAACCTTAAATTTTAACCTGGAAACATTTGTAAGTGTTTCATATACACTGCATTGTATTCCTGATATCACAAGTGAGAGTAAGATTGCAATTGAAAATAATTTTTTCATTTTAATGCTCCTTTTGATTGTTCTATTTTCTCAATAATAATTTCTGCAACTTTAAGTGCACGCAAACCATCTTCACCGGTTACAACTATTTTTTTATCATATAAAACCGAGTCAACAAATAACTGCAGCTCATAATTAAGCGCATTTATCTCTTTATGTTCTGGTTGTTCATAAATTAATCTTTTCTTTTTTTCTCCAACGCCAATTTCGCCAAAAGATATCGAAGTTGGCAAAGCCGGCTCATCTACCGGTTGCAAACGATAAACTTCTGATGCGCCCGTAACAAAATCCAAAGATATATAATGATCCTTCTGAAAGATACGCATCTTACGCATTTTCTTTTGTGATATTCTGCTTGCGGTTACATTTGCTACCGCACCATTTTCAAATTGTATTCTTGCATTTGCAATATCTATATGATCAGAAACTACAGCAACACCATTTGCATCGATTTGTTTAACATCGCTTTTAATGAAACTAAGAATAATATCTATATCGTGAATCATTAAATCCAATACAACTGCAACATCAGTTCCGCGTGGATTAAACTGTGATAGTCTATCCGATTGAATAAACATTGGATCAGATATAAATGATTCGAGAGAAAGCAATCCGGGATTAAATCTTTCAATGTGTCCAACCTGAAATTTCAATTTTTTATCCTTAGCAATTTTTACTAACTCTTCACCTTCATCAATTGTAACAGTAATGGGTTTTTCTACAAACACGTGAATATTTTTTTCAAAACATTTTTTTGCAACTTGATGATGTGCACTTGTTGTAGCCGCAATTGAAACTGCTTTTACATTATTTAACAAATCATCTATTGATGCAAATGCTTTTACTCCAAATTCATCAGCGACTAATTTTGCCTGATCAGGATTTGCATCAAAAACTCCGATTAAATTACAATTAGAAATTTGGCTGAACATTTTTGTGTGAAGTTTACCAAGATGACCAACACCAATAACACCAACTGAAAGATTTTCCATAATTTTATCTCGATTCAATTTTTGTATAACCAATTATTCGATCGTAACCGCCGTTTTCCTGGTCACGATACCAAAGAAAAATATTGTATTCGTTTTTTGTTTGCCAATCATTGCCTTCAAGCTTGTACCAATCCTGGTTTGCAGGATCATTATAATCACCATTAACAACAACATACTGGTAATCATAAACTCCGCGTTTAAGTGGAATTGTAAGATCATAAAAATCACCATTAAAATTTAATTTATATGCTGGCGATAATTTCCAATCATTAAACGCACCAACAAGATAAAAATCTCCGTAAACATCTTCTGCTGGTCTTAGCTGGAATTTTACATTCAAATAATTTGCATAAAGATCTTTTGGTGATTTTAATTTAAACCCGCCATTCATATCTGTATTTCCTTGCAATAAAAATCGGCTGTATTCTAAGCCATCAAACTGTGCTTTTACATCTTTACCGATGTAAACATTATTATCCATTAGATCAACTTCACGATATTCATTACCGGGACGAACATCTTTTGCAATAAATCTTAATTTGTTAGCCCCATCCCATTCAAAAACTCTGTTTTGATCTGTGGAATTTCTGCTAACTTTATATGAATAATCCATTAAATGATTTTGGACAATTTCTACTTCATCAACTTGAAAAGTAAAATATTTTTCATTTGGTTCAGTATCAACAATAAACCAATTTGTATGCCCGAGTTGTGGTGGAAAATAAGTTTTATCTTCCAGCGTTTCTTTTCTCATTTCAACTTCAACGGAACTTCAGCTTTGATTACAAAAAATTTTCCTTCCGCATAAACAATTGATGGATCTTGCGAATCAACAACAAAGAATTTCCATTTACCCGAAAAAGGGAAACTTACATAACCTTCTTTATCAGGATAATGATTTTGATAATGGTACTTTGCATCTTCAATTGTAGTTGGAAGCGAAATATAATTTAAGTTATAATCTGTATTCTTTCCCTGGTTTGATAAGAAAATGTTATCAACAGGATTCCAGTTTCTATCACAAAACTTAAAAACAATATTTATGTTTGGCGGATATTCAGATTGAACATCAAAATTAATTACCAACTGATCTCTTTGAGATGTTAGAACTGGTATGGATAAAGTATTTTCTTTAGTATGAACTTTAAGACTTTTAATTACAATATCCTGTGCAAAAGTAATCGAACAAAAAATTGTTAACAAAACTAATATCTTTTTCAAAGCTTACCCTTCAACAATAAGTTTATAATATTGTTACAAATATAAACCTTAGAATTGAGGTTAAACAGAGGTGTTTGTGGAAATAAAAATGCCCAGGAAAGAGAAAACTTAAAATCAGTCAGCTAAAGCAAACTGCAATAGAAAATTTTTATTGCAATTATTTATCGATTCTTATTTATTGCAGTTGACTTTAGTCAACTGTTATTTCTGAATTATCCCCAAACATTTTACTAAATATCCTTTTAGTTAACTATCTTTTTACAACAAACCCAGTTCTTTTTAGAACTGGGTTTGTAAAGTAATCAAAAAGGAACTTATTTAATGCCCGCCACCAGAACCTGAAAGTTGTTTTACTAAATCTCCAATAACAGCTTTTGCATCACCGAATAACATAAATGTATGTTCAGCAAAGTAAAGCTCGTTTTCAATTCCAGCAAAACCGGGATTCATAGAACGCTTAATTGCAAAACACATTTTAGCTTTGTCTGCATCAATAATAGGCATTCCATAAATAGGACTTGTTTTATCGTGGCGTGCTGCAGGATTTACAACATCATTTGCACCAACAACAATTACAACATCAACTTGCGGCATATCAGAATTTATATCATCCATTTCAATTAATTGTTCGTAAGGAATTTTTGCTTCTGCAAGAAGTACGTTCATATGTCCGGGCATTCTTCCTGCAACCGGATGAATAGCAAACACAACTTCAACTCCAGCTTTGGTTAACAAATCATATAACTCTCTTATACGATACTGAGCTTGTGCAACAGCCATTCCGTAACCGGGAATAATAACAACCTTGCTTGCCTGTTCAAGAATTTCTGCAGCGCCTTCGGCTGTTTCTGTTTTAGCAGTTCTCTGTTCTGCATCCGCGGCAGCAGCTTTAACCTGTCCAAATCCACCAAACAAAACATTTGTAAATGATCGGTTCATAGCTCTGCACATAATTAATGAAAGTATCAAACCTGATGAACCATCAAGTGCACCGGCAGTTACAAGTAATTTATTATCAAGCACAAATCCCATTGCAACTGCGGCTAATCCTGCATAAGCATTTAACAAAGAAATAACAGTTGGCATATCTGCACCGCCAATTGGAATGATAAGTAATATTCCAAACAATAATGCAAGTACAATTATTCCGGGAAACAGGTAACTATATTCAGCAGGACTAACAACTAAAAGTAATCCGCCAACAATTGCGATTCCTAATAATCCAAGATTAATAAAATTTTGTCCTTTATATACTACTGGTCTTTGCGGAATCCATTTTACTTCCTGCAATTTTCCTGCAGCCATTAAACTTCCTGTAAATGTTAAGAACCCAAGAATAATTTCTACAATGATTGCAACCATTCTAAAAGTAGTTAACTGCTCAACTCCTTCTGAAAGCCATAAATAATATTTTGCAGTTCCAACTAAACCTGCTGCAAGTCCGCCAAATGCGTGTGATAAAGCTGTTCGCTGTGGTACTGCGGTTAATGGAACTTTAGAAAGTGGAATACCAACAACAAAACCGAGAACGATTGCAATACTTATATAATCCCAATTTATAATCGCGGGATCAATCATTGTGCTGATAATTGCAACAGTCATTGCGGCAATTCCTGCAAACACTCCGCGTCTTGCAGTTTTTGGATCTTTCATCCAATGAAGTGAAAAGATAAACAACGCTGTAGAAAGTATAATTGCTGTTTGAACGATGGAGTATATCATGATTTTTTAGTCTCCTTCGATTTAAACATCTTCAGCATTCTGTCTGTAATCATAAATCCGCTAACGATGTTTGTCATTGAAGCAAAGAGAGCTATTCCGCCGAGAATATTTATATAATCGGGATAATCATGACCGGTAAGAATAATTGAACCAACAACTGCGATAGCTGAGATTGCATTTGTTAGAGACATTAAAGGCGTGTGAAGTAATCTTGAAACGCGGGTTATTACTCCTAATCCAATAAATGATGCTAACATAAAAACGAAGAACAATCCAAAGTAATCAGGTGTTGCAACTTCTTTGGATTCTGCAAAAGCAGAACCATAAGTAAGCATCACTGCTGATATAGTATAAAATATTTTTTTTAATGTCATAAAGAAATCTCCTACAATTTAAACTTTTGTTAAACTTTTAATCTGTTGTTACCTTGATATGCGACTAAAGCTGCGCCAACAATTTCATCTTTCTCATCAAGCTTATAGCTGCCATCTCTGCACATATGAAGCAAGAGAGCGAGCAAGTTCTTTGAATACATTTCACTTGCATTTGTTGCAACAAGACTTGGTAAATTTGCTTCACCAATTATTGTAACATTATGTTTTATGATAGTTTTATTCATCTCACTAATCTCACAATTACCGCCAAACTCAACAGCCATATCAAGTACAACACTGCCAGGCTTCATATTCTTTACCATTTCTTCGGGAACTAAAACCGGAGCTTTTCTTCCAGGAACAAGAGCAGTAGTGATTACAATATCTGCTTCAGTAACGTGTTTAAAGATTACAGCTTTTTGTTTTTTCAAAAATTCTTCTGATGCTTCTTTTGCATAACCACCGGCATCCTGCATACTTGCATCAGTTTCAACTTCAATAAATTTTCCGCCAAGACTTTGCACTTCTTCTTTTACAGCAGGACGAACATCTGAAACTTCTACAACTGCACCTAATCTTTTTGCTGTACCGAGTGCTTGTAATCCAGCAACACCCGCACCCATAATTACAACTTTAGCAGGTTTAATTGTTCCTGCCGCTGTCATTAACATTGGAAAGATTTTTCTTAGTTCATTAGCAGCAAGTAAAACGCTTTTATATCCGGCAAGATTTGCCTGAGAACTTAATGCATCCATTTTTTGTGCAAGAGTTGTTCTTGGAATTACATCCATTGAAATAAAATCAATTCCTTTTTCTGCACATTGTTTTGATACATCTGTGTAGTGGCGAACATAAGCTAATGCGATTAATAACGATCCTTTTTTCATCAGATCTAATTCGTGCTTATGCAAAGTTTGATTTTCTATCGGACGCTGAACTTTAAGTAGAATATCCGCAGAAGAAAAAAGCTGTTCAACAGAATCAACAATTTTTGCACCTGCTTTTACAAATTGATCATCAGTAAAACCGGCACTAAGTCCAGCATTTTTTTCAATCTGAACTTCAAACCCGGCTTTAATTAATTTTGGAACAACATCCGGTACGCAGGCCACACGATTTTCACCGGACATTATCTCTTTAGGAATGGAAATTATCACTTAGTTATCTCCTCCGTTAATGGAATAATTATATACTTAGCATAAAACTTAAAAGTATTGAGACAGAAATCCAATAAAAATGATTTGAAATAATTATACCAGACATTTTGCTTTGTACATAAAAAATATTTGTCCCAAATTTTGAAAGATGAGCTATTTATTGTTTGACTTTAGCAAGTGTTTATTTTACTTTTGAATAGATTTTTATCAAATAAAATTTTATCCACATCATAAGGGGTTCTTTTATGAAGTGTAACCTACAAACCATTATTATCTCACTTGCAAATTTCTTCGGGCAGGCTGCGGGAATAAGAATGTCATTTCGAATACAAAAACTATTTTTAAATATCAGGTAATAAAATGAAAAAAATCTTTTTAGTTTTAGCCATAATACTATTCTTTTTCTCAGCATTATATTCTCAAATTACTTATCCTGTTAGATTTGTTCATCAACCATTTAATTATAATAATACGGAATCTTTTTTACTTGGATTACCTAACAATGAAGCTTTGATGTTCTGGTATGATTCGACAAGCGCTGTTATTAGATATGCAAGAGGTAATAACGATTTGCTAAATTGGTATTCACAAGATTCCATATCCTATATTACTGCTTCAAACAAAGATGTTGATATTAATGCTATTGTACTTGGTTCTGGTAGAATTTTACTTACATATAAAACTATGTACTACTATTTCATTTATTCTGATAATAATGGCATCTCTTGGTCTGCACCTACACAACTTCCTACAAGAAGTAGTATTGCTGCCCGAAGAAAAGTTTATAACTCTTCCCTTTCAATAAAAAGTGATGGGCAAATTTCTTTTGTACATAGTTTTACAACATCAACTAATAGTTTATACGCAAAAGGTATTTTTAGCATTTATAGTTCTGATGGAATAAACTGGAGTTCTGTTGACACAATCGATATTACTGGAAATAATGGAAATATAATAAATGCCGGAAATTCAAAAGACATTTTGGTTTATCAGGATTCAACCGAAAATGGATTTGATATTTTCTTTCGTACTTCCTTTGATAACAGTTTAAGTTGGTCAGATAAATCTTTGCTTGTTGGCGGTGTGCAAACTCAAACTAATCCTTTAGGTGTTAAAGATATAAACGGAAAAATCTGGATTTATTATTTGCAAAAAGAATCAACCCCGTTTAATAATATTTATCAATCTGATATAAAATTTATAACAAGTAATGATGGAGGATTAAACTGGATTGCACCGGAAAATTTTACAAAATATGTCGGATTTGATATCAATCATAAAATATCTTTATGGAATGGAAGACCTGTAATTGCTTTTAGCTCATCAAGAAACTTTAACTACTCTTACTACCTATATCAAATTTATTTTTCGTTAGCAGATATTGAAATTGATAATAACGTACCGCCATTTTTATATGATTTCAATTATACAACTGTAAATCCCGGACCTAATGTACCTTATAACATTCAGGCTTTTGTAAATGATGATAAAGTAATTACTTCCGTAAAACTTACTACATATAAAAATCCACCAGGAGTACAAGAAATAATCGAAATGTATGATGATGGCGCACATAATGATTCCTTGGCCGGAGATAAAATTTATGGGGCATCCATTACACCTCAAAATTACGGTGATTGGATAAGCTATAATTTTATAGTTGAAGACAATGACAGTAATATTGTTACGTTTGCCGGAAGCTTTATTGAAGTACCTTTTGTCTACGCAAGTGACTCTTACCTTTTTAATATTAACAATCTAAGTTTACCTTTAGACAATCGGGGAATCTTAGCTGCAGTAAATGTTGATGGAAAAGAAGGTTTGGATTTTGAAGAGTCTTCAGTTCTTTTTTCTGGAGGATTTTATTTATCAGGTCTTAACAATGGTGTATTATGGGCAAACGCTGTTGCATCAGCATCTCTTGTACAAGATTATCAAGCAGGTCCTGTTGGAACAGAACCAACAGACCCGTTTAATAAAATTTATGTTATTAAAAACTCGGATCCTGTATTTGGACCTTCTTGGCAGGTTTTTGAGCATGCAGTTGAACAAGGTGCAGATTATTACGATGGAAATAATGATGGTGTTTATGACCCTATAGATTTAAATGGAAATAGTATTTGGGATTTAAATGAGGACAGACCTGATTTTCTTGGTGATCTTACAGCCTGGTGTGTTTACAATGATGCAATTCCCAGCAGTATAAGAAGATGGAATGACCAGCAGCCAATGGGAATTGAAATTCAACAAACACTTTTTGCCTGGGGAGAAAATGTAAGTGATCCAATAGATAATATGATATTTATAAGATATAGGATTCTTAATAAAGCAACTATTTCTAATAAATTTGATAGTGTTTACTTCTCTTGCTGGGCTGATCCGGATTTGGGTGTTGCTGACGATGATTTAGTTGGATGCGATACCCAGCTAAATCTTGGCTACACATATAATGATGGCCCCGACAATAGTTATGGAACAAACCCACCAGTTTTTGGTATTCCATTTTTACAGGGTCCCGCAGCATTTATTCCTGGGGAAACTTTTGTTGATAATAATGGTAATGAATTATATGATGAAGGTACTGATACTCCACTTGATACTGCATATATGAATAATGGCTCTATTCTAGGTATTGAAACTCTTCCTGGGGCAAAAAATCAAGTGCTAAGTTCATTCATACATTATATCAATGCAGACCCAATTCTTAATGACCCTAATGTTGGAGTTGAAGCTCGTAATTATATGCTCGGTAGAACAAAAACGGGCGAGTCAATTGATCCATGCACTTGGTCTTATGGTTTTGTATTCGATGGAGTTAACTGTGCAACTGTTGATCCAAGGTTTTTGTACTCAGGTAATCCAGTTAATCATACTGGTTGGATAAACACTTTATCATCTGATCAACGAATATTAGTTAATACTGGTCCGTTTAATTTAGAAGAAAACAAACCTATCGATATTGTTGTGTGTTATTTAGTTGGTCGAGGTTATGACGTATTAAATTCTATATCTGTCTTGAAAAACATAAGCGCGGAAGCAATTCAAATTTATACTTCAAATTTCACGGATATCCCGACAGTAGTTGAAGATCAATCTGAAATAGTTAAAGAGTTCAAACTTTCTCAAAATTATCCAAACCCATTTAATCCAAGTACCAAAATTAACTGGCAATCACCAGTTAGCGGACATCAAACATTAAAAATATATGATGTATTAGGAAATGAAGTTGTTACACTTGTTAATGAATACAGAAATGCCGGCAGTTATGAAACAGATTTTAATGCCTCTTCCCTTTCAAGTGGAATTTATTTTTATAGATTAAGTCTTGGTTCGTTTATTCAAACAAAAAAAATGTTATTAATTAAATAAGGGTATAAAAATGAAAAAATTGTTCTTAATAATACTGCTTACTGCAATTTCTATCTTTTCACAGACACAATACAGATTAAACATAAACAATATTAACCTTCCTATTGATAACAAGGGAATATTAGCCTATGTTAATATACCGGACCCAGACCCGAACACAAGTGGTGCTGGGGGAAAATTTGCTAATCACGTTTTTCTTTTTAGCGGTGGTTTTTTCTTAGCTGGTTATGCAAATGATACTCTTTGGGCTAATGGTGTTGCCCCTTCATCGTTAGTTCAAGACTATGCGCCTGGAACAATAAATAATGACCCCTCAGATCCCAAAAATATAATTTATGTAGTTAAAAAAAATGATTCTGATTTTGGACAATCCTGGCAAGATTGGATAAATGCTGTTTCACTCGGAGCAGACTTCTATGATGGAGATAATGATGGTATCTATAATCCTATAGATTTAAATGGAAATAATATTTGGGATACTTCTGAAGATAAGCCAGCTTTAATTGGAGATGAAATGACCTGGTGTGTTTTTAATGATGAAGTTCCTGCAAACCAAAGAAGATTTGCATCCGTAACTCCGAAAGGAATAGAGATCCAGCAAACAGTTTTAGCTTATACTTCTGCTCAACCACCACTTGGAAATACAATCTTCATCCGCTATAGGTTAATTAATAAAGGAACAGTTGTAGATAAACTTGATTCTGTGATCTTTGCAATGTATGCTGACGCTGATATAGGAGGCTACACGGATGATTTAAATGGTTGTGATACACTTTTAAACTCAGGTTTTTTCTACAACAATGGAGATGATGATGATTATGGTTCAACTCCACCAGCATTTTATATAAAATTTTTACAAGGTCCGATTAGTTATCTTCCTGGTAGAACATTCATAGATAACAATTCAAACAACATTTTTGATTTGGACATTGATACTCCTTTAGATACAGCTTACAATAGAAGAGGCAATGATTTTAGTACTGAATTTTTCCCTGGGGCAAAAAATTTAAAGGTGTCAGCAAATATTTTCTTAATTGGTGGCGATCCAACATTAAGTGATCCAAACAATCAAAGTGAAGTATATAATTATCTAAATGGTAGAGCAAGAAACGGGACCAAAATTGATCCCTGTACTTTCTCCTACGGCTCAGTAAATGGTGGTGTTGATTGTTCAAAATTAAATCCAAATTTCTGGTTCTCCGGTGATCCTGTTTCAAATGTTGGTTGGATTGACATTATTCCCGCGGATATAAGAAATATGGTCAGCATCGGAAGGTTTGCTCTTGAGGCTGGTAAACCAATAGATATTTGGGTTGCATACATTGTTGATAATGGTTCAAATGCTTTAGATGCAATTACAGTAACAAGAAACCACGCAATCAATGTTCAAAATTATTTTGAACAAAACTTTACAAATGGTTTAGTTAATGTTGATGATGATACTCCTATACTAAACGAATTTAAACTGAACCAAAACTATCCTAATCCATTTAATCCAAGTACAAAGATTAGTTGGCAGTCTCCAGTTAGTGGACACCAAACATTAAAAATTTATGATGTTCTTGGAAATGAAGTTGCAACATTAGTGAATGAATTTAGAAATGCCGGAAGTTATGAAATAGAATTTAATGCTTCTAAACTTTCAAGTGGAATATATTTTTATAGATTAAGTGCTGGTTCTTATGTTCAAACAAAAAAAATGTTACTAATAAAATAAAAAAGTTTGCGCGTGATGATGAGATATAAGATTATTTTAGTGATTCTATCTTTGCTATTCCTGACTCAAATTATTTATACCCAAAATATGGGATGGCAATTAAAAAAGAATGGATTTGTTACTGGAGATCCAATTTATACGGATAGAATAAATAATGCAGTTTTTTTTGGTGGCGATTCAATTATTTATACATCAAATTTGGACTGCAAGATGTTTTATAGATTTGGAAATCCGGTACCGGAAATCAAAGAAATTAAAACCATTTTCCGTTCTCATCTTCGATCAAATGAATTTGTTGTTGCTGGGCAAATTTCAACTTCTAACACTGGAAGAATCTATAAAAGTTATGATAATTGTTTAACCTGGAATCTGATAGGCAATTACAGTTTTGCGTATTTTGGTGCACCGGTTACACAAGATTATAACAACCCTGATTTACTTTATACTGTTAATGGTAGCACATTTCAGAATAGTATGGACTTTGGTACAACCTGGAATGATGTGGCATATAATATTCCCTGCCCTACTCCTTGTGATTTAGAAGTCTTTAAAGATAGTTCTAATATTATTTTAATAGGTGATAACGGAACTGGTATTTTTCGTTCAACAGACTATGGAATAACGTGGGTTCAAACATTCAGTACTTCAGGTGAAATTCCCGTAATAGCAATTAAGAAAACATATAACAATGTTGCTTTTGCAACTCGTTGGGGTGGGTCTGGTACAAATAGAGTTGTTAAAAGTACTGATCATGGTCTTACCTGGCAACAACTAGATGGACCCTTTTCCATTGAAAATACTGAGACCTGGGGTATTGATATTTTTAATAATGATTCATCTTATATGGCTATAGGTGAATTTTCACCATGGGGCAGAATTTATATTTCTTCTGATTATGGAAATAGCTGGGAAACCATACCTAATACAATCGATCCTACAAATTTTGCGGTTGAATTTATTAGTGATTCAATTTTGTTATCTGCAAATGGAGTAGGATTATATAAACTGCGTTCTCTTCCAATAACAACTGAAAGTAACATCAAATTAGTTTTCAATATTGATATTAATGATGCAATCGATTTTAATACAAAAGTGAGAATTGACACTATTACAAATGGCGTATGGATTAAAGGAAGTTTAAATGCATTAGGAAATAATTCTGGCAATTGGACCTTTAGCGATACTTTAAATAATAGCATAATTCCACTCAAAGATGATGGTGGAGGATATGACTCAATAGCAAATGATAATATTTGGACAATTAGTTTAGATATTCCTAAGGGTGAGTTTGTCGGGGAGTTTTCATACAGGTATGGAATTTCTTATAGTGGTATAGATACGATTAATAATGGTTATGGCTATTTAAATAATGATAAACCAGGTATTATAAGAACATTTAATTTTCAGGAAACAGATTCTAGTTTTGTATTAAACAGGGATAATTGGGGATATACTACAAGACCCATAATATCAATTTCAGATACTAACTTAAATTGTCAACTTGAGTTAAATGACTCTATATTTTTACCTTTCACAATCAGTAACGAACTTGGAACGGATACACTTAACTATCAACTAACTGTACTTTCAGATTCAATTGCCAACAGTTTATATGGTAACAATACTCATCAAAATTCAGGTCAAAATAAAATTTATGGAAATATTTTTTATACTGATCGCACCATAAAACTTGAGCATTTTGAACAGTATGTAAACAGCAATTCATCAGCACTAATAACATTTCTAATTTATGAATCAGATAATTCCCAGAACTACTTTCAAAGAATATTTAAAAGAAATCGTACTATAACATCTGGTTCTGGATTTAGAAATAGTAATCCAATAAATATTTATCTAAGACCCTTTACATATTATTTCTTAGGTATTAGCTCCTTACAATCAATTGATGTACCTAAAGGCTTGAATAGTAATAACAAATCTTTTGCAAATAATATTGGAAGTTCAATTTTAGATTTTGTTTCGTTGCCACAAGATTCAATTATAATTACACAAATTGATACTCTATCATTCAACCAAAATATTTTTTATTCTGCCCCTACTTATTGGATTGCTCCCACAGATTTTGTTAGCTCAGTTACAGGAGGTGGAATTGATAACATTGAATTTAAATTAAATTCGTTATTTAATTTAGTAGGGAATTACAAGGCATCAATTATTATCCATTCAAATGATTCAGATAATGATTCGCTGATGATCCCTGTATTATTAAAAATTGTAAATCCATTAGATGCTAAAAACGAAGAACTACCATCAAAAAGTTTTCATCTTTCTCAAAACTACCCCAACCCGTTCAATCCAGTCACACAAATTAGTTGGCATTCTCCTATCGCTGGAAATCAAACATTAAAAGTTTATGATGTTCTTGGAAATGAAGTTGCTACATTAGTTAATGAGTATAGAAACGCAGGAAGTTATGAAATAGATTTCAATGCCTCTTTCCTTTCAAGTGGAATTTATTTTTATAGGTTACAGGCTGGTTCATTTATTCAAACTAAAAAAATGATTCTAATTAAATAAATAAAAAATGTTTTGGAGGTTTAAGTGAAACTGTCGCATCTGGTTCTAGTTAATCTTCTATTGATCTCATTGATAGCGTATCCTCAAGTTACTTCTCCAACAAGGTTTCCTGTTCAGGAATATTTTCAAAACAATTATGAATCTTGTTTGCTTGGTTTACCAAATAACGATTTAATAATGTTCTGGTATGACTCGACTGACAGCCAACTGAAGTCATCAAAAAGCACTGATGGAGGTTTAATTTGGGAAGCTGAGAGTATGATTATTGATTTTATTTCTGATAAATATGGTGCAGATATCAATGCCATTGTACTTAATTCAGGCAGGATATTATTAACATTTAGATACGGCCAATATTTTAGCATGTATTCTGATGATAATGGAACCTCTTGGTCTTCTCCTGTTTTTTTACCTACAAGGCCAAATCCGCCCCTACGAAGAAGAGTTTATTTTTCATCTTTGTCTAAATTATCAAATAGTGAGGTTAGATTCACTTACAGTTTTTCAGACCCGATTAATCTGTATGATTCTAAAGGTTTATACAATATTATTAGTAGTGATGGCATAACGTGGTCTGGAGCGGATACAATTACAACAACTGGTAAAAATGGTCAGCTGTTTAGTTTTGATAATTCCAGAAATTTAATTGTTTATCAGGATTCTACTGCGAATGATTTTGATATTTTTTATCGAACTTCAACAAATGCAGGTTTAACTTGGAGTGATTCAATTTTATTAGTGGGAGAAAGTCTTTCGCAAACAAATCCAAGAATAATCAAAGATACAAATGGAAAGACCTGGCTATATTACATCCAACAAGAAGCAACACCATTTGATGGAATATTTCAATCAAACATAAAACACATATATAGTTTGGATGATGGATTTACCTGGAGTACACCAGAAAATTTTACAAAGTATGTAGGGTATGATGAAAACTATAATTTAAGTTTATGGAATGGAAGACCTCTACTTACTTTTACCAGCACAAGAAATTTCAACCTTTCAGGAAAATTTTTCCAGATTTATTTTACGTTAGCCGATGTATCTATTGATGAGAATGTTCCGCCATTTTTGTATAAATTTCTTCATAGTGCAGAAAATCCAGGTCCAAATCAACCTTACGTTGTGCAAGCTTTTATCGATGATGATAAAACAATATTATCAGCTAAGCTAAATACCTATACGAATCCACCCCCAACTTATGATACTTTGGAAATGTATGATGATGGACTACATTATGATTCTTTAGCCGGAGATAAAATATATGGAACAGCTATAATTCCAAATAGTTTTGGTGAGGAGATTATTTATAGTTTTTCAATTGAAGATGATGATAATAATGTGGTTCAATTAAATGGCGGAATTGTTAATGTGCCGGTGATGTTTGCTACTGATTCATATCTAATTGATGTTAATAATTTTAAACTTCCTATCAATAGTAAAGGAATTCTTGCAGCAGTTCCAATCAATGGGCAGCAAGGTGGTTTGTTTGAAGAATCCACAATACTTTTTTCCGGTGGTTTTTTTCTCTCCGGGTTAAACAATGGTAATGTTTGGACTAACGCAGTTGCGTCTGCTTCTTTAATCGAAGACTATTTGCCAGGTCCGGTTGGAAGTGATCCTAATGATCCATACAACAAACTTTATTTGGTTAAAAGTTCAGATCCACCTTTTGGTGCAGCCTGGCAAGTTTTTTCTCACGCTGTTAATCTTGGTGCAGATTTTTATGATGGAGATAATGACGGAGTTTATAATCCAGTTGATATAAATGGAAATAATATTTGGGACCCAAATGAAGACAGACCTGATGTTTTGGGCGATGTGACCGCATGGTGCGTATACAATGATGCAATACCTGGTGCATGGAGGAGATATTCTGACCAGCAACCGATGGGAATTGAAATACAACAAACAGTTTTTGCCTGGGGCGAAAATGTTAACGATCCGATTGACAATATGATTTTTGTACGTTACAGAATTTCCAATATGGGTACAGTATCCAATAAATTCGATAGCGTATATTTTTCTGCCTGGTCAGATCCAGATTTGGGAGGTGCAGAGGACGATTTAGTTGGCAGTGATGTGTTTTTAAATTCTGGTTATGTTTACAATGATGGTTCGGATTTTAATTATGGCACAAATCCACCAGCACTTGGAATCCCGTTTTTACAAGGACCTGCAGCTTACATTCCCGGTGGAACCTTTATAGATAATAATGGGAATGAATTATATGATGATGGAATTGATACACCTCTCGATTCCGCTATTATTAATAATGGTCCTTTGATTGGAACCGAAATAATACCTGGTGCAAAAAATCAATCATTAAGTTCTTTTATACATTTTATGGGTGGAGACCCATCCTTAAATGATCCAAGTACTGCTGTTGAAGCGAGAAACTACTTGTTAGGTTTAACCAGAATAGGGGAGCCAGTTGATCCTTGTAACTGGCCTTACGGTCAAGTATTGGGCGGTGTTAATTGTGCAACACTTGATCCAGGGTTTTTATATTCAGGCAATCCTGTTACTAGTGTTGGTTGGATAAATAGCCTTCCAGCGGATTATCGAATGCTCGTAAATACCGGCCCGTTTACTTTAGAATTAGATAAACCAATCGATATAATTGTTTGTTACTTGATTGGCAGAGGTTCAAGTGCCTTAAATTCCGTTTCAGTTATGAAAGATATAACTGAGGAAGCAATCCAAATTTATAATTCTAATTTTACTGATATTCCAACGAGTATAGAAAACCAGCCTATAGTAATTTCTGAATTTAAATTAGACCAAAACTACCCCAACCCGTTCAATCCAAGCACAAAAATTAGTTGGCAGTCCCCAGTCAGCGGTCATCAAAAATTAAAAATTTATGATGTTCTTGGAAATGAAGTTGTAACATTGGTTAATGAATACAAATCTGCCGGAAGTTATGAGATTGAATTTAATGCTTCTTCACTATCGAGTGGAGTTTATTTTTACAAACTGCAGGCTGGTTCTTTTGTTCAAACAAAAAAAATGATTTTAATGAAATAAGGAGTTGAAAAATGCATAGCAAAAAAATACCGATTGTCTTAATACTAATTACTATTCTTTCTAATACTGTGTATTCACAAAATAAGAACGTAAATGTACAAAGCACAAACTTTGTGCATTCAAATAAAATCGATAAGAATAATATTGAGATGCATTTTAACAATTGGGGAGAATCTTATACTCCTGATACTCAAAGCGGCGGATTCTGGAATGTTCCAAATGAACCACATTCAAGGGGTATTGTTTACGATCAGGGCCCTTGGATTATTGGAAAAAGGAACAATGAAATTGTTATTTCTGGTGCCCAATGGTATTACGGTTATTCACCTGGCCCGATCATCAATGGACAAGCGGCTATGCTCATTCATCCGGAAGATTCAACGAAGTATCGCGTTTATAAAATAAACAAAGGCGATAATAACTCTAATCCTGATTATGCAGAATGGCCGGTTAATTTTGGCGCTCCAATAAATAATCAAGGTGAACCGCTTGTTCTTGGTGCTCAAACACTTTGGACAAGTTTTAATTATTTAGACAGCAATCTGGTTTATCCTTTTGGTTTTCCACAAAATAAAATAAGTCCTCTTGAAATCGAGATACATCAATCAGTATTTGCAAGAGAAGGAAATGAAATTGACCTACAGAATATCTTTGCTAATGTAACTTTTATTGAATATGAAATTATTTATAAAGGACTTGATCCTATTGATTCTGCTTATTTTGGATTTTGGACAGATATTGATTTTGACCCATGGAATGATAATAGGCCAGCTGTTAATGTACCCTTAGATCTGGGTTATTGTTGGACTGATAAAGACACAATGTTTGATGGAACTATTCCTGTCAGTGTTGGATATGCAATGCTTTATGGTCCAGTAATTCCATTTGCAGGTAGTAATGCAGTTTTCAAAGGAAAATCTAAGAGCAATTATAAAAATCTTAATATATCATCGTTTAAAGGCATTGCGGATGATGGAACATTCCCCTCCGACTCATTGTATGCACCAATATCATCAATAATGGACGCCTTGAATTATTCAAGAGGGCTAAATAGAAATGGAAATCCATATATTGATCCAATAACACTTCAGCCGACGACTTTCCCTTTTTCCGGTGACCCCGTAACAGGAACAGGATGGCTATACGATGGATTTACAGGAGGCGGTGGAGCGGGATTTATGTTTTTTTCAGGTCCATTTACACTTGCCACAAACGATACACAATGGACAATGATAGCACTAGTTCCAGGATTAGGTAATACAAATCTAAATAGTATTCAGGCAATGAGAGAAAAAGTTGAAATTCTAAGATCATTACCTTATGATAGCATTGCATTCGGCAGTACAAATTATTTTATTACAGATGTTGAAGAAAAGTATAATTCTATTCCGGAAAAGTTTTCTTTAACTCAAAACTACCCCAACCCATTTAATCCAAGTACAAAAATTAGTTGGCAGTCACCAGTCAGCGGACATCACTCACTGAAAATTTATGATGTTCTTGGAAGTGAAGTTGCTACATTAGTTAACCAGGAACAGAATGCTGGCAATTACAATGTAGATTTCAATGCAAAACATTTATCCAGCGGAGTTTATTTCTATCAACTAAAATCAGGTGAGTTTATTCAAACTAAGAAAATGGTTCTCCTCAAATAGCTTTTGTAACATTTTTCACTATCCTATTCAAGCCATCACAAATATTGATGGCTTTGGATTTTTATTTACTAAGTTTCACCTGCCAATTATAAAAAAAGATTTTATGGATAAACCAAACATACGTGCTTACATAGCCTGGATTGCAATTTGCATTATTTGGGGAACAACTTATCTGTTCATCCGAATAGGAGTTGGGACAATTCCACCTGTGTTGTTTGCAGGTTTTCGCTGGATAATTGCAGGTATTATTCTTATTACAATTCTTCGTTTAAGTGGTAAACAGTTTCCTAAAAAAGAAGATTTAATTCACATTGCAATAATCGGTATTGCTTTGCTTGGTTTTGGTAACGGACTCGTTGTTGTTGGTGAGCAATGGATTGAAAGCGGATTGGCTGCATTACTTATTACCACTGTTCCCTTCTGGATGGTTGGTGTTGAATCATTTCTTCCCAAAGGTCCAAAATTAAATTGGATGGTTATAACAGGATTGATAATTGGCAGTCTTGGTGTAGGATTAATTTTTGGGGGAGATTTAAAATATATTTTTGAAACAAAATATTTAATTGGAGTTTTAAGTATTCTCGGTGCTGTTGTTGCCTGGTCACTGGGATCAGTTTATTCTAAGTATAAAAAAGTAAGTGTCCATCCTCTTATGAGTGCCTCCGTGCAAATGTTAATTGTTGGCTCACTTCAAATCATACTTGGTACTTTACTAGGTGAGTTTACCGGATTACATTTTACTCAATCTGGAGTATTGTCACTTGCTTACCTCATTGTTATGGGATCAATATTCGGATATGGTTCATACATTTATGCGATTGAACATTTACCACTTTCACTCGTTTCAACTTATGCGTACGTAAATCCAGTAATTGCTTTGTTGCTTGGTTGGATATTTTTAGATGAGCAATTAAACATATTTATTCTAATTGCTTCTGTTGTCATAATTGCAGGAGTAATACTTGTTAAAATTGGAAGCAGTAATAAAACTTCGTTTAAAGATCAGAAAAGTGATCCTGAAACAAGTTCAGGATAATAAATTCTACTTTACTTGTTCGTGTGTTAAGCAATGCAAAGTTCCTAATCCCCATACTAAATCCACAGCATGAATTCCAATTACTTTCCTGTCTTCAAATAATTCCGATAAAATACCCAAAGCAACTTTATCATTTACGTCGTTAAATGTCGGAACTAAAACAGTATTGTTAGCGATATAAAAGTTTGCATAGCTTGCAGGTAGTCTCTCACCTTTAAAGACTACTGGTGATGGCATTGGTAATTCAACAATTTCCAAATTCGATCCATCTTCTAACTTTGCATCCTCAAGTAATTCTCTATTCTCCATCAATGGAAGATAATTTGGATCATTTGGATGTATTTCTATTGCAGTTACAACGGTATTTTTATTAACAAATCTGGTAATGTCATCAACGTGTCCGTGCGTATCATCTCCGGTAATACCTTTGTTTAGCCAGATTACATTTGTTGCACCAAGATATTTTCCAAAAACTTTTTCGTAATCACTTTTTGTAAATCCATTATTTCTTACTTGAGTTTCAGAATCCATCAAACATTCTTCTGTTGTTATGATAGTTCCAAAGCCATTATAATCAATGCTTCCACCTTCAAGAACAACTTCTTTATTTCGATATTCAGCTTTTATTAAATCAAGTTCTAATTTATTGGAAATCATTTTAGGAATTTTTGAATCGAGCTTGTAATTATCATACTTTGCCCACGCATTAAATTTAAAGTTGATAAGAACAGTTTCATTCTTTTCATTTTTCACAAATTGCGGTCCAGCATCACGTAACCAGTTTCTATCTGTTTCAAGTTTAAAGAACTCTACATTACTCATTTCAGCATCAACAGCTTTTAATACTAGTTCTGCTTTTTGCTGATGTTCTTTTGACTGAACAATAATTCTAACTTTTTCTCCACGAGAAATGTAACGAACAATCTCACCATACACCCAGGGAATTGGTTGAAACTTTCCCGGCCAATCTTGTTTATTGTTCGGCCATCCAATCCAGGTTGCTTCGTGATACTCCCATTCGGCTGGTAATCGATATTTTGATTTCATCATTTTAAAAACCTTTTTGTAATATCCCCGTAAGCATCAATTCTTCTATCACGTAAAAACGGCCAGTTGCGTCTGATATATTCAATTCTATCAAGATCAACTTCAGCAATAAGAATTTCCTCTTTTTTATGTGAAGCCTCAGCAATAATAATTCCTTGGGGATCACAAATAAAACTATTTCCCCAAAATTCAATTCCTGCTGAATCTTTAGTTTCTTTTTCCAAACCAATTCTATTTACTGATGCAACATAAACTCCATTTGCAATTGCGTGTGATCGTTGAATCGTTTGCCAGCTTTCAAACTGTGGTTTGCCGTGTTCCTTCTTTTCGTGAGGATGCCAGCCGATTGCTGTTGGATAAAATAAAATACTTGCACCTTGTAATGCTGTTAATCTTGCACCCTCAGGATACCATTGATCCCAGCAGATTAGTGTACCGATGTTTCCAAATTCTGTTCCAAAAGATTTAAATCCTAAATCACCGGGAGTGAAATAATATTTTTCATAATAAGATGGATCATCAGGAATGTGCATCTTGCGGTAAACTCCGGCTATCTCACCTTTTGTATTTACAACTGCTAATGAATTGTGATAAAGTCCTGTTGCTCGTTTTTCAAAAAGCGGAACTACCACAACAACTTTTAACTTCTTTGCAACTTTAGAAACTGCATCTGTGGAAGGACCAGGAATTGTTTCAGCAAAATCATAATATTCAATATTTTCAGATTGGCAGAAATACTGTGAACGAAAAAGTTCCGGTAAACAAATTACTTGCGCACCTTTTTTAGCTGCTTTTTCAATCCATATAATTGCTTTCTTAAGATTTTCATCTGGATTTTTGGAAAAGCCTAATTGGATTAAACCTACTTTAAATTTCTTTGGATGTTTTTTCATATTTGTTTTGTTTTGTTTGTGTACAAATATAAATCGATAAACTTATAAATAAAAAAGGCACGATTGCTCGTGCCATAAAATGTAAAGCAGGAATCCTTTCCTGCTCAAAAGTAAAATAAAATCGCTCGAAAGGATTCGTGCGCTACAAATTTACTTCATCAAGATCATTTTTTTTGTGGATGTAAAATTACTTCCCTCTTTACCAATTGCATTCATTGTATAATAATAAATTCCACTTGATAAGCCTTGCCTACCGGCAGGCAGGTTAGAAGCACTAAAAGTTACTTCGTGAACACCGCCAGATAAATCATTATTAAACAATTCATCAACTTTTTGTCCAATTGAATTAAACAATTCGATCTTAACATTTGCATCAACTGGTAACTGAAACTTTATTGTAGTTGTTGGATTAAATGGATTTGGATGATTTTGACTTAACTGGAATTGTTTTGGGAATCCAATTTCAACTGAAACAACATTTAGGTAAACAAATGTTCCATCAAAATCAGTTTGTTTAAGTCTATAAAAATATTTTCCAACTTCTATATCGTTATCAATAAAACTGTAATTAGATAATTCGGTTGTTGTACCTTTTCCAGAAACAAATCCAACCTGAACAAAATTTTCTTCATCCCTGCTTCTTTCAATAGTAAAACCAGAGTTGTTAGTCTCAGTTGCAGTTTTCCAATTCAGTTCTATTCCACTATCAATTCTATTAGCTGTAAATGAAACCAGTTCAACAGGAACAGTTTCTTCAATCACAAAATTAGCGTTAGATAAATCAAAGAAAATATTTCCTGCTGCTTCAACTTTAATTCTCGCAGTTGTTGATGGAGTATTTGGAAGCGTTATGTCTTCGGTCCCATCATTTACAGTGTTAGAAATTAATACTGTTGGAAAGGTTTGTCCGCCATCTGTTGAAAGTAAAATATTTACGTTTGCACAATTAACTGGAGCAGCATTTGTATTTGCAACATTCCATGTTATTGTTTGTGTAGATCCACCTTGCAAAGTAACATTTGTATTTGGTGACGTAACTAAAAATGGTCCGGAATTTCCATCAACATTAAATTGAATTAATTTATAACTTACACCTCCACCGCCTGATTTATTGTCTCGTGCTATAAGTCTAAAGGTTAAAACTCTTGTATATGTTGGAAGTATTTCACCAATAACCGTTGTATTGTTTAATAAATTTTGAAGTCTTGGGAAATATCGAGTAGGAGAAGTTGTTGGAACCCAGCTTCTAAAAATTGGTGCAGTGCCTGAAGGTGAGCCTGGTGAACCCGCTGGACCAAGATCAAACTCTTCCCATAAATATGTTAATGCATCACTATTTGGATCAGTTGCAGAACCTGTTAATGAGAATGGTGTGCTTTTAGGTATATAAAACCCACCAGTTGGAACTGTAATGATTAGGTGCACCATTGCCTGTATTAGTTGTAACTGCACAACCATTTCCACTACCAAAGTTTGTATATGCAACTATCTCATCAAAACTTTTTATATGAAAAAATGCATCACTATTATTTTGAAGATTATCAGGTGGACAGATACCTGCATAAGCCATAATTGTAGATCCACTACCCGGTTCGTATGCTGCAGAAGCGACTCTATTTCCACCACCACAAGAACTTGCTGTACTATTAAATGTGTGGTTGCCGCCAAATTGATGTCCCATTTCATGTGCTACATAATCAATATCAAATGGGTCACCGACTGGTGATGGAGAACCTGTTACTCCACCAGCTTTGTTAAATCCACAAACACAACCTAAATACGCAACACCGCCGCCGCCTGTACTAAATACATGCCCAATATCATAATATAAACTTCCTATTCTTGCATTAACTGTAGTGATGTTTTGGCCTAACATTGTACTACCATTATTATTTGTATAAGGATCTGTAGCAGCATTTGTAAAAATCAGAGTATCATTATTTGCAACTAATACCATCCTTATCGCAACTTCTTTTTCATAAACACCAACAACACGATTTACGCTTGTAACAATAGCAGCTAAAGCGGCTGGTACTGTTCCACCAAAAACAGCTGCGTATTCTCCAGTGCATGCAACAGCTAATCTATATGTTCTTAATTGTGGTCCTGTTGGAGTTAATTGATTGTCTCCGGTTAAATATTCTATTTCTTTTATCTTCTCTTCATCTGCTACTAAATCACACTCAAAAGATTTGTTTTCATTTACATAATCTTTCCGATAATACGAAATATAGTTTTCAACATCGCCTAAACTATAAGGGTCAATAAAAATGTCTCCGGCTGGAGATAAAATCATTGCATGAAATCCAAGCGGAGTAAAATCAAGTCTTACTGTTGCAAAAGGATCATCAATTCCTTTACCAACATATGTTTTTATTTCTGGATATTTTTTTTCAAGTGCAGATTCCATTATTGGTGATTCTAAAATTGAAAACTTCTGAAGTGAACCATCAGGAACTGGTAAATAAATAAAATCTGTTTTTGTTGCACTTTCGATAGAAAATTCTTTTGATACTTCAGACAAGAAATTCTTCATTCCATTAACATCAAGTTTAAGAGTATAGTATGCTTGAGGAACAATATACCTGGTACCAATAGTAACAATCTGTGACTCATTTACTGAATTCCAAAACATCTGTGAATCTGATTGAGAAAACACTATATGCAATGGAAACAAGAGAAAAAGAACAATCTGAAATATTTTATTCATAACTGCCTCTGTTTTTGATTTATGAACACGTGTTAATTATTTTTTAATCGAATGAAAATTATTAAGAAGAATTATGGGAAATAATATTCCGATTATTTATATCCAAAGGTGGAAATCAGCAAACCATCTTTACCGTAAGTTTTACTTCGCTGTAATGAGCCTTGTGAAAAAAACTCTTCCTTCATCATCGAACCATCATCATAATAGGTTTTTACCCAGCCGTTTAGCTTACCATAAATATAGTTTTCAATTTTTTCTAATGCGCCGTTTTTGTGATAAGTACTTCTTTTACCGGATGTAACTCCATCAACAATATTTTCTTCAGATTTTAGAATGCCATTATCATGGTACGTTTTAAACTCACCACTTAAAGAATTATTTGTGTAGTTGCCAACAGTTTCTAAATTACCATTTTGATGATAGGTTAAACAAATTCCATTTTTTAAATAATCTTCATAAATAGTTTCAGATTTTAACACGCCATTTTCATAATAAATCTTTTCATTGCCACGTTTTACACCATTAACATAATCTGAACTAATTTTTAGAACACCATTTTCATAATATTCAAATGATCTGCCTATAGCATTGTCTTTTGCGTAATTCCATTCCTCTTTTAAATACCCACTTTCATAAAATGATTTTGCAGATCCATCTTTTAAAGCATCAACATAATGAACTTCAGATTCCAATCTACCTGAATCAAAATACTTTTTTACCAGTTCTTCTTTTGATTCTACAATCCCTTTATAATCAAGTTTAATTCTATTTACCAGTTCATCATTAATATAAGTATCACGAACTCTTAAAATTTTTCTTTTATCATAAATTAAAACATCTCCCTGCAACTTGTCATCAATATAAAATGCTTCAAGTGCTAATGAACCATCATCATGATAAATTTTTGTTGTGCCGTGTCGTATTCCATCAACAAATTTTCTTTCAACTTCAGGATTTCCGTTTGTGTAGAATGTTTTAGAAATTCCTTGAAGCACTCCATCAACATAATTCCATTCACCTTGCTTCTCTCCAGTTTTATAAAAAGTATATGTTATTCCTTGCAATACACCAAAGGAATAAGTTTGTTCTGACCAGAGTTCACCAGTTTCATAATACCACTTAGAAACACCTTCTTTGTTACCATAAATGTAGCTCCATTCTATGCTAACTTTTCCATCAAGAAAATACCAGGTTGATATGCCTTCCTCTTTTCCATTTTCATAATTCCAATCTTTCCACAAAGCACCATTAGGATAATATTCTTTATAATGACCATCAAGTTGATCATATAAATAATCACCTTCTGTCTTTAATGTTCCATCAGGATAAAATGTTTTATTTGTTTTCCTGTAAGGATTTTCTTGTGGGATCGTGATCTGAGAAAATAAACCAACTAATAATAGAAGATATAATATTTTTTTATAGATAATTATAAAACTCATTTAATCCTGTATAAATTTGGACAAAGATAACACTTTTCAGGAATAACGAAACTTCAAAAAACAATTCATTTACTAAAGTGTTCTTCCTATAACTTTGGCTATCATTCTGATTTGAGTCATCATTTCTTCAAATTGATCTGGAAGCAAAGCTTGTGGGCCGTCAGATAGTGCTTTGTCTGGATCGTGATGAACTTCTATCATTAAACCATCTGCGCCAGCAGCAACAGCAGCACGAGCCATCGGAATTACTTTATCGCGCAAACCTGTAGCATGTGATGGATCTGCAAACACCGGTAGATGGCTGCGTTTATGCACTACAGGAATCGCAGAAATATCAAAAGTGTTTCGTGTATAAGTTTCAAATGTTCTTATTCCTCTTTCACATAAAAACACATCAGGATTTCCGTTTGATAAAATATACTCTGCTGACATTAACCAGTCTTCAACTGTTGCGGATAATCCGCGTTTTAACATTACAGGTTTTTTAGAAGAACCTAATTCTTTAAGCAAAGAATAATTCTGCATATTTCTGGCACCAACTTGAAAAATATCAGTGTATTTATAAATCAAATCAATCATCGAATTTTCCAGGACTTCTGTGACAACAAGCAATCCGAAAGTATCACCGGCTTTTCGTAAAAGTCTTAAACCTTCTTCACCCAATCCTTGGAATGAATATGGAGAACTTCGTGGTTTAAAAGCGCCACCGCGCAAAATCTTAACTCCACTTTTCTTAACCAACTCTGCAATTATCATTATTTGTTCTTCACTTTCAACAGAGCAAGGGCCAGCAATTACACTAACTTCATTTCCACCAATCTCAACATCTTTAATTTTAAATATTGTATCATCTTTTTTAAAACTTCTGCTTGCAAGTTTAAACGGATCAGTTATACGATAAACTTCTTCAACACCTTCAAGTATTTTTACTTTTCTTGTATCAAAATTTGGTTGGACACCAATTGCGCCAATGATTACTTTTTCTTCACCGGCAGATTTGTGAATTGCAAATCCAAAATCTTCTAAATGTTTTATAATATTATTTAATTGTTTCTCAGTAATATTTTTTTCAAGAACAACTATCACTTTAACTCCACTTTTATTTTACAGAAATATCTTATACGTTAATTGAAAACAAATTTAACCTACCGGGATTAATTTTGTTCGTCTTCTTTTTTCATTTTATTTTTTAATTCATTCAATTTATTCAGAGCTTCAATCGGTGTAATCTTATCAAGTTCCATTTTATTAATTGCCGTTCTTAGTTCATCATCTTTAAACTCAAACAATCCAATTTGATTGTCATTATCTGATTTAAGTTTTTTTAATCTTTCTTTCTTAATCTCATAAGGTGTTAATTCTTTACTTTCAAGATTATCCAAAACTTCTTTTGCACGATTTGTAACAAACAACGGCAAACCAGCCATCTGTGCTACTTGAATTCCATAACTATGATCTGCTCTGCCAGGATTTACTTTGTGCAGAAACACAACTTTATCATCATACTCACGAACTTCCACTTTATAATTTTTAATCTTTGGAAAAAGTTCTGCCATTTCATTTAGTTCGTGATAATGAGTTGCAAACAAAGTCTTTGCAGAAACATCTGGATTTTCATGAAGATATTCTGTTATAGCCCACGCTATTGAAATTCCATCAAAGGTACTTGTACCTCTTCCTATTTCATCCAACAAAATTAAACTTTTATTCGTTGCATTATTTAAAATATTTGCTGCTTCCTGCATCTCTACTAAAAACGTACTTTCACCTGCAGTAATATTATCACTAGCACCAACACGGGTAAAAATTCTATCAACAATTCCAATACTTGCTTCTTTAGCTGGAACAAATGAACCAATTTGTGCCAGTAGAACAATCAAACCAACTTGCCTTAAGTAAACAGATTTACCAGCCATATTTGGTCCGGTTAACAAAATAATTTGTTGATCGTCATTATCAAGCAAAGAATCATTGGGAGTGTATTTATTTCCCGGGTCAAGAATTCTTTCTACAACCGGATGACGACCCTGAACAATATTTATTTTATTTGATTCATCAACATTTGGCTTTACATAATTGTAATCTTCTGCACATTGTGCAAATCCATTAAGACAATCTAACATCGCAATTAATCTTGCATTCTTCTGTATTATCTCAGCTTCATTTGCTACGATCGCACGAATCTCATTAAACAATTGTGATTCAAGTTCGTTAATCTTTTCCTGTGCATTCAGAATTTTATCTTCGTACACTTTTAACTCAGGAGTTATATAACGTTCACTGTTTACAAGTGTTTGCTTGCGAATATAGTTATCCGGAATTTTATTTTTATGAGTATGACTTATATCAATGTAGTACCCAAATACATTATTAAAATTTACTTTTAAAGATGGAATGCCAGTTCTTTCTCTCTCAGTTTGCTGTAATGTTGCAATCCATTCTTTTCCGTGCAAAGAAATATCGCGCAGTTCATCAAGTTCAGGACTAAATCCATTCCTTATTATTCCGCCTTCATTAATAGCTGCCGGTGGAGAATCAATTATAGCGGTTGCAATTTTTTCAACAATATTTTCTAAAGGATCTAGCTGCTCAGAAATATTTTTAAGTGTAGATACTTTTAATTGAACTAATAATTCTTTTGTTATAGGAATTTTCTTTAATGATGATTTAACTGCAACAACCTCTCTTGGGGTTGCACGCGAAGTACAAATTCTTGAAATCAATCTTTCAAGATCACCAATCTCATTTAAGTTTTCTGTTAAATCTTTTCTTACTTTTTTATTCTTTAACAACTCATCAACACTATCATGTCTCTTCTTTATCGGATCAAGATCACGCAAAGGAGCTGAAATCCATTTCTTTAGTAATCTTCCGCCCATTGCAGTTTGAGTTTTATCCAGTATAGAAATCAATGATCCTTCTCGTCCGCCATCATTCATCGAAAAAGTAATTTCAAGATTCCTCTTTGTTGAGTGATCAAGAATCATGTAATCAGAAGGATTGTAAAGTGAAATTCTATTTAGATGTGAAAGAATAACTCGTTGAGTTTCATTTAGATAATTTAGGACTGCACCGGCAGCAACAATTCCTGCTGTTAGATTTTCAATTCCAAATCCTTTAAGCGTAACAGTTTTAAAATGATTTTTTAGAAGTTCATTAGCAAAATCAAAACTAAATATCCAATCTTCAAGTTTTGTAATTCGTAGTTGCGGATTTATTCTTTCAATCAGTTTTCCTAAAAATTCTTTATCACGTTTTGGAATCAGAAATTCTGATGGATTTATCGATTCAATTTGTTCGCCAAGTTGAGAAAGTGGAATTTCAAAAACATAAAACTCACCTGTTGAAATATCACAAAAAGATAATCCGCAAGTCTGATCTAAAATCGAGATTGCGAGCAGATAATTATTTTTTTTATGATCTAGCAGTTTATCAGAAAGAGTAACGCCCGGTGTTACGACTTCCACAACTTCGCGCTTAACAATTCCCTTTGCAAATTTTGGATTTTCCATTTGCTCACAAACTGCAACTCTGTAACCTGCACGAACAAGTTTTGGCAAATAAGTATCAATTGCGTGATGCGGAAATCCTGCAAGTGGTGTATCACCAGCATATCCATTCGAACGTTTGGTTAGAGTAATTCCTAAAACCTTTGAAGCCAGCTTTGCATCATCCTCAAAAGTTTCAAAAAAGTCACCAACCCTGAACAATAGAATTGTATCAGGATGAGCCTGTTTTACCTTATAATACTGCGCCATTAGCGGCGTTTGCTGAGTTTGTGATTTCATAATTGAGGTCTAAAAATAGTGATTTTAACATTCAAATATCTATTGATTATACAAGCAATATTTGTATATATTTTATTTTCTTCACAGAGCCTTACAAGTGTTGAACTAAAATCATTTTTTCATATATTTGCTCACAAACAGTTTGATTGATGGAAACTCTAACTACAAATCATCAATCAATTCCCCACTTAATTTGGTTGGACTTTTTGAAAGAAGAATATCATAAATGGCACTCCCAATTTATTGATCGGGAGTTTGAAATGTTGACGTTTGGACAAAATGGTTTTCCAGTAATTGTATTTCCTACATCCAAAGCAAGATATTATCAAGCTAAAGATTTTGGATTGGTAAATGTAGCAGCTTACTTAATAGATACTGGTAAAATAAAAATTTATTGTCCGGATAGTATAGATAATCAAAGCTGGTATAATAAAAGCATTCATCCAGCCGATAGAGTAAAAACTCAAATAGCTTATGAAGAAGTAATTCTAAATGATGTTATTGAATATGCTTTTCAGGATACAGGGTTTGATAAAGTTGCTTTAGCCGGATGTAGTTTTGGTGGATATCATTCTTCAAACATTGCATTTCGCAATCCTGATAAAGTTGGATATTTATTTTCAATGGGCGGCGCATCCAATATAAAAAGATTTTTAGATGGATATTATGATGACAATTGTTACTTTAATAATCCGCCTGATTATCTTGCAAACTTGAGTGATAATAAAATTCTGAACAAAATAAAAAAGATGGGAATTATTCTAGGTACTGGTGATTCTGATATGTGTCTGGATGAAAACAAAATTCTTTCGGATATATTGAATAAGAAACAAATTCCACATTGGCTTGATGTTAGAAAAAATACAGGTCATGATTGGAATTGGTGGAAAGAAATGTTTGTGGAGTATTTAAACAAGATTGATGTTTAATTTACTTCATTAAACTAGAAAAATTTATTTGTCATTCCCGTGAAAACGGGAATCCATATTCTTAAAAAGTAGATTCCAACATTCGGGAGAATGACGCAAACAAAATTGAGTAATAAATAAGAAAGTTAAAAAATGAAAAAAATCGGTATTCTTTTCGGACAGGAAAATACTTTTCCACAAGCTTTTGTTGATAGAATTAATAGTAAAAAAGAAAATGGAATCGTGGCAGAACTTGCATACATAAACAAAATCATTCAAGGTGAACCACTTGGTTATGATGTTTTGATAGATAGAATCTCTCAGGATGTTCCTTTCTATCGTGCAATGTTAAAGAATGCTGCAATATCCGGAACAGCTGTAATTAATAATCCATTTTGGTGGAGTGCGGATGACAAATTTTTTAACAATGCACTTGCAACAAAAATTGGAGTAGCAGTTCCAAAAACAGTAATACTTCCATCGAATCAACATCCTACTGATACAAATGAAAGATCATTTCGTAATCTAGCTTATCCGCTTGATTGGGAAGGAATTTTTGAATACATCGGCTTCCCTGCTTACTTTAAACCATTTGCTGGTGGTGGATGGAAAAATGTTTATAAGTTAAATAATATGGATGAGTTCTTTAAAGCATACAATGAAACCGGACAGCTTGTAATGATGCTACAGGAAGAAATTGTTTTTACCGAATATTTCCGTTGTTATTGTTTAGATAGACAGGATGTTCATATTATGCAATATGATCCAAGGCAGCCGCATGAATTTCGTTACGTAAGAAATCCAAAACCACTAGCAAAAAAATTATTGGATGATGTTCATAATGGAGTTCTTGCACTTAACAAAGCATTAGGATATGATTTTAATACTGTTGAGTTTGCAATTCGTGATGGAGTGCCTTATGCGATTGATTTCTGTAATCCTGCTCCGGATGCTGATGTGAATTCTGTTGGTCAGGAAAATTTTGAATGGATAGTTGAAGCCGCCGCTAATATGGCAATTAGAAAAGCTAAAGCACATAAACCTGAACAAAATAATCTTACTTGGGGTTCATTTGTTACATCGTTTGCAAATAATAAACCATTGAAATAAGAAAGAAAAGTAATTATGGCAGAAGCTGGTTTGTTTACACTTGGTGTTGAGGAAGAATTTCAAATTGTTGATCCAAAAACTCGTGAGTTAAAATCTCATATCCAACAAATTCTTGAAGATGGTAAGATGATACTTGCTGAGAATGTTAAAGCAGAAATGCATCAATCAGTTGTTGAGGTAGGCACGGATATTTGTTGCGATGTAAAAGATGCAAGACAGCAGGTAACAAAACTTAGAACTGATCTAGCAAAACTTGCTATGAAAAATGGATTAAAAATTGCTGCTTCAGGCACACATCCATTTTCACATTGGAAAGATCAAAAGATAACTGAGCATCCACGATACAAAGTTATTGTTGATGATATGCAGCAAGTAGCTCGTGCAAATCTAATTTTTGGTTTACATGTTCACGTTGGTGTTGAAGATCGTGAGGTAGCAATACACATTATGAATGCTGCAAGATATTTTCTTCCGCATATTTTTGCTTTATCCACTAACTCACCATTTTGGTTAGGACGAAATACAGGATTCAAATCTTACAGAAGTAAAGTGTTTGATAGATTTCCTCGAACAGGTATTCCTGATTTCTTTAACGGCGTATCTGAATATGATAAGTATATAAGTTTGCTTGTGAAAACGGGCTGTATAGATAATGCAAAAAAAATCTGGTGGGATATTCGTGTTCATCCTGTATTTAAAACTCTCGAATTTAGAGTTTGTGATATTCCAATGCGTGTTGATGAAACAATTGCACTAACAGCAGTAATGCAGGCACTCGTTGCAAAACTACATAAACTAATTAAACAGAATCTTGGATTTAGATTATACCGTAGAGCTTTAATTGCTGAAAATAAATGGCGCGCTGCCCGATATGGTATTAGCGGCAAGTTAATAGACTTTGGGAAAATGGAAGAAGTTGATTTTAAAATTTTAGCCGGTGAATTATTAGATTTTATTGATGATGTTGTGGATGAACTCGGTTCAAGGGAAGAAATAAATTACATCTACAAAATGTTAGAGATGGGAACCGGTGCTGATAGACAGCTTGTTGTTTGGGAACAATCACACGATGTTAAAAATGTTGTGGATTATATTATTGAAGAAACACATTTTGGATTGGATTTAAAATAATTTTATGAACAAACCAAAAATTAAAGTTGCAACTATTGATCTTTATAACAACGAGCGCAATGAAGGAATGCGTTGTATTAAAGAAATTGTAAATGAATCTGGTAAGAATAATCCAAATGTTGATTTTAAATATGATGTTTTCGAAACTCGATATAAAGGTGATATCCCGGATTTGAATTACGATATTTTTATTTCATCCGGCGGACCAGGAAGCCCGTTTGAAGATGAAGATAAACAATGGGATAAAGATTACTTCACTTTACTCGATAAAATCTGGAACCACAATCAAAACTCTGAGCAGAAAAAATATATCTTTTTTATATGTCACTCATTCCAGATGATGGCAAGATATTTTCAGTTTGGCGAAGTGAATAAAAGATTTATAAATTCATTTGGTGTTATGCCATTTGCCAAAACCGAAGAAGGCAAGATTGATCCAATACTAAAAAGTCTTACAGATCCATTTTACGCCGCAGATATAAGACACTGGCAAGTCGTTAATCCAAATCAAAAAAAGATTGATGAATTTGGTGCAAAAATTCTTTCGTGGGAAATTCCAGAAGAAGAAAATAAAAATAACGCTGCTATAACAGCCGTAAGAATTTCAAATGAAATTGTGGGAACACAATTCCATCCAGAAGCTGATCCTGAAAGTATGCTTTATCATTTTAAACAGGATGAAAGAAAAAAATTTATTGTTGATAGATATAACGAGGAAAGATATTTTGAAATGATTGGTTTACTTGAAGACCATGATAAAATTAAATTAACCAGAAAAACAGTTATTCCAACCTTTTTAAATAATGCCATCAACGATTTAATCTCAATTACGGTTTAATATGATTCCTGAAATTAGAAAAAAATTTAACGCGGACTTTTCAGAGAAGGTATATCAGGAATATTTGGATGATTTAAATTCTGTTTTAAAATATCCAACTGATTTTCGTGTTTGTGAAACACCACTTTTCTTAACAAAAGATTTAACAAGTGAAATTATAAAAGCTTGTGATGAAATAGTTATGCAACTTAATCAGCAAGATTTTTTTAATAGATCTGAAGAAGCAATTCCAGCACATTTAAAAGTACCAAATGATTTTGAACACCCACCCTTCTTGCAAATTGATTTTGCAATAACAAAAAATGGAGAAATCTTCTGGCCAAAATTAATTGAGCTTCAAGCTTTTCCTTCTCTTTATGGTTACCAGGTTTTTTTATCTGATGCTATTAAAAAACATTTTGATATTCCTGTGGGATTTCAAAATTATTTTAGTGGTTTAAACAAATCATCATATCAATCTCTGCTTAAAAATATTATAGTTGGTAAACATGATCCTGAAAATGTAATTCTACTAGAGATTGATCCCGAAAAACAAAAAACCAGAATTGATTTTGCTGCAACTGAAGAGTTAACGGGAATTACAACAGTATGTCTTTCTAAAATCAAAAAATTTGGTAAAAAACTTTATTACTCTAAACACGGGAAGGATGTTGAAATAAAACGAATTTATAATCGTGTTATCTTTGATGAACTTGAACGAAAAAAAATGATTTTTGATTTCGATTTTAAAGATGAGATAGATGCTGAATGGGCTGGACATCCTAACTGGTTTTTTAAGATTAGTAAATATTCTTTGCCAATGTTAAAAGGTAATTATGTGCCGGAATGTTATTTCTTAAATGAGATTGAAAAGTATCCTGAGAATCTAAATGATTTTGTTTTAAAACCACTTTTCTCTTTTGCAGGACTTGGTGTTGATGTAGAAGTAACAAAAGAAAAACTAGAAGCAATAGAAAACAGAAGTAATTACATTCTACAGCAAAAAGTTGATTATGCACCTTTGATTGACACGCCTGATGGATTTTCAAAAGTTGAAATTCGTATGATGTTTTTGTGGCCTGATAAAAACGAAAAGCCATTACTTGTAAATAATCTTATCCGTACAAGCAAAGGCAAGATGATGGGCGTGGATTTTAACAAAAACAAAACCTGGATCGGTTCAAGTATCGCTTATCATCCCTAATTATATTAAAAAAAAAGATGACATCCTTTTAAAGATGTCATCTTTTACAACTCTTACAATTTAATACTTACTTAATAAGAATCATTTTTTTGTTTTGAACAAAATCATTTGCTTTTAGTTTATAGAAATAAACACCACTCGCTAATGATGAAGCATTAAAATCAAAGTTATAGTTTCCTGCAACTTTATTTTCATTTATCAATGTTGCAACCTCATTACCAACTACATCATAAATCTTTAATGTAACATAAGAATCATAAGGTAATTGGAAATTTATTCTTGTAACTGGATTAAATGGATTAGGATAATTCTGTGACAATTTATATTCAGCAGGACTTAGCATAACTAGCACTTCACTGCTGAAAGAATATGAACCATCAAAATCAATTTGTTTTAATCTGTAATAGAGTTTTCCATTATTCTCAACTGATGAAATATCATCAATATATGAATATGAATTTTTCTCGGTCGTTGTTCCATTACCTTCAATAAACGCAATATCTTGCCATTCTGTACTAGCTTTTCTTTGAATGGAAAATCCACTGTTATTCAATTCGGTGGCCGTATTCCAATTTAGTGAAACGATTGGACTACTCAATGATGCATTAAAAGACACAAGTTCAACAGGTATTGATGTTTGGTAAATCAATGGTCTAATCATATATGGTTTAGCAAAACTTGCACCAAAATCTTCGTTATTAGCCCATCCACCAAAAGGACTTGTTGGCCAATTTACCCAGCAAGTATTGAGTGTAAAAATATTGGTTGTTAAACCTAAAGTTAATGTTGAATCTACCTCATTCATAGTAACTACAAAAGTATCTGCAGGCAAAGTTGCTTCACCTCCGGAAATATTAAGTGTTATCCATCTTGCATCGTTATCGGGAGCGTAAAATGTATCTGTTACAGCAATTATTTCAGATGGTATTCCATTGTTAAATCCTCTTACATAAGCAAATACAGGTTGATCTGGATAGCAATAATTAAAATATGCTTTTATATTCCTTATATAACCAACCGTATTCATATAATAACTTAGTCCCAATTCACCACCATTACCAGCACCAATACCTAATGTACCAACCATCGTATTATCATCTCTTGCAAATTCATTTTGGTTAAAGTATGGTCCACTAACAATAGCACTATCATTTGAAGAATTCTGATCAATTTCATTAATTGTGACAACATATTCAATTTCAATATTTCCAGTGTCAACAGGTGAATAAGAGTTAATTATAACTGACTCTGTTGAACCAGAAGTTATTGTTGCCACAGGAGAACTAACTTCTGTATGAACAAGAAAGCTGTTCTGGTAAATTTTAGCTGTTAAAATAGCATTAGTAATATTACTTGCACCATTGTTTTTTATTGAACCACCTAACGTTAGAGGATAATTCTGCCAGGCTGGAATCATAGTATATTCTGATGGCTGTAAAACTGAAGTAAGTTGTGCATCATACTGTATATTATCTTCAACAAGAATATCATCAATTATTAACAAGAACATATCTGTAGAATGATTTCTAAAAGCAATGTAAACGGTCTGGTTATTATATCCTGCAGCAGCAAGATCCACGGATCTTTCAGTCCATGCACTATTTTCTGAAGAAATAGAAAACAAAACAGGATTTGCTAAACAACCCGCAACATCCTGTGTTGTGGTTGAAATTCTTACTTCATATCCATCTGGATACAATGGGTCATAAGCTACTGCATTCCATTTAAGAATAGATCCACCACCAATATTAATTGCTGGTGTAATCATCCAATCATCAGCTTGTCCCATTGGGACATACCAAGAGGTACTAAAAGCAGCACTATCAGCAACATTAAAATTAAAATCTTCTCTGCGTTCCCAAGCTTCATTCACATAAGAGATCGCTGCAGCTGGAATAAGCCCATCCACATTTGCTAAAACCCAGCCGGAAGGAAATACATAGGTACCTGGACCACCGACTGTTGGGCCTGGTATACCATCAAAATCTTCTTCAAAAATTGCATTAATACCACGTGTGCTACGAATAATTTTCTGGGAAGTACTGAATGTATTGGCCGGAAGGTTTTCCAATATGTTTATTTTACTAAGTACATTTTGAACAGGGTATTTTGTTTTATTAAGCAACTGAGCCTGTACAGAGCTTAAAAAAGCAAATGATAGTGCTATAGCAGCGATGAGGAAATGTCTGTAATTGTTTAGCATGTTTTTTCCTTCTTATTGTTATTTATAGAATTATTTAAAAGAAATGTTAAAATCGTATTTGTAGATAGAAACTTTATAAATTCATCATAATTTTAGATTTTAATAATTAATATAGATTTTATACTCTAATATAGTGCCAAATTCACTAGGCAATATAATTTGATTTTTTGATGTTATTTAACTCTATGTTAAAAAAAACGAGTTGTTTTCCCGAGTTGAAAGCATTTATTACGCATTATGACCGATCATTACCTTTCTTCTAAAAGCAATTGCATATCTGTCTTATCTTTTTTTAATCCTTGTTACTGCTGCCAAACACCTATCTGAAGCCGTTTAATATATAAGATTATATCATATTAAAACTTTATAAACTACTGCATAGGTGATGTGTTGAGTATTAATATATATACTTCAAAAACTAAATAGAGCTACTGAAAACATTCAATAATTTCAATAAATAAAATCGAATTCATTTAACTATATTTTATTATATTTCATTTCAAATCATTGTAATTCTGTTCTAAAAATTAATCACTACAAAACATTATGATTACTTATTACTTCCACGTTGCAAAAGAATCAAGGATTAAATACGCACTTGAAGAAAATTTATTTGCGGTAAAAGGCAATCTTATTATTTCTGATTTTCCTAAAGCAAGATTAATATCAGAAAAAATAAATTCTGTAAGAAGAGATGAGGGAAAATTTGAATTACAGGTTACAGCCGGACAAATAAATGCTCTTGGTTTGCTTCACGAAATCTTTCATCTTCTTATCAGAAAGTATGAAGAAAATAATAATGTTGGAGTCTTTAAAAACAATATAGATTACTTAAAGAATAGCTTAACTGAGGCTGAGCTTGATAAAACATTGCTAAAGTTTGTTGAAGAATTTCCGCCACTTCCTGTTTATCAGAACAAAATTAAAGCAATTGATTATCTAACTGGTAAAACTGGAAATAAAGATAACCGTGAGATAATTCTTGAAGAACTTATAATATTAAATCTTGAGAATATAAATCCTGCAACACATCAACTTAAAGAACTATACAATGATGAAAAACTTGCAAAAGAAACTAAGTACAAAGAGATAATTGAACACACAGAAATATTTTTTGAAAATGAGCCAAAGATTGGTGGATTTAATTTAATATCTTTTTTACGTAAGCCAATTATACAAAGCCCATATAACATTGAAGAACAATTAGATTTTATAAGAGCATACTGGATCGATTTTATTGATGAAACAATATTAACCAAAATTCTAACTGGTAAAGATCTAATCCAAGAAGATTATAAACTGTTTGTACAGCATGGAGGTGGTGAAAAAGGAACACCACCTGTTCCCTCTTACGAATTTGATCAACAATATTTTGCTGCATTGAAAGCAAAAATGGCTGAAGGGAAAAAACTTTCTCCTGAAGAATATGAGTATTACCAGCTTGAAGTAAAGCGATTTACAGATGATCTTGATTGGATGCCGCGAGTTGTAATGATTGCAAAGAATGCATTTGTCTGGATGTTCCAGCTTTCTCAAAAATATGGAAGAGAAATAAAAACACTCGATCAAATTCCCGATGAAGAGTTGGATAATTTGGCCAAATGGAATTTTACAGCGTTATGGTTAATTGGAATTTGGGAACGAAGTTCAGCATCAAGAAAAATAAAACAAATGATGGGAAATCCAGAGGCTGCATCTTCTGCTTATTCTTTGTTTGATTATGTTATTGCAAATGAACTCGGCGGCGAATCAGCGTTTGAAAATCTTAAAGCACGCTCATGGCAACGTGGAATAAGATTATCAAGCGATATGGTTCCAAATCATACGGGAATTTACTCTAAGTGGGTTACAGAAAAACCAGAATATTTTATTCAATCAAAAAATCCACCTTACCCAAATTATAAATATACTGGACCAAATCTTTCCGATGATGATCGTGTTGAAGTTAGAATTGAAGATCAATATTATCAAAAGACTGATGCTGCTGTTGTATTTGAAAGGTTGGATAAATTTACTGGTGAGCGTTCTTACATTTATCACGGAAATGATGGAACAAATATGCCGTGGAATGATACGGCACAACTTGATTTAATGAATGCAGAAGTACGTGAATCATTGATTCAAACTATAATGCACGTTGCCCGTAAAACTCCTATTATCAGGTTTGATGCAGCGATGACACTTGCAAAAAAACATTTTCAAAGATTGTGGTTTCCGATTCCAGGTTCTGGTGGAGCAATTCCTTCGCGTTCTGATTATGCAATGACACGTTCACAATTTGATGCAATTATTCCCAATGAATTCTGGAGAGAAGTGGTTGATCGGATTAATGCAGAAATGCCAAGTACACTTTTACTTGCAGAAGCTTTCTGGTTAATGGAAGGTTATTTTGTTCGTACACTTGGTATGCACAGAGTTTACAACAGCGCTTTTATGCATATGTTTATGAAAGAGGAAAATGAGAAGTATAAATTACTTATAAAAAATACTTTAGCTTTTAATCCGGAAATTTTAAAACGCTATGTAAACTTTATGAGCAATCCTGATGAAGAAACTGCAATAAATCAATTTGGTAAAGGTGATAAATATTTTGGTGTTGCGACAATGCTTATAACTTTACCTGGCTTACCAATGTTTGCACATGGGCAGCTCGAAGGTTTTTCTGAGAAATATGGAATGGAATACAAACGTTCCTACTATACAGAGTTTATTGATGAACATCTTGTTTGGTTACATGAAAAAGAAATTTTTCCTCTTACACAAAAACGATATTTATTCAGTCAGGTTACAGATTTTGAATTATATGATTTTATTGATCCAACCGGAAATTGCAATGAAAATGTTTTCGTATTTACAAATCGAAGTGGGAATGAAGTTGCTTTAGTAATCTATAATAACTCTTATAGTGAAGCTATTGGTAAAATTAATTACTCCTGTGAAAAATCTTATGGAGAAGAAGGGAGAACCAATACTACCTCAATTGATAAAGCATTGAATATCAATTCATCTTATGGGCATTATTACATTTTTAAAGACTATATAAAACAATTAGAGTACATTGTTTCTGGAACTGAAATAAGTTCAGGAGGATTTGCTTTTCACTTAGTTGGATACCAGAGAAAAGTATTATTAGAATTTAAGGAAGTTTATGATATAGATGGCAGATATAAAATTCTTTATGAACAATTAAATGGTCGCGGTGTTGAATCAATACAAAGAGCAATTGGCGAAATGAACCTTGCCCCGTTACATAATTCACTAATTCATTTCTGTACTTCGATAAAATTCAGCAAACTACTTCTTGCAATGGACTACAAGAATAATGGTGAAGTTGAGATTCCAAAATTTGATGATGAGTTGTTAAGAATTATAAAAACACTTGAACAAGTTTTCAGTTTAAAACCTATAACCAAAGAATCTTTGCTTAACTCAATACAGAATGATGTATTAAATGTAAATAATATTAATAATTTGGTAAAGGAAATATCATCTTCTGCTCGATCACCTAAATGGATAAAAGATTTAACCTCAATTTTGTATGACGAGAATGACACTGATAGAAAAAAGAGATTGGCTTTTCTATTGTTAAATAAAATTCTTTTCAGAATATTAAATTTAAGCGTAATCAAAAATGGAAATCACAAAGTTTTTGAAGAACTTATTCTTTGGAAACCATTTTTTGAAATTTATAGCTATTTAAGAATTAAAGATCCTGGCGAGAGTTTTGAGTTAAGTAAAGTTTTATTTACTTCTAATTTATCTATTCTAAATAATTCAAATCAATTTTTTGCAAAATTGTTTGAAAATGAATTAGCAGTATTATTTATTCAGGTTAATGAATATGAAAATGTTAAATATTTTAACAAGGAGAGAATTGAATTACTAGCTAAGTGGTTATTGTTAAACTCAGTATTTGGATTTAAATCTGATAATGAAAAGATAACAAAGAAATCGTTTACAGAATCACTAAAAAATAGTTATAATTCTTTTGTAAAAATTCTTGAGCAAATATCAAAAAGTGATTACAGAGTCGAAAATTTAATTTCATTTTCTAAAGTAAAAACTGATATTAAAAAACAATCAACAAAAATAAAGACAACAAAAAAAGTTGCAAGTAAAGCTAAACCAAAAAAGAAAGCATTAGTAAAAAAATCATCACAAAAAAAGAAAACAACTAAATCTAAAACAGTTAAAACAGGAGAGAAAAAGCTTAAATCAAAAAAATCAACAAACAAAAAGAAGGCAAAAAAATGATCAACAAATTGAAACATGTAATATTATTTCTGATACTTATTCACTCTACGATTTCTGCACAATATAATTTTGAAATAGCTTTTCCGAATCTCACTTTTTCTAGTGCGCTAGACTTACAGAATTCTGGAGATGGAACAAATCGAATATTTGTTATTGAACAGGATGGAATAATTAAAGTTTTCCCTAATGAGCAGAACGCAACATCTACTAAAATATTTTTAGATATTACAGATCGTGTATCCTCTGGTGGAGAAACTGGATTACTGGGATTGGCTTTTCACCCCAATTATGAAATTAATGGATACTTTTATGTTAACTACACTGCTGCCAGTCCATTAAGAACTGTAATTTCAAGATTCCAGGTTTCTGCTTCAAATCCTGATTCCGCAGACAAAAATACTGAGCAAATTTTATTGGAATACAATCAACCATACTCAAACCATAACGGCGGATGTGTCGCCTTTGGACCAGATGGATATCTTTATATTGCCGCTGGTGATGGCGGTTCTGGTGGTGATCCACAGAATAATGGGCAAAGTATTACAACTTTTCTTGGAAAAATTTTACGAATTGATGTTGATAATCCACAGCCACCACTTAATTATGGTATTCCAACTACAAACCCATTTATTGATAGCACCAACGTAAACATTAAAAAGGAAATTTACGCATGGGGTTTAAGAAATCCCTGGAGATTTAGTTTTGATTTTACCACCGGTTGGTTGTGGGCTTCAGATGTTGGACAAGGTAATTGGGAAGAAGTTGATATAATCGAGAATGGTGGAAATTATGGCTGGAGATGTTATGAAGGTAATCACACGTACAACACTAGCGGATGTAATGGTGTTTATGAATCACCTATATGGGAATATTCTCATTCGCTGGGTTTTTCTATAACCGGAGGATATGTTTATCGTGGCCAAAATGTACCTGAATTAACCGGTAAGTACATTGTTGGTGATTATGTTAGTGCACGAGTTTGGGCTATTGATTATGATGGTGTTAATCCAGCAACAAGTACACAGATAACAACCGCTCCAGGATCAATTCCTTCTTTTGGGCAGGATGAAAATAAAGAGTTGTATCTTATTTCGTTTAATGGTAAAATTTATAGATTTGTTCCAACAGTAGTTCCTGTAGAATTAATTTCATTCTCTGCTGTTATTATTGAAAACGGTATTAAACTAAATTGGTTTACTGCCACAGAAACTAACAATGCTGGTTTTGCTATAGAACGCAGTTTAGATGGTACAAACTATTCAGAAATCTTTTTTGTTGGTGGTAATGGCACTACAACAAACAGAAATGTTTATACTTATTTAGATAAAACTGCAAGAGCAGGTATTAATTATTATAGATTAAAACAAATAGATTTTGACGGGTCTTATGAATATTCGCAGGTTGCAATCGTAAATCTTGGTGTGCCAGATAAATTCATTCTAGATCAAAATTATCCTAACCCCTTTAATCCAACTACAAGAATAAGTTTTTATGTTCCGCAAAACTCATTTGTTACTCTAAAGATATATGATCTTTTAGGTACCGAAATATCCACTTTAGTAAATGAAGATAGAGTTGCTGGTTATCATAAAATAGAATTTGATGCTACACAACTTTCGAGTGGAATTTATTTTTACAAATTATCCGCTGGTAATTTTAGTGATATGAAAAAGATGACAGTTCTGAAATAATCTTGAAAAAATAAATTGGATTAAAACAAAAAACCCGATTCAAATGAATCGGGTTTTTTATTAAAAAAGTATTTATAACTAATTAACAGGATAAACATTAACAAATTGTCTATCACCGCGTTTGGTTTCAAATTTTATAATTCCATCAGCAACTGCAAATAATGTATCATCGCTCCCTTTTTTAACATTAACACCTGGATGAAATTTTGTCCCTCTTTGTCTAACAATAATGTTACCAGCAAGTACATTTTCTCCACCAAATCTTTTTACACCAAGACGTTGAGCATTACTATCTCTTCCGTTACGTGATGATCCTTGACCTTTTTTATGTGCCATTGTATATCTCCTTTTATCCTATCTTGGTAACTTCAATTCTTGTTAAATGTTGTCTGTGTCCGTTCATCTTCTGATAACCTTTTCTTCTCTTCTTTTTGAAGACCAAAACTTTATCATCTTTTAAGTGAGAGATAACTTTTGCAGTTACCTTTGCACCTTTAATAACTGGACTACCGACTTTAGTTTCTTTACCATCACTTAACAATAAAACCTGATCAAATGTAATCTCTGAATCCGGTTCTTGAGTTAAACGAGGTACATAATACTTTGTATTTTCTGATACTTTAAACTGTTGTCCTAAAATATCTACAACTGCAATCATTTTTTCCTCATAATTTCTAATTTGAGCGTGTAAATTTAATAAAACAAAGGTTTTATGTCAAACTTTTACCCATATTAAAATCTTCAAAAAACTAACTATTTCTTCAATTTGAAGGAAAACCTACTACCTTTTCCAAAAACACTCTCCACAATGATTTTAGAACTGTGAGCATCAATTATATGTTTTACAATTGCTAACCCTAAACCTGTTCCACCAACAGCTTTAGATCTTGCCTTATCAACTCTGTAAAATCTCTCAAATATTCTATCTATATCCTCTTGTGGAATTCCAATTCCAGTATCTATAACATTAATATTAACAGACTTCTTTTCTTCTTCTAAGAGTATCTCCACATTTCCTTCATCAGTATACTTTATGGCATTCTGGATTAAGTTAACGAATACTTGACGTAATCTTTCTTTATCACCAAAAACTTGCAAACCTGTGTTTGGCGGATTAAATATAATTTGAATATTTTTTTCTTCTGCGATTAATGAAAATTCATTAACAATATTTTTAATAAAATCACTAATATCAAAGTATCTATAACTCATTCTCATTTCGCCAGATTCAATCATAGAGATATCAATCAAATCGTTTAATAGATTACTTAAATTAACAGTATGGTGTTCAGCTTTCTCCAAAAAATGCTTGTTAACCTTTGGATCATTAAGCGCACCATTTAAAAGTGTTTCTATATAACCTTGTATAGCAAAAATTGGCGTACGTAATTCGTGCGATACATTCGCCAAAAATTGGCTTCGCATCTTTTGTAATCGTTCAAGATACTCAATATCACTTTTTGTTTTTTCAAACATTTGTTTGATTTCATTTTCAAGTTTATCAAGGTATTTCGATAAAAATATTTCAGTAGATGATTCAAACTTGTTTTGTCTAATTGAAGAGATAATTTCTTTTATCTCATTAATCTCTTTAATTCTTCTTCTACCAATAAGATTAAGGATAATAATCCCAACAACTAGTAAAAGAAAAATTAGTGGAATGCTTAACGAAGTGTTATCGACAAGTAAAAATATTGTTAAAACAACAAGTATTAGAAAAAGGATAAATTCTCTAAAGTAAACAAGAGCAGAAGTAATATTGGATTTAATTTCATTCCACACTTTTTACTCTGTATCCTACGCCTTTAACTGTCTCAATAATTTCAGAATATTTACCTAATTTTTCACGAATTTTTCTAACGTGAACATCAACAGTTCTATCAACCACAAAAACATCTGAACCCCAGATCTCTTTTAACAAAGTTTCCCTTCCAAAAACTTTTCCAGGATTGTTTACCAAAAAATATAGAACTTCAAATTCCTTTCTAGGAAAAACTTTTTTCTCTCCATCAACAAAAATTTCATATTTTTCTCTGTTGATTTCGATGGGTCCATAACTAATTTGTACAGGTTCAGATTTGCCATTTGATAAAGCTTCTGATTTGCGAAGGTTTAATTTTACACGGGCAATTAATTTTTTCGGTGAGATTGGTTTTTGAATATAATCACTTGCACCTAGCTCTAGCCCCTTTATTTCATTTGATTCACCGGATTTTGCTGTAAGGAAAATTACGGGAGTGTTTTCAAATTTTTTCTGTTCACGAATTTGTTTACAAGTTTCAAATCCATCCAGCTTCGGCATCATTATATCAAGAATTATTAAGTCTGGATTCTCATTCAATTTTAATAATGCTTCTTCACCATTTGATCCAACTATTACTTCAAAATTCTCTAATTCAAGATTGTACTTAAGAAATTCTACGATATCTTTTTCATCATCAACTAATAATATTTTTTTCATATCTATTAAATTTTAATTTCATATTTTTTATCTGCAGATTCATACATTGCTTCAATTATCTTCATTCTCTGAATAGCTTCCTCACCTGAAGAAAAAACTGGGTTTAAACCTTTTATAGCACCTATAAAACTTTTTAATTCGTTAAGATATGATTTTTTAAATAAAACTTGAGGCGAATCTATCTGTGCTGGTGTTAAATTAATGTAATCATTTTCAACCTTCTTGTACAAAGTGAAAGGATTAAGCGAAAAACTGCCCTTGGATCCATATACATCAAGAAAAAAATGATCCTTTTCAACTGGCAAAGACCAGCTTACTTCCATATTTATAACAGCTGAATCCTTACATTTTATACAATTGATAGAAGTGTCTTCAACATTTTTTGTGTTATGATAAAAATTTTGTGTTGCAACAGATGCAATTTCGGGGTAATCAAGTAGCCACATTGCTAGATCTAGGATATGAATTCCTAAATCAATAATAACACCACCACCAGATTCTTCTTTCTTCGTAAACCACTTTTCACTACTGCTTTGTTTTCTTATCCAGCCGCATTTAACATAAAAAGGTTCACCAATCTCTTTTGAATTAATAAAACTTCTTAACAACATTGTGTCAGGTCTGTAGCGCAAATTCATTCCAACCATTAATTTGCGTTTATTTTTTTTTGCAACATCAGCAATTTTTTTTGCTTCGGCTGAGGTTTTTGCTAATGGTTTTTCAACTAAAACATCTTTACCAGCGTTTAAACATTCAATTGCAATTTCTGTATGTGTACCTGTTGGTGTTGCAATAACAACAGCTTCAACATCACATTTTTCAAGAAGATCTTTATAACTAGCATATCGGTTTTTTACATTAAACTTATCAGCAATTGTCTGAAGTCTGTTTTTATTTACTTCTGCGACTGCACACAAATCCACATTTGATAATTTTGAAAGATTAGGAAGATGTACTAATTGTGCTACACCACCAAGACCAATAACACCAATTTTTACTTTATCCATTATCATGAAACCTCGTGATTTTGATTTAGCTGAGTATATTGTTTTACGGTATCTGCAATTCCATCCGGATCAATTCCTAAAATATGATGTAATTCTTCTTGTGTTCCATGATCCACAAATCTATCAGGTAATCCAATAAACTTCAAATCATTTTTAAAATTCTTTGATATAAAATATTCAGCAACTGCACTTCCAAAACCACCTGGTAAATTATTTTCTTCAAGTGTAACAATTTTCTGGAATTTACCTGCAACAATATCCAGCATTTCTGTATCAAGTGGTTTGGCAAATCGCATATTTATAACCTCACAACTTATTCCCTGGTCTTTAAGTTTGATTGAAGCCTTTAAAGAATAATCAACCATTGAACCTAAAGCTAGCAAAGCAACATCTTCACCATCAATAAGTTTTTCCGCTTTACCAATTTCTATTTTCCTAAATCCATCTTTCAATTCTACACCTAGTGCATTGCCTCGTGGATATCTTAAAGCAATTGGACCATCTTTATGTTCAACACAAGTATAAAGCATATCTCTAAGTTCTGCTTCATCCTTTGGAGCCATAATAACCATACCTGGAATCATTCGTAGATAAGAAATATCAAAAACTCCATGATGTGTTGGACCATCAGCACCAACTAATCCGGCTCTATCCATTACAAATACAACGTGAAGTTTTTGCAATGCTATATCATGAATAATTTGGTCAAATCCTCTTTGCAAAAATGTGGAGTAAATCGCAACAACAGGAACTATTCCTTGAGTCGCCATTCCCGCTGCAAATGTAATTCCGTGTTCCTCAGCAATTCCTACATCAAAATAATTTTTCGGACATTCCTTTTGCAGATAATCCAAACCAGTTCCATCTGGCATTGCGCCTGTAATACCAATAACTTTTGGATTAGATTTTACAATTTCAACTAAAGCCTGGCCAAATATTTTTGTATAAGATGCTTTTGATGAACCTTTTTTTATTGCTTCACCCGTAACTTTATCAAACGGAGTTGAAGCATGTAATCTTTGGCTATGATCTTCAGCTGGTTTGTAGCCTTTACCTTTTTCAGTTAAAGCATGAATGAGTATTGGGCCTTTTAAACTCTTTGTCTGCTCAAATATTTTTATTAGTTGATGAAGATTGTGGCCATTAACTGGACCAAAATATCTAAAACCTAAAGCTTCAAACAACATTCCAGGCGTAACTACGGCTTTAATTCCATGTTCTAATCGTGATGCAATTTTTCTTAATCTATCTCCAAAATGATCCAGCTTTCCTGTAAGATCCCAAACTTGCCCTTTAAATTTGTTGTACTCTGGATGTGAAATCATTTCTGTAAAATAATTAGAAATCTGCCAAACATTTGGTGCAATTGACATATTGTTATCATTAAGCACAACTATCAAATCTGATTTTAAAACTCCTGAATTATTCATCGCTTCATAAGCCATACCACCCGTCATTGCACCATCACCAATTACGGCAATTACTTTTCTATCTGGTTCGTTGTTAAGATCGCGAGCGGCAGCCATTCCAAGTGCCGCAGAAATTGATGTGGTTGCGTGGCCAGCACCAAAAGCATCATACTCACTTTCATTTCGTTTTAAAAATCCGCTTATTCCATTCAATCTTCTAATCTTTTTTAATGCTTCTTTTCTTCCAGTTAATATTTTGTGGGGATATGCCTGATGACCTGTATCCCAGACAACTAAATCGTAAGGGGTGTTAAATACTTTATGAATTGCAACAGTTAACTCTACAGTTCCTAATCCACCACCAAAGTGACCACCAATTTCCGAAATTGTATCAACTAAATACTCACGAATATCTTTGCATAATCCTTTCAATTCAGTTACATCCATCTGTTTTATGTCTGCTGGATAATTTACTTTTGAAAGGACAGGATATTTTTCAGTGTCTGACATTAATCGTCTCCATTTTCCTAAAATTATTCTTCAACCAGGTTGTTAAGTTTGCTCAAATCTTTTTTTAATGTTGTAACTTTAAGTTCTGCTTTTTCAAGAATCGAAAAACATTCTTTAGATAATTTAACACCTTCTTCAAACAGCTCTAATGAGTTTTCAAGATTTGTGTCAGAATCTTCTAAAGTATTTGTAATCTCTTCAAGTCTTTTAAGTTTTTCTTCAATATTATCTGCGGATTTTTTTTTGCTCATTTTATTTCTAACTCTCCATCATAAAACTTTATTGTAACAGGATTATGCACACTATAATTTTTCTTACGTGTTACAAATTTTGCATTTTGTTTGATTAGTGCAAATCCTTTTTTCAAACTCTTTTCAATATCGTGTGCTTCAAGTGATTTTGATACTAGTGCAATTTTGTTCGAGACAATATTCATCTTTTTTTCAATCGCATTATTAATTTTTACAGTGCTAAAATCTAACGATTGAGAAAATTTTCTAATCTTTTCAAACGGAAACCTAAATGAATAAGAATTTACAAACTGCTTAATATCATCTTTGTATTCATTAAGATTTTCCTCAATCAGATCACAACTTAATAAGTATGAATCTTTTATAAAATTTTTCAAATCTTCAATATCTGGTGTAGCAAGCTCCATTGCTACAGATGGAGTTGGAGCCCTTAAATCCGACACAAAATCAGCAATTGTAAAATCAACTTCGTGCCCAACACCTGTTATAATTGGAATTTTAGACTTAAAGATTTCTCTCGCAACAATTTCTTCATTAAACGCCCATAAATCCTCAATCGATCCACCGCCGCGAGCTAAGATAATAACATCAATATCCTTTAAATAATTCAATTTGCGGATGTTCTCAACAATATTTTCTGCAGCTCCAGCACCTTGCACTTTAGTTGGAGCAATCACTAATTCCACCAAAGGAAATCTTCTTTCAGCAACAGAAATCATATCCTTTACCGCAGCACCATCTGGAGCAGTAACTAATCCAATTTTTTTAGGGAATGCAGGGATTGATTTTTTATACTGTTCATCAAATAAACCTTCATCAAATAATTTTCTCTTTAGTCTTTCAAAAGCTGCCTGAAGTTCCCCAATTCCGGAAGGTTTCATTGAGCGAACATCAATTTGATAACTGCCGCGTGGTGGATAAACTGTAACTCTGCCTGTTACAATCACTTTCATTCCATCTTCAGGTGAAAAGAAAACATAATTGTTTACACCTTTCCACATTGTGCAGTTAATTACTGCGCCTTCATCTTTTAGATTGAAATACCAATGACCCGAACCATGAGCTTTGAAGTTAGAAATTTCACCTTCAATACTGATTTTCTCAAAAGTTGATTCGAGAATAAACTTTATTGACTTAGTAATTTCACTTACAGAAAATATTTGTTCTTTAACTTCGCTCATCAATAATTATTCTGTTCTATTTTCAATCTGGTTTTTCTTTTTATCCATTGCATCATAGTCTAATTCTGATCCTAATACACTATGTGGAATTAGATAAACCAAAAACATTAATATTGATGCGAAGATAATCCACTTTTTTGGGTTAGCAGATTTTTTCATAGCTACCAAAGCGATAATCCAACCAATTACCGCAATTAAAGTTTTGTTATCAGTCAAATCGATTCCAAAAGGAACACCTGTCCAGAAGGCTCCAAATGCATATTTCTGCATAATTGGACCAAAGATCATTCCACCAAGAATTAATAAACCAAAAGTCCAGTAAACAAGTTTTTTATAATTTGGTTGTTTATTAAAAAATTCGAGTCCGGTTCTGGTTGAAAATAACATTGCCATAAATATTAAAATTACGTGCGGAATAATAATAAAGATCGGAACATCGCCTTTAAACCTAATAACAACAGGATGTCCATCATTTAATGGAATTGTTTTATCATTTTTTGCAAGTGATATTTTGTAAATCAGTTTGCCTGCAGGTGGTTGATGAGGTAATAAACCAATTAACCTACCTTCTTTACTTCGATAAAACATTGTATCAATTGTCCAATCATCAGAAGTTTTATATCTTTTCCACTCCAGGATTCCAGTAATATTTTCATCCTGAGTTGTAATTTTTATTTGATGATCATCTTCGCCGCCATGACTTCTATCAAGAGAATATTTTATAATTTTATTTTCAATTTTAGCTTCACCAGATATTGGATATGTTGGGCCTGTCATCCGTTGATATGCGGCCGTAAGCACAGTTAATACAAATGCAATTATCCAAAATAAAACAGATTTTTTCATCTTTACTTAGAATTTTTTTTGAAAAATTTGTGTAGGAATTTACAAATAAATTGAACTAAAATTTAACATAATTACAAACCCAATTCACTGATAAAAGAGTTACAAAATCGCTTATTACAGTTGACTTTAGTCAACTGATTAAATTTAGTAAAAAGAATTCGACTTTAGTCACATTATCATTTACTAAATGCCGCTAAAGCCGAGCACTACTGTATTTATACTAACAGTTGACTAAAGTCAACTGCAATAAAAATAATTCTATTATATTATTTAATAAATAATAATATAGATTGATTTTGTGAGTGTTTACGTTACTGAAAAAATTAAAATTTAACACTTACACCAAGTGTTGGCAGGATTGGAAACATATTATTTTGCTCTCTTCCTAGCGTTAAATCTTCGTTTACATAGTAATCATAATTAACAACATTTTTTCTGTTATAAACATTTACAACATCAAGATAAAAAACCCAATCAAGATTCCAGAAATTTGTTACAAAGTTAAATCTAACATCCAATCTATGATAAGCGGGTTTGCGTGAATTGAATTTATTATCACCAAAATCAACATCAAAAATAACTTCGCCTTTTACGTTTGGATCGCGATAATTTTTTCTTGTAGAAACAACTGGTGTTTCAGGAATTCCATCTCCATTTTGATCTTCAAGAATTACTCTAGGTTTTACACCAACCGGTTCTGAATAAGGAAATCCAGTTCCGTATTGCCAGCGCAATCCAACGTTAAACCAGCTATTAAAATCATAGTTTAAAACAAAATTAAATGTGTGTGTTTGATCAAATCTAAATGGCAACTTAATTCCATCTTCAAAACGATTTGCATAAGCAAGTGCGTAAGAAATCCAGCCGCTAATTTTACTATCACTCATTACATTTCGTTTGGATAAGAAAAATTCCAATCCATAAGCTTCGCCATAAGAATTGTTAACTGGAATTTGAGTAAGTGAATCCCCTTTTACTATTACAGGAGCTGTCCAACTATTCTGATCATGTGGATTTCTACCCGGAATTATTTCAGTAACAAATGTTGCACCTTGAACTTTTTTCTGTACAATCAAATCAGTAAAATCTTTGTAGTAAGATTCAAAACGTAAACTCCATTCACTTGTTAGCCAACGTTCAATTCCAATTACATAATGAATTGCTTTTTCTGCATTTAGATTTTTTGTATAAACATCTGCAAGATCTAAAAGCACATTTTGATCGCGTAATTTTTCATAACCGGGAGATTGATAATAAATTCCCCAGGCTCCTCGAACTGTTGTAATATCATCTAAAGCATAAGAAAAAGAAATTCTTGGCGCGATATAAGCTTTATCAAGAAGATCATAATAGTCTAATCTTAATCCTGGATTAAAAAATAATTTATCGGTAAGCTTAAAATTGTTTTGTGCATAAACTCTGTAACGATTATAATTTTTAACATCTTTTAAATCACTTAGTGCCGCACGGAATTGAGGATTTGCAGCAAAGATTGCTTCAAGTGCCGGATCAAGATCAAACTTAAAGTTCATTGTTGTTTCCATAAAATCAACACCAGCACCAGCTTCAAAAATATTTTCATTCCACAAGTAAGTAAACTTATCATCAATGCTTACTTTGCGATAATCAAAATCACCGTTAAATCTAAAGCTAAGCAAGTAAGGTTTTATTGTATCAGGAATCGTTTCTTCAAAATCTTTACGATTAACAGATGGATCAAGGATTTGCGAATCAAAATCTGTTGTGCCGTTATTTTTATACCAGCTTATAACAACTTTGTTAAGATAATTTTTTGAAGGAGCATAATGCCACGCTGCAGAAAGAATATCGTTTCGCGTAATGTTATAAACACCAACACTGTCAGGAGTGTTTCGTTCTTTGCCGCTAACAACATCAACACCATCTCGAGAAATAATTCCGTTTAACAAAAACTTGTGACCGTTAAATGGACCAAAAACTAATTTCGTCTGGAAATCATAAAAGTTTGGGAATGAAGTATTATCATCAACCAACCCGGCACTTTTAACAAATGGTTCGATGATCAGATCATAGTAAGTTCTGCGTGAGTTAATAAGCCAGCTACCTTTTATGTTAAAAGGATTTTTTCCTTCAAGTACAATATTCGCATCAACAATTGAAGCGTTAATATTTCCTTTTAGATTTTTTGTGTTGTCGCCTTCACGATTCGTAACATCCAAAACTGCAGAAAGTCTATCACCATACTTTGCCGGAAATCCACCAGAAACTAAATTTACATCTTCAACTGCATCAGGATTAAACATACTTACAACGCCATACAATCTATATGGATTAAATATTTCTACATCATCCATTATAATTAAATTTTGATCAGGACCGCTGCCACGCACAACAAGTTGAGATGAAAAATCATTTGGGGCAAGAACTCCAGGTAATGATTGAAGTGTTCGTAAAACATCTTCCGCAGCACCAGGTAAAATTTTTGCATTACGCGGATTCAAATCAATTAAACTTGTTCGCGTATCGCTTTGTTCTTGAACTTTCATTCCTGTTACAACTACAGATTGGATTTCAATAACTGCTTCGTTAAGAGTAATGTTTAACTCAGTGGTTTTATTTGGTAAGATGTTTACATCAACAACTTTTTGTTGATATCCAACAGCACTGAATCTAATCTCATACTCGCCAACTGGTATATTATTTATCCTGTAGTTACCATTTGCATCAGCACCAGCGCCAATGTTTGTATTGATTATAAAAATATTTGCTAATGGAATCGCTCCTGATTCATCAGTTACTTTTCCAGAAAGATTTCCTGTTTGAGCAAAAGTTAGAGTGCTGAAAACAAATAAAAGTAATATTGTGTAAAATTTCATAAACATAATTTTTGGTATTCTTATATGAAACATAAGAAAGTGGATATAGATTCAATTTGATTAAAATCAAATATCTTTAAGATATTTCTGAAAAAATCAAAATGTCATTCCCGTGAAAACACGTATGTGTAAACTTAATTTTAGTTTGTATTCTTATTTCAATTGGTAAATATTTAAAATAGTAAATATAAACCGTTGAAACGGTTGTAAAAGCTTACCATTTTTACATCTTCCTCACGGTTGAAACCGTGGGTTTATAATAAATATTTTTCAGAGTCCCTAAATTAACCCACGATTTTAATCGTGGGATTTGAGAAGAAAAAAATATTTCTCTTAACCGTTTTAACGGTTTTTGTTTGCTTGTTTCCAATTAGTAGGGTTCTAATTTGTTTCCTTAATGCTGTTGTTAAGTTGACGCATCTGCCTGAAAACGGGAAGCCAGTGATTATGAAAAAGATTTCCGCTTGCATGAGAATGACAGTCAATACAAAATCTATTTTTCAGAAGTATTTATAAATAAAGAGAGAAGAAACGAGTATAAAGTCCCAAATTTATCTCGTGAAAATTTGCATCTGAATTTCCTGGCATAAAGTTATAACGATACCTTGTGTAAAGTGTAAAAGTATCAAACAAAGTAAACCAGCCAAGAGAAACTTCAGGAGCAAAACCGTTTTGACCTTTAAAGTTTGTGTAAGCTGTAATCCCTGGAGAAACATATTCAATGTAATCGATTGGAAATATTTTTTTGTAGCCTAAACGAGCATAATTTTTATACTTAGCTTTTAAAATATGTGTGTACTCAAAAGCAATGTAACCCGAAGGATAATTTCCTTTCTTTGCTCTGAATGATAAGATTGGCAATTCTTTTGTGATGCTGTAATAATCTTCACCATCAGCATTAACATAACCAGGCATTGGCAGTAAAAAGACAGAACCCGCAAACAAACACAACGTCCAGATGCTTGAGCCTTCAGTTAATGTTGGCTCAAAAGGTAAATCAAATTCAAATATTTCAGATGTAGATTTATTACCAAGTGAATCAACTGTTTCAATCACAAAATCAATATTCTTTTCTACAAACTTCAATTCTGTTAAATCAATTTTAGATGAATGCGAATCACTTAATGTATCCGAAACAACATAATTATATTTCCCATCAATGACAACATTACTTTTACATAAATCACTTGTGTAATAACTAAGTATAAAAATGTAAGGTGGTTCCTGTTTTACATAAGCATCAATTAAAAATATTTCTATAGATGAAGAATCGCTTATCACTTACATAAGTTGAATCTTCCTGTGAAAAAACATTCTGATTTATAGACATTAAAGCTAAAAGCAGGAAAATAAAATTTTTCATTGTTCATTGTTCATTTTTAATTGATGGCGAAAGTTAGTGAAACCAATCGTTTTTTTATATACAATTTTTTGCAATCAAAAACGTTTCTTATAATATTACCATATACAAATCAGGGAATTTAATATGAAGAAGTTTTTAAAGATCGGGATTCCACTCTTAATTGTAATTCTTGCTCTTCTTTTTTGGTGGAGATATTATTTTGTTTTTGGTGAAGGTGTAAAAGCAGGCAACTTAAATTTTGTTGTCAAGAAAGGTTACGTTTTCAAAACGTGGGAAGGAAGAATTATACAGGAAGGTTTTAAAACTCCAAATCCCAACCAGATGCAAAGCAACGAGTTTGATTTTAGTATTCTTGATGATGCTATCGCACAAAAGTTAGAACGTTACAGTGGTAAGTTTGTCGAGCTTAGATATAAAGAATATTTAAATGCAATTCCCTGGCGCGGCAACAGCAATTACATTGTAACAGAAATTTTAGAAGTAGAAAATCCTGCTGATCACGAAACTTTGCCGTATTGAGTAAGATGAAGATCTTTAATAATTTATAAACATAAATAAATAAGTGCAGTTGCGAATTCCCAACTATTTAAAATGGTTTTGCGCATTGCAGGAATCTCTGAGTTTGCACCAATTTTTAGGAAGAAAACAACACAAAGTATAAAATGAGAGATAATTTTAAAAAAGCTTTGAATAACATTGTCCGACATGGTGACACTGACATTTTTCCATTTCCATTTGAGCGATACCTATTTGAGCAAAAAATGGAAGAAACTCTGGACATTTTAGAGAGTTACCATAGTAATATTGAAGATGCCATTGCACTTTCACCACCTTTGATAATTGTGGAGCTAAGTCAAGTTGGATACTATGGTTTTAGACAAGCTACATTAATTGAACCTTTTTGGAATGCATATTTTTTAGGTCTTGTAACATCTATTGCAGAAGACATTGAGAAGAAAAGAATTAAGGAAGATGAAAAGAAGGTCTTTTCTTATCGCTATGAATGGAATGACACAACTGGCTCACTTTTCAAAGACACAACTTGGATTGATTACAAAAAACAGTGTGTTGAAAATTCCAAAAGTTACAAGTATGTTCTTCAAACGGACATATCAAATTTCTACCCAAGAATAAATCACCATAAGTTAGAAAATGAATTAAAACGTATTGATATAGGAAATACAGTCACGAAAAACATAATGAGATTGTTGAGTGCATTCTCAGGGACAATATCCTATGGTCTTCCCGTAGGTGGTCCAGCCTCAAGAATACTCGCCGAGCTCGCTTTAAACCATACGGATTTTCATTTAAAGTCAAGAGAGATTGTATTCTGTAGATATGCAGATGATTATACAATTTTTTGTGAAAGTGAATCAGATGCATATAAAAAACTAATTCTAGTATCAGAAAAACTCTCTAACGACCAACTTGGATTACAAAAGGATAAAACAAAAATTATGACGTCCGAAGAGTTTAGAGAAATACACTTATTTCTTGACCCACAACCAGATACTGTAATTTCTGAAGATGAACAAAAACTACTAAATATATCAATAAGGTTTGACCCTTACTCAGCGACTGCTGTTGATGATTATGAGCAATTGAAGGAAGCAGTTAGAGAAATTGATATTATCGGCATACTATCAAGAGAAGTTAATAAAACAAGAATTGACCAAACCGTTACTAAACAAGCAATCAACGCTATAAAAGCATTAACCACTGATAACCAAGTTCAAGCAATAAAAATCTTACTTGACCAAAACAATTTGGTTACATTGTCGCCAGTTTTCACAACAATTATGCGTTCTGTAAGAAGCATTTATGAAGAACTAAACTCAGAAGGACAAGAATTGGTTGACAAATCATTGATATTATTGTTCAACACTGAAAGTTTCTTGACAAAGATTGAAATGAATATTAGTTACATTATTCAAATCCTCTCAATTCGGCATTCAGCAGAAAAAGAAGCGTTGTTTATTAAACTATTTGAAACACCAATCAATCATTTTATCAAAAGACAAATAATAGTTTCTATGTCAAATTGGAATTGCCATTATTGGTTAGTTGATACAAAGAATAATTTTCCAACTCTGACCAATTGGGAAAGAAGGGCTGTTATTTACGCATCATATTTTTTGGGTGATGAAGGGAAGCATTGGCGAGACCATAATAAAAAACTTCTAAATAAAGAAGAATCACTGATAAAGGACTGGTGTTCACAAAGAAAACAAGCTAATCAAAACATTCTAGTATGATAAGTGAAAGAGACATATCAGAAAAATTTAGTGCGATATGGAAGCAACACTTTCCCTTACTTACACCGAATTTTATCCGAGTTTTTAATGAAGCACAAGTTTATCCTATAAACTCTAAGCAAGTTATTACATTAGAAGATGTAAGGTATGACTTAGTTTCTGAAGTTGCTTTTAATCTGTCAGATTTAGCTTACTTGACTAAATCACAACCATCAGCGGCTATTGCTGATGAAAAAGAGCAAAAGAGAATAATCGCAGAAACTGCAAAGAGTATATGGAAATCAGACAATTATTTCGAAAGTAATTTATCAATTTCCAACATTGAAAAACAAGAAGTAATCTCTATTGCTGAGAACACATTGGAGTTCATCGAAAAAATGGGTGGACAAGACGTTTTATTTAAACCGAAATTAAAAGGCTATTCCTTTATTCCTGACTTAATTGCCGACCTTTCTATATCTGACACATTATTTGAACTCAAAACTGTAAATAGGAACTTTAAATCGAGTGACTTAAAGCAACTATTCATTTATATAGCTTTGAGACAAGTTAGCGAAAAAGAAAACTGGAGATATGCTGGACTTTATAATCCAAGAAAAGGGACATACTGTAAGTTTAACATTAAAAGCCTAATTTTTAATTTGACTGGTGGAAAAACGCCGAATGAAGCTTTTGAAAATTTGCTTAACGGACTAAATAGAGATGTTGAAATTGACAGTAGATTTTAAAAGAATATCTGGGCTTGTTGACAGTGAAGTGATTCTAAATCAGCCACTGCGCCAAATGGCAAAACATTATGTGTAATTTAATGCAACAACAATGAAAAAATGAAAATTGGAATTTCATCTTTCTGCTGGGAATGTTTTTCTCAAACTGATCAATCAAAAGAAGCTTACGACAAGCTGAAAAATGAATTGAATGCCGACTTAGACTTTGAGGTTGAACTCAACAATGATAATATTCACGAATTTGTTTGTCCAAAAGGTCACCGAACTTTCACACAACTACAAGAACAAAAATTTCAAATATTATTTGATATTGCATCGATGGCTTTAAATGACGGTTACACAAAGGAGGCGGTATCGAGTTATTCTAGTTCATTAGAACGATTTCTTGAATATTACATACTGGTAATATCTCTCCGCAATTCTGTTTCTTTGGATGATTTTACTAGAACTTGGAAACAAATGGGTAATCAATCCGAGAGACAGTTAGGTGCATATTTTATTTTGAGATTACAAGAAAGTAAACCAACTAATTGGGATGAAAAAAAGGCATCATTTAGAAATAATGTTGTACATAAAGGTTATATCCCATCGTCAGAAGAAGCAATTGAATATGGACAATATGTGCTTACATTCATAAGATCTATGCTTAAAGAATTAAATGATACAAGTAAGGAGTTTTTGGATAAAGCAACCTTTATTCATTTAAGTAAGAACGGAGATAAATTCTCTGATAAGATTAGAATATCGAATGGTTCTATACCAACAATAATAAGTGTCAGAGGAATTGAATCAGAAGACTATGGAAAGTCAACCTTAAGAGAAGAATTGCTTTCAATAAAAGAAAACGGTTTTTATAAACATTTTTATAGGAGAAAGATATGAAAACCATAACAGATAGTTTATTGTTAATCGTAATCTCATTAACAATTATAAACTGCAGTTCTCAAAAACAAATCGAATTCAAACCCAAAGAAGTTTACAAATCAAATGATTTAATTGTAACCCAGATTACAGAAAATTCACTTGTACATACCTCATTTTTGCAAACCAACGATTTTGGAAACGTACCTTGTAACGGTTTGATCGTAACAAATAGTAATGAAGCAATTATTTTCGATACGCCAACCAACGATAAAAATTCCGAAGAGTTAATCAACTGGATACAAGAAACGCTTAAGTGCAAAATAAACGCAATTATACCGGGCCACTTCCACGAAGATTGTGTGGGCGGACTAAAAGCATTTCATAAAAATGATATTCCTTCTTATGCGAATTTTAAAACGATTGAACTTGCAAAAGAAAATAATGCTAATGTTCCCAAAAACGGTTTTAAGGATTCACTTACTTTAAAACTCGGTGATGAGAGTGTTACTGCAAAGTTTTTTGGTGAAGGACACACCAGAGACAATATTGTTGGATATTTTCCGAGTGAAAACATAATGTTCGGAGGTTGTTTAATAAAAGAAATAAATGCAAGTAAAGGTTATTTAGGCGATGCTAATGTTGAAGATTGGTCAACTACAGTTGAAAAAGTTAAAAAGGAATATCCGGATGTTAAAATTATTATTCCAGGTCACGGAGAATATGGAGACAAAAAATTACTTGATTATACAATTAACTTGTTTAAGGCTCAGTAAAGGATTTTGATAACATCGGCTAGAAAAGAAGGTTTTTTTTAAAACATTAATTCTGTTAATCGTTAATGACAGAATTTAAGAATTAGAAAATCCTGTTGAAGATATAACTTTGACATATTGAGTTAGTAATTATAAAATAATAACTTACTACAGAAGTTATTTTACATTCTATAACGAAAAAGATAAATATGAAAAGCAAAGCAGAAATAATTGAAAAATTATCAGAATTAAAACCGATTCTAAGTAAGAAATACAATGTTAAGACAATCGGATTATTCGGATCATTTTCTGATGAAACTTTTAATGATAAGAGTGATATTGATTTGTTAGTTGAGCTGAATAAACCAAATGGATGGGATATTATTTCGCTTGAAATTTTTCTAGAAGAAGTTTTTAACAGAAAAATTGATCTAGTAACAAAAAATGCAATTAGAGAACCTTTAAGAAATAGTATATACAGCAACATTCAATTTATTTGATATTGAAAAAAGAAGAACGCACATTTAAAATCTATTTAGACGATATGATTCTTGCAATGAATAGGATCGCTGAATACATTGAAAATTTAGATTTGAATTCATTTATAAATGATTATAAAACTGTTGATGCAGTTATACGTAAACTTTGAAATAATTGGTGAAGCTTCAAAAAACATTCCTGATGAATTGAAAACCATGTACAAAGATGTACCCTGGAAAGAAATGTATTATTTGAGGAATAAAGTTTCTCAATGGAGTATTTTGGAATTGACTAAGAAGTAATCTTTGATATTGCAAAAAATCACTTACCAAAAATCTTATTCAAATCGAAGATGTTTTAAAAAGTGAATTTTAAATAAATCACATAAAACTAAATCCTCTTAAAAACTCTTTAGTGTTCATTCGTTTTTTACCTTCCTGCTGGATTTCAAGAATCTTAATACCTTCTTTCCATAACTAATGGATTTTGTTTTTGTTGTAGCTTTTAAGCTACATTGAACCACTTATCGAGACTTAATGCAACTTTATAGCTACATTAAGATTGAATATTTATTTAGCTTTACCTAAACAAAAAATAAATATATTTAATTACAACTTCGTTTAATTAAGTTTATTTTTTTTCTTACCAAAAACAGAATGAATATTTATGGATAATAACTTTGAGCATATAAAATTCCTTCAGAAAAAATTAGATGCTTTATCTCTTAAACAAGATCTTTTCAAAAATGAAATTGATCAATTAAAAATCCTGGTTAACAATCTTGCTGCAGCTCAGGATGTTAAGTCTGAAATAAACGTGATTAAAGAAGAAAAGAAAGTAATTGAGTCTGAAATAAACCCTATTCAAACTCAAAATATCCCTTCAGCACCAACGATTAAAATCCCAATTGAAAAACCAAAACCAATAGATAACATTATTCCCAAAGCTGTAAAATCCAATGTTGAAAAATTTATTGGCGAAAACCTTATAAACAAAATTGGAATTATTGTTTTGATTATTGGTGTTGGGATCGGAGCAAAATATGCAATCGATAATAAACTTATTAGTCCGTTAACGCGAATCATTTTAGGTTATCTCGTTGGCATTTCATTACTTGGATTTGCAATCAAACTTAAAAAGCAATATTTGAATTTCAGTTCAGTACTGCTAAGTGGTTCAATGGCAATAATGTACTTTATTACTTTTTTTGCATTTAGTTTTTATGGATTAATTCCTGAACTGCTAACTTTTATTTTGATGGTTTTGTTTACTGCGTTTACTGTTTTAGCATCAATAAATTATAACAAACAAATTATTGCACATATTGGATTAGTTGGAGCTTATTTTGTCCCGATATTATTAAGTGATGGTTCTGGTCGGGTAGAAATACTTTTTTCTTATATGGCTATTATAAATATCGGAATTCTAGCAATTGGATTTTTAAGATATTGGAAATCACTTCACTACTCTTCGTTTGTTATAACCTGGTTAATAGTTTTATTGTGGTATTTTGATACTTATTCACAAACTAAACACTTTAGTTTGGCATTAACTTTCTTATCAATATTCTTTATTACATTCTATTTAAGTTTTCTTGCTTACAAAATTATCAAATCAGAAAAATTTGTTATTGATGATATTCTATTGTTGTTATTTAATTCATTTTTGTACTATGGAATTTGTTATTCAATTCTTGATTATCATCCAATTGGTAAACAAGTACTGGGTCTTTTCACTTTGGGAAATGCTTTAATACATTTTATAATAAGTATAGTTGTTTATAAACGAAAACTTGCCGACAAAAATATATTTTATTTTATTTCTGGATTAGTACTTGTCTTTATTACAATTGCAATTCCTGTTCAGCTTGATGGCAATTGGGTAACAATGCTTTGGGCATTGCAGGCAGCACTTTTATTCTGGATTGGCAGAACAAAGAAAGTCCTGGTTTATGAATATCTTTCGTATCCATTAATGGTTTTGGCATTTATAAGTATTATACAGGATTGGAATAGCGCAAACAATTTTTATAGCCCTGAATTTGCAAATAATACTATTCTCCCAATTTTTAATATCCATTTTTTAACTTCAATAATTTTTGTAGGAGCATTTGCTTTTATTAATTATGTAAAAAGATCACCAAATTATTCTCAACCAGAAAAACTAAATAAAGATATAGCACAAATATTTTCATTCTTGATCCCAGCAGTTTTAATTGGCGTGACTTATTATGCATTCTTTAATGAAATTCAAGTTTATTGGAATCAGATTTATATTCAAACAAGAATAAGTCTAAAAGAAAATAGAGGATTAGATTATTTCAATTACGTTTATAACTACGATTATGAATACTTGAAAGGTATTTGTTTAATTGATTACTCAATGTTGTTTGTTTCTATTCTTTCAATCCTAAACATTAAAAAGTTTAAGAACAGAGTTTTGGGAAACATAAATCTTATACTTGGTGTAGTTGCTCTTTTAATATTCTTGATTGCTGGTTTGTGGGATTTAAGTTTACTCAGAAATAGTTATTTAGCTCAATCAAATCAGTATTTCCAAAGTGAATTTATAAATCTTTTAATTCGATATATATCATTTGGATTTGTGGCTGTTCTTTTAACTTCAGGTTATTACCTGATTAAACAAGATTTTGCAAATAAGAAATTATTTACTCCATTTGATATAATTTTACACTCAACAATAGTATGGATTTTAAGCAGCGAATGGATTCATTGGATGGATATTGCAGAATCAACCGCTTCTTATAGACTGAGTTTAAGTATTATTTGGGGCTTGTATTCATTACTCTTAATTGCCTTAGGTATCTGGAAAAAGAAAAAACATTTACGACTTGCTGCAATTGTTTTATTCAGTATAACTTTATTAAAACTATTTTTGTTTGATGTTTCTAATCTTGATACAATTCCAAAAACAATTTTATTTGTTTCGCTTGGAATTTTATTACTTATAATTTCATTCCTTTATAACAGATTTAAGAATTTAATTTTTAATGAAGATGAAAACTCAAATAATAAGTAAAGTATTTATAGTTTTTCTTTTAAGTTATGTTTCCGCATTTGGTCAAATGAATGAGTATAACTTTAAAAGAGAGATTTCTGAACCAAATAATAATTGGCACAAAATTATTTTACCTGATGATATTTTTAGCAAAATATCCCCATCGTTAAGTGATTTTAGAATTTATGGAATTACTAATAACTCTGATACAATTGAAGCTCCATATATTCTTAATGAATTAAAAGCTAATACGACTGTCAAGGAAATTCCATTTAAACTAATTAATACTTCAAATAAGGATAATGAATACTTCTTTACTTTTGAAACAAATCCTGATGAAATAATTAATCAAATAAAATTAGATTTTAGCCAGAATAATTTTGATTGGCTTGTGAAGCTTGAGGGAAGTCAGAATTTAACAGATTGGTTTACAATAAAAGAAAATTGTAGAATACTTTCGATAAATAATTCAGATGCTAATTACAAATACACAAATCTTATTTTTTCAGATTCCAAATTCCGTTACTACAGAATTCAATTTAATAGCAATGTAAAACCAAAACTTCTTTCTGCGGTATTACTTAAAGAAATTACTGAATCCATTATTGTCAGAAAATATTCAATTACAAAAAGCAAAACTGAAATTAATAAAAGTATTAAGCAGACAATAGTTGAAATTCAATTACAATCAGTCTTCCCTATTTCTGAAATTAAGTTAGCTGTAAATTCTAAGTACGATTATTATCGTCCAGTTACAATCCAGGTTGCAACAGATAGCATAAAAACACAAAACGAATTGAATTACCTTTACTATAATGTTTCTTCAGGAATTCTTAGTTCATTCGAAGATCATAATTTTGATTTTGAAACAGTTTTCGCAAAGAAAATAAAAGTCACAATTGATAACAATGATAACGAGCCATTAGAAATTGGTAATATTGAAGTGAGGGGAAATATTTTTTGAGCTCACTGCAAGATTTGATAAAGAAGCCGAATATTATCTTATTTATGCAAATAGAAATGCAACTTTTCCACGATACGATATAGAAAATTTTATTGATAAAATTCCAACAACACTTTCCTATTTGTCACTTGGTAATGAAGAATCAATTTCGCAAAATCAAAATGCCGTTTCACCTCTTTTTGAAAATAAACTTTGGCTCTGGTTAATTATGATTGTAATGATATTATTAATCGGTTGGTTTTCATTAAGTATGATCAGGAAGAAAGCTCAATAAATTTTAGTTAGAAAACTTATAGCCTCTAAGAAACTCTTCAGTCTGCATTTTCTTTTTTCCTTCCTGTTGGATTTCGAGAATTAGTAAAGAATCTTTTCCACATCCAATAATCAATTCTGTTTTTGTTTGATGAATTTCACCTGGTTTTAAATTTAAATCCTTAACAATCTCAGTTTTATAGATTTTAATTACTTTATTGTTGTGTAAAAAGTAAGCCACAGGATGGGGTGATAATCCGCGAACAAGATTATGAATTTCTGATGCTGGTTTGCTCCAATCAATTAAACAGGTTTCTTTTGTAATCTTTGGTGCAGGAGAAGCTAGTGAATTATCTTGTGCCTGCAATTCAATATTTCCGGATTCGATCATTGTAACTGTTTTATAAACAAGTTCAGCTCCAACTAAACTCATTCTATCATGTAAAGTTTCAAAATTATCATCAGGATTTATTTTAACTTTTTCCTGTAAATATATATTTCCCGTATCCACTTTTTCCGCAAGTTTAAATGTTGTTAAACCAGTTTCTTCATCACCATTAATTAAAGCCCATTGTATTGGTGCAGCACCGCGATATTTGGGCAGATACGAACCATGTAAATTAAAAGAGCCGAATTTTGGAATATCAAATACCTCTTTAGGTAAAATTCTAAATGCAACAACAACAAATAAATCAGGATTAAGCGATTTCATTTGTTCAACAAATTCGTTGTTGCCTTTTAATTTTTCAGGCTGGTAAACTGGGATATTATTTTCAACAGCAAATTGCTTAACTGCGGTAAACGTAACTTTTTGTCCTCTTCCACGTTCCTTATCTGTGGTTGTAACAACTGCAAGTATTTGATGATTGTTTTTTAAAAGAATTTTTAAGGAAGGAATTGCAAAATCAGGAGTGCCCATAAAAACAATTTTCATCACTCACCTATTACAAATTAAATTATACGATAATCTGCAGATTGACTTATTGGATAATCTACATCAATTTTTCTATTCTTAATTCTGTTAAGTGGCTTTTTCAATTTCTTTTTAGTTTCGTCATCAACAAGATCAGTAAAAAGTATGCCGAGTAAATGATCATATTCGTGTTGCATAACTCTTGCAAGCAAATCATCTGCTTCAATTATATGCACAGTAAAATCAATATCCTGAAATTCGATTGTTATTTTTTCGGGTCTGAAAACTTCTTCACGCTGATCAGGTATGCTTAAACAGCCTTCTTCCCAACCAATTATTTCTTCAGACTTTGCAATAATTTTTGGATTAATCAAAGCTATTGGTTTAGTGTTTTCATAACCTTCAACCATTGAAATATCAACAACAAAAATCTGTTTGTTCGCTCCAACTTGATTTGCAGCGAGACCAATTCCTTTAGCATTGTGCATAGTCTCAAACATATCTGAAATAAGTTTGATAATCTGGTTGTTTACTACTGTTACTTTAGCAACTTTTTTTCTTAATATTTTATCACCACACATTGTGATTGGCAAGATCGACATTTTCTTCCTAAACAATTATGAAATGTTACATCAAAAATAAAAAATACTCAATCAATTAGAAACTTAATCCAAAATGATAAATGCTCAATTTTCAATGTTCAATGAATCATTCAAAAAATTTTTCGGAAATTGAACATTTAGCATTTAACACTGAGCATTAATCATTTCACTAAGAGTTTACCATCTTTCATTAGCATTTTTGAATCCATCCAAACAGTTGGTTTTTTAACAACTCCATCAAGATGAATTGGAACATTAACGCTTCCTCCCATTGAAACATTATTACCCAAAGCAATATGAATTGTGCCCATAACTTTTTCATCTTCAAGTAAAACACCGCTAAGTTTTGCTGAATCATTTGTCCCGATTCCAAATTCGGCAATATTATGAGCATCTTTTCCAACTTTATCCAACATTACTTTTAATTTTTTCGCAAGAGTTCCACCGGTGATTTTAGTGGCAAATCCATTTTCAACTTCAATTTTTATATTTGCATTTTTTATCAAACCTAAGCCAGCCATTGATCCATCAACAACAAAAACTCCGTTTGTGCTGCCTTCTATAGGGGCTAAATAAGCTTCTCCTGTTGGTAGATTTCCACTTTCTCCGGTTGCGTGGAATAATCCTTTACTTGCATAAGCTTTTCTGCCAGCAATTGAAAAAGAAATATCAGTTCCAGCTGGTGCTGTTACTCTAATTATTTTTCCCGTTTCTAAAATCTTTTGAAGCTTAACTGTTAATGCAGATATTTTTTTGTAATCAGCATTCATTCCACGAATCATAACATCTTTTGTTATTCCAGGAAATGTAGCAATGCGAACACCTTTAGCGGAAGCATTTCTTCTTGCATCAGTGTGAGTAAGAGATTTTGCAGTTGGACAAAACACAACATCAAACTTTTGCATCAGTTCTGCAATTTCATCCGAAGGTTCTTCTCCATTTATTTTACCGGATTTCATTTCAACAAGTAAAGATTGATAACCCAATCTAATTGCATTCTCGTGTAATGATAATCCAATTTCTCTTTTTACTTCATCGGTAATGACAAGAATTTTTTCATTTTTCTTTGCACCCATACAATCACGAATTGCAATTGCAGATGCTGAATCTAGTTTGGTAAGCTTTTTCATAATCTCCTCTGATTAAAGTGGGAAACCTAAATTGAGTTGCACAACAGCATTAAATCCGCCACCATTTATAAACTTTTCTTCGCTTCCAGATTGTGAATTGTAACTAAGATTACCTGATCCATCCTCGTTTATCATTTTATCGATTGTAATTTGAGTGTAGCTTGCTGATCCTTCTATACTTATATAATTTTTTATAACTTCAAAAATAAATCCAGAACCGATTGAGTAACCCAATTCTGTTTTTTCATTTTCATATTTATTTATTTGTGTACCAGCAGATGAATTAATTGTTTCTGTAAACTTTGCCCCGTTTATTAATAAGCTGCCATCAACTATTTTCCAGCTTAAATATGATGTAACAGGAATTCCGAGATCGATTCCAATTCCATAACTTCTTATTTTCAGGTCATATTCATGATCAATTCCAAAAGCAGTTTGATAAACTATAGAGTTATGTTCTTCGTGAAGTTGTTGATAAAATCCTTTTGCGGTAATTAAAAATCCAGTAAACTTTGCACGGAAAACATTTACTCCAACTCGATAACCGGACGATTTTCCAAAATGCTGCATCTTTGTGTCAAGATATTCAACGTATTGTAAATTAAAATTATCTACATAGTTGTTTAATCCATCAGGTTTATATTGTTGATGACTGTAGCCGCCAAATCCTCCAACAAATCCTAAACATCCAAATCCAAATGATTGGGAATACGAATTAGCTGAAAATATTATCAGCAATAAAAAAATATTTTGAAATAGTTTAAGCACTTATACCACTATTGAAAAATTGGTATTGCAATGTTTAATTGAGCAAACGCAAAAAATCCACCACCGTCAATAAAATTATCCATCTTCTCACTACTATTTTCATTTGAGGCAAGAAATTGTTTACTTGTTTCAAATTGCATTTCGTCTATTGTAAAGTACGAATATCCTGCATTGACTTCAAGGGAAACGTATGGAGGAAAAGGATAATAAACAATGCCTGTACTTATTTGCCCGCCAATATTTGCCTCTGGATTCTTAAGTACTTCTTCTGTTGGTGCATTGGTTCCTTCAGTATATTTATTAATCAACTTGGCATTGTTCCAATTAACTTTGATATCAGCAATTTTGAAATCAAAGCTTTTGTTTAATATATAAGAAAATGAAAATCCTAATCCATATGAAATTAATGTTAATTCATATTCTCTTTTAGCAGGAATGTTATTTGTTAAAGTTGCAGTTGCTTCATGAATTTCCTTTGTTTGTTGATAGAAGAAATTTAATCCATAAAGCATATTGTCATCTTGAACATTTAAAAGATTAGCTCCGACTCTCCATCCGTGCGCAAATCCAAACTCATCCATTTGCTTGGTTAACAATGGTCTATTCTGATTATAGATTTTTATATAATCATTTAAACCAGCAGCAGAAAATTGCTGAGCACCATAACCACCATACACGCCAGATTCAAGTAGCATTCCACCTAAGATGTCTAAACCACAACAAGCAGATTGTGCATTAATGTTTGATGAATTTAAGAACAACACAAAAACAAAAAGTGCAGTGGAAAATTTTTTCATTTTCTCTCCATTGATGAATTGATTTTCATCCCCTGTAACATTTAATTAAACTTATTTTTTCATTCCTTGTTCAAGACCATGTCCATTCGGTCCTGATTCAGATTTTCTAAGTAAGAATGCAAAGAATAATCCTAAGAAACCTAGTGTAGAAAAAATCCACATACCCGGGGTGTATCCGCCAGGATTTGTTGCACTTGCACCGGAGTAATCGTTTGCAAAACCAATTAATAAATTAAAACCAAACAAACCGATATTTTGGATCATTGTCATAAGTCCATAAGCAGTCCCGAGTTTTGATGAATCAACAATAAGCGCAACAGAAGGCCACATTACAGCGGGGACTAATGAAAATGCAATTCCCATCATTGCCATTGGCAAGATTAAGTATATAGGTATTGCAGCATCAATTCCAAAAAACTGAATACTGATATGAAAAAAATCACTATCGTTCATAATCGTTGGTTTACCAAATTGATAAGCCATCATTAAATAAACAGGAATTATTAACAATGATCCAAACATCATTAATAATGAACGCTTTCCGATTTTATCTGCAAGCAAACCAAATAATGGAGTCATAAACATTGCTGCTAATGTTAATATGCTGGAAAGGTTTCCACCAACTTCTCTATTGGTTCCGTGAACATCTTGAAAAAATTTATTAGCGAAAGTTAGAAATGGGAAAATTGCAGAATAAAATGTTATACATAATGCTGTGATATACCAGAAAGATGTAGAGAACGAACTTGATTTAAGAAATAGAAATAATGTAATCACAACTAAAACGATCATAAAGATTGACCATAACCCTGGATAAATAACAATCAGAATTATGCCAACAACAGTAAAAAAATATACCATCTGGTTTTTTCTTTGATTCTCAATATTTCAGAAAGCAGAATTGCATCTTGTTCACCTTCTTTTGGTAAATTATAATTCTTACTAGCATACACATCTAACAGTAGGTAAAAGAGTATGCAAATAAATGCGAATATTCCTCCGACAACTGCTATCCAAAGCGGCGATTGCCAATAATCATATAATCCTCTAGCAAGTGATGGAGAATTAAATGCTAGAAATGATCCTAATCTTGCAACCATTAAATTTAATCCAAATGCAAATGATAATTGTTTTCCTTTAAACCATCTTGCAATAATCGTTGTGATTGCAACTATCATTGATTCTGCTCCTAGTCCAAATATCAATCTTCCTGCAGACATTAACCAGATATTTCCTGTTATTGCAGTAACTATTGAACCAATCATGATTAATGCAGTAAAAATTATAACGGAAGTTTTTGTACCGATTCTGTCAATCAGAATTCCGCCTACAAGCACCATAATTATGTTTGGGAAAGAATAAATTGCATTAAGCAATCCAATGTTTGAATCAGAAAATCCAAGTTGTGTTTTTAATAAATCTGCAAGCGGACTTATGCTATCATAAATATAATAGTTACCCATCATTGCTAAACTTATTAACAGCAATGCGCTCCATCTTAATAGTGAAGATGGTTGAGGTTTTTGATTTAAAGTTTCTTCCATAATTTCTTCTCTGCTTTTTTCAATCACTTTTGGTGATTGGTTTACTCTATAAGTTATGCTTGTGATAAACATAACATTTTATTTATTCTGGCATAAAATAAAAAAAGCAGGTACCTTAATAAAGGTATCTGCTTTAATTGTAAATAAGGCAAATATCCTATTTAACGGGAATATTACTTAAAACAGTTTTAAGTTGATTATAAAATTCCGGCACAGTAGATATTTGTAATTTTTCTGCTGGTGAATGTACATCACGCATGGTTGGACCAAAAGAAATCATATCCATATCAGGATATTTTTCTTTTATGATTCCACATTCAAGTCCTGCATGAATTGCTGTAACTTCTGGTTCTTTACCATACATTCTTGTAAAAGTTGATTTGAATACTTTTAGGATATCAGAATGAATATCAGGTGCCCAGCCAGGATAACCATCACCGTAAGTTATTTCGGCTCCTGCAAGTTTTAATACTGCTGTTACCATATTTGTTATATCAACATTCTCTGATGCAACAGGACTACGCTGGCTTGTAACAATGTTAATATTCTTTCCTGCTGTTTCTACAACTGCAAGATTTGTTGATGTTTCAACCAAACCTGGAATATCTGCTGACATTTTTATTACACCGTGAGGAATTGCATACAAAGCATTAACTAAATGTTTTTGTGTTTTTTCATCAATCACTTTTTCAGGAGCAGTATGTTTTGATAAAGATACAACTAAATCAGGTTCAACTGTTGCATATTCAGCTTTAACTATTTCATTATACTTTGCTACAAATTTCTTAAGATTTTTTTCGTGATTTTTTGGAACAAGTACAATTGCAAATGCTTCTCGCGGAATTGCATTATGTTTATTGCCGCCATTAATTTCTGATAATCTGATTGTACTATCCTGTGAATAATTCCAGATTAATCTATTAAGAATTTTTACTGCGTTGCCTCTACCAACATGAATTTCAAGTCCAGAGTGTCCACCTTTTAATCCGGCAACTTTTAATTCAAAGGAAGAATAATTTCTTGGAATTTTTTCCAATTTAGCTTTAAATTTTGCAGCAGTATTTTTTCCACCAGAGCAGCCTATAAATAAGGTACCAAGATCTTCAGAATCCATATTGATAAGAATATCAGCCTTTAGCCAGCCTTTCTTTAAGCTTGAAGCACCTGTTAAACCAGTTTCTTCATCAAGTGTAAATAAACACTCAAGTGGTCCGTGTTCAACATCTTTTGCTTCAAGAACAGCAAGAGCACAAGCGACACCAATTCCATTATCAGCACCAAGTGTTGTTCCTTTTGCTTTTACCCAATCACCATCGATGTATGGATAAATTGGATCTTTATCAAAGTCATGTTCAACATCTCTATTCTTTTCACAAACCATATCAATATGTCCCTGAAGAACAACAGTTTTTAAATTTTCTTTTCCAGGTGTTGCAGGTTTGCGGATAACAATATTTCCAAACTTATCTTTTTCAGTTTGCAATCCTAAGCGTTTACCAACTGAAACAACATACTCAGCAATCTTTTCCTCTTTTTTTGATGCACGAGGATGTTTACAGATTTCCTCGAAGTGATACCAAACTAATTCTGGTTTTAAATGACCTAATACTGATCCCATAAGAAATCTCCTTTTAGTTTAATTCTTTAAATGAAATAAATCCCTGTGTATATAACTGAAAAATAAATTTTGTAATTCTTTCTTCTTCATATTGAAGTTCATCACCAAATTTTTTCTTAACATCTTTTATGATACGATCAACTTTTATTTTGCCATTAATATTTAACCAAACAGCAGAACCAAATTTATCAAGTTTAATTTTAAAGTGATCACTTTTAAGTCTTGGTGAGACTAATTTTACCACAATTTTGTTTTTAAATTTTGGGATGATAACGGTAATTAACTCATCATCATTCTTTTCATCAGTATAAATTTTAAATGGTGTTAATTCAAGTGTGTTTGCACTTTTTAATATTTTTTTTCGTTCGTTAAATGTAAGTGGCATATTGAACAATTGAAATTCTAATAAAATTTAATTAAAATGTCATTCCCCGAAGGCGGGAACCTAAATATCATTAAGCAAATAGATTCCCACTTTCGTGGGAATGACAAAAACAATTTAAACGCTTATAAACCTACTTTAAGTTTATTACATAGATACCTGTGGTGGTGCAGGATCATCAGGTTTACCGGCATTCTTAACCGGAATCTGAACAAGCAACCAACCAATGAATGCAAAAACAACTAAACTAATTAAGAAAGATGGCTGCGCGAAAAATTCAAATAATTTAATTTCTCCAAATGCGAGCCCTGCAAACAAGAGCCCAATGAGCGCTTCACCTGCAATCAATCCTGCTGCTAGCAATACTCCATTATTTTCTACTCTTGATTTTTGTCCATCATTAAAACCTTTTTTAGCATTAACTCTTTCAACGATTCCTTTGATCATACCGCCAACAAAAATTGCAAAAGTAGTTCCTAGAGGAAGATACATTCCAACACTAACGAGCATAGGACTTTTAACATTCATTAAAATAAAACCAACACCCATTAACATTCCAACAAAAATTAAAATCCATTCCATATCACCAGCAACAATTCCTTTTGAAAGAATAGCCATCAAACTTGCTTGTGGTGCTGGCAGTTTATCTCCGCCAAATCCTGTTCCTCCCATTTTAATATCGCCTTCGTGCAATACTAAAAGTGGAATAAACATTATTGCAGCAGAAACAACAACACCAATTATATCACCAACCTGCATTTTCCATGGTGTACCACCAAGAAAATGTCCGGCTTTTAAATCCTGTAACATTTCTCCAGCAACAGCAGCAGCAACGCAAACAACAGCAGCAACACCAAGAACTGCAGCAACACCTTGTGTGCCTTTCATTCCAAGTGCAACCATAAGAATAGCGGCAACAACTAATGTTGATAATGTTAATCCGCTTATAGGATTGTTACTAGATCCGATAATTCCAACCAAGTAACCAGAAACTGCAGCAAAGAAAAATCCTGCAATTATCATTACAATAGTTGCAACTAAAGCAGCAACTACATTTTGTGCAAAATAATTATAGATAAAAAATGTGGCAACTGCAGTTCCAAGAATACCAATCATGATCCATTTAAAATTTATATCTTTTTCAGTTCTTATTTCAGTATGTTCACCTGAAGCAGCTTTTTTAACATCACCAACAGAACGTGCAATACCGGTAGCAAGACTTTTTCTCATTTTAAATAATGTAAAACCTGCTCCAACCAACATTCCACCGATAGCAATTGGTCTTACATAACTTTTCCAGACGGTAACCATAGTAGCTGCCCAATCAAAGTCTGCTGGTAATTCCTGGCCATAATACTTAAAGTAAGCAATCATCGGGGTTAATAATCCCCAGGCAAGAACACCGCCAGAAAAATTTAGTGCTGCTAAACGTGGACCAATAATATATCCAACTCCCATATAAGCAGGACTAACATCAGGAGATTTAAAAGTAAACTACCTTTGCCAAGTGGAATTAATTTATCCCACGAAGTTGCAAATAATTTGAATTGCCCTAATGATTGAATTAATGCGCCAATACCCATTGCACTGAATAAAAATTTTGAACCACCACCGCCGTGTCTTCCTGCTTTATGAATTTCTGCAGCAGCAACTGATTCCGGAAAAGGTAATTCAACATCTTCAACCATTACTCTTCTTAGTAGAGCAACAAACATAATTCCAAGAATACCGCCGGCAACCATTATTGCGGCAGATATCATATAATTTCCTGGAGTAAAAAAAGGATTCCAGATTCCTGCAATAAAAAATGCAGGAAGTGTGAAGATAGCTCCAGCGGCGATTGATTCACCAATTGAACCAACAGTTCTGGTAAAGTTTTCTTCTAAGATTGTACCTTTCATTAATTTGATTAAAGCCATACCAATAACTGCTGCAGGATAAGTTGCAGCGATAGTCATTCCGGCTTTTAATCCTAAATAAGCATTAGCAGCACCAAGTACAACAGCAAGCACCAATCCGATAATTAAAGCTCGGACTGTAAATTCTGCCATATTGGTTTCAGGTGAGACAAAGGGAACAAATTTTTTTTGCTCTGCCATTTTTTTTCTCCTATTACTGAGCAATTATTATTGTGGTTAGGCCACACGTCCTCTAAAAATAGTGGGCTAAATTTAAGCAGGAAAGCTTATCATTCTCAACACTTTTTTAGTAATATTTTATAAAAAAGCTGCTTGATTTTCAGTAAAAATAGACAGAATTATTTTTTAGGTAAAGTAATTGTGATTAAAGTGCCCTTACCTTGTTCACTTTCAATTGCTAATTTACCGCCAAGTAGTTCAACATATTTTTTAGTGATAGTAAGTCCTAACCCCATTCCTTCATATTTTCTATTCAATCCTTCACTGCCCTGTCTAAATGGTTCAAAAATATGATTGATACCTTCTTGTGGAATTCCTATTCCAGTATCCTGAATCTTTATTATAGCCTGGTTAGCAGTTTCACTTACCATTATATCAACTTTTCCTTCATTTGTATATTTGATCGAGTTATCAATTACATTACAAAGTACTTTGTGAAGAATATTAACATCAGAATTTATTAAAATTTTTGGCTGATCAAATATTGTATTAAACTCAATTCCTTTTTTATTAACAGAATCAGAAAAAGTGTATCGGCATTCCTGCAATAAAGTTACAAGATCAATTGCGCTAACTTTTAAATCAAGTTTTTGTGATTCAATTTTTGATAGATCAAGTATTGAGTTTAATGTTTCATTTAATCTTTTACTGCTCTTATAAATTATTTTGGCCATTTCCCTGTGATTTTTATTATCCATTTCTGATAATAATAATTCTGAAAAACCAATAATACCACTCATTGGAGTATTAAGTTCGTGACTCATATTTGCAAGAAATGTTGTTTTAAGTCTATCCATTTCTTCAGCTTTATCTTTTGCAAGTATCAAATCAAGTTCTAGTTTTTTTCTATCAGTGTTATCACGAATAATAGCTAATAATGTTTCTTCATCACCTTGCTTTATAAGTTTTGCACTTATCTCTACAGGAAAAAATGTACCGTTTTTTCTTTTATGATTTGTTTCAAATAAAATTCCATCCGGATTATTTATTGAAGAAAATATCACTTCAACATCTTTTTTTCTATCAATACTCAAATCCAGCAAGTCCATACTTAGTAATTCATCTTTATCATAACCATAAGTATTAAAGGCTTTTTGATTTGCTTCAAGAATTTTTCCGTTTTTATCTACACTTAAAATTATATCATTTGCATATTTAGTAAGCGAAGTATAACGTTCTGTTATAGCTTCTTTTTCTTTTCTCAGTTTAAATGTTTTTGTAATAAAATGTAAACGACTTCTTTTCCAGATAGAATATGTAACACTGCCTGAAAGCCCAATTAACAATGCTGAAACAAGTGTTATTACAAGTGCAGCATTCCTTGTGGATTCCGAAACTTTTGCCTGATTAATTTTTGCAACCAATACCCAATCAGTACCAGGAATTTTATTTACCGAGGCAAAAATTCTTGATCCTTTAAATTTTGCATCCTTAAAAAAATCTTTCCCTTTAATAAATTCTTCAAGCTCTGTTTTATCATGTTTACTTAGCGGCAATGGACGTATAGAAGAACTATCGTGATCAGAAAAATCTTTAAGAATAAAACCCAGATCACTATTCTCTTTTAATAAAATATATTCAACTTCACCAGCTTCTTTTTTTGTGTAAGATATTATTGGATGAAGATATTCAAAGAAAGAAATTTCCGTCCATAAATAACCAGCAACTTTATTTGCTATTTTAATTGGAGTAATTATAGCCTGTAAAAGATTTTTGTTTTCACCAAGATAAAGATTTGATATTGAAGCAGAATCTTTTTGCAACTGAATAACTAATTCGTGTTTTAAAAAGTTTTGATAAATACTGTGCGTTGAATCTGTTGAAAAAAGAATTTCAGCTTTAGTATTAAAAACATTTATACTAACAAAATCAAAATCTCTTTTAACTTCGTTAGACCATCTTGTAATTCCACTAAGCGATGATGAAGATTTTTTTTGGTTAAGTAATGCAGTCAAATCATTTTTAACTTCCGGAAGTAAAAGAAATGATGTTATAGTTTTTTTGCGTTGCGTTTGTTCTTTTTCAATCTGTGCAAGTTTTATTTCTTTAATCGCAACAACGTGTCTGTAAAGCTCATTTTCAATTGAGTTTTTTCTATCAGCATAAAACAAATAACCAACAATTGAAATAATAATTGTTGCAGCTAAAAAATAGAGTAAATATTTTAATGGAAAACGGTCTTCTGATTGATGAGTCATATTTAATCTTTTAAATGTTTATTTAATGATAAACTTAAAACTTTAATTTTCTTATTCCAATATGGCAAATAGCAAAATCATATTTTATAGGATCTTCCGGATCGAACTTTTTAAGATTGCTTGTAATCTCTTCAGCCATTTTCCAATCTGCATTTTTTCTTTTTGTCAGCTTTAATGATCTACTGATCCTTGCAATGTGAGTATCAACCGGTATTATTAGTTTAGATGCTTGAATTTCTTTCCACAAGCCAAAATCGAGTTCATCTTTTCTAACCATCCAACGAAGAAACAAGTTCATTCGTTTGCACGCGCTACCCTTTTCCGGTAAAGGAAACATAAATTTTATGCCATCAGAAACTTTACCAAATGTTTCAATAAACGAGTTTATAAAGTGATTTGAAAAGTTTGATATTCCGTTTTTTACATTATCATCAGAAATATTGTAACCTTGTAAAAATATTTGCTTAATTGTTTTGTGTTTTTTTATCTCTTTGTTCAGGATAAAAAACAGTTTTAATACATCATCTTCAGAATAAAATCTATGTTTAATGCCAGATATTTTTTTTGATTTTTTACTTAAAGAAAAATTTTTAATGAATGAATAAGGTTTTCCATCAAACACAAAAATAAATTTCTTTATAGTGTTCTCGATCTGCTTAACATTTCCGTATGCAAAGATTGAAGCGATCAAACCAACAACTTCAATATCTCTTTCATCTTTAAACAAATGTAGAAACTGAAGCGGATCAGGTTCAAGTTTTGTTCTATCAAAAGTTTTATAATGATTTTCTAGATTTTGTTTAAGGTTCATCTTTATCAATTTTATACAAGTAAAGTTTATTTTATCTTTACTTTAAAATAATAAAGGATTCTAAATGTTCAAGAACATATTACTTTTAACTTTTTCAACAATTTTAATTAACTCCTTTTCAATAGCACAAAACTTTGAAACACAGAGATTTATAGCTGTTACTTTTGATGATCTTCCGATGAATACAAAATATTTAGGAGATGGAAACCAATGGATTGAACAAACTCAAAAGCTTCTACTCACAATTAAAAAGTATAAAATTCCTGCGATTGGATTTGTAAATGAATACAAACTTTATGTAAATGAAGTTTTGGATTCTTCAAGATTAAAAGCATTACAACTCTGGATTGATGCAGATCTTGAACTTGGGAATCATACATTCTCTCATCCTGATTATCACAACACAGAAAATGAAGAGTTTTTTGCTGATATTATTAAGGGTGAAAAAATCACTAAAAAATTATTATCGCAAAAAAATAAAATGTTAGAATACTTCAGACATCCATTTTTGCATACAGGAAATTCCTTGGAGAAAAAGAAAGCTTTAGAAGATTTTCTAAAAGAACAGAATTATACGGTTGCTCCAGTTACAATAGATAACGGCGAATGGATTTATGCGCGTGCTTATGAAAATGCTTACAATAACAAAGATTCTGAATTGATGAAACAGATTGGCTCTGAGTATGTAAGCTATATGATTGATAAAACAATTTACTTTGAAAATCAATCAGTAAAATTATTTGGAAGAGAAATAAAACAAATCCTTCTTGTTCACGCTAATATGATAAACGCAGATTACTTTGATGAGTTAGCCAAAGAATTATTAAAAAGAAATTATTCCTTTATTTCTTTAAACGAAGCTTTAACAGATTCTGCTTACGAAACTGAAGATACCTTTATTGGCAGAGGTGGAATAAGCTGGCTACATCGCTGGAGTTACACACGAAAAGTGGATAAAAGTTTTTTTGCCGGTGAACCTGAAGTACCAAAATCAATTTTGGAAATTGCAGAAATAGAATCGGAATAATCTTTAAAAAATGTTAAGTGTTAAATGCTCAATGTTCAATTTTTAAAAGAATTACATTGAGCATTTAACATTGAAAACTTGCCTGCTGCTAGCAGGTTGAACATTACTTCAACAGCAACATTTTCCTAGTTTGCTCAAAGTTACCCGCTTTAATTTTATAAAGATACAAACCACTTGTTAAATCTTTTGGTTCAAAGCTTACTTCATGTATACCAGCAGGTTTTTCTTCGTTAACAAGAGTTACAATTTCTTTTCCAAGTACATCATAAACTTTTATTGTTACAAAAGATGCTTGTGGAATTTGGTATTCAATTGTTGTACTTGGATTAAATGGATTTGGATAGTTTTGAGATAATCTAAAATCATTTGCAAAAATAAAATTAGCTTCAATCTCACTTGAGTATTCAAAACTACCATCAAAATCTATTTGTTTTAATCTGTAATTGTAAAGTCCTGATTCATTTGGAGAATCATTAAATGAATAAAAATTATTTTCAGTTGATGTTCCTTTCCCTTGAACAAATCCAATTGTTCTCCAATTATCTAAAGTCCCTTCCTTTAGGGAAGGGGTTGGGGATGGGCTGCTTCTTTGTATCTCAAATCCCTGGTTATTTAGCTCTGAAGCTGTTTGCCAATTCAATTGTACAACTCCATCAGAAATATTAGCAGTAAAATTATTTAACTCAACGGGAACAATTACTGTTGAATCATTAATTATTGCAGTCCAAACAGAGAGAGTTGTGTTATCAAGTCGCATCCAAATTGGATAAACCATTTTATTGTAAGCTGCAATGTTTGTGTAATCACCAAAGAAAACGCCTGAAGTTGGGTTAAAAGAAGTTTGGCTTACTTTAAAATTGGTAAAAGTTTCTCCACCATCAGTCGATCTTGCAACATAAACATCAGTAAAGTTGTTAGCAGTATTTCTTCTATCATAAAAAACAAAATAAACTGCGCCGGTTGTTTGATCAATTGTCATCCATGTAAAAAATTGATGTCTTGTTGTATTATCATCATTAACTTTTTTAACATCACTCCAGGTATTTCCTCCATCAGTAGATTTAGAAAGAAAAACATCTGTGTTATTTACACCATTTCTTTGATCCGACCAATTAATATAAATGTTACCACGATATGGTGATTGACTTGTATCGCAAGCGGTTATTGGTAATCCATTACATCTAGATATTCCTGGAATTGAAAAATCCCACCCGCCTGGAATTGAAGAAACAAATTTATCAACTCCCCAGGTATTTCCAGCATCAGTAGATTTATCAAACATCAAACCTAATGGCCCAGCCCAGCTAACATAAACTTCTCCATTAAGTCCTACACAAGGAACTGCGCCTTCATCTGTATTATCTTCATCAATACAATCACCACTTTTATCACTTACAGTTTTTGCTGCGCTCCATGTTAAACCTTTATCTGTGGTTCTAGAAAATCTAATTCTTGATGAATCACTTGGGCTGCTGCTTCCATAATTATCAAACTCAGTCCAGGTTGTATAAATATTACCTTTATAAAGTGGACTGTGCATATCTACACCGAGCCATTCTTTATCTTGATTTTTCGGATTTAAAAATCCAATGCCAGCACCATCATTCCAGTTTAATCCATTATTTGTCGATCTTTGAACAACAATTCTATCAATCCAATATCCTGAAATTGGTGGATTTGAAAGATGCCCAAAGTATAAATATCCAGCTTCATCATAAACAACGCAAGGATCGCCCCAAACGCCAAAAGAAAGCGATTCAATAAAATCTGTTGTCCAGGTTAAACCTCCATTAGTAGATCTAAAAAAATGATCTATGTTTGCGCCCGCGGCTAAATAACTAGGATTAGTTGGATTAATTGCAATAGAAACTTCTTCTGGTTGATTACTATTTGCAGCATCAACACGAACATTTAAATATTGCGCATTTACATTTGATGAAAAGATTACAAATACGATTATTGTGACAATTAAATTTTTCATTCTTAACCTTAAAACTTTGATGATTTACTTAACCAAATTTAAGCTGATTTTACTTCAATTAAACATATATTTTAAGTTTTTTTTATCTATTCGATTTCTATCGCTAATTTTAAGTAATAAGAATATTTTATAAAAGGTTTGTGATGATCCAAGTAAATAAAAGGGTAAAAATTGCAATCGAATATTTTGCAATTGCATTCGGAGCCGCAATTATGGCTATTGGGATAGGAGTTTTTCTTGTTGACGCAAAAGTTGTACCTGGCGGAGTAAGTGGATTATCGATGGCAGTACATTATTTAACAGGATTGCAGGTTGGTTTGTTAATCTGGATCCTCAACATTCCACTTTACATTTGGGGAGTTAAAGAACTTGGTAAAGAATTTGGAGTAAGAACTTTTTTTGGATTTTCACTCAATTCGTTTTTTATAGATTTTTTTAGAGGTGATATTCCCGGTTTCTCATTCATACGATTGCAGGATACAACAACTATTAAAGATCTGCAACAAAATGATTTTATGTTTTTAATTTTAATTGGTGCAGCATTACTTGGTTTGGGACTTGGAATAATATTTAAATTTAAAGGTACAACCGGTGGATCTGATATCGTTGCCGCAATTATGCAAAAAAGATTCGGAACAAAACCCGGAATGGCAATTATGTTTACAGATTTTTTTGTAATTCTTTTTGCAGGATTTATAATTGATTTTAAAGGCCTTGCAGGAGATCGGTCAGCAGTTATACTAACCTTTTATGCAATGTTTCTTCTTTTTATTTCCAGCCGTTTGGTTGATGTAATAATTGATGGATTTGATTATGCACGATCAGTAAACATTATTTCAGATAAAAATGAAGAAATAGCTCAAGCAATTATGGATGATTTAAGTCGCGGTGCAACAGCAATAAAAGCCCGTGGTCTTTATAGAAATATTGATCGTGAGATGCTAACGACTGTTGTAACACTTAAAGAATTATCAAAACTGCTTGCAATAATAAAAGATGTTGATCCAAAAGCATTTGTAACTGTTAGCAATGTTCACGAAGTAATGGGCGAAGGATTTAGAAGACGAATTTAGTTTCAGCATTTAATTCTGGAACAATATTGCTAAGTCTTCGTCCAAACTATAAATATTAAAAATGGAGAATTTTATGAAAAATTTAATGTTACTTGTTTTAGTAATTACTTTGTTGTCTTTTATTGCAAATGCTCAATCAGAAACCAATAAAATGTTAAAAGATATTAACGGCAAAGTTGATGAAATCGTTATCAAATCTGAAGGTAAAACTTTTACGTTTAGCGGAGATGAAGCTGAAAAACTTTTTGCTTCAATGAAGGAAGATAAAAAGATGAAACATTTTGAGTTTATAACAAAGGATGGAAAAGAATTTCATGGTGATAGTTTGCATAAAAAAATTATCATAAAAAATCTTGGTGATGATCTGGATGATGGAAAAGATGTTTTAGTATTTGTTGATGAAAAGGATATTGATTCTTATGATGCTGATATGAAAAAGATCGAGAAAAAAGTTATTGTTACAAAAGATGGTGATAAAAAAGTTGTTACAGTTACAATTAATGAAGATGGTAAAGAAAATATTGAAGTTCTTGAGGGCAAAGCTGCGGATGAGTACTTAAAAAAAATGGAAACAGATGAACATTGTAAAGTAAAAATTGAAGATTCAAACTGCTGCGATAAAAAACACAAGAAAATCATAATAGAAAAAGAAAACAAAACAGAATAAACTTTATATAAACTAGCAGAGAATCATACCTCGAATCTCTGCTAATTTATTTGTAAGAAATTTCCACTCCTATATAAAATAATCCAATTCCATTCTTTATATTTGATTCCACACATCTACAAAAAATAATAATATGATTTTTGCTACGAATAAAAAACTTTTAATAATTTTTATGTTAAGCTTAGTAGTTTATTTACTAAGCTGTTCTGGTTTGTTTGATGGATTATCAGCATTAGTTTCTGAATCGCTTTACAATATGTTAGGCTATACAAATAAATGGTCACACTCATACGGTCCAGCCTGGTTTGTTGGTTCGATTGGTGATATTTCCGCTCTTGGCAGCAGAGAACTTGTATTAATTTTTTCTGTATTTATGTATTTCTATTTATCAATTACTCGCAATAAAAAAGAAGCAAAATCATTTTTTATTTACTGTTGGATTGGGAATTGTTTTAATATTAGTAACAAAGTCAATTACATCTAAGCAAGAAGATTTAAATCTAAGTTCAGTTTTAACAGAATCACTTTCAAACTTTCCAAGTGGTCATACTTTTATTGCCACCGTACTTTATCTTGCAATGGCAAAGTATTTAATCTCAGATAAAAAAATCTTGCGCGCTAATAAATATCTTTTCACATCGGCAGTGATTGTTATAATAATGGTTGGCATAAGTAGATTTATTGGAAGTGGTCATACTGTTACCGAAGTAATTGCAGGTTGGTCATTAGGTTTATGCTGGTACACTTTTGCGCAATTGTTTTTACGGATTGATCACAAAACTGTTTTTAATAAGTAAAGTGTTTTATCTGTTCTCCTTTAATTCCTAATTCTGTCATAGCTTCAATTCCAATTTCAAGATGAAGATCAGCAAATTTTTCTGTTACAACTTTATCTGATTCTTCTGTTTTTACTCCTTCAGGGATCATTGGAATATCTGAAACCAACAATAATGCTCCACGTGGAATTTCATTTACCAATCCAACAATAAATAAAGTTGCTGTTTCCATATCGATGGCAATTGTAGAAAGTTTTTTAAGATATTGTTTAAACTCTTCATCCCATTCCCAAACTCTGCGATTAGTTGTGTAAACAACTCCTGTACGATATTCTAACTCACGCTGAATAATCTTATCTGAAACAAACTTGTGAAGTTTGAATGAAGGCAAAGCAGGAACTTCTTTTGGTTTGTAATCATCACTTGTTCCCTCGCCTCTTATTGCAGCAGTTGGAAGAATAAAATGTCCTATTTCAGTTGATCGTTTTAATCCACCGCACTTGCCAAGAAACAAAACTCCTTTTGGTTTTCTTGCAACAAGTAAATCCATAACAGTTGCTGCGTTAGCGGAACCAATTCCAAAATTTATAATTGATAATCCTTTAGAGTTTGTAGCGGTTTGCATTGGTCTTCCAATGCCTTTAACATCACAACCAAATCTTTCTGCAAACTTATCAACATAGTTTTGAAAGTTTGTAAGAAGTAAATAATCTCCGAACTCATCTATTTCGGTTCCAGTATAACGAGGCAACCAATTTTTTGCTATATCAAGTTTTGTTTTCATAAATCTAAAATTATTTTATTTGATTTTAACAAAACGAAATTAAATAAAATCCAGCAAACACTTGTAATTGGAACTATAATTTGTTTCATTTGAAGTGACATTTTTATGGAGGGTGTGGGTTATGAAGAATTTAGTGTTTCTTTTAGTTTTTCTTCCTTTTATTTCACTTCAAGCACAAGATACTGCATCTGTTGAATATACATTTACAATTACAGATGAGTTCAACAACTCACAAGAATTAATTATTGGTAAAGATCCATTTGGTACTGATGGACTTGATCCACAATTTGGTGAAGTTGTTGTTCCCCAAGTTCCCGCAGGACAGTTTGGGGCAAGATTAATTCTTCCAACTGATTCAAGTTTAACAATTTTAAAAGATATCCGTTTTGGATGTTATTGGGTTAGATTTAATGAACATTTGATTGATTTAAGTTATGTATCTGGATCAAATCAAATGTGTTATGGAAATTGGGTTTGTCTGGTGATTTAATTTTTAATAGGTTTTTATAATCCATATAATGGAAATCTAATTCAATCATTCGATTTTTATTTGATTCATCATTTTTTAATGTACCTGTTGGATTAGATAAAATTAAAATGATTGTAATTTTAATGATGTTCCTCGGGCAGTATGGTTTTAATTAATCCAAATGGTGGAGATACATTACAAGTTGGACAAATCTATGATATCACTTGGTCCTGTTTTCTGCTATCTCCAGGTATGGACATAGAATTGTCAACTGATGCAGGTTCAACCTGGAATTTTATTGAACAATCTTATTACTCTAACCAGAATCTTTACCAATGGAATGTACCTAATATTATTTCTGATAGTTGTTTGGTTCGAATCGGACATTATCCTTGTAGTTATGACATTTCAAATACCTACTTTTCAATTGTTCAAGTAACTCCTGTAGAACTTCTCTCCTTCTCTTCTTCTGTTGTTGATGATGATGTTACTTTAGATTGGATAACTGCAACGGAAACAAATAATTCTGGATTTCAAATAGAACGAAGACACCTTAATCCCCGAGAGGGAAGCCGAAGGCAGGGGTGTTGGGAGAACATTGGTTTTGTAAATGGAAATGGAACTACAACTGAAACAAAATCATATTCTTATAAAGATGAAAACTTATCTACTGGAAAATATCAATACAGATTAAAGCAAATAGATTTTGATGGAACATTTGAATACTCAAACATTGTTGAAGCTGAGATTCTTCCACCAGCAAAATTTTCTTTAGAACAGAATTATCCAAATCCGTTTAATCCAACAACAACAATAAAGTGGCAAACACCAAAAGAAGCTTTTCAAACTCTTAAAGTTTTTGATGTTTTAGGAAATGAAGTTGCAACTCTTGTTAATGAAGTAAAACCTGCTGGTTTACATCAGGTAGAATTTAATGCATCAGCTCTTGCAAGTGGATTATATTTTTACCAACTTAAGTATGAGGGATTAACGCTTACCAAAAAGATGTTGACGATAAAATAATCTGATTATTTTATCGGAAATCCCTTTGGGAATACTGATTAAATAAAGTTCAACCAGAACAGATTGGAGAATAAATGAAGAGGCTAACATTACTTTTTCTGATTTTTTTGTCTGTTATAACATTTGCACAAGTTCCCGATCCAGCTTTTAATCCAATGACCGCACCTGGTGCTAAAGGAATCCACCAATTAGATCACTTATTATATTGGCAGAATCCACAAGGTGTATCTTACAATGAAATTTATTTCAGTTCAGATTCCCTGCTAGTTGCTAATAGTGATACAGTGTGAGTTTTAAATGGATTTCCATCTACCATTTATTCTTCTTCAATTTTTTTAATTTGGATACTTAGGTGATTATGTAAAATACTATTGGAAAGGTAGTAGAATATAATTCTTCAGGTAATTCTATTTCACCAATTTGGTATTTTAATTCACATATTATGCCGTTCCATCCTAGATTTTTTACTTTTGATTTAAGTAGGCTGGCAATTTTTAGGACCATTGGAAATTCAATTGGTATTGGTCAAATTCTTCACATACTAATAGCTCACCTGGTGAAATGGTTTTTAGATGGGATCCTGTTTTTATTGGTGAGTCATATTTTATTTCACCAGAATTTCAATTTGCTGAAGGATCTTATGGCTCTATCCAGTTTAGTTATTATGAAGATTGGTGGTCAAATACAGTTTATGTTGGTTGTGCAATTACAACAGATAATGGATTGACCTGGACTTCAATTTGGGACTTAAATGCAACAGGTAATGTTGGACCCGAAAATTTTTGCCCCCTTTGAAGTTTCCAGGAAATTTAGATTAGGTTTTTATTATACTGGAAATTCAAATGATATTGATTTCTTTTATGTTGATGATTTTACATGGTTTCTATTATCACACCATTACTCACCAACCTCATTATTTTAAAAGCTGAGGCGAATGATTCTATTCAAAAAGTTTCTTTAAATTGGAATGAAGGTCATTGGGCCCAATGTGGGATTTACTATTCAACGTAAAAATGGGTTGCCTTCGAGTACTGAGCCTTACCAAACAATTGTAACTACACAATCAAATATTTATAATTATGAAGATTATAATGTTGACTTAAATGAAGTATATACTTATAGAGTTAGATCAACAGGAATCTATAATAGTTTTTTTGGTAACGAAGCTACAGCATATGTTCCTGCAATTGTTCCTGTAGAACTTCTTTCCTTCTCTTCTTCTGTTATTGATAATGATGTTACTTTGAATTGGATGACTGCAACAGAAACAAATAATTCTGGATTTCAAATAGAACGCAACACACTCCTTAATCCCCTCTCGAGAGGGGAAGCCGAAGGCAGGGGTGTGTGGGAAAACATTGGTTTTGTTAATGGAAATGGAACTACAACAGAAACAAAAACATATTCTTTTAAAGATGAAAACTTATCTACAGGGAAATATCAATACAGATTAAAGCAAATTGATTTTGACGGAACATTTGAATATTCAAACATTGTTGAAGCTGAGATTCTTCCACCAGCCAAATTTTCTTTGGAGCAGAATTTTCCAAATCCATTTAATCCAAGTACAAAAATTAGTTGGCAATCTCCCGTTAACAGTCATCAAACTTTAAAAATATATGATGTGCTCGGTAATGAAGTTGCAACTCTAGTAAATGAATACAGAACGGCAGGAAAATACGAAGCAGAATTTAATGCAAACAATCTTGCTTCAGGAATTTATTATTATAAAATAATTGCTGGAGATTTTTCTCAAACAAAAAAAATGGTTTTAATAAAATAAACTTTGCGTTCTTAGCGAAAAATCTTTGCGAACTTTGCGTGAAATGTCTTTCACGCAAAGAACGCTAAGTTAAAAAATACAAAGCTTGTAGAGAATAATTACTCTGTATAACTGCCAATAACTTCTTTTATCGCTTCTTCACACACTTTACAAAATGGTTTATCACCTTTGGAAAACATAATGCAATCAATCATTGGTCTGTAAATTCCTTTTGGTTGATAGCCGCCGCCTTCAAACACGCCAACTTTATTCCAGTATTTACTGCTCATTAAATATTTATCAACTTTTTCAGATTGCTTTTTATCCTTCGCAGCATATTCTTCTTCAGCAGTTTTAATTTCATTTTCTGGTGCACGATTTTTTTTCAACTCAGCAACAAAACTGTTTAACCTGTTTCTTTCTTTTAACCATTCATAACTAAATCTATCAAACTCTTCTTTTTCCCATGGAGTTGGAATTTCAATTCCATCACTCAAATATTTTTTCCATTTAATATTTTTCGGATCCATCAAAGCGGTAATGTTTGGTTCTACAGGTTCAACAGTTGGTTTGAAGAAATCATTGTATGCAACATCAGAAGTGTAATACTCATCTGCTAAGCCTGTAAATGAATGTCCAAACTCGTGAGTAAATAAATATTTTGCAAATTGGTTATCGGTACTATAAGTACAATATTGATTATAAATTCCGCCGCCTCCATAACGCGGATGATTAACCTGAATATAAATTGCATCATAAGGAACAAACGCAGCAAGGTTATGCATTGTTAAATTATCTTCAGTCATCAAATATCTTTCAGAACCAAGCGACCAGAAAGTTGTATTAAGAATTGTGTTAACAAAAATATCTGCTCCCGGTAAATCTGTTCCGCTTTCTTGCGATGGTTTGAAATCTCCATAAATATTAAAATTATTTTTTTGAAATTTGTATGGTTCCTGCTCAAAGAAATATCCTACAAATCTATTTAAATCATTTTCAAATTTATCTTTTTCAGATTTTGTATAACCTTCAGCAAGAATAACAATATCAACCTTTTTATGTGGATCACCACTGTTAACAGGTTTAAATATCTCAACATTTTCTTCTGCAATTTTATCTTTAATTACATAAATACTGTTTGGATCAATCAGAGTTCTGAAGAATTCTTTCAATTCGTTTTTGTCATCTCTTTTTTCAAGTACAAATGCAATTTTATCTTTTGGGAATGGAATAGTCGCTGTTTCGTGAAAACTTTTTTGCACACCATTTATTCCGTCATCGCCGGACGCATACTCTCCAAAAAAAGTATCAAACCCTTTTGAGTAAATTAAATTGCCTGAATTGTAATCATATATTTTTAGATAATATTTACCATTATTGAAATTATCTACTAGATGATTCAAACTTCCTGCCCAAATTCCATAACGAAACATTTTATCAATAGTTATAATTTCAGTTTTCGCATCGCCGATATGGAAATAATCTATTCTAAAAGTTTCATCTAAAAAATACTCATCAAACTTTGGATTGTTTTGAGAAATAATTGCAATTGTAAAAGAAATAAATAAGAAAAATGTTTTCATTTGTTTCCTCGCTGATTTATTAAGCGAATAAATTTTTTGTGATAGTAATTTAGCAATCTTTTATAGAACTTTGGACTGAATTTTATGATTTAAAAAACTGGATGTAAAATGATTTTTTCTACAAGATATTTGAAATTTCAAACCACACTATTGCTTTCACTAATAATCTCAACTTTTAACTTTGCTCAACAGGATGCAAGCTGGAAAATTTATGATGATTCACAAGTTGCAAGAGTTGATGTAACAATTGATCCTGCAGCAATTACCTGGCTTTATCAAAACTCACAAAGTGATTCGGAATTTGTTGCATCGTTTCATTTTCAAAATGCGTTCATAAACGAAACTGTGGATTCAATTGGATTTAGATTACGCGGAAACACTTCTCGCAATGCACAAAAAAAATCATTTAAAGTTTCATTCAATACATTTGTTCAAGGAAGAGAATTTTATGGAGTTGATAAATTAAATCTTAACGGCGAACATAATGATCCATCAATTATCCGTAGCAAACTTTGTTTTGATCATTACCAGACAATTGGAATGACAGCTACACGGGCAAACCATATTGAAGTATATATAAATGGACAATATTTTGGATTGTATATTTCTATTGAACACATTGATAATGAATTTCTTAAAAAGAATTTTTCGGATGATTCAGGCAATTTATGGAAGTGTCTTTATCCTGCTGATTTAAATTATCTTGGTGAAGATCCCAATCTTTACAAAAATATAAGTAGCGGCGGAAGACCAGCTTATGAACTTATGACGAATGAATCAACTGCAGATTTTTCTAAGCTTGCACATTTTATATCAATACTAAATAATACTCCAACTGGTTCATTGCCTGATTCATTAGAATCATTGATAGATGTACATGAAGTTCTTCAGTATTTTGCGATGAACATTCTTGTTGGCGAATGGGATGACTATTGGTCGTTAATGAATAATTATTATTTGTATCACGAACCCGTAAAAGATATTTTTCATTTAATTCCTTATGATTATGATAACACTTTTGGTATTGATTGGTTTAATATCAATTGGACAAACGTTGATCCGTATGATTATCCAAAAGTAGCTGGTGGATATAGACCACTAGCAGAAAAACTAATGCAAGTAGCTCAATATAGAAATCTGTACACACACTTTTTAGAATTTTACAGAACAAATGTATATCTGCTTTCTCGTTGGGTTAATAAGTTGGATAGTTTGCAATCTATGATTACGACTTCAGCTTTAGCCGATTCATTTCGTACGTTTGATTATGGATTTGATACAAATGATTTTTTTAATTCCTACTCATCTTCAGGTTATGAGAATCAGCACGTAAAATTCGGCATAAAGCAATTTGTTAATCTTAAAAATTCTCAATTACCAAGTAAGTTAATTTACCTAAGTTCAAAACCTATCGTTTACAAAATTGATTTTGAACCAAAAAATCCTGGACCAAATGATTCAATCAAAATTATTGTTTCAGCATTTGATAATAATGGATTGAGTGAAGTCTCAATTCATTACCAGGATGATGATTCAGCTTCATCACAAATATTTCCTATGAGTTATTCTCCAATTGCAAACACAAAAATAGTTGAAGAATCTGATAGATGGATTGGTTCGATTCCTCCGATTGGTTCTGGTAATTCGGGAAAGTTTTTTGTTTATGTAAAGGATAACCAAAATCAATTTCAATTTTATCCAAGAAAAAAAGCTATTGAAATAAAATCACAGCAAATAATTTCTGATAACATTGTTATCAATGAATTGATGGCTGATAATGGAATCACAATTGCGGATCCAAATGGTGAGTATGATGATTGGGTTGAATTATATAATCCTACCTCAAATATGATTCCTCTTACCGGGAAATATTTAACCGATAAAAAAGATAATTTAACAAAATGGAGATTCATCGATCCTAATCTTTTTCTTGCACCAAATGAGCACTTATTAATATGGTGCGATGAAGATTCCTCACAAGTTGGACTTCATACAAACTTTAAACTTAGTGCAACCGGTGAGTTTATCGCTTTAGTTGAAAACGATGGAGTTACAATTATTGATTCTATTTCATTCGGTCCACAAACAGTTGATATTTCATTTGGAAGATACCCGGATGGGGCAAACGACTGGGTATTTATGTCTCCAACTCCAGGTGAAACAAATAATATTGTTTCAGTTGAAGATGATAAAATTATTCCAACAGAATTTAGTTTAAGTGCATATCCAAATCCGTTTAATCCGGCAACTTCAATTAGATATTCAATCCCATCTGTTATTTCGACCGAAGGGAGAAATCTGAATATCAAATTAATTGTGTATGATATACTAGGGAATGTTATTACGACATTAGTTAATGAAGAAAAACCATCAGGAACGTACGAGGTTATTTGGAATGGCAAAAACAATTCAGGAAACAATGTCAGTTCAGGGATTTATTTTGCTAGATTAAATATCAATCAACAATTTAAAAATCTAAAGTTGATGTTATTAAAGTAGTGATAAAGTAGGGACAGGGCTTGCCCTGTCCGTTGTATTTTTTTTAAGAAAGCAAAACAAAAAAAAAGATAAAAACAATTTCAGGAGAGGCAAGCCTCTCCCCTACTATTATGATTTTTATATTATTTATTCTTTATTTGTTAGTTAATTAAAAAAATAATTCATTACACCGCATTTCATTTTCTTGCCCTATTTAACTTAAACGCACTTTTTAAATTCCGATTCTCAAAAAGTACCTTTCGGATGCTATTATTAGCGCTAACAACAAGGAAACTCTTGTAAAAAACCCTTAGATTTGTAACAGTAATTTTTAATAATATCATTTAAAATGAATCAAAATATTTTTATACAACAACAAAACCTAAAAGCACAAAGGAGAGTATTTCTATGGCTCGTAAGAACGTGTTGATAATGGGCGCTGCTGGACGCGATTTCCACAATTTTAATGTTTACTTCAGAGACAACAAAGACTACAATGTAGTAGCTTTCACTGCAACACAAATCCCAAATATTGAAGGCCGCACCTATCCAAAACAACTTGCCGGCACACTTTATCCTAACGGAATAAAGATCTACGAAGAAAAAGAATTAGAAACACTTATAAAAAAATTAAAAGTTGATGAAGTGGTGTTCTCATATTCAGATGTACCTTTTGAATATGTAATGACAAAAGCTTCAATTGTTAATGCGTGTGGAGTTTCATTTCGTTTACTTGGCGCAGCTGAAACAGAAGTTAAAAGTACAAAACCTGTAATTGCAGTTTTAGCTGTTAGAACTGGTTGTGGTAAATCTCAAACATCAAGAAAAATTGTTGAAGTATTAACTGCTGCCGGAAAAAAAGTTGTTGCAGTTCGTCATCCAATGCCTTATGGTGATTTAGTAAAACAAAAAGTTCAACGTTTTGCAACTTATGCTGATCTTAAAAAACATAAATGTACAATCGAAGAAATTGAAGAGTATGAACCACACGTTGCAAGAGGCGGAGTTATTTATGCAGGTGTTGATTACGAAGCAATCTTGCGCGAAGCTGAAAAAGAAGCTGATGTTATTTTGTGGGATGGTGGCAATAATGATTTCTCTTTCTACAAAGCTGATGTAACTTTTACAGTTGTTGATCCGCATAGACCAGGGCACGAAATGAAATATTATCCCGGCAACACTTCATTAAGATTGGCTGATGCAGTTGTAATTAATAAAATTGATTCTGCTGATAATGCTGGAATAAATACTGTTAGAGATAACATTCGCAAAGTAAATCCAAATGCTTCGATCATTGAAGCTGCTTCACCTGTTACAGTAGAGCATCCTGAAATGATCAGAAATAAACGAGTTCTCGTTGTTGAAGATGGACCAACACTTACTCACGGTGAAATGAAATATGGCGCTGGTGTTGTTGCTGCACAAAAGCTTGGAGCCAAAGAATTGGTTGATCCGAGACCTTACACAGTAAAATCAATTACAGCAACATTTGAAAAATATCCAAATATTGGAGTGCTACTCCCTGCAATGGGATATGGCAACGCACAATTAAAAGATCTTGAAACAACTATCAACAATACAAAATGCGATGCTGTTGTTATTGGAACTCCAATTGATCTTAGCAGATATATTAAAATTAAAAAACCAAGCACGCGTGTTAAGTATGATCTACAGGAAATTGGTGCAATTACAATTGAAACAATTTTAAGAGAAAAGAAAATTATAAAGTAGTCCTAAATTTATTTATTGCCACGACTTTTGGCTTGCCATGCCTTTGGCATAAGTCGTGGTATATTTAAGAGTATAATTTATTGGCTTTGCCAAAATTTAATTTTTGTTTGGTTAAAGCCAATTTGTTTGGTATCCTTATTTTAAAAGCTACAGATCGTGGCAAATTATAAATAAAATTTTCTGTTATTTATTTAAGGGGCGTTATGAAAAATTTAGTTTGGGTGTTTTTCGTAATTTTTTCATTTTCATCAAATTTATTTCCTGGAGATATCAACCGTGAGGGAACCGCTGGCAATTCTGCACTTGCATTCCCATCTGGATACGGAATAAGAAATCTAAATGGCTTAGGAAATTCTGGTTTAATAAACTCAACTTCAAATCTTGGATTTCTGAATCCAGCAAGTATCAGTTTTTTACAAAATTTATCAATCGGATTAACTTACCAAGTAAACACTCCAACTTATTATCCTGAGCCATTCGAAGAAATAAGTTTACCCAGAGTTTATAATTTTATTCCTCAATCATTTGGTGCCGTTTATCATTATCAAGATTTCAGTTTCGGTCTAAGTTTAAGTCAGGAATTTAATTCTGGTCTTAATTTTGGAGAAATACCAAAAACTACACTTCAATATCCCGAGGGAACTGGCACAACATTTACTCCGATATTAGAACACACTATAAATAAATACTCACTTTCTGTTGCGTATAGATTTAATGATATACTTTCTGATAATAATAATCTTTCTATCGGTTTAAGATATAATTTCAATCAATTGCATAGTTATGAAAAAATCTTAACTGTATTTGTTAATGAATTTAATTATGCAAGTGGATTTGTATTGGGATTAGTTTATAGTTTAAATGAAAACCAAAATAAGATTGGAATTCATTTAAAAAGTGGATGCAGTTTTCATATTTCTAATGTAGAAAATAATAATTTGGATATTGATACAATTGGAAATGCTTATGCAATTCAAGCCCAAATGCCTGAATGGATAGAAAAAACACCTTATGAATTATGTTTCGAAGGTCTGTTCCAGCTTGATGATGATTTACAGGTTAGTGCTTTCTTAAGTAACATTTTTTGGGGTGAAATTGATCGAACCATTTTAACAAACCAATTCGATATTTCGTCAAGTCTAATCTATAACTTTAATAAAGTATTCAGTGGATCAGCAGGAATATTAATAAGTAATTGCTCTGTGGAAGAATACTATGATAATGAGTTTAATGCTTTTTACTTAATGGCAGGTCTTAAAATAAATATTGAATCATTTAGTATAGATTTTTCTCTCGCTGATAGTCATCTAATTTCAGGAGAATTAAGGAAACAGTTTATAACTAAACTTGGATTGGGAATTCAACTTTAAAAAGCAGAAGTCACGAACCATTTCGTGACTTCTGATAAGAACTATTTACAAAACATTTATCTATTGCAGTTGACTTTAGTCAACTGGTAAAAATTAAATAAAACTAATTAGCTTTAGCCACATAATAATCAAGTATTTTATTTTGACTATTTAATGAAACTAATCATCATAATTTTTACTATCATTATTTGGGAGACTTTATGAAACACTCGATCTTTCTTCTCAGTTTTTTTTCTTTAATCTTTATTTCTAATAAAACACTTGCCCAAGGTGAGACTGCTGTACCATTTCTCACTTTTCCTATTTCACCGGCTACTACGGGTATGGGAGTAACTGGTGCTTCTCTACCGAGTGATGACCCTTATGGATTCCTTCTAAATCCAGCACAACTTGGAAATATTAGCCAAACAACAAACTTATCATTTGCATTATATCCCGGTAATTCGAAGTTGTGGGGTTTTGATGCTTATAGATTTAATAGCCTTGCTTTAAATCTTGGTTATAATTTCAAAGACGATTTGAATTTTCCATTAAGTATTGGTTTAGGCTATTCTAGAAGTAGTTTTTCGTTTGGTGATTATTGGAATTCAGATGATGTCTATTCAACTTTCTCATTTGGTATTGGAATCGATTATTATATGCAATTCAATGCTGGCATAAGTCTTAAACATATTTCTTCTATCATTAATTATCGTCCAACTGGTCAAGAATTTATGGATGCGAAAGCCTCGATAAATACATTTGATTTTGGTTTATTAATTAACGTTCCAATCTTGAAACTAATTGATAAAGAAATGCATTTTGATTTATTTGAAAACCATCCTTTATCTCCTTTCTTAAATTTTTCAACTGGATATTCTCAATTAAATAACGGAGATGAAATTTACTATATCGAGCCATCGCAAGCTGATCCTTTACCTCGTTTAGCTAAACTTGGTTATGGTTTATCTATGGGTTTTAATTTGGAATTGGAAAACCAAACATTAAAAGCTTTAGGATTTGATTTTACTGTTGATGCAGAAGATTTGCTTCTACAGTATCGAATAGAATCGGATTCTCTATTTCCAGTTATGAGCCGGGATGGATATCAATCCTTTATTGGCGATATTAATCTTGGTAGAAATATTTTCTCTGTAAAAGGGGACGATAACGTTGTCTCAAAAGTTGGACTTGAAATAGAATTATTTGAAATATTCTCATATCGTCAAGGTCATCTTAGTGGTAGAGGACTTAATAATGCTAAAACAAATGGATTTGAAATTAAAAGTGATGGCATTCTAAAATTAATTTCACAACCACAAGAAGAATCAGCAATTAATTTTTTATCTAATCACTTTGCTTTAAGATTTTCATATTCCAATTATTCATTACGTGAAGATACTGAAACAGATTATTATGGATTATCTTTGTTTGTTAAAGATTTTAATTCCTTGTTCTAAGTTTTAATTTTTAAGTTAACCAAAACTATCAGAATTCGTTTTTCTATTTGCAGTCACGAATCATTTCGTGACTGCAATTTTAAAACTTATCTTTGTTCAATAAAAACTTTTAAAAGGATTTTATGATAATAGATAAACTCTCAAACTCACAACTTTACTCAACACTTGGAGAAAGAATTAACAAAGCTTTTGCATATCTAAAACAGACTGATTTCTCCAATATGGAATTAGGTAAATATGAAATTGATAGCGATAACATTTTTGCTTTAGTTAACGAGTACAACACAAAAGATGAAAGTGAAAGCAAACTAGAGGCTCATAAAAAATATATCGATGTTCAGTTTGTTGCAAAAGGAAGAGAATTAATGGGTTATGCACCATTAGAAAATCAGAAAATTATAAATGAATATAATGAGCAAAACGATATAACTTTTTTTGAAGGTGAAAGATCATTTACAAAAGTTGAAGCAGGAATGTTTGCAATCTTCTTTCCTAATGATCTTCATATGCCGGGAATAAATGTTGGGGATTCTGAATTCGTAAAAAAAATAGTTATAAAAGTAAAGGTTTAAGTTTTATGGATGAGTTAGTATATAAATACAATGGAGCCAAAGCTTTAGTTGCATTACACGAAATCCATTTAAGATCATTTTACAAAACCTGGCAAGAAGCAAAAAAACTGGAGCTAAACTTCCCGAAACCGCTGATCCTTATTATAAATCTCTGGATACATTATTATATCATCTTTTAAGATCAGCTCGTGGTTATATGATTTGGATGTGTAAACAGCTTAATCTATCTGATCCACAAATTGATGAAGCTCCGTTACCCGAAGTTGTTGTTGAAAAAGCAGAGAGCTATCTTGATTACTTAACGGATAAATGGAGGTATCCACTAAAAGATGTTCCACCAGAATTATTTGAAGATAAAGTTTATAAATCCAATTGGGATGTTGAATATTGCATTGATGCAATGCTCGAACACGCAGTTATGCATCCAATCCGCCACGAGTTTCAGTTGAAATATTTAATTAATGTTGTCATCACAAACGGAGCTAAGTGATCCACCAAAATTAAAGATTGCTTCTTCCGAAAACGTCGGGATCGCAATGACATCACTATTTTACTGCGGAGCATCAGCAGTATATTTTTGTTTAACAGCTTCTGTTGTTTCGATATTTTCAATCCCAGAAATTCGCTTTGCTAAAGATTTTCCATCAAGTTGATGAAATTCTAACACTTCTAATGGAGTTCCACATTCAGGATATTCCTGCAATCCAAAATTTATAAATGATCTATCTTTTAGCTCATCATTTTCTACTAACGCATTTAGTAATCTATCACCCAATCCGCCAACAGCAGAGTGATCTTCCAACACAAATATTTTTGTTTGATCTTTTACAACTTCTTTCAGCCAAACTTTATCTATTTTATTTAGCCAGGGCATATTAATTACTTTAAGATTAAATCCAACTTTCTGTAAATAATCCGCAGCAACTAAAGCCTCGTGAAGCATAACTGGGCCATAAGAAAAAAGTATTGCATCATTTCCATTTGTTAATTTTGTCCCTACACCAACTTTAAATTTGTAATCTTTAGGTAATTCAATTCTTTCTGGTGATGGTCCAATCACTAATCTAAGCATACAATTTTCATCAGCTTCGTTAATACAGTATTCTGTTACAAGTTTTGTTTCTTCTGCATTGCAAGGTTGAATGATTGTGATATTTGGAAGTGCGCCAAACAAAGAAATATCTCTAACGCTTTGATGTGATTTTCCTGGTCCTGCAGGAATCATTCCAGAAAAATGACATGTATAAATTATTTTAGTTTTTTCTCCGGCATTGTTGTAAATCTGCTCGTTTGCACGCGCAGCAAGAAAACTTGCAAATGTATTTACAACTGGAATCAATCCCATTCTAGCTAATCCACCGGCTGTTGAAACCATATCCTGCTCAGCAATTCCATTTTCAATAAATCTATCAGGATATGCTTTTTCAAACTTTCTTAATTTACAATCAGCCGAAAGATCACCATCAAGAACGACTAGTTTTTTATTTGTCTTTGCAATTTCAACTAGTGTATCACCATAAGCTTCAGTTACAAATTCTTTATCAAGTTTTGTAATTGGTTTTCCTTCAGTTTCATTAATCGGGATTTGAATTTTCAATCTAATTTTTTCAGCTAAAGAATTTATTGATTCAGAAAGTTCTGATAAACCATTTAGATAACTTTCATCATCCGGTGCACCAGAGTGCCATTTGTAAAGAGTTTTACCTTGGAAAGTTTCTGTGAGAGGTTTTTCCATAAATGAAACTCCTCTACCCTTTATCGTATCGGCAATAATCATTTTAGGTTTATCAGTAACTTTTTTCAAATCATTAAAAGTTTTTTTAAGTACATTATAATCGTGACCATTAATTCTTACAACGTGCCAGCCAAATGCTTCAACCTTTTTAACAACATCTTCAATATTATTTACATCAGCAACAAGCATATCTGTTTGGTATTTGTTGTGATCCATTATTGCGATTACATTATTTACTTTTTGGTGTGCGGTAGCTTGAAGTGATTCATAAATCTGTCCTTCCTGGAATTCGCCATCACCAGTAAGAACAAAAACCTGTCCTTTATTTTTTTGATATGATTTTGCCCAAGCAAATCCTTTTGCTTTAGAGATTCCCATTCCAAGTGAACCAGTACAAGCTTCAATTCCCTTTTGTCTAACTTCTGGATGTCCATCTAGTCCGTGTAATCTTCTTAACATTAATAATTTTTCTTCGGGAATAATTCCAAGAGCATAAAACAAAGAATACAAACCCGGAACATCATGACCTTTTGATGAAAAATAAATATCACGGTCAGGTGAATCAAATCCAACTTCAAAAACATTCATCTCGTTTAAGTAGAGATAAGTTGTAATATCCAGCGCACTCAAACTTGATCCAAGATGACCGGATCCTGCTTTTTTTTACAGCAACTAATGTGTTATATCTGCACATATCTGCAAACAACTCCATTGCTGTAGTCCAGTTTTTGCCGGAAGATTTAACTTTATCAAACTCAGATTTTTGTATTAAATTATATTGCACAACAAACTCCAGATGATTTATAAAGAAAGAGAAAAATCGTTAATGAAAAAATATTGTTATGATATGAGAAAAGATAATTAAGAAATGATTAAGTGATTTGTAACATTATTATTTTTTTAATATTTAATAATACTTTTAAATAACTTTGTTATAAATACCAGTTGATTGTAAGTTAAGAACACATATAAAATCACAAATTTATTATTGAATGATTATCCGTTGAATTTTCCATCAATAAAAATACAAGGAATGAAAAATAAAAAATCAAATGAAACATTGGTTAAGTATGCACTTTATTTAAGTGTATTTACAATTGCCTATAATATTGCAGAAGGAATTGTTTCAATATTTTATGGTGCTTCAGATGAAACTCTTGCTTTGTTTGGATTTGGTTTGGATAGTTTTGTTGAAGTTATTTCTGGAGTGGGGATTTTACATATGATTTTGAGAATGAAATTATATTCAGTGCAATCAAGAGACGATTTCGAAAGAACTGCTCTTAAAGTGACCGGTATAAGTTTTTATATTTTAGCATTAGGGCTGATAATTGCATCAGTACTTTTATTTATCAACAATAGCTCTCCTTCATCAACTGTTGCTGGAATTATAATTTCTGTTATTTCAATTTTAATAATGTATATGTTGATGAAATTAAAAATGAATATTGGAACCGAACTTAAATCTGATGCTATAATTGCAGACGCAAATTGTACTAAAACCTGTTTTTATCTTTCACTGATATTGTTGGCATCAAGCCTAAGTTATGAAGTTTTTAGAATAAATTATCTGGACATTATTGGTTCGATTGGAATAAGTTATTACGCCTTTAAAGAAGGCAAAGAATCTTTAGATAAATCTAAAAGTAATCATTTAAAGTGTTCTTGCGAAAACGATTAAAATTATCTATTCCTTATCAAATCATTCATTTCTTTAATTGCTTGCTTTAATCCAACAAATACTGCTCTTGCAATAATTGAATGACCAATACTAACTTCATCAATATCAGTTAGTTCTCTAAATATTTTTATGTTTTGATAATCTAAACCGTGACCGGCATTTACGCCAAGTCCTAATTTTTTAGCGTGCTTAACTGCAACTCTAATTTTATCCAATTCATCAAATTGTTCTTCTTCTGATAAAGCATTTGCAAAAACACCGGTATGGATTTCAATAAAATCACTTTCAATTTCAGCAGCAGCTTCAATCTGTTTTATTTCAGGTTCGATGAATAATGAAACTTCAATATCAAACTTATGCAGCTCTTGTATTGTATTTTTCATCAAAGTAATATTATCAATAACATTAACTCCACCTTCAGTCGTAAGCTCCTGTCGTTTTTCCGGAACGATTGTGGCAAGCTCAGGACCAATATCGCAAGCAATTTTTATAATCTCTTCAGTTGCAGCCATTTCAAGATCAAGTTTAGTTGTAATAAGTTCACGCAACAATCTAACATCTCTTTCATTTACGTGTCTTCTATCTTCTCGAAGATGAACAACAATTCCATCAACACCAGCTTGTTCAGCAATTAAAGCCGCAGTTACAGGATCAGGTTGTGTTTCACCTCTTGCATTTCTTAAAGTTGCAATGTGATCAATATTTAACGAGAGTCTCATCTTAAAACCTAAAATAATTGTTTAATCAAATTTACAATTGATGTTAATCCTATTCCATAATCATTTGCTCTAAATCGCAAAGTTGAAATAAAATCTATAGCGAACATAACACCAATATGTGTAATCACACAATAGTAAAATGAACGAGTTCTTAATGCAAGAATGCCAAGCGCAATTCCACCAAAGATTGCACCGAATGTTTCTAAAAATGGTTTGCCGTTATGCAAGATTACAAATGGAATCATCTGAAATAAAACTGAGTAATATCCAAATTTCTTTTCAAGTCCGAACAACATAAATCCACGCCAGATAAATTCCCATGCAAACATATAAAGCAGCATTCCAAACTCATAAATCAAAAGAATATTCCAGTTTGATTTTGCATCCGAAAGGTGCGGATATTTTTCTGCAAATGCAGGAGTTGCTGAAACAAACCAGATTAAAATTATCATAACTAACAGAAAGATTGAGGAATATTTTAATCCATTTTTGTAATCACCAAACTGTAATCCATAATCCTTAAGATTTTCTTTTAAGATTAGTTTGATGATAAAAAGACCAAGGATAAAAAAGGTTAAAAAATCACCAACAAACCAATAAACAAATTCTATTAAATATGGTTGTGAATAATTTTGAAATGATTCAAATAGATTAGCCCTAAAAAATCTGCGTGAAGTAAAGTAGTATGAAACTGTTTGCAAAATTGCTACAGACATAAGAATAATTACAATCTTTTTATCAAGTTCCTTGATCTTTTGGATCAAATATTTTATGTCTGAAATAATATTTTTCACGCAAATCATAAATAGTTTAATTTCAACCTAAAATTAAGCATTTTAGATCACATCCTAACCTCTAATTGTTGACAAAATTTTAAATCAGGTGTATATTAGCACTCGTCTTTTGAGAGTGCTAACTAATTTAATAAACTAAAAAAGGAGTAAATTATGAGCGAAATCAAGTTAAAACCACTTGGTGACAGAGTTGTTGTTAAACCTGCTGCGGCAGAAGAAAAAACTGCTGGCGGAATCATCTTACCAGACACAGTAAAAGAAAAACCAGTTGAAGGTAACGTTGTTGCTGTTGGTCCAGGTAGAGTTGCAGACGATGGTAAAGCAATTAAAATGGAAGTTAAAGTTGGCGACAAAGTTCTTTACGGTAAATACAGCGGAACTGAAGTAACAATTAATGGCGAAGAATATCTCATTATGCGTGAGAGTGATATCTTCGGAATTTTAGGTAAGTAATTAATTATAAAAATAAAGGAATAAACTATGGCAAAACTAATTGAATATAGCACTGATGCCCGTGCTAAATTAAAAAGTGGTGTTGATAAATTAGCAAATGCAGTTAAAGTTACACTTGGTCCAAAAGGACGTAACGTAATTTTAGAAAAGAAATTTGGCGCACCAACTGTTACTAAAGATGGTGTTTCAGTTGCAAAAGAAATCGATCTTGATGATCCAGTTGAAAATATGGGTGCTCAAATGGTTCGCGAGGTAGCTTCTAAAACCAGTGATGTAGCTGGTGATGGAACCACAACTGCAACCGTTCTTGCTCAAGCTATATACAGAGAAGGTTTAAAGAACGTTACCGCTGGCGCTAATCCAATGGATCTTAAGAGAGGAATTGATTTAGCAGTTACTAAAGTTATTGAACACTTAAAATCTGTTAGCAAAGAAGTTGAAGGAAGAAATGAAATTGCTCAGGTTGGTTCAATCTCTGCAAACAATGATAAGACGATTGGTGATTTAATTGCTGATGCAATGGAAAAAGTTGGTAAAGATGGTGTTATCACAGTTGAAGAAAGCAAATCAGCAGATACGGTTTTAGAAGTTGTTGAAGGTATGCAATTCGATCGTGGTTACATTTCTCCTTACTTTGTTACCGATACAGAATCAATGGAAACTATTTTGGAAGATCCATTTATTCTAATCCACGATAAAAAAATCTCTGCAATGAAAGATCTTTTACCAGTACTTGAAAAAGTTGCTCAACAAGGTAAAGCAATGTTAATAATTTCTGAAGATCTTGAAGGCGAAGCTTTGGCTACTTTAGTTGTAAACAAGATTCGTGGTACACTAAAAGTTGCAGCAGTTAAGGCTCCTGGTTTTGGTGATAGAAGAAAAGCAATGTTAGAAGATATTGCAGTTCTTACAAGCGGAACAGTAATTTCTGAAGAACAAGGTTACAAACTTGAAAACGCTACTTTAGAATATTTAGGTAGAGCTAAAAAAGTTGTAATAGATAAAGATAACACTACAATTGTTGAAGGTTCTGGAAAAACTGATGACATTAAGAAAAGAATTAATGAAATAAAAGCTCAGATTGAAAAATCAACATCAGATTACGATAAAGAAAAACTACAGGAAAGATTAGCAAAACTTTCTGGTGGTGTTGCTGTATTAAAAATCGGTGCATCTACAGAAATTGAAATGAAGGAAAAGAAAGCTCGTGTTGAAGATGCATTACACGCAACCCGTGCTGCAGTTGAAGAAGGAATAGTTGCTGGTGGTGGTGTTGCTTTAGTTAGAGCAATAAGTGTAATCGAAAATTTAACTGGTGAAAATCCTGATCAAACAACTGGTATCCAGATCGTAAAAAAAGCACTTGAAGAACCATTAAAACAAATTGTTGAAAATGCTGGAATCGAAGGTTCAGTTGTTCTTTGGAAAGTTAAAGAAGGTAAAGATGATTTTGGATTTAACGCAGCAACTGAAAAGTATGAAAACCTAATTAAAGCTGGTGTTATTGATCCAACCAAAGTAACAAGAACAGCTCTTGAAAATGCTGCATCTGTTTCATCATTGTTAATTACAACTGAAGCAGTTGTATTTGAGAAAAAGGAAAAAGAACCAGCAATGCCTTCTATGCCACACGGTGGTATGGGCGGTATGGACGGAATGTATTAATAACTTATTATAGAATATTGACAGAAACTCATTCTGTTAAATTTACAAGGCGAGTTTCAATCTCGCCTTTTTTGTTTTAAATAGGCATTTTTTTGATGGCAAGGTATTTGAAATATTCATAAAAAATGAATTTTATCTTTCTAATGATCGACTAAAATATGAGAACAAATACTGAGAATGATTTAAAAACAACAAATCATTCATAAAAGGGGAAAAAAATCAAAAGCCACTAGTAGTTAATCCTGCTTTGTCAGATTCATTGCATGTAAATTCTATAGTTGACTCAAGTAATTTTGAAATTGATTCGGTAAGAATGTTCAACTTTGAGGAATCACTTCAATCACATAAACGAACTTATCTATTGCAGTTTGACGAAACCATTACCTGTTTTGTTGCTGCTGAAATAATCTTAACTAATCCAAATCAACATAAAGAAAATTCTATAAACAAAGGTTTAACTATTTGGTATTTTGAAGATGAGGAAGTTGGTAGAAATGATTTTACACTTGAGATAAAAAATGATTGGGAAAGAATAGAGTTTGTACAGAGTTGGGGCACACCATTACCAGGATTCTGGAAACAAGGTGAAGGACGAATTGAGGTTCTGCTTGAAAATACTTTGATATTAAAACATACCTTTCAAATTGGACTTGAAGAAGTTGTAAACTTTATTGATGTGAACTCATCACAAAAAGCTTTGCCTAACAAACAGACAACACAACAACCAAAAAATATTGAGCAGCTTAAAAGATCATCTTTAGAAAACTTATCACTTAATGATCTACTTTCTGAATTTGATAACCTTGTTGGATTAAAGAGTCTTAAACAATCATTAAAAGATTTTATAACTTATCTTAACTTTGTTAACGAAAGAAAAAAACAAGGAATTGAAACTGAAGAAAGTATTTCTGCAAATTGTATTTTCTTAGGTAATCCGGGAACAGGAAAAACAACTGTTGCACGATTGTTAGGAAAATTCTTTAAATCTATTGGAATACTTGAACACGGGCATGTAATTGAAGTTGATAGAGCAGAACTTGTTGGTGAGTATATCGGTGAAACTGCTCAAAAAACCGAGAAAGTAATAAACCTGGCTTTAGGTGGAATACTTTTTATTGATGAAGCTTATACTCTTAAACGTGAAAAAGGTGGACATGATTTTGGGCAGGAAGCAATTGATATAATTTTAAAAAGGATGGAAGACTATAAAAATAAATTTTTTGTTATTGCTGCCGGATATCCTGAACCAATGCAAAATTTTATTGATTCAAATCCAGGATTAAAATCCAGGTTTACCCATGTTTTTACATTTAATAATTATTCACCTGAAGAATTAACTGAGATCTTTAAAATCTTTTCAGCAAAGGATAAATATATATTAAGCTCAAAAGCAGAAGTACAACTAACTGAGAGTTTAGAAAATATTTGTTCCAACGCTGATGAAACTTTTGGAAATGCAAGATTAATTAGGAACTTATTTAATGAAACAAAGGTTGAGTTAAGTAAACGTTATCAATTGCTTGAAGAAAATGAAAGAGATTTTGCAGCATTAAATACTTTAGAAAAAGAAGATATTCAGTTAGCATTATTAAATCTTAATGCAAGAAATAATATTTATAAAACAGATACAAAAAGTGCAGAAAAGTATCTTTCAGAAGTAAACAATCTTGTTGGACTTGAAAATGTAAAAAATGTATTTAATAAAGTTCTTGCCTCAGTGATGGTAAATAATTTAAAGAAAGAAAAATCTATTGCTTCAATTCACAAACTTTTAAATGCAATATTTATTACAGAACCTGGTTCTGGAACATCAACGATTGCAAGATTGTATGCTAAAAGTTTAAAAGAATGCCGACGTTTAAGTAAAGGACAGTTATTTGAAATTGATGGTTCTACATTTTATGGGTTAAGCAAGATAGATGCTTACTTGATGATTGATGAGTTATTTAAAAAACTGCAAGGTAATGTTATTCTTGTAAATGATGCAATTGTAAGCCTGCAGGTTACAAGCGATTTTAGTGATTCTTTACTTCAATATTTTTTAAAGAAGATTTACCTGATGGGTGAGGATGTTGTAGTAATTCTAGCAGGGAATAAAAATGATATAGAAAAGTTAATAAATGATTTCCCGGTTTTACAAAATCAGTTCCCATACATTTTTGATTTTGAATCTTATAATACAAGGCAGTTGCTTGAAATAGCTTATAGTATTAGCCAGAAGAATAATTATCAATTAGATGAAGGTGCCTGGCAACAATTGTTTGAATTGATAAATGAGTTACAGAAAGAGAAGAGAAAGAATTTTTATAACGCGCGAACAATTAAAGATATTTTAAACAAAGCTATATCTATACAAGAAGATAGAATATTATCAGTAACAAATATAAAAGATGATGATCTTATGTTAATAACCTATGAAGATTTATCTGCATTAAGATCTGCTGAAATCTGATTTTTCAGACTATCATTTTATATCTTGCATTAACTCTACCAGAATAACGTAAAAACAAATGCTTGAATTAATAAACATTACAAAAAAGTTTGGATCATTTACTGCGGTTGATAATTTAAATCTAAAAGTAAATGCCGGTGATTTTTTTGGATTTCTTGGCCAAAATGGTGCTGGTAAAACCACTACTATAAAAATGATAAGCGGACTTTACACTGCAACATCAGGTCAAATTATTATTGATGGAAATGATATTGTTAAAGAACCAATTAAAGCAAAAACTTTGATTGGCTACATTCCTGATCAGCCATTTATTTATGAAAAACTAACAGGCAGAGAATTTTTATTTTTTAGTGGAGGACTTTATTCCATTGAGAAAAATAAATTACGAACCAAGATTGATGAAACAATAGAAACACTTCAAATTGGGGATTGGATTGATAAACGAACTGAAGAATATTCTCAAGGTATGAAACAAAGAATAACAATTGCATCTGCCTTGCTTCATGATCCCAAATTACTGATTGTTGATGAACCAATGGTGGGATTAGATCCGCAAAGTGCATTAATAGTAAAAAATGTTTTAAGAGAAAAGGCAAATAATGGATCAGCGGTTTTCATGTCCACACAAGTTTAAATGTTGCCGAAGAAATCTGTACACGAATTGGAATAATTAAAGATGGCAAAATGATATTTTCTGACAGCAAAGATATTCTTGAACAAATAAAAGGTGCAGATCACGATAATCTTGAATCGCTATTTTTACATTTAACAAAATAAATGACAGAGTTAATTCACATAATATTCTACAAAGTTTTAATTTTTTTTAAATCTAATTCAAGATTAACATTTGGCTCATTTGTAAAAAATGCTGGTTCGGGTTTAGTTTATTTAGTTTTTGCTTACGGATGTTTGATGCTATCGCAAAACACGATTGAATATCTTCTCCTAAAAGTAAAAATTGGATCATTCTTACTACACAGATTTGTACTTGTAGTGTTGTCTATTTTTTTTATTGCTATAAATGTTGGCAACATGGTTGTATCATACTCAACTCTTTACAAATCAAAAGAAGTTTTATTTTTAATAACAAAACCAATATCGTTTACAAAAATATTTTTAATAAAATTTTTGGATAACTTTTTTTACAGTTCAACAACTTTGTTATTGATTATTGTTGCAGTGTTATTTGGTTATGGAAATTATTTTAATTTTAGTTTATGGCTTTACCCTTTTATTCTATTCTTTTTGATTTTACCGTTTATGTTTACTGCTGGTTCAATTGGAGTAATTGTACTTTTAACAATTCTAAAACTTGCTTCCAAATGGGGAATTAAAAAAGTGCTTAGCCTTGTAGCTTTACTTTATTTTGTTGGTGTAATTACTTCTTATTATGTAAGCAATCCAATGAAATTAATTAAACAAGTATTTGATTATTATCCGCATATAGATCAATACTTTGGATTTTTAGAAAATGATTTGGTAAAACTTTTACCAAATTATTGGATTGCAGAAGCACTATATTGGATTTCGGAAGGTAGATTAGAAAGAGCATTGCCTTTTATTTATGTAAATATTATTACATCTATCGTTGTTTTTTCTATTGCATTATTACTTGCAAAAAAATGGTTTTATCAAACATGGTTAACATCGTTAAATATAAATGCTGAATTAAAATCCAGAAAAAAGGAAAAGGTTTTATTTTTTGGATTTGAGAGAAAATCCAGATTAAATGTTTTTAATGAAACAATTATCAAAAGAGAATTCTGGTTATTTTTTAGAGAACCAAATCAGTGGGCGCATTTATTAGTTATGATATTTTTAATATCAATTTTTATTTCAAGCATTTCCGGAATTGATATAATCGTCCTTGATGTATATAACCAATACTTGAAAACAATTATATATCTGGTGGTAACTTTATTTAATGTATTTCTTGTTGCATCATTATCACTAAGATTTGTATTCCCTTTAATAAGCCTTGAAGGTGAAGCTCTCTGGAAAATTAGAAGTGCCCCAATAAATTTTAATCAATTATTGTCTAAAAGATTGTTGATATACTTTACAATAATTTTTTTTATTGCCCAGTTGATTACATTTTTTTCAAACTATCAATTCCCTGCTCAATTAGCAATTATAGCTCAACTTAATGCAGCTATTACAACCATAACACTGGTAAGTTTAAATTTTGGTATGGGTGGAATTTTTCAAACTTCAAAGAAAAAAATGCTATTAGATTAGCATCATCGCAAGGAGCCTCAATTACATTTCTGTTTACTTTACTTTACCTGGTTTTGTTAATTGCAATTTTATTTATCCCTGTGTTCAGCTATTTTGAATATTTAGGGAACGGTATAAAACATTCATCGATAAATTTATTATTTACTAGTTTGGTTTTAACAATCATCTCAATAATCGTATCAACAGTATCACTTAAATTCGGATTCAATTCATTTCGAACAGATGTTTAATTTTTCTTTTGATGAAAATAAAAAAGCTCATCTTTAATTGATGAGCTTTAAAGAACAGATAATTAGTATATTTTATTTAAGAAGGATCATTTTTGCAGTGTTGTTAAAAGATTTTGAACCATCTAAAGATACCGCAGATATTGAATAAAAATAAACTCCACTTGATAAATCAACTCCGTTAAAAGAGACTGAATGCTTACCACTAAGCTGATTAGAATTAATTAATTCTTTAACAACTTCTCCAATCAAATTATAAACTACTATCTTAACATTGCTTTCAACAGGTAATGAGTATTCTATTCTTGTAGCAGGATTAAATGGATTAGGATAGTTTTGATATAGCATATAATCTAATATAGAATTTCCCATATCATCAACACTAGTAATAGTGTTTGCAAATCCTTTTGTGATATAATCTGTTAACTGCCAATTAGAATTACCATCAGGAATTCTACTATAAGATTGAGTATCAGCCATAGCTAAGAAAGTTACATTATCAATTACTGTTCCTGTTGTATCTTCTAACCAAACCTCTTCACCACTACTTGATAACCCAAAACCGCTATCCAAAGTGTCATCTGTAATTATTACAAGAAATCCATTTGCGGGAATTATTGATCCAGCAGGAAATTCTTTTTTTGGTTTTGTTCCAGTTTGTCCGCCACTATCATAAATTTTGTAACCAGTTAAATCAACTGATGATGCTGATAAATTATAAATCTCAATCCAATCCGGATTATCATTTGAACCTCTTGAATAAATTTCATTCATAACAATATCTGAAGTGCTTGAATAAATGTTAGTTATGCCTTTTGTAACGGTTCCAGTAATATACCATACCGCACCATCTGGAATTTTACTGTAAGATTCTGATGTTTGTAATGCCGGAATTACAACTGAATCTATTAATGTTCCTGAATTGTTCTCTATCCAAACAGTTTCCCCAGAATTTGAAATTCCAAATCCACTTGCTGAAGTATCATCAGTAACTATTACTAAAAATCCATTTGCAGCTATTAATGAACCAATAGGAAATTCTTTTTTAGGCTTCGTACCTGCTTGTCCACCACTATCATAGATCTTATATCCACTAATATCTATAGAGGTAGATGATGTATTATAAATTTCTATCCAATCAGGATCATTTGTAGTTCCTCTTGAGTAAACCTCGTTTGCAAAAACATAATTAACACTTAAAATAACGTTTGAGATACCACGAGTAATTGTTGATAATATTTGCCAGGTTCCGCCATCTAGAATTCTTCCATACGATTCGGTAACTGCTAAAGCCGGAAATGTTATCTCGTCAACAATAGTTCCGCCTGTATCTTCTAACCATACTTGCTCTCCGCTGCTTGATAACCCGAATCCACTTTCCGAAGTATCATCGGTAACGATCACTAAAAATCCATTTGCTGGGATTATTGAACCTACTGGAAATTCCTTTTTGGGTTTTGTTCCAGATTGTCCACCAGAATCATAAATTTTATATCCGCTCATATCAAAAGCAGTAGCAGAAGTGTTATAGATTTCCATCCAATCTAAATCGGGGGAAGTTGCTCTTGAAAATATTTCGTTTAGTCTAACTGGAGATTGAGCATACGAATTGCTAATCATCAGTAGAGTTAATAAAACAAAAACTGAATGTAAAATATTTTTCTTCATAATTTTTCCTGATTTACTCCTAATAATATTTTAATTAAAACTTGTGAATATTAGACGATACAATTCTAATAAACATTCAAGTGAATAATACAAATCATGGCCGTGCATTTTTTGTCTCTTAATCACAATTTTAAATTGTTTTTTACAATGTAATTTCAACTCGGCTTATTAAACACGTACATTTTAGAATCTGAATCTCGAACAATGTACATTTTATCCTGGACAAATGTAATTCCTTCTCCTTTGCTAAAAGGGATTAACCATTCTGATAAAACAACACCGGTCTTAGAAAGTTTAATAATTTTTTTTGATTCATCACTAATTAACCAAAAACAATCTAATGCAGTATCATAACAAATGTCTGATAGATCCTCGACAGCATTAATTTCATATGAGCCAAGTTCAACTTGATTCTTTAATTTTATAAGATATTTTGGAAGCTTTTCGTTGGTCACAAACAGATTTCTCAAATTATCAAAAGCAATTCCCTCAAGACCATTTGCAGAATTTGTAGAAACATCTTTAATGAAAGAATTAATCTTATTACCGTTTAACAAAAAACTTGTAATTAGATTATCAGATTCTTCAACAACATAAATTGTATCATTGTTTAATGACAAAGTAATTCCCTCAAGATCATTAGCAGTAACCAATATTTCTTTTATCAAATTACCGTTAAGATTTATTTCAAATATTTTTGATGTTGTATCAGATACAATATAGAATGAATTATTTGTTGAGTTATAGACAATCCCGGAAGGCTCTGATAAAATATTGGAAAGATCAATTTCAATAATTGGATTTAAAGTTTTTATTTCAGGTTTTGTTGTATTAGGATCATCGCAGCTAAAACTGGATACAATCAACAACACAAAAAAGGATGTGTAATATAATTTAATTCTCATAATTTTTAATCTAATCATTCCAGTTTTTATATGGATTTTTTACAAGATAAGAATTGTTGTATTTAGGATTTCCACTCACTTCTTCACCAATCCAATCTGGCAAAACTATTTTTTGATATTCATTCTTTAATTCTACTTCTGCAATAATTAATCCTGTATTGTCACCAACAAACTCATCAACTTCCCAAATCAATTCGTTCAACTCAATTTTGGTTCTATACTTTTCAATAATTGGTTTTTCGCAAAGATTGGCTAACATAAATTTTGCATCCTCAACAGGGATTTCATATTCAAACTCGCTTCTACTAATACCAGATGAAGCACCTTTGATTGTTAAATATGCTGTGTCTTCAATTGTTCTAACTCGTATTGTTTTTGTTTTATCAATCAACAAATATCCTTGTTGATAAAGCTTTTTAACTCCTGAAGATTTCCACTCATCCGACTTAACTAAATATTTTCTTTCGATTTCAATTCCCATACAATTCTATTTTTATAAATAATATTTCCATCTACTATCGGAATCATCTTTAAAAGTAGGTTGCTCAATCATTTCAATCACTTTACTATTTTCAATTATCGCTGCAGTAAGTTTGTTTAATCCAAATGCTGTAGTATCAAGATACACCGTATTTGATTCATGATCATAAAATGTGTCTTTGCGATGAGTGTGCCCAACAATTTGAAGTTTCCCAATATTCATTAAATTTTGACGACACCATATTACACTATGATTTTCAAATAAGTCTGATTCGAGTAGATTTTTTAATGAAACAAGATCGTTGAGAAAATATTCTTTTAAATATTTTTGATAAAATTTGGATATGCCTGCATATGTGAAATGAAGCAATCTACTGTATTAATAAATAATGGAGCATTGTAAATTACATTTAAATGTTCATCACGCTTTTCAACATTGTTAATGTATGATTCAATAGTTGTGGCGGCTCCATTCTGAATCCAGTTTTTGCCATTGATGTGTTAGGATCACGGTAAAATGCATAAAACATCAAATCGTGGTTTCCCTTCGTAAACTCAATACTCTCCGAAATAACATAATCAATTACTTCAAGACCATAATTACCACGATCAACTAAGTCTCCAACACAATAAATTTTAATATCAGGATATTTTGCACGAATTTTTTCTACAAGATTTTGCAGTGTATAAAAACAACCATGTACATCACCGATTACAGCAACCATTTTTATTTAAATGTAAAAAAGTTTCTTTAGCGTATTTTGTCAACTCATCTCTAAACTTTGGATGTGCAATTGAGATTAATGCTTTAGCCCTTTCCTGAATAGTTTTTCCCCATAAATTTACAGCGCCGTACTCAGTAACAACATAATCAACATCACCTCTTGATGTAACAACACCAGCACCTGTTTTTAATGTAGGAACTATACGTGATATTTTATCATCTTTAGTAGATGAAGGAAGTGCGATTATTGGTTTTCCTCCTTCAGATTTTGAAGCACCACGAATAAAATCAACTTGCCCACCAATACCGGAATACAATCTTGTGCCTATAGAATCAGCACAAACCTGTCCTGTAAGATCAATCTCTAATGCAGAATTGATTGCAACCATTTTATTATTCTTTGCAATGATAAATGGATCGTTTACATATTCTTGCGGATGAAACTCAAAAACCGGATTGTTATCAATGTAATCATATGCTCGTCTTGTTCCTAAAACAAAACCTGCAATAATTTTTCCTGGATGAAGTGTTTTCTTTTCTCCATTAATTACACCAGCCTCAACAAGATCAATCATTCCATCAGAAAACATTTCTGTATGAATTCCCAAATCTTTTTATTAAATAAATATTTCATAACCGAATCAGGAATTGCGCCAATACCCATTTGTAATGTAGAACCATCTTCAATAAGATTTGCAACATTCTGTCCTATTTTATCAAACACCGCTAAAACTTCCGGAGTTGCATCAGGATCAACCTGTGGAAGTTCTTTTAACGGTTCATCATACTCAACTATATAATTAATTTTATTTATATGGATAAAGCAATCACCAAGTGTTCTTGGCTGATGTTTATTTATTTGCGCAATAATTATTTTCGATTTTTCTGCCGGAGTTTTAATTGTCCCAACATCAACACCATAACTGCAAAAACCATGTTCATCGGGCGGAGAAACATTTACCAACGCTACATCAGTTTGTATTCTACCTAATTTAAATAGTAAAGGAACTTCATATAAAAATATTGGAATGAACTCGGATCTTCCTTCATTAACTGATTTTCTTGCATTAGCTCCTATAAAAAATGCTTTATGCTTAAAATGTTTTTCCATGCCTGGTTGCAGATAAGGTAATTCTCCAACTATAAGAATATGATACATTGTTACATTTTCAAGTTCATCTTTTCTACGCACTAAAGCTCTTACTAATTCTGAAGGTACCGCACAACCTGGCTGAACAATTACGTTATCACCGGATTTTATATGCTTAACTGCTTCATCAGAGCTAACTAATTTTTGATTATACATACGAAGTAAATTAGTTGGTATTGGATTTTTTGCTATTATTTCTTCTGTTGATGTCATTTCAAATTCTCTTTTAATAATTCAAATCTTTATATAAACTTTTAAAAACTAATTACTGGAAAAAATATGTAATCTTCTATATTCTACATTAAAAGTATGTGCAATAGATTCATTGCAGCAATAACCATTATAAGTACAAACGCCTTTTGATAATCCTGAATCACCCAGCAAAGCATTTGATAAACCATTTTCTGCAATATCTTGAATATAACTAAGTGATGCATTGTTCAATCCATAACTTGCTGTACGGGATACAATTGCCGGCATATTTGGAACGCAATAATGTATTACATCATGCATTCTGTAAACTGGATCCGATTGAGTTGTAATATGACTTGTTTCAATGCAACCACCTTGATCAATCGAAACATCTACAATTACAGAACCTTTTTTCATTTCTTTAACCATTGCTTCTGTAACAATGTTAGGAGCTTTTTCACCCTTAATTAAAACTGCACCAATCAAAACATCTGCAAAACGTACTCCGCGAGAAATTGTGTAAGGATTTGCAACAACTGTCGTAACATTTTTTCTAAAGTTAAGATCAATATTTCTTAATCGATTTAAATCTTTATCAATCACAATTACCTGGGCACCTCTGCCAAGTGCAGCGCGTGCTGCTGTAACTCCAACAACACCTGCCCCAAGAATAACAACCGCAGCAGGAGCAACTCCTGTAATACCACCAAGTAAAATTCCTCTGCCACCTTCACTAAAACTTTCAAGATATCTCTCAGCAACCTGTATTGAAAGCTGACCGGCAATTTCACTCATTGAATGTAAAACAGGAAGCCTATCTTCTTCTTCAATCAACTCATAACCAATTGCGGTAATTTTTTTCTTAAGCAATTGATCAATAATTTTTCTTTTACCTATTGCAAGATGAAGAAATGAAAAAAGAGTTTGATTTTCTTGAAGATATTCTGCTTCAGTTTCAGAAAGTACTGCTACCTTTACAACCACTTCGGCTCTTGTAAACGCCTCTTCGGCGGAATAAACTATTTGTGCTCCAGTTTTACGATATTCTTCATCGCTAAAATGGCTTCCCTCGCCTGCTCCACTTTGTATATAAACTGTGTGACCGGCCCTTACTAAAGCATCTACTCCTGCGGGAGCTAATGCAACTCTTTTTTCTTCATAAAGAGTTTCTTTTGGTATTCCAAATCTCATGTAAACTTCTCTTTTTTTGTTTCAAAATTACGATTGGTATATCTGATTAGCAATCAAAATAAGTGAAAATTAAACCGGAGTAATTGCTTGTTTTCCTGATAAAATTGCGATAACATTTTTTGCTACAAGTAGTGACATGTTATTTCTAGCTTCCATAGTTGCGCTGCCAATATGCGGTAACAAAACTACATTTTTCAGTTCATAAAATTCTTTGTTTAGATTTGGTTCATTTTGGTAAACATCAAATCCCGCAGATGCAATTTTATTTTGCTTTAGCATCTTAATCAAGTAGGATTCATCAACTATTTCTCCACGCGCTGTATTTATAAATATTGAAGATGGTTTTAACAAAGCTAACTTTTCTTTGCTTAAAAGATTTTTTGATTTCTTATTTAAAGGTAGATGTAACGAAATAATATCAGATTTTTTTAGGATCGAGTTAAGCGACATTTTCTTTGCTTTTAAAACAGTCTCAAGAAAATCGTTTTTAGAATTTGAATAGTAAATTATTTTGCAGCCAAAAGAATGTGCTCTTTTTGCAACTTCAGTTCCGATTCTACCAGCACCAAGAATTCCAAAATATTTATTTCGCAATTCCATTCCCAATAGTAATTTTGGTTTCCATCCAACAAATTTTTTATCTCTTACTAATTTTTCTGATTCAGAAATTTTTCTAGCACAAGAAAGTACAAGTACAATGGTAAGATCAGCAGTTGAATCGGTTAAAACATCAGGAGTATTTGTAACAATAATTCCTTTGCTCTTTGCATATTCAATATCGATATTATTAAATCCAACTGCATAATTGGCTATCACTTTGCATCGATCCATCAAATCAATAATTTCTTTATCAATTTTATCAGACAATAAAGAAATCAGTGCATCACAATTTTTTACAGATTTCACGAGTTCAATTTTAGAAATTGGTTGATCTTTTTTATAAACAGAAACATCAAATCCTTTTTTCTTAAGCAAATCAATTCCAATAGAAGGAATATCTCTGGTTATAAATACTTTCTTCATTCTCAACCAAATAAAAGCTTAACAATAAACAAAGCACCCAACATTCCTGCTATATCCGCAGCCAATCCAGCCGCTAAAGCATGGCGCGTGTTTTTAATATTTACTGCACCAAAGTAAACTGCAAGTACATAAAATGTGGTTTCAGAACTTCCAAAGAAAGTTGAAACTAAAATTCCTATAAAAGAATCAGCACCGTGAACAGCAATTATATCTGCCATTACTCCAAGTGAGCCACTGCCGGATAATGGTCTCATCAGCGCCATTGGAAGAGCTTCTGCGGGCATTCCAATTGGATCTGTAACTATACGCAACAATGGAATTAACCAGTTATCCATAGCACCACCGGCTCTAAATATTGCAATTGCAACGAGCATTGCAACTAAATATGGAATAATTCTTATTGCAATATTAAATCCTTCTTTGGCTCCTTCAACAAACTGTTCATATACTTTTACTTTTTTGATTACACCATATCCAATAAAGACAAATATGAAAAATGGAATTGCCAGTGTTGATATAATCTGAATTGAATCTTTAAAGAATGTTGGAGGTAGAAAACTAAATGCGGATGCAATTACAGATGAAAATCCGGTTGCAAAGGTTAATATTAAAACTGAAATCATCGAAAGAACTGTAATTAAAAATTTAAGATTACTTTTAAACCAACTTCCATAACCATTTTTTTCGATTGGAAATCTTTCAAATAATTTTGCAACTGTTAATCCTGTTATAGTTGCGCAAGTTGAACCAAATAATGAAGTAGCAATTATAATTGTTGGATCTGCACTACCGGCAGCAGCACGAATTGCAATTGCAGTTGCTGGAATAATTGTCATTCCCGCAGTGTTAATTGCTAAAAATGTAACCATAGAATTAGTTGCTGTTCCTTTATTTGGATTTAATGTATCCAACTCTTCCATAGCCTTTAATCCAAACGGAGTTGCAGCATTTCCCAGTCCAAGCATATTTGCAGAAATATTCATAACCATTGAGCCAACTGCCGGATGATCAGGTGGAACTTCAGGAAACAATCTTTTTGTAACAGGTCTAAGCCAGCTTGCAATAATTTTTATCAAACCTGCTTGCTCAGCAACTTTCATCACACCAAGCCACATTGCCATAATTCCAATTAAACCCAATGCAATTTCAACTGCTGTTCCTGCAATATTAATAGAATCATTTGTAACACGTTTCATCGATAAGAAACTAATTTTTTCAAAATAAACTTTTGATAAATAAGTAACGCTATCCTGTTTAGAAATTATGCTAGCTCGTGCCAGTATGTCATCATCTTTACCGGAAGCTTTTGCAACAACAATAAGATTTTCAGGAGTGTTCTCATCAGTTTTAACATAAAGCTGAATTGCTTTTTTATCATCGGTAAATGAGCCAACTGCTTTTACAATAACATTTTCTTTTTGTTGTGCTTTAAAGAATTTATTAAAACTTTCTTTTGTGATATTCACCTCACAATTAAATCCACCTGAAGATTTTACATCTGTAGATTTAATAGTAACAGATAGTGGAACATCATTGTTGTATTTATTTCCTGTGAGGTCTGAAATATCTATAAATAATGCGGATGCGAGGCCAAGGAATAATAAAGAGATCCAAACGTAGTTTAACAAGATAATTCTCCTTAGTTAAGTAGAGAATAAATTAATGAATCATTATTATAAAAATAAAGAGATGACATCTATGCAAAATGACATCATCTCTAAAAAAAATGCACACAAAGATTTAGACTTAAATTCCCACTTCTATTAAAGCTTTTATTTCATTTGTATCCAGAATAACAGGTTTTAAATTTTCACTCACTACATACACATTTGCATCAATTTGCGCTGAATATTTTAGCCTGTATAATTCAGTTATCTGTTCACTAAGTTTATTATCATCAATATCTTTTATCTCGCCGTTAATGGTTATAAAAGATAACTTATAAGAAAGTTCATTTGATTTTTTAATATTTTCATTTGCAGATATTGAAAAACTTCCGGCGGAACCATATTTAACATATTCGTAATTTTCATCAGTACTGTCAAGATAAGTGTAAATATTTTTATCAAGATAAACGAAATTGCAAGCGATTTGCATAAGCTTTTCGTTTGAAAGATGAATACATAATATGCCTGATTGAGTTTGCAATAATTGCTTTTCAATTTCGGCAATATCTCTAACTTGTGTTATTTGTTTTTTCATAATAGAACCTTATCTGAGGTTTCCCCTTAATTGATGATACATTTATTTGATGAACTGGAAAACGAACAAACTTTACAATGGCTATAATTTTTCTCAGAATTTTTATTTCTTATTGATTCAATTATAACAGCTATTTCTTTTTCAAGATTTTTAATTTCATCCTTACTAAAACTTAGGGTAACAATATCATCGGGATGTTTTATAAAAATCAAACTACCCTGAAAAGTGTTAAACTGAGTAAATAACCTGCTTGCAATATATAAATAAAATTTCAATTGCATTAAATAATATTCAGAGTGTTTTTTAATTTCTTTTTTATCGATTTCATCAGTTTTATAATCATAAATCAATACTTTATTTTCTATAAAAATTATTTTATCGATAATTCCGTGTAAATAATAATCATTTTCTTTAACGTAAATCTCAAATTCATTTTTATAATTTTTAGATTTAGAAATTTCTTCCCAAGTTTTAGATTTGTAGTAATTACTTAAATCATTTTTTAATCGATTTATTAAAATTTCTGGTTCTGAAGAATTTACAATATTAGATTCCACTTGATCTTTAATAAAGTCATCAAGTTTTTCAAATGATACAGATTCTTCCATTACTTTATGAAATATTTTACCATACAAAGCAGTATCACTACTTTGCACTTTAGTTGCGGTAGATTCAAATTTATAATCTAATAAATTATCTTCATCTTCTGGAAAATCATTTATATAATTTTGAAATGATTTGTTGTCGTGAGTTTTATAATCTGAATTAAGCTTACTAAAACCATAATCATATGTGAGTAGATATTTCAGAGGACATTGGCTGTATATTGATACTTTTGAAGCAGAAATGATCTCACCTTTTTCCTGTGAAGCCAATGCTGAGATATTTACATCCACTTTTACATTTACTTTTTCAATGAATTTTTTAGGCTGCTCAGTAAAATTTATCTCAGTTGTAATTGGAATTGAAAGTTGAATATTTTCATAGCGTTTGATATACTTATCATTTTCTAAACTTAATAATTCAAGTTTCTCTTTTATAAATATTTCAGCAGAATTAAAATCATTTTTTAATGCCGAACTCATAAGATTGAGAAAAGAATCTTTCTTAAAAACTGACTCTTTTTTTATTGTTGATGTAATATATAACTCATCTTTAGCACGTGTAACAGCAACATAAAGCAGCCTTTTTAACTCTGCATTATTTTTCTTTTCTTCGTAATAATTATGCAACGCTGTAATGGGCGCAGAATAATAATCTTCAAAATAATTTTGATTAAGGGGAACTTTAGTTAACAATCCAAAATTTTTATCGATTTTAACTTCGCCAGATTTTATTGAACTTGATAATCCACTCTCTTCTGTTTTAACAAGGAATACAATCGGGAATTCTAAACCCTTAGATTGATGAATTGTCATCATTTGTACCGCATTATTATTCGATGATATTCCAGCTTGTGATTCATCGTCTTGATTTGCGATTGAATCTTTTAAATAATTTAAGAAATCATAAAGATTTCTAAATCCTGATGCATTAAAATTTCTAGCAATATTAACAAGTTTTGCAATGTTGGAAACTTCCTGCTCACCATCATTTCTTGCGGATAAAATTGAGAGATAATTTTTATCAGTAATAATTTTATAAATTATTTGTGGCAAACTGATTGAGCTACTTAGAGCAAGATTTTCTTTAAGAATATTAAAGGCATCAACAATTTCTTCATCATCAACAATATTTTTCAATTTTGTCCAGTAGCTTCTTGAAGATTCAAGAGACAAATCATATAATTTTGAATCAGAAATACTAAAAAATGGTGAGCGTAACACTCCAACTAAAGCCGTGTTGTTATTTTTATCCGCCAAAAATGATAGATAGTTATATATATCTGAAATTGTTTGCCTTTGGTAAAAACCACGCCCGCCAATTATTGTAAAAGGAATTTCATATTTCAAAAATACTTTTTCTAAATCCGTAAAGTGCTTTCGTTTTCTCACAAGAATAGAAATATCATTATACGAATAATTCCCTTCCTTCATGATTTCCAATATTTTGCTGGCTATTAATTCTGCCTCAGAAAATGAGGTGACATCTTCATCAATTTTAGAGACAAGAAATTCCACTTTACCTTTTGTATCGTCAACTCTTGCGCAAACTAAATCAGTAGCTGGTACCTCACCAAACTGTTCATCTGGTTCTTTAAATAATTCTTTAAATATATGATTACAAAAAGCACAAATATATGGTGCCATTCTAAAACTATCGGGCAGAACTAAAAGATTAGCAACACCAACAGATTTTTTTATATCATTCCTGGTAAGATTAAATATTGCAATTTCAGCATCCCGAAATTTGTAGATACTTTGCTTTTCATCGCCAACAATAAACAGTCTTCCGCTTTTTAACTCATCAAGAATTGGTAAAAATATTTGATACTGAATCTCATTCGTATCTTGAAATTCATCAACCATTAAAAATTTGAACTTTTTAGCAAGACTTTTTTGGACATTAATGTTTTGTAATAATAATTTGGTGTGGAGCAAAATATCTTCGTAGTCTATGTATCCATCAACCCTTTTCTTTGTTTCATAATTCCTTAAAGCATAATCAAAAAATGATAGAAATGTTTTACCAAATCTGGCTAATTCAAATTCAACATCATTTGAGTTTTCAAGAAAATCGAAATTCTTAAACTCATCAATTATAGATTCCATTTCTTGTATTTCATTCACAAGAAGTTTACTTAAATCATTCGATAAATATCCACGTTTTCTGATTGTAAATCTATCTGTAAATGCTAATAGCTTTATGCTCTTGATAGCGTTTAATATTGAGTAAACGTTGTTCTGATGATTCAATTCATTTATTTCTGATTGAATATCCAAAGCAATTTTATTTGAATTATCATCTTCCAATACATGAGAATTGATAATCTGAATAAGTTTAATAAAATCGTTTTCTTTTTTCTTCCAAATATTTATAAACCCATCTACAAAGCTTTTTGAAAAGTAATCAGCAATTGTTTTTTCATCCAAAGAATAAATGTTTTCTTGCAAAGTAAAGACATTTTTGCGATTCTTAATCAGTTTTACTATTTGATTCTGTAGTTTAGACTTTGAAGCAAATATTCTTATAAGATATTTAAGTTCTTCACTTACCAGCTCATCATTAAAAGAAGAACGAATCATTTCCTCAACTGATAGTTCAATCAATTCTTCAGACAATTTTTCATCAATTGGAATGAACCTTGCATCAAGTTGAGCTTCTACTGGATAATCTCTTAGAATACTAATGCAGAATGAGTGGATAGTTGAAATATTAGCTGAAACTAATTGTCTGCGTACTTTTTCTAATTGTTTTTTGTCTGCTAAGTCTTTGCATTCTTTAAGTTTCTCATCAATTAATATTGATATTTTTAAGTATAATTCGCTTGCAGCTTTTTCTGTAAAAGTAATTGCAGCAACACTTGATATATCAAGCTTATCTTTAACAAGTGCATCAAGATATTTTCTAGCAAGCACAAAAGTTTTTCCGGAACCGGCATTTGCTGTTAACGCTAAATGTCCTTTAGTACTTAAAGCTAATGATTGATGTGGAGTAAGTGTACTCATTACTTAGTTATGGATCGGGATTTTATCGGGAAAATAATTTCAAAAGTTGTTTCCTGAGGTGAGCTTGAATTTAACTTTATTTCACCGTTAATACTTGTCATAAATCTTTTTGCAAGACTTAATCCCAATCCCATTCCCTGTTTTTTAGTAGTAAAATTATCATCAAATATTTTTTCTTTTTCTGATTCTTTTATTCCATTACCATTATCACTAAACAATACTTTGTAATTTATTTTATCATCTACAACTTTAATAGATATTTTTGTTGCATTTGCTTGCATTGAGTTTCTAATCAAGTTGATAAACATTCGTCTTAGCTGGCTTAAATCTGCATCAACTACTGCTTTAGTTAACAATGTATTTATTTGTATTTCAGTTTTTTCATGGATAAACATATTTGCAGTATCATTTAGCAAAGGCAGCATATCAAGAGTTTCAATTTTAAGACTTGGCATTTTTGCAAATCTGGAAAACTCAGAAGCAATTTGATTTAGATTATCTATTTGATTTAAAACTGTTCCGGAAATTTTTTCAAAATGTTTATCAAAATCTTTACTCTTATCTTTATAAGAAATAATAAGTTGTTGCAAAGCCAATTTCATTGGAGTTAATGGATTTTTTATTTCGTGGGCAACTTGCTTAGCCATTTCTTTCCATGCTGCTTCTCGTTCCATTTCAGCAAGTTCTATCTGATTTTTTTTAAGTTCAGAAGTCATTTGGTTAAAACCATCAAGTAAATCTTTTAGCTCTCCACGTTCACTATGATTTATCTTTACATTCAAATCGCCTTTAGAAACAGCATCTGTGGCTTCAGTCAGTCTTTGAATTGGTTGCGATATCTGGTTTGCAAAAAAAGTGCTAATAACAATTATAATTATTACAGCAAAAGAATAGATCCCAAATATCACAACATTTATTTCCGTTGTAGTAAGCGATGTTCTAATTTTATTGAAAGCATCATTAACAGTTAATATATAATCATCGCCATTTAAATGGATAAACCTAAAATAAGAATCATAAATATAATTGTTGATTTTTTCTGAGGTTAAATATTCCTGGTATCTCAAATAATTTAAATGGTAATATGCTTGTGGATTTAACTTCCTGTTAAATAATCCTATTCTGTTATAAATATCCTGTGAATTAAAAACCTGATCTGTTGAGGAATAAAGTGAAAATGAAATTCCTAATTCACTAGAAACGTTTTGAGCCGCGATCACAATTTCTCTCGTTTTATTTTTTTCCAGTTGACTACTTAAATGTTTTTCAACATAATCTGCTCGTTGACTAAGTTCGCTAAATATGCCTTCTTTAGCTCTTTCACTAACAATTTTTGTATTGTAAAAAGCTAGTACAACTACAGGAATAATTGAGATAATTAGAAATGCAAAAAGTAATTTTGATTTAAAGCTAAGATTAATTTTCTTTAATCTGCTTACAAGTATCAGAACAAATGCTATCACTATAAATAGCGAATGAACAATAAATATTTTAAAGAAATTAAAAAGATTCCACGAAAAAGCTTTCTCTTCAACTGCAACAGCAGTATAAATATTTAAATCTTCAGTTGATGTTTTAAGTAAATAAGCTTCATAATTTTCTGTATCAAATTTAAGTTTTAACCAGGCATCATTGTAAATAGAATCCAGTTTTGAATTGAGTATTTGTTTTATTTGATCACGCGAAGGATAAATATCGCCATAAACCTGAGTTAATTTATCATCATTAAACTGAAATATTTTTAACTTTTTAACATCTATAACTCGATTAAGTATAGCAAGGTTAGATTCTATAAAATCAGGAAAATCTGAAGCACCAATTGATTTTATATCAAAGCTTACAAATGCAGAAATGTAGCCTTGTGTTATTCCTCTTTCTTTAAGCTCAATAATTCCCGAAAAATAATTCCACAATTTTCACCTTTACTTTTAATCTCAACAACTTCAATAAGATTATCTGAGCTTAAGTAATTAAATACTTCATCATCAGGATTTAATCCGACTGCATATTCACCTAAAAGATTTTTATCTTTATCATAAAATCGAATTCCGGAATTTAATGATTCTCTTTGCATTGCACTTTTTCCCCAAATTTTAAATGCTAAAGCATCATAGTTTGCATATCTATCACCAAAAACATCTACAATTTTATTTTGATTTTGAATATTTCTTAATGTTTCTTCAACCATAAATGAAAGCAGATTATCATCAGCACGATTTATTTCCCATGTAGTTGTTTTGAGTGATTCTCTTTCAAGTTTTGTATTAAAATAATTTAACAACGAAATAGAAATGATAGATCCAATTAAAAGGACATATAAATAATTATAGACTGAATATCGATTGCGAATAATAACCTGATAGTACAATAAGATTAATAGCGCAATAAATATTGCAAGCATAAATGGAGTTATTAAAGGTTCTTTACTGAGATAAAATGATATTGAGGTTATTGCTACTATTACTAATGTTACAACGATAATTAAAGGACGATTTATTTTATCAACAGCAACATTTAAATATTTAAATATTAGATTTATTACTCCAACTATTGCCAGCAGTACTGCAAAACTTAAAAGCAAAATATTCATATTCATAATTAGTGCTGGAATATCGGGTAAAATATTTGGTTCTTTAAAGTATCGTATTGTGGAATCAAATATTACACTTTTGATTGAAGCACTAATCGCTCTAATCAATAAGAAAACAACCACAGAAAGAAAAAGTGCAAATGCAATTCCTAGATAATTAGTTTTCTTTTTGTGTTCAGCATATAAATATTCTCTTGTATACCTAAAAAATTGAATTGCAATTAGAACTACAAACAATATTGTTGTTAAAAATTCAATTGGTGATTTTATTATTCCCCATCCAAAAGGTGAAGAAAAATATGAAGGATCGGAAAGCGTTCCTGTTACAAAATTGGTAGGAAATCCAAAAACAAAAATTAGTGCCCTTAAAATAACAAGATAAATCAATACTAGAATGAACCTAAACAAATAGGAGTTTAATTTTTTAAAATCACTATTTAATCCCAATCCAACAAATATTAATCCAACAACAACAAGTAACGATTGAATTTTTGACGATGTTTCCTTAATCAGATTAACAGAATTATTTAACAAGGGTTTCTGAAAAGATACAAGTCCAATTTTATTTTCTTTTAGATTTAGTAATTCAAATGAATATTTTCGTCCATCTTTTATTCTTTCGTTATAAGGAGAGTAATCTATGGTTAAATCTATTTGATACTTTTCTGAAATCTCCCTTTCAAAACTTATATTACTAGCATATTGATTATTAAGAGTTAAGTGTTCTTCAATTGGTGTTGATATTGCGATGTAAAAAATATCCGACTGAATATCAGCAGTGTCTATAACTGATAAATAAGTAAGCAAATCGTTGGAAAGAAAATATGTTTCGCCTAAAGGAAAACTTAACGGAAATAATTCATCCTGGTTAATAGCAATAGTCTGATTCCAGGCAATCAGTTTTCCATTGGGAGCAAAAACTTCAATTGAATAATTATCAAATGATTCATTATTAATTAATTTAACAAGTTCTTTATAAGATTCATTTTCAGGTTTAAGTGAAATTCTTAAATCGTGTCTTACAATATTAAGTTTTTCAAAAATTCTTTTTTGTTTAACATCAAAATCATTTTTTATTGATCCCTGAAGTCTAGAAATTTTTTCAACTAAGATAGAATCCCAATTCCCTTTATTTCTATTAATAACTGATTCAGTTACAATGCCGGATACTGCAAGCACAATTAAAATAAAAAAGACGATAGAGAAATATTTTCTATCGCCTTTAAATTTTTCAGCTATCTTTTTAAACATCAGTTAATAGTAAATTGTGTTATAATCCAATTGTTTCCGATTTTTTTAAGCGAGATATAAACCTGTGCAGTACTTCGCTGGCCTTTGTTATCATAATTATACTTGCCTGTTGCATGCGGATGATTCTTATCAGTTTTTATATAATCAAAATTAAACGAAGTAACTTTATAAAGCTTAAAGAAATCTTCTAAAACATAAAATGCCTGGTTGTTACTGTAGTATCCATTTATACCATTTGAAAAACTAAAATAAGTTTGCGGCCCAAAATATTTTGAAATTTTTTCAACATTAGCATCTTTAATTCCAGTTTCAATTTCTCTAAAGATTAAATCATCTTGTTGAGATTCTTTTTTAGTTTCGGTTTTCCTGGTAAGATTAGAAGTTTGAGAAAAGGAAACTGAAAGTAAGACTATTATTATGTAAAAATATTTTTTCATGTATATATAAGAAAGTCGTGGACTCGTTTCCAATTCTGGTACAAATCCACGACAAAAGTAATAAATTCTTAACTATCTCGCCAATTGTAATTTATTTAACTTACGCTCACCACTTCCTTTAACAACTGGCTTTAGTTGTGGTTCACCTTCAACTAACTGGAAAGCCCAATCAAATACTATTCTATCAGATGTAATATTTTTTACTCTAATTTTAGCAAAGTGATTATCATAAGTCCAGATTACGTATGTGTGTCCAATTTGAGCAATCTCTTCTTTATTAGGATTCCATCCATTTAAAGGAGCATAAGGAATATCATAAATGTCATTAGTCATTCCCATATCTTGAATATCAGTATCATCATAAACTCTTATATAACCTGTTCCCTGATAAAGTTCAAAGAAGAAATCAGTTTCCTGGTCATCATAAGGAACAGTTGAGTATGTTGTAAATGTATAACCAGAGTTATTTGGGAATCTTATATAATCGAAAATTGCTTGATTGAATCCTTCAGGTCTTGGAGTAGAATAAATTACATCATAACTAAGTTCACTTTCGTTTCCGTTATAATCATAAGCTGCAACTGCATAATAATATTTATTTCCATTTACTGCTTCAATATCAGCAAAGTGTGTTCCTGATGTCGAGCCAATTAATTCATATTTACCTTCATAAGTATAATTGAAGTAAACATTGTATCCAGCAATATCAGATTCACGGTTTCTATCCCAATAAACATCAACTCTGTTATCACCATTTAATACTTCAATTCCAGAAGGTGGAGCAGGAGCTGTGTAATCATCTTCATTGTAATAATCATTGATATCGCACGAACTTAAAATAAATGCTGATGCGATTAAAACTGTTAGTAATGCTGTCTTTTTCATTTTGTTCACCTTTAGTATAATTTCGTTTTCAGGTTAGGTGAGCCAAAAGAAATGCCACTAAAAAAGTGGCATTATTTGATAAAAAAGAAGATAATTTATATGAATTGTATACTTAAATGAACAATCACTGAGCACTTAACTAAATCAATTTTAGTTAGATCTTAGTGAACTTTCCATCAAAAAACATTTGTCCTTTATTGATCACACCAATGGATTTTCCAGTAAGTAATCTTTTATCAAATGGAGTGTTTGATGATTTAGATTTGAATTTTGTTTTATCAACTGTCCAAACAGAATCAACATCTAAGATAGTTAAATTAACAACTTCTCCCTGTTTGATTTCTGGAATTGGAAGATTAAGAATTTTTCTTGGATTGATCGAAAGTTTCTCAATCATTTGTTCAAGATTTAAAACTTTTTTGTGATATAATTCTGTAAATGCTAAACCAATTTGAGTTTCCAATCCGATAATTCCGTTTGGTGCATATTCAAATTCCATTTCTTTTTCTTCTAAAGAATGCGGCGCGTGATCAGATGCAATACAATCAATTGTTCCATCTTTTAAACCTTTTATGATTTCATCCACATCAGCTTTTGTTCTAAGCGGTGGATTCATTTTAACATTTGGATCATATGTTTTAACTGCATCATCCGTTAAGGTAAAATGATGAGGAGCAACTTCTGCTGTAACTTTAATACCCTTTTTCTTTGCATCACGAACCATCTCAACAGATTTTCTTGAACTGATATGTGCTATATGAACTTTAGCATCAATGTATTCTGCCATTAAAATATCACGCATCACAATCAAATCCTCAGCAACAGAAGGAATTGGCGGAAGACCAAGCAATGTTGAGTTGATACTTTCATTCATAGCTCCGCCTGCAAGTGATTCATCTTCACAATGTTCGATAATTGGAAGATCAAACATCTTTGCATACTCAAGTGAGCGTTTTAGAATTGAAGCAGTTTTAATTGCGATTCCATCATCAGAAAAACCAACAACACCGGCATCTTTTAATTCTGCCATAGGAGAAAGGACTTCACCTTTTCTTCCAACAGTTGCGGCACCAACTGGATAAACATCAACCAAATGATTTGCTGATTGTTTTTTTATTAGCGTTACAACTTCAGCTGAATCAATAGCAGGATCTGTATTCGGCATACAGGCAATTCCAGTAAATCCGCCATTTGCAGCACTGTTGCAGCCAGTTACAACTGTTTCTTCATCTTCTCTACCTGGTTCACGCAAATGAACGTGCATATCAAAAAATCCAGGGACAATATACTTTCCATCTAATTCTAAAACCTTGGCATCTTTCATTTCTGCATCAGTTAGTTTGCCAATATTTTTGAATCTACCATCTTCAATTAAAACGTTTACATTTTTTTCATTAACATTTTGATTAGGATTTAATACATTAACATTTTTTAATACTAATTTCATTTTCAAAGCTTTCTAATTATCTAGTTTAATGTTCCAAGTAAATAAAGTACTGCCATTCTAACCGCAACACCATTTGTAACCTGTTGTAAAATAATTTGAGATGATCCGTCTGCAATTTCTGAGGATATCTCAACACCCCTGTTTATAGGGCCAGGATGAAGTATCACAATATCTTTACCATTTTTTTCTAATCTTTCTCTATCAATTCCAAAATACTGCGAGTATTCTCTTATAGATGGAAAATATTCCCGAGCTTTTCTTTCTAACTGAATTCTTAAAACATTTAACACATCATTTTCTTGTATTGCTTCATCGATATTATGAATTACATCCACTCCAAGTTCATCAAGATATTTTGGGATCATTGTTGATGGGCCGCAAACAGAAACTTTTGCCCCCATAGTTTTTAATCCATAAATGTTTGATAAAGCAACACGGCTGTGTGCAACATCTCCAACAATACAAACTTTTAATCCCTCAAGTTTACCAAGTTTCTCTCGGATCGAATACATATCAAGCAAACCTTGCGTAGGATGTTCGTGAATTCCATCACCAGCATTGATAACATTTGAGTTAGAAATTTTTGTAAGCATCAATGGAACTCCAGCACAGGCATGTCTTACGACAATCATATCAACTTTCATTGCTTCGATATTCTTTACAGTATCTTTAAGTGTTTCACCTTTACTAACGCTGCTGCCAGAAACCGCAAAGTTTATTGAATCTGCTGATAATCTTTTTTCAGCAAGCTCAAATGAGATTCTTGTACGAGTCGAGCTTTCATAAAAAAGATTTACAATTGTTTTACCTTGTAACGTTGGAACTTTTTTGATTGGTCTTTCTAAAACTTCCCTAAAGGTTGTAGCGGTATCTAAAATTAATTGGATATCTTCCTTCGGTACTTCCTTTAATCCTAACAAATGGCGACTTGATAATGACATAGTTTTTATTTCTTTTCTGATTCAATTATGTAGATGGCATCTTCGCCATCGTGTTCTTTAATTTTTACTTTTATTTCTTCGTTGTGTGATGTAGGAATATTCTTTCCAACATAATCCGCACGAATTGGTAACTCACGATGACCGCGATCAATCAATATGCAAAGCTGAATTGAAGCCGGTCTTCCCATATCCATAATTGCATTTAAAGCAGAACGAACTGTTCTTCCTGTAAATAAAACATCATCAACAAGAATTATATCTTTTTCATTTATATCAAACGTAATGTTTGATACAGAAACTTCTGGCTGTTTTAATCGTGTTCTAAAATCATCTCGATATAATGTTACATCAAGAACTCCAAACGGTAAATCAGCATTATCAATCTGCTTTATCTTTTCAACAATTCGTTTACCTAAAAACTCACCACGAGTTCTCATTCCCATTATAACAAGATTATGTGAACCTTTATTTTTTTCAAGAATTTCATGAGCCATTCTTGTTAGGATTCGGTCAAATCCTTCGGCGTCTATAATTTTTGATTTTACATCCATATACAAAAAAGCCTCTTTGGATTAATTATCCTCAGAGGTTACCTTCTATCGTTTATTTTAATTTTGTTCATCCTTTTCCATCTCACTGGATAGAGTTAAAGGTTAATTTTATTTGATTCAAACTTAAGTGTATTAATTTTTAAAGTAAAGAATAATTCAATCTTAATGTAAATTATTTTTTATATTTGCCTTGCAGATAAAACACCTTTTCGGGGTGTAGCGCAGCCCGGTAGCGCGCTTCGTTCGGGACGAAGAGGCCGTAGGTTCGAATCCTATCACCCCGACTTAATATTTGAGGTTTTATAATGGCACAAAATCATTCATTCGATATTGTTTCTGAAATTGATTTTCAGGAAGCTGATAATGCTGTTAACCAGGCATTAAAAGAAATTCATCAGCGTTATGATCTTAAGGATTCTAATACAGAACTTGAACTTAACAAAAAAGATAAGCTCATTACTATGAATACAAAGGATGATTACTCGCGTAAATCATCAATTGATATTTTAGAGACTAAATTTATCCGCAGAAACATTTCTATAAAGGCTTTAAATTTTAATGAACCAGAAGCCGCATCTGGTGGAAGGCTTAAACAAATTATCAATCTTCAAAGCGGAATTTCAAAAGAGAATGCTAAGATCATTACAAAAATGATAAAAGATTCCAAGTTAAAGGTTAATGCTCAAATCCAGGATGAACAAGTTAGAGTAACCGCGCCAAAGATTGATGATCTGCAAGCCGTTATCACATTAGTTAAACAAGCTGAATTGGACTTCCCTACCCAGTTTGTGAATATGAAATAATTTATTTTTCTTTTCTATCTATTGCCACGACTTTTAAGTCGTGGATAATCAATAAAAAATGTTTATGGCTTTAGCCACATCCCCTCAATTCCCTTTGGCTAAAGCCATTATTTTTATTTTCTTTTTTCCCACGACTTAAAAGTCGTGGCTATTAAATTTAATTATTATTTCTTTTTAACTCGCATATGCCAATCTCAATCTCTCTTTATCCATTCCTTCAAGAAGCATAAAATCTTCTTCCCTAATTGCTCCAACATCGCCATAATATTTATTTTCAACACTATCTTTTTGATCAGCAACCTTTACAGATTCTGCAGACAATATTGATAAACTGCTTACAACAACATTTGTAGCATCGTTTTCATCAACTTTACCAATAATAACATAAGGACCCATAGACATTGTCTTTTCAGCATACTTTTCATACTCACGCGGAAAGATTACTGCTTCAAAAGTCCCCGTTGTGTCTTCAAGCGAAAGAAATTTCATTATCTGCCCTTTTCTTGTTTTTATTCTTTTAGAAGTCATATACCATCCGATTAACTTAACATTTTTACCGCGATAAGTTTGCAAGTCTTTTGCTTTAATAACATCAGGTTTCTCAGTTTTTTCTCTATAAAAATAAAGCGGATGGCGCGTGACCATATAATCAAACGTTTCGTATTCGGCTTTACAAATTTCTTCAACGCTAAAATTTATGTTTGTCTTAACTTCATCTTCCATCACAAAAGTCTCGTGCAAGAACAAATCGTTATAGCTTTCATTAAGAATTTTTCTTTTGTGGATGTAAATATCCAGCAGACGTAAAAGCTCCGGTCTTGTTTTTTTTAAGCACCCCATCGCACCGCATTTTATTAGGATTGATGTTTCTTCAAATGCCAACTTTGTGCGGATAAGAAAATCTGCCAGCGAATAATACTCGCCATCTTTTTCTCTTTCATCCAAAATATTCTGGATAGAGTTACGTGAAAGATTTTTTATTGCCATCAAACCGATTTGAATCTCATCTTTATTTCCCGTGTACTCGTAATTACTTTTGTTGATTGACGGAAGCAGAACCTTTAATCCTAATCTTTTGCATTCCCAGATATAAACTGCTGCAGAATAAAATCCCCCGCTGTTGCTTAAAACACTTGCCATAAACTCCGCAGGATAATGCGATTTAAGAAACGCAACCTGGTAAGAAAGCAACGCAAAAGACGCGCTGTGAGCTTTGCAAAACGCATATCCAGCAAAAGATTCTATTTGCCGCCAAAGTTCTGTTGCCTGTTCATTTGTAAGATTTTTTTCTTTGCACGATTTAAAATATTTAAAACGCAGACTTTCCATTGCAGAATGCGATCGCATTTTACCGCTCATCGCACGTCGCAGAAGATCAGCTTCTTCCATCGATAAGCCCGCAATTTTGTTTGCAACTTTTATAACATCTTCCTGGTAAATCATAACTCCGTAAGTTTCACCAAGAACTTCTTCCATTTCAGGCACAAGATATTTTCTTCTGCCCGGATCTTTGTGGCGCGCAATAAATTCCTGCATCATTCCGCTTTCTGCAACGCCAGGACGAATGATTGAACTTGCCGCAGTAAGTAGCTCAAAATCGTGTACATCAAGCTTACGAAGCAACGAGCGCATACCAGGCGACTCAATATAAAAGCATCCAATCGTTTGCCCTGTGCGGATAAGATTGTTTGTGGGCTCATCGTTAAAGAGCATTTCAAAATCATAAATATCAAAATCAACAGCCTCGGTGTTTCTTGGTATCGGCGGATAAAGTGAAACAACTTTTTTATTTTCGCGCCACTCTTTTGGTAGTTGATATGTTAATTCTTCGACTTCCATATACCATACATAAATTAGGTGAACATTTGACCACTATATAAAATATTTAAAGATCAGAGTCAATAGATCAGATAAGAATTGATTTTAAATAATTTAAATGCCTTATTACAGTTGTAAATTTATTGTGAGAGGATAAAATGCAAACGGATGATACTTTAAACTGGGTTTGTCAGTATTGTGGAGTAGAAAATTCTGTATGGGTTGATCTTACAATTGAAGGTAAGCAAGACTTTGTGGAAGATTGTCGAATCTGCTGCAGACCAAACCGTGTTATAGTTGTCCAGGATTATGATGAGAATGTTATGATTGAATCGCGGTTGATTGATGAGTGAAAAAAAATTATGTAACAACCAAATAAACCAACCCTAAAAATATTATTGCACCGTAGATGATGGAAAGGTAAACAACAAGTTTACCTTTTGATTTGATTATCTTATCGAGTTGTTCGGAGTGTTCCTTACTGTTGAACAGATTTTTTTCAATCTCTTTTGCAGAGAGAATATTCTCACACTCAGAATTTGAATGACAATCACTCATAAATCCTCTCTGAATTACTTACTAAAAAAAATATTTAACTAATAACTAATGACTTAGTCCATAATCATTCTTAAGAATGATGAACTATCATCATCATTAGAATCATCCTTTTTCTCGTTTCTTTCTTTCGCCCAGGAATATCTGGAGTTTTCAACAGCAAATCCGCTTGGAGTATTTTTTTCTTCATCATCTTCGATTGAAGTTTTTGGACTGTTTACTCTTAAAATTGTTGGAACATCAAGATCATTTGAGTCAACATTTTCTGGTCCAAATAAACTAAAACCACTATGAATCTTATCTGTAAGTGAAGTTGGCTGCTTTTTAATTGTTACAGTTTTACTAGCAAAGTTGTTTCCTCTTGCACTATCAAATCCTGTTGCAATAACAGTGTAAGAAATGTAATCATTCATTTCTTCTTTCTTAACAACACCAAAAATCACATTTGCTTCTTCGCCAGCGGCATCAAAGATAACATTGTTACCTTCATTAATTTCCTGCATTGTCATACTGCTTGATCCTGTAACATTAACAAGAACACTCTTTGCACCTTTAATGTTTACACCTTCAAGTAACGGACTTGAAATTGCTTTTTGCGCAGCTTCGATAGCACGATTTTCTCCGCTAGCTATTCCGCATCCCATTAAAGCTTCACCGCTTGAATTCATTACCGCGCGAACATCAGCAAAATCAACATTGATCAAGCCTTCAATCGTGATGATATCAGCAATACCACGAGTTGCTTCGTAAAGAACTTCATTTGGTTTATCAAAAGCTGCAAATGCATTTGTAGCTTTATCTAAAATATTTAATAGTCTTTCATTAGGAATAACAATCAAGCTATCAACATGCTGACGCAATTCCTGTATGCCTCTTTCAGCATTCATCATTCTTGTTTTGCCTTCCCATCGGAAAGGTTTTGTAACGATACCAACCACAAGAGCGCCTATGCTTTTTGCAATTGATGCAATCACTGGAGCAGCACCAGTACCGGTTCCGCCGCCCATACCAGCTGTGATAAACACCATATCACTTCCGGAAAGTACATCTGCTATTTGATCGCGATCTTCTTCAGCAGATTTTCTTCCAATGTTAGGATCAGCACCAGCACCTAAGCCGCGGGTAATTGCATTACCAACCTGAACTTTTAAAGTTGCAGTACTGCTTCTTAGCACCTGTGAATCAGTATTTACGGCGATGTATTCTACACCACTCAATCCGCGTGCAATCATACTTTCGATGGCATTACAGCCTCCGCCACCAACACCAACAACTTTTAAAACTGCTGACATCGGTTTTTCTTTATCGATGGTTGCGAATCGCGACATAGGTCCTCCTATATTTGATTTTATAATTCGTTAAAAAAATCTTGCACTTTTTTTATGATCTTACCGAGCTGACCACTTGATTTATCTTTTTGTTTTTTAATCAAAACCTGGTATTCACTCGATTTTCCTCCTGGTATTCCTCTTATCAGACCTGCAACGGTTGCAAACTCAGGACTTTCAATTTCATTTGATAATCCTGCACCTAACTCTTGAGGAACACCGATTCTGGTTGGTAAACCAAAAACTTCTTCCGCTAATTCTGTTACACCCCTCAATAATGATCCACCACCTGTAAGCACAATTCCAGCTTTTATTTTGGATTTGAATCCTGCGGTTCTTAATTCATTATCAACAAGTGTAAACAGTTCTTTCATTCTCAAACTTATAATTTGTGTAAGCAAGCTTATTGGGATTTTTGTATTCCCTCTTGCACCAACACCTTTAATCAAAATATCTTCATCTTTTATGATTGCATTTTCGCTTGCATAACCATATTCTTTTTTCAATCGTTCAGCTTCATCAGTCATAACACCAAGCGATTCACGAATATCATTTGTAACCTGGTTTCCGGCTACTCCAATAACTCTTGTGTGTTTAATTGCTTTTTTATGATAGATAGCGATATCAGTTGTACCGCCGCCAATATCAATTAAAGCAACTCCTAAATCTTTTTCACTTTCTTCCAACACAGATGCGCTTGATGCAATTGGTTGTAAGATATAATCCTGAACCTGATAACCAGCACGTTCTACAGATTTTCTAATATTTTCCATAGCTGGTATTGATGCAAGAACAACGTGATTACTTGCTTCTAATCTTGATCCAGACATACCGATTGGATTTTCAATCCCGCTTTGATGATCGATTGAAAACTCTTCAGGAATTATGTGAAGAATTTGTCTGTCACTTGGAATTCTAATTGTTCGAACATCAGCTTCTAATCTATCTAAATCTTCTTTTGTAATTTCTTTTTCATCACGATTGATCGTAACATAATTTCTATGGCGAATGCTTGTAATATGTTCGCCGGCAACACCAACATTAACTGTCGTAACTTCAAATCCAGCTCTGTTAGATGCGATGGCCATTGCTGATTTAATTGCTTCGGCTGTTTTACCTATGTTTGCAACCAATCCTTTATGTAATCCTTCAGATGGTGCCACACCAAATCCGAGTACATCAATTCGGTTTTGTTCAGGAATCTTTTCTGCGATTACTGCACAAACTTTTGTTGTACCTAAATCCAATCCAACTAGAATATCTTTTTTCATTAAATCAAGCTCGTGTTTTCTTTGCTACCAATGTATGCTTCATTGTTAAATCTTAAATCGATGTACTCAGTATTCTGATAACTTGCTTTTAAATTGTTGATTCTTTCCCAAACTAAACTAAGGTAAATCATTTTCTTCGATTCATTGCCTCTTCCAAACACAACAGGATAGTTGACTCCTGAAAATGTTAATACAACATCGCCGCCATTTTTCAGATTTATTTCAGAAAGCTTTTTTGATAATTCAATATCTGTAATCTTAGCAGCATCAATAATCCTGAATGCATCAACTATATCTTCACTTTTATAAACTTTAGCTGGAACAAGTTTCTCAGATAATCTAAAATTACTTATCACGGGAATATCAGAATAAGTTGTAAACTCATGAATCTTTAATAGCTCAAAATCATTTGTTAAAAAGTATGGTTCAGTTCTGCTTAACAAAACAGCGTAAATATCTTTTTCTTTAATTCTAACTTCAACATTTCCTCGTCCATCAGATTTTACTTCAGCTTTTGCAACATAAGGATGTTCTTCTATTCTTCTTTTAATTATGTTAAGATTTAAATCATCATAAACGGATGATTGGTCCATATCTGCAAACCGCATATAGATTTCTTTACTCAACAAATTATTTCCATAAATATTTATCATTTTAATTTCCTCTTTTCCCTTTTCACTGTATGTAAAAAGAGATAAGTAAACCGTTAAAACTACAATCACAGATAAAAGAACAACACCAAATATTTTTCCAAAATCTTTTTTCATTACTACTTTTTTAAAATCGCAACAAATTGTTCACCAAATTTCCAGATATCACCTGCGCCCATCGTAACAATTATGTCTCCATCTTTTTTAATTTCATTCAACAAAGCCGGAACATTATTTTTATCAGCAACATAATGAACATTCTTGTGACCAAACTTTTTTGTTGTTGATGCAATTAAATCTCCAGTAACTCCTTCAATCGGTAATTCTCTTGCTGGATAAACATCAGTACAAATAAAAACATCTGAATTAAGAAACGCTCGTCCGAACTCTTGATAAAAATCTCTGGTTCTTGAGTAAAGATGTGGTTGAAATACAACAATCAACCTTCTACCCCAACCATCTCTTATTCCTTTTAAAGTTGCTGCAGATTCTGTTGGATGATGCGCGTAATCATCAATAACTAAAATTTCTTTATTATACTTTACTTCAAATCTTCTGTAAACACCTGAGAAGGATTCCAAAGCTGATTTGATAATTTTAAAATCAACTCCAAGTTCAGTTCCAATAACAACTGCAACAAGAGAATTATTGATATTGTGCTTACCTGGAATCTTAAGAGTTATCTCTCCAAGATCTTTTCCAAAATATTTTACTTTGTAATTGCTTGAAAATCCATTATGTGTTATATCTATTGCACGAACATCAGCTTGAGCATTTAATCCATAAGTAATAATTTTCTTATTGATGCTTGGCATAATATCCTGCAATGCAGGTTCATCCAAACACAAAGTAACAAATCCGTAAAACGGAACTTTATTTGCAAATTCAATAAATGCAGATTTTATATCATCTAGATCTTTATAAGTATCAAGATGTTCACTTTCCAAAGTTGTTAAAGCTGCAATAGTCGGAGTAAGCTTTAAAAATGTTCTATCAAATTCATCAGCTTCAACAACAATAAATTCTCCATTACCCAATCTTGCATTAGTTCCGCCAAGTCCGCTTAGTTTTCCGCCAACAATAATTGTAGGATCAATTCCGCCTTCAGTTAAAGTTAATCCAACCATTGAGGTTGTTGTTGTTTTGCCGTGCGTTCCTGCAATGCCGATTCCATATTTCATTCGCATTGTTTCAGCTAGCATTTCAGCTCTTTTTATGATAGGAATTTTTCTATCAATTGCTGCCTGCACTTCAGGATTATCAGTATGTACTGCAGAAGAATAAACTAGAACATCAGCATCTTTTAAATTTTCTGCTGAATGACCTTCATAAACTTTTATTCCAAGACTTTCCAATCTGTCAGTAACTTCACTTTTAGATTTATCGGAACCCGAAATCTCGAATCCCTGACTCAAAAGTATTTCAGCGATGCCGCTCATTCCAATTCCACCGATACCAACAAAGTGAACTTTTTTAATATTCTTAAACATCTATACTTTTTCTACTTCAAGTTTAAGTTGATGAAATTTTTTAAGTAATTCGTTTTCATTTTCATAGTCGCTTGGTCTTACAACAAATGGTCTTAATCTTGATTTAATTTTTATCCTTACAAGCTTTAAAGCATTTGACTTTCCATATCGTCTATCTTTGCCAAGCTTAACTTCTTTAATCTCATTTTTGTGAATAAGTTTTGATCCAAATCTATCACTAAAAATTAATCCTTCATTGCTAAATTCAATGTATCTGTTACGATATAAATTGAAGAACAATGCAACCAATGAAACGACAACAATAAAAGCCAACAAATAAATTATCGGATCACGAGTAATGAGCGTATAAGAACTTTCAACAAATTGCCCTCTTATCAACAAGTAAATTGCAAAAGCAACGAAGTAAATAATTGTTGATTGATAATAAAATGACATATTATACTTGAACTTACTTTTATGTTTTAATTGTTCATCTGTCATGTTGCTAACGCAAAATTTATCGCACTCTTTGCTATAACGTTTGCTGCTTCTGGTTTAGAAATTTTTTTTGAATTTTCACTTAAGCTATTAAGTAATTTTTTATCGGCAACAACTTCTAAAATTTTATCTTTCAATAATGATTTCACATCTGAATCCTTAATCAAAACCGCAGCATTATTATCTGCAAGTGATTTAGCATTGTAATATTGATGATTCTCCGCAACGTGGGGCGATGGAATCAATATTGAAGGAATTCCTAGAACTGTTAACTCAGCGATTGTTGTTGCACCGGCCCTCGCCACAAGAAGATCACAAGCTGAGTATGCTTTGTTCATGTCTTCAATAAAATCCAGAATTTTTACGGAATGCAAATTAATGTTTTTATAGCTATGATAATAATTTTTTCCCGTCTGCCAGATGATTTGTAAAGATTTTTTTTCTAGCTCTTCAACACAACTTGCAAATGTTTCATTGATTGATGCAGCACCTAAACTTCCACCGAGAACCAGAACTGTTGTTTTATCTGCTTCAAGTCCAAAATATTTTTTTGCTTCTTCTTTTGTTGATGAACCAAGTTCTGCTCTCACAGGATTTCCCGTCAATTTTATTTTATCTGGTTTTCTCAAATATTTTTTTGAATCTTCGAAAGAAATATTCACTTCATCAGCATAACGTTCTAATAATCTTGTTGTAACACCAGGATAACTGTTTGATTCCATCAAAATAACTTTTGCTCCGAGCACTGATGCTCCCCAGATAGCAGGACCTGCAACGTATCCGCCTGATCCAATTGCAACTTTTGGTTTAAATCTGAAAGAAATAAACAATGATTGAACAAGCGAAACCAAAAGCTTTACTGGAAACAATAAATTTTCAAGATTAAATTTTCTAGCAAATCCTTTTATCCAGATTGATTTAAATCCATATCCAAGTTTTGGAACAACTCTTCCTTCAATTTTAGATTTAGTTCCAACAAAAATTATTTCTGATTCAGGTTTCAGTCTTTTAATTTCATCCGCTACTGCGATTGCAGGATAAAGATGCCCACCGGTTCCACCGCCAGCAAATAAAAATCTATATGGTGTAGAACTTTTCATTATCTAACTTCCTCAACTGCTAAAGCTGTTTTGCCATACATATTAGCTTCTGTTGATTTACTTTTATTTTTATCCTTATCCAAAGCGTGATTATAGATTGCAATGTTTATTAAAACTCCAATCGAAATACATAAGAAAATAATTGAGGTTCCACCGTAACTAATAAATGGCAAAGGCAAGCCGGTTGTTGGAAATAATCCTGTTGCAACAGCTGCATTTACAAACGCATAAATGATAATTGAAAATGAAATTCCAAATGCAAGCATCTGGCCAAATTTATCTTTTGCTTTCTTTGCAATTAAAATTCCGGCAACAAACAAAACCACGTAGAATAGAAGTACAACGACTGCTCCAATAAATCCTGTTTCTTCTCCAAGAATAGCAAAAATAAAATCACCGTATGATTCAGGTAAGAATAAATTGCTTTGTCTGCTGTTTCCAATTCCAACTCCAAAAATCCCGCCACTGCCAAGACTTAAAACACCTTGTTTAAGTTGATGGCTTAATTCTCCACCATCACCAAATGATGCAATAAAACTTAAAATTCTTTTTCGTGAGTGTGGAAGTATCATCGCAAAACTTCCGGCAGCTAAAATCACACTTAATCCGGAAACAAAAATGTGTTTAAACCTTGCACCGCCAACATAAAGCATTGAAATTGAAATGATAACAATCAATGCTGCGGAGCTGACATTTGGTTGAATAAAAATTAATCCGGCAATCATCAAAACCCAGATGAATAAATACATGAACCCATTTTTAAAATCAAGTAGATCATCTTTTTTCTTTTCAATCAAATAAGCGAGATGAATTATCAAAACTAATCTTGCGATATCTGCTGGCTGAATTGTTATAAATCCAAAGTTCAACCATCTACCGGAACCTTTAACTTGTGGAGCAATCACCAATGTTATCATTAGCAAAACTGCTGCTCCAATAATCGCTGGTTTGCTAAATTTTTTATACCACTCATAAGGAATAAAACTTGCGCCAGTCATAAAAAATAATCCGATCATTACTCTGATTAAATGAGAGCTAAATAAATGAAACGAGCTGTCAAATCTTGTTGCACTGTAAGTGCTGCTTGCACTCATAACAATTATCAATCCTATAAGAATAAGACTGAATGTTGCAAAGAAAACTGTTACAGCTAATTTTTTCATTTATTATTTACTATTGATTTAAAAACTTTTCCACGATGTTCATAATTATCGAACATATCAAAGCTTGCGCAAGCTGGAGAAAGTAAAACTATATCGCCCTCTCTTGCTTCGCTTATTGCTGTATTGATAACATCATCAAAATCTTTTTTAATTTCTGTTTTTACTCTGCTATGAAAGTAATTAAAAACTTTTTCTGCTGATGAACCGATTGCATAAATCTTTTTTACTTTTTCAATTACTAAATCTTCGATCATTGCGTAATCATTTCCTTTATCCTGTCCACCAAGAATAAGAAAAATTGGCCCATCAAAACTTTTTAGTGCAACTACAACAGAATCAACATTTGTTGCTTTTGAATCGTTGATGAATTTTATTCCTTCAATTTCTCTTACTAATTCTAATCTATGTTCAACGCCTTTAAATGAATATAATGCTTCCAGAATTTTTTCATTATCCAAATTAAATATCTTTGCTGCGATAATTACCGCCATTGCATTTTGAATGTTATGCTCACCTTTAATAAAGATATCAGACACTCTACAAGAAAATTCAACAGCATCACTTCTTACAAATCTTACTTCATCGTTCTCTAAATAACACCCATTAGAAACTTTTTTACTTGTTGAGAAAAAGAAAATATTACTTTTAGCTTTTTTGAAATATTGATTTAACAACTCACTGTCTTTACTTAGAATCAAGAAATCATTTTCATCTTGATTTTCAAAAATTCTTAGCTTTGATAAAGCATATTTCTCAACACTGTTTTCATATCGATTTAAATGATCTGGAGTAATATTTAATATCATCGCCACTTTAGGCTTGAATTGATCAATCAAATCAAGCTGAAAACTTGAAATTTCAAGTGAAACAAATTCATTTTCTTTAGATTGTGTTGCAACTTCAGAAAATGCCAAACCAATATTTCCTGCCGAATAAGATTTTACACCACATTCATTAAAAAGATAATCACATAAACTTGTTGTTGTAGTTTTTCCGTTTGTTCCGGTTATCCCGATTTCATTTGCTTTACAGAATGATGAAGCAAATTCAAGTTCACTAATAATTTTTATGTTTTTACTTTTAGCATTCTTAATCACTTCTGAATCTGACGGAACTCCAGGACTTACAACCATTAAATCACAATCAAAAACTTTTTCTGAGTGTTTTGCAATTTCAAAATCAATTTTTTCTTTTTGCAATACTTCGATTGAAGATTTTAATTTTTCTTCAGAACCGGCATCACTAACAAATGGAATTGCACCAAGCTGCTTAGCAAGCTTAGCTGCTCCAAGTCCACTTCTAACAGCACCAATGATTGATATTTTTTTATTCTTAACTTCTAACATCTATATCTTATCTTAAATGAAACTAAAGTAACAATCGCAAGAATAATTGCGATGATATACGCACGTATAACAATTTTTGGTTCAGGCCATCCAACCATTTCAAAATGATGATGAACAGGAGCCATTTTAAAAACTCTTTTACCTTCACCAAATCTTTTCTTTGTGTATTTGAAATAAAGTCTCTGAATTATCACAGATAAAGTTTCCATAAAAAATATTCCACCAAGAATTGGAATAAATAATTCTTTCTTTATCAACACTGCAATAATTCCAAATGCGCCACCAAGTGCTAGGGAACCTGTATCGCCCATAAATACTTGTGCCGGATAAGAATTGAACCAAAGAAAACCTAATCCTGCACCAACAAGTGCTGCAATAAAAACTGTTAACTCTCCTGCACCTGGCATATAGATTATATTTAAATAATTTGCAAAGATTGCATTACCACTGAAGTATGATAGCAAAGCAAGTGCAATCATAACTATCACAATCACGCCGGTTGCAAGTCCATCTAATCCATCTGTTAAGTTTACTGCATTAGATGTTGCTGTAATAACGAATACGACTGCTGGTATATATAAATATGATAAATCAAGATTAACATTTTTTAAAAATGGAATTGTTGTTAAGGTATTGAATCCTTCAAAGTCAGAAGAAAAATAAATTACAGTACCAACAACTAATCCAATAAATACCTGACCCATCAATTTGTAACGTGCAATCAATCCGTTTGGATATTTTTTTATTACTTTTAAATAATCATCTAAGAAACCAACAGCACTTAACCAAAGTGTTCCAGCAAGAATCAATATTATATAAGTGCTTTTCAAATCGCCCCAAAGTAGAACAGGAATTGTAACTGATAGAATGATAATTAAACCACCCATCGTTGGTGTTCCAGCTTTTGACCAATGAAATTTAGGTCCATCAGCTTTTTTTGCTTCACCAATTTGATGTGCTTGAAGTTTCTTAATTATTTTTGGTCCAAGATAGAATGCAAGAAATAATCCAGTTATTGCAGCAAGTCCTGAACGAAATGTTAAGAATCTAAAAATATCAAATCCTGGTGGATTGAAAGTTTTGTTTATGTATTCAAATAAATAGTAAAGCATTATTTTTATCTTATTTCAAGAACTGAAACGAACTCTTCCATTTTCATTCCGCGTGAACCTTTAACGAGCACAACAGAATTTTTAATTTCTAATTTTTTCAAAAAGTTTTTTAATGATTCTCTTTCAGCAAAGTGTTGATGAATTTTTGTTTTGCCATTTAGTTTTTGATTCATCAATTTCATCATTTTACCAATTGAGTAAACTTCATCAACTTTTGTTTTATTGATGAAATTAGCTAAGTCCAAGTGTTTTGATTTTGATTCATTACCAAGCTCAAACATATCACCAAGCACAGCAATTTTTCTTTTTCTTGATTCTATTTTATTCAAAATATCTATAGATGATTTCATCGAGTCAGGATTTGCATTATAAGTATCATTTATCAAAGTAAACTTTTTAAGATTTTTTATTTCTAATCTTTTGTTGTAAGATTTTATTTTCTTTACAGCTTTTTGGATTTGTGAATTACTTAATCCTAATTCTGAAGCAATTGCATAAGCAGCAGTAAAGTTTAGAACATTCTTCTCACCACTAATTGGTAAAGTTGCTTCGAAAATATTTTTCTTACTTTTAATTTCAATTTGAGGTCTTGCAAATTTATCATACCCTTTAATAGAAACTTTGAAATCAGCTTTTTCATTTATTGCAAAAGTGATTTTACTTTTTATTTTTTTACCAAATTCTTTTAAGATTTTATCATCATTATTAATAAAAACTTTTCCTCCACACTTCATTGTTTCTTTAAGCAAAGCAGATTTTTCTGTAAACACACCTTTACGATTTTTCAAATATTCTAAATGCGAATCACCAATATTTGTTATCAGTGCTAAATCAGGACTTACAATCGCTGATGTATATGGAATTTCACCAAAATGATTTGTACCAAGCTCTGCTACTAAAACATTGTGTTTTTCATTTGTGCTTAACACTGTTAAAGGCACACCAATGTGATTATTATTGTTCGCAATTGTCTTGTTAACTTTAAATTTTTCAGAAAGTAAAGTTGCAAGAATTTCTTTTGTTGTTGTTTTGCCTGCACTTCCGGTAATTCCAATAACTTTAGCTTTAAGTTTTGATCGCCATAATTTTGCAACATCACCTAAAGCAATAGTTGTATCTTTAACTGTTATAACTGGAAAATCTAAATTTTTTATTTCTCTAAAACTCTTTGCATTTATTATAACTGCTGCTGCACCTTTTTTAACTACTTCATCTATAAAATCATGACCATCAAATCGCTCTCCTTTTATTGCAATGAACAAAGTATTTTTTTTAATGTTTCTTGAATCAATTGAAACATGATAAATTGATTTAAACTTATCCGGATTGTAAATCACTGCTGTAGGGAGATTAAAAATATCTTCTATATTTAAATGTATTTTTTTCATTCAGCTAAATACTTTAATGCAATTTCCTGATCAGAAAAATGATTTCTAATTCCATTTATCTCTTGATAATTTTCGTGACCTTTACCAGCAATTAAAATCACAGCATTATCATCAGAACTTTGAATAGCCTTTTTAATTGCTTCTTCTCTATTCTCTTCAACTTCAGAATTATTTTTAGAAATACCTTTTTTGATGTCTTCAATGATTTCAAAAGGATTTTCTGTTCTTGGATTATCCGATGTAATAAAAACTATATCACTTAAATCACTTGCAACTTTACCCATAACCGGACGTTTAGTTTTATCTCTATCACCACCACAGCCAAAAACTGTTACAACCTGATTTTTATTTTTTACAATTTCTCTAACAGCTTGTAACGCTTTTTCTAAACTATCTGCAGTATGAGAATAATCAACAATTACTTTTTTCTTTCCCTTACCAAATACTTCAAATCTGCCTGGAACTTGCGGTGATGACTTTATGCCTTCTACAATTTTATTTGCATTAATTCCTAAACTATGTGCAGTTGCAAAAGCTGAAGTTGCATTGTAAGCATTAAAAGTTCCAATTAATGTTGTATGAATTTTATAATCAACTTTATTATGAGTAATTGTAAAATCTGTTCCATTCAAATCGTAAACAATATTTTTTATTTGATAATCTGAATTAGCTGCAATTCCATAAGTAATAATTTTTGCTTTTGAATCCTGAACCATCTTTTGTGAACTACTATCATCAGAATTTATGATTGCAAAAGAATTTGAACCTAATCCATCAAATAATATTTTTTTTGCATTCAAGTATTCATCAAACGAATTATGAAAATCCAAATGATCTGAAGTAATGTTAGAAAATATTGCTGCTTTAAAATCCAAACCATAAACTCTATTTAATACTAATGAATGTGAAGACACTTCCATTACTGAGTATGAACAACCTGCCTGAATCATATCGTAGAATAATCTGTTCAAATCATTTGATTCCGGTGTTGTTAATTTTGAGTCTGCTTTTATATCACCAGTATAATTTGCTATTGTTCCAACTAAACCAGTTTTGTAACCAGCATTTTGCAAAATGTTTTTCAAAATAAATGTTGTAGTAGTTTTACCGTTTGTTCCGGTTATCCCAATAAGTTTTAATTTATTGGTTGGACCTTTATAAAATCCTTTTGATAATTCAGCTAATGCTTTTCTGCAATCGTTAACTAAAATTTTTGCAATCTGTGAATGAGTTATCAAATCATCTGGAATCGCATTATCATCTTCAACAACAACAGCAACTGCACCTTTATTTATAGCATCCTGAAGAAACTTGTGTCCATCAGTTTTATATCCTTTAATTGCAACAAAAACAGAATTCTTTTGCACTTTTCGTGAGTCATAAACAATATCAGCAACGTCTCTTCTCTGAACTTCTCCAGTTACTTGAATAGCGTGAACACTATTTAGAAGTTGAGTCAATTCCATTTACAACGATGCTCCTCTAACACGATATTCAGAGCATTCAATTATGCAAACTTCTTTTCCACTTAACTTTTGGCCTGGAGTTATACTCTGAGAAGTAATAATTCCTGTGCCTTTAATTTTATATTTAACTCCAAGTTTTGTTAATGCATAAATCGCATCTTTAATCTGACAATTAACAAGATCAGGCATTTTATTTTTGGATGACAGCTTTACTTCTCTAACACTAATCGGTTTAATTTGTGTTTTATTTTGAATATCAATTTCAGAATTATCTTCAGCGAATTTTAGATTTTTCATTAAATCAGGATTTAAATATTCTTGAAATTTTTCAATATCATTTTGAACAATTCTTTCTGCAACATTTTTAAATATTGGAGCAGCAACTAATCCGCCATATCTACCTTGATCAGGAGAATTCAATAATATCAAACAAACAACTTGTGGATTTTCAACCGGGAAAAATCCAACGAATGAAGAATTGTAATGTTGTTTGGAATAACTACCATCAACTAATTTTTGTGAAGTTCCTGTTTTCCCACCAATAGAAATAAATTCTGAAAAAGCTTTTTTCCCTGTTCCGTTTTTTACAACGCCGCCTAAAAGATCTCTCATAATATCAGATGTCTCAGTAGAAATAACTCTTCTAATTTCTTTAGGTTCAAATTCGTTAACCAATTCTCCATCAAAAGAAACCTGACGTTGAATTAATTGAGGTTCGTATAAAACTCCACCATTAATTAATGCACAATAACCAGCTAACATTTGTAGTGGTGTTACAGAAATTTCATATCCAAAAGACAGATAAGCTTTTGATACTTTTGACCACTCAGTTGGCTTTCTTAGTTTTCCAGCGGTTTCACCTGGAAGTGTTAATGATGTTGAATTTCCAAATCCAAATCCACGTAAGTATTTAAAATATTTTTCATCATCAATTCTCTGAACAAGTTTTGCAACACCGATATTACTTGATTGTTCGAGAATTCCAACAACATCTAAGCTACTATGTGGATGTGTATCCCGAATATTTACACTTTTATATTTATACTTACCATTTTCAAGATTTAATTTTTCTGTTAGCTTACATAATTTTTGATCTAACAAAGAAGCAATTGTAAAAGATTTAAATGTAGAGCCCGGTTCATAAGTATCAGTAATTGCACGATTTCTTCTTTGGAAATCATTAAAACTCCAGTACTCGTTTGGATTAAAATCATCAATGTTTGCAAGTGCTAAAACTTCTCCGGTATTTGGATTCATTATAATTCCAGTACCGGAAACTGCACCATATTCTTCTACACCTTTTCTAATTTCTTCTTCAAGTATAAGTTGATAATTTTTATCAATCGTTAAATAAAAGTTATCACCAGAAATTGCTGGTTCAATTGCTTCATCATCAACAGTTACAATTTCACCTAAAGCATTTTTATGTATTAGTCTTGAACCATCTTCACCATTTAGTGCGTCTTCATAAAATTCAGAAACGCCCATCACACCTGCATCTTCATTATTAATGTATCCTAGAATGTGTGATGCTAAATTGTTGTAATGATAAACTCTTGTTGGTTCTTCTTTATAGAAAAATCCAGCACGTTTTATTTTTTTTAATGACTCAGCTAAATCACCGGATGCTTTCTTTTCAATACAAATAGTTTTCTTAGAATTTTTCATCATGTTCAAATAGTAATTTGAACTTCTATTAAATTTTTTTGCAAAAAGTTTAGCAATTTCTTTTCTATCACTCTGCTTTAACATTCTTAAATCAGCAAAGAACGAAACATCAGTTCTATTGTAAACAAGCAAAACATTGTTTCGATCATAAATTAATCCGCGTTCAGCAGAAATTTTTTCTACACCAGTTTGTTGTCTTTGTGCATTGTAAGAATATTCCTCTGCATGAAGTATCTGTATATCAACAAGTTTTACCACTAGTGCGATAAAAAATATTAATATTGATCCAATTACTATTAATGCACGTGAATTATTCATACTTTTCTTTTAATGTCTCGCTTAAATTTTCAACTTTTTGATTTTCATATTTGACAACTAACGGAGCTTCAATATTTCGAATCATACCTAAATCAGATTTTGCAACAGCCACAATTCTTTCTTCGGAAGTTACAGTTTGATATTCTGCTGTTAGTTTTATTTTTTTTTGATTTTCTGATTTATAAATTTTTTCAAGTTTGTCTTTTTGCAAAACATATTGTTCATATTTTAATTTTACACCAACACTAACAAGAGCAAATAATGCAGTTATTAAAAGCAAAGTGAATATCAAAAAAAGAGTTGGCTTTGAGCTTTTCTTCATAATCTTTCAGCCACCCTAAGTTTTGCACTTCTTGCTCTATAGTTATCTCTAATCTCATTTTCAGTTGGAACTATTGGTTTTTTGTTTATCAACTTTAACCTTGATTCAAGTTTTATCAATCCAAGTGGATCTTCTTTAGGACTTAAATTCACAATCGTTTCATTCTTAAAAAATCTTTTACAATTCTATCTTCTAAAGAATGATAAGTTATAACAACTATTCTGCCGCCTGTTTTCAATACTTTAAGCGAATTTTCAAGAAATAGTTTTAGGTTACCCAATTCATCATTAACATAAATTCTAAGCGCTTGAAAAACTCTTGATAAAGTTTTTCTGCTAAAGATCTCAGGAACTAAATCATTAATTATCGCAACTAATTGCCCGGTAGTTTCAATCTTTTGAGTTGCTCTTTTTTCTGAAATACTTCTTGCAATTTTTCGTGAGTTTTTTTCTTCGCCAAATTCATAAATAATATTTGCAATATCTTCTTCATCGAAAGTATTTAATACATCAGCAGCAGTAATCTTTTTAGTTTTATCCATTCGTAAATCAAGAGCAGCATCATTTCGATATGTAAATCCGGATTCAGGGTTATCTAATTGAAAAGAAGAAACTCCTAAATCAGCAAGCACACCATCGAAATATTGTATTGATTCTATTTTTGCTATCACATCTATAAAAGAGTAATTAAAATTGTATAAACTAACTCCAGATTTTTCAGCAAATTTATTTTGTGAGAAACTAAACGCATCTGTATCTACATCTGCAGCAACTAATCTACCTTCACTATTTAATCTTTTTAAGATTTCACTTGAATGACCGCCAAATCCTAAAGTTGCATCAAAGTAAACACCTGATTGATCAGTAATTAAAAGATCCAAACTTTCTTTAAGCATCACAGGAACATGATGCTCACTCATTTATTAGCCATAACTTTTGCCGCAATCTCTTCATAAGTTTGAGGAGACTGAAGCAGATATTCATCGTAAATTTTTGGATTCCACACTTCAATTTTTTTAAGTGCACCAAGTATCAAAACTTCTTTTTCAATTTTTGCATATGTTACAAGAGTTGATGGAATCATAATTCTTGATTGACCATCCATAACATCTTCAGCAGCAAACTGAACAAACATTCTAATAAATCTTGCATCATCAGGTTGAAACGAATTTAAGTTTAGAAGTGACTCTTCAATTTTCTGCCATTCATCCAAAGGATACAAATCGATACAATTGGATAGACCTCTAGTCATCACAAAAGTTTCATTTGCATCAGCAGAAATATGCTTTCTAAGTTTAGCCGGAATTGCGATTCGGCCTTTAGAATCTATTGAATATGTAAATTGACCTCTAAACATTCTCTTTCTTTTGGGATAATTCCACATTTTTCCCCACCACAACCCAAAATAATAGAAAATTTAAGCGAAAGTCAAGGATTTTTGCAAAAATATTTCCACAAATATTTTTTGTCTTATTTAGGATTTTAAAGACTTCTTGTTAGGATGGACTTTTAGGTAACATGATTAAAGAAAATTTAAGATGTTTTACTGATGAGGAAATAATTTATTATTATTATATAAGCGAATGATTTGGTTCTTACACAATTGCTTAAGCTATAAATAAAGAGGATTTAGTTTTGTTATTACTTTTACAGAAGTCTAACGAGTTAAACGAGTATATGGAATCGCTGCCGAGTTTTTATAACCCGGTTTACATCTCTGTTTTAATCTTCATACTGGTTGCTGCTATTATTTATATCTCTTATCGTTTTATATATAATCCTATGATTAAAATTCATAAGGAAGAGCAAAAACAGTTTGAAATAACTACAGAAAAAATTCTTGCAATGTTTTCGGATCTTGATCCTAACCCTATTATGAGAATAAATTCTTCAGGGTTAATTACCAGTCTTAATAAATCTGCAATAGAAAAATTTTCTTACCTGGAAATAAATAAAAGCAAATTAAATTCTATCATTTCTAAAGTTGAACTTAACATTAAAGAAATAATACAGAATGATAAAACATTTATTTTACCCTTAGAACTTGATGATAGATACTACGATATAAATTTTCATGGGATTTCCTTTTTAGATATGGCGCAGCTATACTTTTGGGATACTACTGCTCAAAAAGAATATGATAGACAGATGACCAATTATCAAAACCTGTTAAGAAATTCATCTGCACATTTGCAAAAAGTAATTGAAGAAGAAAGAAACAGACTTTCAAGAATATTGCATGACTCTATTGCACAGAACATGCTTTTAATAAAATTGAATGTAAGTAATTATAAAAAGTTTTTGGATAATGGACTTGAAGAAGCTGAATATCTCAGAACAATTAATATTCTTGATTCAACTTTAAATGATATTAGAGAACTTGCACATAATTTAAAACCGCTTAACATTGATGAACTTGGTTTAGAAACAGTTGTAAAATCAATGTGTAATAATGTTGCAAGAGAAGCCGGATACAAATATCAGTTACAATTTCCAGAAGGTAGTTTAAAAATCACTAAAGAAGTTGAAGTTTGTATATTTAGAGTTATACAGGAATCGCTCAACAATATAATCAGGCATGCAAAGGCTACATCTTTTACAATTAATCTTTTTTACGATGACACTACTTTAGTTTTATTTATATCTGATGATGGAATTGGTTTTAAACCAAAAATGCTGTTAAATGATAAATATATTTCTGATGGACTTGGAATGATGAATATGCAGGAAAGTGTTGAAAAATTAAATGGAACTTTTCAAATTGATTCATCAAATAACAGCGGAACTGTTGTAATCGCTGCCTTCCCTATCCAGCAATCAAGTGAAGATGAAAAATCAAGTTATAAAAATATTAGTGGCTGATGATCATACTTTGTTCAGGCAAGGTATAATAAGGCTGTTAGAAGATCAAAATAATTTTTCTGTTATAGCAGAAGCTGAAAATGGTAAAGAATTAATTGAAATGTATTTCAATCTTTTTCCTGATATCATTCTTGCGGATATTGCAATGCCAGAACTAACAGGTATTGAAGCTGTTCAGGAAATTCTTATTCGTGATCGGACTGCCAAAGCATTGTTCTTATCTATGTATGATGCCGGTGAATATGTTTACAAAGTAATTAAATCCGGCGGCAAAGGACTGGTTAATAAAAACATTCTTGAAGATGAATTATTTTTAGCTATTGATAGAGTTTATAAAGGCGATAAATATTTTGGCCGTAAATGGAATGATGAGAATCTTAAAAATTTAATTGACGAGTTTGAAAAGAAATCAAATGAGAATAGTAAAGTTGATATTGAATTGAATTTTCGCGAAGAACATATCCTGCAACTCATAATTAATGGCGCCACAAGTAAAGAAATTGCTGAAAAACTTTTATTAAGTAAAAAAACTATAGATTATTACCGATCTAATCTTTTAAGAAAGTTTGATATTAAAACCCAAATTGAGCTTGCAAAATTCGGCATTAACTATTTTCAACAAAAAAAAACTAATTCTGACTGAGTATGCTGTTAAAATCGTTAGTACAAGTACTAAACCTAAATACCAATTCTTTTTATAGATTTACATCGCAAAATATTTTAATACCATTAAAAGCGAGGATTATCATGAACAGAATTTATCATCTTATTTTTATTGCATTTTTATTTTTACTTTTTCTTTCCTGTACGCCAACAAAAGAGCTGGGCAAATTGTACTCAAAAGAAGAAGCAAATAAACTCTTTGGCAATGTTATTTATTCTGTAGATCTTAACACAGATTTACTCTCTGGCTTACTTAAGAAAACAGAGCATAGTATTATGTTTGGTTTTATCGATCGCCAGCTAATTATACTTGATAACAATCGTAAACTTATTTATCCAGAAAAAGCTGAATACAGTGAAAAAGATGTTTTTACCGTGTATAGCACTGATGTTGTAATGAAGTTATTATCAAGCAAAGAATTAAATAAAGATGCCGGCAGTGATCCCGAAGCTGTAAGCGTAGAACAACGTAGAGAAGTTTTATCAGTCTCTACCGAAACAAGTACTTTAGAAACTGGTAGTAAATGTCCGCCATTTTGCCCTGCTGATTAATTATGAATTTAGCTATAACTATTTATTACATTTCTACTATTGCCTGGATACTTCCAATATTCAGGCAATATAAATCCAATTTATTTTACTTTTTTTTATTTCTTGGTATTTGCGATCCATTAACTATTCTTATTTCCCTAATATCAAATTAAAGGTTGAACTAATAGCTGTTATTTTCGCACCAATATTATTTTATGCAATTGGTATTGATAGGCAAAAAAAGTTTACAATAAATAAATTAGAAATATTTGTATTTGTATTAACCTACACACTTATATTTTTAATTGATAATTCAAATATTATCCTTTTAGTTATACATACTCTGATTACAATAAGAGCAATTTTTAAAATCATTATAGCGCTGCATCATCATCAAAAAATTAATCTTGTTCATCTAGTACTAGCATTCTACATGATTTCATCCGTTGCAAGCTTGATCATTTACCTTAATGGTGATCATCAAAGTATGATTTTGTTTTTTATAAATTTATCATTCCAAACGCTTATCGCAATTTTCTTTTCGATCTTTAGAGAAGATCATCCAAAACTTACTTACATCATTACGCCTGCTTATAAAGATTAAAAACTTATCGTTTTCGCAGTTTTCATTTAAAAATCGTTAGTACTTGTACTAATGCTTTTAATACAAAACTGATATAAAATTAAGCAGTTCTTATAAATAATTTTTTAAGGTAAACAATGGCAGATAGACTAGTAACCGGAAGTAGAAAAGGTTATGATGGGGACATACTTGCCTTATGTAATCCACTGGAACCTTGGTCACCAAGATTTAAAAATGATGCGATGAAAGAAATTGAAAACGGAATTAATAATTACTATATAAAATCAGATGACAAATTGATTGAAGTAAAAGTTATTCTTAAAAAAGGCAGCAAATATTTAATGGCTATAGATCAAACAACAAATAAAAATATTTTGGATATTCTTTTAAATTGCTAAATACTGAGATAATAAATAGAGGGACCAAAATGAATAAGTGGGCAGATTATCTTATTTCTGCAATAAGATATGAAGATGACAACTTGAAAAATTCAATTGCGTATCTCAAAGTGCATCCTGATTTTGGACAAGAAATTGGCGCTGGCTCAACCTGGACAAAAGAAGAAGTTATTAATGCAATGTACGATGGTAAAACTTTTTATACGATACTTAAAAATAATACTGGTGAATGGAAACGCGGAGCGCACGTTGCCCTTGTTACAAAAAATGGCAAAACAGTTTTAACAGATAATGAGTCTATTGATTTAGATAATCTTTCTAATATACAAGAACTATAATGGGACCCACACCCTGCTGGGGGAAGGGTCTGGTTTTTTTTAGAATAACTAATCCATCTTTGGATACTACCAATACAAAAATTGGATAAAATATTTTTTTAATGTTACACTTTTATCGGAGCATTAGTGTAACAATCCGGTTTGCACGGAGGCAAGCAAATCGGAGATTTTGCATAGCTAATCCGGTTCCGATAAGGGTGTTAGAGCCGGATTAATAATTTTAGAATAACTATTTCAAATAATGAGTGATGATATGAAACCAAAAAGAAAATGTATGTTTCTTTGTATTGCATCAGGGTTGATGTTTGCCCTTGGAATTGTGCGCGGTATCGGCGGCTTTATTGATTTAATGGACGATAAATATTTTATTGCCGCTATTAACACACACGAACTTTTAATTGTGGCTGCTGTGCTTGTTTCAATATTTCTTACCGCTGCTATTTTTATTACTTCAATAGGAGTGTTTGAGCAAAGTAAAAAATATACTATAAGCGCAATTGCTCTTGTAATTTTATTTGCAATCTATAACCTGGTTAATGGATACTTAATCCTTGGTAAGTTTGTTGATGACAGTAACCTGATTAACATTGCGGCATCTATAATTATTATTTCCTTTTTGATGCTTGGCAACAATACACTAAAAAAAACTTAACAACTTAAAACATTGTCACATTGAGCTGTCATACTCAACTTGTCGAAAAACCAACTGTCACACTGAGCGAAGTCGAAGTGTGACCATATTAATAAAATCCGAGTTGTAGAATAAAACGGAGCTTATTTCGTCTTTCGTTTGATTTTTGACTTTTGACTTTTGAATTTTGAATTTTAAACACTTGCTAACTGTTAATTGCAATAGATACACTAATAAATTAAGTTGCAATAAACTATTTATAATACTGATGTTGATCTTGAAAAAAACCTTATACACAACACTTATAGTACTAAATGTTTTCCTTGCCCTTACTGCAATACCGGGCGGATTCTGTTTACTTGCCGGCATTGCCGTACCACCACTTGATGAACTTAAAGGTTCTATCTTTACTGATTACACTTTACCCGGACTTGCACTTATGATTATTGTTGGAGGCAGTGCTTTACTTACGGCAATTTTACTAATACGCAAAAACAAATTTGCATTGTTGTGTTCTGCTGCTGCGGGAATTATAATAATGATTTTTGAATTTGTAGAAGTTCTTGTTATTGGCTCCCCTACCGGTGCAGGATTGATAATGCAATTACTATACTTTTTAATTGGAACAGTTATGGTTCTTGTAGTGCTTTCTATTTTGTATATCGATGCAAATGATAAGAGAATTAAAGATTAAACGATGAACACCCGTAATTTTATACTTTTAATTGTTGTAAGCGTGCTTACACATAGTGTACGCACTACATACGAAGTATTAAAGCATAAAAAAATATTAGAAGCCAGTAAACTTTCTTTTGCAATTATATTTACTAATATGGCTGTGCTATGGATAAGCTGGTTTTTACTTTGCAGTAATGATGTTTACAAAATAAACCTGCCTGCATTTGTAAGGTATTTAGGTATTGCAATAAACCTAACAGGTTTAATTTTATTTTTAATAGCTTTGTTTACAATTAAAACTCTTGAAACTTATAACGGCGACCTTATAACCAAAGGCATTTACTCTAAAGTGCGGCACCCGATGTATTTGGGTTTTATTTGCTGGTTAATTGGTGCGCCTTTGTTTTTTGGAGCAGCTATCTCCTTTGCGCTTGCAGTTTTATTTATTGCAAATGTTTTGTACTGGCGCCACTTGGAAGAGATTGAATTAGAAAAAAGATTTGCTGGGTATAAAGAGTATAAGGTTAAAACGGTTTTTTGATTTTTAAGAATAAAATGAATCAAATACCCTTCCCCGTATGATGATTAAGATTTTTGGATTAAGTGGAAAACGATAGTTAAAAAAATTATTTCTGAAAATTAATATACAATTCAAATAAATTAAGGAGAACTAAATGGAACATTATAAGATTGCAGTAAAAAAAGGTGAGTATAATATTGAGGTTTCGAGTCACGATCAAAAATGGGTTGAAGATAAAATAAAAACGTATAAATCATTTTTTGAAGACTTGCCAAATAAACCAATTGAAAACATTGGAAAAGTTCAGACTACTTTCACTGAAAAAGCTCAGAATTTAGAAAGCATATCAATAAATGAATTCTATAAAAAGTTTATCGCTGGTAAAGTCAGTTCTAGACCTGAAATTGCAACTTTTTTTGTTTATTATCTTACAAAATCAAAAAACCAAAAAGAGTTTAACTCCGCTGAGATTAAAGAACAATTCAGAGAAGTTGGTTATCCTGCTTGGAATGGAATAAATATAGCTGATACTTTAAACCAGGCTAAGAAGAGAGCACTACTTAATAATTTCAATAGTCAATGGTCACTTTCTTTAACTGGAGAAGATTTCATATTAAACAAGATCTCTAATGAAAGCTAATAGTAAAGGCCATATTGATAAGGTTGTTGCTTTAAGTGAAACCTTAGAGTATTTAACAGAGGATAAAGACTTATTTATTCTTTTTATTGATTTATGTGATTCAACTGAAATTAAGCAGTATTGTATAGATAAGGACATTCCTGATTCAGTATGGATAACAAGATTACAAACTGTTTTGGCTAGAACTGCAAAACTGATTATTAGATATGGTGGAACTATAATTAAAACCATAGGTGATGAGATAATGGCAACCTTTCCATTAGAAACATCCGCAGAAAAAATAATTTATTGTTGTCTTGAAGTATTTAATCTTTTTAATGAATTACGATCTTATAATAAAGGTAAGTTCAAAATCAAATTAAAAGCTTCGGTGGATTTTGGAACTTGTTACAATGGGTGCATAACAGAATTTAAAATATTTGACCCTATCGGTACTTGTGTAGATAGATGTGCAAGAATTTCAAAAAAAGCTACTGAAAATTCTATTGTGTTTTCCTCTGATTTTTTCGAAATATTAAAGCAAGACAATTCCAAATTTATAAGTAATTTGGAGGAGGGAGACGAGTTAATGAAAGGCTTAGGTATGGTTAAATATTATAAGTTATACTCAAGTTAAGTTATAAATTATGTTAATCACACTAAGGAAATATGATGAGAAATGAAATGTGTCAATATTGCGAGGATTATAAGAAGCAAGGTCATAACTATTGTAGAATATGCGGTTATCATTTGACAAAAGGATGTGTCCAATATGTTAGACTTGCTATTGCTTATTATACGCACGAAAAATATTGTGGCTATTGTGGTGGCGAAAAAAATAAATGCAAATGTGTGTATGGATACAAAACTAAGTAAGGGAAAAATTATGACATTAGAAGATTTTATTTCTGAAACACTTAAACAAATAATAAACGGTATTAAAACGGCTCAAGAACATTCTAAATCTACTGGCGCAACAATAAATCCCCGCAATTTACAATTTCGTACAGATCAAGGAGTAAAATACTGGGATTCACGTACTCAAGAATTAGTTGAGAACATTGAGTTTGATATAGCAATAACGACAATTGAAGGTTCATCTAAAAAAGGTGGTCTTGGTATTTTCATTGGCAGTGGAGGAATTGGAGCTCAAGGCCAATCGAATTTATCAAATCAATTGATGAATAGACTTAAATTTTCTATTCCTATTAAATTACCACAGCAATCTTAATTATTAAGATAAATTAAAATTCTATTTTTACTGCTGCCATGGTTCTTCTGGCAGCACTTTAATCATTTTCCTTCTCTCCTATCAATTATTTTCAACAGTTTAGTATTGCAATCACAACATATAGGTTTGCAATCGCAACATATATAGTTGCAAATGCAACATATAGGTTTGCAATCGTAACATACATAGTTGCAAATGCAAAGTATAGGTTTGCAATCGCATCATATATAGTTGCAAATGCAAAGTATAGGTTTGCAATCGTAACATATATAGTTGCAAATGCAAAGTATAGGTTTGCAATCGTAACATATATAGTTGCAAATGCAAAGTATAGGTTTGCAATCGCAACATATATAGTTGCAAATGCAACATATAGGTTTGCAATCGTAACATATATAGTTGCAAATGCAAAGTATAGGTTTGCAATCGTAACATATATAGTTGCAAATGCAAAGTATAGGTTTGCAATCGTAACATATAGAGTTGCAAATGCAACATATATACCTTGATGAAGCAATTGCAGTTATGTTTTTTTTAAGTGCTGTCATATATCTGCCGCGTGCAGGCACATATTTTGTATTTGTAAGTATGTATTAAGCGGGTGCAAGGGTGTAATAAATGTTTTGGGTAATGTATAAAACAAAATTGCTTATAGGTTAAGCGGCGGTAGGTATTTTTTTCCTGTAAGCACCTGCAAATTTTACAAAACACAGTTTAGAATTTAGTAATGCAAGAGTTCATTTGGGAGAATCCATCTTGTTTATCCCGGGGATCCTTCTCTATAATAAATAACCATACATCTATATAATAGAAAGGAGCATTTATATGCCCAGCACATCAGAACGTACCTTTGGTCAAAGGTACACCAAAGCCCGTGATCTTGTAGAATATTTAAAAGCTGTTCCTGCATACGCACCGGGCAACCCGGATTTAGCAGTAGCAGCCTTTGATACTTTTGTAACCACAGTCGATACAGCAAACAACGAGGTTGCAAGTCAAACATCGGCACTTCAAACAGCAAGAGATGCGCGGCTGGATTTGTTTAAAGGTACTTATGGCTTAATAAAACGTGCAGCACAAATACGCGATTACATTGCATCGGTTGATGTAAAAGGAAAAAATTCTGTTGAGTATAAAAAGATTCAGAAAGTTGTAATGCGTATGCGCGGTATAAGATTAAGCAAAAAGAAAGTATCAACAACAGCAGGTGCAACAGAACCAAAAACACTTTCTACAAGTGAAGTTAGTTTTGGCAGTATGCTAAATGCAGGTAAAGAAGTTTTGCAGGTTATAAAAGGATTTACGGGTTATGCGCCAAGCAGTACACACATTACACTTGCAAACTTTACAACATTTGTTGCTAACCTTGATACAAAAAATTCTGAGATAGCAGAAAAGCTAACCGATTGGGATAACGCAATTGAAACTCGTGCAGATTTATACGCAACACTTAAAGAAAGAATAAGCAAAATAAAATCAGCGCTTGCGGGTCAGTATGGAAGACAGAGTAATGAGTATAAGGATTCGTTAAGGTATTAGTTAAGTTAAAAGCAACACACCCCTTCTTTTCCCCTCTCGAGAGGGGAATTTAAAAGGGGTGTGTAAAATATTTTATAAATGGAGTAATATTTTAATTTTAGAAAAATATTTTTCCGGTTAAACCAATGTTATTTAATTATTTAAATTCCACGACTTAAAAGTTGTAGCAATTGATAAATTAAACACACCCTTGGTAAGGAGAGGGAAACAGGGTGAGGTTAGTTTTTTTTAAGAACAAACTTAGCTTTATCAAGTTCAATTATTTTTTTAGTAGTTTCATAAAAAAGCGGGTATTCTTGTAAAGTTATGTAGTTCTTTTTTAATTCAAATGTTCTTACAAAAAACAGCTTATTATTTTTCAAATCGTATTCAGTTTTATAATTAATTAAATCGTTATCAATCAACTGGTTTGTCGGTTTAGCTTCCAAAGTATAGTTTTTTGGTACAGTAATGTTTACAGTATCAGTATTTAAATACGGATATGAAAAGTAAACAGGGTACTTTCTTTTACTTACTTCTTCCTTCGGTAAATCTTCGGGTGTTTTACGATTAAATATTGAAGGGTTAAGAAATAATCTTATACCATCCGAAGGTAAAAATTTAGTATAAGTTCCATTTAAAGTTAGCACAAAATCCTGTTCTTCAATTTCCTGGTCAGAAAGATTATACTTTTCTATGTTAAGGTTAGAATAGTTTTCACCAAGCAAATCAGTAAGAAACAAAACATCATCTTTGCTGTTAGAACGAGCCATATTATATCTTAAATAATCCCTTGTATTCCCTTCTACAAATATTCTTGTACTAAAATTTAAATCGCCAAGAGCAATAGTAGCATCAATATTTGAATGCCATTTATTTTGATAAGATTTTTTTTGCGGAGTTTTAATAAGACTGCCGTTTTTTTCACCAACAACAAGGGCATACATATCTTCAATATTATAATTCATCTCACCCATATCATCATAAGTTGAAGTACATTCCAGCCAGATGGAATCATTTTCTAGAGGCACCATAACAATGCAATGATTAAACTGGTAAGAAGGTTCATCGGGATTAACATTGCCTTTATTTTTTGTTAACGCTAATGCAGGATAAGCTCTTATTCCAATTGCATTAAGCATAGCAACCATAAAAGTAGAAAGATCTTTACAATCACCATACCTGTTGGTGTAAACTTGAGTAGCAGATTGCGGTTGCCATCCTGCTAACCCCATTTCAATAGCAACATACCTGTTTTTCTTTTGCAAATATTTGTAAAGAATTTTTATTTTTTCTTTTACATCACTTGCATCTTTTACTAGTTCTTTAATTTCTTTTTTAGCTTCATTGGGCAAAGTATATCTGTCAGCAGCTAAACTTCTATACCAATTTGAAAAAGCATCCCAGCTTTCTGTATTGCCTGGATAATTATCAGTTGTAAAACTTTGAGGTACAAAATATAAAGCAGTTTGTGTTTCATCTTCAGGTGATAAATAATCTTCATCAAGTGAAGCAGGAATTTTTTCCAATGACCACCTATAAGAGTCTAAAGATTCGTTATGATTTATACTTGGTTCAATTGTAATACCTTTTTTGTAGTATCTGAATTTTACTTTAGGATCAATTGTAAGTTTGTAAGATGATTTAATTGTTGGGATATCAGATTGAGGATGCCAATCGGGCCAAAACAAAAGAGTACTTATTTTTGATTTGTACTTATATTCAAAAATAAAAGGATAAGTCGTGTTACTAAGTTCAAAAAACTTATAATTATTTCCGCTATAAAAAGCCTGTGGAGAAAACTCGGCTTCTCTTATTTCATCGGAATCAAGTTCTTTTATTTCTTCTCCATTTACACTTAAAATTTTTGCTTCAATATCATATACTTCTCTAAAGTGAGATTCAGATAATATTACTTTACAGTACTTATCGGCTTTATTATTTTTTATAAGAATTTTTTCGCTTATAAAATATTCAGCACTGGATTCACTCTCAATATTAACTTCTACAACTTCATCCAGTACTACAGCATCTGATTTTTGAAGCAGTGAATCAAAATTTATTTTATCATCTACCTGTGCAATAGAATAATTATTTAGTCCAACGCTGAATAATGTAATAAAGAATAGCGCGATAGTTTTCATATTAACCTTAACTATGGTTTCAGTTTCCGGTAACCTTTTTTGTAAATACAACTTGTTCTAAGTTTGATGTAACCAGTTCATCAAAAAATGATTTAACATCTTTATAACTTTTTAATTCAAGTCTTCTTCTGCTAATATCAATTGTACGATTACATTCTACAGTATTATCTTTATATACGTGTACCTGGCTAAACCCGGCACTGGTAATAAGTTTTTTCTTTTTGTTGGGTATTTGTGATATTAAATAATTTTCAGGTAATTCTATTTTTATCGTTTCCGATTTTAACTCAGGATATTTAAAGTCAATCGGGTTTGTTCTTTTAGCACTTTTAAATGGGTTTTCTTTAACCCCGGAAAAAAACGGTAAAGAAAAATATCCAAGAGGATCAGTCTCTTCTACATAATTTTGGATAGTAAATTTTAGATCAAGTTGAAGCGGCAAATAAGCTGAATCGGTATTTGTATAATAGAACGTATCCAGTTTTGCTTCCGGAAATTTCTCCTTCATATAATCCTTAATATAAGTTTCAGAATCTTTTAGTTGCAACGCATCTCTTTCATCAATTGCACTTTGCCCTGTATAAACAATATGAGTTTGTGCTGTAAAGTTTTTTTCAACATCAATTTTGCCATTAGTATTAATTATAATGGAGTTTTGAAAACTTTGCGGTTTTAGTGCAATTATGCTTCCCTTTTCTTCTTCAATAAGTAAACCTTGAGATACTTCAATGTTAGAAGTAAAATATCCAAAAGGAACAAATGAAGAAGATGGATAAAGGAAATATTGCTGCTTATCAATTTGCAGTAAACAAATTAACCTGTTGAATTGTGAACGGTCACAAAAATCAGGAATAATAGTTCCATTACCTCTTGTGCTTACCCAAACAGGTTTTGCATTTAATCCGGCTTGCGTTAGCATATTAATTAGTAACATACTTTTTTCAGAAGTACTTCCAGTTTTATCTATTAAAACTTTTTCAGGCTCTTTAAAAAACTCACCTAATAATGCTTTATGTTCAGTAGATTTAATATTTGTCCTTATATAATCATAGATAAGATTAGCTTTTTTAAAAGGATTAATTTCGGCTCCAATTATCTCATCAACTTTTTCTTTTGTAGCATTGTCATCAATTAAATCATCATAATATTTATAGATTTCTTTAGCAACAAAATCCCAGTCCTTGGCAAACTTTAAGCTAACATATTCATCTCTGAACGCTACAAGAATAAAATATAATCTTAAATAGTTGTCATCAATATTATCAGTAAATGGTTCGTCTTTAACTCCAGGTAAGTTAGAGCAAGACCATGTGTACAGTGCATTTTTTTTACCGACATTTTCTCTATCTAAAACTTCTTCGTAGTTTTCCTGTATTTCATAATGATTATGATTTATAACCAACCTGTTATAAGTGAAACCAGCGGGCAGAAATACTTTAACTTCACTATACTTCGTATATATATCAGACTGAAATGACCATGGTTCTAACCTGGAGATATATTCAGAATAAATTCTATATTTATAATCAAAAACAGTCCCTACTTCAACACCCGGAACAGGAAATGAAATTGTAGTCGTCCTTTCACCTTCTTCTACAAAGATATTATCACTATCAAGTTCATACTCTTTGCCATCAGGTGAAATTGCAATTGCATCAATACCGTTAATATCATCTTCGTGCCAGATAACAATTTTTATGTTAGCTTGTTTTTTTCCTTCTTCAGTAAATACTTTTACCCTTACATGTCTTGTTTGCTCCAAATCAAAATTACTATTTATTCTTACAGTTCCTTTATCAAATATTACGGCAGCATCTTCTTCAGGATCTTCAGCCAGACTTGTCATTTTTAATAACTCATCTGGAATTTCACCAAAGTCTTGAGATTTAATATTAAAAGAAATGATAATTATTGAAAGGATAATAACGTAAAACGATTTCATATCTCCACCTGATAATATGTTTAGAAATACTAAAAGTAATAAAGAAACAACAATTACAAATCATACAAATTACTTGCGCTTTTAACTTACCTGATTAAAAGAAATATTTTATTCAGATAATTTAAAATGAGCAATACTCTTGTAAATAAATCAAAGCGAAATAAAATCATAAAGGACGGTATCATAAACATTGGGCCCCGAAAATCTTTAACCCTAATCTGATATATAGATTTAATTTTCCCATAACTCCCGTACAAATATTATTAAAGAAATACTCAATATCCATATGAACAAAAGATATTTTTAAAAATAAATCTTGCTTAACCTATTACTTAAAAGGTTTAAACATCTTTCCATCTTATAATTTTTAATCTATTAATAAAAAGAAACTCCGTTCATAAAAACAAATCTACCGTTCAAACAAATCCACTTCACAACATAGAGTTAAAGGAATATTTTCACGCAGGTAAATTAAAAATATAAGAAAGACACAGTTATGTTAAGATATTTATTAATACTCGTTGCTTTTGTAAGTGTTACAGCAAATGCCAATAACTCTTTATCGTCTGCTGATAAAATTATAAAAGGAGTTGTAATTGATTCAGCTTCTACTGCAGCACTGCCATTTGCAAATATTACATTGCATAATAATTCAGATTCATCTTATGTAACAGGCGTTTCTACTAATGAAGAAGGCGTTTTTACACTTAGCAATGTTTCTGATGGAAATTATTATTTGAAGATCAGTTTTGTTGGATACAACACTAAATATCTTAACAGCATAAGTTTAAATGATAGTAAACCTCAGCTTGATCTTGGTAGAATTATTTTAACAAAAACAGCATATGAATTAAGCGGCGCTGAAGTAGTTGGAGAAAAAGTTAGTGAAGAGTTACATCTTGATAAAAAAGTTATAAACGTTGCACAGAATTTAAATGTGCAAGGCGGCACTGCACTTGATGTTTTACAAAACCAACCTTCTGTAAGAGTGGATCCTGATGGAACAGTTTATTTACGTGGCAGTTCAAATTTTAATCTTATGGTAAATGGAAAACCTTATCCATTGCAAGGTTCTGATGCACTAAAACAAATTTCTGCAAACAGTATCGAAAATATTGAGCTTATTACAAATCCATCATCAAAATATGATGCTGAAGGTTCAGCAGGAATAATCAATATAAATCTTAAAGTACAAAAAGATATGTCTTTAAGTGGTATCCTAAATCTAAATAGCGGTACAGGTGATAAGTACAATGGTGATTTTTCAATTAACTATAATGTTGATGGCTGGAATCTTACTTCTGGATTTGATTACAGAGATAATATTTTTACTAATGAGCAGGATATTACAAGGAATTCAATTATTAATAATCAAACATTAATTAATAACTCTGATGTGAACATCCGGTTTAAAAGAAGACAATATTCACTTAGAGCTGGTGCAGATTATACAGCAGATAAACAAAACTCTTTAGGTTTGTCTTTAGGTGTTGGTGTTGTAGATATTTTAAATTCGATGAAAACAAGAATTACAAATCAGCAACTATCAGAAACAAACTATTCGCGTATTCATAATACTCAGGATATTCCTGTTAGTTATGTTAATTCAACATTTACGTATCAGCATAAGTTTGATCCGGAAATAAATGATATTAGTCTTGAGTTAACTCACAATTATGTTGACGTTGTAAATGATCAAATAACAATTCAAAATCTGTCTGATGAAAATTTTAGTTCGATAGCTGATTTATTAAACAATACAAATTTTATAAATGATTCTAAAAGAAATGACGGACGAGCTAAATTAAATTATAAACATAAGCTTTCTGAAACCACATCGATTGAATCCGGTTTGCAATCAAATCTTGCATACAGAGATTTTGATTTAGTTAATAAAATATTTGATGAATCATTAAATCAATACACAATTGATCCGGCACTTACAAATACTTTTACTTTAAGAAATAATGTTTTTGCGGGATTTGTTTCTTTTACTTCTGAGTTTGAAGGTTTTAGTTATATGCTTGGTTTACGTGGTGAATATATGGATCGGTTCTTAAATCAAATAACTTTAGGTGAAACATACGAGTTTAATAAAATGGATTACTTCCCTTCACTTAATATTTCTAGAAAAATTGATGATCACACAATACAATTAAGTTATAGTAAAAGAATAAACAGACCAAATGAAAACATGTTAAATCCTTTTGCGTTTTATTCTGATCCTAACATTACAATTTCAGGTAATCCAAAACTTATGCCTGAGTATGTTGATGCTGTAGAATTAAATTATCAAAAAATGTTTGGTAGTGTTTTTGTAACAGCGCAAACTTATTACAGAAAGTCTAATGATTCATTCACGCAAACATTTTCTGTTGATACTTCTGGAAGATTGAATATAATGTTTGATAATTATGGTAACTCAGATGTTTATGGAGCAGAATTATCATCAAGTTTTTCAATTGCACAAATAGTTAAACTTGATCCATCAATTAATTTGTTTCAGAATCATTTAGATGGAAAAGTTAATGGCGTAAGCATAGTTAAAGATTTCTTTAACTGGTCAGCCAGATTAAATGCAACGGTAAATTTTTCTACTGATACCAGACTTCAAATGTCCGTAAACACCATGAAGTTTGTTGATGCACAATCTGAATCAGATTTATTTATGTTTATCAGCGCTTCATTAAGGCAGGAATTTTTTGAAAAAGCAGTATCACTTACGTTTCAGGCAAGAAATTTATTTAATACATCCGATATGAAGTTTAATACAGTGGGTTCAAATTTTAATGGATCTGCACTTATCAAACAAGAAGCTCCTGTTATTACACTAATGTTTAGTTACAACTTTAATAATTTCAAACGAAATCAAAGGCCAACTGATAACATTGATATTCCTACAGGGTTCTAGTAGGTTATATGAGTGATTAGACTATGCGAACTTTGCGTGATCTATCAGGTGTATTATTATTTCACGCAAAGATCGCAAAGATATTTTAGAACAAAGAACACAAAGAGTTTAAAGCTAATTATTCAAACTCAATCTTTTATAAATAACAAAGTGATCACCATAAGCAAGTGGTTTAGTAAACTCACCTTCATCAAGATTAGCAATTTGTGTTTGAATATCATTACTAAAGTGCTTGATATTTACATTGCCAAGTAATCCATTTCGTTCTTTAGATTTACTGATTGAACAATGTAAACATAGTGTTGTAAAATCAGAACCGCTGATAAGTGCGTTATAAACTGAATCAGCTTTTTCAATATTTTTAATTTCAATTTCCGCGAGTGAAAAGATTTTAGGTTCCTCAAATACAAGTCTAATTTTTCTACGAACAGTCAGCTTTACAGGATGTCCTTCATAAACTGCTGGCAAGTATTTCCACTTGAGCAAAGAAAGTTGAGCAAGTGAATCCCAAACAGCATCACCACTGCGAGTTAAAAGTTTTGCTCTTTCAACATCACCACAACAGTTAATTACCATCTCACAATAAAATTCAAAATTGTTTGAAGAATAAGAAGATAAAAGTGGTGGCAGATCAGCCTGTCTAATTAATTTAGGCTGAATAAAATTTGATTCTTCGGGTTGAAAAACTGCACAGCCCGAGATGATAAAGAAAAGACAAAGGAAAATTATCTTTTTCACCTTACACCTCTCTAAGCTTAAATATTTCTCCCAGTTTGTTTTATTAAATAGAACTTAGTAAAAAAATTACCTTCACAAAGCTAAAATTTAATTCTCCTCAGGTAATTAGCAATTAATTTTCCGTAAAGTCAACAAATATCGCTTTGCAATTAGCAAGTAAGAAAATAGAGGTAAATCGCTGTTATTAATAGGTTTGTTTATCTAGAAAAGTTAGAGCCAACTGCCGGAATCCTCCATAGGAGTCCCTTCGGGAGAACCAGCGACCTTCCCGATTAAATCCGGATGCTCTAAATGTTATATGAAGTTGTAATTATAGTAGAGTTAATGCAACTATTAAAATTGATGTATACTGGTTAGAATGGTTTTATAATTCAGCAATGAAAAGACACGAAAATTAAACCAGAGCCAACTGCCGGAATCCTCCATCCCTGAACCAATTTAATCCGGATGCTCTAAATGTTATATGAAGTTGTAATTATAGTAAGTTAATGCAACTATTAAAATTGATGTATACTGGTTAGAATGGTTTTATAGTTCAGCAATGAAAAGACACGAAAATTAAACCAGAGCCAACTGCCGGAATCCTCCATAGGAGTCCCTTCGGGAGAACCAGCGACCTTCCCGATTAAATCCGGATGCTCTAAATGTTATATGAAGTTGTAATTATAGTAGAGTTATTGCAACTATTAAAATTGATGTATACTGGTTAGAATGGTCTTATAATTCAGCAATGAAAAGACACGAAAATTAAACCAGAGCCAACTGCCGGAATCGAACCGGCGACCTACTCATTACGAATGAGTTGCTCTACCAGCTGAGCTAAGTTGGCTTATACAATTACCCAATAGATGAGAAAGAAGAAGGCGAAGATATAGCTCTTCGCCTCTTAAAAATAAGCTAAAGATAAAAAACTATCTTATTCTCTTTTTATGTCTGTTCTTACGTAATCTTTTTTTTCTTTTGTGTGTTGACATTTTATGTCTTTTTCTTTTTTTACCACAAGGCATTTTATTTCTTCTCCTTTAAGAATTTTATCAATGATTTTTCAATAACTGTTCTGCTTTTTTACCAATTTCGTTTGTAGGATTTAAATCAAAAGCTTTTTGTAACCACTCTTTTGATTTTGCAATATTACCAGCTGAAAGATTTACAACACCAAGATTTAAATGGGCAATCTGATGATTTGGAACAAACTTTAAGGCTGTTTCCATTTCTTTAATTGCGTTTGTAAAATCCTGCAAATTAAAATAACAAACTCCAAGATCAACTCGTGCGTCAGCATCTTTAGGATTTGTTTCTAAATATGTTTTGTAATTCAGAATAGCGGCATCAAATAAACCTGAATCATTTTTTAAATGTGCTAATTCTAATAAACTTTTAAAGTCTTTTGGATTCTGTTTAATCTTTGCTTCAAGATCATTAATCATATTAATATTATTCAGATTAACACTTGATTGTGTACCCATTTGCTGCTGGTTCTGTTCAACAGGGGGATTTACACCGGCAACTTCGGTTGCTGAATCAAGAATTCCAGATGATAAAATTATAACAGCAATTAAAACAAATCCACCAATTAAAATTCCATAAAGCACTTTAGGATTTAAATGTTTACCATCATTTTCTGATGTTGATTTTAATTCTTTATCATTGTGTTTTATATTTTTAGAACCGGAAACTTTGGCTCCACACTCAGGGCAAAACTTATATGCACCTTCAAACTTAAATCCACATTGATTGCAAAACTTAGACATAAAAACTAAACCTTTTTCTTATCAGACATTCCAGTATTTACAATGTCTTTAAATTCTTTTGAAAACTTAAAAGTAGGAACAAAATGTTCATCAACAAAAACTTTTTCACCTGTTTTAGGATTGCGCGCATTACGAGAATTTTTCTTTTTCACCTTATAACTCCCAAAACCACGAATTTCTATTCCTCTTCCATCTTTAAGTGCTTCAATTACGGTAGAAAAAAAACCTTCAATAATAGCTTCTGTTTCAAGTTTTGTAAGTCCTGTTCCGGCAGCAACTTTATCTACTATATCAGCTTTTGTCATTTGATACTTTCAATTTCTAATGTCAATTTATTTTGGCCGCAAAAAATATCAAAGATTTGGGCTAAATACAACTTAACTTCTTATTTTATAATAAATTACAACCTAATTTAGATTCTTTTGGGTGGATAAAATTATCTCATTTTGAATGATTTTCTCTTTATCGAATAGCATTTTAACAATATTAAGTCGATTTAGTAACAAATCTTAGATGGTATAATGATTGTAATAGTTTTTGTGATTTTAGGAGAAAATTTTGCAGTTAATTGAGATCGTACAACTGGCTCTGGTGGGATTTATTGTAATAAGCTTGCTTATTTTTTTATTTTCTTATGCTGGATATAGGGCAAAAAGCAAAAAAAATGATCTTGAAGTTAAACCAAAATTAGAAAACAAATTATCAATTGATCCAACTATTAATGTTAAATTGACAGAACCTATAATAGAAAAAAAAATAATTGATAAACCGGTATTAAAAACTGAAATTGTAGAATCAAACAAAGAAAAAACAAACAAAACCAAGTTTGAGATTTTTAAACCTTCTACTGATAAAACAAAAGTACATAATCCTAAAATTATCATTTCGGATATAACCAAAGAAACTGGCAAAAAATTAAAATAAGATTCCACGATTTTTTTAACCTTCAATACAATATTATTTATTCTAATCTTCTATTTCCATTCTAAATCCTTTATTATATTTAATCCGAAAATCAACTAACAAAAGGAATTTGGAATGACAACAACACTTCAAATTAAAGGAATGTCTTGCCAGCATTGTGTAATGGCTGTAAAAAAAGAAATTCAAAAACTTGATATAAAAAATCTGGAAGTTAAGATTGGTGAAGCGACTATTGAATTTGATGAATCAATAACAAAAATGGATAATATTATTGATGCAGTTATTGAAGCAGGTTTTGAAGTAGTTGCTTGATAAAATTAATGAGTAAGATTATAACAAAAAAAATATCTTTTCCTGTTGAAGGAATGACTTGCGCAAGTTGCGTTGCAAGAGTTGAAAAAGCTATTTTAAAATTTGATGGTGTTACTAATGTTAATGTAAATCTTGCAACAGAAAAAGTTACCATGCAATTTGAACCATCAAAACTTGATCTGAATAAATTAGCTGAAAAGATTGAAGATATTGGTTATAAATTAGATTTATCATCGTACAACATTAAAGATAAAATAAATAAAGATTCTCCTTCCCTTTCTAAAGATCAGCACTTAATTGAATTACAGAATGATTTAATATTTGCAGTATCACTTACAATTCCAATCTTATTTATAAATATGGGAATGATGTGGGAAGATTTTTTCATAAATAATTTATTTAGTGTTGAACAAATAAATAAAATTCTATTAGTTCTTACAACTCCGGTTCTATTTATTTCAGGAAAAAGATTTTACAGAATATTCTGGAATAACCTAAAACATTTTTCTGCTGATATGAATTCTCTGGTTGCTATCGGAACTGGAGCAGCATATATATACAGTTTAGTACTAACATTGTTTCCAGAAATAATCTCACACACAAACGATAATCATCATGTTTATTTTGATACAACTACGGTTATAATTACTTTAATTCTTTTAGGCAGATGGCTTGAAGCACGAGCAAAATCAAAAACAGGATTTGCTATAAAAAAATTAATTGAACTTCAACCAAACACTGCATTGGTAAAAGAACATAATGTTGAAATAGAAAAAAACATTGATGAATTAAAAGTTGGCGATATAATAATTATAAAACCAGGTGGCAAAATTCCGGCCGATGGAATTATCACTTCAGGCTCATCAACAATTAATGAAGCAATGATTACGGGTGAAAGTATTCCCATTGAAAAAATTGTTGGTTCAAAAGTAATTGGCGGAACAATTAACACAACAGGTTATTTTGAATTCGAAATCACAATGTTTGGAAAAGATTCAGTATTGGGGCACATAATCAAGCTTATTGAAGAGGCTCAAGGTTCTAAAGCACCAATACAAAACCTTGCTGATAAAGTAGCTTCTATTTTTGTTCCTGTTGTTGTAGTAATTGCTATAATAACTTTTTTTGTATGGTTATTTATTGAGCCGAATAACTTAAGTGTTGCTCTAATTAACTTTGTTGCGGTATTGATTATAGCCTGTCCGTGCGCACTTGGGTTAGCAACACCAACTGCATTAATTGTTGGGATGGGAAAAGCTGCACAAAATGGAATTCTTTTTAAGAATGGTGAAAGTCTTGAAGAACTTCATCGGGCTGATACAATTATTTTTGACAAAACAGGAACAATTACTGAGGGAAAATTAACTGTAAATAGTTTTTATTCATTAAATAAAAATGAAAAAGAATTCCTCTCAATCATTTCATCTATTGAAAACAAATCCGAACATCCAATTGCTAAAACTATTTCAGATTATGGCAAATCAAAAAACGTTTTAATGTTACCTATTATTGATTTTGAAAACAAACCAGGCAAAGGTGTTAAAGCTAAAATTGATGATAAAATTATTTTAGCCGGTAATGAATCATTTATGCGAGAAAACAAAATTGATTTATCATCACTAAAAGAAAAATTAAAAAATGATAACGTGCAATATTCATCCACAATATTTTTAGCAATAGATGGAAACATCTATGGTTATATAACAGTTATTGATTCTATAAAACAAAACTCGCTTGATGCAATAAAACAAATTAAAGAACTTAAAATAAGACCTGTTTTACTATCTGGTGATAACGAAACTGTTACAAAATATATTTCAAACCTTACCGGTATAGCCGAATACGAATCCTCAGTTTTACCGCAAAATAAAGCAGGCAAAGTAAAACAATTACAAAACGAAGGTAGAAATGTGATAATGGTTGGTGATGGAATAAATGACGCTCCGGCACTTGTACAAAGTAATGTTGGGATTGCAATTGGCAATGGTACTGATGTAGCAATTGAAAGTGCCCAGGTTGTTTTAATAAATGGAGATTTAAATGGTGTTGCAAAATCAATAAAGCTTTCAAAACAAACTATTAGTATTATTAAGCAAAATTTATTTTGGGCATTTATCTATAATATAATTGGGATTCCATTGGCTGCATTTGGTTTCCTTAATCCTATGTTTGCTGCTTTAGCGATGTCACTAAGTTCTGTTTCTGTAATCAGCAATTCACTTCGACTGAAAAAAGTTAAACTATAAAAAAACCGGAACTAGTCCGGTTTTCAAGTACAATTATTTCTTCAAACAATTTACATTCTTGGTAAACGCTCTAAGAAAGAGCTATTACTTAAGATTGCAAAAGTTTCTGTTTTTCTTAGCTCATCAAGATTAAAACAATTCATATAGCTCATTGAACTTTTTAATCCATCAGAAATTCCATCAATAACACTTTTTACACTGCCCTTATACGCTACCATTGTTTCTTCACCTTCAATAAACTCGTTCTTCATTTTAACACCAAACGAAGCTGAGCCGCGATATTTTTTCCAAAGCTGTCCATTATATTTTATTACTTCACCTGGAGTTTCGCGAGTTCCAGACAACATTCTACCAAGCATAACAATATCAGCACCAAGTGCAATTGCTTTTGCAACATCACCCGGACTTTTAATTCCACCATCAGCAATTATTTTTATCTTTAGTTTCTTTTCCATTCGTGAAAAGTAAATATTTAGAAGTGAAGACACTTGCCCAATTCCAATTCCTGTTTGAATAGAAGTTGTACAAACACTTCCACTTCCAATCCCAACACGAACTGCATCAGCTCCGGCACTTTCAAGTTGTTCAAGCGTACCGCCGTGAGCAATGTTTCCCACAATAACTTTTATATCAAACTTCTTTTTAATTAATTCAGTTTTTTTTAGCACTTCTTTATTGTTTGCATTTGCAGTATCGATACATACAAGGTAATTTTTTTCAGCAATTTTTTCTATAGTCTTTAAATCTGTTGTTAATGCAATTGAAACAGCTTTTATACCCTTACCATTTTTTTTATTTAACACTGAATCAAGTGATGAATCAAATCTGTTAACTATGCCAATGCTGCCAAGCGCACTTAACTCTTTTGCCATTTCAATTCCCGTAACAGAATCCATTGGACTTGAAATAACCGGAACATTTAATTTCATTCCTAAAAATGTACTGTTTGTAGAAGCTTCAGTTCTGGATTTAATTCTTGATACTTGAGTAGGTATAAGGCTAATATCATCATAAGTAAGTGAATTATTGAACGAGTTTAATTCTTTTTTTGAATAGACTTTCATTTATCTCCTAAGTTTTATCAAAGTAATTTTTCTATTTCATCAATTAGCTGATTCATTTTATTTGTTACAGCAGTAATTGGTTCTTGCGAGTTCATATCAACACCAGCTTTTGCCAATATGTTTATTGGATAATCTGAACTGCCGGATTTAAGAAAATCCAAATATTTATCAACGGCTGGTTTTCCTTCTGCTTTTACTTTTAATGCTAGTGCTTCAGAAGCTGCAAAACCTGTGGCATATTGATAGACATAAAAATTATAATAAAAATGTGGAACTCTTGCCCAAGTAAAAGTTTCTTCTTCATCAATTACCATTTCTTTTCCCCAATACTTTTGATATACATCTTTATAAAGTTTGCATAAAACATCAGGAGTTAAAGCTACACCACTTTCAACTTTAGAATGTGTAAGTGATTCAAACTCCGCAAACATTACTTGTCTATAAACTGTTGTTGTAATGTTGTTTAAATATTTTTCCAACAAGAAAAGTTTTTCCTCTTTGGTTTCTGAAATTTTAATTAGATGATCTAATAATAAACTTTCGTTAAATGTTGAGGCAACTTCTGCAAGAAAGATTGAATAATTTGCATATACAAATGGCTGATTTAATCCAGTATAATATGAGTGCATGTTATGCCCCATCTCATGCGTAAGCGTAAAAACATCATTAAGCAAATTTGTCCAGTTTAGTAAAACATAAGGATGCACACCAAACGTTGTTCCAGAAGAATAAGCTCCGCTGCGTTTAGCTTTTGTTTCATAAACATCAATCCAACGATTTGTAAAAGCTTTTTTAAGTGAAGCAAGATAATCATCGCCCATAACTTGTAAGGAATCTAAAACAAGTTTAACGGATTCCTCGTATGAATATTTTTTTTCAAGTTTTTGATCAAACAAAGTTACATAAACATCATAAGGATGAAGTTCATTTAATCCTAAAAGTTTTTTCTTTAACGATGCCCAACGATACATTGGCGCAAGATTTTTATTTACTGTTTCAACAAGATTATCATAAACCGATATCGGGATATTATTTTTGTCTAATGCAAGTTCTCTTGCAGAATTGTACTTTCTGGCTTTTGCATAAAAAATATTTGATTTAAGGTTTCCGTTAAACAAAGAACTAAATGAATTTACATTATCAGTATAAGGTTTTAAATAAGCCTTAAATGCTTGTTCACGATACGATCTATGTTTTGAATAAAGTGCAGCATAAAATCTTGAATGTGACATTTCAACTTCATTGCCTTCATCATCAGTTACTTTTGGAAATTTCAAATCAGCATTTGTAAACAAAGAATATGTATTATAAGGAACTTGCGTAACTTCACTTGCCATTGCAAGAAGTTCTTCCTGCTCTTTTTCGAGTGTATGTTTTCTACATCTAAACAAGTCGTCAAATGAATGACGATAAACTTCTAAAGCTTTATTAGAACTTAACATTTGATAAACTTTTTGTTCATCAATCTTAAATAATTCTGGTTTAATAAAAGAACTTGAAGTTAAAACTTTTGAATATATTGTTTTAATTCTATCATCCATACCCTGATATTTTGCAACTCGCATATCACTATCTTTTGCAAGCATTGAGTATAAATAAAGTCTTTCTAATTTGATGCTCACTTCTTCATCAAACTTTAGACAAGCCAGTAGTTTTTCTGATGAGACATCAAGGCTTCCCTCAAATTGGCGATAGTTGCCAATATTGTCTTCTACCCACTTAAAATCTTTTTCCCATTCTTCATCCGAACTGTATATATCTTTTAAATTCCACTTAAATTTTTCATCAATATCTTCTCGGGATGGAATTTCAATTGTTTGAGTTTGCGATTGAATATTTGGACTGTAAAACTTTAAAAGGTTGCGCGTAAACATATTACCCCTTAATCTGGATTTCTGGATGTTTAACTAAATTCTTTAACAAACTAAAGACACTCATTATTTTACTAAAACCATTTTCTTTGTGTAAACTACATTTTCAGTTTTTAACTGGTAGAAATATATTCCGCTTGCAATCGCAGGAATGGATTCCTGTGCTATGGTAAACTCAACCTCGTAAATTCCGGCAGGTTTGTATTCATTTACTAAAGTGGCAATTTCTCTTCCTAATAAATTATAAACTTTTAATTGAACAAATTGGTTACTGGCTATTGCATACTTAATACTGGTTGATGGATTAAATGGATTTGGATAATTCTGAAATAACCCAAAATCATTTACTTGACTTATACCCTCTTCCATACTTGTAATAGGGTTGATGATATTAGTTTCTAAACCTGGAACTGTAAATTCAGGAAATCCAAATTCTGAAAAATCAACAAATGTAGATGGAACGTAACTTTTAACTTTCCAGTTATCAGGTGCTAACCAAACAGTTTCTTCAACACCAAGAATTTTTACTGGAATAATGTTAAAAAGTAAATAACTCAATCTTCTTTCAAGCAAAAACTTTTTACAGTTAAATGAGCCTATCGCAGTGCTTATCGTTTCATCAGCTAATCGCATTCCATAGAGTTCAAATCTTAATGGCACATTTGCAGAATCTATAATTACCGTAGTATCTTTTTTAAAAACCTGGTAATCATCACTAACAGCAGCACTAAATCTATAATATGAATACCAACCTTCCAGCGAATTGAAGAAATTAAAAAAATCAATTCCCAAAGTAGTATCTATACTACCAATTAAACCTGAAACTAATTCAGGATTAAAATATTCATAACCGTTTGAGCCATCAAAACTAAAATAAAGTGAATCTGAAAATGGAAGTGCATTTATAATATTTATTCCGCCAGTTTTTGATACGACAATATTTGCAGTCCTACCATTAAATGGTTCTGCAACTGCAAAGGAATCTATCCCGTAGAAACTTAAAGAATCCATTGGATTATTTACAGAATCAAGTGGAACTGATTTGTAATACCATTTATATCCTGTTTGGGATGGAAAATAATTTGAAGCTGTTTGTCCAAATAATGTTATAAATGGCAACAGTATTATTAATAAAAAGTATTTAATTCGCATTTAATTTTATTTAGTTTATAGGCGGGAACAAATATAAGAAAAGTAATTTTTTGTTGCATATATAAATTATTTATAAATAATTATCCGTTTTTCACTCAGAAACGTAAGATAATGAGATTTTAAGTTTGCCAGTAAAGTTTCGGAACGAAATATCAATCTTGCCGGGAATTGCACCAGATATCTTTTCAGTTTTATTTGTTAGCTCAGTCTCAACAATAGATGAAAATAATAAAACACCTAAATCATCTTTTATTACAATAGTTACCAGCCCTTTTTCAATTTCGGAAGAATTTAAGAGTATTCTGCTTGTGTTATAATTAAAGTTTGTGCTAACAGAAAAGCTGGATGAAAAATCCTGGGCATTTATAAGAAAGCTATAATTGTTCATCTGGTTATCTTGAATTGGCTCATTAACATTGCCTGCAAAGTTGCCCGGTTCAATTATATCCTCTCTGCACGAAGTAATAATTAGGATCACCATAAAAAGAATTAAGAAAGAAATCAGATTTCTCATATTCTCCTCAATATATTTACAACCTCATCTACTAAACAATTATTTTACCTGAACATATTCTTTAATAAGATAAATATCAACATATTTGTTTGACTTCAGATAAATAATCTTTGCAAGTAATGATTAAACGATTCATTTATCGTTAATTAAATATTCCGAGTAAAATGGTATTTAAAACAAAAAAAACAAAAATCACATCTTTAATAATTTTGATCGTGATAATAATTCCAATAATACTTTACTTTGTTTTTGGTGGATTGAATAAAGGAAGTAGATCAAACCTAATTTATGGTTTTAATGATTCATCATTAATTTTTGCACATCGCGGAATTGCAAAATATTTTCCTGAAAATAGTTTTGAAGCATTGCAGCAAGCAAAACAAAAAAACTTTAAAGCAGTTGAGATTGATCTGAATGAAACTGTTGATAGTATAATCATTCTTTTTCATGATGAGGATAGTGAAAAAATGTTAGGTTTAAAAGGATTGATCAACAAACATAATTTTGATGAATTAAAGAAGCATCCATATATTTTTAACAATAATGTAACATCAAATATTGTTTTAACACTTGATGAAACGTTTCAAAAATTTGGCAATGATTTTGTCTTTTATCTTGATATAAAAAATCGCACTTATGGTTTTATGGAAAAGGTAATTGATTTGATTAAAAAATATAAATTAGAACGATCAGCTATTTTAGCAAGTGCACACTTTTTACTTATTGCAAGAATTGAATATGAGTATCCTGAAATAAATACTTGCTTAGAGGGATTTAATGCCGGTAAAGAATGGATTTACTACTTTATTCCTTCAAATTTTAAACCTGATTATTATGCAAGCTTTATCCAGAATGTTGATAAGAAACATATTGATTGGTTAAAGGATAAAAATCTACTTAACAATAAAATTGTTTATGGTGTTGATACTTCAAATTATATTAAAGCTAAAGAACTAGGTCTTAAAAAAATTCTCATTGATTATGATTCAACCATAAATTTGCAGACTATACTTAAGTAAGTTTACATTTGATAGACATAATTAACCCATCAAAGCAAATTATTTCCATTTATCAAAATAGATAAATTTTAATCTTTCCATATAAAGCTCATCATTCCTATATTTGCCCGCGTAAACAAACACAATTTATGAATACAAAATACGAAGCAGTTATAGGGTTAGAAGTTCATGCTCAACTTTTAACCAACTCAAAAATTTTTTGCGGTTGTTCAACTAAGTTTGGAAATGATGCAAACAATAATACTTGTCCTGTTTGTCTCGGTCATCCGGGAGTTTTGCCTGTGCTAAATAAAAAAGTTGTTGAGTACACCGTTTTAATGGGATTAGCGACTAATTGTACAATAAACGAAAACTCAATTTTTGCAAGAAAAAATTATTTCTATCCGGATTTACCAAAAGGATATCAAATATCTCAATACGAAGAACCGATTTGTGAACATGGTTTTATTGATGTAAACCCAAAAGATGGTTCATCCAAAAAAATTGGGATTACAAGAATCCATATGGAAGAAGATGCCGGAAAATCTATACACGATACAAGTAGTTTTACGTTGGTTGATGTAAATCGTTGTGGAGTTGCTCTGATGGAAATTGTGAGTGAGCCAGATATTCACACAGCGGAAGAAGCATATTTATACTTAAGTAAGATTAAACAAATTGTTCAGTATTTAGGTATATGTGATGGAAATATGGAAGAAGGTTCTTTAAGATGTGATGCTAATATTTCAGTTAGATTAAAAGGTGAAACAGAATTGGGGACGAAGACTGAAATTAAAAATATGAATTCCTTCCGAAATGTTGAACGCGCAATTGAGTATGAGATAAAAAGACAAATTGAATTGATTGAAGATGGTGAAAGAATTGTTCAGCAAACTTTACTTTGGAATGCGGATAAAAATGAAGCCTATCCTATGCGAAGTAAAGAGGAAGCACATGATTACAGATATTTTCCTGATCCGGATTTATTGCCGGTAATTGTTGATAAAGATTGGAAAGATGAGATTGCTCAATCGCTTCCAGAGTTACCAGATTTTAAGATTAAAAGATTTGTTGCAGATTATTCATTACCATTATATGATTCTGAAGTACTTACTCAAACAAAATCATTAGCCGATTATTATGAACAAGTGATTACTGTTACTGATGAGTATAAAATTGCAAGTAATTGGATAATCGGAGATGTTCTTGCAGTAATAAATGATAAGAAAATTGAGATTTCGGAATTCCCTGTAACTCCGTTAAATTTGGGTAAGCTTATTAATCTAATAAAAGATGGAACGATTAGCGGAAAAATTGCAAAAGAAATTTTCCCAATAATGTTAGAGAATAATTCTGATCCTGAACAAATTGTTAAAGAAAAAAATCTGGTTCAGATTTCTGATAGTTCGGAAATTGAAGCAATAATCAAAAAAATTGTTGATGCTAATTTAAACCAGGTTGCAGAATATCATTCAGGTAAAGAAAAAGTTTTTGGATTTTTTGTTGGACAGGTAATGAAGGAATCAAAGGGCAAAGCCAATCCAAAACTTGTTAATGATATTTTGAAGAAGATGTTATCATCTTAGCGTAGAATATATTTTGCGAATAATAAATAAGTGTAAAGAAATCACAGACTGAAGTCTGTGTTACAATAGTTCAATCATATATAATGGAGAAAACAAATTGTCATTTCAGGAAAAACTGAAAAACTTTTTTAAGAAAAAAGAAAAACCTAAACCAACAACTATAGCTGGAAAGATTGCTGAATTTTTTAAGCAGTTAGCATTTGCAGGTATAGCTGCACTTTTTATTATAACCTTTATAATTCAAAATACACGTATCCCAACCGGATCAATGGAAGACACAATTTTAGTTGGTGATTTTGTACTGGTAAATAAATTTATTTATGGATCCAGTTCCCCAAGGTATATTCCATTTACCGAAGTCGCACTTCCCTTCTTTACATTACCAGCATTTAAAGATCCAAAACCAAAAGATATAGTTGTGTTTGAATATCCTGGTGATCGTGATTTACTTGAACCGGTAGAAAAAAATATTAACTATGTAAAAAGATGTATTGGAACACCAGGCGATACCGTTCTAATCGTTGATAAAGTAGTTTATGTTAATGGAAAAGAATTTTGGAAACCTACATTTATAAAATATTACCGAGGGCAGTATGGTAGTTATTTGCGTCCCGTTCCAAAAGGATTAGCTGAGCCAAGGATTTTTCCCAAAGGTATGGATTGGAATGAAGACAATTATGGTCCGTTAGTAATTCCTAAAAAAGGCATGAAAATTCCACTTAACATTTATAATGTTGAACAATGGCGTACTGTAATTGATAGAGAATTTGGTAAGCGAGTTGTTGAAATAAAAGGTAATGCTATAGTTGTAGATGGTATACCAGTTTCATCTTATACATTTAAAAAAGATTATTACTTTATGATGGGCGATAACAGAGATGATAGTATGGATAGTCGTTTTTGGGGCTTGGTACCACGTGATGCAGTAGTTGGTGAAGCATTTATAACATTGTTTTCGTGGGATAGAGAAATTCCATTTTCAGAACTTTTTAAACTATTGGGTTCAATAAGACCGGATAGAGTTTTAAAACTTTTACATTAAAAATTATTTTTATTGTTAAACAATTAACAACCCCAGTTTCTTTAATTGAATTGCCACGACCTTTAGGTCGTGGAGGATAAAAAATAAAACCTGCCTACCGCAGGCAGGTTGGCTTGAGCCTAAATAAAAAACTAATTTTGGCTAAAGCCAAGAATTTTTGGTTACTCTTAATCCACGACTTAAAAGTCGTGGCTATTAAATGCTGATCTAGGGTAAAAAGATTACTTTGTTGCTAACCAATCCAATGCTTCATTTCTATTCTTGAAAGATTTTATTTCTCTTCCAATTAAAACTGAAATAGTTTTTAAAAACAGTACGCGTAATCTTTTTGCACCCACAACTGCAAAAGCTTTAACATAAGGAGTATTGTGAGAGATGAATTCTTTAATAGCTGAAGTACTATTTGTTGAATCTGTAATATCAGAAAGTATTAATGCACTTTTAGCTGTTAGTTTACTTATTTGATTCTGGCCATCTTGAAGAACTTTAATTGCATCATATAGTTGCGAGTTTGAGATATCAACAACACAAATCCTTTTACCTTTATGAATTACAGACCCAAATGATTTCATCTTATTCTCCAATAATAATTGTCTAATCAATTAAACTATCTATTAGTATTATCGAGATAAAATCATTTATGTTAAGCTATAAACAAAAAAAAGGCGATCCGAAGATCGCCTTTTATGTTCCAATACTAAATAAGCATTAATTAAAGTTGTATCTAAATCCTAATTGGATTCTAAAAACATCATTAATATTTGCAGAAGGAGCAAATGTACTTGTGATTAATTTTCCACCAACATTTGTTAATCTATAAAGTGGTTTGTTTTCTGCATCAACACTTCTATATGTTAATGGAGTTGTAGTTGTAAATACATCACCAACACCCAAGTCCTTACTTAATAGATTAGTAATGTTTAGCACATCAACTCTAACTTGAATAGAATTTTTTCTATCAACAAAGTTTGTATAGAATTCTTGAATAAGACTTAAATCAGCTCTGAAAACCATAGGCATAAAAACTGCGCCTCTTTCAGCGTACTTACCTCTGTTTTCAGCTAAATATTCATCTTGGTTAATAAATTCATCCCAGGCTGCTTTTTGTTGATCAATTGTAAAAGTTGTTGTACCAACAGTATATTCTTCAAAATTCATTTCAGATTGATCTTTAGGAATATAAATTAGATCATTACTCGTTCCGCCATCACCATTCATATCACCTGAAAATACATAACTTGCATTTCCTTGTGTAATTCCTTCAATGAATAAGGAAACAGTTGTAGAACCGAAATCAAAGTATTCTAATTTATAAGATAATGCACCAAATACACGATGACCTGGTGAATTAAATGAGAAGCCAACACCAGGATTATTTGGATTACCAGAATGTTGATTATTATTCCAGGATCCAAAAGCTATAGATCCAGCATCAACTGTATTTTTTGCTATTCCATAATTATAACCAGCTTTAAAATACCAGTTATCTGTAAATGGTTTTTCCAATGATGCTGATATGCTATAATAATAACCAACATCCTGGTTCTTCATTACAACAGCATTATCAACTTTTGAATATATTTTTCTTGCACTTGAAGAGGTCCATCTTGGTCTAGCATCTGGACCAGTAAAAGCGCTATTTGGTGCGGTCTGGTTTGCATTTATATAATATATTCCATTGATATCCTTGCTATATAAAAATTCTGCAGAACCAACAAATCCAAACAATAATTTTTGATCAACACCAACGTTTGAACGCCAAACTTGTGGAAATTTAAAGTTAGGATCAGTTAATGCTAATTCATAGCTACTTGCTGGTGCACCAGTTACTGTAGTTGGTTTATATGCATCTGGATCTGGATTGAAACCACGAGTATATAATGGGCTTGAGGTAGTTCCATCCAATCTTTGAAAACCAGTTAAAATACCATTATTTCCGATTTGGTTAGAAATCCATACATAAGCAGGTTTACCAGTGAATATACCAGTTCCTCCTCTTAATTGAGTAGTTTTATTTCCAAATACATCAAGGTTAAATCCAACTCTTGGTGAAAGTAAAAGATTTGCATCTGGCATTTTATCTGTTTGATATTTAACTGCTGCTCCGTTTTCATCTCTAAAGGTCATTGTATCAACTTCTGGATTATGATATCCAGTATTTTCGAAGAAAGGAACATCAAGTCTTAAACCGCCAATAACATTAAAGTTATCTGTAATTTGCCATTGATCTTGAACATATGCACCATTGTACCATACTTTTAATGGTTGAACTGGTTTTTCTAATCCAGGAATATTTGACCATCTAACTTGAAATCTTCTAAGATTTACAGTTGAGGTAGTTCGATTTGGATCTGCTAAATAACCATTGGCATCATCATAAAAATCTTGTAGTGAATTATAAACATAAACGCTTTGTGAGCCCGGGAAAAATACATTTTCAGATTCGTAACGTTCAGCGCTAACACCAAAAGTTAAGCTATGATCTCCAAGATAGAAATTAAGGTTATCTTGAATCTGGATGCTCTTATATCTTAATTCATTATTTGGTGTAAATGGTTCAAATCCAAATGATGTATAAGTTGAACCACCAGAAAGAATATCTACGAATGGGAAGAATGATCCTTTTGATTCACGGCTTTCATCATTATATGTATAACCAAGTATAAGGTTATTAGAAACTGTATTGCTTATTATTGAGTTCCATTCACCTACGATTGAACGAATATTTTCAAGAACTCTGTAATTAGAATTTGCAAAACTAAGTGCAGTTGTCAATGATCTTCTGCTTCCAAATCCTAATGAACTTGAATTTGAAGTTAGAACATCTGTAAAAGAATCTAAGTGTGTATATCTTAAGCTTACTTTATTTTTATCGTTAATATTATAATCTAATTTAAGAAGCATTCTTGTTGATGGAGTTTGAAAATCATACCCTTGATAAGGTCCTGTTTCATATCCAAAGTTATTTCTTAAAAAACTACTTAAATTATCAAGATCACTTGCTAATACTCTGGTGATGTTTCCGCCTTCATGTTGAGAAGTATCAACTCTAGCTAAAAATGTGGTACCTGGTTGGACAAGTTTGTCATCTTCAAAACTAACAAATAAAAATAATTTGTTAGGTACAATTGGCGTTCCTAATCTCATACCAAATTGACTATAATTAAATGTACCAGAGGTAAGTTCTTTATCCCCAGCTTTTGTACCAACCATACTATTATCTCTAAATTGATAATAGACTGAAGCAGAATAATCATTAGTTCCAGATTTAGTAACTGTATTTACACCAGCACCAACAAAGTTTCCATTACGAACATCGAATGGAGAAATATTTACTTGAATCTGTTCAATAGCATCTAATGATATTGGGGAAACACCGGTTCTATCACCAGGTAATCCTGCAAGTCCAAAAGAGTTATTAAAATATGATCCATCAATTGTAATGTTGTTTAATCTATTATCAATACCACCAAATGAAGAGTTTCTACCAAATTGTGGAGTTAATCTTGTTAAATCTTCCATTCTTCTTGTAATAGTAGGTAAAGTTTCAATTGTTTGTTCAGAAATCATAGTTGAGGTTCCTGTTCTATCTGAACTAATAATTCCACTTCGTTCAGCAACAACAGTAATATCACCAAGTTGAACAGCTTCTTCTGTTAAACTTATGTTTAATCTTAAGTTCTGACCTAACTCAAGATAGACACCTTCAATTGCCTGGTTGTTATAACCAACAAAAGATACGGTAATAGTATAAGGTCCACCGACACGCATACCGTTAATATTATATTTACCATCAAGACGAGTAGAAGTACCATATTGACTTCCTGAAGATTGGTGTACAGCAATAATATTGGCTCCTGGTAAAGGATCGCCATTAGAATCTGTAACGGTTCCGTTCATACTTGAGGTTGTAACTACCTGTGCATTTACATTATTACTAATTAATGTAAAGGATACAAGTAGTAACAGAAAAACCGACAGCAACGAGTAACGATTAATCATGTTTTCTCCTTGAAAATAGTTTAGGGATAGTGCATTTAAGATAAGTTTAGTATTATAATTTTTCTGCATAGCAAAGTGTGTTTAAAACGTATAGGAAATATGAGGTTAATAGGTTTTTTATGCAAGCAAGGAATTAAATTATTTTAAAATTAATATTTAAATAATCTTGGTTAAGAACTTGCTTTTTAAATTTGTTCTACTTTTTGATGAGTATTGTAGTTTTTTTATATAGATTTGAATCTTTTTTTTATTAAGCATTTAGAGACATTTATGAGAAATTTTTACCTATTAAAAACAATTGTTATTACTTTTTTAATTCTGTCTCCGCATACTCTTATTCAGTCACAGAATTATACAATTCTTATTTCATTTGATGCTTTTCGTTGGGATTATCCAAACAGAGGTATAACTCCAAATCTGGATTACATAAGTCAAAATGGAGTTCACGCTATATCTTTACAACCTTGCTTTCCTTCAAAAACTTTTCCAAATCATTATTCTATAATTACTGGAATGTATCCTGAAAATCACGGAATAATTGCTAACGGATTTACAAATCCGGCAACTAACCAAACATATACTTTATATGATACCATACCACGTAACGATCCTAAATGGTATAAAGGTGAAGCAATTTGGGAAACAGCAAAAAAACAAGGAGTAATAACTGCAAGTTATTTTTGGCCGGGAGCCGAGGTTTGGCTTGATTACAGAAGACCAGATTATTCTGAAAAGTATGTCCATAAAAGACCTTACGATCAAAGAATTTCTGATGTTTTGAAATGGATGGAGCTTCCATATGATCAACGTCCAAAATTTATTAATGTTTACTTTGATTCGACTGATGCAACGGGACACGATTATGGTCCAAATTCAGAAGAAGTTAATCAATCAATTATGGTAGAAGATAGTTTGATTGGAAAAATTTTTACGGGATTAAAAAAACTAAATTTGCTTGATAGCACAAACGTAATTATTGTTTCAGATCATGGAATGACAGAACTAAATCCTGATCGGGTTATAAATATTAATGAAATATTAAAAGGATTTAACTTTAATACTCAGGATAAAGGAACTATGATGTTTATTTATCCGGATGAAAATCAAAAAGAAAAAGTTTATAACAAACTTAAAGCATCAGAAAAAAATTATAAGGTTTACTGTAAAAAAGATTTGCCGGAACATCTTCACTATAAGAGTAATCATTTTGTTGCAGATATTGTTGTGCTCGCAGATTTAGGTTACAGTATTTTTGATGGCAAAGATGTTGAGAAATACTCCAAAAATTTTCCACTCGGCAATCACGGATACGATCCTTACAATCTTGATATGCACGGAATATTTTATGCAATTGGTCCGGATTTCAAGTCTGGTTACACTTGTGGAACAATAGATAACATAGATATTTATCCTCTGCTTGCAAAAATTCTTCGTATCTTTCCGAACAATAATATTGATGGAAAACTTGAACGAATTGAATTTCTTCTAAAAGATAAACAGGAATAAAATTGAATCATCTTAATCTTAACTGTACAAAAGGCAAATTAAAAAACGGACTTGAATATATTCTATATCAAGATAAATCAATTCCACTTGTATCAGTAAATATCTGGTACAAAGTAGGTTCAGCATATGAAACAAAGGGTAAAACCGGTTTAGCACATTTGTTTGAGCATATGATGTTTCAGGGTTCTGAAAATGTTGCTAAAGAAATGCACTTTAGATATGTTCAAGAAGCCGGTGGCACTTTAAATGGCTCAACATCAACAGATAGGACAAATTATTTTGAAAAACTTCCAGCTAATTCTCTTGAACTTGCACTGTGGCTTGAGTCGGATAGAATGGGATATTTTCTTCCCGCACTTACACAAGAAAAATTAGATAATCAAAAAGATGTTGTTAAGAATGAACGATTGGAACGATACGATAATCAGCCTTATGGTTTGGCGTGGGAACTTATCAATACAAATCTTTATCCTGAAGGTCATCCATACAGTTGGTCAACAATCGGGTTTTTAAAAGATATTGAGAACTATACATTTGATGATGTTCAAAACTTTTTTAAAAAATATTACTCACCAAATAACGCTTGTTTAGTTGTTGCCGGAGATTTTGAAAATGATAACGCAACAAATCTAATAGAAAAATATTTTGGTTTGATTGAACCATTCGATGCTGATTATAAACCTGAAATTACTTATCCAAAACTTGCTGAAAATATTTTAGTTGAACATAAAGACAATGTTCAGTTAGATAGATTATACCTTGCCTGGCACTCAGATTTAATTTTTGGTAAAGATGATGCAGCTTTAGAAGTTGCTGCCGATATTTTATCTGGCTCAAAAAATTCTCGTTTATATAAGAAGTTAGTTTTTGATTTACAGATTGCACAGGACGTTTCTGCATTTCAGTATTCAGGTAAATTTGGAGGACAGTTTATGATTATTTCTACTGCACGACCGGGAATTAATCTTGATCAAATAAAAAAAATAATTTTGGATGAAATAAAGACGATTTGCATAAATGACGTAACAGACAAAGAACTTGAAAAATCCAAAAATGGAATTAAGTCACAATTTGTTTTCGCAATGCAAAACATAGATACAGTTGCTGATTATCTTAATCATTACAAATTTCATTTAGGCGAACCAAATTCATTTGAGTTTGATCTTAACAGGTATAATTCAGTTGATAAAGTTTCTATAAAAAGTGCGGTTAATAATTATCTTACCAAACCTTTTGTTGAACTCAGAATAATTTCTAAAGGGTAATTTTTATGATTTTAGATCGCACACAAAAACCGGTTAATATTGCTGAATTAAATTTTACGCTTCCAAAAACTGAAACTTTTACTTTAAGCAATGGATTAAAAGTTTATTTTATCAACAAAACTAATCTACCAATGATTCGTTTGAACTTAATGATAAATGCCGGAAGTAAGTTTGATCCGAAAAACAAAAATGGATTGTCATATTTAACTTCGCTTGTACTTGATGAAGGAGCCGGCGGATTAGACGCACTTGAACTTAGTGATGAATTTGATATGCTGGGAACAAATTTTGGAATTTCAACTGACAATGATTCAACAAATTTAAGTTTGCAAACACTTTCTGATAAATTTGAAAAATCACTTGAACTTTTTAGTAAGGTTTTATTACAACCATCGTTTAATAAAGCTGATTTTGAAAGAGAACAAAGTAAGCTGATCAACAGAATTTTGCAAAGTAAAGATGAACCAGAATATTTAGCTGATCTGGTTTTTGATAATGTTGTTCTTGGGGATCAAAACTCGTATTCATACCCTGTTTCAGGTTACGAAGAAACAGTTGCATCAATTACACTTGAAGAAATTAAAAATCATTACCGCAAATTTTTTGTTCCTTCAAATTCTAATCTTGTAGTAGTTGGCAACATTAAAAATGATGAACTTTTTAGACTTTTAACTAAGCACTTAAATAATTGGGTTAATTCTAAAAATGATTTTTCTTTTAAGAATATATCAACAACACAACAAAAGAAAATCTACTTGCTTCACAAAGAAGATTCTGTTCAAACCGAAATTAGAGTTGGACATCATTCACCATTAAGAAGCCAGGATGATTATTTCCAAAGATTGATGTTGAACACGATTCTTGGAGGACAGTTTACAAGCCGAATAAATTTAAATCTTCGTGAACGAAATGGATATACTTACGGGGCGACTTCACGTTTTCAGTATTACAAAGACAACGCATTTTTTGAAGTTTCAACTTCAGTAGGAATTGAAAACACTGGTAACGCACTTAAAGAAATTTTGTTTGAATTAGAAAATATTCACAATGGGATTACAGATTCAGAATTGGAATTTGCTAAATCATCATTAACAAAAAAATTTCCTTTAAACTTTGAAACTTATAGACAGATTGCATCAGGAATAACCGGGAAAATTTTATACAATCTTCCTGAAGATTATTTTGATGAATATATCGCAAACGTAAATTCTGTTTCTAAATCTGAAGTTGAACAAGCCGCAAAATTGTTTGTTGATAATAATGCGTTATCAATCGTTCTTGTCGGAGATAAAAATTTATTAAAAGATAAGATTAGTAATTTTAATATTGAAGTTGTTGAAGTAGATACAAAGGGCAAATCACTCTAGTGCTTGTCTTTTTATTATTATATCGCCAGGATAAATAAATTTATACCCAATTTTTCTATAAGACGGAACAAGTTTTACGATAGATAAATACTCATCAGCAGTAACTAATAATATTTTCTCATCTGTTTTATTTACACTTAGCATAAAATCTTGAAACTTTGAATCAACATTTAGAGAATTAGAATTTAACGTGCTAAATTTATTTGTAGAGACAAGCACAATTCCTCTTTTGTTTAACTGCGTTTGTATAAATGCATAATTTTTAGACTCATATAAATCAGATTTTTCATCCACTATAAAAAATGCTGCTGAATAAAATACAGTAACAATTTCTTTAAGTGATCTTAATATTCTATCTTCAGAAAAGTTTGAAGAGAGTTTGTAATCTAATTCTGTAATATCATCATTAAGCAATACTGCATATCTTTTTTCAGATTTAGTAAGAGCATTTAATTGTTTTTTTGATTCAGCACTGGGAATAAATACGGCGTAATAAAGTTCTGGGGTTTTAAATAATTCTATTAACACATCTTCGTCATCAAACGGCAAATCAGAAACTAAAAAGGAAATAACACCAAATTCTCTTTTTAACTCTTCATTGTAAGTAAATTCAGCAGCAAGTTTTAATTTATTACCGGATACAAGTTTTAGCAGTGATATTTTATTTGTTGATGTTTCTTCTGCATCTATTGTAACATCGTTCTCCCAAAATAAATTTTTCATTTCCAATATCAACATCTGAATCGGCACATCTTTAGGTACTGAAACAGAATAAGTTGCAAAAAGAGAATCACCTGATATTTTTTTTAATTTTTTCTTAACAATCCAGCTATCAGCAAAACCATAATTTTTAAGTGCTGTATGAAATAAGCCATCAATCTCTATCCCCGATAATGATGCTCTATTTTTAGGCTGTTCATCTTTGTCACTTATTTTTGTAACAACGATGTTAGCAACTAATAGTAAAATTACAATTGCAAAAAGTATGATTAGTATTTTTTTATAAACTGGATTTTGAGTCATTTTATTTGAGTTCAAGTTTAAGTTCAAGCTTAAGAAATGGAATAATGCACTTTCATTTATTAGAAAAATTTGATTTTCTTTTATCAAGAAAAGCTTGAGTTCCTTCTTTAAAATCTTCAGTTCCACAACACAATGCAAAAAGTGAAGTTTCCATATTTAAACCTTCTTGCAATGAAACTTCATCAACAACTTTAATAGCTTTTAATGCTAATTTAATTGCTTGTTGTCCTTTACTTGCAATCTTGATTGCGATTTCAACAGCTTTACTTTGTAGTTCACTTTGCGGATAAACTTTATTTACTAACCCAATTCTTAATGCTTCATTTGCATCAATCATATCAGCGGTTAAAATCATTTCTGCTGCTCTGCCAGCGTTTATTAATCTTGTTAATCTTTGTGTTCCACCATAACCAGGAATAATTCCCAAGTTAACTTCTGGCTGTCCAAATTTTGCATTTTCACTTGCTATCCTAATATGACAGGAAAGTGCAAGTTCACATCCACCACCAAGCGCAAATCCATTTACAGCAGCGATTACAGGTTTTTCAAATTTTTCAATCAATGAAAATATTTCCTGACCAAACTCAGCAAACTTTTTTCCATCAAGCATATTCAGTTTGTTGATTTCAGAAATATCTGCACCAGCAACAAAAGCTTTTTCTCCACTGCCAGTTACAATTACAACAAAAATATTTTCATCTGATTTTATTTTTTCAAATACAGATTTTAATTCCACAAGTGTTTCGTGATTCAAAGCATTAAGTTTATCAGGTCGATTAAATGTAACTAAAGCGATATGATCAGTAACGTTTAATAAAATATTTTTATAATCCATAAAACATCCTTAAAAATTTATATACAAAGGGATTCTAACTTTTAGATCCACTGAAATAAATTGGTTATCAGGTACATAATTATATGAAGCTAACAATTCAAGCATAAACATTGATATTCCTGCTCCAGCACTAAAACCAAACTTGTGACTATCTTCTAGAAAATTATTTCTGCCAGCATTTTGATCAAATTCATTAAGTGTTTGAAAATAAGTATAAGAAGCTGAAGCCTGTATAATCGGCATAAATAAAACAACATTTTCTAAAAGCGGTGCAAAATAATATCGTGCACCAATGTTTACAGGAAGTGCATTAGTATGAAAGTTTGAGTAATCAGTTTCTTGAAAATAATTTTGCGAACCTGGATATTGTTCAAACCCAACATTTGCGTAAAGAAAAACCGGAATAAACTCATTATCTGTATAAGAAAACTCAACGTTTAATCCGTATCCAACATCAGTAGTTTTTGAAAAATTTCCTAGAGGCAATCGCGGCCCAACACCGATTGCAACAAAAAAACCTGTAGCTCTATTTGCAGGAGGTTTTTCTGCAAACATGTTTGTTTGGAGTATTAAGATTACTAAAAATATGTATGTAAAAGTTTTATTCATTTTTGATCAAAATTAATGAAATATATTATCAACAAAAATTTACTTATTACTTCCACTATCTATTGTTGAATTGATGACTGCAGTTTTGGATAACTTTCCACCGTATAATCCTGTTTGAAATACAAAATAACTTCCTGCTAAAGATGATATAAATAATAAGATTACAACAACCTTTGTCAATTTTTTTTTGATAAAGAAGACATATCTTAAGATTAACAATGCAGTAAAAAACCAAACAGTAATATTTGCAAAGGTTTGATGTGAATTAAATATTGCCATACTTTCACCTTGCCAATTACTTACAAGCTTAAAAGCTTGATTACCTGACAATACAGCAAAGAAAGAACCAATCACTCCAATTGAAAGAAATAAGAATGCAACTTTATTGTAAAAATCATTTTTAGTTACTAAAAAAAGTAATTCAATGATTGGATAAAGCATTAAAAATGCCAATGGAAAGTGAACCAACTTTGAATGTATTTGTGCTAAAAATTCCATTTACATTTATCCAACTAAAACTGAACCGCCATTAACATTTAGAATCTCACCATTTACATGCCTTGATAATTCTGATGCGAGAAATAAAACAGGACCAGCAATATCATCAGCAGAAGCAATTCTTCTTAAAGGAATTTTTTTTATTTCTTCTTCAAAAGTTTTTTTATTTGATAAAGTTTTTTCTGACATATTTGTTAATACCCAACCTGGAGCTACACAATTTACATTGATATTATATTGCCCTAACTCTGATGCTAGAGATTTGGTAAATGAAATTATTCCACCTTTTGATGCAGCATAATGTGAGTAGTCAGCTTCTCCACGTTGCCCTGCTGTTGATGAGACATTAATAATTTTACCAGATCTTTTTAATTTCATTGATGGCACCACATATTTAGTAAACAAAAAGATTGAAGTAAGATTTATCTTTAAAGTTTCTTCCCACTGTGCAAGACTAATTTTATTAATTTTTCCTTCTTTCCAGATTCCTGCATTGTTAACAAGTATATCAATTTTACCAAAATCTTTTGTGATTTGCGCGATAGAATCTTTTATCTCTTCTTCTTTTTCAATATCAACCTTGTATCCTTTGCAGCAAGATATTTTAGAATATCTTTTTTCGATCTTTGTTGCAATGGCACTACTTGATTTGTAAGTAAAAGCAACAGATGCACCAGCCATACAAAAGTATTTTACACAAGCTGCACCAATTCCTCTTGAGCCGCCGGTAACTAAAACTTTTTTTGAACTTAAATTTAGCATAGTCAATACTCCACTTTATATAAAAATAAACCGTTAGGTGGAACGGAATCAAAAGCAACTTCTCTGTTTAATGATTTAAACATTTCTTCAATATACGATTCCGAATAATTTAATTCTTGAACTTTTAACAATGTGCCTGTAATAGCTCTAACCATTCCATGTAAATATCTGTTTGCAGAAATAAAAAAGTAAGTTAATTCGCCAATCGTTTTCCATCGTGCGCTGTATATTGAACAAGTTCTGTTTTCTTGCTCAGATACTTTTTTACTAAATGATGTAAAATCTTTTTCCCCAAGAAAAGTTTTACTTAAATCGTTAAGTTTATTTACATCAATTTTGTTGTGATAAAAATAAGAATAGTTTTTGTAGAAAGGAGATTTGGTTTTTGAAATCATGTAAATGTAAGTTCTTTTTTTTGCATCAAATCTCGAGTGAAAATCCACATCTATTTCATTCATTTTTAAGATTGAAATATCAAAAGGTAAAATAGAATTAAGGGAATGTTTAAATCTGTAAATATCAATTTCATTTTCAGTTCTAAAATTTGCAACCTGCCCAAAAGCATGTACACCGGTATCAGTACGACCAGAACCAACAAGATTAATTTTTTCTTTAGTTAAAACTTCCAGAGCATCAGTAATTTTTTGTTGAACTGTTATACTGTTTTTCTGTATTTGCCAACCAGCATAATTAGTTCCATCGTATTGAATCAGAAGTTTATAGTTTTTCAAATATTTGTTGCAGTTGTTAATTTTTAAGTGTGTAAAGATAAGCTTGATACGAAATTTTAACAATCATTTGCTTTAATTTGATATTAATAAGAATAATAGTTCGTTTTTCTCTTCCGATATTAACAATAAAGATAATTCTTATTATCTTATAGCGAGAGTTTAATTAAGTCTATAATAAATTAAATCGATAATGCCCCAAAAATCCAAAAATAACAAATCAACATTAAACGATAACAGGTTGGATTTATCCAAAATGGATGATAGTCGTAAACATCAATTTTTTTATGATAATCATCCGCTAATATGCATAACAATCGGGCTGGATAAAAATATTACTTCTATCAATAAAAATGGCGCTAAAGAATTAGGTTATAAAGTTAACGAGTTATTAGGTAAAGATATTTCAATACTGTTCATTCCTTTGGATGGTGCACGACTTGATAAACAAATTCAAATTGTTCTGCTGGAATCGGGCAAACAGTCTTCGCACGAAATGAAGATGAAAAGAAAAGATGGAAGTGATTTTTGGGTTAGAGAAACTATTTACAGTTCTAATGATGCAGAAACAATAAACGAAGTGTTTTTTGTTTGTGATAATATTACTTACCAGAAAAATTCTGAAGCAAATGCTAAAAACATTGCACAGAGCTTTCAAAATATGCTTGATGCCTCACCACTTGGAGTACTTGTTTATACTTTAGATGTAAATAATGAGTTGATTTTAATAAGCACTAACCAGTCTGCAGTTAATATTTTGCAAATAGATGTTTATGCTTTAATATCAAAAAAGATACAGGATATTTTTCCTTCTCTCGCAAATTCTGAAACAATAGAAAAATTTATTAGTGTAATTAAAACAGGAAAATCTTTTTCTAACCAGGTTATCGAATATAAAGACATACATTTCAGCGGCACTTATGAATTTTCTGCTATGAAGTTATCTACAAATTCTATAGCAATATTCTTTACAGATATTACCGACAAACAAAAAGCATTAAATAATTTAACCCAGAGTGAATTAAAATTTAAAACACTTTTTGAGTCCGCAAACGATGCAATATTTTTAATGAAAGATGACATTTTTGTTGATTGTAATTTTAAAACTACAGAAATATTTAGAACAGATAAGGAAAAAATAATTGGTAAAAAGCCATACCAATTTTCACCTGAGTATCAACCTGATGGTTATTCTTCATCAATAAAAGCACACGATAAAATTTCAAAAGCACTTAACGATGAACCACAGTTTTTTGAATGGAAACATTTAAGATTTGATGGAAGTCTATTTGATGCTGAGGTTAGTTTAAAAAGAATTGAATTTCAAGGCGAATCTTATCTGCAAGCAATTGTTAGAGATATAACCGAAAGAAAATCTGCTGAAAAAATAATTGCCGAACAAAAAAGAGAATTGCTAACTCTTATGAGCAATCTGCCCGGAATGGCTTATCGATGTGCAAACAATGTTAACTGGACAATGGAATTTGTTAGTGATGGTTGTTATCAATTAACCGGTTACAGAAAGGATGAGCTAGTTAATGATAAAGTTGTAAGCTATGCTCACATAATTCATAACGAAGACAAATTATTGGTTTTTGAAACTGTTCAAAATGCTGTAAACAATCATGAACCTTTTACTTTGCTTTATAGAATTATAAGCTGGCAAGGTTTAGAAAAATGGGTTTGGGAAAAAGGTCGTGCTATATATGATGAAAACGGAAATGTTGTTTGCATTGAAGGTTTTGTAACTGATATTACTGAAAGAAAATTATCAGAAGAAAAAATTATTATTCTTGCACAAACATTAAAAAGTGTATCAGAGTGTATCTGCATAACTAATTTGCGAGATAAAATAATTTTTGTTAATAAATCATTTAGCAGAGTTTACGGTTATAGCCAAAATGAAATTATTGGAAAACCAATCTCATTTATTAGATCAGAAAAAAATGATCAGAATTTAGTAAGGAAAATTTTACCCGAAACATTGAATGGTGGTTGGTCCGGTGAACTTATCAACCGAAGAAAAAATGGCGAAGAATTTCCAATACATCTTTCTACATCTTTAATTACTGATGATAATGGAAAACCAATTGCTTTTGCCGGAGTAAGTGTTGATGTAACCGAAAATAAAATGCGTGAGTCTGAAATACTTGAAGCAAAAGAAAAGGTTAAACAAGCTGATAGGTTAAAAAGTAATTTCTTCACTAATGTTAGTCATGAACTTAGAACCCCGCTTGTGGGAATCTTAGGATTTTCAGAAATTCTTAGAGACAAAATAAAAACTCCGGAACTTTCAGAAATGGCTGATACTATTTTAACAAGTGGAAAGCGTTTAATGGAAACTTTGAATTCTGTTCTTGATTTATCAAGTATAGAAACTGACAAACTGGAAACTAATTTTACTATTACGAATCTAGTTAGCTTTGTTGATAGCAATTTAAAATTATTTCAACCATTGGCAGCCAAAAAGGGGCTTAGTTTAACTGCTAAAAAAAACAATCAAAATGTTTTTGCTTCTGTTGATGAACATTTGTTATACCAGGTTATAAATAACTTAATTGATAACGCAATTAAGTACACAGAAAAAGGAAGTATTATTGTTGAAGTTAAAACGATTTCGAAAAACAATTTAGATTATGCCGCAATTAAAATTAGCGATACTGGAATCGGAATTATTAAGGAGAATCTTAATAATATTTTTGAAGAGTTTAGGCAGATAAGTGATGGATTGGGTAGAAAATTTAGTGGAAGCGGTTTGGGTTTAACAATCTCTAAAAGATTTGTTGAATTGATGCTCGGTGAAATTCTTGTGGAAAGTCAATTTGGTAAAGGCTCTACTTTTACTGTTTTGTTTCCTTCAAGAAAGTTCAATTCAGATAAAAGCAAAATAGCCAACATTGAAACTCAAGAAACAATTGAAAATGTAAAATCAATTCACACACCACAAATACTTATGGTGGATGATGACAGCACAAGTCGGGATATAATAAGATTGTTTTTAAAGAATCAGTTTAAAGTTGATTTTTCTCAATCTGGTGAAGAAGCATTAAAGATGATCAATCTAAAGACTTATAACCTAATTTTTATGGATATAAACTTGGGTAAGGGATTATCTGGAATTGAAACTGCTCAAAAAATTAAAAGTTTATCTGCATACAAAGATGTTCCGATTGTTGCTCTAACTGCTTTTGCAATGTCTGGCGAAAAAGAAGAAATTCTGCGTTCAGGTTGTACACATTATTTATCGAAACCTTTTCTTAAAAAAGATTTAACTAATTTGTTAAAAAATATTTTTAGCTAACAACTGTTTTCAACCATTAACTTATTTTGTTCCATAAACGCAATATATTTTTTAAAAATAGCTAAAATTAGCTATTTACATTCCCAAACAATTAGCCTTTTTTAGTGATGTGAATTTACAAACTTTTAGTTTAAGGGATTAATTATGGGTAACTATATTTCAAACGACGTTGTTATCACCGAAAAAGAACTCATCCGTGAAATTTTAAATTTAAAGGAAAAGATTTCTGAAATAGAAAATGAAAAAAGAAATCAAAGAAAAATTATAAATCAATATAAAAGTATCTTTCCTAAAATAACCCAGCCTATGTTTTTTACAGATGTTGATGGAAAAATAATTGATGCAAATAAAGAGTTTTCAGATTTGTTAGGATATTCTTTTTTTGATTTGAAACGAATGACAATAAAATCTATTACTCCATTTAACTTTCATCAGAACGAAACAAAAATTTTACTTGAAGAACTGGAAATATCACCAATTATTAAAGGAAGATTTGCCGAGTATTATAAAATTAATGGGGAAAAGATTCAGGTTGAACTAGAAATACATTCAACATTTGATGAAAGAAATAATTTTGAGGGGATTACAAGAATTGTAAAAAGTGTAATGTAATTATTTTACATAAACTGTTTTAATGTTTACAAATTCTTTTATTCCTAAAGGAGATAGTTCCCTTCCATAACCCGATTCTTTAATTCCACCAAATGGTAAACGCGGATCAGATTTAACAAAGTCATTTACAAAACAACATCCGGCATTTAGTTTTTCTTTTGCAATTCTCTCTCCCCTTTTAACATCTTTAGTAAACACTGAAGCACCTAATCCAAAAATACTTTTGTTTGCCAGATTTATTGCATCATCTTCATCTTTAGCTTTAATCAATGCAGCAATTGGTCCAAACAGCTCTTCATCAAATGCAACCATTCCTGGTTTTACATTTGTTAAAATTGTTGGTGGATAGAAAGCTCCATCCATTTCTGGAATACTTCCGCCAAGAATTAATTCTGCACCTTGTTCAATACTTCTTAATACTTGTTCATGCAGTTCATCTCTTAATTGTATACTTGCTTGTGGTCCAAGATCATTCTTTTCATCAAAAGGATCACCCATTTTTTTCTTAGACATAATTTCTAAAAATAATTTTTCAAATTCACCGTAAACACTTTGAACAATTATAAAACGCTTTGCTGCGATACAACTTTGTCCTGCATTTATTAAACGAGAAGTTACACAAGACATTGCTGCTTTTTCTAAATCAGCATCTTCAAGTATAATATAAGGATCACTACCACCTAATTCTAAAACCGTTTTCTTTATCAAACTACCTGCTAGTGATGCAACTGATTTACCTGCAGGAACACTTCCTGTTAACGTGATCGCCTGCACCTTTGGATTTGAAATAATTTCATTAACATTTTTTGAGGTAACTAATAAAGATCTAAAAAGATTTTCTGGAAAGCCTGCTTTTCTAAAAACATCTTCAATTGCCAAAGCACATCCTGAAACATTGGAAGCATGTTTTAGCAATCCAGCATTACCTGCCATAAGATTTGGAGCTGCAAATCTAAAAACCTGCCAGAAAGGAAAATTCCATGGCATTATTGCAAGAATTACTCCAAGTGGTTGATATGAAATAAAACTTTTTGTTGCTTCTGTTTTAATAATTTCATCAGATAAAAATTGTTCTGCATTCTCTGCATAATAATCACACACCCAGGCACACTTTTCAACTTCTGCTCTCGATTGAGCAATTGGTTTCCCCATTTCTAAAGTCATTAACACAGAATATTCTTCCGAGTTTTCTCTTAAAACTTTTGCGGCATTTTTCATTAACACTGAGCGGTGTGCAAATGTTGTTTCCTTCCATTGAATACATGCATCATCAGCGAGTGAAATAATTTTTATAGATTCTTCACTTTCCATTTCAAGATAAGTGTTAACAATTTTATTATTTGTTGGGTTGATTGAAGTTAACATTTGCTAAACTTAAAAATTACTTTCTGGATTTCTTTTTATCACAACAATTGTTTTGTCATCAGTGTAAGAACCATTTTTAGAAAACTTAATTACATCTTCCAGTATTCCTATACAAATTTCCTTGGCAGACTTTTCTTTTAGCTTTTTGATAATTGAGATTAATCTTTGCTCACCATAAAAAGCAAATTTAGTATTAGCAGCCTCAGTAACACCATCAGAATATAAAACAAGAATATCGTTTGGATAAATATTTACATTCTCAACAAAATATTTTGATTGCGGAGCTGGTCCGAGAACTGGCCCTGTTGGTTGCAACATTTCAATTTTATTTTTTGCGCTTCTATAAAACATAGGCGGATTGTGCCCAGCATTTGCATAAAGAAACAGTCCATTTTTATAAGTTGAAAGTTCTCCATAAAACAAAGAAGTAAACTTATCATCTTCAAATATTTTATTTACAAGTTCATTCATTCGTTTCATTATCAGAGATATTTTTATCTCGAATGTTGTAGCCATCCTTAAAGCTCCTGAAACATACATTGCTTCTGCTGCTGCTGCTATACCTTTACTAGCTGCATCACCAATTGTAATTCCAACTCTGTCATTATTATCACCAATATCCAAGTAGTCAAAAAAATCGCCTCCAACAATTTCTGCTGGATCAGTAACGCCATAAATATCAAAATGATGAAATTTAAACTCATGTTCTGGTAAGATACTTTTCTGTAATTCTCGTGCTTTATTGATATCTGCTTTTAGTTGATTTGCACTGTAAGTAATTCTTCGTTGTTTAATTTGTGAGGTAAGTGCTGTTGAGATTATGCTAAGATTAATTCTAAGTTCTTCATCAATATTTTTTGAATTTAGTGCAAGTACATATTCATAAAAAGGTTTACCCTGTATTTTACTTTTGTGTCCTACTCCTGATGCTGAATACTTAAATATTCCTTTCTTACGCAAAGCTTCAATTGTTTCGTGACCTAAAATTGTTCTAGATTGTGCAAGCTGTTCAAACACAGGGTACTCAAGTGCGCGAATTACAAAATCTTTTTCAATCTTATCAATTTTTCCTGTTTGATAAAGTACTTTATAGCCCTCAATTTCAGGATACAACTTCCAAATTCGGCCGCCAGTAAACCCAATTGTCTGGTCATGAACAATTTCATTTATTACTGTTGTAAGCATCTCTTCATCTGATGCAAATTTTTGTGATGCTATAGTCTCAACAGTTTTATGTAATTTTTTTTGATTCAAATTTTTCCTTAAATATTATTCACTGTAAAAATCAATCATTTGTTTAATTGATCGTTTACAAACTTCACAAAAATTATCCACTGAAATTGATTTCATTGAACAATCCTGCATTGGTCTATAAACACCATTTGCCACATAACCTCCGCCTTCAAAAACACCAACTTTATTTCTATAGTCTAATGTAACTGGAGTTGGAACCGGCAAGTCTTCTTCAATCAAATCTTTCCACTTACTTTCAAAGTTAACCAAAGTAGTTAAATTTGGATCAAGAGGTTCAACATCAAGTGGATAAAAATCATTATATGCAACATCTGATGTATAATACTCATCACCCAGCCCAGCAAATCCGTGTCCAAACTCGTGTGTAAAAATATATTCACTGCTGTTGTTATCACTAACGCAAACAGAGTAATGATTATAAATTGCTCCGCCGCCATATTTTTTTGTATTAACTAAAATAAATATCTGATCATATGGAGCATTTGAAGCAATGTTACGCAATGTTTTATTATCATTCGTCATTAAATAGCGATCAAGATCAAACATATAAAATTGAGAATTTACAACTGTGTTTTTCCAGATATTTTCTGCCGGAATATCAGTACCAGATTCTGTTGATGGAGCAATTATTCCCCAAACATTAAACTTATGTTCATTTTCTTTATAAGGCGAAGCATTATATAGATAACCAACAAACTTATCACAATCGTTTTTAAACTTATCCATTTCCGATTCTGTATAACCATCAGGTATGATCACAATATCAACAACTTCGTTTGAACTTCCATTGTTAATCACTTCAAAATTTTCATAATTAAGTTTGCGTTCAGTTTTTACAAAGTAACTATTTGGATTAACTACATACTCAAACTTTTTGTGAAGTTCGTTCTTTTTGTCTCTTGAGTAAAACTCAACAATAACGTTGTTTTTAGGATACGGAAATACAATTGTTTCACTAAAACTTTTTATTGTTTGTTTTGCTTCATCAGTAGTTTGCCACTCACTGAACAATGTTGAGTAAGTGCGTGAATATATTTCTTTTCCTGAATCAAAATCCTTAACTAAAAATTTATATTTGCCATAATCAAACTTATCAAGCAGATTTATTTTTGAACCGCCCCAAAATGGTTCTTCAATCAATTCATCAAACGAATATGAATCTTCACAAGAATTTCCTGTATGATAATAATCCAATCTTAAAGTTTTATTTTGGAAATATTGATCGAAAGTTATTTGAGAAAATGATGTTAATGGTATGAATGCTAACAATAAGATAAATATTTTCATCTGTAATTTTCTATAGTAATTAAAAAACTTTTCTTGAACCTGGTTTTACTAGTTCCAATTTTCCTTCTTTGCAAATCGCACAATCCTCTGGTGGATAAGAAACAGCATTTAATCTTAGCGATGGAAAAAACTCATACCCAAAATCAACTTTACCATTACTACGATCAACAATACTTCCTACTCCAACTATTTCTGCATCAAATTTTTTAACAATCTCAATAACTTCAAATACAGATCCGCCGGTTGTAACAACATCTTCACAGACTAAAACTTTTTCTCCTTTAGCAAGAGAAAATCCACGGCGCAAAGTCATTTCTTTGTTTTCTCTTTCAGTAAAAATGGAACGTTTATTTAATTGTCTTGCAACTTCGTAACCTACAATCATTCCGCCCATAGCCGGTGCAATCACAGTATCGATTTCGTGATTCTTAAAATGGTTTGCAATTAAAGAACAAATTTGTGAAGTGTATTCAGGATACTGCAACACTTTTGCACATTGAAAATACTGGTTACTGTGTCTGCCTGATGTTAAAAGGAAATGTCCTTCGAGTAGAGCTTCAGTACTTTTAAATATTTTTATAACATCATCATTATTCAAGTTCATCAAGATAATCCTCCAGAGCTCTAATAGCTTTTGTATCGTTTAATTCTTTCGCGATTCTTAAACCTGTTCGATAATAATATTCAGCATCTTCAACCTCGTTATTATTTTCTTTGATGTTACCGTAAGTTATGTAAGCCTGAACGTACTTTGGATCTTTCTTAATTAAATCTTTAAGAAAATCCTCGGCTTCATCATCCATATTACTTTTTAAATACTCTTTTACAATACTGTAGATGATATCAGGGTCTAAAGGATTTTCATCATACTTATCTAAAAGTTCATCTAAACGCGAGCTCATTTTATTCTTTCCTCTATTTTTTGTGCAAGTGAAAAATCTTTTTCTGTTACTCCACCGGCACTATGTGTTGATATTGTGATTTTAACTTTATTCCATGCAAACATTAAAATATCAGGATGATGATCCATCTTTTCAGATTCCAATCCAACTGCATTTACAAAAGATAATGCCTCTATAAAATCTTTAAACTGGAATTGCTTTGATATTGTCTTATTCTCAAAAGCCCATCCTGAAATCTTTGAAAGATTAGAATTGATTTGAACCTTATTAAGTTTATTCATATAGTACCTGAAGATTTAATGATTGTGATATAAAAATAATCAAAAAAAAGCGCATCCTAAAGAATGCGCTTAGAAATGGTCAAATTAAATTATAAACTAAATTCCACCCAAATCAGTTTTTTCCGGTTCTACATTTGGATCAGGATGTTCTAAAGATTCATCAAAGAAAACTAAATCTTCTGTACCTTCAACGTGCTTGGCAAGTATCGTTGTTCCTTCTTTAAATGAGCCGCGAAGAATTTCTTCTGCTAATGGATCTTCAACATATTTTTGCAAGGCTCTTCGTAAAGGACGAGCACCAAACTTTTCATCAAAGCCTTTGTTTACTAAAAATTCTTTTGCAGATTCATCAAGGATCAAACCTAATTTATTTTCTTTTATGTTCTTCATAAGGTCTTTTATCTCAATTTCAATTATCTGGTGTATATCATTCTTATCAAGATTTCTGAACACGATTGTATCATCAATTCTGTTTAAGAACTCAGGATTAAACAATCTCTTCATTGCTTCTTCAACTGTATCTTTTAAGCTTGCATACTTATCAGCTTTATCATCACCGCTAAAACCAAACTTGCTAATGTTCTTTATGTCTTTGGTTCCAACGTTTGATGTCATAATGATAATTGTATTTTTGAAATCAACTTTTCTTCCAAGCGAATCAGTTAATGTTCCATCATCAAGAACCTGGAGCAATAAACTAAAAATATCAGGATGTGCTTTTTCAATTTCATCAAACAATACAACTGAGTAAGGTTTGCGTCTAACTTTTTCAGTTAATTGTCCGCCTTCTTCATATCCAACATATCCGGGAGGCGCTCCAACCAATCTTGATACAGAAAACTTTTCCATATACTCACTCATATCAATTCTTACAAGCGCATCTTCACTATCGAATAAATATTTTGCAAGCACTTTACAAAGTTCTGTTTTTCCAACTCCAGTTGGACCCAAGAAAATAAAACTACCGATAGGGCGATTTGGACTTTTTAATCCAGCACGAGTTCTACGAATAGCTTTTGTAAGTTTTAATACGGCTTCATCCTGTCCAACAATAGACTTCTTGAGTGCATCACTCATCTTTAATAATTTATCAGATTCAGTTTGAGCAATTCGATTAACAGGAATTCCTGTCATCATTGCAACAACTGTAGCAATATCATCTTCACTAACATCGTGTACAATATCTTTTGTTCTTGTATCCCAATCACGTTTTGCAGTTTCAAGATCAGAAAGAAGATTACGTTCTTTATCACGCAAACGTGCAGCTTCTTCATAATCCTGCATTTTTACAACGCGGGCTTTATCTTTTTTTACACCTTCAATTTCTTCTTCAAGATCAAGTATATCCTGAGGAACTTCAAAGTTACCCATGTGAACTCTTGAGCCAGCTTCATCAATTACATCAATTGCTTTATCAGGAAGATGACGATCTGTTATGTAACGAACACTTAATTTAACTGCGGTTTCAATCGCTTCCTTAGAATATCTTACGTGATGATGTTCTTCATATTTAAACTTTATGTTTTCAAGTATCTGAAGTGTTTCATCATAGTTTGGTGGATCAACCATAACTTTCTGGAATCTTCTATCAAGTGCGCCATCAGTTTCGATAAACTTTCTGTATTCATCTAAAGTTGTTGCACCGATACACTGTATATCGCCGCGAGCCAACGCAGGTTTAAACATATTGGAAGCATCAAGCGATCCGCTTGCACCACCAGCGCCAACAATTGTATGAAGTTCATCGATAAAGAGAATTACATCTTCAGCTTTTTCGAGTTCATTCATCAAAGCTTTCATTCTCTCTTCAAACTGTCCGCGATATTTTGTACCGGCAACAAGACCTGCAAGATCTAAAGTAACAACACGTTTATCCTGCAAAGTTCTAGGAACTTTTTTCTGGATAATTCTTAATGCTAAACCTTCCGCAATTGCAGTTTTACCAACACCGGGTTCACCAATTAAAACAGGATTATTCTTTTTTCTTCTGCTAAGAATTTGTGCAACGCGTTCAATTTCTTTTTCTCTTCCAACAACTGGATCGAGCTTATCATCAAGTCCAAGTTTAGTAAGATCACGACCAAAATTATCTAATACAGGAGTTTTAGTCTTATCACCTTTTTTATCCATTTGTGGCGGAATTTTTTGTCCGGGATCTTTTGGATTTTTTGCACTTAACATTGAGTTAAGCTCTGATCGAGCAGAATCATACGTAACATTAAATTGATGCAAAATTTGTGTAGCAATATTATCTTCATCTCTTAACAAAGAAAGAAGTAAATGTTCAGTTCCAATAACATCAGCTTTATAAATTTTAGATTCGATTTGTGTAATCTTTAAAACTTTTTCTGCTTGTTTTGTAAGTGGAATATTTCCAATCGTTAAAGTTCCGCCAGAAGTTCTAACAGTATCTTCAATTGCTTTTTTCAGTTTTAGTAAATCACTATCAAGATTTCTTAATATTCTTACAGCAACTCCCTGCCCTTCGCGAATAATTCCGAGCAAAAGATGTTCCGTACCAATATAATCGTGACCAAGTCTAAGTGCCTCTTCTCTGCTGAGCCGAATTACATCCTGCAATCTATCTGAGAAATTTCCGTCCATAAAACTCCTTAATTTGATTAAAAGTGAAACAAAATTTTCTCTGATTTGGTTTCACAATTTAAATATAATAATAAGTGTAGTCCCTTATCAAGCCAGCATCTAATGAATGCTTCTGAATCACACTTTATAGTGATAAATTTTGGATTTAAAGGGACAATTAAAATGCCAGTACAGTTTGGTTAAAATTTTCTCTAATTTCAGTTAAGAAAGAAAAATTGTTCTGCTAAAATGATAATTTTAACGTCATAAAATCTTAATAATGGTCATTAAGGCAGATAAGTAAATTTAAACGCAGGGATATTCCTGCTTAATGATCTTTTAATAAACAAAATTATGGAGTATAGATAAATGGAAGCATTAACTGGATTGTCATTAGTGATAATCATTATTGCAGTATTTTTCTTGTTCATGTTTCTATATTTCGTTCCACTCGGATTATTTATAACCGCTTACTTTTCCGGAGTAAAAGTAAAGATAGTTAGAGATTTAGTTGGAATGAGATTAAGAAAAGTTCCGCCGGTTTTAGTTGTAAGAAATATGATCACAGCAACTAAAGCTGGATTAACAATTGATCAGGCAAAACTTGAAGCGCATTATCTTGCAGGTGGAAATATTACAAAAGTTATAAACGCACTTATCTCTGCGGATAAAGCTAATCTTGGATTAACTTTTGAACGGGCCACTGCAATTGATCTTGCAGGAAGAGATGTTCTTGAAGCTGTTAAGATGTCAGTTGTTCCAAAAGTAATTGAAACACCAATGGTATCTGCAGTTGCAAAAGATGGTATCCAGCTAAAAGCAATGGCAAGAGTTACTGTTCGTGCTAACATTGAAAGATTAGTCGGTGGTGCCGGCGAAGCAACAATTTTAGCAAGAGTTGGTGAAGGAATTGTTTCAACAATTGGTTCGAGTGAATCACACAAAGAGGTTTTGGAAAATCCTGATAAAATTTCAAAATCAGTTTTATCAAAAGGATTAGACAGCGGAACCGCATTTGAAATTCTTTCAATAGATATTGCTGATGTTGATATCGGTCAAAACATCGGAGCTATTTTACAAACAGATCAGGCAGAGGCAGATCTTAAAGTTGCACGTGCAAAGGCTGAAGAGAGACGTGCCGCAGCAGTTGCAACAGAACAGGAAAACATTGCTGAAGTTTCTAAAATGCGCGCTAAAGTTGTTGAAGCTGAATCTGAAGTTCCAAGAGCAATTGCTGACGCATTTAGAAATGGTAAACTTGGTGTTATGGATTATTACAATCTAAAAAATATTCAAGCTGATACTGATATGAGAACATCAATAGCACAACCGGAAGAAAAGAAAAAATCTGATTCATAAGGCGAATCTGGAATGAATATTATAAATAATTTAAAAAAGACATAGAGAAGCCTTATGGATGATTTATTTCAATACCTGATTTATGGTGTAATAATTTTTAGCTTCATAAGTTCTTTCTTTAAAAAGAAAGAGCAGCCGAAGCCGCCATTACCAGGAACAAAACCAAGAAACGCTACTCAATTTCCAAAAGAGCAAAGTAATGTCGATTTAACCCAAGTGTCAAAGAAGCAAGATGAATATGATATTTTGCGTGAACTTGAAAATATGATTAAAGGAAATCTTCCGATTCCAGAACAACCAACACCCAAACAGGTTGAAAAAAATGTTGAATATGCATCACACGAGATTAAAGATAAAGATCTTGATCTAGTTGAAGATAAGCGATTACAGAGAAATGTTGAAGATAAAAATCCAATTGGCTCAAGGGAAACTTACGATGATAAAATGTCGAATAGAAAAGCTCTGCTTGATTTACAAAGACAAAAAGTTACTGATGATCCTATAATTGAGGCAGGTGCAAAAGCTTTTGAAAGAGTTTTAGCAGGACCGCGTAAACAAAGAGCTGCAATAACCGATTTCAATCGTAAATTAAAAAATCCTACAACTGTTCGAGAGTATATTTTATTTTCAGAAATTTTAGGAAAGCCAAAAGCACTGCGTAGATGAATCAGAAAAAATATACGTTAAAAAGACTTGGACAAACGGGCTTAGTTCAACAAACGGACGAAGCCCGTTTTACAATTAATTACCAGGAAGAATTAAACACCACACAGTTTGAAGCCGCTTCTGCTGTTAACGGATGTTACTTAATTATTGCCGGTGCGGGAACCGGTAAAACAAGAACACTTGTTTATCGTGTTGCAAGATTAATTGAACTCGGTCATGATCCAAACTCAATACTACTTTTAACATTTACACGAAAAGCTGCAAATGAAATGATGAAACGTGCATCTATGCTGCTTGATGATCGTTGTTCAAAAATTCGCGGTGGTACATTTCATTCTTTTGCAAATCTTACACTTAGAAAATATGCAAGAGCAATCGGACTTGACTCTTCATTCACAATACTTGATCAAGGTGATAGTGCTGATGTAATTAATCTTATCCGTTCACAGGATGGATTTATCACTAAAGAAAAAAGGTTTCCAAATAAACAAACACTTAATAAAGTTTTTAGTTTAAGTGTTAACACTGGAAAGAAAGTTGAAGAGATAATTGAAAATGATTATCCACATTTTATTCCTTTGCTGGATAAGATTTTAGAAATCAATAAAATATTTACGGAATATAAGCGACGAAATAATCTTCTTGATTATGATGATCTGCTCGTTTACTTGCGCGAGTTTTTGTATAAAGGTGGTCCGGCTGTAAAAGCACTTCTTGCAGAAATAAAATTTGTAATGGTTGATGAATACCAGGATACAAATCATCTGCAATCTGAAATTGTAAAAGGATTATCACAGTATAGTAGAAACGTAATGGTTGTTGGTGATGATTCCCAGGCAATTTATTCTTTTCGTGGTGCAGATTTTCATAACATAATGCAATTCCCAAAACTTTTTGATGATGTTAAGATTATAAAACTTGAAGAAAATTATAGAAGTCATCAATCAATTTTGGATTTTGCAAATAGAATTAATGATGCTGCAGTTGAGAAGTATAAAAAAGATCTTTACTCAAGACGCGGAAGCGGAACATTGCCAAACATCGTTGCGGCATCAACAGAAAATCTTCAATCAAAATTTATTGTAGAAAAAATTCTTGATCTTAGAGAAGAAGGAGTTCCTTTAAAAGATATTGCAGTATTGTTTCGTTCGTCTTTCTTTTCGTTTGATCTTGAACTTGAACTTGCAAAAGCAAATGTTCCGTTCCAAAAGTTTGGCGGAATGAAGTTTGTTGAAACTGCACACGTTAAAGATGTAATGGCATTTCTTCGTATCGCAATTAATCCTAAAGATGTTATTAGCTGGTACAGAGTTTTACTTTTACACGAAGGTATTGGACCAAAAACTGCTCAACGCATTTTAGATGAACTTGCAACTTCCAGAATTACAATTAAAGCTGAACCTGATCAACAGCCTGAATTTAAGCATCACAAACTGAGTCCATTATTTTATCTATTGTACGAACTTCAGAAAAAGAAATTACTTCCATCAGAAATGGTGCAGAAAGTTTATGATTACTACTGGGACTTATTTAAAGCTAATTACGATGATTGGAATAAGCGAAAAAAGGATTTAGAAATTTTTCAAAACATTGTTGAAAATTATACATCTGTTGATACTTTACTTTCCGATATGGCAATTGAGCCAATTATAGAAAGTGTTGTTGATGTTGATGCAACTGATAAAGAAGAAGAGTATGTAACACTTTCTACAATTCATTCCGCAAAAGGATTGGAATGGCATTCGGTTTTTATTATTCACGCTGTTGAAGGATACTTCCCTTCTGCAAGATCAATCGAAAGTTTAGAAACTCTGGAAGAAGAAAGACGATTGATGTACGTTGCTTCAACACGTGCGAAAAATAATTTGTTTATTACATACCCAATGAATCTTTACGATCGTGAAGCAGGAATAACATTATCAAAACCATCACGATTCATTTCAGATATTACTCCAGATTTAGCTGAAGGCTGGCTGCTTGAAGAGGATTTTTAACTTAAGCACTTCATTGCGAGCGAATCTTTGAGCGAAGCAATCTACCGAATTATTTGACAGATCACTTCTCCCGATAGATCGGGATCGTGATGACAAAAAAAAGCGAGCCATTTAGCCCGCTTTTTAACTTCTTGCCTCTAGCATCTTACATCTAGAGCCTTACTTCATCAACATCATTTTTCTGCTTAGTCTATTTTCATTTGTATAGATCGAATAAACATAAACTCCGCTTGGTAAATTCTCTCCATCAAAATTTACTTTGTAACTGCCGGCAGTTTGATAGCCAAAGTTTTGCTCAAAAACTTTTTCTCCAAGAATGTTAAAGACATTAAACTTTACATCAGAAGCTTGCAGTAATTTGTATTCAATCTTAGTTTCAGGATTAAATGGATTTGGATAGTTTTGATAAAGCACAAAATCATTTGCAATAGATTCATCATCAACTGCACCAGGTTGTAAGTGAGCTGGTGTTCCAAAAAGTTGAATGTGTCCATCTATACTATCTTCCCAAACAGTGTACACTATTATTCCATAATTATTTGAACCGAGTGAACCAATTGCTAGGTTCGGATTTTCAACTGCAATATGATGTAAACTGTCCCTATCAAAAATATTCAAATCATATATATTGAATCGAACATATATCGAATCATGCTTTTCAAGAGAGTAAGAGTATGGCGTATATAGATCAGGCTCATAAAATTTCTCGTTTCTTTGAGTTATAATATTTAGACGATAAACATCAAAATCCGACAAGTTTCCATCGTGTTCTATATTTAAATAAAATGTTTGATACAACCAGACATAAGGATATTCAATTACATAATATCTTCTTTCATCCTGAACTATATCTGTATAAAATAAACCTAAGATATTATAAGTAGAATATTGCAAACTTAAATCGTTACAATTACAGGAATCTTTTAATATGATTTTATTTTCAACTTGCCCGTCGTAAGGTTTATATTTCCTAACTATTCGTTTGATTCCAGGATTTTCACTTTCTATCGCAAATATGTAAAATCCTCTATCAGCCCAAAAAATATTATTTTCTATTCCAAGAAAGTCGGAATAAATAAATTGTGAATCGCTGTGAAATATTACTTCCTCAGTTACAATATTATTTTTATAATTCAAATAAATAATATCATTATTGCGCATAAACAATAAATTAGTTGAGTCTTGAAAGAACCAATCATAATCCTCAGTTTTTTCAAAAAATTTAGGATTGATTTCATTTTCAGTAGAAGTAGTAAGAAATTTTGTATTGCCCAAAACTCCTTCACTATCGGGTATAAATACTATATCAAAATTTCCACTTTGATTGGTTTGATATATAAGCCCAATATTTGGATGAAATGAAGGATTTAAATTCACAAAACTTCCCCATGTCAATGCTACAGTATCTTCAAATTCTTCTAGACTAGGATTATACTTTTTGTAATAAATGTTGGAAAAGTTTTCTTTATGCAATTCGAAGAAAACCGGACTCTTGGTAAAATCGTATTCATCTTTATAGATAAACGGATTTCTTGCATCAAAATCACCACTGGTGATTTGCCTGATAAAGTTGGTTTGCGATAAGATTGAACCCTGCAATAACAACACAAAAACTATAAATATTTTTTTCATGGCGAGCCCCTATAAAATGTGTTCTGAAACGTAAGAAAATAAAATAAAAAAAGCGAGCCATTTGGCTCGCTTTTAATTTTTAGCTGTAGCGCAGGACTCCAGTCCTGCGATTTTTTATAATAACGAAAAACAATATCCTCAGGTTTGGAAACCTGAGCTACGAAAAATTATTTCATCAACATCATCTTACGAACTGCTTTAAAGTCGCCTGCTTCTATTGAATAGAAATAAACACCGCTTGAGAATGATGAAGCATTAAAGTTAACTTCATAACTTCCTGCTTTTACATTTCCGTTTACAAGTGTTGCAACTTTTTCACCAATTAAATTGAATACAGAAACATTAACAAATCCATCTTTTGCTACTGAGTACTTTATTAATGTACTTGGGTTAAATGGATTTGGATAATTTTGATCCAAACTGTATTTAACTGGAGCAACAACTTCAACATTTATTTCATTTGAATATTCAAATGATCCGTTAAAATCAACTTGCTTTAATCTGTATGTATAATTTCCATTAGCAAGATCTTTTTCTATAAATGAATATACTTTAGGTTCTGTGGTTGTACCAAAACCGGCAACATATCCAACTTTAACAAAATCACTGTTATCTGCTTTTCTTTGAATTTCAAAACCGCTGTTGTTTAATTCAGTAGCTGTATTCCATTTTAAGCTTACAGTATTGCTTAAAACATTAGCAGTAAAAGAAGTTAGCTCAACCGGAACTATATAGTGGAGAACAATATCGTCGAAGTATATGTAATCGATATTAAAAGAATTTCCCGTGAAAAATATTTCTAATTGTAGATTTGCAGATTCTGTTAATGTTGGGGTTGTAAAACTGGTTAAAATGTTTTCAGGACCCACATTTGCAGTTGGGTTATCTACTGACCAAATTGTACTACTTGTAGTTCCACCATCATATGTTGCAGCAATACCTATAGTTCCACTTGGATTTGAATACCAATCAAGTGCCCACTGGAAACTTAAAGATAATTCCGTATTACTAGGTACAGTAATAACGATAGATCTTATTTTTGATGTTCCATTGAAACTTGGATCATAATCCATTTGTAATTCTGGCGCAGTACCGCCTGCATTATTAGATGATTCAATTGTCCAGTTTGTCATACCTAATGGTCCAACAGCAGTCCAATTATTAAAATTTGGAAAAGGTTCAGTAAATAGTGTAACAATATTAGGATCGGCTTCAGTTGTAAAATTCCATACAACCGGATTAGAATTACTGCAAGTATCATTTGCATTAACAACCTGCCAATAATATTTAGTTGAATATTCCAAAGGTAACGATGTAATATTCCACGAAGAATATAAACCACCACTTTGAACAAGAGATAAACTTAAAGGATCAGTTCCAAAGTAAAGTTCAGATGAAACTGAACCTGCGCCGTTTGTCCAGCTTAATTGTGGAAGATTGGCTGAAACATTTGTTGCGCCATCAACAGGATTTGGACTTGACGGATAGCCAACCGGACAAGGAGCGCTAAAATTAAAAGCCGCAATTCTTGTATTCCAATTAAATGTTCCATTTGATGGAATGTATTGGTTTGTGTACCAGAAAGTTCCAGATGCTGTAGGATCAACAACCATTTGTGTATAATCACCCCATCGAGATAGTCCACTTGTTTGAGATCCTGCACCGGCATAAATTACAGTTTCATCCATCGTCATAACACCAAGTGGATCAGAAGCAAATCTTCCTGTGAATCTTATATCAGGATGAATTGTTGAGCCTGAAGTTGAATATCCAAGTGCAATGCTTCCATTTTCATCCATTGCAATGCTTCCCATCCATCTATACAAACCATCGGATGGTGCATAAGTACCTTCTTGATAAATGCCCCAGCTTCCAGTTGATTTTTGTAGTTCCCACCAACGCATACCTGCTCGTCCTGAGCCAGCATTAACAGTTTGACAAACTACCATAGTTTCATAGCTACCAAAATTTCTATATTGCAAACGGTTCATTGGTCTATCTGAAAGATTATCTAATGTTTGAGTGGTACCAAGCTGAGGACTAGGATCAGCCTCACTAAATGCCGGAGTAGTTATAAAAGTAGGTCCTGTAAATGTTGAGTTTGCAGGAGTCACCCAATCAACATGAAATTGATAAATATCTAAATTTGTATTCCCTGTACCCGAACCATTGTAAGTTGCAAGAAAATAATTAGGTGTACCTACTGCAGGAAAAACGCCATCACAATCTGCTGGTAACAAGGACCAGGTAGCAGTGGAATTAGAAAAATATTGCATTGTAGCTGTACCGCCAGCTAACATTGTATTTCTATCAAAAACTGCAGCGTAGGTTCCTGAATAATTTCCGGTACCTGAAGCAAATACGTTTGCAGTCATATAGTATCCATCCGGCCAAATTCCAAATTTTGGATAATCAGGCATATTAGGGAACGAATAAGCATATTGATAATAAGAACCTGTTGGATCTGCAGTAGTTGAAACTGCAATTAAAATATAGAAAGGCCCATTAGGATAGTTTGGTAAAGCAAACTGGCTAACCATCCACCTGTTTGCAATTTCATCATAAAGAACTATTGGATCACCATCGTTTGATCCAGACCATGGACCAGGTAATCCTGCCCAGAAATTACTATTATCAAAAGGACCAGCTAAAGAATTTCCATTCTTGTCCCATATCTGGGTTTGAACATTTACCATCTGAACATAATGATTAGGACCAACATCGCCACTTGCATCCGGTGGAGCATATCCTCCAGCACCAACACCATTAAAATTCTTTGTTATACCAGTTACACCAAAAGGACCATTGTATTCTAGTACAGAACCATCGCGTTCAACTTTAATTACTTCACTATTGAATGCTTTTCTTAGTGGAATAATCCCATTAATCCAATTCTCAATTGTTTTTGGAGTTGTTAATGGCATATCACGCATTGCTTGCGAAACACCCATATTAATTGGCTGTGAAACTGTTGGATTGGAAAGTACTTCACTTTGTGCAAATACAAAGTTAGTCAGTAAAAAGAATGCAGCAACATAAATCCAACGTAAGTGTAAATTTATCATTGAAATGTTCCTTTCTTTTATAATGTGTAAAAAGATAAAATAAAATTAGGTAAAAATACTTTTGGGTTGAAACAAAATTATAAAGAATTAATTAAAAAGTATTTCTTATATAAAATATTATACCACTATAAAATGAAGATAAACTACTTCAAAAATTCTTCATTTACGATGTTATGTCTATTTAGACAGTTACTTTTACATAAGAAGTAACAAGTAATTATACCTAATATTTGATATTTCCACTTTAATTAATTAAAAATATATTCCATTCTAAAGTAAGGCGATGGTGGAATTATTTTAAGTTTAATGTTGTCACTTGGTATTTTATTATATCAATTATATTTAATTTAGAATTAATTACGAAAATTGGATTTAACTTTTTTAAATAGTTTTATGAAAAGATTTTTTCTCATAATTTTGTTTCTAGTTGCTTCCAACCTGTTATATTCACAAAACGAGTGGATAAAATTAAATTCACCAACTTCACTTAAAATTCAAAAATTATTTTGTATTGATAGTCTAAATTGTTGGGCCGCCGGAGATTCAGGATTAATAATTCATACTTCAAATGGTGGAACGAATTGGACAGTTCAAAATTCAGATGTTTCTGAGTTAATTCAAGATGTTTTTTTTCTAAACAGCGATATTGGATATGCTACATCCGCAAGATTCGATTCTGTTTTTGGATCCTATTTATTAAAAACCACCAATGCTGGTAATACATGGACAAAAGAATTTTTTAGTATTGAAAATAAATTCTTTCATTCAATTTTCTTTCTTAATTCATTAAATGGTTGGATTGTAGGAAGCCCATCTCAAGCCTTTTATGGTACCTCTGATGGTGGTGTGACCTGGAATTCTCCTCGGTTTAATGGCGATTATTCTGATCTGCCAGTTCAAAAAATTCTTTTCTTTTCTAAACAATATGGTTTTGCTTGTGGGGGTATGCATGATTTAATTGGAGTTATTTGGAAAACAACGGATGCAGGTTTAAACTGGTCTTCTAAAAGTATGGGATTTGAACCACTTCGGGAATTACATTTTATTGATTCATTAAATATAATTGGTGTAGGCGGTGATTTTGAGTATGGAGCAGCAATAGCCAGAACTTCAGATGGAGGTGACAACTGGATTTATGAACTACCTGGCTTCTTAGGTACAGCAACAGGATTGTCATTCAGAAAAAAAAATGAAGCTTGGGCATGCCTGGGATCAGAAAGTAAATTTATTGTTTCTGTGGATTCGGGTAAAACTTGGAATGTTAATAATACTTTAAACAATGCCGCGATTTATGATTTAGTTTTTACGGATTCATTACATGGTTTTGCTGTTGGTGATAGTGGTGTAATTTTAAAATTCAAGTATAATCCCACTGATGTTTCAGATTACAACATTAATAATTTTCCTTCTTCATTTAGCTTATTTCAGAATTATCCAAATCCTTTTAATCCCAGTACAAAAATCAGTTGGCAATCTTTAGTAAGCAGTTGGCAAACTCTTAAAGTTTATGATGTTTTAGGAAATGAAGTTGCAACGCTCGTTGATGAATATAAACCTGCAGGAAATCATGAAACTTTATTCAATACATCAACTATCAAACATCAACCATCATCAGGTATCTATTTCTATCAACTTAAAGCTGGATCATCTGTTGAAACTAAAAAAATGTTGTTGCTTAGATAAAAGTTAATTTCAATATATTATTCAAAATAAAAAAAAGCGAGCCATTTGGCTCGCTTTTTCGTTTAACGTTTTTCGTTTTACGTTTCTTATTTCATTAACATCATTTTACGAACTGCTTTAAAGTCGCCTGCTTCAATTGAGTAGAAGTAAACACCACTTGAGAATGATGATGCATTAAAGTTAACTTCATAACTTCCTGCTTTTACATTTCCGTTTACAAGTGTTGCAACTTTTTCACCAATTAGATTGAATACAGAAACGTTTACAAATCCATCCTGAGCCACTGAGTACTTAATTAATGTACTTGGGTTAAATGGATTTGGATAGTTTTGATCCAATGTATAAGTATTAGGCGCGCCGATTTCAACATTAATTTCACTTGAGTACTCAAATGATCCATCAAAATCAACTTGCTTTAATCGGTATATATAATTTCCGGCAGCAAGATCTTTTTCTACAAATGAATATGATTTTGGTTCAGTTGTTGTACCAAAACCTGCAACATATCCAACTTTTTGATATTCAGCATCTACTAATTTTCGCTGAACTTCAAATCCACTGTTATTTAATTCTGTGGCTGTATTCCAGCTTAAGTTTACACTGTTACCATTTGCTGATGCTGTAAATGATGTAAGCTCAACAGGAGTAATATAAGTGTAATCAACTACAATGTATGGTTTATTTGCTTGATTCCACCCATCAAAATTAATATAGTAGGTGGTTGAATTATCACGATCATAAATACCAAGAGCAAACCAATCTTGTGTGGTTGATGCTACAGCAGTTTGAAGATCAGGAACTGCACCACTTTCCAATGAATATGTATGCCATCCAGTTGTAAATGAAGATGATTCATTTGAATATACATAAGCTATACCCTGATCAGCATTATTGCTTACCTGGTTAAAGATATTTGCTGCTGCGTCAGTAATTGGATTAACACTTCCCATTGGTGTAATACTCCAATAAGGCCAATTGGTTAAATTTACATAACCATTAAACGATACTGATGTAATGGTAGCAGAATCCGGTATTGAACTGATATCAAAAGCCATCCAGCCTAATTCAGGTGTAACAGTTCTTACTAAACTTATATCTGTTTTAGTTGTAGAATTTGCTGTACCTGTCCAGTAATCAAAACTTTGTGGATAAAGAGTATCGGTAACCATATGGAAATTAGGATCCTGAATAGTTTTAAATTGGAATGTTGCACTTGAGTTACAAGAATCACCAATCTCTACAACTTTCCAGTAATAAGTTGTATAATAATCTAATGGCAAATAACCGGCGGTAATAGTCCAGGTACTATCCAAAGAACCGGACTGAACCAAAGTTAACGAAATTGGGCTTGTACCAAAATAAAGTTCGTTGGTATTTGCACCTGCACCATTAGACCAGTTAAGTTCAGAAAGATTTATAGAGACATCATTGGTCCCTGAAGAAGGAGTAGGGTTTGAAGCTTGAACAACTGAACAAGGTGGTTCAAAAACAACCTGAGTTGTCCATGCTTGATAAATACCGCTTATATCATCACACCAATATGGATAAACAACACCATTAGATTCAACAATACCAATATAATCTCCCTGGTATCCACCAGCTAAACCAGAAATTGGTTTTGGTCTAAAGCTATGATCACTAACTAAAAAATCCTCAAAAGTAGTACCACCATCTGTTGATCTTGAAACATAAACCTGTGCCGAATCAGGAATTCCGCCGCTGATAGTAGCATTTCTTGTATCGTAGTAAATAACGTTAACAGCACCGTCTTCACCAACACAAACAGCAGGCATATATTGATATTGACCATTATTTGGTGCATCCTGGTTAACTCTTATTCCTGAAGACCAGGTTACTCCACCATCCATAGAAATGTGCATAACTACATCAGCATCAGATCCTGCAGGAGCAAGATTTTTTTCTGCTGTAACGATATACATATATCCGTTTCTAGCTCCGCCAGTATTATCAATTGCCATCCAAGGAAAATCATTAACCCTGATTGAGTTTCCACCAGGGAAATCAAGATAACCTCTTATTCCATTACAATCATAAATATTATTATTATATGTCCAGGTAACACCGCCATTGGTTGATTTTCCAAGACCTACAAAGTCACCAGTATATGGCGATGCTGCAACAGGATTTTGCCAGGTTACGTAAACTGTACCATCAGGACCAACAGCACCATTTACACCTTGAGAATAGTGCCCTGAAGCAACGGTATTTATATGCTGATAAGTTGACCAGTTAACGCCACCATTTGTAGTGTAGGATACTGTAGCCGATGGGTTACTTTGAGTAAAATCTGACCAGGTAACATAAGCATTACCAAGAAAAGGACTACCAGTAGAATTATCAACAGCAGTATGATTTTTATCCTGACTACCGGATTGAAGAACTGCTCCAGTTGACCAGGTATTACCGAAATCGGTTGAATAAGCTGCTTTAATTGAAGCGTAAGAGCCGGGCAGATATGACATATACAATCTACCATCAGGTCCTACTCCAGGTCCGGGATCACCGCCATGATCTGATATAGGTGCTGCCTTACAACTATCACTTCCAAACCAGCTATTACCGCCATCAGTAGAGACATAAACACCTTCGCTAAAAAAAGAAGTGCTTGAGTAATAAGTATTTGCTGAGGCAAATAAAATATTAGGATCCAAGCCTCTTGTAATCGGAACTTCACTTTGAGAAAAATTACTTGGGTGCACACGGAAATTGGGTAACACTTCCACAACTTGATCACGAAAATTATAAATCATTGGCGATTTGTTTGGATTTTTGTAATCTAAATTGCCAGCAGGAACATCATAAAAAATTCCATCCTTCGGAAAGTGATAACTCCACATTCTTGGGTCAGAATTTTGAGCAAATGAGTTCATTGTACTGCTGATCAAAATTCCCAACAGAACAATAAGCGGTAGATACTTTCTCATGTATTCTCCTTTTACAGGTATTAGTTGTTAATAAATGATTAGAACATTATTAAAATTATTTTGCATTCATCTAAATTGAGGTATTTTTTAATTAAGATTTATTTTGATCGTTAAGTTAAATATCGAAATGAGTTTTTATTCACAATAAAAGTAAACAGCAGATTAGATATACGGAGTAATTTTTTATTCATATTTTATCTGTACCGATTGAATGAAGAAAATTTACATTGTTAAAAACAAGTGCTTGTTATACTCAAAATTGTTAAAAGTGTTATCGAATTATTTATTGGAAATTTAAGTCTAAAAGAGCAATAATTATTTTAAATTAAAATTATATGAAAATTTCTTTATTTACTAAAAATATTTAAAGAAAAATTAAAAATATTTTTATCATTGCTTGTCTAAAAGTTAAAAAATACGTCTATTATTGAATAATTTAATAAATTGAGCAATGATTATATATAGATTTTTAAAATTGCTAATAGTAACCATGCAAAATAAGATACTTCTATTCCTTCTGATAAATTTATTTTCATTACAAACAAACACAATTGCCCAAGGCAAATGGGTTATGCTGGAAAGCCCAACACAACTAAGGTTAACTACTTTATTTTGCATTGATAGTCTTACTTGCTGGGCATCAGGGGATTCTGGAGTGGTTATTCATACAACCAATGGGGGTAAATCCTGGGAAGTTCAAAACTTAGAAGTTACTGAAGAAATACAATCTATATTTTTCTTAAATAATAATTTGGGATGGGCATTATCGTCAAAATTTACTGAACCTTACGGAACTTATATACACAAAACAAGTAATGGCGGTGCGTTGTGGGAAAAGGAATTATTTCCAATTGAAAATATCTTTTTACACACCATATTTTTTTTAGATTCGTTGAATGGATGGATTGGTGGTGGGCCAACAGCATTTTTTGGAACAACCGATGGAGGATTGACCTGGAAAACTCCAAGATTTGAAAGTAGTTTGTATTCTTTATTTCCGGTAACAAGTTTTAATTTTTACTCACCTCAATATGGTTTTGCAACAGGAGGTGGGCACGATATAGTGGGTGTAATCTGGAGGACTAAAGATTTTGGTGCAACCTGGTTGGCAGTACCAGTTGGGCCAGAGCCTTTACAGGAAATTTATTTTATAGATTCATTAAATATTGTTGGTGTTGGTGGAGATTTTGAATTTGGGACGGGCATTGCACAAAGTGATGACGGTGGTGAAAATTGGACATATACCGAACCCGGATTTTTTGGTATTGCTACTGGATTTTCTTTTAGAACAATTAACGAGGCTTGGGGATGTTTGGGACCTCAGAAAAAATTTATTTTCTCTAATGATTCTGGCAAAACCTGGATTCAAAAAGAAACTCTTGATAGCACATCAATTTTTGATATTGTGTTTACTGATTCTTTACACGGATTTGCTGTTGGAGAAAACCGAGAGTATTCTGCAGGGGATAATCACAAAGGAATAATTTTAAAATATGTTTCTGATTCTACGTCGTCTGTAATCGAAGAAAAAGATTTTAATATCCCTGATTATGATTTGCTTCAGAATTATCCGAACCCATTTAATCCAAGCACAAAAATTAGTTGGAAATCTTCAATAGGAAGTTGGCAAACAATAAAGATATATGATGTATTGGGTGAAGAAATAGAAATCTTAATTGATGAGTATAAAGAAGCAGGTATTCATTCTACATTGTATACTGTAAACTCTGCATTACCAAGCGGTATATATTTCTATCAACTTAAGGCTGGCTCTTTTGTTCAAACAAAAAAGATGGTTTTGCTTAGATGAGTAATATGTTTGAAACATAATAAAAAAGTGTCATATCAAATATTTTAATTAACGTAATCAATTTTACTAAAAAGATAAATTTTCAAAATGGAAATTATCTACTTGTTATATATATTTTTATTCGTATCTGCCTTTTTAACCCTTAGCGTTATTAATGGGTTTGTCCATCAAAATAAAACAACTTCTATAACAGTATCTAAACAACATCTATCATTAATAATTGCTGCCAGAGATGAAGAAAAAAACATAGGATTTTTAATTGATTCAATTGAAAATCAAAAATATCCACGTGAAAACTGCGAGATTATTATTGTTGATGATAATTCTTCAGATAAAACTTCAGAAATTATTTCATCACGGATTAAAGGCAAGATTAATTATTTTTTAATTGAAGCTTCTGGAAAAAAATATTCAGGTAAGAAAGGTGCCTTACAAGTTGGTATCGAAAATTCTAAAAATGATTTTATTGTTATTACAGATGCTGATTGTAAACCTGAATCCGGCTGGCTTTCTAAAATTTCCTGTGCGTTTGAAAATGGATATGATTTTGTTTTTGGAGTTGCACCAATCAGAAGTGGAAGTTTATTTGTAGAAAAATTATCTGCATTTGAAAATCTAAGAAACACATTTTTATCAATCTCAGCAGTTGGATTAAACATTCCATATTCTGCGGCAGCAAGAAGTTTTGCATTTAGAAAAAGTTCGTTTGATAAAGTTGGTGGATACTCAAACACAACAGAAACTCTTTCCGGTGATGACGATTTGCTTTTGCGTGAAGCAGTAAAACATAAAATGAAAATCGGGACAGTTCTCGAATCCGATGCGTTTGTTTTTTCCGATCCACCAAAAACTTTTACAGAATATTTTAGACAGAAGAAAAGACATTTACAAACCTCTTTTCATTATCTATTAAAGCAAAAATTATTTTTAGGATTCTGGCATTTGATAAATTTGATTTCTTTGTTCTCAATTCTACTTATGTTTTGGAATCCATTTTTTGCATTGCCGTTTATAACCAAACTTGTAATGGATTTTTTTATTGTAATAACAAATCAAAATACTCTGGGCCATTCATTTAAGTTTTACGAAATAATTTATCTGCAAATAGCATTTGAAGTATTTATTGTAATCAATTTCTTTAACTCATTTTTTGGCAAAGTTGAATGGAAGTGAATCCAGATAATCCTGTTTGGTTAGAGAAATCTCATCCAAATTTTTTAAGATGGAAAAAAGCACGAGAACTTTCTATTGATCGCGGGAAATTTGTTAGCTCAGTTATCAAACAACAATTACAAACTAAAAATCTTATAGTGCTTGATTTAGGTTCTGGAGAAGGTGGAACATCTAAAGTTTTTTCCGATGGTAATTTTGTTGTTAGTTTTGATTTGAGTTTGATAAGATTAAATCGTCAAAAAAACTTTGTCATTTCGAGTGAGTCCTCGAGCGAGAAATCTTCAATGGATAATGAAAACGGATTTCTGCCTTCCTTCGAAATGACAGGACCAAAGTTAGTTAACGGTTCCGCACTTCAACTTCCTTTTTCGGACAATTCATTTGATTTAATAATTATTCAAGATGTAATTGAGCATCTTACAGATGTAAATGAATTTTATTCTGAAGTTAAAAGAGTTTTAAAGAGCAAAGGCACAGTATATTTAAGCACTCCAAATAAATTTTCAATATTTAATTTTATAGCTGATCCTCATTTTGGATTGCCATTAGTCTCTTTGCTTAATCGTGATTGGATTAAAAAATATTTTCTAAAATATTTTCGTAAAGATGATTATAATCGTACAGATATTGCCCAGCTTTTTTCTTTAAATGATGTAACAAATCTTCTTAAAAATGATTTTGAGATTAAACTTCATACAAAATTTTCTGTAACAGAATTATTTAAAGGTAACAAAGGTATCGTGTGGAGCAATTTTCATCTTAAGTTAATTGCTTTGTGCAAAGTTATAAAACTTGATAAAGTTATAATTAAAATCGCAAATGATAAAATTGGTTTGTTGAACCAATATTTTACACCAACATTTTATATTATTTTAAAAAAATTGACCTAATCTGTGCTGATCAGTTAAACCTGCCTACCGGCAGGCAGGTCTGTGTTGTCAGTGTGCCATTGTGATTAAACTATTTAAAGAATATTTTTCAAGGTAAAATTATGGATTACAAAACATTAGCACATAAAGCAGTTGAAGCAAAATCAAATGCTCATCCTCCCTACTCCAATTTTCATGTTGGGGCAGCACTGTTAACTCAAGATGATAAATTATATCTTGGCAACAATATAGAAAACAGCACATTCGGTTTATCTATTTGTGCTGAACGTACTGCAATATTTAAAGCAATGTCTGAAGGTGAAAGAAAATTTAAAGCCATTGCAATTGCAAGTGATTCTCCGGATTTCATTACACCTTGCGGATCTTGCAGACAAATTATTTTTGATCATTGCGGTGAAATTGATATTATCTGCACAAATAGCAAAGAAGAGTATAAAGTTTTTAAAACATCAGAATTATTACCACACGCTTTTGGAGATGAGGATTTAAAAAAATAATATGGAACCAACACCACACGCTGTACCACGAGAAACAGGTTGGATTGAAGTTATTGCCGGCTGTATGTTCAGTGGAAAAACTGAAGAATTAATACGCAGATTACGAAGAGCAAAAATTGCAAAACAAAAAGTTGTAATCTTTAAACCAAATATTGATACAAGATATTCTTCAAATTCAATTGTATCTCATAGTGAACAATCTCTTCCATCAATACTTATAAAAGATGTTAAGGAAATTATAGAGCTTGTGGAAGATGCACAGGTAATTGGAATTGATGAAGCACAATTTTTTTCAAGCGATTTAATTAATGTTTGTAACCAACTTGCTGATGAAGGTAAAAGAGTTATCGTTGCCGGATTAGATATGGATTATCGTGGAGTACCTTTCGAACCTATGCCTCAATTGTTATCTATTGCTGAGTATATTACAAAACCATTAGCAATTTGTGTTGAGTGTGGAAATCCTGCTGATAGAACTCAACGAAAAACCACTTCATCAGAACGAGTAATTGTTGGCGCAGCAGACGTTTATGAAGCACGCTGCCGTAAGTGTCATTACATTCCAACCGAAGAGTAAGAATATGAATTTTGAATCAATCATTCGTGGAATTTTTGGATTAGGATTATTAATTGGAATCGCTTTTCTTTTATCCAATAATAAGAAAAAAATAAACTGGCGATTAGTTGTTTCAGGATTCGTACTTCAAATAATTTTTGCAATTCTTATTCTTCGCGGTGATTCATTAAGACAATTCTTTTTTCCGCTTGCCTGGCCAAAAGATTTTTTTAATTCAGTAAGTTATGTTTTTGTTTTGATATTAAACTTTACAACTGAAGGAGCAAAATTTGTTTTTGGTAATCTTGCACTCGCACCAGGCAATGAAGGTAATCTCGGATTCTTCTTTGCATTCCAGGTTTTGCCAACAATAATTTTCTTTGCAAGCCTGATGTCTGTTCTCTACTATCTTGGAGTGATGCAAAAAATAGTTCAGGGAATGGCGTGGGTAATGGCAAAAGTTATGGGCACAAGCGGCGCTGAATCTTTATCCTGTACAGCAAATATTTTTGTCGGACAAACTGAAGCCCCGCTTATGATAAAGCCATTTATAAAAGGAATGACACAAAGCGAACTGTTAACAATTATGATTGGTGGAATGGCTACAATTGCCGGTGGTGTTATGGCTGCTTACGTTCAAATGCTTGGCAGTGCTTATGCTGCCGCCCACGGAGTAGAGCTTTTACAAGCACAACAAATGTTTGCTACTCAATTACTTGGCGGAAGTTTTATGGCTGCACCCGGCGCAATGATGATTGGTAAAATTTTAATTCCCGAAACAACTGATTCTGAAACTAAAGGATCTGTTAAAGTTGCGATTGAAAAAAACTCAAGTAATGTTATTGAAGCCGCTGCTAATGGTGCAAGCGATGGATTACAATTAGCACTAAATGTTGGTGCAATGTTGATCGCATTTATTGCATTTATTGCATTGATAAATTATTTATTAAATGGTCTTGGAGATTTAACTGGATTCAACTCTTATTTGATTTTACATTTTGGTCAACCACTTAGTTTTCAATTAATGATCGGATTAGTTTTGCAATTTCTTGCTTACGGTATCGGCGTACCCTGGCAAGATGCTTTAACTTTTGGAAGCTTACTTGGAACCAAAATAGTTTTAAATGAATTTGTTGCTTATTCTGATATGAGCAATTTTGTTCAGGCTGGCAAACTTGTAAATGAAAAAACTATTTTAATGATTACTTATGCTTTATGTGGATTTGCAAACTTTTCTTCTATTGCAATTCAAATTGGTGGACTTGGACCGCTTGCACCAAATAGAAAATCTGATATTGCTGCACTTGGAATAAAGGCTGTGATTGGCGGAACGTTAACTACGTTGTTAACTGCAACATTAGGCGGATTATTCTTTTCCTTCTAATGGTTGATTTAAATTTTAAATACAAAACACTTATTGATTTTCTAAAATCAGAATCCCCTTTCATTCCAGAATTATCAATTATTCTTGGCAGCGGACTTGGGGATTTTGCTGATCAACTTCAAATTATAAAATCAATTTCTACTTCAGATATTCCCGGTTATCCTGTTTCAACTGTTGTTGGGCATAAAGGTAAAATACATTTTGCTGAGTATGAAAATAAGAAAGTAATTCTGTTTCAAGGCAGAGTTCACTTTTATGAAGGATATAACATTAATGAATGTATAATTCCTGTTTTTATATCTCATAAACTTGGGGCAAAAAATCTTTTACTTACAAACGCAGCCGGTGGAATAAATAAAAATTTTGTTCCCGGTGATTTGATGTTAACAACCTCCTTTAATGGAATCTTAATAAAAAAAGAATTAACTGATTTAATCGGGTTAACAAATCTTGCAGGTAAAGATAATTCTATAAATCTGCCTCAACCGGATCTAAACAGCATAATAAAAAAATCTGCATTAGATGAAAAGATAAATATTAAAGAAGGAGTTTATTGGTACACAAAAGGTCCAACTTATGAAACTCCCGCTGAGATAAGATTCTTTGCAAAATATGGTGCAGACGCAGTTGGGATGTCCACAGTACATGAAGCAGTTTATTCATCCTACCTTGGAATGAAGACAGCAGCAATATCCTGCATTACAAATTTTGCCGCAGGAATATCAACACAAAAACTTTCTCACTCAGAAGTAACCGAAACAGCGGACAGAGTTAAAGATACTTTTGCAAGACTGGTTAAAAGAATTATCAAATCTCTTTAAAATAAAAATCCTAGAGTTTAAGTAAAACACTGATTACTAATTAACATTTATATCAATAGAATAATCTTTATTCATTTGGTTTATTTCAATTTGTTAATCTTTCAAGCTAAGTTTTAAAGAATATTATTTAATTTTTATTTTTTGCTTGAAATTGATGATTATTTTCCTTTAGTTTACGATTACATTTATTATATAGGGGCTCGTCATGAAAAATTTAGTTGTACTTATCACCTTATTTACGATTTTATTTGCATATAGATGTACCACTGATCCTGTCTCTAATGAACCAAAGGATGCCGGTAAGATTCTACTCAAAATTGATAAACAAAATGCACCTGAAAGTGTAGTATTTGTTAAAGCATTTCTCACCCGTGAAAATCATCAAACAATTACAGGTTTATTAAATCTTCAATCAGATAGCACAGCAGATATCTTATTAGATAATATCAGTGCAGGCGAATGGCATCTAAAGGTTGATGCCGAAGATGATAGTGGTTTAGTTCTTTATACAGGTGAAACAGAGGTTCAGATATTTGCTGGCTTTACATCACAAGTTTATCTTACATTAAACCCCACAGGCTCTGGGACGGGTTCAATTTATATATCAGTTACCTGGGGTGTTCCATTTAATAATAATTGGATCGATTATGCTGTTAACCCGATTATAGTTTCATCAAATAACTATTTTGATTATTACGGTGTTACTCAACCACAAATTTTAATCGATAATGGCATTTATAGAATGTATTATTTTGGCATTTCAAATTCTGCCCATAAGTATGGATTATATGCAGAATCAAATGATGGAATTCATTGGAATAGCCCATATCAAAATCCTATTTTAGAACCAGGAAGTGTTGGTAGCTGGGATTCCTGGGCAGTTCATCCTGGTGCTGTAATAAAGGATGATGATAGTACTTATAAGATGTATTATTATGGATATTCAGATCAATTTGGAAGTTGGAGTATAGGTTTGGCTACTTCTATTGATGGGATTAATTGGGTAAAGTACCCTCAACCAATACTTTATGGTACAACAGGATGGGAATATCAGATTGGTTCTGCATCTGTTGTCAAGAAAAATGGTGTTTATTATTTATACTATTTTGGAAGATATGCTCCTGATTATAGAATCGGATTAGCAACTTCAACAGATGGAATTAATTTTACAAAGTTTTCTGGTAATCCAATTATTAAAAATACTGTAAGCTGGGAAGGAACAGGAGTAATTTATCCTGCAGTTATTTATGATAATTCGGTTTTCAAGATGATCTATGTAAATGCAAGTGGATCAGGTTTTGGTATGGCAACATCTTCGGATGGATTTAACTGGACAAAATCTGGAAATAATCCTTTCTTCACTAATCAAAATACCTCTAACAATTGGGCTATTACAAAGATAGCATTTCCGCATTGGTTAAGATTACAAAACGAAACAAGAATATATTATAGTGGAATAGCTTTAAATAGTGATGAACACAGAATTGGAATGATGAAAAGAATTAATAATTAGTTAAAACATAATTAACATATTAATGCTTAGCCCAAATCCCTTAGTTAAAATAAAGCCCTGATGCTTTTTATCAGGGCTTTTTAAAGTCGCTTATTTTATAAAATGTTTTTCTTCGATTATCAAATTCCGCACAGTAAAACATATAATTAGTATGATCTTTAAAATAAAAAAAATCGCCAAAGCTAAGATAATATCATTGGGAAAAACATAGTAATCCTAGATGTTATTATTATATATGAGATTATGATTACAAAATTTAAATCTGTAGATGTGGCTATCGATATAAGTAACGTAATCGAGATATTCGGGAAAGAAAAACTCTGGAATCTGCCTGTTACAAAAGATGGGAAATACGTTGGCTTTATATCCAAGTCTAATATCTTTAATAAATATTTATCCGTCTGGGCTGCTGAGCATAAAGATGAAATATAGTATTGAAACCTGAATTTATTTATTCAAAATTATTTTCATCTTTACCAGAGTTTAGTATTGTATTAAGTTCATCTGTAAAGAAAAATTTTGTCTCATCAAATGCGGGTTTTAAATCTGTATACCAAATTGCAGAGTCATCATATTTTGCAAAAAAGGGACGTGCAGCCCAGTCTGGATTTCTTCCTTGTATCATCCTAAATGTCATTACCTTTTCATCTTTTGCATCAGCAACACCAAGGATTTGAACTTTACCTGGCAAACACGACATACTTGGCCCACGTAAAGTTCTACATATTCCACTAATAGACTGATAAGTTTCTTTAAATAATTTCCAAGCTTCCACTAATGGTATTGAAAAATAATGTTGAGCTCCGGTATTTCTTGCAACGAACATATAATATGGGATACAACCTAGTTCAACTTGTTTCTTCAACATATCTGCCCATATTTCTGCTGAATCATTAATATGTTTTAGCACTGGCGATTGTGTTCTAATAACTGCACCTGTTTTTAAAATATTTTTAATTGCTTCAGCAACTACATCACCCTTCAATTCCACAGGGTGATTAAAGTGAGCCATATAAGCCAAATGTTTTCCTGCTCTTTTTATATCTTCAAATAATACTAGTAACTCAGCAGCATCATCATCAGAAATAAATCTATATGGCCAGTAACCTAAGGCTTTAGATCCAATCCTTATATGTCTAAGGTTTGGCAGATCAGCATCTAACAAAGGGCGTATATAAGTTTCTAAATGCTTTGTTTTCATTATAAGTGGGTCACCACCAGTAAACAAAACATCTGTTACTTCCGGATGATCCTTTACATATTTAACAAGCAGTTCAGCTTCCTTAGAAGCAAATTTTAAATCCTCCATTCCTACAAATTGTGGCCAGCGAAAACAGAATGTACAATATGCATGGCAGGTTTGCCCTTGACTAGGAAAGAATAAAACAGTCTCCCGATACTTATGCTGCATACCATAGAGTTTTTCACCATCTATTGTTGGCACATTATGTTCTAGTTGTCCTGCCGGATGTGGATTTAATGTTAATCTTATCTCATTTGCAACTTCTTTTATTTTTTGCTTATCTGCACCGCTATCTATTGCTGATTTCATCTTTTTATAATCATCTGGTATTAGCATTTCTTTTTGTGGAAAAGTAAGCTTGAACATCGGGTCATCAGGAACATTATTCCAATTGATAAGATTTTCTGTAACATAATTGTTTGTTTTAAATGGCAGAACTGACCCCACAATTTCAATCGATTTTACTATCTCATTGGAAACCATTTGCATTTGTGGAATTTGTTTGAAGTTGTGGATCAAAAATGAAGTGTATTTCATAGTTGGTCTCCTTTCAGTTTTTAATGACTAATAGAGAGATCAGGCAAGAATGCATGAAAATTTAATTACAATATAACATTTTCCAAAACTATCGCAAGTCAAATATGCCGTTATGTGATTTTCAATTAATATGATTAAGTTTACAATAGATGAAAACAAATTATAAAATATTTATACTTCCTTTAATTATTTTTCTATTTGCAATTGGTTCAGTTATTATTGATAAACCATTTGAACTGAACAAAACAACTTTTTCAGAAAATATTCCTCTTCCATTTAAACAAATTCCAAAAACTGAATGGACAAAGCCTAAATGGTCTAATGAAATAATAAAATCATTTTCCAAATACTTTGTATCATTACCAATATTAAATATAGATAGACCAAAAACTTTTTCTGTTATTATTACTGAAGATGTTTTTTATTATTCATTAGTTTATCTTCAAAATCACAACAATAGAGCACCCCCTTTTTTCTCCTGATAATCAGCAGTTATTAATCAAATGTAATGTGGATTTATTACAGGCATTAAAAAAAACACCTGTAATTCCGGATTCACTTTATTAAATAATCTTATTAATGGAGAAATTAAAATGGATAAGCAAAAAGACAAAACAGAAAAAAACACAGATAAAGAGGAAACTAAAAAATTTCCAATAGAATTTACAATTATGATTTTTGCATTAATTCTTGGAAGTATATTTATTTTACTAAAGCTGGCTGGTGTTTTTTAATCGTTGTAACCAGTAAATAAATATGTTGTCTCTTAAATCACTTACTTAATTATTAATGGTAGTTGTAAGCATCAGCTTACAAAGATTTAAGAGCCAAAAAATAAAAATCCTCAATGCTTTGTAAACATTGAGGATTTAAATTTCAATAGAATCTCAAATCATTATATGTAATTCTTAATTCTTCTCTCCATTTTCTTCTCTTAGTTTCTGTGCCATTACGCTGTGTTTCTTTCCGTATAAGAAATAGATTATAATTCCGATTAATAACCAAACAATCAATCTAACCCAATTTTGCCATTCAAGAGTTAGCATCATTCCAAGATTAAAGATGATACTCATTGGTGCAACAAACCAAATTGCAGGAGTTCTAAATGGTCGCTTACGATCCGGTTCTTTCTTACGCATAATCCAAACTGCAATGCTAACTAAAACAAACGCAAGCAATGTACCTATGTTAACCATTTTAGAAATACCATCAATAGGAGTAAATGCTGCAATAACAGAAACAATAACACCGATTAATATATTTGCTTTCCATGGTGTTCTATAAACTGGATGAACTTCTCCAAATGTTTTTTTAGGTAACAAGCCATCTTTTGATATAGCATAAAACACGCGTGATTGACCAAGAAGCATAACAATAATTACTGATGTTAACCCCGCAATTGCTGCTACTGAAATAATAAAGACTGCATAGTTTAATCCATAATTTCCAAATGCTGCTGCAATTGGAGCCATAATATCAATATCATTATAATTAACCATACCTGTTAACACAAGTGCAACAAGAATGTATAAAACGGTACTAACAATAAGTGAAGCAATAATTCCAAAAGGTACATCTTTCTGTGGATTTTTTGCTTCGCCTGCGTGAGTAGAAACCGTATCAAATCCTATATAAGCAAAAAAGATATACGCAGCACCGGCAACAACACCTAAAAGTCCAAATGCCTGGTGTGTTCCACCAAAAGAATCTGTAAGAGTTCTGCGAGCAGGAATAAATGGATCCCAATTTGCTGGATTAATATATTGTGCACCAAGAACAATTATAAATAAAACCACAACTACTTTAATTACAACCATTAAATTGTTTGTACTCGATGCTTGTTTTATTCCCCTTACAAGTATTGATGTAAGAACAAGCACAACCAGAATAGCGGGTAAATTAAATGCAATATCAATACCTAAAAAATTAGGAAAGGATAAATCTGAAAATCGTGAAGTAAGATCTGCAAGAGTTCCTTTAGCAGTAGCTTCAGAAATCATATCCTTAGCAGTAAAAACATCATTCATAAGCCAGATGGGAAATCTAACATCAAACAGATGTAAAAACTTTGCAAGATAACCGGACCATCCAACAGCAACTGCTGAGGCTGCCATTCCGTATTCCAATATTAAATCCCAACCGATTATCCATGCAAACAACTCACCCATCGTTGCGTAAGAGTATGCATAAGCAGAACCTTCCACAGGTAAAAATGAAGCAAATTCAGCATAGCATAAAGCAGCAAAAGTGCACCCAATACCAGCAACAACAAAAGATAAAGCTAAAGCAGGGCCGGCGTATTCTTTCGCACCAACACCAGTCATAACAAAAATTCCTGCACCAATAATAGCCCCAACACCTAAGGATGTTAAACCCCATTTACCTAAGACTCGCTTAAGTTTACTTTCTTTCATTTCTAACTCAAAGTGCTCGACAGGTTTTCTCTGCCACAACTGACTGCTCATAAATGGTCACTCCCGTAAATTATTTACTGATTCTGAACTAATTTAAGTACGTGATTAACTTTATTGTGCAATAGCATTAAAGAAAAAACATTTCACGCAAAAAGAATTGATATTCTTGAGGCTAAACAATTTTTTTCAAAACACTTAAATTTTAACCGTGAACATATTTAATAGCAAAGTAATTATCAAATTTTATCTTTAATTGAATTTATTACATCTAAAAAGTCTGTTAGGAAATAAAATTTGTTTTAACGCCTTTATTTAATCATAATCTTAACCAACGGTTATGTTAAATCTTGATTACCAGAAAAAGAAATAATCTACAATTCGATAAAAAAAACCATTAAAGTAGTAGTGTGATTACCCTTAAACCCTTAATTTTTATTGACTTTCTTAGCCTTTACCCGTAAGTTTGACAGCTATTTTTTTAAAGACCCTTTTAGTCACTAAATTATTATAAAGTATGAAAGAATTCAGATTTAAGATCATTCTCATCCTTGCAGCAATTGTATTAAGTGTCTATTTGCTTTATCCAACTTTTCAGGATTATCAAAACACAAAATCATTAAATGCTGCCCTCGAATCCAAAAGAAACGAGTTAAAAAAACTTCATCCAGATCTTACTAAAGATCAATTAAACCAGATGGTAACCCTTACTGATGACAGTATTAAAGTTGCTGATCCTTCGATTCTTGAAGCAAGAAAAAAGCGTGTTAAGCTTGGATTAGATCTTCAAGGTGGAATGCGAGTTGTGCTTGAAGTTAACACAGGTAAACTACTTGAAAAAATTGCTAACACTCCTGATGATGTTTTCAGAAAAGTTTTAGCTGAAGCACAGAAAGAATCTGCTGTTACTGATGAATCTGTAGTTGATATAGTCGGCAGAAAACTTCAGGAAAGAAAAATTAGGTTTAGCAGATATTTTGGCACCAACAAACAGGATGATGCAGAAATTCTTAGCGACTTACAAAAATCATCCGAAGATGCTGTTAACCGTGCAATGGAAATTATCAGAAACAGAGTTGATCAGTACGGAGTTTCTGAACCTTCCATATCAAGACAAGGAAGCAGAAGAATTATTGTTGAATTACCTGGTGTTGCAAAAGAAGAAGAAGCTAAACAACTTTTACAAGGTACTGCTTTGTTAGAGTTTAGATTGGTTAAAGATGCTGAACTTACTTTTCCTATAATGCAAAGAATTGATGATGTACTTGCAAAAAGAACAGAATCAGGTGTTAAAGATTCACTTGGTAATGATGTTGCAGTATTGGATACAGCTAAAAAAGTTACGGACACAACAAAATCTACTGATTCACTTTCAAATCTTACAGAAGAACAACAGAAAGAAAAGTTTGCTGTAGAACATCCTTTTTTTCGGTTGCTGTTCTAGCCAGATCAACAAGGCAATGTTTGCCCTGATGCTAAGTTAACCAGGATGAAAAAATAAAATTGAATATTGGTTAAGTTTACCTGAAATTCAAAAAGTAATTCCAGATAACGTAGAATTTGTTTTTTCGGCTAAACCACTAACAGAGACTAAAACCAGTAAGAAATTTTACATTGTTTTTAGTTAACAAAGCTGCTGAACTAACTGGTGGAGTTGTTACAGATGCACAAGCTAACCTGGATCCTTCTACTTCTGCTCCAATTGTAAATATGCAAATGAATTCTGAAGGTGCTACCGAATGGGCAAGAATAACAGGCGCTAACGTAAATAAAAGAATTGCAATTATGCTTGATGGTGTTGTATTTACCGCACCAAATGTAAAAGGTAAAATTCCTGGTGGAAGATCTCAGATTGAGGGTTCTGATAATATAGAAGAAGCAAAGTTGTTAGAAATTGTACTTAAAGCCGGTGCTCTTCCTGCACCAGTTGATGTTATCGAAGAAAGAATTGTTGGTCCTTCACTTGGTCAGGATTCTGTATCCAATGGTTTAAACTCAATGATTATAGGCTATGTTATTGTTGGCCTGTTTATGATATTCTATTATCGTCAAGCAGGATCAATTGCTGCAGCTACATTAACTTTGGTTATTTTATTCATTCTTGGAATTCTTGCCGGTTTTCAGGCAACTCTTACTCTACCAGGTATTGCCGGTATAGTGCTTACTATAGGTATGGCTGTGGATGCAAATGTACTTATCTTTGAAAGAATACGTGAGGAATTGGCAACCGGTAAAACAATAAAGGCTTCTGTTGATAGCGGTTTTTCAAGAGCTTATGCCGCAATTATTGATTCAAACATTACAACATTTTTTACTGGTATTATTCTTTATCAATTTGGTACCGGCCCAATACAAGGATTTGCTTTAACACTTATGATAGGTATAGCTGCAACTTTGTTTGGTGCACTTGTAATTTCTAAACTTGTAATTGATTTCCTTGTCGCAAAAGGATATAAAGTCAGTCTCGGATAATTTTATTAAGGAGTTAATTTATAAATGCGAGTATTTCATAATTTAGATGTTGATTTTTTAGGTAAGAGAAAAATGTTTTATATATTCTCTACCGCTTTATTTTTAATTGGAATGTTAAATATAGCTTTCCGAGGATTAAGCTTTGGTATCGATTTTAAAGGTGGTTCTGAAATAGTTCTACAGTTCGATAAAAAAGTTGATATTGCCCAGGTTAGATCAGATATAGATAAAATTGGAATTGGAAATGTTGAGGTAAGAACATTTGGTGGTGAAACCGGTGCACTTATAAGAACAGAATTACAGGAAGTTCCAACAAATGTTTACCCTAAAGTTGTACAAAGTGTCGAATCTGAAATAAAGAGTATTATTCCAAATGTTGCCTTTAATGTTGTTGAAAAAACAGTAAATTCAATTACATACTCTTTTCCAAATCCTGATACTACTAACCTTGTGGCTGAAAAACTTTTATCAGCAGGTTTTCAATCAAGTAAAGTTTCTGAAGAAGCAACTAATACACAATTGGCTGTTAGCGTTGGTATTGCTGATTGGATTAAAGAAAATCTTAGAGAAAAAATAAAAGACAATAATTTTACAGTTCTAAAAGAAGATAAAGTTGGACCAAAAGTTGGTAATGAATTAAAGCGCGATGCAGTTATTGCTGTGTTTTTATCGCTTGTTGTAATTCTTATTTATCTTGGTTTTAGATTTAAGTTTGTATTTGCTATTGGTGCTGTTGCAGCTTTATTTCATGATGTGCTTATAACGCTTGGACTTTATGCAGCATTGTATGGATTAATTCCTGGATTAAATTTAGATATTGATCTATCAATTGTAGCAGCATTTTTAACACTTGTTGGATATTCGATTAACGATACAGTAATTGTATTTGATCGTGTTAGAGAAAATATGAGAATCCATAAAACTTTACCATTGATTGATGTTATAAATAAAAGTATCAATCAAACAATGAGTAGAACTATAATAACTGCATTTACAACTTTGCTATCTGTTTTTGTTCTGTTGCTTTTAGGTGGTGATGTTTTAAGAGCTTTTGCTTTTACATTGTTCTTTGGTATAGTAATAGGAACTTACTCTTCAATCTTCGTTGCAAGTGCATTTGTTCTTGAATATGCGGAAAAAACGAAAAAGAAAATACAGTTTTCATAAATACTTTAGTTTTATCGTACAAAAAGCCGATGATTTTCATCGGCTTTTTTTTTGAGTGAATTACATCACTTAAATATATTCGCCGGAAACTATAACTTTTGTTAGATTGTTGTTAAATAAAAAATGAGGAGTAATGGAATCGGTTTCACTTTTCCCCTTTGCTGAATATTGGGGATTTTATTTAGGATTTATAACATTTGTTTTAATTCTATTATTGGTTGACCTGGGAATATTTCATCGCGAAGCACACGATGTTAGTTTTAAGGAATCACTTACCTGGAGTATTATCTGGATATCACTCGCACTGCTTTTTAACTTTTTATTCTACAAATATGCTTTGTGGAAGTTTGCTGAAGATGCTGTACTTATGGCAATTCCCGGTTTTGATCCTGAGACAGCAGCAAAGCAATCTGCTTTAGAATTTTTAACAGGATATATAGTAGAAAAATCTCTTGCTGTTGATAACATTTTTGTATTTGTTGTTGTGTTTTCATTCTTTGGTATTCCATCAAAATATCAACACAGAGTATTATTTCTTGGAATCATCGGAGCATTAATATTTAGAATAATATTTATTGCTTTGGGTTCTGCGTTATTACAATATCATATTCTCGTAATAGTATTTGGTGTATTTTTAATTCTAACCGGAATTAAAATTTTATTTGCACCGGAAAAACCTATTGATCCAGAAAAGAACCCGGTAATTAAACTCTTTAAGAAATTCTTTAAAGTTACCCCGAATATTGAAGGACAAAAGTTCTTTACAAAAAAAGAAGGAATGCTTTACGCTACACCATTATTTATAGCATTACTATTTATAGAAGTTTCGGATATAATATTTGCAGTGGATTCAGTCCCGGCCATATTTGCTATCACTAAAGAACCATTAATAGTTTTTACATCAAATGTTTTTGCAATACTTGGATTAAGAGCAATGTATTTTATGCTTGCTGATGTTGTAAACAAATTCAAATATCTAAAATATGGCTTGGGTCTTGTTCTGATTTTTGTAGGATTAAAAATGACCTGGTTGAATGAAGTATTTGATGGAAAATTTCCTATCACACTTTCACTTTTAATAATTGTCGGGATTATTACGGGTTCCATTGTTTTTTCATTACTGATGTCAAAAAAAGAATCTAAAGAATAAATTGTAGCCGGATCATTAAACTTTTGATCCGGCTAACTTATTATCTTTTAGTGATTTTCAGAACATTAATTTCATCACCAATACATAATGTATCTTCCATTTGCCAATCTAACTTAACAGGAATAGGAAATACTGCATTGTCTAAACTAATGTTACTTCCAATTGGTAAAGAATCAAACCTGTAAGTAGAATCATTTATATCAATAAAATATCCACCACAACAAAAACATTCCCGAAAGTCAATTCCCGTAATAGTGCCGTTATCCATATATTTATCATCATCCTCTGTACAGGATAAAATGCCAAAGTACATTATAACTACCAACAAAAATACCTTTTTCATAATCTCACCAATTTAATTAAAATTGTATTAAGGAATTAAGTTATGATATAATAGACTTTGTGACAGGACAATATCAACAGCAAAACCAAGTAACTATTATTATTATTATTATTCGAACTAATGAAAGTAGGTGCTATTTTCGCTGGTCTTGTAAAATTGGAGGCCACGAACTTTAGGTCGTGGACGTTAAAGGAACAATAAATTGATTTTAGCTGAAAAAATAATGCCCAGCTTTGGCTAATGCTCAGAGTTTCGGGCAACTTTTAACCCACGACTTAAAAGTCGTGGCTATTAATTACTGATTTGCGTAAGATAAATTATTATTTTAATTAAGTTAACCGTCTAATGTTTGGTAAGCAAAAAACCGTTGTCCGAGGAACTCCTACGTAGAAACGGTTATTATAATTGGATTTCATTTTATAAAACCACGACTTAAGTCGTGGTTTGGTGGAGAAAAGTAGAATTTTCAAACTGTTTTAACGGTTTATAATAACTAGTAGACAACTTGTGTAATTTATTTATCCGTTTCTAACAAACTATAAATAGCAGTATCTAAAAATTTTCCGTTATAAAAATAATCTTCTTTGAAATATGCTTCTTTTGTAAAGCCCAATTTTTCTAAGAGTTTTATAGAACTTGTATTTGCCGGATTAACATTTGCTTCAATGCTGTGCAAACAAAATTCCTTAAACCCGAATTCAATTACTTTAGCAAAAGCTTCACTCATATATCCATTACCCCAAAATTCAGGTTTCATCGCGTAACCAATTTCGGCCCTTACATTGTGTCTTATCATTCGCCAATAACCAATGTAACCGATAACATCATTTGTATTTTTATTACGGATAATCCAGTTAATCGCTTCTTTATTATTATAAGATTTAATCATCCCATCAATCATCGCTTCTGATTCTTCAACAGATTTATGTGTATCTCTATCCAGGTATTTCTGAACTTTTTCATCAGAACGCATTTTAAATATTTCTTGTGCATCACTTTTTTTAAATTCCATTAAAAACAATCTTTTGGTTTCAAATGCAGGAAAAGTTGTAAACACATCATCATTAATTTTAAAATTCATTTTAACCTTTTAATGCTTTATCAAATTTAATTTGTTGATAATATACAATAATCTATTTAATTGCGGATACAATTATAGATTAAGGAAAACAATGGTGTGAATATCTATGGAGTTACAATTTTTTTTAAGAGACTTTTACTATAACCATTGTCATATCATCATTAACTTGAGCTTTGCCACGAAAATCTTTTATTTCATCCCAAACATTTTGCATTACATCTGAGGAACGATTGTTTGATTTACCTTTTAAGATTTCCGTCAGCTTATCTTCACCAAACATTTCATCTTTTTCATTCATTGCTTCTGTAATTCCATCTGAAAAAAATGCAAATATCTGATCTGATTTAATTTCTAGTTCTACTTCTTTCAAAGTTCGATCAAACACTTCTCCCTTTTCTAATCCCAACCCGATTCCTTCGGTTTTAATAGATTCAACTGTCCCGTTGTTAGCAGTTATAAGCGGCATATGCCCGGCACGACAGAATTTTACAGTCCGAGTTTCTGTATCAAACAATGCAAGAGTCATTGTGATAAACCAATTACGTTCAATTGATTCGTATAATCTTTTATTAATTTCAATTAATATTTCTCTTGGACTGGTACTATTTTTTGTTGAAATCTGAATCATTGTTTGCAGTTTGGTCATATATAAAGAGGCTGATAATCCTTTTCCTGAAACATCACCAACAGCTACAAATAATTTTGTATCGGAAAGTGGAATCAAATCGTAATAATCGCCACCAACTTGCATCGCTGGGATCATTTCGCCACAAATATCCAATCCACTTAGATTTGGTATACTTTTCGGCAGTAAACCTTGTTGTATTTTTCTTGCAAGATCAAGATCACGTTCTATTTTTATTTTTTCAGATTCGGATTGATATAAACGAGCGTTTTCTAAAGACACTGCAATTTGATTTGCTGCAGCATTTAATAATTCTAAATCTTTTCCGCCAAACTTTGATCCGGAATATTTTAATCCAAATAAAAGTGCTCCTACAACTTTAGATTTAACTATCATTGGAATAATTGAATAGACGCCTTCTTCAATTAATCTCTCACCTTTACCAGGATACACGGATTCAAAATCTTGCTGTTCGATAACCGGAAAATTTGATAACAATGATTTTTCCTTAAATACAGAAATAAGATTTGATTTTTCAATTACACAATTTGGATTTGAAAAACCAATTCCACGTGCTAAAAATAGAATATCATTTTTAAAATCTTTTAGTAGGATACCAAATTTATTAATCTTCATTGCATCGATAAATGTTTCAGTGGTAAGATCAAGAATTTTTTCAGTTCCAACTACTGTGGATACATCATTGCTGAATTGAATTAAAACTTTTTGATAAGCGAATTGTTCCGGATAAAATTTTCTTGTAAGAAAATCCTGAAAACGATCTTTAGTGGATTGAAAAATAAATGCAAAAATCAAAAAGAAAATTGCTGCTACAAATCCCTGATTCTCTGCTCCAACAAAACTTCCTATACCCTGCCCAAGTAAATAAATAACCACAAAATAAATTCCTGCAACAGTAGCCATTGCGGCACCGTAAATGATAGAGTTACGAATAACTATGCTAACATCAAGCAAATGATATTTTAATATTGCATACGCATAAGCAACAGGCACAATTGCAACCAATACAATTGGCATATAATATTCTGGGGAATTAAATAACGTGTCAGAAATTGCAGGTGCTATTGTTCCAACGTAAAACTGTATAATTAACCCAAAACAAAAAGCTAATACAAAAATTAAAACTGGTTTTCTATTCTCGGTATTTTTTGCTTTGTAATATTGAACTATTAAGGAAATAGCACATGCTATGTAGAGAGCGACAATCAGGAAATTAAAAATTCTTTGATAATTGTTAAAATACCTCTGAGTTGCAAAGTTAGTCGCACCTAAAGAAATTGCGAGCGAGATTCCAAGTAAACTAAGAACTATAACAGTTGATACAATTATAATTTTGGTTATTCGTCTTTTTGAAAACTCAAGTTGAGTTGGAAATGACCAGGCAAAATAGAGCGAAACAAAAGGGATGGCAGTTTGGCTTACGATTATAATAATTGCAGCAAAAACTGCTAACACTGGATGATCTGTTATGAAAGGCTTAAAATAAATATCATTCAAAGGAAAGAAAACGTGAGTTGCAGAAAGTACACCTAAAACACCTATTGCAAAGAATAATTTTTGCGCTAAACCATCGGGTTTAGCAGTATAAACTAAAAAGCCAATCAACAAATACAACAAGCCACTTATAGCACCTGCAAGAGAACCAAATTGAATTAGTTTTTTAACATAAACTTTTGTGTGTACAATTTTTCCACCAGGTTTTTGGATAGTGTAATCAGCATATTCACCAGATTTGAATTCATTAAGAATTCGTTGTGCATGAAATGGAGATTCTAAATTAGTATTATCAATTTGTAAAAGTAAATCTCCATCTCTTACACCAGCATTATAAGTAACACCTTCATATTTTACTTTTTGAAATATAATTTTCATTGAATCCTGCGTTACTGGGACAGGTTTCCATTCGCATTCATCATTTGATGTAACTCTTATTTCTAAAGAAAAGTAAATAGAAAGCACAGCTATAAAAGCCAGGAATAAAGTTATTCCCGATGCAATGTTTAACCTGTATTTTAGAAAATATCTTTTTAAGTTGTTCATCTTAATAGAAGTTTAATCCAATAATTATATATCATTTAACTTTTACAATAACTAAAGTAATATCATCAGATTGATTTGCGCCATCTGTAAAATTTTGCACTTCACATTGAATCTTTTTCAAAATAGAATCTGCATTTTCATTCACAACTTCTAACGATAACTTTTCCAAACGTTCATCAGAATATTCTTCACCTCTTCTATTCATCGCTTCTGAGATTCCATCTGTAAACATAACAAGCACATCATCTGTTTGTAATTGAATTGATTCAGATTTATATGGAATCATAGTTTTCATAACGCCGAGAATCATTCCGCCAATTTCAAGTTTTGTTATCGTGCCATTTCTAATCAATAACGGCGGATTATGACCTGCATTAACATAGTTAAATGTTTTTGTAATATCGTTTAATATTCCCCAAAAGAAAGTTATAAACCTACCATCAGATGTATTGCTGGATATAAGATCATTTATCAATCCTGTTGCTTCATCTAATGGAGTGTTTTGTCTGCAAATAACCTGTAAAAATGCTTGCATGTTTGCCATCAATAAAGAAGCTGGAACCCCTTTACCAGAAACATCTGCAATAGCAACCACACAATCATCCTTATCAAGTTCGATTATATCGTAGTAATCACCACCAACTTGTTTTGATGAAATGTTAACTGCTGAAATATCAAAACTTTTATAATCAGGGATTTTTTGCGGCAAAAGATTTCTTTGAATTTCTCTTGCAAGATCTAATTCTTCTTCAAGTTTTTGTTTTTCTAATGCTTCTAAAAATAATCTTCTGTTTTCAAGAGAAATTATTGCAAGACTTCCAACAGAAAAAATAAATTCAATATCAGCATTCGTGTATTCAGAATTATTAATTCTTTTACCAAGAATTATTAATCCTTTTGTCTTACCCTGTATTTGCATTGGTACTATAACTTCGATGCCCATTGAAAATAATTCGGGATAATGACTTTCAATTTGATGTTTATTAATCGAAGTATCTATTTTATAATAATTATATTTCCTAATGTTTGATAAAAGCTCTTCAACAGGAATTTTTGGTTCGATTACTTCAATATCGTTTCCTTCAAATCTTAGCAAAGCATATTTCTGAACAAGAAATTGTCCGATTAAAGAAAAGATTAACAATCTAGTAACCTTTGTTGATTCAGAAAACAAACCAAATTCTTTGCTCAGTTCAAATAGAGAACTTAATCTTTGTATCCGGGAATCAAGTTCGCGATTAACAAGTTTTAATTCTTCAACAATTAAAGAATTTTGAATTGCTGAAGCTGCAATGTTTAATATTGTTTTTAAAAAATCTAAATCATCTTTTATATAAGTTTGTTTGTTTAGTTTTTCACCAAGACAAACAATTCCAACACATTCATTTGATGAACTAATTTTTTCAGAGGCAATAAGATTATTTAAGATTAAATAATCATTTAGTTTCTCGCTTAAGTTACAATTCTCAGTTACCTCAATTTCAGGAAACTGTATTATACTTTCTTGTGCAATTCCTTTATAAGCTTTTACTACTAATTGGTTATTAATTTTTAATGCAACAAGACCTTTAGTTGCTAAAAATTTTCCAAGACAGGTTAGAAGAACATTATTTAAAATAAAATTTAGATCAAGGCTGGAGTTTATTACTCTGCTGAATTCAACCAGAGCAGTAAGGTTGCGTTTAACTTTTAAATTTTCATTATCTAACATTTTGTTGTGTAAGCTTTAAATTTTTTGAAAGCTGTACTTCATTTCTCTTTCCGGGAATAGAGACATACTTTACATCATCCATAAGAGTTTTCATCAAATACATTCCAAGTCCACCAACTCTTTTTTGGCGATAATACTTTTGCAAATCTGGTTCAGGGATTGCATCCGGCTCAAAGGATTTTCCATAATCAGTAATGCTGATTATAAATCTATTTCTTGTAGATTTTGTTTTGACTATCAATTCGCCATCAGGGTAAGACTTATACGCATGTTTAATAATATTTGTACAAGCCTCATCTACAGCAAGAATAATATTTTCTATTACATCAGATGTAACTCCAGCTTCTGCCGCTGAACTAGAAACAAAATCTCTTATAAGCGATAGATTTTCAGTTCTACTTTTTACGTTAAGTTTTTTTGTTTTCACGATTTACTTACTCTATAAATTTCTTAACTGCTTCATCTTCAGATTTAAATATTTCATAAAGCAACGGAAATCCAAGTAAATCAAAAATGTTAAAAACTTTCTCAGTCATACCAGAAAGTTTTATATCTCCCTTGCTCTCTCTTATCTTCTCTATATAAGCCATAAACACTCCTAAGCCCGCACTGCTTATATAGGCTAACTCTTTAAAATCAACAACAATGTTAAACCGATTTTTATCAATCAAATCAACAAAATTGTTTTCAAGAATCGGTGCAGTATGTGCATCCAGATATCCCTTAAGATTAATAATACTTACAGCACCCTGGTCTTTAATTGAGGTGTTGAAATCTGCCATTCTTAAACTCCATCTATATTATTTTTTTTATGCCACTTTAATATAATTAAAGTTATATCATCATACTGATGATGATCGCTGGAAAATAATGTTACTTCTTTTATTACTTCATTTGCAATTTGGGAAACACTTTTACTTGTATTATTAACCAAAATATTATTAAATCTATCTTCGCCAAAATCTTCCATCTCTTTATTCTTTGCTTCAGTGATCCCATCAGTATAAAAAACTAATGTATCCATTTCTTTTAGATTTATTTTTATTTCTTCAAGATGATTTGTAAAAGCTGAATTGTTTGTAAGTCCTAATCCTATTCCCGATGGTTTAAATGTTTCCAATTTATTATCCCGGACTAAAAGCGCAGGACAATGGCCGGCACGAACAAAACTTAGTTCTTCTTTTTCTGTATCGATAATTCCATATAAAGCACTAACAAAACTTTTTTTATTAAGTGTTTGCAATAATATTTCATTTGCTTTGATTAAAATATCTTTTGGAGTCTCAATCATTCGAGATAATGAACTGAATATTCCTTTAACTTCAGCCATAATAAATGCGGCTGAAATTCCTTTACCTGAAACGTCGGCAATTATAAATCCAAGCTTGTTGTTACCGATTTCAAAATAATCATAATAATCGCCACCAACTTCAAAAGCAGGAATAAATACTGAAGTAATGGAATAATTTTTCGATTCAGGTTCTTTTAACGGAAGAATTTTTCTTTGAATATCTCTTGCTACATCAAATTCTTTTTCCAGTCTTTCTTTTTCGATTGATTGCTCAAGTAATAATGAGTTTTCAATTGCAACAGAAGCATAATCTGCAAAAGTATTAATTGCTGTTTTATCTTCATCGTAAAAAATAAAATCGTTTTTTCTGGCAGCAATTAAATATCCTTTAGTTTCGTTCATACTTTTTAAAGGAGAAATAGCTACACTTCCATATTTTTCAGACAATCTTGATTTTTCTCCAAACTTATCCAGTGAGCAAAGTTTTGTTTCAGTTATATTTTCGCAAACACCGCTTTGAAGCAAATAATTATTAATGATTTCAGCATCAACATAAGCAATATTTTTGTTTGCAATTGTTTTTTGTGATTTACTATTCTTAATTACAATCCACGCTGAATCCGCGCTGCTAACTTTTGTTGCAATATCCGTAATTGTTTCGGCAAGTTCATCAAAATCTAAAACTTGAGTAATCAATTTGCTAAAATACTGAAGTGATGAAACTTCTTTTGCTTTTCTATCATAAGCTTCTGCGGTTGGAATGTGAAATAATGTTGTAAAGAATAAAACTGCGAAATAGATTCCACCATACAATAAGACTAAGGTGTAAAAAGTATAAAAAGCTGGAGAAAAGTTTGCTAATATTTTTCCGTTAAAATCATTTTGGCTGCTGTTTGCAAGGTTTATAATAAACAAAGTTGAAATGATTATAGACAAAATCAGTAGAGAGATTTTTTCTTTTTTAGATATAAATGCAATCCAGGAAATTTTTAATGAATTAAAAACTATAAGAATTGCAGTAACAATTTCAAAAGTATGGTTTATAAAATCATACTTCTCACCTCTGAATAAAAGACTTGCAACTGAAGTAAGTATTAAGAACACAACCATCAAATAAAAGTAAGTGTTTTTTGCGCTGTATCTTTTGTAAAAATAAAGTTCTTTTAAAGTAGCAAACCAATAACTTGTTATCACTAAAAACATTAAAGAGTAAAAACTTAAAATAATATTTTGAAATAAATCCGGATTTACATTTATAGTTGTAGAATTTTGGGAAAGTACTTCAAGAATTGGTTCTGAAAATAAAATTATTAGGAAAATAAATGAAACAATTATTCCTGAGTTTAATACTAATGCAGATGGATGTGGATTTGTTTGCCTGATTTTTTTAATAATTACTAAAATTGTGATTGCAATAAGCGTAATAACAATTAAATCATTAATTATAAAAAAGAAATGCGAATCATTTGAAAAAAATAAAATCCTGTAAAAGATGATCGAGAATACTAACGTCCCAATTATCCACCAGTTAAGATTAGCACTTATTTTGTATCGATTAAGGCTCAAAAAAACTCTTAAATATTTTTGTACAATGTAGTTTTGATGGCTAAAATACAAGAAATTGTCAATCCTTTAAAGCAAAGAATTATAGAAGGATAATACGTTGAAATGCGGTAAAATGAGTTGATTGGCGGTTAACAAAAACTGCTCGTTTTGTTGTAACGAGCAGTAAAATAAATATTTATTTTATGCGATAATTCAATCCTACGCCAATACTATTTACATTGCTAAATCGTTGAAATGAAAAATCTAACTTAATTTGATTACTGACCGGAACTAATACCCCTACTCCAAGTCCCATATGGAATGATGCAAAACCAGCTTTAGGAGTGTCAAAAATTTCATTGTAAAGACCTGAAGACGATTCAATTAATTGGTTTGTGGATTCATATTTTTTCTCACTAGAGAAAGTAAAATTTCCAGAATTTAAGTAATAATCATACCCTAACATTAAAGAGGTATAAGGTTGTACTCCCCATAAATCAAATTTGTAATTCACAGAGAGGTTAATTGGAATAAATTGATGATCCATCCTTCCCAATTTATGTGTTTCTATGATATAATCACTGCCTGATTCATCCTGCACTCTATAAGAATTAGTATGCGGATCAGTAAAGCTAGTCATATAACCGGAAGAAAAATCTACAGAAAGATTTTCAGTAATACTGTACCCTAAAGAAACTTTTAATCCCATTCCAAGATTTTTATCGCCGGTTATGTTTGAATAAAAATTAGTACCAAGATAGAACTTACTTCCTAGTTCAGTCGTGGTAACATCTTGAGCAAAAGAATTTGTAACTATGAGAAGTGAGAAAAACAATACTATGGTTTTCATTTTGAACCTCCATACCATTTTAGACTTGCCTTAATGTAAATCAGATTATTGAAATACAAACAGACAATCACCCAATAAAATGCAGATAGAAGTGGAAAAATTTATAATTTCTATCTACGGTTAGTTAAAAACATCTGAGCAATATTTTAGAATCACTACACTAAATCTCTATCTCATCAGTATCTACAGGGTTTACCTTTTGTTTACTTTTTTTACTTTGGCCGGAATCACTTTCATTTGGTTTAGTAAAATCCTGTCTAAACTTTTGAAGTTCTTTTTTAAGATTATCCATTTCTTTTTTAAGCTCTTCATTTTGTTTCAACATCAAGCTATCATTAAAATCCGGGCCTGTTTTAACCTGATTCTGATATTTTTTCTTTTGCTCATTATTCTTTAATTCATTTTCGGTGTTTCTTTGATGCATAACTGAATCGAGACTTACTTCACCTTTTTTGTTTCTTGGCTTTACAGAATTAAAATTATAATTGTAATTATTCTTACCCACAACTACAGAACCAGATGGCGGAATTACCGGGTAAATATTTTTAGTTGCTTCATTTATAATTATTGCAATACTATCAAAGTCAGGAAAATCAATTTCAGGAATATTAATAGCAAAATCCTGCACATTAACTTTTATCTGATCTTTGTTAACTGATATTTCATATCGTTTAGATTTATCAGTATTTCTTTTGTGATTTCCGTAAGCTGAATCAAAATTAATTCTAAATTCCTTTAGCTCAACACCTTGTTCTTTAAGTTCAGCTAATTCATCTTTAACATTTTCCATTTGTTCTTTAAACTCATCCATATCAAAAACAAAATCATCTTCAAAGATTGAATCAGGTGTAAAGAAAATATACTGGTTAGCTTTAACAGATTTAGCATCAGAAACCCATTTCATAATGGTCTTATTATCAAGTTCAGCAACTTCCGTTGGTAAAATTTTTGAATAGTTCTGTCCAGCAAATCTTTTAGCAAATGCAAGAATATCAGCAAGAATAACTTTCCTGGTATTCCAGATATTTGGATTTATTGCAACAGAATTTTTATCATTAACCAAAACCAGAGAAGAAAGCTGATCAGAATATGAGCCAATTATTGAATCAATCATTTCAATTTCGGCTTCGTTAAGATCAAGCGCAGCAACAAAACTTTTTAGGTTGCTGGCGTGAGAAATATTTGAGGCGTTTTTAATCTCAAAAAATTCTGTTCCTGCCGGATCAAATCCTAATTTTAGTATTTGCTGATTCGCTGAATCAAGCGGTAGTTCCTGGTAAACAGCAAAATTAAAAATATCTTCATTTGTAAGATCTGCAGCATAAAGAAGTGGTTGTAAATTTTCTTTGTAAAATCCAGCTAAGTTGGATTTCTGTTGTTCCACTATATTATCAATAAGTTTTGGATTAACCTTTAACACAACCATTAAAGTAAGTGTAACTAATGTTAACGAACCAATCGGAATCCATTTTTTATAATTAAACCTGTTAGAAGCTTGGGTATTTATATTTGCAAATAATCTTGTTTCAAAAAATGGTGATTCAGAAATTCTATCAACTGAACCAGATGTTAATTCTTTAATCTTTTTAAGATCGGATAATTCTTTTTGCAGTTCTAATGAGGTTTTTATTTTATCTTCAATTAACTTTTTTTCATTTAAAGATAATTCGCCATCAATATATGCGGATAATAATTCTTTGTCTGTATAATTTTTATTCATTACATCAACTCCTTCTCCAAAGGCTTAAGAACTTTTTTAAGTGATTCTCTTGCCCTAAAGATTCTGGATTTTACGGTTCCTATTTCACATTCCATTGTATACAGCAATTTCCTGGTAACTAAATCCTTCAAGATCTTTTAGTACCAGCGGAATTTTTAACTTATCTGGCAAAGTTGCAATTGCACTTCGAACAATTTCCTTTATATCAGAATCTTCATTTATCGATTCTAAAACCGGTTCTTTTTCTTCTTCCGATAACGGTAAGAAAATACGTCTTACATTTCTTTTTCTTAAATGATCTTTACATTTATTAATTGTTATACGATAAATCCACGTTGTAAACTGAGATTCAAATCTAAAACTTTTAAGATGTCTGTAAACAGTAATAAAAACTTCCTGAGCAATATCATCAACAGAATTGCTGCTAGAAAGAGTTAAGTAAACGATGTTTCGCACCTTTTCTTTGTGTCGTTTTACAAGCTCGGCAAAAACAGCTTCATCGCCATCAATAAAACGCTTTATTAGTGAAAAATCATCATCAAGAGTTAAGATTTTTGGTTGCTCCATATTCTCTTTTTGTTCGTAATTCATAGTTTAGACGCCATCCTTTAAAATTGGTTCCTAAAAATAAATATTATTTTAATAGCCAAAAGTGCAAAATGATGACTGGTAAAATGTAATTATATCTTACTATCTTAGCTTGCATGAATAAATAACCTTACTTAAATTCACACAGAAATTTTTTGGAGATTTTAATGAAAACTAAACTGTTAGAAAAGTATAACGCCGTTATTGTAGAACTAAAAGGTAACGTAATGGGCGGCGATGATACAAAGGAATTTAACCTACTTTTACATAAACTAATTGATGAAGGCAAGAAAAACGTAATTGTTGATCTTTCTGATGTTAAGTTTATGAATAGTTCTGGTCTTGGTATGCTTATCAGTGGTTTAACCACAATGAAAAGAGAAAACGGAACGTTAAAACTTGCTAATGTTACCGAAAAAATCGAAAGCTTACTTGTTATAACCAAATTAATTACAATTTTTGAAACTTATGAATCGATTGATGAAGCTGTTAAAAGCTTTGGTTGATAAATTGTAAAAACTAATTTTTATTAAACTCCGTATTATTATAATGCGGAGTTTTTATTTTGCTTAATCTACAATTAAAAACAGGGATTTTCAGATGGGCGCAACTGTTCTTGTTGGTTCTCAGTGGGGTGATGAAGGTAAAGGTAAAATTGTTGATCTTATCAGCGAAGGTTTTGAAATCGTTGTTAGATATCAAGGCGGCGCAAATGCCGGCCACACTGTAGAAATTGGCGATAAAAAATATGTACTTCATCTTATACCTTCCGGAATATTAAGAGAAAATGTTATTTGTGTAATTGGCAATGGAGTTGTAATAGATCCTACTGCCCTACTAGATGAAATTGAACTGTTAAAACAAAACAACATAAGTGTTGAAGGTAGACTATTTATCAGCCACAATGCTCACCTAATAATGCCTTATCATAAACTTTTAGATTCAATAAACGAAAGTGGCGATAATAAAATCGGAACTACAGGAAGAGGAATTGGACCTTGTTATATTGATAAATATGGTAGAAAAGGAATTAGAATTGTTGATCTTTTAAATCGAACTGAACTTGAGAAAAAAATCCGTGCAAATCTTAAAGAGAAAAATGAAATCTTACAAAAGATACATAGTCACGCAGGTTTAGACGTTGATGCTATAGTAAAAGAATACCTAGAGTTTGATCAGACAATAGATAAGTATATAAAGGATGCTCCGGCATTATTAAATGAAGCATTGGATGAAGGCAAATCAGTATTACTTGAAGGTGCACAAGGAACGTTTTTAGATGTTGATCACGGAACTTATCCTTATGTTACTTCAAGCAGCCCAACTTCTGGCGGAGCTTGTACAGGTAGTGGAATTCCGCCAACAAGAATCGATTCTGTAATTGGAATTGTAAAAGCTTACACAACAAGAGTTGGTAATGGACCTTTTCCTACAGAATTACTTGATGATGAAGGTGAAAAACTTAGAAAAATTGGTGCAGAGTTTGGAGCAACTACAGGAAGACCAAGACGCTGTGGATGGTTTGATGCTTTCTTATTAGCCTATTCAAAAATGATTAATGGAATTACTTCAGTTGCTTTAACAAAGCTTGATGTTTTAAGTGGATTTGAAAAGATTAAAGTTTGTGTTGGTTATGAACTTGATGGTAAAAGATTAAAAAGTTTTCCAACAAATGTTGATCAGCTTAGTTTAGTTAAACCAATTTATGAAACTTTGGATGGCTGGAATAGTGACATTACAAACTGTGAACGATACGAAGACTTACCTAAAAAAACTATTGAATATTTAGATTTTATTTCGCAAAAGTCTGGAATTAAAATCGATATAGTTTCTGTTGGACCTAAACGAAAACAAACTTTTTACGTTCAACATTAATTTTTAGCGATTTATTTTAATCTGGATTTTACTGGTTGATTATTTAATCTTTGCCACAACAATTATATCAGATCGAATAAAATATGAAAATGTCCGGTGGACCTGCTTCAGTTAACTTCAAGATATTCTTACTTGTTATTGCATTAGCAATTGCTGGTGGTACACTTTATTACACACAAAAACTTGTTACAAAATTACAGGAACGTGAGCGCAACATACTTGAGTTATACGCAAGCGGGCTTGAGTATATTGCTAATTCAGACAATCCTAATGCAGATTACACATTTCTATTCGATAACATAATTAAACCGATAGATTTTCCGCTGATAATTTCTGATAGAGATAATAAAATAAATCCTGAACGTATAGAACAAAAAAATATCAAGTTTGATTCTACTTTATCAAAATCAGATCTAAAAAGTTTTCTTGAAAATTACATTAATGAAATAGATAAAATTCACGAACCAATTAGCGTTACTTATGCGGATACAATAATTTTACAAAAAATTCATTATGGAGATTCTGAATTAATAACTCAATTAAAATATTATCCTTACCTTCAAATTGTAATTGCCGCACTGTTTATAATTATTGGTTACATTGGTTTTAGCCAGATTAAAAGAAGTGAGCAAAGCAATATATGGGTTGGAATGGCCAAGGAAACTGCACATCAATTTGGAACTCCAATATCAAGCTTGATGGGCTGGATTGAGATGATGCGCCTTAATTATCAAAAACCTGATGCTATTCTTGATATAACAGAAGAAATTTCCAGTGATGTAGAAAAACTAAATAAGATCACATATCGTTTTTCTAAAATCGGATCAAAACCAGAAATTAAAAATCACATTGTTTTTGATGAAGCTAAAAAAGTTACTGAATACTTTAATCGCAGGTTACCACAAACCGGTAAAACAATTGAACTGACTGTAAACGGCAACGATAAATGCTGTGCTAAAATGAATTCAGAATTATTTGAATGGGTTTTAGAAAATCTAATTAAAAATGCCTTAGATGCTATTGAAAATAAAAAAGGCAAGATTTCCATCGATATTATTGAAGGCAAGAAAAACATAGAGATTGAAGTTTCTGATAACGGAAAAGGTATTGATTTACGCAGACGTAAAGATGTTTTTAGACCTGGTTACAGTACTAAAAAACGAGGCTGGGGTTTAGGACTAAGCCTTTCCAAAAGAATTGTTGAGGGTTATCATGGCGGTAAGATATTTGTAAAAAATTCTACAGCTACTGAAGGCACAACATTTAAAATTTTGTTAAAAAAATGTTAGCTCATTGCTAACATTTTTTCAATTGGGATAAGTGCTTTTTTTCTTAACTCTTCATCCATAGTAATTGAAGGGTATTCATTCTTCATACACAAATACAATTTTTCCATTGTATTCAATCTCATATACGGACATTCATTACAAGAACAAACATCATTTTCTGGTGGTGCCGGAATAAATTCTTTTTCCGGTGCTGCTTTTTTCATCTGATGAATTATACCAGCTTCAGTTGCAACAATATATTGCACTGAAGAATCTTCTTGAACATAACTTAATAATTTACTTGTCGATCCAATAAAATGAGAAAACATTAAAATCGGTTCTTCACATTCAGGATGAGAAATTAATTTAGCTTCAGGATATTTTAATCTTAAATCAATTATTTTTTGTTCACTAAATGATTCGTGCACATGACAGCTTCCGTTCCACAATAACATTTCTCTTCCTGTTTTTTGACTAAGATATCTTCCAAGATTTCTATCAGGAGAAAAAAGTATTGGTTTATCAATCGGTATCTGATTGATAATTTTTTCTGCGCTACTGCTTGTGCAAATAATATCACTTAATGCTTTTACTTCGGCAGAACAATTAATGTATGTTATCGCTAAATGATCAGGATATTTTTCACGAAAAGCCTTAAAGTCATTTGCTGGACATCCTTCTGCTAAAGAACAACCCGCTTCTAAATCCGGTAACAACACTAATTTATCAGGATTCAAAATCTTTGCTGTTTCCGCCATAAAATTAACACCAGCAAAAACAATCACGTCAGCTGAAGTTGATTTTGCTTTTCTTGCTAACTCTAAACTATCACCAACAAAGTCTGCTATATCCTGAATTTCAGCCTCTTGATAATAATGTGCTAGAATAACAGCATTTAGTTCTTTTCTTAATTCGTTGATTTGATCTTTTAAATCATCTTTTGAACCTTTTTTAACCGATTGCATAATATTCTCCACTCGAAAAAAAAATTACTGATTGTAATTGTTACCTAAATGCACTTTTTACCGACAAAAACGAGGTCATAATTGTCTTTTTAACTTAAAACAGGTTGGCATTGAACTTGTTTAATACTATCCGAAATAGTTTAAGCATAGCATCCCTCCAAAAATGACACACAAACTGTCAAGTTTCGCCCTCAAAACTTGACAGTTTTCCTCTTTTAAACCGTTTCTGATCCTTTACAAATTCACTTAACGTTTTGATTGCGATTAAAATTGACGCTTTTTCAACAACCACATCAACGACAATACTGCCAATTTCCTCAATAAGAACAAAGCTAATATTCCCTTTGGTATTTTTCTTATCACCAAACATAAATTGAATAATTCTATCTTGATCAAATTTTAGCACAGTTTTACTAATAGGAATGTAAGAAAAATTGCCAAAAAATAATTCCCATTTCTCTTTGCTCAGATAACCAGAAATTTCCGAAAGAACCAGAGCACAATATATTCCAGCAATAACAGCCTCACCGTGTTTTAACTTATAATTCGATTCAACTTCAAAAGCATGAGCAAATGTATGCCCAAGATTTAATACTTTCCGCAATCCTGTAGTTTCCTTTTCATCCTGTACTACAATATTTGATTTAATTTTCAGACAAGACAAAATAACTTTGTTGTAATCAATTTCTTTCCCTTCGAATAACTTTTTAAGGTTATTGTTTAATAAAAGATAATTATTGTGTCCGGCTAAAAAAGAATATTTAAATACTTCACCAGCACCAGAAATTAATTCTTTATACGGTAATGTTTTTAAAAAGTCTGTATAAACAAAAACACCATCAGGCTGATAGAATGAACCAATTAGGTTTTTTTTATTATTAAAGTTAACTCCGGTTTTTCCACCAACAGAACTATCCACCATTGCAAGCAGAGTTGTTGGAACTTGAAAATATTTAATCCCGCGCATATAAGTACTTGCAGCAAATCCCGCAACATCGCCGGTTACACCGCCGCCAATAGCAACAATTGCTGAATCTCTACCAAAATAATTATAGCTTAAAATATTATATATTTTTTCTATTTGATTTAGGCTTTTGTTTTTTTCAGTTGCGATAAAAATATACTGCAACACTTTGCATTCAAGTAATGCAAATGTTTTTCTAATCAAAAGTGAATGGTGCTTATTTACATTAGAATCAATAACAATTAAACACTTAGAAATTCTACTCGAATTTATTTTATCAATCAACTTCTTAAGTGATTTATCACCTATGTTGATAGAATAACTGCTATCAACTAATTTAACGTTTATCTGGTTTGTCATAAAATTCTTTTTGAATTATTGCTGCTAATTTATCCACAGTTTTTCCAACCATACAATTATCAGTGTTTATTTTAAAATCTGCCTGATTGTAAAACTTTGCTCTTTTATCTAACAATGAATTAATCTTTTCTAAAAATTCTGATTTTGTTGGCTCTTCGTCACCATCAAATAAAAATGCAGGCCTATCTCTTTTAAATCTTAATCTTTTATAAGTTTCTTCTGGTGATGATTCAAGATAAATTAAATATCCAGATGATTTAATAATCTCAAGGTTATTATTATTAGCAACAGTTCCACCGCCGAGTGATATTATATGATTCTGGAGTTCACTTAAACGTGTTAATGTTTTAGTTTCAATATCTCTAAAGTAATTTTCACCAAATTCTTCAAAAATTGATCTAACCGATTTATTGGTTTCATCTTCAATTACTTTATCAAGATCGTAAAAATTCCAACCGACAGTATTTGCTAATATTGGCCCGATTGTACTTTTACCCGAAGCCATAAATCCAGTTAAGTATATTAGATTATTTTTCATTAATAAGTTAGACAGTTTATAAAGCAATTTAAGGATTAGAAAAGAAAGTTTGATTTTTTTAAAAATGAAAAGCGACACCTAATACAAATGAAATTCCATTTAAGTTTAGTTTACTATTATAAGTACTTTGAGGTATCTGCAATAATCTACCTCTATAAGTTGCTGTGCTATCAGTATATCTATAACTAATTTTATTTTCAGGATCACGAAATTTTAAGTCTAATCTTATCCCAAGATTATCAATAATTAAATATTCCATTCCAACAGAAACTAACAATCCAATCGAGCTATTATTTTTTGTGTTTTCGATTTCTGTATCACCTAAAACTCGTGTATGTTCAGCAAAATAATAACCAAGTCCACCACCCATTGTAAAAATAAACTGGTCACTAGAAAATGGCATTAAATAATAAACTGAAAACTCAATTGGTATGAATTTAACACCGTCTTCCACTTCAATTTGTCTAACCTGGCTGCCTTCTACAATAGTTTGATTAAATCCTTTTGCACTTTTTGAAATATATTCACTACTTAATCCAAATAATAATTCATCATTAAATGAATACCTAAAATCAGAGATAGGTGAAAATATATCCGCTATCTCAAAAGCTTGATTTCTAAGAATAATATCTGAAGAATTTGGATTAAGAAAAATCTGGGCAGTTGTGTTGTAATCTAATCCAACAAGCAGACTAAATTTTTTATCTGAATTTTGGCAGATTGAAAATCCAGCAAAAACAGAAGTAATAAGAAGAATTATTTTTATATTCATTTACTTGTATTGATTTCTTAATCTAAACTGTAAAATAATCTTTAAAAAAGAAAACCCCCAAATACTACCAAAGTAATTGGGGGTTTAAGAATTATTTAAGTTTATTGTCTAAAAAACAGATGTCTATCATCCACAATATCTGCGGTTTGTTTTATTTCAGAAATCCATTGATTTATGTATCTACTTTTCTTTTCTTGTAGCATAGTATTTCTTAAGATTGCACTTTGTGTTTCGTATGTTTTCTTGTCAAATTCAGTACGCTTTGTAACTTTTATTAAATAATATCCTCTCGATCCTTTTACAGGTTCTGATACTTTATTTAATCCTACGCTTAGAGCGGCATTCATAAATCCATAATCACGACCAAGAGCAGGAATTGAACCTGCAGGAATAAAATTACCAGTTTGTTTTACTGTAAAATTTGTATCTATAGAAGCAGCCTTACTTAAATCACCATTGATTTTTTTGTAAAGATTATCTGCAATAACTTTTAATTTTTCAAATTTCTTTTCTCTGATAACAGCAGGTTTTAATTGATCTTTTAATTCTTCAAATGTTTTAAATTTTTCATTTGATACCTCAGAGATTTGTGCAACAACATAACCAGCGGCAACTTTGTGAACATCACTTACAGTGTTTAAGCCATTTTCAAAAGCAAATTTAACAAGGTGTTTATTCTGCCCTATTGATGGAATTGAACCTGATTGCTCATTAAACGGCTGAGTTTCCTGAACTTTATATTTCATTAATTTTGATTCTGAATCAAATCCATTTTTCTTTGCATTAAAAGCAAAACCATCTGCATCAGTAAAATTTTTATCTCTACTTGTTGCAGATTGTTTAACCTGGTTAACAACTCTTTCAACAATGTATTTTTTATTAGATCTATCAGTTACTTTAATTATATGATATCCATAATTTGTTTTTACAGGTTTTTGTACAACACCAACAACGCCGTTAAAACAAGCATCTTCAAATTCTTTAACCATCATTCCTTTACTAAAATATCCTAATGCACCACCTTTACTGCCGCTGCCAGGATCTTGAGAAAACTCTTTTGCAAGAGATTGAAAATTTGCACCGGCTACTAAACGATCATATAATTTAGTTGCTTCAACAAGATTTTTTTCATCACTACCATATTGATTGATAAGTATGTGTGATGCTTCTGCAAAAAGTTCGTTTGAATTTACAGCACCAAAATATTTAAATAAAACATAACCTTGTGGTGTTGCATATGGTCCAACAATTGCACCAACATTTGATCTATTTAAAGCATTTACAACTTCACTGGAAAGTACATTAACAGCCAAAGTGTCTTTGGTGTAAGGCAATTCAGAATAAATATTTACCAACTGTTCAAATCCGAGAGTATCACCAGCAGAGATTGTATTTTTTACATTTAATAAATTTTTATAAACCATTTGTGAATCATCTGATGAAGCCAAATTCGGAAATAAAACAAATTTTAATTTTCTCTGTGGTGGAGTTTTGTAGTTATTAATATTTTTTTCATAAAATGATTTTATATCAGCATCAGTAACTTTAACATCAGCATCTTTAATCAAGTTTAAATCTACAAGAGTGTAATCAGCTTCAATATTTGTATTCTGTTCAATATATTTTCTTTTAACTTCATCTTCGCCAACATTAACAGCGGCAAGAATCATACTTTGAAGTTTTTGTGTTAGTCGTGACTGGCGAACTAACTCTTCTGCTTGAACTAAAGCAGCCTTATTCTGCGGATCAAAGATTGCCTGTTCATAAAACTGTCGGTTAAAATTGCCAAGTGAATCAATAAAATTCTGTTTTAAGAAATCCGGTGGATTTGCTCCAAGAATTACATCTTTAACCTCTTCATCAGAAACAGTAATTCCATATTGTTTGATAAGCTGGCCAAATATTTTTTGGGTTACTACAGCATCCCAAACCTGTTCTCTAATCTGATCAATTTGTAGCTCATCAGGATCTTTACCAGTTTGTTTCTTCTGATTTTCAATTTGCTGATCTAAAGCAGTTTGAAATTCCTGATACGTAATATCTTCACCATTTACAGATCCAATATTGTTAGTTCTTCCGCCACCAAGTGCTTCTAAAACATTTGAATCGGAAATTACCATAAACAACACAAACAATCCGCCGACTGTAAGTATAAAAGCAGGAGCTAAACTCCTCATTTTGGCCATCATAGCCATAATTAATATATCTCCGTATTAAATTAACATTGAAAAATTAAGCGGGTTAAAATAGAGACATCGGTCTTAAAAAACAATTAAATAAACGTATATACAGCCTTTAGAATACCCTTAACAAATAAATAATCCGTATTATTCCGCATTAAAAAAAACCTTATTTGACTTTGAGAACGGCCAAAGGTATTTTTTGATGATTTTATTTTAATAAAGAGGTAATAATTTGTTAAACAATATTGAATTTCTTTCAAATGTTCCAATTTTTTCTGATTTAGATGAAGAAACACTTCAAAAAATTGCTAAATCAGGAGTTATTCAAAATTATAAAAAAAACAGTGTCATCCTTTCTGAAGAAGAAACAGGCTCAGCATTATTTGTTATCGCTGAAGGAAAAGTAAAGATTTCTCGTTCCAGCGGAGATGATAAAGAAGTAATTTTAGCAATTCTTAATGAATCAGATTTTTTTGGAGAAATGTCTTTGCTGGATGGAATGTCAAGATCAGCAACAGTTACAGCAATCGATGATTCTAAACTTTTTCTAATCCAACGAACTGAGTTTTTAGAGTTACTTAGAAAATATCCTGATGTTTCTGTCGCATTACTAACTGAACTTACAAAAAGATTGCGCGCATCATCGATGAAAATAAAAGCACTTTCACTTAAAGATGCTGAAGGTAAAGTTGCAACGGTTTTACTTCAATTAGCTGATGAAGTTGGAAAGATTAGACACGGAGTTGTGGAAATTGATCACTTACCTTATCAACAAGAATTAGCAAATATGGCTGGAACTTCAAGAGAAACAATCTCTCGAACTTTACATTCCTTTGCTAAAAAAGGTTTGGTGGAATTAGATGGCAGCAGACTTAGAATTACTGATTATGAAAAATTTAAAGAAATGTTTAATTGATTATGGGCGGAAAAATTGATCTACATATGCACACGTATTTTTCTGATGGCCAACATTCACCTGAAGAGCTTGTAACAAAGGTTAAAGAAGCCGGAATTGATATTATAAGTATTACTGATCACGATACTGTTGATGGAATATCTGAAGCAGTTGAAGCTGGAAAAAAAATTGGTGTAGAAGTAATTCCTGGAGTTGAGATAAGTTCAGATATACGCGATCGCGAAGTTCATCTTTTAGCTTACTTCTTTGATCCAAATAATAAAGAGTTGGGTGAATACTTAAAATTTTTCCGAGCAGAACGAATAAAAAGAGCCATAAGGATTTTAGAAAAACTTGATGCTCTTGGGCTTTCAATACAATTAGATGAAGTAATGGAACTTGCAAGAAATTCTGCAGTTGGAAGACCACACATTGCAAAAACATTAGTTAAGAACAAACTTGTCTCAAACTATTTTGAAGCTTTTAGTAAGTATATCGGAAATGGCTGTCCGGCTTATGAAAGAAAAGTTCACGTATCACCAAGAAGCGCTTTTAAAATAATAAGTGATGCTGGCGGACTTTCGTTTATTGCACATCCTGGAAATTTACCAGATGCTGTTATGGTTGAGTTAATAGAAGCAGGATTGGATGGAATTGAAGTTGTGCATCCATCTCATCTTCCTCATCAAGTAAAACATTATCGTGGAATTGTAGATGAGTTCTTTTTACTTGAAAGTGGTGGATCAGACTTTCATGGTGGGGATAGAAACGATTATTTAAATCTTGGAAAGTATTCTATCTCGTTTTCAAAAATTGATGCAATGCGTAAGCAGATATTACGTAACTCAGCTTAAAATTTATAACAAATAAATAGGCAAAATTTTTCTACTTTGAATGAATACAATTTATTCTATTTTAACGACAACATTTGAGAACATATCGATATAATATTTACCGCTTTTAATAATTTAGGATTCAAAATGAAAAATATCATATCATTACTTGTATTGTTGTCACTTTCCATATCCTCATTTCCACAACAACAAACTAACTGGCAAAATTTTGCCGATATGAAAACTATTAGAAATATTGCAGCAACGTCAGACGGTTTTTGGGCTGCAACTAAAGGCGGCGCATTTTTCTACAATAATTCTGAGAGCAGTTATAAAACTTTTAGCAAAGTTGAAGGATTAAATGGAATTGATCTTACAGCAACGGCTATTGATAAAGATGGTAAGGTTTGGTTTGGAAGTTCAAATGGAATGTTCGATGTTTATTCACCTCAAGATAATTCTTTTAAATCTATTTTAGATATTTACACAAACCAGGAGCATACAAATAAAAGTATAAATGATTTTGCAGTTGCTGGTGATACAATTTTTGCTGCAACAGATTTTGGTATCTCTTTAATAAATCCTAAAACCTATTTGTTCTTTGATACGTTTTCAAAATTCGGAAGTTTTACTTCGTTTATTAAGGTTAAAAGTATTATCGTAAAAGATTTAATTTACGCTGCAACTGAATCAGGAATTGCAATTCAGAAACCAGGAACCACAAATCTTTCTGCTCCGGAATCCTGGAATGTTTATACAAACTTACAAGGTTTGCCTCAAGCAGGAATAAATAAAATAATATTTTACAATGAAAAATTAATCGCTGGAACAAATCTTGGATTATATGAATTTAACGGAACAACTTGGCAAATTTTTCTTACACTAACAAATAATAAAATAATTGATTTGCAGGTAAATGGTAATCTGTTATATATACTTACTCCAACCTTAGTTTATTTATATGATGGAAGTGCTCTTCAATCAATGGTAACGTTAAATGTTACGCCAACTAAAATAAATTACTCGTCTAACAATGGATTGTTAGTTGCTTCAAATATTGGAGTGATTAAAGATAGTCTTAAAATTTATCCTAATGGACCTGCAGCTAATCAATTTCCATATATGACTTTTGATAAAAGTGGGAATTTATGGTCATCGAGTGGAAAGAATGGATCGGGTATTGGGATTAATAAATTTGATGGAAGTAATTGGGAAATTTACGATGTAAATCACTATCCTATTCTTTATCAGAATGACTACTACTCAATATTTTGTGCTTCTGATAATTCAATTTTTTCAGGTAATTGGGGACAAGGATTTGTAAAAATAAAGGATAATAATATTCAAAGATTTCATTCTGGGAACTCGCCAATGATAGGAATTCCAGGTAGCCCTAGCTTTCTTGTTATATCAAGCTTGGCCGAAGATTCTAAAAATAATATTTGGGCGCTTAATCTTAGAGCAGCCGATAAAAAATCACTTTATATGCTTACGCCGGATAGTATTTGGTATTCATTTGAAAATGTTTCTGAAAGTCAAGGTGATTTTAGTGAAGTAAAAAACCTTGTTATCGATCCGAATGGAACTAAATGGTATTACATGGCTACTGCTGGAAATATTGGATTATATTATTTTAATGACAAAGGAACTTATGACAATACAAACGATGATGTTTATGGATATGTATCTAAAACAAAAGGATTAAGTACAAATGATGTTTTTAGCTTAGCAATTGATAGACGTGGTGATTTATGGGTAGGCAGTGGTTTAGGAGTAAATATTATTTCTAATGTAGATGCAGTTTTAAATTCCACAAATCCTCAATTAAAAATAACAAACTCATTTTCAGTTAGACAACAAACCATAAATGCAATTGCTGTTGATCCGCTTAATCAAAAATGGCTTGGTACAAATCAAGGATTATTTTTATTAAGCAGCGATGGAACACAATTACTTGCAAGTCTTGATACAAAAAACAGTCCACTGCTTTCTGATATAATTGAAAGTCTCGCATTCGATGAATCGACTGGAAAATTATATGTTGGAACAGCATCCGGTCTAACTTCATTTGAAACACCTTCTATAATTCCTGTTGATAATTTTAATGGACTAAATATTTATCCAAACCCATTAGTTATTACTGATGGAAGCAAATTAGTTACGATTGATGGCTTGATAAGAGATACAGATATAAAAATAGTTTCTGTTTCAGGTAAACTTGTTCGAGAGTTTTCTTCTGCAGGTGGAAGAGTTGCTTTTTGGGATGGTCGTGATGATAATGGAGATTTTGTTAATAGCGGAGTTTATATTGTTATTGCTTTTGATCAAGAAGGCAATAGTGTTGAAACAGGTAAAATTGCAGTATTAAGAGAGTAATATTTTGAATGATTGATCTAGTAAATGTCTCACTACAATTTGGTGGTAAATATCTTTTTAAAGATGTTAATTATAAAATCTCTTCGGGAGATAAGATTTCTTTAGTCGGTGCAAATGGCACAGGCAAATCTTCCCTTCTAAAAATTATTTCGGGTTTACTACCACCCGAATCTGGAAACATTTTAAAACAAAAACGAATTTCAATTGGTTACTTACCTCAAGATCACGTAACACACAGTGGTAAAACATTGCTTCAAGAAGCTTCTACTGCGTTAAGTGATATAATCGAATTGCAAAACAAAGAAACTGAATTAACTGAATCATTAAACAATCCTGATCTTACAGAAGATGAACAGATGGATATAGTCCATCAACTAGGTGAAGTTCATCATATGCTTGAAGGATTAGATTCATATTCTGCTCAATCTAAAGTTGAAAAGATTTTAATTGGATTAGGTTTTGACGAAGATGATTTTGATCGTTATACAGATGAATTTTCCGGTGGCTGGCAAATGCGTATTGCACTTGCAAAAATTCTTATTTCACAAAATGATATTCTTCTTCTTGATGAACCTACAAACCATCTTGATATTGATTCACTTGAGTGGTTGATTGATTTTCTAAAAGCTTATAAGGGCGGATTATTAATTGTATCGCACGATAAAAATTTTGTAAATCAAGTAACTAACAGAACTTTAGAAATTTTTCTAGGTAAGTTTTATACGTTTAAAGGAGATTATGATTCGTACTTAAAATATAAAACCGAGAGAGATGAGTTAACTGTTCAGCAGTTTGAACAACAACAGAAAAAGATTAAAGAAACAGAAAAGTTTATCGAACGATTTCGGTATAAAGCAACTAAATCACGACAAGTTCAAAGTAGAATAAAACAGCTTGATAAAGTAGAGCTTATCGAATTACCAGAAGATAAAAGTGAAATAAATATAAAATTTCCAGAACCACCTCAAAGTGGAAGAACACCAATGAAACTTCAAACTATTTTTAAATCTTATGGAGATAAAAAAGTTTTTGAAGGAATTGATTTTGAAATTGAAAAAGGCGAAAAGATTGCTTTTGTTGGACCTAATGGTGCCGGCAAATCAACACTTGCAAAAATCATTGCAGGTGTAATCGATTTCAATTCTGGTGAAAAAATTTTAGGACACAATGCAATTGTATCTTATTATGCTCAGGATGTAGCTGATAACTTGAATCCTGATTTAGAAATTATTGAAACTGTTGATGGAATTGCTGTTGAAAAAACTATTGGACAATTGCGCTCATTGCTTGGTTCATTTCTTTTTTCGGGTGATGATGTTTTTAAAAAAGTTGGTGTACTTTCTGGCGGAGAAAAAAGTAGGATTGCACTTTGTAAAATTCTGTTAACTAAAGCTAACTTTATAATTCTTGATGAACCTACTAACCATCTTGATTATACATCAAAGTTAATTCTTCAAAAAGCTTTGCTGGATTTTAAAGGAACATTAATACTTGTTTCTCACGATGTTGATTTTCTAAGACCAATCGCTACAAAAGTAATTGATATTAGAAAAGGACATTTAAAAACTTATTTGGGTGGTATAGATTATTTTTTCAGTAAAAGAGATTTTTCTTCATTAGAACGTGATGGAGCGATTAAAGAAAAAGAAAAGAAAACAGTGGTAACTACAGTTAATCGTAAAGAACAAAAGCGAATTGAAGCTGAATTGAGACAGCAAAAACATGTAGCAACTAAAGATTTGGTAAAAGAAATATCTAAGTGGGAAGAAAAGATAAATCTGAAAGAAATTGAAATTAATAATTTAGAAACAATGTTAGCTGATCCGGCAATTTACAATGATGGAATACTTGCAAAAGAAACTACAGTGAAGTTTAATAAAACTAAGTCCGAACTTGATTCAGCCACAAAAAAATGGGAAGAATTAACAGAAAAACTTTTAGAAATTGAATCTCAATTCACTTAAAAATAAAATTTTATCTACTAAACTTTTATATCTAAAAATTCTTCAGCCAAAGCTAATCCTCCATAAATTGCAGCATCATCAGCAAGTTTGGATGGAACAATTTTCACACCTTTAGCAGCAGCAGTAAAAACTTGATTATTAAATTGTTGTTTAATAATTGGAAGCATAAAATCACCAAGAGCTTCAATAACTCCTCCGCCAAGAACAATCATATCAAAGTTCATTAAATTACAAACACTTGCAAGTACATCACCGATTACTTCACACGCTTCCGTAATTCTTATTGTAACAACTTTATCTTTTTTATCGATAGCATTTCTTAAAGCACCGCTTTTAATTCTTTCATTTGATTTTATAAGATCAGAAAGAACGCTTTTCTTTTTTAATTTTTTTACATCATTAATAATATTATTAACAATAGCTGTTCTGCTTGCAAGTGCTTCAAAACAACCTTTCTTTCCGCAGCCGCATTTTGGTCCGTTCTTTTGCACAAGCATATGTCCAATCTCGCCAGCGACAAAATTAAATCCACGATACATTTTTTTATCAATCACAACTCCACCACCAATTCCGGTTCCCACAAAAACAGCAAGCATATTTGTGGCATCTTTACCAACACCATAATTTTTAATACCGAGTGCGCCAAGGTTTACATCATTTTCTAAAAGCACTGGATATGGAATTAATTTTTCAAGTTCTGCTTTCATCTTATAATTTTTAATTCCAAGATTTGGAGCAATACCAATAACACCTGTTTGTGGATTTACGGAACCAGGAACGCCAAGACAAACTGCAACAATATTTTTCTCATCCAATTTTGAAGTTTTAACAACCTTATGAACAAGTTCAGCAATATCTTTAACATAAACTTTTGTTCCACTATCAATATCAGTTGGTTTTTTCTGGCGGGCAATAATTCCTTTTTTAGAATTTAGCACAGATGCAAGTATTTTGGTTCCACCCATATCTACGCTAACAATAAATTTTTCTTGCATTGGCTTCTCCTTGGATTTTTAAATGGAAAGTTTACACAGAAAACTATAAGATATTTTTTTCTTAAACAAACAGTTTTGCAAGAATACAAAATAAAATTACTATCTTTTCAAAGATTTTATAAGCGATTATGAACAAAGTATTACCCTTAAAAAGATTTGGCCAGAATTTTCTGCAAGATCAGAATATTATCAGAAAGATAATTTCTGAAATTGATCCGAAAGAAAATGAATTGATGCTTGAAATTGGTCCTGGACAAGGAGCACTTACACAATATTTGGTTCAGAGCAAAGCAAATCTTACAGCAATTGAAATTGATAAAAGAGTTATTGAAGATTTACAAAATCGTTTTACGAATCTTAACCTGATCCAACAGGATTTTTTGGAATTGGAATTAACCCAATTTGTTTCCACATTACAAAAAATTAGAGTTGTAGGAAATATCCCTTACAATATTACGTCTCCAATTCTCTTCAAACTTTTTGAGCATAATACAATTGTAAATGATGCTGTTTTTATGGTTCAACTTGAAGTTGCAAAAAGAATGACAGCTAAAAAAGGTTCCAAGGATTATGGAATACTTGCAATCCTTTTAGAATATTTTGGGAAAACAGAGTTATCCTTTAAGGTTAGCAGAAATGTATTCTATCCAAAACCGAATGTTGATTCGGCTATAATTCACATCTATTTTAATGATTTGAGAAATGATGCTAAGTTTAATTCGGTTTTCAAATCCATAGTAAAATCTTCTTTCGGAAATCGTAGAAAAACTCTAAAAAATTCGTTAAGCAATGGTATATTTGCCGATGTAAATTTTAGTGATTCTGGTATTGATCTTTCGTTAAGAGCAGAACAGCTTAATGTTGATGATTTTATCACACTCTCTAAGTTTGCAGACAAAATTAAATCCGATTGATCACTAAATTCAGTTTAATGAACAGATTAAAATCCCTTATAAAAAAACTTAAAGCTTTTGATGTTGTAGTAATCAGCTTTTCATTTTTCTTAATTTTTCTGCATATCATTTTTAATTCTAGAATTGAAAACTCTTTAAATTGGATTTTCATTAATCTTATTGTAATCAGCATTGCATTTGCAATTTCTTACCTTGAAGCTATAACTGAAAACAAATTATGGCGTATTATTCATTACTGGTATATAGCCCCAATTATTTTACTTACGTTTAGACAGTTATATTTTATGGTAAAACCGATTCGTGTATATGATTACGATAATTGGTTTATTGCCGCAGATAGATTTTTGTTCGGCACAGATCCTACACATTTTCTGTTTCAATTTTCACATCCAGTTATAACCGAAGTTTTACAGATTGTTTACGGAATGTTTTACATGCTTCCTATAATTCTTGGGTTATCATTACTTAACAAAGATAGATTTGTTGCTTTAGATTTTGCATTGTTCTCAGTTATATATGGATTCTTTCTTTCATACTTAGGATATTTTGCTCTGCCTGGAATTGGCCCAAGATTTACACTTCACGATTTTAATACCATCAATGAATCATTACCTGGATTATTTTTTGTAAATCATTTAAGAGAAATGACAAACACTGGAGAAGGAATTCCATTTGGCACTTTAAACCCTGCAGAGGTTGTTCAACGGGATGTTTTTCCAAGTGGACATACGATGATAACATTAATTGTAATGTATCTTTCTGTAAGATTGAGAAGCAGAAGCCGATATTTCTTTATCCCAATTGGAACATTATTAATTTTCTCCACAGTTTATTTAAGGTATCACTATGTTATTGATTTAATTGGCGGATTAGTATTTGCAATTATTTCTATGTGGAGTGGGAAAATATTTTTTAATTGGTGGCGAAGAAAAATTGGTAAAGAAGAATTTGAATATGAAAAGCATTGATTATTATGAGTGATAAAAAAACACAAGTAAAAAAGATATTTGATAATATTGCTGGTAGATATGATTTTTTAAATCATTTCTTAAGCTTTGGGTTGGATTTTTACTGGCGAAAAAAAGCACTTAAACTTACTGGATTAAATTCTGATTCCATTTTACTTGATGTAGCTTGCGGTACTGGTGATGTTGCAATTCAAGCAAAGAAAATGGGTGTACAACAAATTTATGGCGCTGATTTTTCTTACAATATGTTAAACTTGTTTGATAAAAAATCAGATTGGATTGATGGCAAACTTGTACAAATGGTTGCAGAAAAAATTCCGTTTAAAGATGAATCAGTTACAAATATAACTGTAGCATTTGGTGTTAGAAATTTTTACGACATTCAAGAAGGTTTTAACTCTTTTTACCGAATCCTAAGACCAAATGGTAAAGCAACAGTTATTGAATTCAGGATGCCTTCAAATAAAATTATAAAAAGTATTTACAGATTTTACTTTAAAAATATATTACCGGTTTTAGGCGGAATCGTTTCCGGTGATAAAGCGGCTTACACTTATTTACCAGATTCAGTTGAAGAGTTTGATCAAAATATAAACTTGATTTCCCTGCTTACCAATTCTGGTTTCAGAGAAATCAAGAAATACAATTTTACTTTTGAAACTGTGCAAGTAATAATTGCACAAAAGTAATTATGGAATTGAATATTGTTTAAGTGTTTGTTTAATATGTCCACCTGGATAAAACAGGTTATTACCAATCATAAAGTTTATCGCTTCTGAATTTCCCTCAAGTTTAACTAAACCAACACCATCAACCATCCAGGCTTCTGCAGAATATACTAATGGAGCTTGTTGTATATCAAAAGCAATGGACATCTGGAATTTTAATTTAATTGCTTCTTTGCTGAATGCAGAATTATTTACAGTTAAAGATATATTTTCAATTGTTTCTGCCGTTGCACTAACACTAACAACGTTAAATAAAAATGCACCATAGTTAATAGCTAATTTATATGCTTGCCAGTTTGCTCCAACATTTAATGGAATCTTTAATAATGCTGCTTCTTCATCAACAACTACCAGGTTTCTAATACTATCAGGGACAAACAATAACACTTGTGAGTTATCTGTATAATAAAGCACTTGTGCATCTGTTTTTCTAAAATAAGCTGAATCTGTTATTGCATAAGTTGAATAATTAAATTCATCAATGAGAGTCTGATAGCTCTTATTGTTAATTGTAGTCGAGTTGTTATACGTTGATGTTCTTTCACCTGTGATAATGTTTCCTAAACTATCTGTTATTTCCAGATCATAAGTATAAGTTGAACCAATTTTATTTGGGAAATAATCTTTTGCAGTTTCTTCTGTAGGATCTGTAGCATTATCGCTACAAGAAATAAAGTTAAATGCTAAAAATATTGATAGGACAAATAAAAATTTGAAAAATGATTTCATAATAATCCTTTACTAAAATATTATTTCGATAAACTGGAGTAATCCAAGTTTATAATCGAAAATATTTTGAATTAGTAAAGGGCTAAATTGAAAAAGTACTATTTGGTCAAAATTGATAGGATTTTAAATCCATTTTAATATTTGTTTCAGATGGAAAAATGTTTTCATTTAGCAAAAAGTTAAAAACTTCTGAGTCACCATCCCATTTTACAAAACCCAAATCTTTAACAACCCAGCCATAAGCTGTGTATTCGAACTCGACCGTAGAACTTGGGCGAATGATAAATGTATATTTTATTTTAAATGTATTAAAGTTGGTTGGAATATTATTTACTGTGATATTAAGATTTTCAATCGATTCAACTTCTGCATCAACATCTAACACACTTATTCCTAAAATAAATGCGCTTAAAGTAAGTGTAAATACAGGATACTTTTGGCCAATAGATAATGGATAAAAAAGTAACCGAGATTCTTTATCAACAGATAAGTATTGTCTTAAGGAATCTGGTAAAAAACTTGTAAACCCAACTGTATCTGCAAACGTAAAGACACCAGTATTACTATTTCTGATATATGAGATTGATGATGTCGTTAGAGTATCAAACGGAATAAATGTTTCAAAAGAATCAATCTGGATTTTATATTTAGTTCCGTCAAGTATTGTGCTGTCATTAAAAAGCAAATAACGATTTCCATTAACTGAAAATCCTGTTGAATCAGTAATTGTTAAATCATAACTAAAGCCGACACCATTTTTAATCAGTAGATATTGATCATTGATTACTTCGGTATTAGGTTCAGTAGTTGATTCTTTACAAGCGATAACTAAGAACATTGTAATGATAATCAGAGATAAAATTTTCATTTTCATTTACACCAAATATTTTTTTAATTCTTTAAATGCATTTAGTCTGTGGCTGATTTTATTTTTTTCTTCGTGAGAAAGTTCCGCCATTGTATTATCGTATCCATTTGGAATAAATAAAGGGTCGTAACCAAATCCATTTTCACCACGTGGAGATTTTATAATGTTTCCTCTTATTTCGCCAATTGCGGATTTATAATTTTTCCCATCAAAATAAACTGCGGCACAAACAAATCTTCCTAGATGAGGTTCTGGATAATCTGAAAGTTTTTTTATTAACTTCAAATTATTTTGCTCATCATCAGAATCTTCACCAGCATATCTTGCAGAATAAATTCCTGGTTCCCCAATTAACTGAAAAGCTTCCAAACCTGAATCATCTCCAAAACTTGGAATACCGTATTTCTCATATGCGGCTTTACATTTTAATTCTGCATTCTCAAAAAAAGTATTTCCCGTTTCTTCAACATTAGGATAATCTTTAAAATCCAGAAAGGATAAAATTTCTACATCAATATCTTTTAGGATTTCTTTAACATCGTTCAACTTACCTTTATTAGTTGTTGCAAGAAGTATTTGTTTTTTCAATTCTGTACTCTCTTTAAAAGTTTTTTTAATTCCTCTTTAGATTTTTGATTTAGCTCCGTTTGATTATAGAGTAATGATTTTTTATTTAACACTTTCCACTCACCTTCAATCATAACTGAATGAACTGAATCACTTGATGATGAATAAACTATATCAGAATATACAGATTCATCGTTTTCATGCATTGAATGGACATTTGTATTCAAATCCATTAAAACTAAATCTGCTTTTTTGCCAACTTCAATACTTCCAACTTCATTTTGCAGATGTAGAGCTTTTGCTCCTTCAATCGTTGCAAGTTTAAATACTGTTTTTGCATCCATAACTGTTGATCCGTGAATTGGTTTCTGGATTAATGCTGCTAATCGCATTTCATTGAAGATGCTAAGATTGTTATTGCAAGGCGCACCATCAGCACCAAGTGAAACAGAAATTCCTTTCTTCAAATATTTTGGAATGTTTGCAATCCCTGAACCCAGTTTTAAGTTTGATGAAGGACAGTGAGAAACTCGAACATTATTCTTTCTTAATAATTCAGTTTCTTTATCATTAACATGTATGCAATGCGCTAACACAGAATGATCATCAATTACACCAATCGAATCAAAGTATTCGATATTTTCTTTATTGTGTCTTCGTTTAACTTCAGCAATTTCATTTTTGTTTTCTGACGAATGAGTGTGATATAGACTTCCTGCAAAATCCTTTTTCATTTCAAAAGATTCTTTAAGAAGTTTTTCTGAGCAGGACAAAACAAATCTTGGAGCAAACCCATATTTGATTTTTCCGTTTGAAGTATTGTGATAAGTTTTAGCAAGCTGATAAATTTCATCAAGTTCTGATATTGTATCTGATTTGAAAGCATGAAATAAATCATTTTCATCGATCAAACATTTTCCAGCAATCGCACGAATTCCAGAATTTTGTAACTCTTCAAAAATAACTTCTTGATGTCTCAGAGTTCCCATATCAAGTAAAGTTGTTGTTCCGCCTAATAACAATTCGTTTATCCCTAATCTAACAGAACTTAAAAGTGAATTTTTATTATGCGCATTTTCATAAGGAAATATTCTTAATTGCAACCAATCTAAAAGTTCAAGATCATCAGCTAATCCACGGAATAAAGTTTGGCAAAGATGGATATGTGTTTGTACAAAACCAGGAATTAAAGTAAGATTTTCAAATCTGTAAACATCGCTTTTATATTTTTTAAAATATTTCTCATCATTTTTTGAAATGCGAACGATTATTCCATTTTCAATTTCCACAAAATGATTTTTAAGAATTCTATCTTTACCATCATCAGTTACAATATTTTTGGGTATGATAATCATTATTCTGATTTCTCTATTTCTTCAAATATATTATCCATCATTTCAAATGCAAATCTTAAATGTGGAATAACTATAGAACCACCAACAATCAATGCAACATTAAATGTTTCCATTAATTCTTCACGAGTCGCACCTTCCTGAATTGAACGGTCGATATGATAAAAAATGCAATCGTTACAACGCAAAACCATCGAGGCTGATAATCCCATTAATTCTTTCGTCTTTGCATTCAAAGCTCCATCTATGTAGGCTTTGTTATCAAGCGCAAAGAACTTATTAAAATCTCTAAAACCTGAGTTTAAAATTTTATCATTCATTTCTGTGCGATATGCACGAGTTTCTGTTGTAGTTTTTTTCATTTTGTTTTCCATTAAATTTCAAAATCATTTTTATCAGCATCGTAAGATACTTCTAATTTGTTTGCAGGAATTTCAGATTCTTCATCTTCCCAATCATATTTTTTGGGTGGATCAACTTTTCTAAAAATAAAGGCGGCAATTATTCCTGCAATTGCACCAAACAAATGTGATTCCCATGAAACTCCTTTTTCAATTGGTAGCACACCCCAAATCAATCCGCCATAAAACAAAATTACAATCAATGCTAAAGCAATTGAGCGATTATCTTTTCTAAAAATGCCACTGAAAAATAAAAACGAAACAAATCCGTAAATAATCCCACTTGCACCGATGTGATATACTTCTCGAGCAAATATCCAAACAAGAATTCCTGTGCCCAAATAAATTATTGTAAAAACTTTATAAGCTACTTTAGGATAGAAATAAAATATTCCCAATCCCATAAAAATTAATGGAGCTGTGTTGGAGATTAAATGTGAAAATCCACCATGAATTAATGGCGAAGTAAAAATTCCGACAAGTCCACTAAAGTTTCTTGGTAGTATTCCAAGTTTGTAAGGATAAATATCAATCCAATAACTCATTAAATATATCACCCACAACAACATTGGAAATGTTAAGGGAATTATAATTTTTCGTAAAAATTCTTTTGGATTTTGCAATTAATAATTTTCAGTAGTTCAATTGATATGTAAAAATAAAACTATCTATCTTATTAAGAAAGATAGTTTTTAATTGTGTGCTCCAATCAACTTACTGTTCAAGAATCAGCTTCAGACTTTTTTCATCAACGGTTAAAAGACCAACAGGTTTTAATCTTTTAGTAAGTTCTTTCCAATTTTTATCTTCAGCAAATATTTCTTTAAACATTGGTAATGATTTTTCTAACTCTCCAGTGTTTGCAAGTGTAACTGCTGTCCAGTATTTCATTTCAAAATTATCAGGAAACATTTTCATTGCAGCATTGTATTCATCCATTGCAAGTTTCATATCATTTTTTTCAACTGCAAGATCACCTTTATTCATATGTTCATAAGCACGATAAATATTTAATAATCTTTTTATTTCATTAACTGGATTCAGATTATCTTCAACTCTCAAATCAATTTGTCTATCTTCCCACAAATTTCCTGTTGCCTTACCTTTAACAACAAGTATGCATGCAGATTGTTTACCGCGGATATCGCCTCCTTCAATCTGAGCAGCTTCTAAAGCAGCAACAAGTCTTTCAGCAAGTGGTCCATGGGTATTTTCAAATGCTTTGGACATTGCATTCCAAACTGTATTATTCAACATCATATTTGCCTGCACAGAGTAACCATCACCAACAAAATGCCCAGCCTCAGAAATACATTTCGATCCAGTATAAGCAAAAGAATTTCCCTTTGAATCAACAATTGCAAGCTGTCTCATTTCTCTTCCTTCATCAGTAGAAATTAAAAGTTCAACAACTTCTTGAGCTGTCATTCCTTTTTTTAACAAATCCAATCCGCGTGTACCAAAAGAAGGATTAACAAAAGATTGAGTTGCAACAACTCCAACTCCGGCTTCGCCCCAGGCAACGATTGATCCAACTGAGAACCAATGTGATTGGACTGCAACACCCATTTCACCAGTTTGCGGATCTCGTGCAACAATTGAAAAAGTATGAGCGAGTGGCTCATTAGAATTATAAACTTGCGCAGGTATGTCGATTAAGTAAAATATTACCAACAAAAATATTATGACATTTGTTTTCATTTTCTCACCTATATATTATTTATTAAAATAGTTATTGAAAACCGTTAAAACGGTTTAGAAAATTGCCATTTATTCCTTTTAGCCCACGACTTAAGTCGTGGGTTACCATAGTACAACATATAATATTAACCGTTTCACTCTAGGAGTTCTTCGCACAACGGTTTTAGTTTTTAAAGACCGATAGTTTTCCGATTAAAGAAATTATTTCATAACATTCAGAATAATTTTACTGGGATACTCTTTCGAATGATAAATTTTTATCATCGCTTTTACAAATTTATCTTTGTCTGCTGAGTAAGCATCACAAAAAGTATTTGGATTAACATCAAAGAATGGAAAATACGATGATGAAACCTGAATCATAATTTTATGTCCAGTTTTGAATGTATGAAATGCATCATTCAAATTTATTTTAACTTCAGTTACTTTATTTGGTTCAAATGGTTCTGGAAATTCATAACTGTTTCTAAACTTACCTCGCATAATTTCTGTACGAACTAATCTTTCATAACCACCCATTTCCACCAATGCCGGATTCGGATAAGGATCATTCTCATTATCAGGATAAACATCAATTACTTTTACTACAAAATCTGCATCTGTTCCGGTCGTTGATACTAATAAATCTGCAATGATTGGTCCAGCAATTGTAACATCCTGAGTTAAAACTTCAGATTCAAATGTTAACACATCAGGTCGAGTTGAAACATATCTTTGATCTTCAATTAAGTGAACTTCATTATAAAACGATTTGGAGTCTTCGAACTTTGCTGTGTATGGAACAGGATTGAACGGGTCACTAATATATTCTGTATAAGTTTTTTCATCCATTGGTGTTTGATCACTTAATCTCTCATCTGATTGAAAATAATATTTTACTTCACTAACATTTTTTGGAGGCCAGGTTGGATAATTACTCCATTGATTTGTCCCTGTATTAAAGACATAAGAATCATTCAGATTTAATTTTCCTTCTCCTTTAAGGTGATACTTAAAGAAAGGAAGTAATATTTCTTTTCGATAATAATCAGCAGTGTTTCCACCAAAATAAAAATCACCAAGTGAATCACCTTTAGCCCAAACCCACGACCCATGAGTCCACGGACCCATAACTAATCTTGTATTATTTGGTTTATCATTTTCTTCAATCGTTTTATAAATATGTAGTGGACCATACATATCCTCAGCATCATACCAGCCGCCAACAAGAAGAATTGCAGCTTTAATATTTTTTAAGTGCTGTAAGTTACTTCGTGATTGCCAATAATAATCATAATTACCATGAGCCATCATTGAATCCCAAAAAGGAATCTCATTTTTTAATATTTCTTCATTCAATTTATTTAATGGAGTATGATCTAAGAAAAAATTATACGCATCCGGCGAATCATACTCTGCTGCTGATGGATATTTTGTTAATGGTTCGGGTCTTGGTTTCCCAAATCCCTTAAAGAAATTAAAGGACATCAAAACAGAAAAAGCACCGTTATGATGCATATCATCACCAACAAACCAATCTGAAATTGGTGCTTGTGGAGAAGCGCAAACAAGGTTTGGATGTGCATCAATACAACCCATTAAAGCATAAAAACCAGGATATGAATTTCCCCAGATTCCAACTTTTTTATTATTGTTATCGATATTATTTATCAACCATTCAATCGTATCGTAAGTATCACTGCTTTCATCAAACTGCTTTCCAGTTTTATTTGGAATGAAAGCTCGCATATTATCAAACTCACCTTCAGACATATATCTGCCGCGAACATCTTGAATAACAAAAATGAATCCTTCCTGTACAAAATCTCTTGAAGCGCCTAAAAATCCGGCAAATTTATCTTCTCCATATGGAGCTGATGAATAAGGAGTTCTTATCATTAAGATAGGATATTTTTTTGATTGATCTTTAGGTGAGTAGACAGCAGTAAAAAGTTTTGCACCATCTCGCATTTCAATCATATATTCTTTTTTATCATAATTTTCTTTTACATAAGATTGTTGAGATTGAGTGCATTGAGTAAATAATACAATGAACAATATTGCTGTCAATATCTCTTGCATTTTAGATTTCATATTTAACCTGATAAAAGTTAATGAAAGTTTAGTCATTTTAATTTTAGTGCTCTTTTGTGTCTTAGTGCTCCTGCCTACCGCAGGCAGGTTTGCGGCAAGAATGTTTTGCCACTAAAACACAAAAGCTCTAAATGTCACAAAAATATTTTTAATTATATCACAAAGTATTAAATACTATTTCTAATTCTTTTCACAAATAAAATACTTTATTTTTGTTTTACTTAAAAAAGAATTTACAGGAACGGTTTGCCAGACATTTACGGAATAATAATATTATTTGTTGTAGGCGCGATTGCTGCATTTATAAATGTAAATGCCGGCGGTGGATCTTCGCTTACTTTACCAGTTTTAATTTTTCTTGGACTTGATCCTACCGTTGCAAACGGAACCAATCGAGTTGCCATCCTATTTCAGAATGTTTCTGCAGTTTATTCATTCAAGAAAGAAAAATTCTACGAACTTAAAAACAGTTTAATACTTTCAGCACTTACTTTACCCGGGGCAATTATTGGGGCAATAACTGCTGTTCAAATAAGTGATGAATTGTTTGAGAAAATTCTAGGCGTGATAATGATTTTTATAATCATTACAATGCTTTTACCAAAAAAGAAATCTGAAAAAACAGTTTCTAAATTTACAATTGATTGGAAGATTGTAGTTGCAATGATTGTGGTTGGATTTTATGGAGCATTTCTGCAGGTTGGAGTTGGATTTTTATTGATGGCTGCTTTTCAATACTTGATGAATCTTGATTTGATAAGAGTTAATATGCACAAAGTTTTTGTTGTATTTGTTTTTACAATTCCTGCTCTGATTATTTTTATTTTAACAGACAATATTAACTGGTATTACGGTTTAACTCTTTCAGCAGGAAACGCATTTGGCGGCTGGTGGGGCGCAAAACTTTCAGTTAAGAAAGGTGAAAAACTTATTAAATCAGTTTTGATAATTGCAATTCTAATTATGTCACTTAAACTTTTAAATCTTTTCTAGAGGAAATATGAGCAAAGATATTAATTACAAAATAAAAATGAATAACGGAGTTGAGATTCCACAATTTGGATTAGGTGTTTATCTTACCAAATCCGGAACTGAATGTATTAACGCTGTTACGTGGGCTTTGGAATCTGGATACAGACATATTGATACTGCAAGAATTTATGGCAATGAAAAAGAAGTTGGCGAAGCAATAAGAAATTTTGGGATTAAGCGAGAAGAAGTTTTTATTACAACAAAACTTTGGAATGATGATCACGGTTATGAATCTGCACTAAAGGCTTTTGATAAAAGTCTTAAAACATTAAACACAGATTACATTGATTGTTATTTAATTCACTGGCCTGTTAAAGAAAAAAGAAAAGATAGCTGGAAAGCGTTAGAAAAGATTTATGAATCTGGTTACTGCAAATCGATCGGTGTAAGTAATTATATGATAATTCATCTTGAAGAATTGTTTACCTATGCTAACATAATTCCTGTTATGAACCAGGTTGAGTTTAGTCCGTACAATTATCAAAAAGATTTGCTTGATGTTTGCAAAAAAAATAATATCATTCTTGAAGCTTACTCTCCTCTTACAAGAATGAAAAAACTTGATGATCCGAGAGTTTTACCAATAGCAGAAAAGCATAATAAAACTAATGCTCAAGTTTTAATTCGCTGGGCTATTGAACACGATTTAGTTGTAATTCCAAAATCTGCACGTAAGAAAAGAATAATTGAGAATGCAGATATATTTAATTTTTCTCTGGATAAATCTGATATGAAAATTTTGGATGATCTTGATGAAGGATTTAGATGTTCGTGGGATCCGACTAAGATTGATTAAAAAAACTCTTATCATCTACTTGAATTGCCACGACCTTTAGGTCGTGGATTAGAATGGCAATTAATTTCTTGGCTTTAGCCAAAATATTATTATTAAGTTTGGGCTAGCCCTTCTATTTCCCGCCTAAAGGGCAATATATTTCTCCAATAAATATTTGACAGATTGCTTCGTCTCCCGATGAATCGGGATCCTCGCAATAACGAACAATGCTACTTCCTCAATTCTTTAATCAAAAACTTACCGGTTAAACTTTTTTTGTTTTTAATTATTTGTTCGGGAGTTCCTTCTGCAATTATTTTTCCGCCAAACTCACCTCCACCGGGCCCGAGATCAATAATCCAGTCTGCGGTTTTTATTACATCAAGATTGTGTTCAACAACTACAACAGTATTTCCTTTATCAACAAGTTTGTTTAAAACTCCCAAAAGAATTCTAACATCTTCAAAATGCAATCCTGTTGTTGGTTCATCAAGAATGTAAATAGTTTTACCGGTGCTTATTTTACTTAATTCTGTTGCAAGTTTAACACGCTGTGCTTCTCCACCTGAAAGAGTTGTTGCCTGTTGGCCAAGTTTTATGTAACCAAGTCCAACATCGTGTATTGCTTTTATTTTTCTGTTTATTCTCGGCAAGTCTTCAAAAAATTCTAATGCCTCATCAACTCGCATTTCAAGAACATCAGAAATTGATTTTGTTTTGTACAAAGCCTGTAAAGTTTCTCTATTATATCTTTTTCCCTGGCAAACATCACAAAGTACATAAACATCTGGAAGAAAATTCATTTCAATTTTCTTTAAACCATCGCCGCCGCATTCTTCACATCTTCCGCCTTCAACATTAAAACTGAATCTGCCAGTTGCATAACCCCGCATTTTAGATTCTGGCAACTGAGCAAACAAATCTCGAATGTGTGTGAACAATCCTGTATACGTTGCAGGATTTGATCTTGGTGTTCTGCCAATTGGTGATTGATCAATTTCAATTACTTTATCAATATGCTCTAAACCTTCAACAGATTTGTAAGGAAGCGGAACGAGTTTGGATAAATAAATCTTTTTCATCAAAATCTTAACAAGCGTTTCATTTATCAGAGTTGATTTACCAGAACCGCTGACTCCAGTGATTACAGTAAAAGTCCCCAGTGGAATTTCCAGATCAACATTTTTAAGATTGTTACCGCTTGCACCTTTTAAGATTAACGATTTCCCAATTCCCTCTCTAAGTTTTTCAGGAATTTCAATTCGCTTTTCATCATTTAAATAAGAAAGTGTTAACGATTCAAAGCCGTTCTTAGAATTAAGTAATTCAGATGTTTCACCAGCAATACAAACTTCTCCACCATGAATACCGGCAGCTGGACCAAGATCAATAATGTAATCTGAACTTTCAATTGTTTCTCTATCGTGTTCAACAACAATTACAGTATTTCCAAGATCGCGAAGATTTTTTAATGAGTTAATAAGTTTAATATTATCGCTTTGATGCAAACCGATTGATGGTTCATCCAAAACATACAGAACGCCAGCAAGCTGAGAACCTATTTGTGTTGCTAATCTTATTCTTTGGGATTCGCCACCAGACAAAGTTCTTGCTGAACGATCAAGCGTTAAATAATCTAATCCAACATTCAACAAAAATCCTAAACGCTCATTAATTTCTTTTAAAATCGGTTTTGCAATTATTGCATCTTTACCTTTTAATTTTAAATCGTTAAAAAATTCTGCTGCTCGATTTATTGAAAGTTTTGTTACTTCACTAATATTTTTATTTTGAAATTTTACAGATAAAGATTCTTTTTTCAACCTTCCGCCATTACAAGTTTGGCAAGTTGCAGAATTCATATAAGCTTCCACCCATTCGCGGATATGATTTGAACTTGTAGTAGCATAAAAGTTTTTAAGATAACTCATAACTCCCGCAAACCTGTGCAAATATGTTACAGGTTTACCTTTGCCGTAATTATAAGTGAAAGAAATTTTTTCAGAACTTCCATTAAGCAATAAATCTTTTTGTTCATCATTCAAATCTTTAAGCGGAGTATCGAAATCAAAACCAAATTTTTGCCCAACGGCCTCTAATTGATTGAAGAACCAGATTGATCTCGGTTTACCAAGTGCTGCAATTCCTTCTTCATTAATTGATTTATCCCAATCAGGAATTATCAAATCAATATCAAGCTGTTTTATTTCTCCAAGTCCTTCACAATCTGAACAAGAACCATACGGAGAGTTGAATGAAAATGAATTTGGTGCAAGCTCACGATATGAAATCCCGCAATCCAAACACGCAAGATGGCGACTGTAAATTTTATCTTTTCCATCTTCTTCAATAATTACAATTCCATTTCCGTAATTAATTGCAACCTCTACAGATTCAGTTAATCTTCCTCGTGATCTCTCACTTGCACTAACTTTATCAATAGCAATTTCTATGTTGTGAATTTTATAACGATCAACATGAAATCCTTTTTCAATTTCGTGATATTCTCCATCAACTCTAACTTTTAAAAATCCATCAGAAATTATTTCTTCAAAAAGTTCTCGGTAATGTCCTTTTCTTCCGCGAATAACCGGAGCGAGTATAGAAACTTTTTTGCCGGATTGATTTTGAATAATTGTATCAATGATTTGCGCAGAAGTTTGTTTGGTTACTGGTTTACCGCAATTGTAACAATGTGGAATTCCAATTCGTGCATAAAGCAATCTTAAGTAATCATAAATTTCCGTTACAGTTCCAACAGTAGAACGCGGATTTCCTGATGTAGATTTTTGTTCGATTGAAATTGCAGGGCTTAAACCTTCAATCAAATCTACTTCCGGTTTTTCAAGCATATCCAAAAACTGGCGAGCGTAAGCAGAAAGTGATTCGATGTATCTTCGCTGGCCTTCTGCGTAAATAGTATCGAACGCAAGAGAAGATTTTCCTGAGCCTGATAAACCTGTAATTACGGTAAATGAATCTCGAGGGATTTCAACATCAATGTTTTTTAGATTGTGCTCGCGTGCACCTTTTATAGTTATTGTTTCTTTTTCCAAAGTTCTATTAATCAAAAAAAAAATTAGAATTAAATTTTCAAACGCTTATTTTAGGAATAGTGATCTTGATAAACAAATATTTTTAGTATGGATTATTCAATCGCACATCAATGTTACCAGAACAAATAAAAACAATAAATGACTTTCTGCAAATTTCAATCAAGGAAAAAGGCTCAGAATTTATAGCAATTGTTTACCCTGTTGATAATGAGGAAAATGTTTTAAATCATCTACAAGAAATACGAAAAAAATATTATGATGCAACTCATCATTGCTATGCTTATAAAATCAAATCCGGAGAGCAAAAATATTCTGATGATGGCGAACCAAATGGAACAGCCGGAATTAGGATCTTAAATGCAATTCAGCATTTTGATTTAAGCGATGTATTGCTTGTTGTAGTGCGATATTTTGGCGGAACCAAGCTTGGTGTTGGTCCGCTGGGGAAAGCTTATTACAACGCATCTATTGAGGTTTTAGAGAAAGCTGAGATTCAATCCAAAAATCTTTTTCAAAAAATAGAAATTGAAGTTGATTTTGTTTTTATAAGTCAGATACACAGAATTATTAATCAATTTTCAGCCATCATTAGTGATTCACAGTTCACAAATAAAGCTAATTTCAAATGTTTTGTAAAACCAAATGATTTTGAGAAGATAAATATTGAATTAACAAATCTTACCAATGGTCAAATCTTAATTACGCAAAAACGTGATTTTAAGTACTTTTAGTAAAATAATTATAATATGGACTTGCTATAATTATTTTTATTATCGATTTTTGTCACAGACAATAATTCATCTTTAATTAAATGGAACCAATATGGAATTAAATCATAATGCAGAACAGTTGGCAAACCTAACTTTTAATTTACTGGCTAATTGTCAGGAAAAAGAAGTTCGACTTGCAGAAGTACACAGTTTAACACAAGCAGAATTTAGATGCTTAAGATTATTTGGCTCGGATGAAAGCATCAACAATAAAGCAATTGCTGAAAGAATGAATTTAAGCCCAAGCAGACTCACAAGAATAATTGACGGGCTTGTTCAAAAGGAATATATCATTAGAGAGATTGATCCAAATGATAGAAGAAATATGAAAGTTTCGCTATCAAGAAAAGGGCAGCTTTTAGTTACGCAACTAAATAAAGCATATATTGATATTCACAGAGAAATTTTAGAAGATATCGAAGTTGAACAGCATCAGCCATTGATTACGGCAATGACACATTTGCTTTCAGCTTTAGAAAAATGGATTGCTAAGACTTAAGATTTTTAGTCATGCTGAACTCGTTTCAGCATCTCAGTTATTTAAGATGGGATTCCGAAACAAGTTCGGAATGACAAGTTTCATTTTCTCTTAAGATAGTTTAGATATTTTTTTATATGATCAATATCTTCAACTAATTGTTGAATATTTTGAAATGAATTTTTTGACAGATCTAGAAAATTATCTTCTATTTTAGTTTTCTTTTCATCATCAAGTTTTAAAGTAATTTCTTTTAATCGGGAAATTACTTTTTCTATATTTTCCCCTAAATCTTTTTTAACCTGCTCAAGATTTTGAAACTCAGATACTTTTCCACTTGATTCTAAAACCCGAAATAAACCATTTACATATTTTCCTAAAAATGCAAAACTCTCAAAATCATCAACATTTTTATTTTGAATATGCAAATCAATTATTATCCGTAAATCATCTTTTCGATTTAAAGATTTACTTGTGAATTTTTCAACTTCATAAAGAAATTTTGGATTTGAAAAAGCCTCAATCATTTTTTAATTCCAAAACCTAAACCATCTCCAATCGGAATAATCATTGAATGAAGATTTTTTTGAAGTATAAATATTTTATTAAACTCTCTAATATGTTGTGTTGAGTTCTTATACTTTGGAGGAACAGAAGTTGAAGCGGCATAACCATGCCACAATAAATTATCAATAACTATTACTCCACCCTTTCTAAGCAGCAACATAGAAAGATCAAATAGTTTTTTATAATCTTCTTTATCAGCATCAAGAAAAATAAAATCATACTTCTTTTTCATCTGAGGCATTATACTTAATGCATCACCTTGAATCAATTTTATTTTTTTATCCAGCCCGGATTTTTCAATATTTTCCAATGCCAGTTTAATGTTATCTGTACTTTTCTCAATTGAATGAATACGAGAATTTTTATCCAGGCATCTTGCAATTCTAATTGTTGTATAAGCAATTGCAGTTCCAATTTCCAAAACTCTATCAGGCTTATGCGCAAGAATTAAGTTTTCAACAAACTCCACAGAATGCCAATCAAGAATCGGTACGTGATGCTTTTCTGCAAAGTCTTCCATCTCAACAATCAGCTTATCTTCTTTCTTTCTGTGGAATTCTAAATATTTTCTTTGTGCAGGATATAAAATTTTGCTCATAATATTTCTCTAATCAAAATTACTTTAATAAAATAAATTTTCGTCCATACAATTTATCATCAATTTGAATTAAAGCTAAGTAAACTCCGCTGGCGCACAAATAACCCTTATCCGAATAGCCATTCCAGTTAAAAGTATAAAAGCCAGGATTTGAATTTGTGATAGAGTTATACTCACCAACTTTTTGACCTGTTACATCAGTAATAGTTACTTTAAATTTTTCGTTTCCTGCAGAATGATAATTAAAACTTATCTTTCCAAAATTTTCAAGCAGAAATGGATTTGGATAAAAGTTGCTAACTTCATAATCACCAACTGGTGTTAAAGTTTCAAAATTATAGTTAATAATATCCGAGCCATAACTAAACTTATAAAATCCATTTTGGGGGATAAAGTTAAGATTGCCAAGACTATCTTTATAATTTATAGTGAATTTTATAATCTTACCATTATTATGAATTGGTAGCTGAAAAGAATAATCATAATTATTAGATTTTATTAATTGATACTCTTCTAAGAGATCTTCTGCTAAAATAAAATTTATTTTAACTGATTGAGTATCAACTCCATCCTCTATAAAAGCCTTATGTAAGATGTATGATCCATTATTGAATTCAAGATTTGGAAACTCAATTGCATTTTTTGCAGAGATAATTCCATATCCAATTTCATTATTTGGATTTGATGAATTTGATGAAGTTTCAAGAAAAATACTTCTAATTTGTGTGTTCTTTAAATGTGGATATGCGGAAAGCAATAATGCCCCAACTCCAGCAGCAATTGGTGCAGATGCAGAAGTTCCACTACTAAAACCATAGCCATCATCAGTGTTTGCTGAAGCGCCATACACACCAACTCCCATTGCAGAAACTTCAGGTTTTGTTCTTCCATCATAAGTCGGCCCGCGACTACTAAAACCTGCAACAATTCCATTTGATGTTACAGCACCAACTGATAAAACATTAAATCCATCTGCTGGTGCAGTTATATAAAACCACGGATCATCTCCTTCATTTCCAGCGGAAGAAAAAGTAGAAACTCCTCTTTGAAATGCTAACTCGAGTGCTTTTGTTGTTACTGCAGTTCTTCCATCCATATCGTTGTAACTGTACTCAAAACCATCATTAAAAATATTATAACCAAGTGAACTTGTTGTAATATCCACTCCGAGTGATTCCATCCAGATTAAAGCTGCGGCATAATTATCTTCTTCAATCACAGTTTCATCTCGAATATCTTCGGTCTTTGCCAGAACAAAAGATGAATTGTATGCTGGGCCAATCAAAACACTATCTTTAAATCCAGCAAGAATTGAAAACACATAAGTCCCATGATTATGTTGGTTTGGACTGTCTCCATTTTGATTTGATGTTGTTGAATCATTAAAAATAAAATCATATTCAGCAATTACATTTTTATTTGTTAGTGATTCGTGTCTTTCCCAATCAAAACCGGAATCAAGAACTCCGATTAAAATATTTTTACCATTTATATTTTTGGAATGCACAACTGGAACATCAGATAAATTCATTTGGTTGTATGATGGACCATAATTAAGTATTGTATCCGAAATCTTTAACAATGAATTATCTGTTTCATTTATTTGAGGCAATTTGTAGAAGAGCTTTTTTACCGGTTCGATTGATTTTACAAAAGGTAAATTTTTAGCAATACTAATTTGATCTGAAGTTAGATAAGCAGAAACACAATTAAACCAATTTAGATTTCTAATAATTTTTATTTCAAGATTTTCTAATTGTTGTAAATAATTATTATAGATTGGAAGATCTTCATAAGTAATAAAATCTTTACCAAGATTTTTCTGTCTTCTTTCAATTGATTTTGGTGTTAGACTGTTAATCGCGGGATTATAAGATAGGCTGGATTTATTTAATCCATTTAAATATTCCGGGCCTTTATCAATAAAATAAATGAAGTATTTTTCTTGCGAAAAGATTTGAGAGCTGAATAATATTAGAATTATTAAAATTTTCATTCGAGTTTTTGTAACAAAAGTACGAATTAAATATATATTATCAAGCTAATAATAATGTGCTTAATCTATTGATTGCATCAACCTGCTAAATCTTATAGCATTGTAATAATCTGTTATCCCGGAGTACTCAACAGGAATTTGTGACCAATAAATAAATTTAGCTTTTCCAATTATCCAATCTTCTGGAACGTATCCAAAGTAGCGACTATCAATACTGTTCTTTCGGTTATCGCCCAATACAAAGTAATAATCTTTTTCAAACGTGTATTCACGAATTGCGGATCCGTTTAAGTTAATTACAGTTCCTTCAACACTTATAACTTTTTTATTGTGCTCAGAGTTTATTGCATTTTGCCATTGCAAAATATTTTGTGGAGTAAGTTCAACTTTCATTCCTTTTTTAGGGACTACAATTGGTCCATAATTTTCTAAGTTCCATTTATTATTATAAGGAAAAAGTTTTGCATCGATAATTTCATTTGGCATTTCTTCTAAATTTAATTTTATAAAAGAAGGTGTCCGATACTTGATATGATTTATCCATAAAACTTGATCTTTTATTTCGATAGTATCACCCGGAAGACCGATAATTCTTTTTATCAATACAGAATAATCTTCTGAGCCTGGATCATAATAATTTGATGGAATCTCAAAAGCAATAACATCATTAAACTCAGGTTTGCCTGTTGAATATAGCTGAGTTCTTGATAGTCGCTTTCCCCAGAATGGAATTTGAAGCGGCGTTGTGATAGAATAAGCAGTTTTATTAACAATAATAAAATCACCTTCAAGTAAAGTATTTTTCATCGAAGCTGTTGGAATTCTAAAAGCATCAATTGCAAACATTTTTAATAATAAAACTAAGATTAATAGAAATATAAAAATCTTTACAAAGCGTTTAAGGCCTTTGTGTTTTATTTCAACGTTAGTCTTCAATTTGCAATACTGCCAAAAATGCTTCTTGTGGAATTTCTACGTTACCAACTTGCTTCATTCGCTTCTTACCTTCTTTTTGTTTTTCAAGAAGTTTTCTTTTTCTGGATATATCTCCGCCATAACATTTTGCGATAACATTTTTTCTTAAAGCTTTTACAACCGATTTAGAAATTACTTTTGTACCGATTGCAGCTTGAATACTAATTTCAAACATTTGTCGTGGAATTAAATCTTTAAGTTTGGAGCTTACTTTTCTTCCCCAATCAAAAGATTTACTTCTATGAACAATCATTGATAATGCATCAACAGGCTCACCATTTAATAAAATATCAAGTTTAACTAAATCAGATTCACGATATCCAATATATTCATAATCAAAAGAAGCATAACCACGAGTTGATGATTTTAATTTATCATAAAAATCAAAAATTATTTCTGAGAGTGGAAATTCAAATTGTAAATCAGCGCGAGTTGGATCTAAATAAGTTGTATTGATATAAGTGCCGCGTTTATCCATTGCAATTTTCATAATGTTACCAACATACTCACTCGGAGTAACAATTTGAGCCTTCATATAAGGTTCTTCAACTCTATCAATATTTCCTACAGCAGGCATTTCTGCTGGATTATCAACAGTTATCTTCTCGCCTTTTTTTGTGTAAACATAATACTCAACGTTTGGAAGTGTTGTTATAATTGATTGATTATGTTCGCGCAGTAAACGTTCCTGCACAATTTCCATATGAAGCAAACCAAGAAATCCGCAACGAAAACCAAATCCAAGTGCGGCAGAAGTTTCAGGCTGATAAATTAATGCAGAATCATTTAATCTAAATTTCTCAAGCGCATCACGTAAATCTTCAAAGTCATCAGAATCGGTTGGATATAAACCACTGTAAACCATTGGCTTAACATCTTTGTAACCTGGCAATGGATCTTTTGCTCCATTTCTGAGATGAGTAACTGTATCACCAACTTTTGTATCGTGAACGTCTTTTACACCTGCAATTAAATATCCAACATCGCCAGCGGATAAAACATCAGATTTAATTTTTCTTAAACCTAAAATTCCAATTTCTTCAGCTTCAGTTTCTTTGTGTACAATAAAAAATTTTATTTTATCATTTGTCTTTAAAGTGCCTTGAAAAATTCTAACATAAGCAATTGCTCCACGATAAGTATCAAATACAGAATCAAAAATTAATGCCTGCAATGGCGCGTTTGGGTCACCAGTTGGAGCAGGAACTTTTTTAATTATAGTTTCTAATAAATCTTCAATACCAATTTTGGATTTTGCACTAACAAGAATAATATCTTCTTTGTTACAGCCAATTAATTCAATTATCTGGCTTGATACTTTTTCAATTTCAGCGCTTGGCAAATCTATTTTATTTATAACCGGAATTATTTCAAGTCCGGCATCAATCGCCAAATAAAGATTACTAATTGTTTGTGCTTCAACACCTTGAGCAGCATCAACAACAAGTACAGCTCCTTCACATGCAGCAAGTGAGCGCGATACTTCATAAGTAAAATCAACGTGGCCTGGAGTATCAATTAAATTTAAAATGTATTCCTGTTTATCTTTTGCACGATAGTGCATTTGAATTGCGTGAGATTTAATAGTTATACCACGTTCACGTTCAAGTTCTAAATCGTCTAAAATCTGATCTTTAGCTTCGCGAGCAGAAACAACTCCTGTTGTCTCAAGCAAACAGTCTGCAATTGTAGATTTACCGTGATCGATGTGCGCAATTATGCAAAAATTTCTAATGTTGTTCATATTCTCTGATTAATTTGAGTGCAAATATAGTTAGGTAGTAAGTATTAAAAAAGATATGAGATTTTAAGGTTATTAACAGCTTTTATACATTCTGTTCAATCAAATCAAATACAACTCCCTCACGTAATGCAAATTCTGATAAAACCAATTTTTTTATGTTAAAGATTTTAAAGGCTTGCTTTAAGATTATCAATCCAGCGGGAATTACATCAGCACGTTTTGATTCAATTCCAGGAATTCTCATTCTTTCTTCAGATGATTTTAAATTCATTATCAGATTGTAAACTTCATCAAATTCTGCTTTGTAAAATTCATAACCATTTAATTCTTTGGTTACTTTTACTTTTTTCTGATGTTCTTTAACAAGGCAAATTGTATCAACAGTTCCGGATGAACCAATTGTAAAATCTAATTTATTATCTTTAAGTATATTTTTATTTGATAAGATTTGACCAGCAACATATTCTTCACACTTCTTAACCGAATCATCATTAATTATAAAATCAGGAAAAAATATTTTAGATAATCTTACAGCACCAACTTTTACACTTTCTGTAAATTGAGTTTTTCCATCTACCGCGTAAATAAATTCCGTACTTCCGCCACCAATATCAATTCCTAAAACAGATTTATCTTTTATTGGTAATGCATTTTTCATTCCGGTAAAAATTAAATTTGCTTCAGTTTTACCATCAATTATTTCAACTGTAATTCCAGTTTCCTGCAAAACTCTATTTACAAATTCTGAATTGTTTGAAGCTTCCCTAACTGCACTGGTTGCAACAGCACGTACCTGAGCATTATGATATTTTACGATTGAAGCAAATTTTTTTAGGGCATTAATTGCCAGATAATAATCGTTTTCCGAAATAAAACTTTTACCAGCTTTGATTCCAGTTCCAAGTCTAAGAAAAACTCTTTTTCTATCTAAGAATTTTACTTTACCATTTTCTTTTACCTCAACAACAATTAAATGAAACGAGTTTGTACCAATATCAATCGCCGCAATTCTTTTATATGATTCGCTCATTTGGTTTCTTCCAAAAGAACTTTACAAATATCAAAAACTTCATCAACAGTTATATCGTCTATTAAATCAGATTTTTGTAAAAATATTTTATTCTTACCGCACGGCGCCCAATTAAATGGATTGGTCGTGCCAAATAAAGATATTTGTGGAGTTGAAGTTGTTCCGGCTATATGCATTATAGAAGAATCATTAGTAATAAATAAATCTGTAAGTAAAATTATTGCTGCAGTTTCAGTAATAGTTTTCGGCTGGATTAATGGGAGTTTAATCTTGGAATTTTCCTTAATAAAATTTATTTCTTCAGTGCTATTATGAGTAATTAAATAAAAGACACAGTTAAAATCAATATTCAGTTTTTCAATAAGTTCGATATAATTTTCTAAAGACCAATTATTTGCAGGATCTTCCGAAGAAGCATTTATTCCTATCAATTTTGTTTTTAAATTTTTCTTGATTCCAGATAAAATCTTTTTTGCCGTTTTAGAATCATCTTCACTGATAGTCAATTGCGAACTTAAATCCTTAGTGTCAATACCAAATGGCTTAACAATTTCCAAAACTCTTTCAGAAATATTTGTGTCTGGATGTTTACAATAATTCAGGTCAACTCTTCTATCAAAACAGAAATTTGATTTATTTGTCTTACCATCAAACGAATTAATCCCAACTCTTATTTTACTTTTGGATAATCTAGCGATATAATCTGATTTACTCGAGAAAGACTTTGTTGCAGGAACAATACAAATGTCAAATGGAGTTCTGATTTGTTTAATAAAAGAAATAACATTTAGTGGATTTATAAATTTAGATTTATTAATAATTATAAACTCATCTATAAGATTATTTTTAATCTGGGTATGCTTTTCATTACTAACTACAGCTGCCAAACTCGAATTGGGATACTTTTCTTTTATTGCTCTATAAAGTGAGGTGGAAATAATCAGATCATTTAAAGTAAGATGTGTACAAATCAATAAAACCTTATCTGCTATATTTAATTCGTAAATTCTATTTTCTTTAAGCGCAAATATTTTTTTTAGAAGTGAGTTAATTGCATTTGGGATGAATGATAAAAAAGACATTGGTCATCAATTCTTTTTTTCATCTTCTGGTTTTATTTCTATGTACTTTGCATCTTCAACATTTTCAAACTTAGATTTTTTCTTTGGAGCTTGATCGTTTATTTTTTGGTTACTTTTAGAACTAAATAAAAAACTTAATACACCTCTAACCAAACGGAACAAAATTAAAAACACAATAAAATAAATAATAAATCTTACCACTCTGTTTACCCTACGTTCTTACTTTCTGGTTTAAAATATTCAATTACACCACGATCTTCCCTGAATATTTGACGGAATAATTCATCAAAGTCATCATCGTTGTTAACAAAATCAATATCAGTTGAGTTGACGATTAAAAGTGGAGTGGAATTGTATCTAAAGAAAAAATGATTATATGCATCACTCAATTCTTCAATATAATTTCTTGTAAGATTTCTCTCAATTGCTCTGCTTCGTTTTTTGATATTAAACATTAATCGATCAAGACTTGATTGTAAGAAAACCACTAAATCTGGCTTTCTTAAATTTCTTGAAAGCAAAGGAAATATGTTTTCATAAAGCTTAAGTTCTTCAGCAGAAAGATTTAAATAAGCAAATATTTTATCTTTATCAAAGATGTAATCGCAAACAATAAAATTTGTGAACAAATCTTCCTGGTTAAGTTCTTCTTGCTGTTTAAATCTGTTGATCAAAAAAAACATTTGTGTTTGAAATGCAAATCGTTTTCTATCGTTATAAAAATTTTCAAGAAATGGATTAGCTTCAAATTGCTCTAGAATAAGTTTTGATTCTAATTTAGCTTTTAGTTTTTTAGCAAGTGCAGTTTTACCAGCGCCAATTACGCCTTCAACTGCAATGTACTTTATTTCATTATCATTTATCAAAATCTGTTTCTTCCAACAATTGTGATTCAGAAAATTTATTTATGATGTTCCGAGTTTCCAGCAAATCTATAAACTCAGATAATTTTTTATTAAAAACTGGATGAATAATTTCTTGTTCAATTTCAATTAAAGGAACGAGTACAAAATCACGATAAATTAAACCTTTATGTGGTAAAGTAATAATTTCATCAGAAATAATTAAGTCGTTATACAATAAAATATCCAGATCAATTTCTCTTGGTCCCCATTTTTCACGCTGTATTCTGCCAATTTTATTTTCAATTTCTTTAAGAGCAATAAACAAATCCTTTACAGAAATCTCAGTCCTAATTTTAATTACAGCATTATAAAAATTTTGCTGATCAATTTTACCAAATGGTAGTGTTTCATAAATTGATGAAACTTTTTTAACAATGCAATCATCTAGGTTTGAAATCATAGAGATCGCATTTTTAATGTTTGCTAATCTATCGCCTTCATTAGATCCAATTCCTATGTATGCAATATTTAAAGGTTCACTATCCAATCTAAATTAAATCTTTTCTTTCCTTGATCACTTCAACTTCAACACAATCCACAACACCACCAAGCGGCGGATTATTTTTTCTAACTCTCACAGCAATTTTTTCAATCGCTGTAAATTTTATTAATAGTTCATCAGCAATTTTAATAGCAACAGATTCGATAAGATAATTTTTCTGTTCCAATGCAAGACTGTAAAGTACTTTGTAAACTTTGTGATAATCAATTGTATCGTGTAACGAATCTTTTTTTGCAGCCTCAGCAAAATTTGTGTACATATCAACATCAGCTTCAAACTTTCCGCCAACACTTTGTTCTTCACTCATTACACCATGATAACCGTAAAATGTTGCTTTCTTTATCCGAATAATATTTTGCATAATCTTCCTAAAATCTCTATCACAAAATTAACGATTAAATTTATCAGATTCTTAAACAGTTTTTGATTTTGAATTTATAAAAGAATCAAGATTTGCAGTTAACAAACCAACTAAAACAAGAATACTTCCTAGAAGATGTTGAGTTGTTAATGTTTCATTATAAAATATCCAACCAAGAATTAGCGCTATAATTGGAGTGATAAAAGCAGTGAATGAAAGCATTATTACATTTATCTTTTTCATCAACCAGTAAAAAACTGTAAATGTAATTAAGCTTCCAAAAAAGGCAAGATATAAGACTGAAATAACTGCGGTTTGATTTATGTTTATGTAAGATAAATCTTCAGTCAACATTCCAATGGCTAAACCTGTAACTCCGGCAATCAACATTGGAATAAAATTCATAGAAAGCGGATTTAAATGCTTACCAGATTTTTTTAATGTTACAGCAATCCATGCTTGCATAATTCCACTTAAAGCAACAGCAACCATTCCTAGAAAAAGATTAGTAAGATCTGTTGTAAATGAATCTGAAAAAATCACTACAATGCCAAAAAAACCTAAACTCATTCCGATAATTTTTAATTTGCCTATTATTTCATCAGGCATTCTGAAATAAGAAAATATTGCAACGAAAAAAGGATAAACACCAAATAATACTGAAGCTAATCCTGAAGGAACAAATTGCTCTGCCCAATAAACCAAACCAAAGGGTATTACAAAAGACATAAATCCCATCAATATATAAAGTCTTATCGACTCTTTATCTTTTTGTAATGATACTCCCCTCACTTTCATCAATATTAAAATAAAAACTGAAGCTAATAAGAATCTTGATCCGCCGCTGATAAATGGAGTTAAAGATTCCAGGCTTGCACGAATTGCAAGCCACGTCGATCCCCAGATAAGACATATGAGAACGTAGCCTAAAATTATTTTGATTGGTGAAGCTTTCATCTCATCCTTTTATTGCAATAACGCCAATCGATCTTCCTGAAAGATCCCCGTCTTTTCGATATGAATGGAGCAAATTATTATACTCATAAGTACATAACTCAGATTTTTGAATTTGATTTTTTGGTATTCCAAAATCAAGAAGCATTTGATAATTAATTCCAGCTACATCCAATAAAAATTTTTCGCCATTTGATTTTAAATATGAACCACTAAACTTTTCAGCAACTTCTAATCCTACTTCATAATTTGCTTGGGATATTGATGGACCAATGTATGCAACTACATTTTCAGGTTTTGAATTATAATCATTCTGAAGTTTTGAAAATGTTTTCCCTAATATTTTACTTTCAGTTCCTCTCCAACCAGAATGAACTGCAGCAATTACTTTGTTTTTAAAATCATATAAAAATATTGGGGTACAATCGGCTACACTTACAGCTAAGCCCAGATTCATTTTATCTGTAATCAAAGCATCACTTGCGCCATTATCTCCGCCGCAACCAATAACATTTACAATATCTGAATGGATCTGTCGTTGATATCCAACATTTTCTGCGGATAAATCCAAAGATTCAAAAAAATCTTTCCTGTTTTTATCAACAGCTGATTTATTATCTCCAACGGAATACGAAAGATTGAAATAATATGGTGGTTTAGCATCTTTAGAAACTTTTGTACTGAATCCAAAAATTATTTCAGGGTATCTTTTAAATATGTATGGTTTAAGTGTGTACATTTTTTACGACAAATTTACTCAAAGTTAAGTTATGTTTTGTACGCTATGGCAAATTGTTAAATTGAGTAAAACTTGGCTTAATGCTATATTGCTTTAGCAAAATAATAAATTAAGGATAACTTTGAGAATTTTAGTTTCAAATGATGATGGAATTGATTCCGCTGGAATTTTTTCACTAGTAAACGCTCTAAAAGAAATTGCAGAAGTTACTGTGGTTGCGCCACACAAAGAGCAAAGTGCTGTTGGACATGCGATCACAATGCAAACTCCACTTAGAGTTTTTGAATATCAAAAAAACGGTGCATTTTTTGGTTACGCAATTGATGGAACTCCAGCAGATTGTGTAAAAATTGGAATGCGAAATCTTATGACAACTCCACCAGATTTAGTTGTATCTGGAATAAATCACGGAAGTAACACAGCAATAAATATTATATACTCAGGAACAGTTTCAGCAGCAAGAGAAGCAGCGATTATGGAGGTTCCATCAATTGCAATTTCTGTTGCAAGTCACCAAGTTTTGGACTTTTCTTTTGCGTCTAATGTTGCAAAAAAACTTTCTCAAGAAGTTTATAAACGTGGATTGCCGCTTGGTACAATGTTAAATGTGAATGTCCCAAATTTGCCTGAGAATGAAATCAAGGGAATGATATTAACAAAGCAAGGTAAATCCAAGTGGGATGATATTTATGAAAAACGAATCGATCCTTATGGTAGAAATTATTATTGGCTAACAGGCAATTTAAAAGATGTTGATGAAACTTTGGATCTTGATCAAGCTGCAATAAAACAAAATTATGTTTCCGTTTCACCAATCCATTTTGATCTTTCTGATTACCAGACTTATGATAAAATGAAAGAATGGAAAATCGAGAATCTGCTTAATGGTAAAAGAGATTGAGATTTTTCAAATAGATGCTTTTACCAATGTCGCTTTCTGCGGCAATCCAGCTGGTGTAACTTTTTCAAATAATTTATCTGAAACAGAAAAGCAGTTGATCGCAAAAGAAATGAATCTATCAGAAACTGCTTTTATTAGTAGCTCAGATAATGCTGATTTTAAACTTCAATGGTTTACTCCTACTAATGAAGTAAAACTTTGTGGACATGCTACAGTTGCTTCACTTCATTTTCTTTTTGAAAAAGGAATAATCTCAGACAATCAAACAATAACATTCGAAACTCTATCAGGAATAATAAAGTGTTCTGTTAATGATGGTAAATATTTAATGCAAATTCCAATTCCTGAGTTAAATGAGTTTAACGGTTGCAAAGAAGAAGTTTTGGATGCACTTGGAATTGAACGAGTAGATGTCTGCGATTTACCTTTTATTATTCTTAACAATGGCTATCTTTTCATTGCTTTAAATTCATTAAAAGCATTGTGGAATATCAACCCTGATTTTAAATATTTAAATGTGTTAAGTAATTCTCACAAAGAATTTTTTGATATTGCAGTCTTTACTATTGAAACAGTTGAAAATAATTCATCAGCTCATTTAAGATTTTTTGCCCCTTATCATGGAATCGATGAAGATCCGGTTACAGGCTCAGCTTGTGGACCTTTGCTGCTTGTTCTAAATAAATTAGGATTGATAAATAATTCTATGGATGATTCTCTTATACAAATTGAACAAGGCGATGTTTTAGATCGAAAAGGTAGAGTTTTAGTAAAATATAATTCTGCTAATAATGAACTTTACATTGCAGGCAGTGCAGTTACTTTAATCAAAGGGGAAATGTTTTTTTAATGTTTGGATACGAAAAAATAGATTTAAGTTTTTCATTCAATTCAATTTTCTTTTTTATTGGATTGATTATACTTGCTGCCTACTCAATTTATGTTTATCGATTTACACTTCCGCCAGTTTCAAAATTTAAAAAGATCCTCCTGACGGTACTTAGAGCTTTATCTTTAATAATTTTATTGTTCATCTTTTTTGAGCCGGTTTTAACTTTAACAAAGAAAAACATCTTAACGCCATTAAATCTTTTTTTTATTGATAACAGCAAATCAATTACGATTAAAGATGGAACTGATAGAAATAATTCGGTAAATAATATTGTTAATAAAATCCAATCATCTTCACTTAATGGAGATATAGAATTTTATTCATTTGGAGCTGAAGTAAATCAAATAAGTAAGGATAGTTTAGAGCAATTTACTTTTAATGAAACATCATCTGATTTTGCAAATATATTTTCAATGGTAAATCAGAGTGAAAGCAATATAGCTTCGATTACTATTGTTTCAGATGGTGTAATTACACAAGGATTAACACCAATTTACAGCGCTGAAAAAATTGGTATTCCTGTTTTCACAGTTGGAATTGGTGACAGCTCAAAAAAGAATGATGTTGAGATTAAAAATGTTATCAATAATGAATTTATTTACGCTGAAACTCCGACAACAATTCTTGCAACAATATTAAGTAAAGGTTTTGCAGGTACAACAACTCAAGTCTCATTGTATGAGAATTCACAATTAATCGAAAACAAAAATATTGCGCTTGACCGATCTGGTGTTAATTCTATATCATTTGATTACACACCAAAGCAAAGTGGCGAGAAAAAATTATCTTTAAAGATTAATAATCTTGAAGGTGAATCTAATACTTTAAACAATCAAAAAGTTTTTTATATAAATGTTTTGAGCAATAAAATAAATATTCTTTTAATTGCCGGCAGTCCTTCTTCAGATTTAACGTTTATAAAAAATTCTCTCAGTGCCGATAATAACCTGAAAGTGAATACGCTAACTCAGATTAGTGCTGGTAATTTTCTAGAACAGAATCCAAGTGTAGAACTTGATAGCGCAGATATAATTTATTTAATTGGATTTCCAACTAGCATAACTAGTGATGATTTTTTAACAAGATTAGTTAATAAGTTAGAAAACAAAAACACTCCGTTCTTTTTATTACTTACAAGTGATGTTGAGTTAAAGAAATTAAATAGTTTAAGTTATCTTCTTCCAATTTCAGTTTCAATGATTGATAAAAACTATTTGCAAGTTCAACCTGATATACAGATAAGTGAAATCGATAATCCAATTATTCAGAATAATCAAGGCAATGATTGGAATAATCTTCCACCAATCAATCAACCAATCGTATCGTTAGATGTAAAACCTGAGAGTAAAATAATTTCAAAAGTTAAAATCAATAATCAACCTAGAAATAATCCTTTAATAGTTTCAAGAAATTTTGGTTCGAAGCGAGCAGTTGTTTTGATAGGAAAAGATATCTGGAAATGGAAACTGCAAACAGCAAATAAAAATCTTTCTTTGTTTGATGGTTTTATTCTGAGTACAACTCGCTGGTTAAATGCACCAGATGATCAGAAAAAAGTAAAAATTAAAACTTCAAAGAAGATTTATTCATCTGGTGAATTAGTTGAATTTACAGCCCAGGTTTATGATGAATCATTTAATCCAGTTAGCGAGGCTGAAGTGAAAGTTAATATAAATGCGCAAAACTCAAAAGATGAGTTAATATTAAATTCAATAGGTGCTGGATTGTACGAAGGAAGTGTTTCACTAAGTACAAATGGTGATTATTATTTTAGCGGTAACGCTAGCTTAAATGGCAAGATGCTTGGCAATGATAATGGCACATTTAACATTGGGGATATTGATATTGAAATGATTGACTCAAGAATGAACTACGAATTTTTAAGTTTGCTATCAAATCAGACAAAAGGAATATTTTATTCTCCTGGCGATATAAATTCTCTGATTGTAAAATTAAATGAACTTAATCTTTCAGCTTCAAAAGAAAAACTTACAACATCTGAAATAAGACTTTGGTCTGATGAATGGCTGCTTGTAATTGTGATTTTGCTTTTTGCTTTTGAATGGTTTTTACGAAAGCGTTCTGGGATGTTATGATAGCTTTGGGGGAAATAAAAACTTATGCTACAAAATTATTTGATCTTATCCTTCCCAGATTTTGCTGTTCCTGCAAAACTAAACTACTTACAAATGAAGATACAATTTGCCCGATTTGTTTTTCCAAAATCCAACTTGCTTCTGATGAAAGATTAAAAATTGAGTTTGAAAGAAAATTTCAAAACAAAAATATTATTTCAGAGTTCTTTGCTCCCTTTGTTTTTGAAAAAGATAAAGAGCTTCAGCACGCTATCCACTCAATTAAATATCAAAATAAATTTCAAGTAGGAATTTTTCTAGGGAAAGTTCTAGCAGCTAATATTCAATCAACTAGATCGGATTGGAAAATCGATTTAATAATTCCAATTCCGTTACATCAGCTAAAAAAAGCTGAACGTGGATATAATCAATCTTATTATATCGCTAAAGGAATGAGTAAAGTTTTAAATGTTCCCTGTTCGGATCAAATTGTAAAGAGGAAGAAGTACACCGAATCTCAAACAACAATGACGTTAACTGAAAGACAAGAAAATATTTCTAAGGCATTCCGGATAAAAAATAAAAATGCAGTTAAGGAAAAAACTGTTTTATTGATTGATGATGTAATTACAACAGGTGCAACTATTTCAGAATGTGGAAGTATTCTTTTAGAATCTGGTGCTAAAAAAATATTCGCGGCTTCAATAGCAATAGCCGATTAATTTACATTTCTTCTGGAGCAGATACACCAAGAATACTTAAACCATTTTTTATCACAATCATGGTGGCATAAGCTAATGTTAAACGTGCTTCAGCAAGGTGTCTTTCTGTTCCAAGAATTCTGCTAGTTCGATTAAATTTATGGTATGCAGCAGCCAACTCATAAAGATATGTACAAATTCTGTGTGTCTCTAATTCTTTTGCACTTAATAAAACTTCCTCGCTAAATTGATGAAGTGTTTTTAATAAGGCTTGTTCGTCCTCGTGAGATAATAATTCAAGATGGTTGATAGAAACTTCAAGCTGCTCTTCTTTCACCCTTCGTAAGATTGAATTGATTCTAGCATGTGCGTATTGTACATAAAAAACCGGATTTTCATCTGATTGTTTCTTAGCAACTGAAAGATCAAAAAACATATGGGAATTAATATTACGCATATTGAAAAAATATCTTACAACATCTTTTCCAACTTCACCATTTAACTCATCAAGCGTTATATAATTTGCTTTACGAGTGGACATTTTAACAACTTCCCCACCATCCATAATTGTAACAAACTGATGAATCAATACTTTAACTTTTGAAGAATCATAACCAATGGCTTTTAACCCTGCCATTACATCAGGATAAGTTGCATTATGATCTGAACCAAATAAATCAATTAGTAAATCATAACCGCGCTGCAACTTAACGGAATGATAAGCAATATCAGGTAGGCGGTAAGTTGGTTCACCAGAACTTTTAACCATTACTTTATCTTCAGGCTGGCCAAGTTCTGATAATTTTAACCAAACTGCTCCATCTTTTTCATAAGTAAGATTTTTTTCTTTAAATGTTTTTAGAAGTTCATTAATCTTTCCCTCTTCATATAATGAATTTTCATTAAAAAATATTTTATGATTAATACCAAGATTTGCTAGAGATTTTTTTATATCAAAAAATATTTCTTGTTCTGCGGTGTCCTTAAAAATTGATTCAGGATCTTCATTTCGAAGACTATCGCCGTACTTAATAAATAATTGCATTGCAATATCTTTAATGTATTCACCCTGATAATAATCTTGAGGGAATTCTATCTTATCTCCAAGGATTTCTAAATAACGATATTTAACAGAATCGCCAAGAACACGCATTTGGCGACCAGCATTATTAAAATAATATTCTCGTTCAACATCGTATCCAATCCATTCTAACAAGTTCGCAACAGTATCACCAACAACAGCATTTCTTCCGTGCCCAACAGTTAAAGGACCTGTTGGATTTGCAGAAACAAATTCAACATTTGCTCGCTTACCTTTAAATTTATCTGATTTTCCAAACTTATCTTTTTTATCAAGAATTTCTTTAATAATTTTAGTTACATAATCCTTACTAAAGAAAAAATTAATAAATCCTGGTCCAGCAATTTCAACTTTTGAGATTACTGATTTATTTAATTCTAAAGCATCAATAATTTCTTGTGCAATAACTTTTGGATTTTTCTTCAATCTTTTTGTTAGCAGCATTGCTGCATTCGAGGATAAATCTCCATGTTCAATAGATTTTGGGACATCAAACGATATTGAGATTTCTTTAAGTTCAGGAATTTTATTTTCAGCTTCTCGGAACGCAGAGTAAAGATATTCTTTCAAATCAAACTTCTTCTATATTATTCTTTTGTAGTTTTCTTTTTTGTTGTTTTAGCTGTTGCTTTTTTAACAGTAGTTTTTTGGGGCGATTTAGTTTTAGTTGTAGTTTTCTTAGCAACAACTTTTACTTTCTTTTCTTCAGCTTTAACAAGTGCTGGATCAAAAACTTCAATTGAAGGAGCGTCAGCCCAAAGTTTTTCTATATTATAAAACTCACGTGATTCTTTTTTAAACACGTGTACAACAACATCAACATAATCGAGAAGAATCCAGGTTAAAGCTGTATAACCTTCTTTATGCCAGCATTTAATTCCTTCATCTCTTAGGCTTTTGTCTATTTCATCAGCAATCGCTTTTACTTGTGTATCAGAATCTGCTGAGCAGATAACAAAAAAATCAGCAAATGATGCAATATTTTGTAGATCAATAATCTTTACATCATAACCTTTTTTGTTAAATACTAAGTCTGCAATTTTTTTAGCAAATAATTTTGAATTCAATATTAACTCCCGCTTTTTTGAAAATAATTTTTATAATCTTTTCCTATCACAATTGTAAGATCAAGAAAAAGATTTTTGTTTTTTTCTGTTATAATAAATCGTTTATCAAGATTTAATGAATCTGCGACTCTGTTTGCAGTTTCGGTTTTTCCCATTCTATCAACAATAAAAGTGTTATCTACATCAAATGATCTGTAATTACCTGTTTTTACAACATCTATACCTTTAGCGCGCAAAACATCTGTTAAACCATCACCAATACCTGCAACGCCACAACCATTTAGTACCTCAACCTGAATTAGTTGTTGCACATTTTTAGGTTTTACTTGCTCTTCATTATCAAATGCAATAATTCCAGTTTTATCTAAAACTGAATAAAGTAAATAGATTACAAAAACTGAAAGAATTACTGAGGCAATAATAAAGAAAAGGGTTGTATTTTTTTCCTGGTTATCTTTTGAAGTATTGTTGTGTTGTGTCTTGTTTTGTTCCGTCAATATAATTCTCGAAGATTAGTACATAAAAGAGCCAAAACCAGAATCAAAATATCCATCGCCGTAAAATGAATTTCCGTAATATCCGCCATATCTGTTAAATGGATTATAATAACTATTTGGCATGTTACGATATTGAATCGAAATTGACACATCATCCCAGGGTTTATAATTAAATGCTGCTTTTGTTATATAAAAGCCTTGTATAGATTTTTGGAAATCTTTTCCTAACGAACTGTAAGGACTTGTAACAAAACTTGCATCAACTTGTAAGTTCATAACATCAGAAAATTTGTACATCATGCTATTTGTATAAGTTGCTAAGCTCATTCCCTGTCCACCAAAAGTTGAGTATGACAATCCAAATGAATGGTGCATACTAAAATTATTTGGATTAATAAATCCTAAAACTAAATCAGAAGTATTGTCTGTAATTCCATCTTTTGGTGATTCTGTTGGGAACACAGGATCTTTAAACTGAGCATTTGCTAATGATGTAATTACTATTGCAAAAACTAAAAGATACTTTTTCATAATTTTCTCAAAATTTTCACTTCGATTTTATAGAAATCCTGACTTAATGTCAATGAATCTAACTATGCTTTTGACGTTTTAATTGCTCATAATCCTCATAAATAATCCTTATCACAGATATTTTTTTTATTTTGACCATATGAAAGTATTAGTTATAGATAATTATGATTCATTCACTTTTAATCTTGTTCAACTTTTAGGAAAATTCAAGTGCAAGATTTTAGTAAAACGAAATAATGAAATATCTCTGGATGAAATAATCAAAACAAAACCAGATAAGATTTTAATTTCGCCTGGACCGAAAAAACCTGAAGATTCCAAAATCTCATTACAAATTATTAATGATTTTAGTTCCACTATTCCAATTCTCGGAGTTTGTCTAGGGCATCAAGCAATTGCTTTAACCTTTGGTGGAAAAGTTATAAAGTCTTTAAATCCCGTTCACGGAAAGACTTCACAAATCTTTCACGACAACAAAACAATCTTTAAACATATTCCACAGAATTTTAATGCAATGAGATATCACTCACTGATTGTTGATAAAAATTCCTTACCAGTTGAGCTTGAAATATCTGCACAAACTGAAGATGGAATAATTATGGCAATTCGCCACAAAACTTTTCCGGTTGAAGGAATACAATTTCATCCAGAATCAATTTTAACTGAATATGGATCTGAAATTATTTCAAACTGGTTAAAGCTTTAATATCTATTCTACTCTAACAATCATTTCAATTTCAACAGCTGAATTTAATGGAAGAGCAGTAACACCAACTGCACTTCGGACGTGCTTTCCTGCTTCACCAAATATTTTTCCGATTAATTCAGAAGCTCCATTTGCAACTTTTGGTTGAGCTGTAAAATCTTCTGCACTCGCAACAAACACAGTAAGTTTTTCAACCTCAATAACTCTATCAAGATTTCCAATCACACTTTTAATTGCCGCTAAACAATTTAACGCACACACTTGTGCAGCTTTTATTCCATCTTCTTCAGATAAATCTTTTCCAACTTTTCCTTTGTATAAAATATCACCTTTAACCAATGGAACCTGTCCAGAAGTCATTACAAGATTTCCAACCTGCTTAGCTGGTATGTATGCTGCTAAAGGTTTTGCTACTTCTGGAACTTCATATCCAAGTTCTTTAATTTTTTCTTCTATCATAAAAACTCCAAATGAATAAAATATTTTTCTTTAAATTTGATTTGAACCATTTAATTAAAAAGGATCACGAATGACTGAGACCAAATTTACTGATTTTGTACAGATTGTTAAAAGATTAAGAAAAGAATGTCCCTGGGATAAAGAACAAACTAATGATTCCATAAAAGCTAACACAATTGAAGAAGCTTATGAAGTTGTTGAAGCTATTGATAACAAAAATTATGATGAATTAAGAAAAGAACTCGGTGATTTACTGTTACACGTTGTATTTCACACACAAATAGCGGAAGAAGACAATCATTTTAATATAGATGATGTAATTGATTCGATTCAGGAAAAGTTGATTAGAAGGCATCCTCACGTATTTGGTGAAGTTAAAGTTTCAGATTCGAATGAAGTAAAAAAGAATTGGGAAGAAATTAAACTTAGCGAAGGAAGAGATTCGGTTCTTGACGGGGTTCCATTTAATTTACCGGCTTTACAACGAGCACATCGCTTACAGGAAAAAGCTGCAAAGGTTGGGTTTGATTGGGAAAAGAAAGAAGATGTTTGGAAAAAAGTGATTGAAGAAATTGAAGAAATGCATGAAATTGAAAATTTCAAATCACAAAAACCAAATTCCAAAAATCAAGAAGAATTGAATTTGAAATTGGAAAAAGAAGTTGGTGATGTTTTTTTTGCTTTGGTAAATTACGCAAGATTTTTAAATATTAATCCGGAAGATGCTTTGCGTAGAACGAATGAAAAATTTATAAACCGATTTAACTATGTTCAGAAAAAAGTAAAAGAAACCGGCAAAGCAATAAATGAATCAAATCTTGAAGAAATGGATAAATTCTGGAATGAATGTAAAAAACTACCGGAATTTAATTAACTAAATTCTATTTCCCATTTCCATTGAATTTATCGTACGCATCTATGATATCTTTAACAAGCTTATGCCTTACAACATCTTCTTTATCAAAGTAAACGAAACCAACTCCTGTAATTTCGCTTAAAATTTCCTTAGCCTGAATTAAACCACTTTTGGTTTTAACCGGCAAATCAATCTGAGTTATATCACCAGTAATAATAGCTTTTGAATTTGCACCTAATCTTGTAAGAAACATTTTCATCTGAACATCAGTAGCATTTTGTGCTTCATCAAGAATTACAAACGCATTATTCAAAGTTCTTCCACGCATGTAAGCTAAAGGAACAATTTCAATAATCCTTTTTTCGATATAACCTTTAAGTTTTTCAGATGGAATCATATCATCAAGCGCATCATATAAAGGACGAAGATATGGATCAATCTTTTCCTGAAAATCTCCGGGTAAAAATCCTAAACTTTCACCAGCCTCAACAGCAGGACGTGCAAGTACAATTCGTTTTACAATTCCTTTATTTAAAGCTGATACAGCAAGTGCAACTGCAAGATAAGTTTTTCCTGTGCCTGCAGGACCAATTGCAAAACAAATATCATTTTTATTTGCGATCTGAAAATATTTTTTTTGACCAGACGTTTTTGCTTTTACTACATCATTCTTTGTGTAGAGAACAATAGAATCAAAATCTTCATCATTTATTACTTCTTTGCCTTCAATAGAAAGATTAAGAATCATTTCTACATCATTCTTACTTAGTTTTCCGCTGGTGTTTAAAACGTAAGCCATTTCTTTAATTACTTTTTCAACAATTTCTACTTCTTCTAAAACACCTTTAATATTAAAGATATCTCCACGTACAGAAATTGTTGAGTTAAATCTGGCTTCCAGGATACTAAGATTTGCATCATTAACACCGAGTAATGATAGCATATCTACATTTGATAAGGTTACTTTTTTTTCTGCTATTGTCATAATGTATAAATTTAAAAAGCCCTCATCAATAAAGACAAGGGCTTATAAAAAATTTTACGAAAGTAAGATCAATTATTGAACCGGTGCTGGTTTATAATTTACTCTCAGTTTTTCATATTTAGATTTTTCTTCTTCAGAAAGATTTGGAATCTTAAAGTTTTGGTCAGGGAAAATCAAATCAGGATTTTTAATTTGATCTCTATTTGCCTGGTAAATTACTGGCCAAGCAAAACCATTACTATAGTGTTCTTTTTTCTTAGCAATGTTCCATAGACAATCACCTTTTGCAACTGTGTAGTTAACATCTTTTGGTGCATCTACCCAGTTATCAAGATCTTTTTGCATTTGATTGTGAACTTTGTTAAAAAATTCTGGCAATGCAGAAATTTTATTTGTCTTTAGTGCATTAAGATCAGCTTGTCTATCGTCTTTTGGACCTTCTTTTCTTTTTACTTTTCCATCAAGTTCGTTAACTGCTTTTCTAAAGTTGTTAACGTCGTTTCTTGTAGCACCAACGAGTTGATATAATTCGTCAATACATTCTTCTGGATCTTTAAGGTTCATAGCTTTCAAATTATCAATATCACTTCTAAGAGCGCTTATTTCACTCTCTAAAGCAGCCTTCTTATTTTTAAAAGAAGTCATTTCAGCTTCCCACTGTTCTTCAGTCATTTCTTCCTGTGCAAAGTTTACAAAAGAAAAAAGAAAAACCAGGGAAAAAATACTTAACAATTTAATTTTGAGATTCATTATTTTTCCTCTAAATAAATTTTAAAATCATTAATTAATTACTTTGGTAATTTATCCAAGTTAGCTCTTGCTTCTTCTTTTTGCTTTTCGCATTCAGCAAGTTTTCTGTTTGTTGCTTCGATTTGTGCTTCGAGTTTAGCTCTTTCATCTCTTAAAGAGTTTGCTTCTGCTTCTAATGAAGATACTTCGCTTTTAAGATCGCTCAATTCTTTGATTTGAGCTTCATCCAAGCCACCGCATCCGCTTAAAAAGGCAGTTGTTAGTGCTAAACCGCCGAACAAAACGGCAGTTCTCAATGATTTTGTTACGTTCATTCGATACCTCCGAATATATTGGTTAGTGATTATTTGTTAGAAATACTGTTTAATGTGATTTCGAATTAACAGATTGCTTAACCGAAATTTATATAAAAAATGTATTTAAAAGAAACCTAAATTTTATTCTATGTCACATTTTTAGACGACAAATTAGTCGGCGAAAAAAAAACTTACTACAATTTATACTTTTCAGTTTATCTTTTAACTAATCTATAAGACTAAACAATTTAATGCAATCATGCAAAAGGATGAAAAAGGAACTACTTCCATTGGTTGAATTAATATAATCTGCATTGTGCTAAATTATATAAGTCGTCTTTCAACAAAGCTTGTAAAAGAACTACCTGCTATTATTATATGATCAAAAACCGGTATATCCATTATCTTTCCGGCTTCAACAATTTTTTTTGTAATTGAAATATCTTCATTGCTTGGTTCAGGGTTTTCACTTGGGTGATTATGAATTAAAATTATACTAGCCGAATTATTTTCAATTGCAACTTTAAATATTTCTCTTGCATGCACTACACTTGAATTTAAATTACCAAGTGAAATTTTTTCATATCTAATTATTTTATTTGCCGAACTTAAACATACTACAACAAATTGTTCTTTAACTTCATCCCTTAACAACGGAATAAATATTTCTGCAACATCAGCTGGTGAAGTAATTTTTTTTTGCGAGAACCATTTTGTTTGTGATAATATTCTCCTGCTTATTTCAAAAGCTGCTAAAAGAGTTGCTGCTTTATCTTTACCAACTCCAGATGTTTTTATTAGATCTGCTGCTGATTTATTTGCAAGCTGGGCAAGATTATTTTCTTTTGATATTATTTCTTGCGCCATCGCAATTACTGATTTTCCCTTAGTTCCTGTTCTCAGTAAGATTGCAATAAGTTCTGCATCAGTTAAATTTTGTGCCCCGCGTAATAATAATTTTTCCCTGGGCCGATCGTCTAACGGTAAATCTTTTACTTTAGACATATACCAACTTTCAATTATTTTCCCGAACGAAATTTTTCTACTAAATTAAAAACACCATCATCAAACCTTACAATATTTAGATATTTATTAATCCTGTCATAGTCAAAAGATATATTATTGTGAAATCCAGTTACGTTTATTCCTGATTCAATTTTATTTTTAATATTTCTTCTTGTGGGATCAATATTTCTAATAACAGTTAATAAATACTTGGCTGAATCATAACCATACAAAACATTTCTGTTAGTTTCTTTACCTGTAATTTTCTTAAACGAAGAAGAAAAGCTTTTAAAATCTGGATCGTTAAAATCTATAAAATAATCAGACTCAAATGTAAGTTTATTTGCACTTGTTGATGAAGATTCAAATCCTTTACCCAAAAACCAATCCTGGTTTCCATACAAATCCATATTCAAACCACTTTGAACCATTTGAGATAAAATTGCAGTTGCATCTTTTGAATCAGATATTGGAGCATAAATCCCCTCAATCGAATTTGCAACTGATAAAATTCGGTTAATCTGATCTGATAAAGAATAACTTTTACTCTTGTATGTTTCTTTGGCAATGATTTTTCCACCAAGTTTTTCAAATTCATTTGTAAAACTTGCAGCAAGTAATGGTGAATAACCTTCGATCGCATTTAAGACTGCCAATTTTCTTTTATTTTCTACGAAGTATAAATATTGTGCAAATATTTTTCCTCTTGTTGATAGTGAAGGATTTGCTTGATAAAAATTATTATAAAGTGAAATCAAATCGTCATCGGTTGCAGTGGGAGAAATAAGACAAAGGTTAGAACTACTAATTGCCTCCAGCGAACTGCGAACATCATCGCTAAAAACCGGGCCAATAATACAGCGCGTGTTGTTATCAGCTATTAATTCACTGAGAACACTTTCGACTTTACTTTTATCCCTTTGTAAATCTTTAATTGATATACCAACTTTTTCATTATGTGCAGTATTATACTCGTGAAAGGCATATTTAATCCCTTCTAATATTTCTGATGCTGATTCAATTTCACGTCCATTTTGATCAGTTAAAGAAAGGATAACACCAACTACAGGAAATTCATTTTCTGATTGGTTACTGTATTGTTTCTTAAGATCTAATGCTTCAACATATTCATCCGAAGATGGATGTTTAGTAATTATCTCAGAAAATCTTTTTAAAGCATTTAGAATATCCCCTTCACGCAGTAATATTTTACCTGAAAGCAACAATAAAAAAGATTTACTTGTCGAGTTCAAATACTGTTCAAAATACATCTCAACTTCAGAACTGCTTAAGTAATTTGTGGATATTTTTTCCGCATTACTTTTCAGCTCTTTATTAAAGACAATTGAGCTTGATCCATCTAAATATTCTAATGAATACTTAAATGCTTTTTGATAGTCTTCGCGGTCAATAAAACTTTTAAGAAGTAATATTTTAATCTCATTGCTATATTTGCTTTGCGGATAACTAAGCAAAAAACTTTTCGATTGTTTTTCTACTTCTGAATATTTTTTTTGGACATCTAATATTTTGTAAATAAAAAAAGATGAGGGTGTAATTTTAGAATTATTTTCTGTTCGTTTAGCTATTTTTTGAAAAAGTGATAATGCGTCGGAGTATTTGTTGGCATTATATAAACCTACAGCTCTATTAAAATCTTTATCATTATCCACGGTTAAATTTTGAGGGTAACCAATGAGCCCAAAAATCATTAAAAGTAAAAAGATTTTTTTCATAAAATTTCTTATTTATTAATAATAGCCTTAGTCACAAGTGCCGGTTTATATGTTGGATCAATTTTAAGTGCTAAATCAACAAAAAGATTTGCTTCTTTAACCTTTAATAGTTTAAGAAACGATTTTGCAAGTAATGTATAAATCTCAGCGGAAATTTCAGAACTATTTTCGATGCACTCCGAAAAATAGTGTTCAGCTTTTTTAAATTCTTCCAACTGAAAATAAATCTTTCCAGCAAATTCTAAAACGGCAGTGTCTTTGGGGTTTAGTTTGATTGCCTTTTCAATTGGTAAAACAGAATGCGTAAACATATTTAACGAATAATATACTTTTGCTAAAATTAAATTAAGTTCCCAAAACTCTGAGTAAATAAATTGTGCATCTTTGGCATAAGTTAAAGCTGAATCATAATTTTTTAGTTCATATTCAATTTTTGCTAGATAAAGATTAGCTTCTTGTTTTAACTCTCCTCTTTCATTACACAAACTGTACTTTGTAAAATATTCTTTTGATGATTCAAATTGATCCAGCATTAAATAAGCATAGCCGATTAAAAAATTTGTTGAATGAATTTGATCTGATAGTGAGCTTAATACTTCAATAGCTTCAAGCCATTTAGAATTTCTAAGAAGATATTGACCTAAATACATTGCAACTTCAGGTTTATTTTCTTTTAACTCCAAAAGTTCATTAAGAATTTTTTCACCTGCATTCATATAACCAATATCCTCATATAATTCAGCAAGCAAATAATAAATATCTTCAAGATCAGTCTCTTGAATTAAGCTATTATAAATCTGAATTGCATGAAGATTTTTACCTTCTGAGATAAAAATTGATGCAAGTTTAAGTTTATATTTTATTCTTTCTTCGTCCAATTATTCCCACTCTATAGTTGCAGGAGGTTTAGAACTTATATCGTAAACAACTCGATTAACACCACGAACTTTATTGATTATTTTATTAGAAACATCTGACAAAAAATTATGTTCAAAGTTATACCAATCTGCTGTCATTCCATCAACAGAAGTTACAGCGCGCAATGCAAGCACATTTTCATAAGTCCGAGCATCGCCCATAACACCAACGGATTGTATTGGTAAAAGAACGGCAAATGCTTGCCAAATTTTATCGTAAATCCCAGCATCTTTTATTGCTCTGATATAAATATCATCAGCTTCTTTTAGAATATCAAGTCTTTCAATATCAATAGAGCCAAGGATTCTAACCGCTAAACCAGGACCCGGAAATGGATGACGATCAATAAATTCTTCAGGTATATTTAGTTCTCTTCCAACATTTCTAACTTCATCTTTAAACAATGCTCTAAATGGTTCGATCAATTTCAAGTTCATTTTTTCCGGTAATCCACCAACGTTATGATGAGTTTTAATTGTTGCAGAAGCACCTTTAACCGATACAGATTCAATTACATCTGGATATAAAGTGCCTTGCACAAGATATTTTGCCCCAGTGATTTTTTTTGCTTCTTCTTCAAAGACTTCGATAAACGTATTGCCAATTATTTTTCTTTTCTGTTCAGGATCAGAAATGTTTTTTAGTTTAGTTAAAAATTTCTCTGAAGCATTTATATGGATATGATTAAGATTTAATTTTTCATCGAAAACTTTTTTAATCTCTGCACTTTCATTTTTACGCATCAACCCATTATCAATATGAATGCAAATCAGATTATCACCAATAGCTTTTTTAACAAGCACTGCAGCTACTGTGGAATCAACACCACCACTTAAAGCACAAATAACTTTTGCATTTCCAACATTGTTTTTAATCTCAGCAATACTTTTTTCTATAAAATTATGCGATGTCCAATCACCTTTACATTTACAAATATTAAATAAAAAATTCTGAATAATCTTCTTACCTTCATCAGTATGGATAACTTCAGGATGAAACTGCACGCCAAATATTTTTCTCGCAATATTTTCAGCAGCACCAATTGGGGAGTGATCTGACTTAGCAATTACTTTAAATCCTTCAGGTAGTTCCGTCAGAAAATCACCGTGACTCATCCAAACTTGTGATTGAACATTTACATCTGTAAGCAATGGTGAGGTTTCAATGATATTTAGAATAGCTCTACCATACTCTCTGTCTTTTGCAGGTTCAACTTTTCCACCAAGTTTTTTGCTAATAATCTGAAGCCCGTAACAAATCCCTAAAACAGGAACATTAATTTTTAACATTTCTTCATCTAAATCAGGAGCATCAGAATCATAAACACTCATCGGTCCACCGGAAAGAATGATTCCCGCAGGATTAAAATTTTTAACTTCTTCTAAAGTTATTTTGTGCGAGTGAATTTCTGAGTAAACATTTGCTTCTCTTACTCTTCTTGTTATTAGCTGCGTAAACTGTGAACCAAAATCAATTATTAAAATTTTTTCTGCTGGTTGCATATTTTATTTTTAATTTAAAATAAAAAAAACAAAATCTAGCTTTCCCAGATTTTGTTTTTAAAGTTTTCAAAGAATATTATTATTGGCCTATTAAAGCCTGATAAGAAGTTGAATCAAGTAAATCACTAAGTTCAGAAACATCACTTATTTCTACTTTTAACATCCAGCCCTGTCCATAAGGATCAGAATTAACTACTTCTGGATTATCTTTAAGAGATTCATTAAGCTCTATAACTTTGCCTGTAAATGGTGCAAAAATATCGCTAACAGTTTTTACTGCTTCAATTGTACCAATAGAATCACCTTTTTTTATAGCAGAAATTGCTGGATCGATATCAACAAAAACAACATCGCCAAGCTCACCTTGTGCATAATCTGTAACTCCAATTGTACCGATATTTCCCTCAATTAAAACCCACTCGTGTTCTTTTGTATATTTTAAATTATTTGGAATACTCATTTTATCCTCGTAAAAATTTTCTGTAAATGTAATTAAATAAAACTAATTATCTGCGTTAAATTTTTCTAAAAAACCTGTATCAAAATTACCACTAATAAATCTTGGATCTTCTAAAACTTTTAGATGAAATGGAATTGTAGTTTTTATTCCTTCAATTACAAATTCTTCCAATGCACGTTTACCCCTTGCAATTGCACGCTCTCTAGTTTTGCCCCACACAATAAGTTTTGCAACTAAAGAATCATAATAAGGTGGAATTGTGTAAGACTGGTAAATATGTGAATCAACCCTAACACCAAAACCGCCTGGATAATTAAGAGAGGTTATTTTACCAGGTGAAGGTCTAAAATCATGATCAGGATCTTCTGCATTTATTCTAAACTCAATGCTGTGTCCTGATGGAGGATTTGGCGGTGTATCAATTTTTTGCCCTGCAGCTACTAAAATTTGTTGTCTTACAAGATCAACATTATAAACAGTTTCTGTTACCGGATGCTCAACCTGAATTCTTGTATTCATTTCCATAAAATAAAAATTCTTATGTTTATCTAACAAGAACTCTATTGTACCTGCACCAAGATAGTTTACTGACTTTGCAGCAAGTACAGCTGTATCACCCATTTTTTTTCTAAGTGCTTCATCAAGTGCGGGAGATGGAGATTCTTCAATAAGTTTCTGATGCCTTCGTTGCACTGAACAATCACGTTCACCATAATGATAAACATTTCCAAATTTATCGCCCATTACTTGTATTTCAACGTGTCTGGGATTTTCTAAATACTTTTCGATATAAACATCAGAATTATTGAATGCTGCACCAGCTTCAGTTTGAGCAGTTTGAAAAGCTTTTTCAAATTCATTTTCTTCCCAAACAATACGCATTCCTTTTCCGCCACCGCCAGCAGATGCTTTTACAATTACAGGAAATCCAACCTGGTGTGCAACTTTTATAGCTTCACTAATTTCAGTAATAACACCATCACTACCTGGAATTACAGGAACACCATTTTTTCTCATCGTATCTTTAGCAAAAGACTTATCACCCATCGATCTTATCATGGTTGGTGATGGACCAATAAAAGTTATGTTAGATTCGTTACAGATTTCAGAAAAATCAGCATTCTCAGCTAAAAAACCATACCCGGGATGAATTGCATCTGCACCCGTAATTTGTGCAGCAGAAATGATGGACGGTATTTTTAGATAGCTTTCTTTTCCGGGTGGCGGACCTATGCAAACTGCTTCATCTGCAAAAGTAACATGTAGTGATTCTTTATCAGCTTCAGAATAAACAGCAACAGTTTTAATTCCAAGTTCTTTGCAAGTTCTGATTATTCGAAGAGCAATTTCACCACGATTAGCAATTAAAATTTTTTTAAACACAATATCTCAAATCTTTTTAGATTAACTTTTTTGTATTAAAAACAATGGTTGATTGTATTCAACAGGTTTACCATTTTCAACTAAAATCTTAACAATTTTTCCGCTTATATCACTTTCAATTTCATTCATCAATTTCATTGCTTCAACTATACATAAAACAGAACCAACTGAAACATTATCACCAACTTGGACATAAGAATCAGCATCAGGCGCAGGAGCTCTATAAAAAGTTCCTACAATTGGCGATTTGATTTCGTGTAAACCTGCATTTTCATCAACAACTTTCTTCTCATCTGTTTTAACAACAGAAATTGATGTTTGATTGTTTACAGGTGCAGCTTGAGGAATTGCTACAGTTTGAGCAATCCTAACTTTTTTTGCTAGTTTAACTCTTGTACCATTTTCTTCAACTTCAAGATCTGTTACATCACTTGTTTCAAGAATTTTAATAAGCTTTTTTATCAGGTTTAGATCCATTTTATTTTCCTTTGATTAGGATTTTACTCTTTCAACATATTCCCCTGTACGTGTATCAACTTTCAAAAGATCATCAACATTTACAAATAAAGGAACATTTACAGTAGCACCAGATTCTAACTTTGCAGGTTTAAATGCATTTGTTGCAGTGTTACCTCTAAAACCAGGTTCAGTTTCGGAAACTTTTAAGAAAGCAAAAATTGGAGGTTCAACGGTAATAATATCATCGCCATTAAATAAAATTTCTATTTCTTCACTTCCTTTTAAATAATCAACAGCATCACCAAAAAGCAAAACCGGAACATTTATTTGTTCATAAGTTTCATTATCCATTAGAACTAAAAACTCTGCTTCACGGAAAAGATATTGGAATTTTTTTCTTTCAACACGAATAATTTCTATTGATTCGCCTGATCTAAAAGTATTATCAAGCACTTTACCTGTTTTTAAATTTTTAAGTGTACTACGCACAAAAGCGCCACCTTTGCCAGGTTTAACGTGCTGAAATTCTGTAATTACAAATGGTTCATTTTTATATCTAATGATTAGACCATTTCGGAAATCTGAGGTATCTGCCATAAATCTCTGAGTTTAAATTGTTAATAATTGACTTGAAAAAAATAGAGATAGATGTTTGTAATGTCAAGAAACGCTTTTTAACGATTTTTGACAAAAAACCGTGAATTTCTTCACGGTTTTTAATGAAAATCTATCAAAATCCCTTAATTCAGTAAAGTGAGATATCTATCAACTTGAGAGAAAACCATCGAGGTTTTATACTCATCTTTTATTGTTTGGAAGAGGTTTTTAGCTTGTTCTTTCTCTCCTGCTTCAAAATAATTTACTGCTGCCTGAAATGTATAATCAGCATTCATAGCATTTGTTTTAGATACTTTGGATGCTTTATCGTAAAACTCAGCAGCTTTTTCTTTTTCATTTTTAAATGCAAAATAACTTGCCTGACCAGCTAAAGCTGCAGCTTTATAAATATCAATATCGCCACTGTAATCTTCATAATATTTTACGGCTTCTTCAGGTTTACCAAGATTTGCATAACAATCAGCTAAATAAATCTTTGCAATTTCACCATTTTCTGAACTACCATATTGTGCTACAATCTCTTTTAGTCCCAAAACCTTAGCATCTTTGTTACCTTCAATTGCTCCAAGAAAATCACCTGCATCATAAGTATCCATTACCTTGGATATTAGAATTCCTGCTTGTTCATTTTGGCTGCTTCTATAACTTAAATACCAGGCAATAGCAGCAACCGCAACTACGATAACACCAAGAAACATAAATATCTTGTTCTTGTTTTCTTCAAAAAAAGATTGAGATCTGTAATAGTATTCTACAAGTTTATCTTCTTTTATTTCTTTTCTCGAAAGTTTTTTTTGTTTTGTGAGCATTCCTTTATCCTATTCTGATTCGATTTAAAAACTGGCGCAAATTTAACACTAAACAGCCCAATCTTCCAAAGATTTAAGTATAGATATTAAGCATTATAGTGATTAAACGAGCTAAAAAATTAAAGTTTATGATACAATAGGCTAAATATTTATAGATTATTCAAAATAGACGTGATATCAAGATTAAAATGTTTTTGATTTATTCGATAATATATCATAATAGATTTTCAAAATCATTTTTTAATACGGACTTTAAATGGAATTAGTTGCCTGGAACAAATCTTTGGAAACGGGTCATCCAATCGTGGATGGACAACACAAAAACTTATTTGCAATGATTAATAATCTACACACTTCTATACAAGAAGGTCATCCAAATCTTGTATTGATAGAGACAATGGAAAAACTATCTGCTTATGTTGAAACACATTTTAAAACTGAAGAAGAATTAATGATTAGCCATCACTATGAACAATATGCTGAACATAAACTTGAACATGATAATCTAAGAGAGCAATCACTAAAACTGATTAAATTATTTGGAATGCATAAAGTTGATTTAACTGCAACGGTTTCACAATTTCTCTCAGATTGGTTAAAGCATCATATTAGCGGAAATGATATTGCTATGATTAAGTGGTTAAGAGAAAATGCTATCGTTGATTCAAAGGGTTAGCTTAATATAAAATCATAAATAAAATTCAAAAAAAAAGCCGTTTAATAAACGGCTTTTGAAAATCATCTATAAGTAAATCTATTTTAGTTGTTTAATAACCTCAGTTGCTTGCTTGTTTTCAGGATCTAACTTAAGAACCTCTTGCCAGTAAGTTATTGATTTTGCATTATCTTCTTGCAAATAGTAATAGTAACCCAGGTACTGATAAGATTCAATTAATTCTTTTTTAAACTTTCCATTATCAGCAGCAGCCTTTTCTATAAATTGTTCATAAAAAGGTTTTGCCAATCCTAGTTTAGATTCAGGATCAAAGTTAGTGTTAACTCTTGCTTTCCAGAAATAAGCAACTGCAAGATCAGGCACTTTTTGTGTTAGCATTGTTAAAGCAGTATCAGCATTAGCATAATCAAGCTTTATTTTATCACGAACTTCTTGTAACCAAGAATTTTTAGCAGCAGTCCATTTTGATTTTTGTTCTTTAGCAACAGCAGCTTCAACAGTTTGCGAAACTTTACTTATTGCAGCATCAATTTTTGCCGCATCATTTTGTGCATCTCTAAGATCAGCCTGATAATAAAGTAATGCAGGTCTAACTGCTTCCCACTTCTGATCATCAGTTAACGCTAGAGCAGTATTTAAAGTTTCTGTAACTTCTGCAACAGCTTTATCACCAATAAACATATAGGCTTTACCAAGATCAAAATATTCTTGTGCTGTTAAAGTACCTTTGCTTGTTAATGCAGATACCACACCAGGCCAATTTTTATTTTTAAAGTTGATAACCGACATTTTACTATAAATATCTTTTCTTGAATTATCCAGACCAACCAATTTGCCATAATAAATAAGTGCTAAAGAATCATTACCAGCTTTACTTAAAAGATCACCATAGTTTTCATAATCGCCTGTTTGAAATTCAACATCTTTAAGCGCAAATAATTTTTCAAAGTATGCTTTGCTATTCTGAGTATCTTCTAACTTTAAATAAGAATAAGCAATTATTCTGGTTGATGATGAAATGTCTGACTCTTTAGATATAATTCCTTTTAGTATATCAATAGCTTTTTGATACTCTTTATTTACATAAAGAATTTGGGCATACCTTTTTTCTTTTTCAACTGTAATTCCAGATGTCTCCATATATTTGGCAAAATTCTCTGCTGCTTTAGGATAATTCTTCATAGTAGCATAAACTTCAGCTAATTCATTATAAGCCGGAGCATAATTTGGATCATTTGTAACAGCTTCATTCAAAAGCGATATTGCCTCATCATTGTTACTAATTAAAACATAAACTTTAGCTTTTTGTGTAAGCGCTTCAGGACTTTTAGGATCCATATCTAAAGCAGTAGAAAAGTTTTTTAAAGCATCAGTACCATTACCTTTGGCAACATAAATCTTACCTAAACTTATATAGGAATCTATGTTTTTCTTTTTAAGTTTTAATGATGTGTTTAACAACTCAATTGCTTTTTCGTAATTTTTCACTTTGGGATTTGAAAAAGCTTCTGCAAGTGTTATGTAAGTTATTGCATCATCTTCGCCTTTATCTATAGCTGTATTAAGCTTTTTTTCACCTTCGGAGGAATTACCTTTGTAGTATTCAATTTTGCTAATGCCAGCATAATTTAATGCATTATCCGGATCTTCTTTTATTCCTTCTGTAAAATGTATAAAAGCTGAATCCAAATTATCTTGAGCAAGATAAATTTGCCCTAAATAAAAACGTGCATTAGCACTTGATTTTGTTCCTAACAAAGACAAAAAATATGTTTTTGCCTGAGCAAACTTTTCACTTTTTATTAAGTTTATTCCAGTTGAAAAATCCTGAGCTAACAAGTTTACTGTAATAAGAGCTGTTAGCAGAAAATAGATCGATATTTTTTTGATAGCCATTTTAGCACCACTTATATATTTAGAGTTCTTCGTTTATTATTTCAACAAGTCGTACAGGCATTGTAGCCGGCACAAGACCAAATTTAAGTACAATTCTTTGTCCTCTTTCACTGGCAACAAAAGCCGTAAACCCTGCACCTAAACCAGTGTAAGCTTCTTTACTAACCATATAAACCTCTCTGTAAAGAGGATATTTTTTTTGTGCAATGTAAGCCTGGTAAGGCTTTAATGATTCAGAGTTTAATCCCTGAGAAATTTCCAAAACTTTTGCTGTTTTTAGAAAACTGAAATTAGTTGTATCATCTTTATCACTAATCCAGTTAACTCCAATAATCCCTATGCTGTTTTTTTCTTTTGATACATAATCAAGTACAGCATTACTTGAATTTAATGCATAACAATTAGATGAAAATTTTGTTGCACCGGTTTTTTCTTTTAAAAAACTGATAGTACTTGAATTATTATTATCGAATACTACTTTAATTTTATTAGAGCCGGAATTTTTTCCTTCAGCAACTAATAAAGTTTTTAATTCTGCTATTGTATAAGATGAATCTTGTAAATCTTTACTTCCGATTAAAGCAACAGCATCATAAGCAATTTTAGTAACTCTTGGTACAATTTGCCACTTTTCAAATTGCTTAAGTTCATCTTTATTAAGTTTACGAGGTACAACAATCAATCGTACACTATCATTCATCAGATCATTAAAAACTTCAGATTCTGCCTTATACTTTACTGTAACCTCAGCATATTTATAAATGCTGTTAAAAGTATCAATCTCAGAATCAATTAACGGTTTATAAGTTTCATCAACACAAATAGCTAATTTGCCGGTAGTTGGTGTATCGGCTGGCGCATCCGAACTGTTGCATCCATAGTACAGTATTGTAGTAAAATATAATAAAAAAATAAGTGCTTTATTCTTCATTTTCTTCAATTTCACTTTCACGTTTTTTCTTTAGTGTCATATAGAACCTTGCTGCTGCATATACGACAAGTATTATGCCTAAACCCAATTGCTGCAAATAACTAAAATAAAAAAGTGGCTCACTTATAATTAAAAAAATCCCGATTCCAAGATAAACAAATGACATAGCAAAACTAAAAATAATAGTAAGTGACATTTTGTTCATTCCTTGAAAATCGGGACCTATATTAAAATACTTTTCCCAAATTAAATTAGTTAACCCGGTATAGTATAATATCCAATCACGCTTAAACTTTTATTGAAGTTTAAATACGATTGGAATAGAAACCTGAACTTTAACAGGAGTACCTCTCTGTTTACCAGGTTTAAATTTAGTTTTTCTAACTGCGTCAATTGCAGCTTCATCGCAACCAGCGCCAATACCTTTAAGTATTTTTGCACTTGTTACATTTCCGCGTTCATCAACAAAAGCCAGCACATAAACTTTGCCTTCAACACCAGCTCTTTTAGCTATTTCAGGATATTCAATTAATGATTGAATAGCTGCAATACCGCCAATTGGTTCCGGCATTTCTTCTACGGCAACAAAGTATTGTGGAGCTTCTTCTTTCTTTTCTTCCACTACTTGCTCTTCAACTTCGATAAGACTATAATCTACGCCACCTTCCTGTCCTTCTTCGGTTCTAGCACCCGGGTCAACATCTTTAAGTTCATCTACGGTTGGAACGTACTCTTCTGTTACCTGGTCATCAGGTTTTACAACAGGAGGCGTAAACTTAATTGTTGATTTAAGTGGAGGAGGAGCATTAACCTCTTCAATCTTTTGTTCTTCACCAATTGATGGAGGAGGAGCCAAATCAGTTATGCTTACTATTTTTTTTCTGTTTACACTAACTTTTTCAGGGTTTAGTGTTTTATAAATAGTTGGACCTGCTGTTACCAGGAATACTATTAAAATAGCGATCCACATAGCGATGGCTAGATATTTATTATATGCCTTACGTAGCTTATAAGCTCCATATTCCTTGTTTTTCTGAGCAAATATCAGCTCATCAAGGTCAAGATTATAAGTTAATTGTTCTGCCATAATTTCTAAACCTTTTTTATAAGTTTTTTATTAAATCCATATCTTCAGGAGTTATTTCTACAAGAGCATATCTTTGTATATTAGATATATTCATCTCGTCCAAAATATCAACAACATTTTTATAAACTGATTTATCAGCAGGTTTAATTAAAACTATTAAACCATCTATAGTAGCATTTTTTTCTAAAAGAACTTTTCTTATACCCTCGGAAGTGTAATCTGTTCCAATGGGTCCTTCTAGCGGATCTGTTGTGACCCCCATATACCAAAACAATTTGTTATCTTCACCCATTATTATGGTAAGAGATTTAGATGCTTTTACACCAGGTTCATCTTCAGGTTTTTCGATTGGTTCTTTTACAGGAAGATTAATTTCCATTGTTTGCGGTTTACTAAATGTTGTAGTTAGCATAAAAAAGGTAACAAGTAAAAATCCTAAATCAACCATCGGTGTTAAATCGATTTTGGTTGACATCTTTTTACGGCCTTTTTTCTTACCTTTTTTGTGTCCCGAATCTTGTTGCGCTAATTCAGCCATTATTTATATTCCTTTCAATTTATTTGGATCTGCTTCCAAATCCGTAATAAGATTGAATTTATTAACATTTTTATCTTGCAATGTATCCATAACCTTTTTAATTACAGACCATGGCGCACGTTGATCACCATTTATAGTTATTCTAACACCAGGATTAGAAATTCTACCTTGCATAATCCAATCACCCAGCTCGTTTTTAGCTGAGTCAACAGGTATGCCTGATTGATCATACATCTTCCTATCCTCAGGTTCTAAACCTAAATATCCTTTTAACTCTTTTAACGGAACACCTATACTTCCGGATAAAACAAAAGCTTTTTCTTCTTCTGCGGTAAATTGAAGTTCAGGATGTTTTTCACTGATTTTAGCTAATAATCTTTCTCTTGTAAAGTTTTTGTTATCAATACTAAAGAAAACTTTTCCAGCTGCGTCAACAGTGATGTTAAGAATATCGGTATCAGGTAATTTTATTTCAGAAATTGAAGACGGTGTATCTACTATTAATGAGTCATCGGATTTAAACTGTGTGGTTAACATAAAAAACGTTAACAATAAAAATGATACGTCAACCATTGCAGTCATATCAATCGTAGTGCTTTTACGTGGTATTTTTACTTTAGGCATTTTTTACACCATTTATTATTGATTTCTTATACATTAGCTATTGTGTGCTGCAAAATTCTGAACGATTGCAACTCCAGCTTCATCAATACTATAAGTCATTTTATCAATTTTAGTTGTAAAATAGCTATAGAAAATGATTGCCAATGCAGATGAACCGATACCAAATGCTGTGTTAATAAGTGCTTCAGAAATACCTGTTGATAGTGCAACTGCATCTGGTGCACCTGCGGTTGCAAGAGCAGAAAACGCTTTAATCATACCAAGTACTGTTCCTAATAGACCAATAAGTGTAGATAGAGGTGCAAGCGTTGCAAGAATTACAAGATTTTGTTCTAGCATTGGTAATTCTAAAGATGTAGCTTCTTCAAATTCTTGTTTAATAGCAGTTATTTTTTGATCTTTATTCATAACTTTATCAGCAGAAACTTCTTTGTATTTTTCTAATCCTGCTTTAATAACATTTGCAACTGAACCTTTTTGATTATCACATTCTTTAATTGAAGCATCGATATCTTTTTGTGAAAGTTTCTGATAAACACGTAGTACCAATGAAGAAATACTTCCTTTACCTTTTGCTTTATTAAGTGTAATAAATCTTTCGATTGAAAAGGTAATTACCATCATTAAAACAGACATAAGGATTGGTACAATGATACCGCCCTTATAAATTATTCCAAGAAAGTTACCTGGTTTAGGCATATTGTGGGTGTTATTTCCCTGAAAATTTTCAGGATTTCCCATCACGAAAAAATACAAAGCAAATCCGACTGCGAAAATTATAGGTATAGCAATAGTTGCAAATCCTGCAAATGCACCTTTAAATCCGTTTTTCGATTTCAATTTTAAGTCTCCTTATTATTTTGAATTTGGTTGATTATATAATGTTTTTTAACTGAAATTCCTCAAATCCTAAAACCAGTTAATTTAAATGATTCAGTAACAGATATATTATTAATATATAACCTTATACTAAATTGTGCCTCAAACAAATACCACTAAATTAACTTTTGATCTAATGTTTTTTAATGTTCTTAAAATTGAATTTAATAAGATTTAATTAAAAGACATTAATGCAGTAAACTAAAAATCTCCCTGTTCAATGAAAAAAGTAATTTTACTTTGAATATTAAAATAACTGCCCAAATATAAAAGAAAATATTTAATAAATTACAAACCCTAATTAGAGTGTTTGAAAATAGTTATTTCTTACTTAAATATAAATGTATTTATCAAAATAGCGTTTTTGATTGATAAATCGTAACAAATCTATTTCATCTTTTGTTTAAATCCACTAGTGAGATAAGATGCAGGATTATGGATGGTAGATTCTGGATAGTTGTTTCTGGATACTGCGAGATTTATTAGATTCCAAAAATTTATTTGCTTACAATTTGGTAAGAATCTACTTGATGTCTCACTACTCATTACTAAATACTAAGTACTAAACAGTAGCTATTATTCTTCTCTCACTTAATATTGAATTGACATTGAAGCAAGTAGAATTTATGTTGTAAAAAAATATGAGAGTAAAATGAATATACCTGTAATGCCTAAATCGATTCTAACTATTACTAACTACCAATCGGATGCGATTGTAAGTAAACAACTGCTTAAAAAAAATAATGGAACTGTTACACTTTACGTATTTGATAAAGATGAATCATTAAACGACAGCACATCACCTTTTGATATATTGATTCATGTTCTTGAAGGCACAATTGATTTGAAAGTAAACGGGACATCAAATCTTATAAAAGTAAACGAGTACTTTCCCCTGCCAGCAAAAATTCCCTACTCAATTGAAGCAAAAGAAAAAACTAAGATTTTGTTAACGGTTATAAAATAATCTCATCTAAAAATCTTTTTTACTAAGTTGATATAACAAATTTTTATAATTTCTTATAAATATCATTTCATAAAAAGATGGATGAGTTAAAATGAAAAAAATATTTTATTTAACCGGTATCTTTCTATTGCTAGTATCATCAGAATCTATATTGCCTAACATATCAGCTAATCAAAAATTTCCTGAAATAAATACTGATCTAAATTATAACGATGGCAATAAATCGAACAATGAACAGTTAGTTCTTCAGTACTTAATAAACATCCAGGATAATTTTTCATCAACTCATTTACTTGTTCCGGCAATGGAAGACAACAGCGGACAAACATTTAATAATGCGCTTACCGCAATGGCTTTTATTTTATCTGGTGAAAAAGAAAGAGCAGAAAGAATTTTAGATTTTTATGCAAGCAGAATTGATACAACAAATCTTATACTCAATAAACAAAACTTCTTTTATAATCAACAGGCAAGAGGTTTTTATCAGAATATAGATTTAAATTCTTTTAATCCTTTTATATGCGATCGCTGGATGGGTGATAATGTTTGGTTGTTATTTGCATTCAAACATTATGAAAAGGAATATGGATTTAGTACAAAACCTCAATATCAACAACTTATTGATTATATAAAAAATCTTCTTATAGATTTTTACATTGATGATCCTTCTGGCCATGGTGGATTTGTTAGACACGGCTGGCGTTGGGGACCAAGAAATTCATCAACACCACAAAATGACTATCAACTACACGAGTTTGATCAGCAAGGAAATCCTGTGGGACATGAAGAAGGAAACATTGATGCTTATGCAGCGTTTAAACTTTTAGGTTTGGATGACAAAGCTGCAAAGGTTAAAGAATGGATTGATTATAGGATGAGTGTTCTTGGCAATTCTGGTCTGCCATTGGATTTATATAGCTGGCGGGCTTTAGCATTTTGTAATGATGGATTGTATTACAAACAACTTGTAAACGTTCCTGAAAATGATGCAGGTTTTAGAAAAGTATTAATTTTTAATGGCAAACCTGCGGCAGGATTTTTTTCTCGAGATGATCATTCCATAAACAATATTTGGCTTGATGGCACAGGTCATATGGCTTGCGCTTTTTATTCATCAGGTTTTGCGGATAAAGGAAATTTTTATACAGCTCAGTTAGATTCTTTTTTGATCAATAAAACAATTGGTGGTGCAAGCAGTTTAGCATTGCCATATACTGCAAATAAAACCGGCGGCTATGATTGGGTGGATATTACAAAAGGATTTTCATCCGCCTGCGCGTGGTATATTTTTGCTAAGAATCGATTTAATCCGTTTACACTAGAAATAACTCCATTAACAGATGTGAATATTGAAGAGCCAATTAAATTGAATTACAAACTAGAACAGAATTTTCCAAATCCATTTAACCCAGGTACAAATATTAGATACATAGTACAAGCCTCCCCAAACCCCTCCCAAAGAGGGGCTTTAGGAAATTTAGTTCAATTAAAAGTATATGATGTTTTAGGGAATGAAGTTGCTACTTTGGTTAATGAATACAAGGATGCCGGAACCTATCAAGTTGAATTTAGCTCATCTAATATCAATCATCATACATCATCAGGTGTTTATTTTTATCAACTTAAAGTTGCTGATTATATTGAAACAAAAAGATGATTTTTAATGAAGTGAAGAAACATTTTCTTTAGCACATTCAAATCTAATATATATCATCATTTTAAATTTGCTTCCCTTCCCTATCAAATAAGATATAACTTTCTTAAATTTATTATTATTAACATCATCAATCTTATAACCGTTATAGAATTGATATTTTTTTTAAACTTCCCCGGGAGGAGATGATACTTGAAAACAAAGGAATAATTTATGAGCAAGTCCTACAAACAAGATTTATCCAAGCTGATACAAAATTTAAATAAACTTAAAGCACAATCACTCGAACGTGGAAAAAAAATTCCACAAGATATGCTGATTGCTGAAGCAAGATTAAAAGATTATTTAAAAGTGCTAACCTGGTTAAGAGAAAAAGGATACAAAGTAAATAAGGATGGAGAAATTGAAGAGATTAAAGAATAAGTTCAACGCACTTACATCCAATCGGCATTTATACTATTATTTTTTATATAGATATTATTGAAACAAAGCTATTCAACCTAAATGATGAATGAATTAGAATATTTTCTTGACAAAGAGTTTGCAAACATTGTTTTTAACGAAGATAAATTTGTAATCGGTGAATATGAGAATTGTAAATTTAATAAATGTAATTTTTCAAACATTAAATTATCTGAAAACATTTTTATTAATTGCGAGTTTATTAATTGTGAGTTAACTAATGCCAACATTTCAGCAACAGTTTTTAGAGATGTTATTTTTAATAATTGCAACTTAACGGGGTTACAATTTAGCACTTGCAATCAATTACTATTTTCGATTGGGTTTAATGGATGCAGATTAAATATGTCTTCGTTTTTTGGAATGAAGTTACATAAAACCGAGTTTAACAAATGTGAAATGAGGGAAACTGATTTTGGTAATGCTGATTTAACAAATTCAATATTTTCTGAGTGTGATTTGAGCAAAACACTTTTTGAAAATACTAATTTATCGAAATGTGATTTCCGCACCTCATTCAACTACTCAATTGATCCAGATAAAAATAAAATTGCAAAAGCTAAATTTTCAGCTCAAAATGTTTCTGGTTTATTAGATAAATATAATATTGTGATTGAGTAATTGGGTAATTGAAATTACGATATTGTAAACAGTTACAATTCAATTTCACACATAGCACATGTGTAGCTTTAACCCGACAACAGCAATTCTAAAAACTACAGTATAATTTTCTTACCTTGATTATTACTAAATAATCCTGATATTTGTATTGGTACTTTTATTGATGTATTAAAAAATAAAATTAATAGTATTAAATAGCATCAGGGTGAGTATATGCTAATAGGCCTGCAAAAAAAAGAATTTATAATTCCCATTTTTTATCTTAACACTAATATTAACAATCAATAATTATTTATAGGGGTTCTTATGAAAACTCTATTGTTCTCTTTGTTATCATTTCTAACATTTGCTCAAACTCAATTACCAGATTCAGTTATACTTGTTGATGGAAGAACTGCTTCTTGTTTAATAACTAATATAGATGAATCAAGAGTTTATTTTAGTTACGCAAATAGGTTAACAGAATCTGTTGTTCTGCCGGCTTTAAGCAAAGTATATATAGAAAGCTATGGAAATGTTTATTCGCCAACAACCGGATTTAATATAGATCAAGAAGAAGTGAATATATTTTTAGAGAAACGATTGGCAAAAATAAATAAAGAGCAAGAATTGGCTGATGAATTAAAAAGAATTAATTTAACACAGCAATCTATACAACCTGAACAAGAGATTGTGAAGGAAGTAATTGAAGTAAAACCTTTTGTAAAAAATAAAATCTATAATAAATGGTCATTCGGTGTTTTGTATGTCCCATATTATTCAGGAAACACTTATACAATTATAGAAAATAATTCGTATCCATATTATTCAAGTGATGTTTATAGTTTTTCAACCAATCAGACTAATTTAGAAGCACAATTATCTTATGCTTTAGAACCCGAATTAAGAATTACTTTTGAGACAGGGTATTCAGCATCAATTACTGATCAAGTATATGAGAACCACGTAAGATATACATCTGGATCGCAATATGATAGTGGCAATAAAATAGTGCGAGGGTTAAAAAAATTAGACTTTAGTTTAGGGCTAAAATATTATTTCAATAATTTTATCTCGAATAAGGTAAGTATTTATACCGCAGTAGGATTTGGTAAACAACTTGCATTTGCTACTTACACATCAGAACCATTATATCCGCCGCAGACAAATCCGGGTGTAATCGATGAAAACAATTATGAAGAAGCTTTAGAAGATTTAAATTCTCCCTGGCACTTTAATTTTGGATTTGGTGCTGAATACTTTTTTAACGAATCACTTTCTTTAATATCAAATATCAGAGTTTTATATACATCGTCATCTGCAAATTATGAATCAAGATATATTGATCAATATGAAAATCGTTCGTCAACAGAAAAATTTTCTACAACGGATTTTGTTACCCGGATTGGGCTTGGTTTAAATTTTTATTTTTAAGAATATATTTATAGATCGGGGCAAAAATGCGTATTAAATATTTAGTCTCATTATTTTGGTTTGTGATAGTATTTCTATTACTATCTGAATTTCTACCAGCACAGCAAACCAATTTATTTACAATTTTACCTTTGTCAAAAGATACAATTAATGCTTCTGTAATTAAAGAAAACCTCTTGGTTAACTCATTAGATGGTGAGTTTGGAGCTTACCAATCTAATGTTCAAGTTGCTATGAGCGGAACTGGCACTTACGCTTTTTGTTGGGAAGATTATCGTAGTGGAACAAGGGAAATTTATTATCAATTTTTTGATAAGTTTGGTAATAAGATTAGTGACAACACAAAAATTTATTCATACGAACAATTAGCGAACACTTCTCCAACCATATCTGCAAATCAAAATGGAATATTCATAATTGCCTGGGCACAAAGTAATGGCCTTGTAGTTGCACAAAAGTTTAACAGTTATGCCGAAAAAATTGGTTCATTAAGCTATTTGAATGAGTCTATCTATGATGAAATTTCAAATCTATCTATAGCACTTAATTCTGATAATTCATTTGTCGCTGTTTGGAATCAGAGAACGTCAAATAATTACAATTTAATAAAATCACAATTTGTTTATTCATCAGGAGGAGCAGCGTGGGATAATCTTCGCACTCTTAATGGAAGTAACAGTCATTATAATTACTTATCAAAAATAAATGCAGTCTCTGTAGATGGCAATGGATTCTTTTTTGTTTCGTGGTTTTCATACTTAAATGATTCATCTTATATATATCTTCAAAAAATTAATCCTGATGGCCAACTTTCAGGTAACCGCAAAATAGTTAGTGCCAATCCTGGTTTTTTAGATATCAAAAGTCCACAAATCTCTTTTGTTGGAAATGAAATTTTTTAGTTGCGTGGGAAGGGTTAGGTTCTTCTCAACCTAATTCATTCAATTATAGATTGTTTAATTCTTTTGGAGCTTTTACCACTGAAGTTCTTCAATCTACTTCTCATTGCTTATAGTATTTCTCTCACGTCAATATGTACAGACCATCAGGGTAATTTTTATATTGGCTATGTTATGGATAATTCCGGGTACACTCAAAAAATTTCTTCAACCGGTGTTTTGTTAACCTATCCAACAAGAATTAACTACAATTCCAATTATCCACTCCAAAAACTAACTCAGGATTTTTCCGATGTATTTGATAGCAGTTTTATTATTGCACAGGATTATGATGTTTCTTATGATAAGAATGTTGGCTATTGCAAGATTTCTTCAGATTTAGTAAATAAAAAGGTTTAACAAGAATTAATAATGATATTAGTAATGCAACCCAAAAAAAATCTACTATTAAATTTAATTCCAATGGAGAGGCAATATTTGTCTGGCAAGATAATAGAAATGGGAAAGAAGAACTTTATGCCCAAGTTTATGATAAAATTTAAATCAATTAATGTAAATTTAAAAGTAACAGATTCAATCTATAACTTTTCCACTTTTGATAATATTATTATTGATTCATTTATTGATGGAACATTTTTAATAGGTTTTTGCGGCTACAATAATTACTCATATGGCACTGTGTTTTTACAGCAAATCAGTAAAGAGGGTAAACGAATTCTGAACAACGTGATAGTTAATAGTTTATCCTATTCTCAGGATAATAAGTTAAGTTTACGAATTAATTCAATCGATGAAGCACTAATATGTTGGTACAACCCAAATGATGTATCATATTCAATTTTTAGTAAGTCATATGCTTTAAGAAAAGGCCCCAAGTCATTAAAACACTCACAGAATAACCTTATGTTTAATCCAATTAGTGTTTCAGTAGATACCGCATTTAATATTTTTATAGCCTGGAGTAACTATGATATGAATACTTATTTATATGATAATACTATTTATGGTGAATTTTACAACAGGTACGCAGAACTAACTGAGAACACTTTTAGCATTGATTTAACTCAAACATACAATCCAAAACTGATTTCAAAAAATGATGGAAAAGATTTTATTTTGATTTATAACAGCATAAATGGAAACATAAATATTACAAGAAGATTTCAAAATCAGAACGATAGCTTGATTTACTTTAAAAGCAGTTTACCATATTACAGTTATGATTCTTTTCTTTTTTAATATCATAAAATTTGAGAATAAGAAATCATTTGTTACATATAATTACTATGATGATTTTATTGGTGTATATATAAATGATGCAAAAAGAGATAATAATTTTTATTTACTTTCAAACACTGATAATCAATATTTCTATCAGTCCGGTTTTAAATATGGAATTGATTTATTTGAGGACAAAGTTTTAATGTCTAGTGAAATTAGTAATCTTCAAACTGGACTTGATGTTTACACAACTGAAGTTAAAGTAAATAAACTTGTATTTAACAAAGAGTATTTTTATATGCCAGTTAATGCGGATGTTTTATATAACAACTTCCCGAACCCTTTTAATCCAACAACAAAAATTGCATACGAGCTTCTGTCTTATCATAAAGTAAAATTAACAGTTTTTGATATACTTGGAAGAGAAGTAAAAGTTTTAGTTGATGAAGATCAAGAAAAGGATTGTATGAAGTAGATTTTGATGCAACCAGTTTAGCTTCAGGAGTTTATTTTTATAAACTTGAAGCATTTGATACTTCAATTAAAAAATGATTTTAATAAAATAATTATTTTGGGAAAGATGATATCTTGGCCTAAAGATGTCATCTTTCATCTTAAATAATCAACTTCCTGTCCTAAAAACCACTACACACAAATCCACATTAACTTTACTTCTTTTGTTTTAACCATTTGTAAATAGGTTTAGCAAAATACAAGATTGATAAACTTTAATGAATTACCAATTTGGAAAAGGGACAAAAGCAAATAAGGGTTAAGAAGCTATCATTACCAGTAAAATATATAGTTGGCTTGGTGCTTGTAATTATAATTTTATTGGTAAGCGGTTATCTATATTATAACCAGTTAAGAAATTCACTTGATACTAATTATCAATCATCAATCAGGTTAATTGCTCAAACGCAAAATCATAAAATTAATGAGTGGTACAGAAACTGGTTAAACAAATTAAACACTATCGTTAAAGACTCATCAATTACTCACTTCATAAACTTAAGCGATAACAATCCCGAATACTCAACACTTAAAGGAAATATAGAAACTCAATTAAGAAGTTATCTTGCAGAAAATGATTTTGGAAATATCGATATCGTAGATATTGATAGCAAAACTATTTATTCAGCAGGAGTAAAACTTGGAGAAAACAGTAACATAATTAACTCTGGTTTAAATATAATAAATGGCATTGTTCAAATAGATTCCTATTATTTTATAGTGTCTGACAAAATGAAATCAGACTTGTAGTTAAAGCACCGATTAAAACTGATGGTATTAAAATCGGAACTGCTTATGTAGAAATTAATATCGACAAAGTTTTTGGCAGCCATCCAAATAATATTCTAACAAAATCAAATTCTGACATAGATATTTATTTTGTTGAAGGTATGAATTTAACTTCTTTAAGGAAATTATTTTATAAAAATCTTAATCTTAAAGATGAAGAGGAATTTGAAACTATATTAAGCTATAGTGATTTTGTTTTGATCAAAAACAATGAGGGATTTTTAAGTTTTAAGGATTCAAAAACTAACGAGCAGTTTGTGTATGCAATAAACAACCCTAACACAGGTTGGATTGTAACCACAAGAGACAAAAACAAAGAAAAGTATTACTACTTAATAGAACAACTTAGCAGTTATTTAGTATTTGGTCTGGCAATTCTAATAATTATTTCAGCACTGGTATTAATCCTTTATTATTCCTGCGATTTATTAAGTAATGATTTTGAAATTAAAACTGATGGTGTTCTTTTAATCCGTTGTGTTGGCAACCTTATAAAAAATGCCTTAGAAGCAACTGATGCAGGCGGGAAAGTAAGAGTATTTTCACAAAAGGATGCAACTTATAATTACATTTCTATCTTTAATGATAAAGTAATGCCTGAAGAAATCCAGTTACAGATTTTTCAACGCTCTTTTAGTACAAAAGCAAATTCCGGAAGAGGTATTGGAACCTACAGTGTTAAGCTTTTAGTTGAACAGTACTTGAAAGGTAAAGTTAATTTTGTTTCTAACAATGAAACTAAAACAGTCTTTACAATTTCAATTCCGGTTATATAATTGTAAGGAAGCGAGTTTTAATGGCTAAATATTATTTTCCTTACTCTCTATTGTTGCTATTCTTTAACAAGAAAACTTTTTTTTTAATTGTAATCACAATTAAATTTAACAGTCATAAATAAATTCATATCTCATTTTAGGGGAATGCGATAACAAATCGAATGAACAAACTCAATCATAAGGACTAACAATGAAACGTGTTTTCTATCTTACAATTGCACTCTTGTGCGTTTCTATTTCACTTCAATTTTTTTCCCGGATATACCTTGCACAAAATGCTCAATTAAATCAGGATAATCTTAAAGTTTATTCAAAATTTGATTTGTTCCTGGAGATGAAGTTATCTTTGAAGGTGATTTAACTAGTGAACAGGATGGTGAATTTCCTTCAAAATGGGATTTAACAAAAGGAACAATTGAAAATGCAACTTTTGATGGAAGCAAAGTAATTTATTTTATTAAGTGTAATACCAATGGTGGAGGTGGAATAGTTCCGTTGTTAAAAAATAATAACGAAGATTATTTACCGGAAGAATTTACTTTGAATTGGACGCATATTTTGAAGATATTCATTCTAGTTACACAATCTATTTTCCGATTATATTTTAATAAATGTGCACTAAAAACTTATATTGATGAAACTCGTTTACTTAATATTCCAAATTTAGATTATAATCCTACAGGTATAACAATTGGATTTCACACTCCAAGTGGTAAGACAAAAGGATATATCAAGAATATTCGCATTGCAAAAAGGTGCAGTTCCACTTTATGATAAATTAATTACTGATGGAAAAATTATTACAACTGGAATTAAGTTTGATGTTAATAAAACTACTCTCAAACCAGAATCAATGGGAGTGATAAACGATATTTATAATTTAATGACTCAATATCCAGAACTAAATTTTCTATTGGAGGACATACTGATAATGATGGTAGTGATGATTCTAATATGAAGTTATCAGAGTCACGTGCAATTACTGTTCTTAATCAGCTCGTTAGTATGGGAATTGATTCTAAAAGATTAAAAGCAAAAGGATTCGGAGAATCCAAACCTCTATCTGATAACAATACTTGAGGGAAAAGCAAACAACCGAAGGGTTGAGTTTGTGAAGTTTTAAGTTTAATTAGATATTGATAATATAAAAGATGACATCTTACATTAAAGATGTCATCTTTTTTATGATAACGGAGGCTAAAATATTGAAAACTTAAAGTTCATAAAACGAAGCATTTTTTCAACATCAACAGAAACATCTTCTATCAACTCTTCTGTTTCACCGCCAAATAGTTTTCCCATCACCATCCCATTTGATGTTGCAAGATAAACCTGACCATCAGATTTTTCATAAACTGCAAAAGCTTTTGGCATCATAGCACCAATTTTTTTTCTATCATCAGATTTTAACATTTGCGATGAAGATTTTCCATTACAGTATTGTACAATATTAAATTTACCAATCGGTTTACCACCATGCATCGTTACAGCTTCATTCTGATCAATAACCTTAACGACGTGCCAGCCGGGTTGAGAATTTATTCTTTCGCTAAGAATTGAGATAGTTTTTCAAAATCGTATGGACTTTAATTTCTCTTAAGCATCATATTGCCTGCTGATAAGCTTAATGCTATTCCAGAAAACAATACGCCGATTATTATCCCAATTATTACAGATACAATTACAATTAATTTAGTTTTCATTTTAATTTCTTTATGATAATTATTTGTATGATTTTGTAATCTTATTCTTTCTGCACCCACATTCCGCCTTTGAGGGCATGTCTAAATGTTTGATATGAAACGATACTGATTGCTATTATTGAAACGACCAGAAACAACCACGATAAATATTGATAGAATACTTGAGTTGTTACCTGGAATGCCACAACAGATGCGATTGTTAAAGCAGTTAAAGGAAATGTAAAAGCCCACCACGATAAAAAGAATTTTAGCTGTGTAAAACTTTTATATAAAATAAAGCAACACTGCTATCGCGTAGGATACCAGCAGCAGAAAAACTGAGAATGCATCCCAGCTTGCAGCAATACGCACATATGATATAAATCCAACTGCTGGCGGAGCTAACAGAATAAAAATGTTGGTATAAACTTCTGTGCTAGTTGATCGTGAAAAACAGCTCTATAAATAAATATTGTAAAAGTATTATCCAAAAATAAATCCTACAGAAAAGTAAAAGAAAGAAATAATTGTTGGTAAAAGATCTACTCCTACAACAGGAATAATATATTTCCAACAACAGGGATAAACCATGCAGGATTGAAATGTTTCATTTCAAAATTATGTTGTATCCAGAATGTAATTGTTTTAAAAGTAAAATAAGTATGTAAGATTAGTCCCATCCACCAAAGTATAATTGCAAGCAACGGATAGTATGTATAAAATGCAACTGCAAGTAAAAGCAAAGAGATTGATATTGTGGAAAAGAAATTTATTCTTATACGATGTTTAAAATCATTTGATACTTCCTCAGGATAGTAAAACAATCTGATAAGATACACAACAAGAAAAAGTAAAAACAAAGTTAAAACTACAAACAACATTATTTCATAAAATATTTTTGGCAGCCAATCTAAATGATAAAATTTATTTAATGCAATTGTAAATCCTGCTAGACCCATTACAATTGCAAATACAGTTATAGGAAAATTTTTTAGTTTGTCATTCATATCGCAAAGACTGAAATTTATTAAAATAGTTTTCGTGCAGTATGATGAAGGTGAATCATACAAGATTCAATATACGAGGTTAAGATTGTTAAATATGAAAAAGTAAAATAAAATATTTATTACTCGAACAGATTACTTAAACAATTAACACAGTTGATAATTAGAAATTTCTAAATGATAGAATTTCTTTACTTTTCTAAGATCATAACCTGACTTGTTACAGGTTTATTATGAACTTCTTTAACTACTTTTAGTTTTGCTGCTTTAGTTAAACCTGTTAGTCCATCATTCTTTACAAAGTCTTTGAAGTTTGTATAATGCTCATTCCCGGCTGCAAATTCTACAACTTGATTTAGCATTCCCCAAAAACCTTTATTAGTTGGGACCAGATAATCACCAATAATAATTTTATCAGCAATTTGTGCCACCTCAATAAGTAATGTAATTCTGTCTTCTGGATTTACTTCGTGAATTACATAAGTCATAACACCATAATCGAAATGATGATTTTGTGAAATAAGATTTGAAAGTTTTGTGTGAAGAAATGAAATTTTATTGTTTGGATTTTTTTGAAGTGTTTGATTTGAAGTAGTTATATTCTTGCTTGATAAATCAACTCCAACAACTTTGCTTACTTTATCAGCTATGGAAAAAGAAAATCTTCCAGTACCACAGCCTACATCTATAACACTAGAATTTGGTTCGATTAGATTTTTAATTTCACCAAACATTCTATCCTGGTTTGGAGCAATTAACTTATCATAAAACCAGCCGTCGTACCAATGATTTTTATTTTGCATTTTGTTAAAATTAATTCAGTTATTCAGCTTCAACTTTTTTAAGATTATTTATATAATCAGCGGCACTTAGTGCAGCAATAGTTCCATCAGCAACTGCAGTAGTTACCTGTCTGTATCTTTTCTGTATCGAATCACCAGCAGCAAAAACTCCTATCACATTTGTTCTCATATCTTTATCAACAACAATTTCTTTCCATTTGTTCAGTTCAATCAAACCTTCAAGCGATTCTGTGTTTGGAACATAACCAATAAAAATAAAAACACCATCAATTTTCATTTCAGTAATTTCACTTGTTGATTGATGCTGTACTTTACTGATTCAAGTTTTTCATCACCAAAAAACTCAACCATTTTGGATTCCATAATAAAGTTTATCTTTTCATTCTTCTTTGCTTCATCAATATAATGTTCTAATGCTTGAAAATGATCAAACTGGTGAATAATCGTTACCTTGATGCATATTTTGTTAGAGATACAGCCTCTTCCAAAGCTGAGTTTCCGCCACCAACAACAATAATTTCTTTATCCTGAAAAAATCACCATCACAAGTTGCACAGTATGAAATACCCTTACCTTAAATTCATTTTCACTCAATGCACCGATCATTCTGGATTTTCCACCGGTTGAAATGATTACAGCATTTGAAGTATAAAACATCTTTATCATTAACAGTAATTTTTTTAAATCATCATTTAATTCTAATGATGCAATCTTAATATTAGATTTGATTACACATCCAAATTTTTGAGCTTGAGATTTCATCGTTCGCGCAAGTTCATATCCGCTAATATTTTCTACGCCAGGATAGTTTGCAATCTCGTGAGTAAGCACCATTTGTCCACCAATCGCACCTTCATTCAATTAAAAGTTGAAATAATTATTTTTGCTTAATTAGAAACTCCATCACATCAAAGTTAGCAGAGGTATTAGCCCCATCCATTTGAATGAGGCTAATTATTTAATCAATATTACAACTTATAAAGTTGTAAAGGATAAAAAGTAACAGAGTTGCTTTTGAGAGCGACTAAGTTACTTTCCAAATTGTTCATCAAGAATTGCAGTTACCCGGGATCTTAATTGAATGCTGCCTGTTGCTTTTGCAAACTTTACCATTTTTGGTAATATATTACAAAGGGTATTCCCCGGAAATCCTCTACATTCTGATAAAATTTCTGATTAATCTTGCATCAGGTATAGATTAAATCCCATATCAGCGAATTTTACATTTTATTTGCCTTCAATTTCCATAACTTCGTAAACAGGTATGCACATGGGCCCCATTCTACCGCAACAAATCATACGTTTTCATTATTCTTTAATAATTCAGAGTGATCAGCTTCTTGAGTAAGTACGTGAGTTAAATTTGTTCTTAACATTTTTTTCCTTTTTAGTTTTTAATATTTATTAATTAGTCTTCACCAATAGCAAGAATATCTGAACGTTGTAATATTCTGTATTCTTTACCGTTCATTTCAACTTCATCTCCGCCGTATTTAAGAATAAAACTTTTTTACCTTCCTTAATTTTTTCTCTTAAATCTTCATCTGTTCCAAACTACTCTTACAGTACCAACACGCGGTTTTTCTTTGCTGAATCAGGGAATTATTAATCCTGAAGAAGTTTTTCTTCAGCAGGCATTGGTTCCAAGTAAGATGCGGTCATCTAAAGGTTTAATTTTCATTCTTATCTCGCTAATTTTTTATGTTTAACAATTAATTAATTTTATTTCTATCAAAACCTATCATTGCGGTAAGTTGTTAATAAGAATTACAGGAACACCCATCTGTCCTGTTCTGCGTAACATATCTCTTGCAGCTGATTGATTCCCGTGATACATCGATATCAGTAAAACGGACTATTCTTTTTTAAATATCTTTTAGCTTGTACGCAGAAACTACAAGTAGGAGTTGAAAATACTATAACTTTGGGTTGTGTAGTCGTCATATAAATTTCTAAATAGCTAATTTTTGTGAAGGTGTGATTCAGGAGAAAAAAAGGATTCAATTGTTGGATTTAATAAAATTCACAACTGTGTGTAGTGATATTTAGAAAATTTGTAATAATTATTTGTAGTGACTTACTTTCGATCCTCGAGTAAGATAAATTAGTTGAAAGGATTTTTGATTTGCAATAGCTTACGGAACAGAATTGGTCTAAACTTCTACTCTAATATGATTTGAATAAATCCAGGCACGATCTTCATTAAAAACTTCAACACGGTAAACACCTTTTTTATTTACAATAAACTCGGCATCAATTCCATTTGAAGTCTCTAAGACTTTTCCGTTTCCAATAAGTTTTATCTCTGATTTCTGTCCAGGAAGTAAAACATTTAATTTAATATTTTTATGATCTGGAACAGTATCACCTATTTGATACTTTTTTATTGTTGTGATCCGCAAAAATCTAAATCCTTTAGATTCGGCTACATAATCATTTGCAACAAAACATCTTCCATCTTTTAGCGCATTATAAATTGTCCACTTTGCAGTTTCAACATCATTTTGTGCTATTTTTTTATTTCCTTATCAAGTAAAACGAGTTCGAATTGATTTGAATAAAACTTTGTATGGAAAAAAATTTCAACTTCTAAAATCCAACAAGATTATATTTATGTGCGTGTGCACAATTCCACCAATGCCAATAACTTTTCTCTTAAAACTAATTCATCCCAGACTTTTAATGTTTTTTGGTGGAGTGATAATTGTTCTTAATGGATGCAAAAATAGATTTGGTATTTATTTCCTTCAGTTAGACTTCACAACCTATTCAGACATATGACTTAGATTTCACCCTGTAAAATCTTCAGTATCCCATTCAACCTAGGATGTTTTATGTTCTTGTGTTGTCGTTTTTCGTGTGGATGAGCTAAAAATCCGATACCGCTAAGTTCCTTTACTTCGAAACATATTTTTTTGCAGGAGTTCTTGCTGAAAATGCTTTATCAATACCAAAAGCCAAATAATGATTTTTATTTTCTTTATCATTTATCTCACAGCTTACTTAAATGGAGCGTTTTGCCAAACCACTTTTCAAAACCTTCATGCTGCCTAAAAGTATTATGATCTGTAAGCATTATAAAATCTAAACTGACTTCATCAGCAAACTTTGCAATATCCGGTACTTTCTCCCGTTCCATCTGAAAAGTTGAGTGCATATGTATTGAACCAACGATACTGAACATTTTCTTTATCTCTTGTTTGAGACAAAATAGATATAATTAGTTTATTTGGAAAGGAAGTTTTTATGCAGAGATTTTAAAATCTCGTAGTAAGATCGCAATAGAATTCTGCTATAAGTTCGGTTGATTCAAAAGCTCCTTCATAACTTACAGAAAAATGAAAGGAGCGGGTTAAACGGCATTGTTGAAAAATCGAGTACTAAAGCTTTTTCATCAAACTTTGAAGTGCCTGAGGAAAAGTAGTAATCAGTTTTTCTTAAAACTTTATTGATAGATCTGAACGAATTTCGGAGAGTGACTTAATTAATGTTAATGAGTAAACATAACCTCAACATAATTAATTATGCAGTCTATTAAAATTAACTCCAAATGATGATTGAATTATCGGAATCATAGAATAAGAAATATTTCCGCCATAATTTTCACTTGGTTTAACATCTGATTTACTATGTCGATAACCATATTGTAATCCAATACTTAAATTGCTGAAAGGTCTTATTACTGATCTTACTCTAAATCCCTGTCGTGTTTCATTTTCTAAAACACTATCTGATAAAGATTTAAATGTTTCGTAGTAATAAACATTTTTACGTGCATCATAAGAAAGGTTTAGAGAAAATTCTCGAACTGGAGCATATCTTGCAGAAAGATAAAGTGAAGTTAAACTAAAATCATCTTTTTCAACCCCAGCTCTTTTATAAAGATCAACTTCAGTAGAAGCAAATAAATAAATATTTGAAATGATATTATTAGTGTGCTGTAAATAAGCAAATCTTCTATCTGTTATAAGATTATTTGTTTGCTGAAATAGTGAAAAAGTATTTTCCATAATTCCATTACCCAAAGTATCAACTCTATTCAAGTAAATTCCATACTCAAATAATTTAGTGTTTAATCCAAAATCTGTAAAGTTTGGTCGGGAACCGATTACAACTCCGGCTGTGAGAAATGAAAATGCTTTCTCAAATTGCAATCCATCTACAATGCTAATATTTGATATTTTTCTGTTTAAGTATCTTCCAAACCAAAACTGTGTGGATTCATTAAATTGGTAATTTAAGTTTAAATCATATAATTTAAGTGACTTTGCCAAGATTAGACGAAACTGTTTTCCAATCGTCAGCCCTGTAAGCAAATATTGCATAAGTAGAAAAAGATAAAGCTGAACCAACAATGTTTTGCGCACCAAATCTAAATGAATGTCTCCAGCGCCGATAATCTCCTCGATCATAAATATTATTAAAATTTGAATACGATTGAATTGAATATCTGCCAGAAACTTTTGATTCAACATTTTTTTCTGATTTAGCATTAATTTCTTCCATTTTCTCAACAGGTTTTATTTCATTTTGTTCAACAGGTATATCAAACAGGAGTTATAACAACTTGATTTTCAGTTTTATCCAGTGCATAAACAATCATATCAGATTTAAACTCTTCATTTATTATTCTTTCGCAAGCTGCTGATGATGATGAAAGGTATTTCGTTCTTAGTGCTGGAATATTTTTGTTTTTACTTTTGATAAAGAAAGTATCTAGTTCACTTAAGCCATCAGTATTATTAAAACTTACATAAACCAATTGCGAAGAAATATATCCAATCTTGCCTTCTTTTCCAGCTTGTTTGTGCAAATATAGAAACACTATATAGGATCAAAATGCTTATGTAATATATAGTTCTTTTTCATCAGTCCACTTTCAACTTTAATACTTGGACTAATTAACTTATTATCCCAATCATTGGTAACATGACAATTCCAACAATCTGTTCTATCACCTAAACTATGTTCATCAAGAAAATCTTCCATATGACAGCTTAAAACATTGAGGTTGATAATTTGTTTCTGAATGACATTCGTTGCAATCAACATTATTATGGTGATTTCCTGTTGAAAGAAACTGTGATTGAATGATGCTGGCGTCCAGCCATTCATCGTATGGCGTGTTAAACAGTCTTCAGGAAAAATTCAATGTTTGGTGCGGTGGATCTGTTGTTCCATTAAAATTGTTGAATGACAGCCCATACAAGTATTTGGTGTAGTATTATAATTTCTTGATGACAATCAGTACAGTTATTTACTTGTAAAGTGCACCTAACAATTGATAGAAATTGTTGTGAACCGAAATGTTGCAGGAGCCCAGCCAGGATTAGTTGTATGACAATTTTCACAAGTTGTTGCTAAACTTGAGTTGTGACAACTCTCGCAAGTTGTTGGAATTCCAGCCGCAGTATGATTTGGATTTACAGCATTATTAAAAGCTGTTTGATGACAAGAAAAACACTCCGTTGATGTTCCTGTATATCCACTTGAATGACATTGCTGGCAAGTTACCGTTGTGTGCGAACCTGTTAATGGAAAATTAGTATTCTGATGATCAAAATTAGTTTGATTCCACAAAACCGAGTTATGGCACAATTCACAGTTTGTGGGATATGATTGTGCTGTATGATTTGGAGCTGCATTATAATCTGGTTGATGACAAGTTATACATAAGTTATTCAATCCAGAAGTTGTTCCTTCATGGCAAGATGAACATTGTATCGATTGATGCGATCCTAAAAGTGTAAAACCGGTTGTGGCATGATCGAATGTAGATGGTGTCCAATTAGTAGATGTGTGGCATTGTTCACAAGTTGTAGGAATACCCGCTGCCGTATGATTTGGATTGATTGCTGAATTAAAATCACTTTGATGACATCCAACACATTGATCAGGTGTTGTTGTATAATTACCATTGTGACAACTCTTGCACAATTATTTGCAATTTCTGCATGTCTTCCTAATAATTGATAAACCTGATTATGTTGTGGGAATGTAGCTGGCTGCCAATCCGAACTTGGTGTATGGCAAGTTGAACAATCAGTACTTAATCCAAGAGCCTGATGATTAGGATTTACTGCAGAATTATAATTTGTGATATGACAATCAGAACATATAGTTGGTGTATTACTATAACCACTTTGATGACATTGAATACAATCTGCAGTAAGATGCTCTCCAACTAAAACAAAATTTGAAGTAGCATGATTGAAAGCTCCTTCTTTTCTACCTTGAGGATGGCAAGCAAAACAATCCGCGCTATTGTAGTTGTATCCTTGAACACCTTGATGTTCATTATCCATATCATTTTGATTATGTTCTATGACAATCGATACAAGAGAATACAGAAAATTATTTGGAACTGTATGACAATCAGCGCATAAATTCCATTCGCCCTGATGTTCACCAGAGTAGATTGGAAAGTATTGAATATCACTATCAAGCGTTGCTGTCTCCTAGCCGTAGTTCAATGACTGGTTCCCATGTTGTTGGAAATCCTGCTGCCTGATGATTGGGATTTGCTAGTTTTGTTATAATCAGTTTGATGACACGCAAAACAATCTGTTGGTGTACCAGTATATCCATTTTGTCATGACAAGTTGCACAAGCCACAGAAACATGAGCGCCGGTTAAGCGAAACTGTGATAAATTATGATCAAAGGTTGCGTCTTCCCCAATTTGTTGTATTGTGGCAAACAGTACATTCTTGTGGATACCTTCAACAACGTGATTTTGATCCGTTGTAGATTGAAAATCCTGTTGATGACAGGAATAACATTCTGATGATGTTCCTGTATATCCATTTGTATGACAAGTTGTACAAGCAATGTAACGTGATTGCCTGTTAATGGAAACTGTGTTGTATTAAGATTAAACTGTGCAGGAGACCAAGCAGTAGTAGAATCACAAACTTCGCAAGTGTTTGGAATACCAGCAGTTATATGATTAGGGATTTGTAGTAGCCTGATAATCTTGATTGGTGACATGAATTACATTCAGCCGGGGTTCCCGTATATCCACTTGTATGGTGTTGCACAAGCTACAGTTGGGAGTGTGCACTGTTAAAGGAAATCCACTCTGGTTATGATCAAAAGTTGCACCTTCCCAACCAGAAGTTGTATGACATAACAAACAATCTGTAGGAAATTGAGATGCAAATATGAGATTTGGATCGTTAACTGATTGATAATCTTGTTGATGACTGAATAACAATCTTGTGGTGTATTAGTGTAACCGGTTAATTGACAATCAGAACAATCTACTGTTATATGTTTTCCTGTTAAAGGAAATTCAGTTATACTATGATTAAACTGAGCAGGTGTCCATCCGTTACTTGTATGACAAACCTCGCAAGTAGTAGGAATGCCAGCAGTAATATGACTTGGATTTGTTGTTGATTGATAATTCTGCTGATGACATGTAAAACATTCCGAAGGCGTTCCTGTATAACCGCTAGTATGGCAATCTCGTGCATTGTGCAGTTGTGTGTTTACCAACTAATGGAAATGAAGTTAAATTATGATTGAACTGGTCTGGTACCCAACCACTTATTGAATGACATACTTCGCAAGTTGTTGGAATTCCCGATGTAATATGATTTGGATTTGTTGTAGCTTGATAATTTTGTTGATGACACGAATAACATTCGGTTGAAAGTCCGGAGAAAGTATCTCGTTGATGACAAGAAAACAACTTGGTAAGGAGTAACCACCTGTAAGCGGGAAAGAAACTATGATTTACATTTGATGTGTTCCAGGTAAGAGAATTTACGCTGTGACACTCTTCGCAATCCGTAGAAAACTTGGCAGCAATATGATCTGGAGACCGAGCTGAATTATAATCCTGAATATGACAAGCATAACAATCAATATTTTCAACATCGTAATCTTAACTCTGTGTAACCAGAATGACATTGTGTGCAATCAGCTTGCTTATGCACCAACTAAGGGAAATCTACTTGTTTGATGAACGCCAATTATGTTCTTAACAATCCATGTTGTTGGCGTATGGCAGTTAGCACATTCAAATCCCACAGTTCCTCGATTAATATCAGTATGGCAGGAAATGCAATCAGTTTTTGCAGAAGAGAAAACGAGTGAAGTATGACACGATTTGCAATCAACATTTTGATGTTGACCAAGCCAGGCTAAACTTAGTTTGGGGAGTGATCAAACGTAACTTTTGTAAGATCAACTTTCCAGTTTTCAGAAACATGGCAAAGTGAACAACTTGATCGAAATCATCCCCGTGAGGTGGATTGAGCAAATATATCTATACTCTTAGCAGTAAAAAAATTATTTGGAATGACCATCTGAGCATTTATAATCTTTTATTTTATACAAGATAAATGGCGTTACATTTCAGTAACAGTTTTGTTGCATTTGAACATTCTAATTTCTTATGTGCACCACTTTTAAACTTTGCATTTGAGTGATCAAATTTTCTCTTTCCAATTATTGAATCCGTGACACCTTGAGCAATCAGTAATTTTGTTTTCCTGAATTGACCAAAATGGGCATCCTTGTGACATTGTTCGCAATCTAAATTTAAAGATTCGAATTTAAAAAACTTTTCCCCGTTTACTTCAGGGTAATGACATTTGCTAAGTAATCAACAGACTGGTGTTTACCAAATAGTACAATTCCGTGCGACTAGTGATCGAACGTAATTTTTTCCAATTTAGAGTTTGATGACAAGGACTCGCATTTATTACCTGGCAAATATTTCTCAGTGATTTCATTCTCGTGAACATTCTTATGACAATCCTGACACTCGAGTTTGGATATTTCTAAACTTCCATTGCTCATCCTTAAATGGCATTGCTTGCAAGCTGGCTAAGGAAATGACTCCGTCAATTCCAAATTCTGTTTTGGTTATGATCATCAATTGTAAATTTTGCTGGTGTAAATCCTTGTTCTGAATGACAAACACTACATTCTTAACCAGGTTTTCAACGATAAAATCACCTTGTGATAATCTGAAGGACAATCAAGTGCATTTTGGCAAATAGTGGTTTATCCTTATAACTGCCTTTATGACAATCGTTGCATTTACTTTTTGATGTCTGCTAATTTTCAATGGAAACTTAGTTTTGCTGACGATCAAATCCTTTTGATTACTAATATTAACCACGGGCTGAATGACACGACTCACAATCAGCACCAAAAGCACCTTTTGTGAACATCAGAATGACAGGAAGAACAATTTCCAAAACTTAACTCTTAAGCTTTTCAAATTCCCTTCTTCTTACTTTCTATTTCGGATGACATTTTTGTACATTCAACTTTTTCGTGAGCGCCAGTTAATTTGAAAGCTGCTTTGTTATGATCAAAACTCGTTGCCGGTTTTAAACTTTTCTGTTGAATGACAACCGCTGCATTCTTTTCCTAAAGTACCTTGATGAAAATCTTCATGACAGAAACGCATTTTTGATCCAGACCAAGATGCTTTACTTTTCTTTTTGTATTTACTATCAGAAATATACTTTGATTGATGACAAATCTTTACAATCTTTTGTGACAGCACCGGTTAGTTCAAACCAGTTTTATTATGATCAAATCCATCAGTTTTAAAATTTATTATTCTAAAATTTCTTCCGTGATGTTCATTATGGCAGGATGCATGCTTTTCTTTTACATCAGAGCTTGAATGATAACTCTTTCCAGCATTAATAAGTGTTTTAATTTCTTACACAACTGCTGCATTAGAGTTTTCAAAACTTTATCACCTATTTCATACTTGGTACAAATACTTATTCCTTCAAGATTAGCGAGCATTTATTAAATCACCAGGCGAAATCTGTTTAAAACTGGAAAGAAAAGTGCTATGATGAAGATATGTTTCAAGAATTATCTATGTTTTAAAAAAAAAAAAAAAAAAAAAAAAAAAAAAAAAAAAAAAAAAAAAAAAAAAAAAATCGCATCTCCAAATTTTGCAATCGTAATTCCAATTCCCTTCAAGCAGAGTTTGTTTGGTAAATTCCACCGGCAAAAATGTAAGTCATATCATTTTTAATTTTAAGTTCATCTGGCGTATCATTAAAAGTTAGAATCACACTATCCGATAATATCTCTTTTACATTTGAGTTAAATAAAGTTTTTATTTTCTTACGTTTTATATAATCATTAATCCTTTCAAGATTTTTTGGTTTAAGTCTTGAAAATTTTCACTGTATGAAAGAGTAATCCTGTTTCTTTCATCTGCAAGTAGCATTGCAGATTCAACCGCAGTAATCTCCGCTTACCAACAACAAGAATATTTTTTCGTATTACTTCAGGTTCTATTAATCTATAAAAATATTCTCTCTGTCTTCACCAGGCACATCAAGCTTCCTTGGTGAAACCTCGTCTTCCAATTGCAAGGATAATTCTTTACTTGTGTAATGATCGTGATTAGTTTTGACGATAAATAAATTATCCTGTTTTATTATCTCAATAACTTTTTCTTTGTTCGTTTATACTGATATTATTTTT
>JADJHL010000011.1 GCA_016707585.1 Ignavibacteriales bacterium | reverse complement strand
TGATTTGGAAACGTGTCCCAATTTTTTTAAGAATTATCTCACTCATATTAGGAGTAAGCGGTTTTGGTTTTGCGTGGTACTTAACAAAAATCGGTGCATCAGGTGTTGAGGATATTCCGCCGCCATTTATATTATTTTCAGGTTTAGCAGGACTTATCTTTTTGTTAATTGCAGTTGTTGGTAAAGTTCCCTTGATAGCATCCAATCAAAAACATAAATAATTAATTAAAGTTACTGCCACCAATACTTGTCGTATTCAATCCCTAACATTGTCGCATTTACACTTCTATACAATATTTTTTTTTGCGATATTGATATAGTAACGCACCCAAATTGAGCATATTATTAAATAATAAATTATACAGGAGGCAAAAAAATTATGGCAATTATCAATCCGCACATTAACTTTAATGGCAATGCCGAAGAAGCATTTAATTTTTACAAATCAGTGTTTGGTGGAGAGTTCACTCAAATAGTACGCTTTAAAGATATATCAAGCCCTGAGTTTCCGATACCTGAAAAAGAAGCAAACAAGATAATGCACATTGTTTTGCCAATTGGTAAAAACACGTTAATGGCCAATGATGTTCCTGAAAGTATGGGGCGTGTAAATGAAAATGAAAACAGGTCAAAGATATTTATAAGAGCAGAAAGTCGTGAAGAAGCAGACAAATTATTTAACGGACTTTCAGCAGGCGGAAATATTGAAGCACCAATTGGCGATAGTCCCTGGGGCTCATACTTTGGAATGTTTAGAGACAAGTTTGGTATTGAATGGATGGTAGACTTTGACCCAAAATTTAAAGCATAAAAGTAATTGAAGGAAAACAACAAAAACTGAACTTCGGTTTAACAAAAAAGGCTCAGTTACCTGAGCCTTTTTAGTATTTAGAAATGAGTATTGAGAATTTAGATTATTTAACCAAAGTCATTTTCTTTGTTTGGGTAAATGAACCGCTTTCAATTTTGTAAACATAAACACCACTGTTAAGATCGCTTGCATTAAAGTTTATTGAGTGTGTGCCTGCTTCTTTAACTTCGTTTACAAGAGTTCTAATTTCCTGTCCAAGTATGTTATAAAGAGTTAGCTTTACCAAACCTGCTTGTGGAAGTATATAACTAATTGTTGTTGTTGGGTTAAATGGATTTGGATAATTTTGAGTTAACTCAAATTTCTTTACACCATTCATATCAACTTCAATTGTTTTTGAATATTCAAACTGTCCATCGTTATCAATTTGTTTTAGTCTGTATGAATATTTACCAGTAGTAACTTTATCATCAACAAAAGAATAATCTTTTGGTGAGTTGCTGTTTCCATTACCATTTACAAAACCAATTTTATCCCACTCGCCTTTTACAACAGAACGTTCAACTTCAAAACCATAATTGTTAATTTCTGTTGCAGTGTTCCAGCTTAACTTAACATCTTTACCAATTGTAGTTGCGGAGAAGGATGTTAGTTCTACTGGAAGCGGATCATCAGATAATTCATTCGTATAGTACAAATCATCTAAGAAAATGTTTGCAACATTTCCAATACTATTTTCACTATAAAACATCCAAGAATCTATATTATTGTTGTTAGGTAGTTGAGCTTTTCCCAAATCATTTGCAATCAATACACCATTCACCCAAATATCCAAAGTATTGACTGCCAAAGTTTGAACACCACTATAATTATAAAACTCAGTTACAAGACCATTATTGCCATATATGTCAACAGTATAGTTAATTCCTTGACTAAATGGGGTTCCTGTTATACCTGTTGCAGTCCAAGCATTCACAACTCTAGCATTAGTTGTAATTGCCCCCCCTGCTCCAAACACAAACCTTAACCCGGTGAATGCTTGCGCTCCTGCAAATCCACCATTATCTGAATAATTTGCCCCATCACCTGCAAATAAATACCAAGTCCCAGAAGTTGCACCAGTCGAAGACCCGTCTGAAGCACCAAAACGAATATTAAATCTAAGTGTAAAAAGTGGGGAACCAGCATAATCATAAATTGAAAACTTATTTACAGATCCTCCTGTGGGTGCAACTATTCGTAATTCAGCATCAGAGCCAAATCCTGATAAACCAGGATTATCCAAATAGAATCCACCACCTTGTGCATTACTAACTCGAACTCTTGATGTACCTGATGGTGCAATTTGTAGAAACGAAGTACTAGCTGTATTGCTGGTAGTAAAACTAGAAGAGGCATTTGAACCAAAATTGTAATTCCATGGTTGAGCATAACTTAAAACACTCAAAAGCATTATCAGTAACCCAAGTTTTTTCATAGCGAACCCTCACGAAAATAAATTGTGAAATAGTTTTTTAAAATCTTATGTAAGCTTTAAGATGGTCTTTTCTGTTTGCATAGCTGTAAAACCAAATTCCCGCACCCCAAAGTAAAAAAAGAGAAGTAAAGAATCCACCTTTTAGAGATTAATTTTTTGTTAATTGGGTAATTTGTTGTGTTTGGGCAAATTTTGTCGTAGCTCAGGACTCCGTCCTGAGTTTGTTGCTTTGTTAAAACAACTCTATAAAACATAACATTTTGATTTGTTATTATATAATCTCAGCTCTGGAGAGCTGAGCTACGACAATTTATATGAATCAAACTTACAAAACCAAATATTCTTTTCGGCAATATGTATGCGGCCAATCTTTGTAATCTTCCACCAATCCTGCGTTAACAGGATTTAACAAAACATATTTAATAATGTTGTACAATTCTTTTTCATCTCTAACTAATCTATCAAAACTTTCTGCTTGCCAGAATTTGCCTTCTTTATCCAAGTATTTATTTGCTTCTCTTGCAGAATATTTTTTTATTGAGCCTAAAATATCTCCAACTAATTTAGATTTGTTTAGTAATTCAAATATAAGATGAATGTGGTTGGGCATAATTACAAAGCATATTACTTCAATATCGTTTCCATCAAAATGCAGAATTGAGTTTTTACAAATTTCAGCTATCTCAGATACTAACAAATATTTAACATTATTGTAAGGCCGATCAAGAAGTGCATCATACTTTTTGAAAAACTTTTTCTTTTCTTCATCAGTTTCTGGATTAAGGGGTTTTTGGAGTTTTTCTAATTCGGTTGGATGTATACTGTCGTAAAGTCTATATGTAACAAAATAAATTCCTTCGTTATAATAAAGGTGTGGAAGGTTTCTTCTGTGAAAATGTTTTTCTTGGGGCATTTTGTTAAAACATTTTTGTTTTTCGTAGCGCAGGACTCCAGTCCTGCGATTGGGTTATTATTTTTTTTATGAACGTTTATTTTTTATTGATGTTCAATTATTCAAAGTTAAGCTCAGCTCTGGAAAGCTGAGCTACATTTTTCTTTCTTTGTAACTTAGGACTCCGTCCTGAGTTTACTGCCTTTTTTATAACAAATTTTAAAACGGCAGCTAATTCTTGTACTGCAAAATCTCAGCTCTGGAGAGCTGAGCTACGGGATATTTATTTTTTCTTGGATGTTAATTTGCCGTAAACGCCTTTGTAGCTGGTTAAATCTGCATCAATTGCGCCTACAACAACTTTTGTTTTTACTCGCACTGGCATTTTTGCTTCATCGTTTGTCATCCATAACATTATGCTGCCTTCGCTTTTAAACAATCCGCCTTCCTGCACCAAAGGTTCAACCATTATACATTCAAATTTTCCTGCTTCAACTTCAATTGTTTCTTTGCCGTGATAAACCACATCAAGATCGTAAACTTTATCTTTATAAAAATTCTTTAACGGAATTTTATCTCCAACTTTTAATTTTGAGTAATCTAAAGTTCTTGCATAAAAGAAAGCAGAAACAATATCGTTTACATATTTAGGAATTTCATACTCGCCTTTGGTTGTTTTAGCTTTACCTTTTCTCTGATCAAAGAAAGCAGAAAAATCTCTTGAGAAACTTCCTTCACGAATGTGCTGTTCAAATCTCCACGGAAACATTCCTTCAACATCAATATAAGTTTCGTATCTATCACGCACTTTAAAGATCGGATCAAAAGTAGAAACTGTGTTTACTTCAAATGTTACGTGGTAAGCATCTCTGCCGGATATTTTTTTGATCTTAGGAATTTCAAAAGTTGCAATGCCCGCAGTTACAAATCCATACTTAACATCAAATGTAAGTTTTTCGCCTTCACGGAATGCATTGTTTTCGTTTTTACGGAATTCATCTTTCTTTTGTGCACTTGCTGATGTAATTACGATTAACATCAACACAACAATTAAAGAATTTATTTTAATAAAGGATTTCATTTACATCTCCTTAAAGATTATTTAGAACATTTTTAATATCGTTGTACACTTTAGTTATATCTATTGAATCCATGCAATTCAATTTTTCGCACTGCTCGCGTGTACAATTTTTGCAATCTGTGTTTGGCTCGTACACAAGTTTTTTATTTGTGTAAGGTGCCCAACGCTCTTTTGAGCAAGAAACAATTTTGGGATAAAACCCAACAGTAAACTTTTCAAGTGCCGCTGCAATGTGTATTGGTCCTGTTGAGTTTGAAATAAACATAACCGATTTACTTATCAATGCAGTCAACTCATCAAGATTAAATTTGCCTGCAAAGTTTTTTGCTTTGCTTGATGATTTTATTTTCTCGCAAAGTTCAGCTTCGTTTTTATTTCCTGTTAAGATGATTTGATAATTATCTTCATCAAGTTTTTTAACCAGCTCAGCAAACTTATTTACAGGAAGATCAACAGAACTTCCGCCGCTGCCGGGATGAACTATAATAATCTGTTTTGATGAATCCATTTTTTCATCAGCAAGAATTTTATCTACATTACTTAAAGAACTTTGATTTACTTTTAAATCATAACTTACATTACTCTCATCAACATTATTCTTAATGTTCAATTTTTCAAGAAGATTAACATTGAATTCAAGTTCGTGTCGTTCAGCATTTTTTCTGTGTTCATAAACTTTATGATTGAACAGAAAAGAATACCAGCGATAACCAGTGCCAATTCGGTTTTTTATTCCACTTAAAAACATAATTAAAGAAAGAACAAATGTTGGATAAACCATAATACATGTATCAAACTTTTTAGATTTGATGATATTCAGATTATCAAATAAACTTACTCCACCATCAGATTCTTTTAGAACAATTACATCATCAATAAAAGGATGATTACTAACAATATTTTTTGTGTACTCGCGAACCAAAAAAGTTACTTTGCAATTTGGATATTGTTTTTTAATCAATCCAGCTAAAGGTAAAGTTAAAACAAGATCACCAATTCTATCAGTTCTTACAATCAATATGTTTTTTGGTTCTGTAATCATCTAGATAAATGTGGATTATCAATTTCAAAAAATCTCCACGGCAAACTAACAGATTTTGTAATTCCAATTCGCTTAGAAACTCCAATCATCTTTTTACTAAGCTTTAGTTGATCAACAATAAATATGTTACTATTTGTTAAATCAAATCCAGAATGTGATTTATCAAATCCAAAAGCTTTACAAACTTTTCCGGGTCCGCTTGTTAGATTATAAAATTCTTTTTCTGATTTTAATTTTCTGCCAAACCTGTTTTCAATCATTTTGTTAATACCGAGTAAAGGCTCAACAGCACGAATTAAAACTGCCGCACCGTGATTCTTTTTACATGTTACAACATTGCAGCAAAAATGTGCGCCGTATGTAAAGTAAACATAAAAATATCCGCCTTCGTTAAACATCACTTCATTACGTTTTGTTTTACCATTAAAAGAATGTGATGCTTTATCGATATTTCCATCGTAAGCTTCAACTTCAACAATTCTGGCTGCAAAAACACGATTCCCATCTTTCTTTATAAGTACCTTACCAAGCAAGTCCTTTGCCACAACTAGAACAGGACGAATATAGAACTTTCTGGTTAAAATCGGGTTTTTAGTTGTATCAATCATAGTACAAAGGTAATAAAAAAGTATGCAGGTTTAGTAGAAATATTAAGCACTTAGCTTTGCTTTTAACTCAGCTATTTTAGAATCAAAGTAAATTTCTTTTTCAGGATTTTTAACTTTTAATTTTTTATAAACGGAAATAGCTTCTTTAAACTCACCTTGAGTTATATAAATTTTTGCAAGAGTTTCTGAAACAATAAAATCATTATTCGAGTATTCTTTGATTCTATTATCTTCAATTTTTTTCTTTGCTTCTTTTATAACTTTTGAAGTTCCCTCAATCTCTGCAGTAAGTTTATTTAATGTTTCTTCAATGCTTTCTTTTGAGTTGGAATTTTCTGATTTATTTGTTACGGCAGAATTTAAAGTATTTAAATTTTCGTTTGCAGAATTTGCCCATCGAGAAACATTAAACAGTTGTCTTTGCTTTTTTATCGCATCAATTTCACGTAAGTAATAATCAAAAGTTTTTGGTGAGTGAATAAGTTCGCTTCCCTTTTTGATGCTCTTTAATGCTTGTCCGTAGTTACCTTGTATTGTGTGAGCTTTACCGAGAAGAAAATATGCAACAGAAAAATCAGGATGATTTACCAATCCTTCTGTTAAAATTTTTATAGCTGAATCAATATTGTTTCTTTCAATTTCATTTTCTGCAACACGAGCAAATAATGGTGATTTATTATTGTACTCGTATATTAAACTTACTTTTTGATTAAATGCATCAAATGAATTACTGCTCATTAAGCCTTCTTTGTTGCGTAAGCATGTTTAATTGATGTATAAGCTATAAATGAAAAACCTAACGTAAACAAAACCTGGAATGGAATTGAAGCTAATTCCATAAAATAAATTGAGGACAAAACTCCGATAAAACAATAAACTGCAAGTACAGCTTCTACAAAAACTGAAAGACCAAGTTTTTTATTTAAATATTTATTTCCAACAAAAGTGTCTTTACCTGTTTCTTGTTTGAATTTAGGTGTACGTACAAACTCGCTTTTTCTATTCATCAATCCTTCAAACACAGCGCGTGAATTATTTACTGCAAGTCCCATACTGCCAGCCATAAATAATGGAAAAAGTACAATTCGTTTTCGCCAATCGGTGCGAATATCTTTTTGTGAATACATATAAAACAAAAATGAACTTACGAATGCAAGAACAAACAAAGACATAATTGCAAAATAGATTTCGTGTGCACCACTATTTTTAACAAAGATTAAAGGCACATTTAAAATTGCCGCAAGTAAGATAAACGGAAAAACTAAATTGTTTGTTAAGTGAAATGTTGACTGAAGTTTTACTCGCATTGGCACTTTAGATTTCCAAACCAACGGCAAAATTTTCTTTGCAGTTTCAACAGCGCCTTTTGTCCAACGGAATTGCTGAGCTTTAAGCGCATTAATTTCAGAAGGTAATTCTGCTGGTGAAGTAAAATCTTTTAAGAATACAAATCTCCAGCCAATAAGCTGTGCACGATAACTTAAATCTAAATCTTCGGTGAGAGTATCTGCGTGCCAGTTGCCTGCTTCTTCAATACATCTTTTTCTCCAAACACCACCGGTACCATTAAAGTTTATAAAGAAACCTGATTTATTTCTTACTGTTTGTTCAATTACAAAATGTCCATCAAGAGCAAGCGCCTGTGCTTTTGTTATGATTGAATAATCACCATTAAGATGTTCCCAACGAGTTTGAACCATTCCAACTTTATCATCTGTAAAATGAGAAAGTGTTTTCTTTAAAAATTCTTTTTGTGGAATAAAATCTGCATCAAAGATTGCAATGAATTCACCTTTTGCAATTTTCATTCCTTCTTTTAATGCACCTGCTTTGTAACCTTCACGCGAGCCTCTTCTTACATGTGAAATATCAAAACCTAGTTTTTGTTTTGCTTCAACTGCTTTTGCAACTATTGCAGTTGTTTCATCTGTTGAATCATCAAGAACCTGTATTTCCATCATGTCTTTTGGATAATCAATTTCACAAACTGAATCAATCAATCTTTCTATAACATACATTTCATTGTAAAGCGGAAGTTGTATCGTAACAAGTTTATCTGATTTAAAATCAACATCTCCTACAGGATTTTTATGGCCATACTTTCTGTGATAATACATCATAACAAAACCATGCAATCCAAATACAAATAGGATTGAAAGGGAAACGAAATATCCTATTAAAACAACCTGCTCCATTTAAAATAAATATCCTCTCTTGTTACCAGCCTGAAACTGTATCTAATAAAATGTCTTCACTAATTAAATCTAACGCTGCTTCAATTGCAGATGTTCTGCCTTCAACAGGATTACTTGATTGGTAATCGCTGTAATTTGAAAAAGTTTTTTCAAAAACAGTTTTACGTTTTACCAAATCTCGATAGATTACTTTTACACCAATTGTAACTCTTCTGGATTGAATACTTTCTCCCGCAGAAACAATTGCAGGAGCATCAGAAAGTGAAACAACTGAACACTCTAACAATGCATTAGCAGATGTTCTCTCTCCTACCTGCAAAGTGTTATCATCAATAAATTTTTGAATAAGTTTTTGTGTTAACTTTTCTCTTAAACTTGGCTCACCACTTCCGCTTCGATCATCAGCAATTGGAATTGCAATTGTTTTTAGGTGTTCCGGAACAGAAGCACCGGTAAAAGAATAAGCACAACACGAAGTAAAATTAATTGCAATTAATACTACAAACAATAGATTGATCAAAGCAATAACTACAAGTTTATTTTTTTTATTCTGTAATATCATATTCTTTAAGTTTTCTGTATAAAGTTCTTTCGCTGATGTTTAGCAATCTTGCAGCTTTACGTTTGCTGCCTTTTGTTTTATCCAATGCTTTTACGATTGCATCTTTTTCTAAATCTCTGATTGATAGAACATCATTGCCATTTCCGCTTCTGTTAAAATCTTCTACATTAAATCTATGTGTTATTAAATCTTTTAACTCCATTATATCTTTTTTAATTTCAAAAAGTGCTCGATACATTAACTCTCTATCAGCATCTTCAGGTGATTTTCTTAAGAAAACCGGTAACTGTCTTTGCTCATCAAAATCAACATAATCAGAAACTAAATCAGAAAACATTTCTTCACTTAAAGCTTTACCACGATTTAATGCAATTGCAGTTTCAATTGTATTTTTAAGCTCACGAATGTTTCCTGGCCAGGAATAATTTTTTAAAATCTCAATTGCACCATTTGTAAAATCAGGACAAACTACTTTGTTATTTTCACAATAATTTTTTGCAAAATGTTTTGCAAGATCTTCAATATCATTTTTTCTTTTTCTTAAAGGAGGAATGTTAAGTGAAACAGCTTTTAATCTAAAAAATAAATCTTCTCTAAATCTTCTTGCATCAACTTCTTTTTGTAAATCTTTATTTGTTGCTGCAATAATTCTTACATCAACTCTAACAACGGTTTCAGCACCAAGTTTCATAAACTCTTTGTTTTCAAGTACACGCAATAATTTTACTTGAGTTGTAAGTGGAAGCTCGCCAATCTCATCTAAAAATAATGTACTGTTATCGGCAATTTCAAAATATCCTTTACGTGATTCAACCGCGCCGGTGAATGAACCTTTTTTGTGACCGAACAATTCGCTTTCAATTATACCTTCGGGAATTGCGCCGCAGTTTACAGAAACCATTTGTTTGTTTGAACGATTGCTGTGAGCGTGAATGGCTTTAGCAAAAATCTCTTTACCAACTCCGCTTTCTCCATAAATCAAAACAGAAATATCTGATTGTGCAACTTGCATAATGATATCAACCAAATCATTTATTTCTTTTGATTTGCCGATTATTCCATTTTGGGATTTAAATTCTTCTCTAATCATTTACTTGTAAAAACTTTGTCTGCCATTTTGTAAAATTTGTGTGCCAAATATAGCACAATGGACGAATTTATTAAAGGCAGCCTGAGTGATATTGATTTAATTCAAACCCATCAAAAGCTAAAATTATGCGAGATTTAATATGATTTGGCAAAGATTGACGGAATTCGTTTAGCGGTTTTGCAAAATCATCACCAATGTGTGTTAATATTATCTCTTTTGGATCAGATTTTTCGAGCAGTTCAAGAACATTTTCTTTTTTGATGTGTGTTGTTTCGGTTATAAACCAATCAACTTTTTGATCGAAAAGATACAGATCATTTTCACTTCCAACATCTCCAGAATAGATTACAGAATTTTCATCATCTTTGAAATAAAAACTTAGAGAAGTAAATCCTAATTTGTACTCAGAATCATACTTTTTGTATTTATCTAAATGCGAATTCAATTTTGAAACAAAACAAAATTTTTCACTTACTTTAATCTCAATCTCTACATCAAAAGAAATCATTTTAAGATCAAAAGTAATTCGTTCCTTAAATAGATAAGAATGAAAAATAAAATCTTCCAAAAAATCTTTTTCTGATGAATGAACAAAAATTGTTAAATCATTTTTTCTTGATAACAATTTCATCTGAGTTAATAATGATGGTAAGCCTGAAAAATGATCTGCATGAAAATGTGAAATCAGAATTGAATCGATTGAATTGAAATTAACATTTTGTTTTAAAATTGCTTTTGAAATTCCATCCCCGCAATCAACAAGTAAATTATGTTCTGATGAACTGATTAGAAATGATGAGTGAAAACGATTAAGAGAAGTCTGTCCGGATCCAGTGCCTAAAAATTTAATCTTCATTGATTTATTTCTACAACTCGTCCTGCAATTCTAAATCTTGTATTCGCAATCGGAAGAAAATCTTCTGCTTCTTTTCTTGTTTCAAACTTGCCAACATATACAACATTAAAAGTTGTACCCGCAACATTTTTTTCTTTTATGAATGAAACCATTCCAGCGTTATCAATATCTTTTTTCAAAACATTTGCATTGGCTGTATTAGTAAATGCTCCAGCTTGAACTGTAAAATTAAAATCATTCTCTTTTTCATTTTGATTTATTGTTTCAGTCGTTTGATGTGGAGTTTCTTCAACTTCATTTTTTACAACATTAACTGAAGCCATTTTTATGTAAGGTGATTCAGGATAATCTTTTTTTAGTTTTGCAAGATTTTTGTCAGCTGTATTGTACAAGCCTAAAGCAAAATAATATGAGTAAAGTCTGTACAATGAAGCATCAGCATAAGTACTTTTAGGATGTTTATCAACCAATGTTTGATAAAGTGCTACAGCATCCTGCCCGTTTTCTGTAAGTACGGCTTCAAGAAAAATTAGATTTGAACTTTTCGGATTATCGGTTTTAAGATCAAGCAATTTTGCTTTTGCTTCTTCAAGTTTGCCTTGCTCGATCATTTTCAGGTATGGAACAATATCAACTTCCTGCGCAAAAACCTGTGAAGTAAATTGAAGAGAAATAAATAATAGAAATATCGAAAAGTATTTATTCATAAATGTATAACAAACTAAAAATGATTGATTGCAAATTAGTTTGTTTAAGCAGTAAGCGCAATACCTTGTTTTTCAATATCTATATGAGAAAGATAATCACCAAACAAAGTTCCAGAAGTAGCCCGATTTATTTTAACTTTTATATAATCGCTGTTTTTTATTTTATTATCGATTGGAACAATAACCATTTTGTTTGTGTCTGTTCTGCCAGCAATATATTGATTTGATTTTTTACTAAATCCTTCAACCAGAATAATTTCTTCTTTGCCAATCATTTCCTGATTTTTTTCAAGAGAAATCTGCTGCTGCAGATCAACAATTTCCTGCAATCGTTTTGATTTTATTTCTTCTGCAACATCATCTTCCATTTTAAAAGCTTTAGTTCCTTCGCGCGGAGAATATTTAAACATATACGCACCATCGTATCTAACTCGCTTCATCACTTCTATAGTTGCAAAATGATCTTCCCAGGTTTCTGTAGGAAAACCTGAAATTATATCTGTAGAAAAACTTACACCAGGAATTATTTTTTTTGCTTTTTCAATCAAGTTAAGATAATGCTCAACAGTATAAGTTCTATTCATCAAATCAAGTATTCTATTTGATCCTGATTGAACAGGAAGATGAATGTAATTACAAAGATTTGGATGCTCTGTAATTGTGTATAAAAGTTTAACAGAAATATCTTGTGGATGTGAAGTGCTAAATCTTATTCTCATTGTTCTATCAACTTTAGCTGAAGCAGAAAGTAAATCTGCAAAATCCCAATTGTTTTTGGATTCTTCGTCAAGATAAGAATTTACATTCTGGCCGAGTAATGTTACATCTTTAAATCCACGTGCAGAAAGATTTTCTAACTCGGTAACAATTGATTGAAGTGATCTGCTTCGTTCTCTACCACGAGTGAACGGTACAACGCAAAATGTACAAAATTTATCGCAACCACGCATAACAGAAATCCATGCATTTAATCCATCCTCACGATGAGGCTCGATATCATCATAAGTTTCTGTGCGAGAAAGTTTAACACCAATTCCTTTATCACCATTAAATGCAACATCAATGTATTCCGGTAATCTTCTGTATTCATCGGGGCCAACAACAAGATCAACAACTTTTTTATCTTCAACTAAATCTTTACGCAGACGTTCAGCCATACATCCAAGAATTCCAAGAACTAAATCAGGATTATTTTGCTTTAATGTTTTTAGATTTCCAATCCTGCCATAAATTCTTTGCTCTGCATTATCACGAATACTGCAAGTGTTAAGTAAAACAACATCAGCATTTTCAGGATTATCTGTAACATCATAGCCTTGCTTTTTTAAAATACCAAGAACAATCTCAGTATCAGCAAGATTCATTTGACATCCATACGTTTCTATATAAACACTGTTTTTTTGCATAGCTAAAAAATAAACGAACTTGAAAGGTTTATCAGGAAATAGTTATAAAGTAAAGTGCAAGATTTAACAGAGCAAAAGAAAAAATAAAAAATATAGTAGTAAACATTTTTTCTTTTTTCTTTTTGTCTTCAATCAAATCGTTGTTATCGGCGATTTTAATTTTTTCTTCAGTTTTAACGAATCCTAGCATTTGTTCCCGCAAATTATTTTTAAATACTAATTAGAAAATAGAAATAACTTTTTATAAATGATATAGAACATTTTAGTTACTATCGATACTTTTTGAAAATTGTTTAGTCTTAATTTTATTGTAAAAATTAATTTTAATTTACAGTTAATTAAACCAAATCGGGAATTTTTACGCTTATGTTATCATGCACAACTATTTATTGACACAATATTTTTTCAACTGATTAGTTAAGTAATTTTTATAACTGACTTAAATTAAATGAGTTAGGCTGTAAGTTTAATTTGTGATTTTGTTAATCATTGCTTATATATGCGATGTAATTCGGGCACTTTTTTTGCAAATCTACTACATCTGTTTTTGAAAAAAGGATACACCTATGAAAAAAGTTTACATTATTTACGGGGGGTTTATCTTAGCAATTTTCTTCTCAACTATAGCAATCGGACAAATTACTGTTTTTGAAGATAATTTTGATTCTTATACAGCAGCACAACAAATCTCCTGTCAAGCTCCAACAATTTGGAAAACCTGGACAAATAATCCTTGTGATGCTACGCAAGATGCATATGTATCAAATGTATATTCTTTTAGTGGATCTAACGCTGTAGTAATAAAACAAAACAATGATATAGTTAGAGAAATTGGAACACCTATAAACTCAGGAATTGCAGAAATAAATTTTCAAGTTTTTATTCCAACTGGTAAATCAGGTTACTTTAATACTTTAGCTAATTTCAATCCACCAACCTATGCATGGGCAATGCAAGTTTTTCTTAACTCAACAGGCACAGGAACAGTTGATGCTGGTGGAGCTAGTGCAGCAACTTTTAGTTATCCTCAAAACCAATGGTTTCCTATAAAGATTGTTGCTGATCTTGCTGCTGATTCCGGAAAGTTTTATCTAAATGGAAACTTGATTAGAAAATGGAGATGGACCGCAGGAACATTCGGTACAACTATTGCAAAACAATTAGATGGAAATGATTTTTTTGGCTATGTGGCTACAGATGAAATGTATATTGATGATTACAATATTGTTCAATTAACCTCATCTAATAAAATTTTAAGTACTGTTACTGGTGGAAATTGGAATAGCGCAGCAACCTGGGTTGGAGGAGTAATTCCCGGACAAACTAACACTGTTGAAATTGTTGCTGGAGCTACAGTAACTTTAGATGGAAATATTGTAGATAGAAATTTAACCACCATTGTTAATGGAACATTAATTTGTGGATCTTATAATATTTCCGGCTCTGGTGATTTTTCACTTGGCGGTGGCGGGACTATGCAAATTGGTTCTCCGGAAGGAATCACTTCATCAGGACCAACAAGTAATATCCAAACAACTGGTGCTCGAACGTATAGTCAATTTGCAAACTATATCTACAATGGTACTTCTCCTCAAGTTACTGGTAACGCATTACCTTCAACATTAAAAAGTTTAACTGTTAATAATACTTCTGGTGTTACTCTCAGTTCAAATACAGCAATAAGTGGTACACTTACTTTATTAAATGGAAATTTATTAACCAGTGGAAATACTTTTTCTCTGGGTACTAGTGCTTCCAACTTTGGATCTTTAATAATTTCGTCAGGTAAGATAATTGGAAATGTTAATCGATGGATTTCAAATTCAATTTCACCTGTTACTTTTCCAGTTGGTACAACTCCAACAAAATATACCCCAATTGTATTAAGTAACATTGTTGGATCAGGTACATTCTCTGTTTCAGCCATTGATGGACTCCATCCGAACGTTACCAATCCAAATTTTTTGCAAATGTATTGGAAATTAACAAATGGTGGACTTACATCAACAACAATTACTTTTAATTATTCAGAATCAGATGTTGTGGGAGATGAAAACTCATATTCACTATTCCGGTATAATGGAAGTTGGGCTCCATTTTCCCCAATAACACTAAATACAACAAACAATACGGTTACTGCTAATAATGTTAGTGTTTTCTCTGATTGGACATTAGGAGTTGATGACCCACTTCCTGTTGAACTTTCATCATTTACCGCAAATGTAATCGGTAAATCTGTTAAACTTAGTTGGCAAACTGAAACAGAAGTGAATAATTATGGTTTTGAAATTGAACGTTCAATAGCTAAAGGTAACTGGGAAAAAATTGGTTTTGTAAATGGAAGTGGTAATTCCAATTCACAAAAAAATTATACTTTTGAAGATAAAAATTTAATTGTTGGTAAATATCATTATAGATTAAAACAATTAGACAATGATGGACAGTTTGAATATTCAAAAGTTGTTGAAGTTTTACTAAGTAACCCAACAGAGTTTTCATTGGATCAAAATTATCCAAATCCATTTAATCCAACCACCACAATCAGATTTTCAATTCCTGAAGTAAGTAACGTAAAGGTTGTTGTCTACAATCTTCTTGGTGAAGAAATTAAAATTCTGCTAAATGAACAGAAAGAATCTGGAACCCATTCTGTTAATTTTAATGCAACAAATTTAAACAGCGGTGTTTATCTTTATAAAATTGATGCTGGTAGTTTTATTCAGACAAAAAAAATGACACTTGTTAAATAATCCAAGAGTCAGAATTCAAAATTCAAAAAAGGTTCAGGAAACTGAACCTTTTTTATTTTAATTTTTCATTAAAAAAGCATATAGAATTTTTTTCTGGATATCGCAATCCTCTCTATTTTTTCTTAAAGTCTCCATTAATCTAAAATCTACTAAAACATCCAATTTGATCTGTTTTGAATCTTATTTATCCCCACCGCTAAAGAAATCCTCATATTCTTCGATAATTCATTAAAATTCAATTTTAATTAGTAAGAGAATAAATCAATCTGGAAAAGGAACATTTATGAAAAATCTATTTTACATTTTTCTATTCACTCTTATATCGGTAAACCTAACTTTTTCGCAACAAATCTGGATAAATGAATTCAGTTATGATTGTGCTGATAGCTCTGATGGAAGTTTAGACGGTGATGAATTTATAGAAATAGTTGCCCCTGTTGGTACAGATATGAGCGATTATGCACTAATCTTTTTTAATAGCCCTGATGCCGGTGTTTACAGTATATATGCTTACGCAGAGTTATCAGGAACAATATCATCAACAAACTCAAACTATGGATATGGTTTTTATGTTTTTACAACCGGCTTAAGCCATCGCCTTGATAAATACACACCAATTCCAAATGGTGTGCAAGTTCATCCTGCATCAGATAATTTAAGTACAAATGGTATTGATAATGGTCCTTACGCTGGAGTAATCTTGGTAAATAAAAACAATAGTGAAACTGTACATGCTGTTCTTTATGAATTTGATCAGTATATAAGTCTCCCAACTGAAATTAGCAGTGATCCTGATGGAATAGTAAAGATTGAAGGTCCTTTTTTGTTAGAAAAAAATACAACTGTAATTCCCTTTAACTTAGCTGATTTTGAAACCTCAGTTCCTATGAGAGGCTTGATAATGATCGGTAATGGAACTTCAGGTCTATGGACAATGACTTTAGGGACAGGTCAAAGTATAAACTCTCCAGGCAATGTTAATTATAGTCAAGGTCCTCTACCTGTCGAATTATCTTCATTTTCTGCAAGCTTGTTGAATGGTGGAATTAGACTAAATTGGAGAACCGAAACAGAAGTAAACAATTATGGGTTTGATGTAGAACGTAAATCTGTTAACGGAAATTGGGATAAAATTAGTTTCGTTAGCGGTTATGGAAATTCAAATTCTCCAAAAGAATATAGCTATACAGATAATAGTGTTAGAGAAGGAAAATATTCATATCGATTAAAACAAGTTGATAATGATGGCACATATGCATATTCAAATATTTTGGAAATTACTTTCCAAAAGGTTGTTGAGTATAATCTTGCACAAAATTATCCAAATCCATTTAACCCTAATACAAATATTAGTTTTATCCTTCCAGAATCTGGAAACGTAAAACTGACTATCTACAATCTTTTAGGGCAAGAAATAAAAACTCTTGTAAATGGTTTTAAAGAATCAGGTGTACACAATGTAAGCTTCGATGCAAGAGACTTGAACAGTGGAATTTATTTATACAAACTAGAAGCAAACAATTTTAACCAGACCAGAAAAATGACATTGGTTAAGTAATTCTATAAAGAATACATTTATTGCAAAAGGCTCAATTATTTGAGCCTTTTTTTTGATTTGATTCAAGAATCGTTACAAATCACATCTGTGTTATTTAAAAATTATTATTTGATTCTTGCTTCTCTTTATAAAGATGTTTTTTTATTTTTAGACCACAATAAGCTATAATAAATTATTTCATAAAAATTAAAGGACAAACAATGAAAAAACTTTACGCAATGATTGTATTTGCAGTTTTTTTTACAATAAGTATTAGTCAAGCTCAAACTGCATTGATAGAAAATTTTGATTACCCTGTTGGTGATACATTAGGATCTCATGGTTGGGATTGGCATAGTGGAACTGGTACACCATTTACAGTAATTGCTGGTAATTTGGTTTATCCAGGATACTCAGCTGGAATCGGAAATTCTACAATAATATCTGGTGGCGCGGGTTCACGTGAAGATTCTCACTTTTTATTTACAAGTGTGGATACAACAGGTTCATACTACGCGGCAATATTAGTAAATGTTGATACAGCAGTTACAACTGGCGATTACTTTTTTCATTTCTCTACAAACCCACATGCATCAACAGCATACAGAGCTAGATTATTTGTAAAAGCTGATGGACTTGGTGGTTTTCAATTTGGATTAAGTAAAGCAAGTACTTCAACCGTTACCTATTCAACAGCATCTTATGTTTTTGGAACCACATATCTTTTAGTTATAAAATATGCATACGTTAATGTAGCCGCAAATGATGATATCGTAACTCTTTATATTAATCCAGATCCTACTCAACCTGAACCAGGTAGCGCTGATATTACCGCAACTGATGTTGCTACAGATATTTCGTTAGGTGCTATGGATATACGACAAGGAAGTCAAGTTTACACCGTTCAAATTGATGCAATAACTTTAATTAATAGCTGGAATGCGATTGTACCAGTTGAACTTACTTCATTTTCTGGTTCTGTTAATAATAAAAATGTTAATTTAAGCTGGACGACAGCCACTGAAATTAATAACCAGGGATTTGATATTGAAAGAAAAGCTTTAAACTCATCTTGGCAAACAATAGGATTTGTTAACGGAAGAGGAACTACTACTGAAGAACAACAATACTCTTATACAGATAAAAATCTTGCAGAAGGAAAATACAGTTACAGACTAAAACAAATTGATTTTAATGGATCATATGAATACTCAAATATTGTTGAAGCTATTGTAATTACTCCTTCTAAATTTGAATTATCACAAAACTATCCAAATCCATTTAACCCTTCGACCGCTATCACTTTTGCATTGCCACAAGCCGGGAATGTAAAACTTGCTGTTTATAACTTACTTGGTCAGGAAGTTCAGATTTTAGTTAATGGATTCAAATCAGAAGGTACACACACCGTTAATTTTGAAGCTAAGAATTTAAACAGTGGAATTTATCTTTATAAATTAGAAGCTAATGGAATTAGCTCAGTTAGAAAAATGACTTTAATTAAATAATCCTAGTTAATTTTAATTTTAGCCTCGAAGAAATTCGGGGCTTTTTTTTTGAACCATCTTTTAGTTAAAGTTGTTATAAATAAAAAAATGATCAAATGAAAAAAGTAATTGTAACCGGCGCAACAGGCTTAATTGGTAAAAAACTTATTCAAGCTTTGTTAGACAGAAACGATGAAGTAGTTATCTTTAGTAGAGATATTAAAAAAGCTAAATCAATTTTTCCTAACGTCAAACAAATTATTGAATGGGATTATCACCATCCTGAAAAATGGAAATCTAATTTAGAAAATTCGGATGCTGTAGTTCATCTTGCAGGATTAAATCTCTTTGCAAAACGATGGAATGATGAATTCAAAAAATCTATAATCGAATCTCGCCAGGTAAGCACTAAAAATCTGGTTGAGGCAATAAAACTCTGTAATAAAAAACCAGAAGTTTTTATTTCTGCATCAGGGATTGGATATTATGGAGATTGTAGGGATAATCTACTGACTGAAGAATTTCCAAACGGAAATGATTTTCTTGCAGAAGTTTGTAAAATCTGGGAAAGTGAATCTGCAAAATTGGATACAGCAAATGTAAGAAGTGTACAAATCAGAACTGGATTAGTATTAACACCTGAAGACGGTGCGCTAAAACAAATGTTACTACCATTCAAATTATTTATTGGTGGTCATTTAGGAAATGGGAAGCAATGGGCTTCCTGGCTACACATTGATGATATTATTGGAATTTATTTGCATGCGATTGATAATCAAAATTTATCAGGAGCTGTAAATGCAGCCTCACCAACCCCAGTAAGGATGAAAGAGTTTGCTAAAACTTTAGGTAAAGTTTTAAATCGTCCATCATTCTTCCCTGTTCCAAAATTTGTTTTAAAATTAGTTGTTGGTGAGGCGGTTGAAGTTGTAACAGCAAGTCAAAGAGTAATTCCAGATAAACTAGTAAAAAGTGGTTATCAATTTAAGTTTACAAATTTGGAAGAAACAATGAGAGATTTGCTATAATAAAAAAGGGCTTGAATACAAGCCCTTCAATTCATAAGAATGACTACTTTTAATATCTATAGTAATCAGGCTTAAATGGTCCTTCAACCGTTACTCCAATATATTTAGCTTGTTCTGGAGTTAAGGTATCTAGTTCAACACCAATTTTCTTTAAGTGTAATCTTGCAACTTTTTCATCAAGATGTTTTGGAAGTGTGTAAACTTTGTTTTCATATCTTTCAGGATGATTCCAGAGTTCTAATTGAGCAAGAGTTTGATTTGTAAATGAGTTTGACATTACAAAAGATGGATGACCAGTTGCACATCCCAGATTAACCAATCTGCCTTCTGCAAGTACAATTATATCTTTTCCATCAATTGTATATTTATCAACCTGTGGTTTGATCGTGTTTTTTGTGTGACCATAATTTTTGTTCAACCAGGCCATATCAATTTCAGTATCAAAATGTCCGATGTTACAAACAACAGTTTTGTCTTTTAATGCTTTAAAATGTCTATCAGTTAAAATATTCATATTTCCTGTAGCGGTAACAACAATATCAGCTTCTTTAACAGCATCATCCATCTTCTTAACTTCATAACCTTCCATCGCAGCTTGCAATGCACAGATAGGATCGATCTCTGTTACTATAACTCTAACATGAGAATTCTTTAATGATTCAGCGGAACCTTTTCCAACATCTCCAAATCCAGCAACAACAGCTACTTTACCAGCAAGCATAAGATCTGTTGCTCTGCGTATTGCATCAACCAATGATTCACGGCAACCATACTTATTATCAAACTTAGATTTTGTAACTGAATCATTTACGTTTATAGCAGGAAGTGGAAGAGTTCCCTTTTCCATCCTTTCATATAAACGATGAACACCAGTTGTTGTTTCTTCAGATAATCCTTTTATACCTTTTGCTAATTCAGGATAAATATCTAAAACCATGTTTGTTAAATCACCACCATCATCAAGAATCAGATTTAATTGTTTTGATTCATCACCAAAAAATAATGTCTGTTCGATGCACCAATTAAATTCTTCTTCGTTCATACCTTTCCAGGCAAAAACTGGAACTCCAGCAGCGGCAATTGCAGCAGCAGCATGATCCTGAGTAGAAAAAATATTACAGGATGACCATTTAACTTCTGCGCCAAGATCAACTAATGTTTCAATCAAAACAGCAGTTTGAATTGTCATGTGAAGACACCCCGCAATTCGAGCACCTTTAAGTGGTTTCTTTCCTTTATACTCCTCTCTCAGCGCCATCAAGCCAGGCATTTCAACTTCAGCCAATTCAATTTCTTTTCTTCCCCACTCAGCCAACGAAATATCTTTTACCTTATACTTTAAGGAGAAATCAATTTTCTTATCTAATACTTCACTCATTTTTTACCTTTACTTTTTTTTTTACTTGTTTTATTCAACGATTACTAAACACAATTACTTAATCAGAAAGTTCAATAACAGTTTAATTATTTTTTAATATACTTTTTAAATTTCGGAACTAGATCAAGAGCCTCCCAGGTAAACTCTTTTTCAGTTCTTCCAAAATGTCCATAAGAAGATGTTGCTTGATAAATTGGTTTTCTTAATTGTAATCTGCTGATAATTCCTTTTGGAGTTAAATCAACTTCTTTCTGGATCATTTTTGAAATTTCAGAATCAGTGATTACTCCCGTTCCTTTTGTATCAACATAAACCGAAATCGGTTGCGCTACTCCGATTGCATAAGAGACCTGCACTAAACATTCTTTAGCTAACTTCGCAGCCACAACATTTTTTGCAATATGTCTTGCAGCATAAGTTGCACTTCTATCAACTTTGCTTGGATCTTTTCCAGAGAAAGCACCACCACCGTGAGGAGCCCATCCCCCGTAAGTATCAACAATAATTTTTCTTCCTGTTAAACCGCTATCGCCATGAGGTCCGCCAATTTCAAATCTTCCGGTTGGATTTACAAAATACTTAGTATTTTTATCCAGGTATTTAGCGGGTATAACTTTTTTAATTACATGTTCGATAACATCAGCTTTAATTTTACTTTGTTTTGCGTCTCCATCGTGCTGAGTTGAAATAACAACAGCATCAACCCTGATTGGTTTACCTTTATCATCATACTCAATCGTTACTTGCGATTTTGAATCTGGGCGAAGGTACGGCATTAACTTATTATTTTTCTTTCTGATGTCTGCAAGTTTCTTCATTAGTTTATGAGCAAACATAATCGGCATAGGCATTAATTCTGGAGTTTGATCGCATGCATATCCAAACATAATTCCCTGATCACCTGCTCCACCGGTATCAACTCCCATTGCAATATCAGGAGATTGTGAGTGTATTGCATTCAATACTGAACAAGATTCAGAATCAAATTTATATTCAGCTTTGGTGTATCCAATTTTTTCAACTGTTTGTCTAACAATTTTTTGAATATCAACATAAGCAGAAGTTGTAATCTCACCACCAACTAAAACTAAACCTGTTGTAACAAATGTTTCGCAAGCAACTCTTGCATTTGGATCCTGAGTATAAATTGCATCAAGTACACCATCGGATATCGCATCACTTACTTTATCTGGATGCCCTTCAGAAACTGATTCTGATGTGAAGAAAAATGACATATTGAATTATTCCTTAAATGATTTTTAATACGCTACTATGGATTTTGAGTGCCAAATTTAACTAATCCCCTCATGAGATACAAAATAACTTTGATGGATTTTGATTAGTTTTATAGTGTTAATAATCACTTTAATATTCAAATATATGAAGACAAAAATTACCCAATTATTAGGTATTAACTATCCTATCATTCAAGCTGGAATGGTTTGGGTTTCTGGCTGGAAATTAGCTTCAGCAGTTTCAAATTGTGGTGGATTAGGTTTGATAGGTACTGGTTCCATGAAATCCGATTTACTTAAGGAACATTTACAAAAATGTAAAGCTGCTACATATAAACCTTTTGGAGTTAATATTCCTCTACTCAGAAAAGATGCAAATGATTTAGTCCAGGTTTGTCTTGATGAAGGAGTTAAAATCTTTTTCACTTCTGCAGGAAATCCAAAATCATTTACTTCATTGCTAAAAGAACATGGCTGCATAGTTGTCCACGTTGTTGCAAATCTTAAATATGGATTAAAAGCGCAGGAAGCTGGCTGCGATGCTGTTGTTGGTGAAGGTGTTGAAGCTGGTGGGCATAATGGAGCTGATCAGATAACTACATTCTGTTTGATTCCGCAATTAGTTGATAAATTAACGATTCCTGTTATTGCTGCAGGTGGAATTGTTGATGGAAGAGGAATTTTAGCTGCACTTTCTCTAGGTGCGGAAGGGGTGCAAATCGGAACTCGTTTTGCGTCCACTGTTGAATCTTCTGCGCACGATAATTACAAACAAGAAATTGTAAAGTCCGGTGATCAGGATACAACATTAGCTTTTAAGAAAATTGGTTTAATTAGAATGATGAAAAATGATTTTGCAATCCGTGCGATGAAAGCTGAAAATGAAGGCTGGAATGAGGCGCAATTAAGAGAACTTTTAGCAACAAAACGTGAACGTGCAGGAATTTTTGAAGGGGATCTGATAGAAGGTGAACTTGAAGCAGGGCAAGGTGCTGGATTAATAAATGATATTCCAAGTGTTAAAGATTTGTTTGAAAGATTATTGAAGGAATATGAAACTGCAAAAGAAGTTTTAAGAATAATAGTACGCTGATCTTTATGATTTAATATGATTGATTAAGATCATAAAGAATCATAAAGAATCATATTAAATCAGTATACCATTCCTTAATGAAATTATCGGGATAAATAATTATTAATTACTTCATCAACATTTTTTGAATTTGGGAAAAATGAATGGAATTTTCTTAGCACTCTTTCAACTGTTGCATCTGGACAGCTTGCCCCGCTTGTAAGTAAAATATTAATTACATCTTTTTTGGGAAGATAGTTTTCTGATTCTATTTCTATGTGATTATGAAGATTGAAATGTTTTATCGTTTTTCCTGATAGAATTCTCTCTTCTGAAGAAATAAAATATGTTGGTAATTTTTTCTCACAAAGTTCAACAATGTGTGATGTATTTGAACTGTTATATCCGCCAACAACAATAGCTAAATCTGCTTCTGCTTTTAATAATCCATACGTCGCTTCCTGGTTATCATTTGTAGCATAACAAAGTGTATCTCGTGTATCAGCAAAATGCTCTTTTAGATTGTCTGTGCCATATTTTTTTATCATCGTTTCTTTTAATAAATCTGCAATAGCTTGAGTTTCTGTTGCAAGCATTGTTGTTTGGTTTACAACACCAATCTTTAACAAATCATTTTCAACATTAAAACCATCAGAATATTTTTCTTTAAATATTTTATAAAATTCTTCTGTTGGTTTTTCATTAAGTATAAATGACGCCAGAATTTTTGCTTCTTCTAAGTCTCTAACAATTACTGAAGGAGAATTTGTTTTACTGTGGGAAAAAGTTGCACGTGTTTCTTCGTGATATGATTTGCCGTGAATGATAACAGTAAAATTATCTTTACCAAGTTGCTCACTTCTATTCCATACCTTCTCTACAAAAGGACAAGTTGTGTTATATCTATAAGGATTAATTCCAAGCTCATTAAGTTTTTGCTCGATCTCAATCGTAGTTCCAAAAGCCGGAATAATTACAATATCATCTTTCCTAAGATTTTTCCATTCAATTAAATGCTTGCCCGATGTGTCCATTAAAAACTGTACGCCAAGATTTAATAAATCACTATTCACACCGGGATTGTGGATCATTTCACTTAGAAGAAAAATTCTTTTACCAGGATTTTCTTCAATCGTTTTGTAAGCTATTTCTATTGCATTTTCAACACCATAACAAAATCCAAAATGGCGGGCTAAATAAAATCTTACAGGACCAAAATCTAAAAGTGTAGGAGTAAAATCTTTTTTCCTGGGATCAGAATCTTTACGAACATTTTTAATTTGAGTAATAAATGAGCTTCGGTAAATATTTGGAATATTAAAATTTTTCATACATTTTTTAAACTAATATGAAGCCACAAAAGTTCAACAATACTATCTTGTTAAATCGTCTCTTTCATTTCCTTCAATTCTAAAATTACTTAAGAATTCATCAATTGATGGTTTACTTAAAATGAATGCTATTATAATCACGAACAAAACAACAAAGAAGAAAACAGATCTAGTAATAATAAAAGCTACAACACTAAATAATGCTGCACCTTCAAGCAAAGCCCAGGAAATTATTTTTGCAGTTCTGTATTTACTTATCTTTTCCAATAGTGTTGCATTGTTTTGAATCTGCAAAATAAATTTACTATACATAAATCGTGAAAGAAATATTTCGAATACTGCAAAAGTTGGGACCACATAAGTAAGAATACTTAAAAGATTTTCATTCTTCCCAACTTCTTGTCCATTTGGGAAAAAATAAGCAAGAAGAGCAAACATCATTATCCCAGCTAAAAGTGCAAAATAAATAATAAAATTTATCTTAAAATTTTGTTTTGGATTAGATTGACTATTATTGTTTGTCATCTTTATGCTTTCAGGATGTAATTAATAAGTAAGTGCTTTTGTATATTTGCTTTCCAAATTTAGAGAAATGAAATGAATTTATTAGAAAAGTTAGAAAAAATTAAAGTACGATTTGACCAGGTTAACTCGCAATTATCAGAAGCTGCAAATACAAATGATTTTGAAAAGATTAAAATTCTAAATAAAGAAAGATTAAATCTTGAAGAAATTATTTTTGCTCACGAAAAATACTCCACGGTTATAAAAAATATTGAAGGAAATCTTGAAATAATTAATTCATCTCGAGAAGCTGAGCTTATAGAAATGGCTGAGCTCGAACTAGATGAATTAAAAAATCAGAAAGAAATTTTAGAAGAAGAAATAAAAGCATTACTTCTTCCTAAAGATCCAAACGATGATAAAAATATTATTATGGAAATTCGTGCTGGCACTGGTGGTGATGAAGCTGCACTTTTTGCAAATGATTTATTTAGAATGTACTCTCGCTATGCAGAAATTTGCGGATGGAAATACGAACTTATAGATTTAAACGAAACTGGTTTAGGTGGAATTAAGGAAGTTGTATTTTCAATAAGCGGACAAAGCGTTTATGGAAATCTAAAGTTTGAATCTGGCGTTCATCGTGTACAACGTGTACCAGAGACTGAAGGAAGTGGAAGAGTACACACATCAGCCGCATCTGTGGCCGTTATGTTAGAAGTTGAAGATGTTGAAGTTGATGTGAATATGAATGATGTGAAGATTGATATTTTCAGATCTGGTGGTGCTGGTGGACAAAATGTAAATAAAGTAGAAACTGCTGTTAGAATGACTCACATTCCAACTGGATTAGTTGTTCAGTGTCAGGATGAAAGATCGCAATTAAAGAACAGAGTTAAAGCGATGAAGGTTTTAAAGGCCAGACTTTATGATCTAGAATTAAAAAAACAAAATGCCGAACAATCTGCGATAAGAAAATCTATGGTTGGCAGCGGTGATAGAAGTGATAAAATTAGGACTTACAATTATCCACAAAATAGAATCACAGATCATAGAATTGGTTTAACTTTGTACAATTTGTCCAATATTATGGAAGGACACGTTGGTGAGTTAATCGAACAATTAAAGATTGCAGATAAAACTGAAAAACTTCAGTCTGCAGAATCTTTTTAATTATTATGATTATGATTTTCATCTTTAAAGATGAATACGCCTTCATGAATAGCAAAATTTATTAGTTCAGAGAATCTTGAAATTTTTAATTTGGAAAAAATATTTTTTTATGATTACTAATTGTAAAAGTACTCAGGTTTAATTTTTCAGAAACTTCTCTAGTTGATAATCCATCAACCAACAAAAAAGCAATTTCAATTTCTCTTGGAGTCAATTCATATTTCTTAAAAATTTCTGCACGCTCAATTTTCTTCACAGGATCACGCTTAATCTCTGCAACTGATTTTGTAATTTTTGGATCAAAGTATGTTTCATTTTCCATAATAACATTTATTGCATTAATCACTTTATCCATATCTGATAGCTTCAAAATATATCCTTCAACGCCAATTTTTAAAGCCTCTAGAATGTACTCAGCATCGTCAACAACTGTTAAGAGAAGAATTTTAATCTCAGGATTAAGATACTTAATATTTCTTGAAGCCTTAATGCCATCCATTTTTTCCATTCTGATATCCATCAAAACAATATCTGGTTTAAGCGTTGGCGCTAATTCACAAGCTCTAAATCCTGAATCAGCTTCACCAATAATTTCAAATCCTCCTTTAAGCTCAAGTACAGTTTTAATTCCCTCTCTTAAAACTGCATGATCATCAACAAGTAAAACTTTAATTTTTTCTTTCATAAATAATTATATAGGAATTGTTATGTGATATTTAAAACCTTCTCCAGGTTTTGTTTCTATTTCAACTTTACCATTTAATGATGTTACTCTTTCCTGGATATTATGAATACCGTAAGATTTTATTTTTCATTCAGTTTAGTTATTTCCAGTCCAACTCCATCATCAATAATATTTAATTGCAACTCACTATCTGAGGACGAAAGTTCAATAACAGCATTTTTACAGTTTGAGTGTTTTACAATATTATTTAATGCTTCTTGAACAATACGATAAATAATTATTTCAGTGTTTTTATTCTTGAATTCTGTTGTTGTTAAAATTGCAAGAATAATATTAATACCAGCCGCTTGCCTTGTTCTTTCAATCAGTAATTCTATGCTGGAAGATAACCCAAAATTCTCTACATCAGAAGGTTTCAAATCACTTATTATTCTGCGTATTTCATCACCAGCATTTATAAGTAAATTCACAGTATCATTTATTTCTAAGATACTTTTATCTGTTTTTAATTTTATGATATCCAATTTTAATTTGGCAGTTGTTAGTAATTGTCCTAAACCATCGTGTAATTCTTTTGCAAATCGTTCTCTTTCGGATTCAATAGTTTTAAAGATAGTTGAAATTCTAATTTTTTCTTCCAGCAATCGTTTGCTTACTTCCTCAGTATTTTGTTGCTCAGTAACATCATCAACCAGCATTACATAAGTTTTATTATTTTCATCAAACTTAAGGATATAAATCCTGTAAACTAAAAAGTGATTAAAAAGTTTTGAATAAATTTTATTTGATACTGAATCAATTAGTATTGGTGGAGTTAATAAAAATCCATGTGGTGCATCAAGGTTAAATAATTTATCTGCATAATTGTTTTTAACCAAAAATTCATCTTTAAACAAATTATAATTTTGTTCAGACCCAATATATTCATCTAAGAATTCAAACATTTGATTTGCAATTTTGTTAAATGTTATAAGCTTACCTTCTGAATCAAATGTTAAAATTCCTAAAGGTGATTGTGAAATAAGTGACTGTAATTCAATAGTTCTTTCTGTAACTCGCTTTTCTAATTCACTTTCAATTTCCTTTTGTAAAGTTATATCCCTGCCAACAGCCTGAATTTCCAAAATCTGCCCAAACGGATCGCGAATTGCATAACCTTCCCACGAATACCATCGGTAACCATCAATCGTTCGTCCGCGTTGTTCAATTGTTCCTCTGTAAGGATAATCTTTAAGTTTTTTTATCTCTTCAAAAGTTGGGGCAAGATCATCAGGATGAACAAGTGGGACAAAAGATTTGCCAATTAACTCATCTTGCTTTTTTCCAAATACAGAACAATAAGCATCATTAACAAAAGTTAGAATTCCTTCTTCAGTTAACCTAACAACTAAATCGGATTGTGATTCAATAATTCCCTTATAACGATTAGCACTTGTAATTAATTGATCTTGAGTTTCCCTTAAGTCCTTTGTCCTAATATCTACTGCGTGTTCTAATTGTTTGGTATATTTTTTTTGCTGGATATAATTATATAGACTATATGTTATAAACAGAAATAAACCTAAAACGCCTAATTGAAAAAACAACTCCTGATAAAAGAACTTCTTTACAGTAATTACTGAAGAATTTGCCCAATTGCTCCAAATACCTTTTGAATTTTTTACACGGACAGAAAAAACGTAATCACCTGGAGCAAGATTATTAAATCTTGCTGAAGTTGCCTTAGTAGTAAACTCATTATAATAATCGCCATCAACTTCACTTAATTTTATTTGATAAGAGTTTCTTTTCTCATCTAAGAATGAAAGTCCACGATAATGGAATGTTAAATTATTTTTATCTGGATCAACATTTACGTTATTATTGGTAGAATATCTAAAATTAGAATGATCCTTAAAATCAAGCAACATTACTTTGGGAGGAAAGGACGCATAATCAGGTTCATTACCTGTGTACATCGAAACACCTTCATCAGTTCCGATCCAAACATTTCCTTTACTATCAACAAATCCTGCAGCTCTGTTTGTTTCATTTCCAGCAAGTCCATCATTTTTATTATATCTTTTAAGGTTTTTGCCATCCCACTTTAGTACGCCATTATTTGTACCAAGCCAAATATTTTTTGATGAATCTTGAATGATGAAATATATTGGGTCCTTGATATCCTCATTATTAAAATTATATTTTAATAACGTGTCTTGTTCAAGTCTATAAAGACCTTTTGCTGAACCAACAAGTAAACCATATATTGAATGTTCGATAAATGAATATACATTATTAGCCTCAATAGAGGAAGACGTATAAATATTAATATTACTTTGGATATAATGTTGCATAATAACTCTGAACTCCTTGGATTCTAATCCAACTAAGTTTTTTATGTTTTATTATCCCAACTCCATTTTGGAGAGAGACAAAATAAATTTTGTCACTCTTTCGGCTACTTTGAATATCTAGCACTCTTGAAATTATTATTCTAGGTTTATTAAAATTTTCAAAGTGTATTTTGGAATACTCCTTTAAATTTGTTATTGATATTCCATAGTTATGTCCAAATAATAATTCTCCATTTCTGTTCTCAGATATTGCTGTTACCTCATCTTCTTGTAATCCCAATTCTTTATTAAAATTTATAAATGGTGAATATTTTAGTTTGTAAAGACCTCTTAATCCAGGTAACCATATATTCCCTTCATAATCAATATATATTTTATTGGCCCCTCTATCACTTGCAGGATTATCAATTAAAACTCTAAAGGTTTTATGTAATGATTCATCATATCTATAAATAGCAGCAGAGTTTCCCCAAAAAATATCTCCACTTTGGTGAACTGCAATAGAATAAAAGTGAGGAATTCCTAAATAGGGGGCTTCATTTTTACTAATAATATTTAGCCCAGATTTATTAAGATTAATCAGAGAGCGTTTACATAGACCGATTATATTTATACTATCAAATGGATTTTTTTTACTAATAAAAGTAAAGCTTAATAATTCATCAATCTTTTCTTGATTATATAATTTAAAATTGTCGTTATTTTCATCGTGGATTTGCTTATAATATAATCCATTAGGCGTCGCAGCATACAATATTCCCAAATGAATGGCTATGTTGTTTATTGAATCATTCAATAACCCATTATTTTTAGTATAAGATTGCCATTCACCTTTATAAAATTTCATAATTCCATATGCAAAAGCAGAAAGAAAAACCTCTGGACTATTATTTCTATAAACAACATCAATTGAATTCAATCCTTTTACTTTTTTAAGTTTTTTATCATTTATACTAATCTTTTTCCATTTCATTCTATCATTACATAATAATTCAGCGTTTAAAGTTCTCACTGGCATAAACCATATTACACCTTTTTCATCGACTTTTATTCTTTTGTATTCAATCTCAGGCACACCATCATTTTCACCAAATTTTGTCCATTCATAACCATCATACATCGCAATACCAGAAACCATTGCAACCCACATTCTTCCTAAAGAATCTTGCGCAATATCATTTACACGATTATCAGGCAAACCATTATCAGTTGAGTATTTTGTTATTAAAAAACTTTGAGGATAATTATTAATGGTAAGAAGAAGTATAAAAATCAGTATGGATAAAATTGAGGTTTTGAATTTATTAGGCATAAAAACGTTCCCCTTAAAGTACCTAACGATTTGCTTTGACTAAAATTAAACTAATATCATCATCATATTCGGATTTTGTAAAATCATCAAACTGTTTTTGTATTACTTCCAAAGGGTTTTGATCCGGTAAAATATTTTTTATTATTTCGTACAATCTATGTTCACCAAAACTTTCTAAAGTCTTGGCTCTGGAATCAATTAATCCATCTGTTGTTAGATAAATTTGCTCGCCCTCCTTCAATTGCAAAACACTATCTTCATAATCACCATCTTTTGCAAAACCGAGTAATAAGCCTTTTGATTTAACTCTAATAATATCACCAGCAGAATTCTTATATATAATTGGGATATCACCAGCACCAGAATATTTTAATTCCATCGTTTTATTGTTGATAATCAAAATTGATATTGTTGCAAATACCTCTGATATTTTTGTATCACCGTAAACTGTTAGATTTACTTGTTGTAATATTTGAGATGGAGAATATTCTTTTGATTCTTGCAACACACTTCTTAACGCACTTCTGATATATCCAGCATAAGCATATGCAAAATACCAGGCTCCCCATTTTTTACCCATTACATCACCAAGAATTATTACAAGATTGTTTTGATCTAACGGATAATAATCTAAAAAATCTCCTCCCGGAATCCCTTTAAATGGAATATGCATATGCGAAATTGAAAAACCATCAAACACAGGGAATGTATCAGGAACAACTTTAGTTCTTAGAGAATTAGTTGCTTCTTGCAACTCTGCAATAATTTTTTTCCTTTCATTACCAAGACTGTTAATGATGGCGGATACTTTTGCTACAACTAATTTTGGCCCCGCAGTTTTAACAACATAATCAGTAATTCCAAGATCATATCCTTCCAAAATATCTTCTTCGCTTCCTTTAGCTGTAAGAAAAATAAAAGGAATATCTTTTAAAAGCAGGCATTTTCATCAACATTCTTCTAAAATCAAATCCATCTGTCTTCGGCATCATTATATCAGAAACTATTACGTCTGGTACTTTTGATTTGATTATTACCATAGCTTCATCAACACTGTTTGCAACAGTACAATCGTAACCAGCTTTTTCTAAATTATATTTAAATAACTTAGACATTGAAGCATCATCATCAACAAATAATACTTTTGGAGCAACATCATCAAAAGATTTTTCTAAACTTTTTCTTATTCCATATGTTCTGTAGATGTCGGATCTTCTGATTAAAGCCTGAGTTTTTAAAATCAGTTCTTTAATATCAAATGGTTTAGTAATTATATCATCGCCGCCAGCTTCAATGGCTTTTGATTTATCTTCTAATGTGTTTTTTGCTGTAACAAATATAAATGGTAAAAAACGATGATTTTCATTTTCTCTAACTTTTTGACAAAACTCAAAACCATCCATACCTTCCATTGTTACATCAGAAAGTACAAGATCTATTTTTTCTTTCTTAAGGATTTCAAATGCCTGGTAAGGATCTTCGGCTTCAAAAGGAATGAAATTATTTAATATTAAATGATGATTAATAAGTTTTCTTATAGTTTTATCATCATCAATTATTAGGATTGATCTTTTTTCAGATTCGGACATTTAAATACAACCTAAACAATAAATTAGATTTCGAATCTTTTTTACTTTTTTCATTGAATGCTATCGAACAGCTTAATTAAAGCTTTGAACCGCTTCTTGTGCAGATTTGAATGATTCGAAAACACGATACATCCTTGTTAACTCAAACATGGAATGAACTGCCGGTTGAAATCCAACCAATCGCAAATCGCCTCCAAGACCCGTTAATTTTTTTAATGAAACAACCAGGCTCCCAAGAAATGTTGAATCTATAAACTCGCATGATGATAGATCTACAACAATTTTTTTAAAACCACGTTGTATATCATTAACTAATACTTGTTTAAATTCTTCTGCTTCTACAAGTGTAGCACGTTTTAAATTAACAGTAAGTACTACAACTTCGTTTGTTTCTTCTCTAAAAAATTCCATAAGGCATAAATCCTTTATTCTGATGATCTATTTTCAATTTTATACTTATCCATTAAACGGTAGATTGTAGCTCTACCAAGCTGTAATTTTTTGCCGCTTCAACAATATTTCCGTTTGTAATATTTAAAGCATGCCTGATTGATTCTTCTTTAAGTTTTTCAAAAGGAATTACTGTCTCATCACTAAATAATGGTCCAGTGTATTCAACACCAGTGTTATTTTCACCAGTTCTTAAATGTGCTGGTAAATCTTCAACATCTATTATGTCTTTATCAGTTATAATTAAACATCGTTCAATTGTATTTTCTAATTCACGAACATTTCCAGGCCAATTGTATTCATATATAAGTTTTAATGCGCGTTTTGAAAATCCCTTACTGTTTTTCTGAAGCTTAGCGCTGAACTTTTGAACAAAATGTTCAGACAGAATCAGAATATCACTCTTACGATGTCTGATTGGAGGAATAGAAATTGGAAATGAATTTAATCGATAATACAAATCTTCTCTAAATTCTTTATTCTCAACAGCTTTCTTTAAGTCTCTGTTTGTTGCTGATATAATTCTAACATCAGTTTTAATTAATTCAGTTCCACCAACTCGTTCAAATTCTTTTTGCTGGATGACACGTAACAATTTTGCTTGAAGCAGCATTTCAAGTTCCCCAATTTCATCTAAAAATATTGTTCCGCCTTTTGCAATTTCAAACTTTCCAAGCTTGCGTACATATTGCTCCAGTAAAGGATCCTTTTTCGTGTCCGAATAATTCACTTTCTAGCAGCTCACGTGGAATGGATGCGCAGTTAACAACTACAAATGGTTTATCTTTTCTTTGCCCGTTATAATGTATTGCTCTTGCAATTAGTTCTTTACCTGTACCACTTTCACCATAAATCAAAACTGTAATATCATTATGCAAAACTTTTGTTACCAGTTTAAAAACATCTTGCATTTTTCCATCAGATGAAACTATACTATCAAAACTATATTCTTTTTTTACATTTTCTTTTAAGTTTTGAAGTTCACGTGTAAGATCAAAATTCTTTATAGAGTTTTTTATAGCAAGTTCAAGTTTTTGCTGATCGATTGGTTTTGTAAAATAATCAAAAGCACCATAGCGTAAAGCTTCAACAGCAACTTCAATACTGCCCTGTGCAGATAACATTATTACAGGAAGATGTTCATCAAACTGCTTAATCCTTTTTAATGTTTCAATTCCATCCATACCAGGAAGCATAATATCCAATAAAATTGCATCTGGTTTTTTGTTAAGATTTCTTAAAGCATCTTCAGCATTTGAAAATGTTTCAACATTATATTTCCACTTATCTTTAGCCCAATAACTAAGCAGTTTTGAAATAGCTTGTTCATCATCAACAATAAAAATCAGCTTATCCACTTTAATTTTTCCTATTTGTTCTAGTCTCTGTGATTTTTTGATAATTTTATCAAAACAGACGTACCTTTATTAGGTTCGCTCTGAATATTGATTAAACCTTTGTGCAAATCTACAATTTGTTTTACAAAAACCAATCCCATACCCGCACCTGGAATATCAGAATCAACCCTGCTAACACGATAAAATTTCTGAAATAGATAAGGAAATTCTTTCTCCGGTATTCCAATTCCAGTATCAGATATTATAATTTCAATTTCTTTGTAAAGATTATTCAAAATTACTTTAATTCTACCATCATTAGAAGTAAACTTAATTGAATTTTCCATTACCAAATTTAATGCTTGAAATAATCTTTCTTCATCAGCATCTATTATTATTTCATCATAAGGTGCTTCAAGAGTTAACGCGATATTTTTGTCGGCTACAGAATCCCTATTATTATCGATTAATTTTTGCAATAATTTAACGATATTAATTTTTGATTTATTAAGTGCAATTCTGCCCGTTTCCATTCTTGATAGATCAAGAACATCATTAATTAACTTGGCTAATCTTTTACCTTCGTTAAGAATTATCAAATTAAATTCCAGCTTCATTTCATCAGGCATATTTGGGTCAGAGGCAATCGTTTCAGAAAATCCAACAATAGATGCTAAAGGAGTGCGCATTTCGTGAGAAATGTTTGATACAAATTCACTCTTCATCCTGTTCAATTCTTCAAGCATAATTTTTTGATTTAATGATCTGGATCTTTCCAATAAAATCAGTCGTTCAGCCTCAACCAATCGTGGTTTCAGATCATTCAATTCATTTTCTAATTTTCTCTGAACAGTAACATTTTTTCCAATACCAAGCATACCAATAATTTTATTTTCATCTCTAATTGTTTTTATGCTTATCTGAAACTTATTTACTTTTTCAAATTTATCAAGCAGCGATGCTTCAAAAAAAGAGTAATCATTTTTTAAAGCTAAAGTAATAGATGAATTAACGAGTGAAAGAAAGGTTGGATCAATTATATCAGTAAAATGTTTATCCAATATTTCCTGAACTGAATAGTCTAATGATGAAGCACCAAACTCATTTACTATTATAAACTTACCATCTTTATCAAGTATAAAACATAGCTCACGAGCTACATCAAAAAGTCCTAAAAATAATTCTTTCCAATTGCCAAGTTTTTCTAAAGCCTTTTGATCGAAACTTGAAATTGGTTGACTATTTAAGATTTGTTCTGTTTCTTCTTCAAACATTATTGGGAGTATTGTGATAAAAATCTAAATGAATTTGTTGTTGAAAATAGCAGGATTTTGGCTGGAAATCAATTAAAGATTTGGAAAGATAAGAATTTTAATTTTTAATATTTTCTTTTTGTAGTGCTTCATAATACTTTCTAATCAACTCCTCGTAATCTTTATTATAACCTTCCTGCACAGCACGATTCAATTCATCTTTAAGGTTTTCTTTGCTTTGCAGATTTTTAAGATTCAATTCTGCCGGACTATTGCGTGTAAAATTATTTCCGCTTTCAGATTTTCTTTCTTTCTCAAAATCTCTTTCGTTAATAGATTTTTGAGCATCCAAAAGTTTAGATAAAATCTTTTCTTGTTTTTGGATTAAATCATCACTCAGCTTTTCAGTATTCATATCGCTAACAACTTCTCTCATTTGATTAACAATATTTTCAAGATCAGCAGGAATTTTTTTAGACTCTCCGCTTTGCTTAGCCTCTTTGTTTAATTCTTCAAGAGATTTTTGAATCATTTGTTGCTGCTGTGATAATCGCTGCATTTGCCCTTGTTGTTCTTGCGATAACTGTCCCTGCTGCATTTGCTGTAACATTTGAGTCATATTATTCAAATCCATTTGCTGCCCACTCATTTTTTGAAGTTGCTGCATCAAAGACATCATTCCGCCGCTGCCACTACCGCCTTGCATCATCGATTCCAATGAACTCTTCATCATATTTGCAGCCTCATTCAAATGCATCATCGCATCACCTTGCGAAAGCGTTGCCATACTTCCATTTCTATTTTGCATCGATTGCATTGATTGATTCATTTTTTGATTTGCATTGCCAAGAGCTTTTCCCATTTCAGGTGAGATAGCAAAAGTTTTTTGTGATAACTCTGACATCTGATCCAAAAGTTTATTAAGATTTTTCTTGATTTCATTTTGCTTTTGTAAATTTTGTTCAAACTGAGATGAATTTGGATCAACATTCTGCAATTTATTTTTTAGTTCTTCCTGCTGTTTTGATAACGACAAAATATTATCAAGAATACGCATCATATCTGTAAAAGTCTGCATTTGATTTTCCTGCTGCATTTGCTGTTGCATTTGCTCCATACTTTCTTTCATCTTCTGCATATTTTTAGAAAGTTGCTGCTGATTCTTTTGAGCTTTTTGTTTCTGATTTTGTTTTAAATCTTTTGAAGCTTCTTCAGACATTTCTTCATTCTTTTGTTTTTCAAATTCTTCTTGAAGTTTTTCCATTTCTTCCTTAGGCATATCTTTAAGCTCATTCATCTTTTCAGCAAGCTCATCCATTTTTTCCTGCAAACGATCCAATTCTTTTGAAATCTCATCTTGCTTCTTACTTAATTCATCAGATTGCTTTTGATTATTCTGATCACTTTGTTTTGTTTGCTCACTAAGTTCATTTTGTTTCTGTTCAAGATTTTCAGTTCGCTTAATCATCTCATCCATTTTTTGTTCTATCTGAATCCGCTTTAGCAAATTCATCGTTCGTTCAATACTCTTCTTAAACTTTTCCTCATCCATTTTCATTTGATTCATTGCATCTTGAGTCTGATTGCGATTCATTTTCTCAAGTGCATCCTGCATTTTTTGCATCGCTTTCTTCATCTCATCACTTGTCATCTCATCCATCAACTTCTGAAGTTCCATATACTTTTCAAGTGTTTCTTCAGAAAGTAAATTATTCTGCTGAAGTTCATTCTGCATTTGTTTTAACTGCTCGCTAGCGCTTTCCATTTTATCCTGAAGTTTTTCAAACTTGTCCAAAGCCTGTTCAATCTTTTCTTTTTCTTCCCAGGTTAATTGCTGTTTATCCTGCTTTAAATCTTTATCAATTTTTTCTAATTCTTTTTTCAGTTCTTCAGCTTCCTTTAAAGTTTCCTGCATTTCATCCTGAACATTTTCTTGTGTTTCATCAGCATTGGATAATATTTCATCAAGCGAAGGAACGCGAACATTAATTATTTGCGTCTTTGCAGATTTTGGCCCACTTACATTATCATTATCAAAAACTTCCAGGTAAAAAGAATAAACATCATTAACAGCGGGATTGAGTTGAGTAAGATTCCAGATGTGATCAAGAATTTGCTCTTTTATTTTTTTATCAATTGATATTTCTATCGATGTAAACTTTTCTTGAACAGGCTCATATTTTGATGAAGTTAATTTATAATTAAGATTAAGTTTTGAAATTCCATAATCATCATTAACTTTTACTTCGATAGGAACGCGACTATCATTTGCAAGACTTACATCCTGTTTTGGATAAACCAATTCAATAGCAGGATTTGAATCATACAAAGCTTTAACATAATATCTAACCGGTTGAAGATTGTTATTATCAGAAAGATCATTAAGTACAATAATGTAAGAATTATCTTTTCGAATCCTGAAAGAACCTTTAACTAAATTACCTTGTACTTTTAATTCCGATTTCGTGGTATCTTCAAATTCTATATGAGCTGATTTTAATTCTTTATTTGTAAGTAAACTTATCTCAACATTACTTCCAACTAAAGCAGAAACATTTCCGTTATCTTTTTGTTCAAGAACCGGAATGTTTGAGTAAGATGGTGAGATAACTTTCACATCTAACGAACGAATCACAGGACGATCAATTACTTTTATTTGATATTCTTCACTCTGAATATCCTCGGCAGAAGCATAATAGAATAAAGATGATCTTAACTGTTGAATTGAAAATTTATATTCACCCAAAGAATCTTTTTGCAGTTCGTGTTCTTCAAAATTTGTCTGGGATTCTTCGCGAGTTAATAAAAACACTTTTTTCGGAACTTCACCTTTTATAACAACCACAAAATCAACATTTTCTCCTTTAGTTATTTCATCGTTGCCGGGATACACTTCAAAATAAAATTTTGCTGGCGGAATAAATTCCTGATTGAAATTAACTAACCGATTTGATGCTGCCTGTAATCCTGGAACAAACACAAATAACAATGCACAAAAAGCAAATAACAAAATAAAATACTTTGCAAGTTTTTTTACTTTACTTAGATCAACAATTGATTCAAACTTAATTGGTTTTGCTCGTTCGTAAACATTTTTAAACGCTGCATCAAGTAAAGCCGGAGAGTATATTGTTTTTGTTTTATCGGATGAAACAAGCTGCATTGCATTGAGGAGATCATCTTTAATTTCAGGAAAATACTTCCCTACTTTATTGGCAGAGTAAAAGTAGTTTCGGCCGCCAATTACATTAAAATATTTTAACAAAGGAAGGATGATTAGATAACTAATTGCACCAATTGAAATCAGTAAGAAAACAAAAAATAAAACGGTTCTAATTGTTGAAATAAAATAAGAGATCAACTCAATAAAACTGAATACTGTAAATGTGCCAATAGTGATTATTAAAGCTGCAAATAACCCGAACAGCAAAAGCGCAAAGTATTCCTTCTTAACGAGTAATTCTAATTTGCTGATTATTTCTTTGTAAAAATTTGTGTTCATTTTCTTATTTGCTTAAAGCATAAATAATGATATTAGCACCAAACTTAAGCGCTTCTTCCCTTTTATCTTTGGGATCATTATGAACTTCCGGATCAGCCCAGCCATCACTTGGATTTGATTCAAAAGTATAAAGAACTGATAATCGATCACCTAAAAATATTCCAAATGTCTGCGGAGCATTTTTATCATGCTCGTGTGTTTTGGGTATTCCGTTTTCAAACTTATAAAAGATGTTAAATATCTTATGAGAAAAAGGAACTTCAATAAAATCATTTCCCGGAAAAACTTTTTTCATTTCTCTTCTTATGGCTTTGTCCATTCCGTAATCATCATCAATGTAAAGAAAGCCGCCACTTTCTAAGTACGTTTTTAATCTTTTAGCTTCATCTGTTGAAAGAACAATATTTCCATGTCCGGTTAAAAACAAAAATGGATATGAAAAAATCTCATCGCTGGATATATCAACAAATTTATACTCAGCATTAACTTTAATATTTGTATTCGCCTGAACAAACCTAAGTAAGTTTACTTCTGCCGACGGATCGTTATACCAATCGCCGCCGCCGCTGTACTTAAGACGCGCGATTTGAAATCCTGTTTCATTTTGTGGATAATTGTTTACAGAATAAAAAAGATAAATAACAGAAATATTGTTTTCTTAATAATCATTATGATTTAATATATTTACACATAAAGTGAATAGCAATTTAGAAAATTAACTGGAATAATCAGTACCAAAATTTGGAGTTTAGATATGAAAAAATATTGGCTCATTAAATCGGAACCTGAAGTTTTTTCTTTGGATGATCTTAAGAAAAGTAAAAATCAAACAACTTATTGGGATGGAGTTAGAAATTATCAGGCAAGAAATTTTTTGCGTGATGAATTGAAAAAAGGTGATTTGGTTTTATTCTATCATAGTAACTCAGATTTGCTTGCTGTTGTGGGATTTTGTGAAGTTGTAAAAGAAGGTTATCCTGATCATACGCAATTTGATCCTGATAATGATCATTACGATCCAAAAGCTGATCCCAAAAATCCAACGTGGATAATGGTTGATCTAAAGTTTGTAAAAGAATTTAAAACTCCTGTTACTCTTGATTCAATCAAATCAAATCCGAAACTAAGGGAGATGAAATTGATAGCTCGCGGAAACAGATTATCTGTTATGCCTGTAACTAAAGAAGAGTTTGAGGAAATAGAAAAGATGGGGAATAAAAAATAACTTTGTGTTCGGGGCTGTAGCTCAGTTGGGAGAGCGGTTCGTTCGCAACGAACAGGTCGTCGGTTCGATCCCGATCAGCTCCACAATAGTTTTCTAATTCTTTAATTACAATTGAACCGATTCCCTTTCCTCTCCAATCTTCTTCAACAGCCATTGAACGGATTTGCGCTTCTGTTTCAGAATTAAAATGAACTCTGCCAACTCCAACTGGAATTCCATCAACTTCACAAACCATAATTGGAAATGCTTTGGATTCAAGCTCATCAACTTCACTTCCTTTTGGCTGATTCCACGGAGCGCGGAGAATTCTCCATCTCAAATCTCTGTATCGTTCAAATTCTTCCGGAGTTTGTGGTGGTCTAACAATCATCAGTTATCCAGTAAATTATTTTCATCATCAATATCAGCACGATTAAGAATATTTGGTGGTAAAGATTTACTTGCTTTTGCACCAAGCTTTTTAATTTTTTCAGAACGACTTATAAGATTTCCTCTTCCTTCGGTAAGCTTGTTCATCGCTTTATCATAATTATCTTTTGCTCCAACTAACCCTTTTCCAACAGAAATTAAATCATCAACAAAAGCAGCAAACTTATCAAGCATCTCGCCGCTTTGTCGTGCGATCTCCAAAGCATTTTTATTTTGACTTTCCTGTCGCCATATACTTGAAATAGTTCTAAGTGTTGCAAGCAAAGTTGATGGACTAACAATTACAATATTCTGTTCAAACGCATCGCTAAAAAGTGAAGGATCACTTTGAACAGCATAAGCAAAGGCTGGTTCGATTGGCATAAACATTAAAACAAAATCCAGACTTTCAAGCTGATAAAGATTTTGATAATTCTTTCCGCTTAAGTTTTTAATGTGTGAACGAATAGAATTTATGTGTTCTCTCAAACCAAGTTGCTTTTGATGCTCATCTTCCTCTGAGATAAATTTCTCGTAACCAATAAGTGAAACTTTAGAATCAATAATTATGCTTTTATTTTCTGGAAGATTAATAATCACATCAGGTTGAAATCTTCTGCCGGATTCAGCAGTTAAACTTTCCTGAACAACATATTCTCTTCCTTTAACAAATCCTGATTTTTCAAGAATACTTTCAAGAATAAACTCGCCCCAATTACCCTGAGTTTTACTTTGTCCTTTTAACGCTTGTAAATTCTTTCCTGGGTTACCTTGCTGCATTTCCTTAAGCATTTGAAGCTGTTCTTTTAACGATGCATGTCCTTTAATACTTTCTTTATTTGTTTCTTCAACTTTCTTTTCAAAATCAGAAATTTTTTCTTTTAATGGATTTAATATCTCACTTAGTTTTTCCTTGTTCTGTTCAGTGAACTTATTTCCTTTTTCCTCGAAGATTTTGTTTGCAAGATTTTCAAATTCCTTTGTGATTTTTCAATTCTATGATTTTGTTGTTTTAGATTGGATAATCAGTTTTAGAGAATCTGAGTTTTTTTAGTTTTGTTCTTTAATTAGAGTTTTCTTCCTCAAATATTTAATTGTTCAAGTTGCCCCTCAATTTTAATGTGAATTTTTCCTGAATTTTTCTATTTCAGATTTTTGTTCAGAAATTTTGTTTGAAGATTTACAAATAACTTTTTATTCCAAATAGCCAACAGTTTTTTCAACTTCCTCAAGTATCTCGCAAGATTTTACAAGTGCTTTCATCTTGTTATGATCAGCATAAAGCGGACGATCAATATCCAAAAACTCTACGTGCTTACGAATAACTTCTTTTGCTTTCGCGACTCCTTTCCCTGGAATATGTTCACGGAAATCAAGAGCCTGTGCAGCAGCCATAAATTCTATTCCCAAGATACCATAAGCATTATCCAAAATCTGTTGATTCTTAAGAACAGTATTCATTCCCATCGAAACAAAATCTTCCTGATCCGCTGCAGCAGGAATTGATTGAACAGAAGCAGGAGCAGATAAAATTCTTTGTTCAACAATTAATGTATCCGCAGTATATTGACTTAACATCAAACCGGAAAACATTCCAGCACCTTTTGTTAAGAATGCAGGCAAGCCCACACTTAATGCAGGATTATTCAATCTGTTCATTCTTCTTTCTGAAAGAACACTAACCATAGTAACAGCGGCACTAATCATATCCATTGGAAGAGAAACAGGTGTTCCCTGAAAGTTTGCACCTGTTAAAGTTATTTTATCTTCCGGAATAAAAATTGGATTATCACCAACACCGTTTAGTTCTATTTCAATTTGCGATTTTGCATAAGCAACCGCATCGTGTGCAGCACCAATAACCTGCGGAGTTGAGCGCATCGAATAAGCATCCTGAACTTTTTGTTTTATTTTTCCCGTTAACAGATCACTTCCTTCAACGCAATTTTTAATTGCCTTAGAACTACGAATAGCACCGGAAAATCCTCGCAACTGATGCAGACGAACATCATATGGTTTCATATTTGCCTGAAGTGCTTCGAGAGACATTGCTGCAGCAATTTCAGCTTGCTTTAACCAGCGATTAATATCATATAATTGCAACGCACTTATTGCTGTAATAAAATTTGATCCGTTAATTGTTGCAAGTCCATCACGCGCTTGTAATCCAGGAATTTTAATTCCAGCCTTTTCAAAAGCAACATTTCCCGGAAGTCTTTCTCCATTAAAAAATGCTTCTCCTTCTCCCATTAGCAACAATGCAATTTGAGACATTGGAGCTAAATCTCCGCAAGCACCAACCGAACCTTTTTCGCAAACAACCGGAATGCAATCTTTGTTTAACATTTCAACAAGAGTTAATGTAATTTCAGGTCTGCAGCCAGAGTTGCCGTGAGCATGAACATTTATTCTGCCAGCAATTGCACCGCGAACATGTTCAATCGGCATTGGATCACCGATTCCCGCTGAATGATTATAGATAAGATATTTTTGAAAATCTTTTACCTGATCATCGTTTAGAACAACTTCAGAAAATTCGCCGATACCGGTATTAACTCCATACATAATTTCGTGTGCTTGAATTTTTTCTTCAAGCATTGCTCGACATGTTTTAATGCGTTGAAGTGCTTCGCTGCTTAGCTCTACTTTTTCTTTGAGGCGGGCAATTTTAACTAATTTTTCTACTGTAAGATTTGATCCATCGAGAATGATTGACATAATTTCTCCGAATAATAAAAATTTTTTAATGTTTAAATTTAAGAAAGATTAGTCGAAGTTCAGGATCAAGTTCAAGAATTATTTAATATGGTCATTGCGAATCCCAAAGGGATGAAGCAATCTGTATTATAATTATTATCACCTGTTACATTGCATCGTCGAAGATTCGCAATGACGATCGGAGTTTACTCTTCAATATGCTCAGGATTTAAATGAAGTTCCCATTCATCAACGTGAGAAAGAATTAGAACACCATTTTTAATGAATGGATCATCTTTAAATAAATTACGCATTGAGCTTTCACTTTTACCTAAAGCAACAACCAGCGTTTTTGAAGCATCTGTAAGCGGTCCGCACATTGTTATCTTTCCCTGCAAAAAAAGTTTATCAGCAAAACGTGAATGATTTTCCCAATAAGGTTGATCATGAAAACTTTTATCAGTTTGATAATTTGGACCTGGGACAAATGTTAATAAAAATGTTTTGTTCATACTAGTCTCCTCTGATTATTGAAGAATTATTTTCTTCAATATTTCATCTAACAAATTATTTTTTAAAATCATTTCTTTAACACACTCAATATCTTTATAAAGAATCCTATCATTTTCTAACGAAGGAACTTTTTTACGAATTGTATTGAATGCAATCTGATTTCCCAAACCTGGTTTCATCGGTTTGTGGAATTCCAATCCCTGGCAGGCTGTAAGAATTTCTATCGCTAAAACTGATTGAACATTTTTCAATATCTGAAAACATTTCCTGGCTGCGATTGATCCCATTGAATTGTGATCTTCCTGGTTAGCAGAAGTTGGAATTGAATCCACACTAGCCGGATGAGCGAGAACTTTATTTTCTGAAACTAACGCCGCTGAAGTGTATTGTGCAATCATCAAACCTGAATTTAGTCCGCCGTTCTTAGCTAGAAATCTTGGCAAACTACTTAGCGAACCATTTAACATTCTTTCTGTTCTTCTTTCAGAAACACTTGCATACTCAGAAAGTGCAATTGCCATAAAATCCATAGCAAGCGCCATTGGTTGGCCATGAAAATTTCCGCCTTCAAGATGGGCTTCATCATCAGGAAAAATTAATGGATTATCATTTACGGAATTAAGCTCTATCTCAACCCTAGAGCTAACATAGTCTATCGAATCTCTTGAAGCACCATGAATTTGCGGAATGCAGCGTATAGAATATGAATCCTGAACACGCGGATCATTTTCTCTGTGAGATTCACGAATCTCACTTCCTTTAATCATGGCAAGAATATTTTTTGCAACAGCTATCTGTCCGGGAAATGGTCTTAACTTATGTATTCTTAAATCAAAAGCATTATCAGTTCCGCGTAATGTTTCGTGAGATAAAGCTCCGGCAATATCTGCAATCTTTTCAAGTCGTTTTGCTTCAATGCAAATGTATGATGCAAATGCTGTCATCATTTGAGTGCCGTTAATTAAAGCTAAACCTTCTTTAGCAGCAAGCTTAACTGGAGTTAATCCAAATTTCTTTAGTGCAACAGATGATTTTAAAACTTTAACTTTATGCTGATTATCTTTCATCACATCTTTATAAATCTGTGCTTCACCTTTTCCAATCATTGCAAGCACAAGATGAGATAGAGGCGCAAGATCTCCGCTTGATCCAACCGAGCCTTGTGATGGAATAACTGGAATGATGTTGTTGTTGATCATCGCAATTAATAGTTCAAGAGTTTCCAGACGAATTCCTGAATGTCCGCTTGCAAGTGCATTAACACGAAGCAGCATCATTATCTTAACGATAAACGGAGGAAGCGGATCACCAACTCCAGTTGAGTGACTAACAATTAAATTTTCCTGGAGCTTTTCAATATCCTTTTTAGAAATTGAAACATTTGCAAACTCACCAAAGCCAGTTGTAACGCCGTAAATTACTTTGCTTTCTTCTACCCATTTATCTATAAGCTTGCGTGCTTTAATTACATTTTTTTTAGAATCGTTTGATAGAGAAACAATTGGATTTTCTTTTAAGAAAAATTCTATTTTATCTAATGTTAGTGATTTCCCATCGACGATTAATTTTTTACGAACCATAGATTATCTTCTTTATTTTATCTGAGTTTTGTTTACTTGTTTTGTAATGGATTTTAATTCCGTTTTCATCATAATCTATTTTAAGGACTTCTGCGAGAGAATGAATTTGCGAAACTTTTTTTGAATCGGTTAATTGCAATTTAATTTTTGCTTCAACAAACTGATCTTCAATAATATCATTCAACAAAGACTTTAACGCAGAAATATTCATTCCACGCATCGCAGAAATCATTATGCTTTCTTTATGCGAATTACGAATGAAATCAATTTTAGATTTATCTTTAATTAAATCTATCTTGTTAAAAATTCTAACAACTTTTTTATCAGCGCTTCCAAATTCCTTTAATGTATCCTCAACAACTTTAATATGATCCTCATAAAATTGATGCGAAACATCTACAACGTGAAATATTATATCCGCTTCTCTTACTTCACTCAATGTACTTTTAAATGATGCAATAAGCTGCGGTGGCAGTTTTCGAATAAACCCTACCGTATCGCTAATCAATATTTTCTCCGTATCGTGAACCTCAAGTGAACGGGTTGTGGAGTCCAATGTCGCGAACAATTTATCTTCAGCAAAAACATCTGAACTTGTTAATAGATTAAACAAAGTAGATTTACCAGCATTAGTATATCCAGCAATTGCAATTCGTGTTGAGTTTTTTCTTCCTGCACTTTGTGTAATTCTATGATTCTCAATTTCATTGAGTTTTTCTTTAAGATGCGAAATTCTGGTACGAATGATTCTTCTATCAGTTTCAATCTGAGTTTCACCAGGACCTTTAGTTCCAATTCCGCCATATTGTTTTGATAAGTGAGTCCAGGCACGAGTTAATCGCGGCAAAAGATATTGAAGTTGTGCAAGTTCAACCTGAGTTTTTGCTTCTTTACTTTTTGCGCGAGAAGCAAAAATATCAAGGATCAATCCGCTTCTATCAATAACTTTTCTTTTAAAAAGATCCGAAAGATTTCTTACCTGCACAGGAGTCAAATCATCATCAAAAATAATTATGTTGATGTCGTTCAACTCAACAAGTTGAGCAAGTTCTTCTGCTTTTCCTTTGCCAATGTAGTAAGCAGAATCCATTCTTGATTTACTTTGAATGATCTTGAAAACTGTTTCTGCTCCCGCAGTATTTGCCAGTTCTTCAAGTTCTGCAAGATGTTCTTCAACAACTTCTTTGCTGTATGCTTTGGTATCAAGGGCAACGAGCATTGCTCGTTCAACTACTTTTTTTGTTATTTCTATCATAATATATTTCTAAGTGATCCTTTGTGGTCTCAGTGTCTAAGTGGTGTGAATCTTCTTTTACCACTGAGACACTAAGTACACTTAGGAACACTAAGTCGTAATTCCTTCTAAATCTTTTTTTGCATTTCTTGCAATTGTCATTTCAATTAATGCAAGTATTATGGCAACGAGTAAAAAATATCTCCACAACTCAGAACCAAATCTTGCCTGCATAATTTTTTCTGTTATGTTACTTTCTTTATCAATAGATACATACTTACCAGCAAACTTAATTTGTTCTAGATAATCTTCAAATTCAGACTCATTAACATATTCAGTTTTAGATTCTGTTGGATCAGTATTGATTGAAATATTTTCAATCTGATTATCGCTAGAATAAAATTTGTAATTGCCAGCATTACTTGTATTTGAATAAGCTAAATAATCTTTTCTCAAATTATCATTAAGATTTATAAACTCATTAGATTTATCCGGTTTTAAAATTTTAATTTGTGATACATTGGTGTTCTTCAAATTAATATTTACTTCCTCACCTGCAAGAAAAATATTCTCATCTCTTTCTTTTGATGAAAGATAAGCCACCGATTTATTCATCAAAGGAGCAAAAATACTTTTAATAGGAAAATCACTCCAGCTTAAAACTGGTGAAGAGTTAAAAACGAATATCTTTCCTTTCTCAACTCTATGTTCACTTAAGAAAGATGATCCATCAACCAACGAAATTATTTGATTGCCGGAGGATGTTAATTTGTAATAAGCATTAAGTTCAGGTGATTCATATTTTTTCTTATCATCATTCTGAAAAATATTTTGGAAAACGGGGTGATTAAAATCAGTTTTATCAAATTTAATTTTCAAATCGTTACTACTAACTTTACCAACGAAAGAAGAACTAATTCTTAATCCTAATTGAGAATAAAGTTGATTTAATCTAACAGCATCTTGATTTGGTGAAGGGAATAAAACAACTCCACCGCCATTTTGAATAAAGATTTTTAACTGCTCAATTCCAGAAATGATTGTGTTTGTTGAAATAATTATTGTTTGATATTTATTTAATTGCTGCGAAGTAAATTGGTTTAAATTTTTTCGTTCAATCTCATACATCCCTTCACCTGCTGTCTGTAAAGCCAGATCAACAAAAGTTAGATCATTTGGGTTTTCAGAAAATAGTCCGACAGATATTTTTTCGGGTATGAATAAACTTGCAAACCGCTTATTATCCTGCTCAATTTCATCGGTTTCAATTTCTGCAACAACATCAATAAATCCATTTGTCTTTGGGATTGCCTCAATCTCCACAATTGTAGATTGATCTGTACTCACATCAAAACTTTTTTGTGCTGCTCTTTCATCATTTATGAACAAAGAGACGACAGCATTACTAACATCTTGTTTTGAATTGTTCGAAATTGTTACAGAGAAACTAACCGGTTTATCTTTTTCAAAAATCTGGTTATTAATTTTCAATTCATCAACGGAAAGATTAAAAACATCTTTGTCTGATAAATCAAAAGAATAAAGCCTGATGCCTTCATTTAATAATTCACTTAAATCATTATTAAGATTTTCTTTTGTGATTTTATTTTTCTGAAAATCTGACAAAACATAAATTTCTTTATTAAAGTTTTTGCTTTCAGAAATTATTTGAGATGCTTTGGTAATTGATGAATTTAAATCTGCTGATGCAAATGATAAATCAATTTGATCAACATTTTTTATAAACTCGGATAAGTTTGATGTAAGTTTATTCTCTGCTTTTGTGTTCGAAACCAATATCAAACCAACTTCATCACCTTCTTGTAATTGCGAAAGAACTTGCTTAATAATTTCTTTTGCCTGATTAAAATATGATCCTTTCTGATCAACAACAGACATGCTAAAAGTATCATCAAGAATAAATATTGCAGTTGTTTTTGCTGCCGATGTTGTTCCGCCAATTTGCATTGATTGCAATGCCGGACGTGCAAAAGCCATCACCACAAAAAGGATTATTAAAACTCTAAGTGCAAGTAAAATCCACTGCTTTAATTTTATTTTACGAATTTTATTTTTCTGTAATTCCTTTAAAAAGGTAAGCGTACTAAATTCAATCTTTTTAAGTTTTCTAAGATTGAATAAGTGAATAATTACAGGAATTGATGCAGCTAGCAATCCGAATAAAATTGCAGGATTAAGAAAAATCATACTATAGAATAATGTCCATTTTTATTGATCAAAAAATAGTAATAATGATTTGAGAATACTATGCCAATTATAAGCAGTTAAATCTAACTTTGATTTAGTATTTCAAAAACATAATTTTGGTGTCATAACACAATAAATTAGAATTGATACAATGGGCGAAATACTAAAACAATGGCTTAAACAAACAAAGTTTGAAAGCTTAGATCAGGAAGTTGCATTAAATATTTTTGTAACATCTTATTTTCTGCGTTCAAAACACGATGAGGTGATGAATAAGTATGGATTAACCATGCCGCAATATAATGTGCTTCGCATTCTAAAGGGAGTTTATCCAAATGGTCATCCGCGTTGTGATATTATTTCCAGAATGATTGAACCGGCACCGGATGTAACAAGAATTATTGATAGATTGATGAAAGAAAAGTTGGTTGAAAGATTTAATTCAACTGAAGATAAAAGACTTTCAATGACTCGAATTACAGAAAAAGGAATAAAACTTTTAGATAAAGCACATCCGGAAATTCAGGCTTTGGGAAGTTACATATCTTCCACACTCTCAAATACAGAAAAGAAAACTCTTTCTGATTTGCTGGAAAAAGTTTATGGTAAACTTTATTCTTTGCGAACTTTGTCTGATTCTTCTTGGGTCTTTGCTGAAATTTTGGTTCACCAAAAAAGGCGACTCAGTTGAATCGCCTAAATGTAAAGATCTTAAACGCGTTTGCTACATTTATTTCTGTTTACTTGCAATAAGGTTTAATGCACTACCAGCTTTAAAACCATTCTATCTGTGCAGCATTAAAAGTTTGATTCAACATCACTTCATCTTTGCTTCCATCTTTATGCTTAACAATCATCTTAACTTGTTTTTCCGGAGCTAATGTTGAAATGAGAATATCAACTTTATCATCTTCTTTTATCTTATCATAATCTTTTGGATCAGCAAAAGTAAGCGGCAGCATTCCTTGTTTCTTTAAATTTGTTTCGTGGATGCGCGCAAAACTTTTTACGATTATTGCTCTGCCGCCAAGAAATCTTGGTTCCATTGCTGCGTGTTCTCGTGATGAACCTTCACCATAATTTTCATCGCCAACAACAACCCAATTGTGGTTATGTTTTTTGTACTCACGAGCAACTTCAGGAACAGATTTAGTTTCACCTGTAAAAATATTTTTAACTTTTCCAGCTTCTTTTGTGTATGCATTTATTGCACCGATAAACATATTGTTGGAAATATTATCAAGATGTCCGCGATACTTTAACCATGGTCCAGCCATTGAAATATGATCAGTCGTACATTTTCCAAATGCTTTCAGTAACACAGGAAGATCAACTAAATCTTTTCCATCCCAGGGAGTAAATGATGTAAGCAATTGTAATCTTTCACTCTTTGGATCAACTTTAACTTCAACTTTACTTCCATCTTCAGCAGGAGCAACAAATCCAGCACTGCCTTCGTCAAATCCGCGTGGTGGTAGTTCTTCTCCACTTGGTGCATCAAGTTTTACTTTCTCACCTTTTTCATTTTCAAGTTCATCGGTAATAGGATTGAAAGATAAACTGCCTGCAATTGCAAGTGCAGTTGTGATTTCAGGTGATGCAACGAACGCAAGTGTTTCAGGATTTCCATCATTTCGTTTTGCGAAATTTCTGTTGAACGATGTAATGATTGTATTTCTTTCACCCATTTTCATATCCATACGTTTCCACATTCCAATACAAGGACCACAAGCGTTTGCAAGAATAACTCCGCCAATGTCTGTAAGAGTTTTTAATTGTCCGTCTCGCTCAATTGTTGCTCTTACTTGTTCAGAGCCCGGAGTAATTGTGTACTGCCCTTTTGCTTTAATCCCTTTAGCAAGTGCTTGTTTTGCAATGCTTGCAGAGCGATCAATATCTTCATAACTGGAATTTGTACAACTTCCGATCAAACCAACAGAAACTTTATCAGGAAAGTTTTCACTCTTTACTGCTTCTTTCATTTTAGAGATTGGCCATGCTTTATCCGGAGTAAATGGTCCGTTAAGATGTGGTTCAAGTTCGCTTAAATTAATTTCAATTACCTGATCATAATATTTTTCCGGATTAGCAAAAACTTCTTTATCAGCACAAAGTTCATCTGCTAAACCTTCAGCCAGTGCCGCAACATCAACACGTTTTGTAATTCTAAGATATGAAGCCATCTTTTCATCAAATGGAAATACAGAAGTTGTTGCCCCAATCTCTGCACCCATATTACAAATAGTACCTTTACCTGTGCAGGAAATTGAATTTGTTCCATCACCAAAATATTCTACAATTGCTCCGGTACCGCCTTTAACTGTTAATATTCCTGCAAGTTTAAGAATAACATCTTTTGCGGATGTCCAGCCGTTTAATTTTCCGGTTAACTTAACGCCAATAAGTTTTGGCCATTTTAACTCCCACGGCATTCCTGCCATAACATCCACAGCATCTGCACCTCCAACACCGATTGCAATCATTCCTAATCCACCGGCGTTTGGAGTGTGTGAATCAGTTCCAATCATCATTCCGCCCGGGAAAGCATAATTTTCTAAAACAACCTGATGAATAATTCCAGCACCCGGTTTCCAGAATCCAACACCAAATTTTTGCGAAATGCTTTCAAGAAAATCATATACTTCTTTGTTCTCAGTTGTTGCACGATCAAGATCTTCAACCGCACCAACTTGAGCTTGAATTAAATGATCACAATGAACAGTTGAAGGAACTGCAGTTGTTTTTCTTCCAGCAGACATAAATTGTAATAATGCCATTTGTGCTGTTGCATCCTGCATTGCAACACGATCAGGAGCTAAATCAACATAATCTTTTCCACCAGTAAATTCTTTTGTTGCTTTATCATAAAGATGAGTGTATAAAACTTTTTCTGCATAAGTTAATGGACGATTAACAACTTTTCGTATTTCGTTTAATCGATCTTTATAATTAGAGTAAACTTTTTTGATCATATCATAATTTGCAGTCATAATGTTTCCTTTAGATAGAAAGAAATAAATTTTTAATAAGTAAAGATAAGAAAATCAGGTTTTAAAATTTTGGTTGTTTAGTGTCTTATTCTCGACGATAATATTGTCGCCAAAAGGACTAACGAACAAGCCGAAAGGAAGTAAATATTTCCATATCTAAGTAAAGATTATCTGATAATGTATTCCAAATCTCAAAATCATATTAAAAGCAAAATAAATTTTGTTTCATAAAGAGATTTTTTTTTGTACGATACTTGCTAATAAAGCCACAATTATCGAAAAGAAATACTATGAACACGGGACAAACACTGTTTAGTATTGGGGCTTTACTAATTCTCTCATTAACAGTTCTAAAAATGAACAACTTTATTCTTGCTAACGATACTGTCATGCAAGACTCCAAACTTGGCATCTTAGCCGTCTCACTGGCAACATCCTTAATAGAAGAAGCGAGCAAAAAAGCATTTGATGCTAATACAGTTTCAGATGAATTTTCAGATTACAATTTATTAACCAGTTATCCACTCGGCCGCGGTGCAGGCGAGCTTGAAGATTCCAGTATTACATTTAATGATTTTGATGATTATGAAGGTTATGATTATCACTACAATTACCTACCCTTAGCCAAGTATCACTTAACATGCACAGTCTACTATATAGATGCTTCAAATCCTCAAGTTAAGGTTGGACAAAAAACCTGGCATAAAAAAATGGACATTACTGTTACTAGTGAATCAATGCAAGATACAATTAGAATGTCTACCATCTACAGTTACTGGCATTTTAGATAGGAAATATAAATGGGCTTTACTACAATTTTAGATATTCTCGGTTCTGTTATAATTGGTGGAATTATGATGTCTATTGCTTTTAGACTTAGTGATAGCATTACTGAAAAAACATATAATCATAATGGTGAATTAACAATCCAACAAAATCTTGCTACTGCTGCACAGATTATTGAATATGATTTTAGAAAAATTGGATATTGCAAAAACTGGAATTTACTTCCCGATCCAACTAAAGCTGTACTTTATGCTGATACTTCAGAGATCAGATTTTATTCGGATATTGATAATGATGGAGATGTTGATTCGATGCATTATTATTTAGGCCCAACATCAGAGCTTACTGCTTCTGCAAATCCACGAGATAGATTATTATACAGGGTTGTAAATGCAGAGCCGCATAAAAGTGCAAATCTTGGTATCACACAATTTCATCTTGTTTATTTTGATGCTCTTGGTGATACGCTAACTCCGCCTATTGGACTTAATGGCGGGATCGTTTCAATTGAAATAAATTTAACTGTTGAAAGCACAGAAGCTTACGATCAAAAATATTCAAAAGCATTTTGGCGTCAGATAAGAATGGTATCACGAAATTTAAAGAATAGGTAACACAATGGCGGGCAAGGCAACTTTTATAACAATTATTGGCTTTACACTTTTATTTATGATAGCTATAAAAAACTTTGGCAAAATCTCAACAGAATCTGTTGGCAATATGGTAGGTTATTACAGTGAAATGATTGCACACAACATCGCTGTAAGTGGAGCTAATCTTGCATCAAACCAAATTTTTATAGATCCAACCTGGGATGATGGTTACAGCAACGAAGATTTTTCCGATGGCAAACTTGATGTTGAAATACAGGTTGTTGATGTTTACAAGAACATTAGGAAGATTGTTGCAACAGGTTCCTATCACGGAATGGAAAGCATAGTTGAAGTAACTTTATCTCCAAGTAAATTTTCTAAGTTTGCTTATTATTCGGTAAGTGAAGGTGGTACAATTTGGTGGACCGGTAATGATACTGTTTGGGGTCCATTTCATACACAAGATTATTTACGTGCGGCAAATCATCCAGTATTTTTTGGTAAAGCATCAAGTCTTAAATCACTTGTTTATAAAACCAGCAAAACTGCTGATAAGCCTAATTTTATTGGTGGATATGATCCTGGAGTTAGTGTACGATGCCAACAAATGCAGTAGATTTAATGGAAACACCTGCTGAAACAGGCGGATATGAATTTACAGGACACGATACTGTTTATATGTTTTTTGTAAATGATTCTCTTAAATATAAATTTTCTTATGGTGCTTCTTACTCTGCACTTTATTTACCAGATGCGGCACCAAACGGAATGATCTTTGCTAAAAACGCTGTTGTAAGACTTAAAGGAACAGTGAAGGGACAATATACTTTAGGATGTAATAGTACAACTACTTCAACAGGAAAAGGAACGGTTTGGATAGATGATAATATTGTTTACAATAAAGATCCACGTAAGTATCCTAACTCTACCGATATGTTAGGAATCTGTGCAGAAAATAGTGTGTGGATTACCAAAAATACAGCTAACAACTCAAGCGTTGATATTCATGCTTCAATATATTGCGAAAAAGGTGGATTTGGAGCACAGGATCATGATATCAGGCCAGTAAGCGGAAATATAAATTTGCTTGGTGGAATAATACAAAAAACTCGTGCTGCTGTTGGTACATTTAGCGGAACATCTATTAATCATGGTTTTGCAAAAAGATATCGATATGATGATAGATTTATGACAGCATCTCCTCCATTTTTCCCAGGTACCGGTGGGTTCGAAATTGTGTCCTGGTTAGAATAATTTGAATAATTTTATGGGGAATCAATTAATTATTCAGAAGCTTTTCTGGAATAATCATATTTATTTATTTACATTTAAACAAATAACAAGGTTTTTATTGTGAAAGAAACAATTTTACTAGTTGATGATGAACTATCATATTTAGAATTACTAAAAAGTATTCTTCAACAAGAAGGTTATACTAATGTAATTACTGAATCAAATCCTTTAAACGTTCCTGATTTACTTAGAACGCAACACATCGATTTGATTTTGTTGGATATTTATATGCCTCAAATGAATGGGCTGCAATTACTTGAGCAAATAACTCCTGAGTATCCAAACATTCCTGTTATCATCGTTACTGCCGTTGATGATAAAGAGATTGCACTTGAAGCAATAAAATTTGGAGCATACGAGTTTATAATCAAACCACCAGATACTGATAGATTACTTTTAACTATCAGAAGAGCAATTGGTTACAAACTACTTGAACGTGAACGTGATGTTTTAAGAGCTGAAGGTTCAGTACAAAAAGTTGATGATAATAAGTTTGCAAATATTATTACTGATTCTGATACAATGCACAGAGTTTTTAATCTTGTAGAAATTTTTGCCCCAACTAACGAAACAATATTAATTGTTGGTGAGACTGGAACTGGAAAAGATTTAGTTGCGAAAAAAGTTCACGATCTTTCACCAAGGAAAAACAAACCTTACGTTGCTGTTAATCTTGCGTCCATCTCTCCTTCTCTATTTGAAAGCGAATTGTTTGGCACTGTTAAGGGATCATTTACCGGATCTACAAATGATAAGCAAGGATATTTTGAATCTGCTAATGGCGGAACAATCTTTCTAGATGAGATTGGTGAATTACCAAAAGAATTACAGGGTAAACTTTTACGTGCAATTCAATACAACGAAATTTTTAAAATTGGCAGTTCATCTCCGATAAAATTAGATATAAGAATTATTGCGGCAACAAACAGAGATTTAGCTGATGCTGTAAACAAAGGGTTGTTCCGTGCAGATCTTTATTATAGATTAAATCGTGGCCATATTAGTTTACCTCCGTTGCGTAAACGTGGTAATGATGTTTTGCTAATTTCAAATCATCTAATAAAAGTTGCAAACACAACTTACAATAAAAATATTTTAGGACTTACTCGCGAAGCGATTGCTCAACTTAGAAATTATCCTTTCCCTGGTAACGTGCGCGAGCTTGAGAATATAATTTTTAATTCCGTGGTTCAATCAGATGATAATCAAAGATTAAATGCTGTAGAAATTCCTAAAACAGTTGATGGTAAAGAAACTGAACTTCAAAAATCAGAAATATTAATTTCACTTGAAGAAGCTGAAAAAAAACATATTGTAAATGTTATGGGTATTCTTAACAATAATGTGCGTAAAGCTGCTTCAATACTTGGCGTTAGTGAAAGAACATTGCAACGAAAACTTAAAAAAATCAGGGAAGAGTAAGCCAATTCTCGTTACATTTGCAAATTTTAGCGCCTTTAATGGCGCTAAAATTCTTTGTTTTCCAAACATCATAATTTTTATTTAATTTTTACCGAAAATCATAACAAAATTACCTGCATTTTTATTGCACGCTTTTTGCCTCAATTAATCAATTCTTTTACGATAAATAAATGGTAATAATTTTCTAAAAATCAAATCAACTAAGAGCATTAAGTATGAAGACTATATTATCTAACACGGAATTGGTAAGCGATTTTAATTACGGAAGAGTTTTTGCAAAAGAAAGAAAAAACGATTTTTCAATAATTATAAGGTTAATTATCGCTTCTTCTTTTTTGTTTGCAATTGCAGTTATTGTACTTTAGAAAATAATAATTAAAAGTCCTCATTTCTAATTAACAACAAAACTGCTGAATTTGGTACGATTAAAAATTTTTCTTTTTCAAATTCAATTTCAAAAGCTTCCCTTCTTAAAAATATTGCAAGATCACCCTCTTTAGCCTGTAGTGGTATATACTTTACTGCATCCGTTTTTTCCTTCCAGGGTTCGTCATCTGCTTGAGTAGAAGTTGCATAACCAGGGCCAACTTTAATTATATAACCACTTTGAATTTTTTCTTTTTCCGAAACTCCAGCAGGTAAATACAAACCGCTATTTGTTTTGTTAGAATCTTCTAATGGTCTTATTAAAACTCTATCACCAACTACAATAAATTTTTGTAGATTTTTTATGTTTACGTTCATTTCACTTCTATTTTTACTTATCAAAAATAATCAATACTAATTTAATTAACTTTCTTAATCAAAAATTTATTTGATAAATTTGAAATAAATAAAGCAATAATTAAGAAGATATTTATATAACTTGATATAATGAAACGAGTACTATTCATCACATATTTTTGGCCTCCATCAGGTAAAGCATCATTGCATTGGCCATTGGATATTATTCGTCATTTACAAAAAGATGAAATCGAACCGATTATACTTACAGTCGAAGAAGAATCATTTACACAAAAAGATAAAACTTTTTTAAACAAAGTTGATCCAAGTTGGAAGATGTTAAAATCCAAAGCTTTGGAGCCCTTTGATCTTTACAGAATTTTTATCGGTAAAAAGAAAAATGAAAAACTTGTGTCATCAGAAACTATTTCAACCGAAAATAAAAGTCTGACTCATCGGATAGCCTTATGGATAAGATTAAATCTTTTTATTCCTGATGCCAGAGTTGGTTGGAATTTTACAGCAATAAAAGTTGCAACAAATTTTATAAAAAAAAATAAAATTGATGTAATAGTTTCTATTGGACCACCACACAGCTCCCATTTGATAGGGTTAAAACTGAGTAAGAAATTTTTAATTCCTCATATACCAGTTTTAATTGATCCCTGGGTTGATATTATTTATTACAAAAATCTTAAACGAAGTACCATCACAAAAATGTTTGATAATCACTTTGAAAAATCTGTACTGCAAAATGCAGGGCAGGTTGTGTTTGTAAATAAATCGACTGAAGAAGATTATGAAAAGAAGTACAGTTTTTTAAAAGGCAAATCCAATGTTTTGTATTGGGGATATGATGAAGAAGAATTTAAAGCCTCTTAAATTCCATTCCTAAAGAAAGGGACTTTGAAAAGAAGACAAAAATTCTGGTTCATGCCGGAAATTTATTTGCATACCAAAATCCTAAAAACTTTTGGAAGCAGATAAAAATTGAAAATGAAAAAGGTAACAAAATTGTAATTCGTTTTGTTGGCTCTGTGGATAAAGAAATTTTAAAGTATCTGGATTCAATAGGATTAAAAGAAAAAGTACAGTTAATGGGTTTTCTTCCATACCAGGAAATGATAAGAGAAATTCTGCAAGCTGATATGCTGTTAGTCTGTTCTACGGAGCCACGCCACGTTCCAGGAAAATTATTTGAAGCACTACGAACGGGAAATCCAATTATAGCATTTGGCAGTAACAATGAAGAAGTTAAAAAAATAATTAAAGATGCCAGCGCTGGAATGATGTTTAGATATGATGAAAGCGGTGAGGAGTTTTTAGATCAGTTAGTTAAAATAAAACCCGATCAAAATTTTGTTAAAAAATATGATCGGGCTGAGATAAGTAAGAAGTTTTATATGATTCTTAAAAACTTATTTTATCAAAATTAGTTTTTTTGTATTTAAATAATTTTCAGTCTGCATTGAATAAAAATAAACTCCACTCACTAGTTCAGAAGCATCAAACAAAATATCATAAAATCCAGCATCTTTAATTTCATTCACTAAAACTTCAACTTCAGCACCAAGAATATCAAAGATCTTTAAGGTAACTTTAGATTTAATTGGTACTTGATAATTAATAGTTGTAATTGGATTAAATGGATTTGGATAATTTTGACCCAAATGAAATTTATTAGGAACATTTACATCTACTTCAATTTCATTCGAGTATTCAAACTTTCCATTAAAATCAATTTGTTTTAATCTATAAAAAAATCTTTTGGGTGAAATATTAAAAACGTTTTCTGTAAACGTATATTGATTTACTTCAGAAGTTGTTCCATATCCCTTAACAAAGCCTATCGTCATCCATTTATCATTTTCAGTTTTTCTTTCCACTTCAAAACCTGAGTTATTTAATTCAGTTGCTGTCGACCATTGAAGATTAACTTTTCCTAAATTGTATTCACCAGCAAAAGAGATTAATTCAACGGGTAAAGGGTCTCCACCACCATTTTCCGTTTTTAGAATAATTCCATTTGAACCGGCAATCCAACCTAACTGTGATGATTTACAAGACAAACCAAATAAATCATTACTTACTTGACTTCCCTGGACGAACCAATTTGAACCACCATTCGTAGAATGCAGAATAACTCCATTCATTCCTACAGCCCAACCAATATTTTCATCAATAAAATCAACATCACGTAATCGAAGTGAAGTACCAGAATATTGCAAATTCCAGTTAATTCCACCATTATTCGTATTTAATATCACCCCATTATCCCCAACTGCCCAACCTGTCGAAGCATCAATAAATTTGATACCAAATATTCTACTTTGAGTTGGAGTAAAATAAAAATCCCATGTTAGTCCACCATCAGTTGTTTTTTTTATATATCCGGATGTTCCATCTCCTACCCAGCCAGTATTAGAGTTAATAAAGTAAAGACCCCATGCCCATTCGTCTGAAATGTACAATTCCTGCCAATTTGTTCCACCATTGAATGTACGTAATAAAACACCACCACTACCAATTGCCCAACCAAAATTCTCATCATAAAAAAATATATTGTGTAAAGTTTCATTTTGAATATTATATTGATAATACCAATTTAAACCTCCATCACTTGTTGCAATTATATAACTTTTCATACTAGGAATGAAGGTATACAACACAGCCCAACCTTTTAATAAATCAACAAAATGTATTGCATGAACTGTATATTTCGTTCCGATAGAATAGTAATTCCAATCTAATCCACCATTAGTTGTTTTGATTATACAACCTTCATTACCACCGGCCCATCCAATATCTTCATTTAAGAAAAATGTTGTTAATAGCCGTTGACTAGTATTAGAATTTTGTGGAATCCATTGAGGAAATGCCGCGATTGAAAAAAGATTAGTTAGTAAAATTAGCTTAATCAAATACTTCATAAAACCTCCCGCTGAAATATTATTAAAATACTATAAAAATAGAAAAAAGAATTATAATCAATTATCCTTGATGAAAATTAGTGACAAACAAAGATCAATATCAAGGAATATTAGCTATAATAAGTTATTTTTAGTCATTAAATTTTTACTAGCTATTAGATATAATTTGAAATTAATATTACAACTTCTATTGTTTCCTTACTTATTAGTGAAACGAGATTTTTATTGGTATAAAGCAGATAAATCTCGTCTTCCAGGTAAAATATTTTTCTTTTATGGAAAAGCACTGGGTATAAAGTTATTTAATAAAATGAATTTTTCACCTAAACTACTTTTAAACCCTGTTTCAATAGTACGTTATTTTGAATATGATTTTGCACTTCGAAACTTTACAGATAATAAACTATCAAATAATGTAGTTCTAGACATTTCATCACCCTATCTATTTGGATTTTACTTGTCAAACACATTTGAAGGTACATATGAATATAGAAATCCTGATAGTAATGATCTTTTTAACGTTAAAAAGTATTCATCCAAATTTAAATTTATGATGAAATACTCAGCAGACTCTGCTGATGCTACCAAGTTATCTTTTCCTGATAGTTCATTTTCACATATTATTTCAATCAGCGTTATTGAACATATTAATGGTAATGGTGATAGTGAAGCGATTAAAGAAATGTGGAGAGTTTTAAGACCAAACGGAATTTTAATTCTCACATTCCCAGTGGCAAAAACATTTGAAGAAGAATTTTCAGACAAAGACACCTACGGATTAAAAATTGAACAAGTAAAAGAAAAATTCTTCTTTCAACGTCTTTATGATGAAACATCAATCAAGAATAGGCTATTAGATAAAATCACAGACTTTACTATTTTGAGTAAGGAAATTTTTGGAGAAAGTGAATCGGGTTTTTACCAATCCTATTCAGAGCGATGGAAGAAAAACGGATTAAGTGAAACTGTTAAAGATCCTTATTACATTTCAAAATATTTTAAGAAATTAGATTTTTTCGATCAAATTAAACATTCTGCAGTTATTGGTATCACACTTAGGAAAGATAAATGAGTTATAAATATCCTGTATATCAACCTTCATTAGGACAAAAAGAAAAAGTCAATGTTTTAGAATGTTTGGATTCAACCTGGATTTCTTCTAAAGGTAAATTCATTACTCAATTCGAAAATTCTTTTTCAGAATTTGTTGGAGTTAAGCATTCCGTTGCTGTTTGTAACGGAACAGTTGCTATTCATGTTGCTTTATTAGCATTGGGCATCGGCGATGGAGATGAAGTTATCGTTCCTTCATTTACTTATATCGCTTCAGTAAATGCAATAAAATACACAGGGGCAACCGCTGTGTTTGTGGACTCTAATTTACATACCTGGCAAATCGATCCAACAAAGATTGAAGAAAAGATTACTAACAAAACAAAAGCAATTATGGCTGTTCATCTTTATGGCCAGCCTTGTGAAATGGATGCAATATTATCAATGGCAAAAAAACATAAACTATTTGTTATTGAAGATTGTGCAGAAGCTTTTGGAAGTTTATACAATGGTAAACATGTTGGATCTTTTGGTGACATTGCAACATTCAGTTTTTTTGGGAACAAAACAATAACAACCGGTGAAGGCGGAATGGTTGTAACAAACAATGATTCGCTGCACGATAAAGTTGTTCATCTCAAAGGACAAGGATTGGCAAAAGATCGGGAATATTATCACGATATTATTGGTTTTAATTATAGAATGACTAATATTTGTGCAGCAATCGGAAGTGCGCAACTTGAAAGAGCAAATCAACTAATTGAGAAAAAGATTTTAATCGCTAATTGGTATGAACAAAAATTACAAGATTTGCCGGTTACCTTTCATTCTCAAGTTGGTAATGTTAAGCATTCATATTGGATGGTTTCAATCCTTCTTAAGGATTCTGAAGAACGCAATGCGATAAGATTGTTTTTAAAAGAAAATGGTAATGAAACGCGACCAACATTTCATCCTGTGCATTTAATGCCAATGTATTTTGAAACAGGATTAAATTTTCCAATTGCCGAAAATCTTGGAAGTAGAGGAATCAACCTTCCAAGTTATCCAGAGCTTACTGAATCTGATATTAATTTTATTTGTAACAAGATTAAAGAATTTTATAAGTGAATCCTAAATCATTAGAAATACAAAAACTTAATATCCAACACTCAAAAGAATTGACTGATCTTTTACAAAGTTCAGATATAGAATATTCACAATATTTTATCCCCTTCACATTTGATCTTGAAACAATTTCAGAAATATTATCTAAAGCAAAAAATGATCAGGTTTATGGTATTTATGTGGAGCATAATTTAGTTGGTTTTTATATGCTTCGTGGATTTGATGAGGGCTATTCGGTTCCATCTTACGGTGTTTGGATATCTGAGAATTATTCAAACAAAGGCTTATCTACTTTTACTCTTCAACATGCTATTTCTTTCTGTAAATTGAATTCGATAAAGAAAATAATGCTAAAAGTCCACCCGGATAATGTTTCTGCAAAACATATCTATGAAAAACACGGATTTAAACAAACAGGAGTAGATCCCAAAATTCATCATTTGATCTATCACAAAGACCTTTAAGAATATTTATTATGAAGATAGGTTTTTATATACATCATACTATGCTTAAAGCGGGTGGAATTTTTACTTATTCAATCGGAATTCTCAGACTTCTTCTCAAGGCAAAAGAAATAGATAAGATTGTTATCATTACCACTCCGGGAGTTAAGAATGCTTTATTAGAAATTGTTGGTAATAAAAAACTTGAATTTGTTTTGTTAGACAGAGAAAGCTTCCTAAATAAAACCAGATTGTTTCTATCCTTTTTTTTGTATGATACATCTGTCATTTATCAGCACTACTTTCCAAAAAGTAAAATTTTAATAAAACTCAGAGGTATTTCTAATTTTATTAATCCCTACCAAAGAATTGTTAAAAGTAGTGGTATAAAATTACTTCACGTTCCAATTCAATATTCTCCCATTTATAAAGTTTCTGTTCCAATAGTAACTACAATCCACGATGTACAGGAATTTCATTTCCCTGAATTTTTTACTGCTTCTGAAAGACTGCATCGAGCAATAAACAATCTTAAATCTGTTTCAGAGTCGGATCATATAATTGTTTCGTTTTCACATATAAAAAATGATTTAATTAAATTTTATTCCGTTGCTGATAAAAAGATTTCTGTCTGCCCACCACCTTTTGCGGATAATTGGTTTAGTTCAAAAAATGAATCGAGTTGGAAAACATTACAAACAAAATATTCAATTTCAAAAAAATATTTACTTTATCCTGCAGCAACCTGGCCACATAAAAATCATATCAGATTATTAGAAGCTCTTAAAGAAGTCAAGAAAAACATTCCTTATTTAAATTTAATCTGTACCGGAAACAAAACTGACTATTTTAATACTATTTATGAAAATATCTTAAAGTTAGGAATAGAAAATTCAGTTAAGTTTTTAGGAATTGTTCCTGAAGAAGATTTGATAGGGTTATACAAAAGCTCAGAATTGGTAGTCATTCCAACACTATATGAGGCTGGTAGTGGGCCATTATATGAAGCTATGCGCTATAAAGTTCCGGTTATTTGTGCAAGCACAACTTCATTACCTGAAACAATTGCAGATAAAAGATTTACTTTTAATCCAAAAGATGTTGATGAAATAAGTAATCTTATAATTAATATGATTTCAAATGAAAATTTACGAAACGAAAATATTAGTAATTCTGAAAAAAGGATGAATAAACTGGGAGAAAAAAATTATTTTGAATGCTTTAGTGATGTTTATAAAGTAATTAAAAGGAATACTAATAAATATTAAATAATCTATATTTTATAAAACTTAGTAATCCTGGTCGTACTATCTTTTTTATTTGTGAGAATATTTCCTGGTTAATTTCCAGGTTATTTACAAATTCAAATTGCTGTGATTCACTATCTAAACTGACATCATATTTATTTGTTGATCTAATAAAATTAGTACCACTCGAATCAGCTCCAATATTTTTAACAAATGACTTAACCGGAAAAATTGTAAGAGCATTATATTTAATGTTTGTATAAACCCATTTCACTGCCCATGAATTATTTCTACCCTCGATAGACTTAAGAAGCATCGGTGCGATATCCTTCCCAACTTTATCAACTATATTATTCAATTTATTAAGATTTTTAATATCCAGTACATTCTCAGGTTTCCAAATTGCTTTCTCCCATCTATCTTTCCATGTTGCCCACCCCCAAGAAGAAGGACGTGGCGATACAAAGACTTTGTGTTTGTATGATTGGGGAATTTTAATTGGAAAATTATAACCTGAAATAGAATAAATATTTTGTTCATCTTTATAAAAATCTAAAGCTTCATTCATAAATTTTAGAAAATATTTAGATGTAATAATATCATCTTCAAGCACTATTGTTTTTCCAAATTTTTCGATCACATCTGTTACACCAGAAATTACTGATTCTGCTAATCCAAGATTTCTATCTCTTAATACAATTTTAATTTCTTTAAATCCAGAAATAGTAGAAATATATTCCCTAACTTCAGAAACAGCATATTTATCATTTTCATTTTTATTACCATCTGAATAAATGTACAATGCACTTTCATCAGCAAATCGATTTAACTTTAGAGCTTCAACAGTTTTTATTGTATGCTCTGGTCTGTTGTAAACAAATAATATTATCGGTGCAAAATTCATTTATCCTAAAGCTTTTTAAAAATAAAAACCCTATGCAAGATAATGCATAGGGTAAAACTTAGGAAGGATTGAAACTAATAATTTCCAGATTTTCTCACCATACCAATTTTTAAATCATCGCTATAATTTGATATTCCACTATAATAAATTCTTGTTTCATTTGGTAACTTTAACCAAAATGGATATGCGATTTTTTCAACAGCCCAACTATTAGCTGTATTCTGATTTGTAAAGAAAGGATTATTATTTGATTTAATCCAGTTTAAGCCATCAGAAGAGGTGGCGATACCAAATCCTGAACCATTTGAATTCATATATACCATTTTTAAACCATTTGTTTGCGAAATTACTGAAGGATACAAAACACCATTCAATTCCCAAGTTTGTTGATTAGTAAGAATCGGATTACTAGTATGCTTGGTAAAATTGATTCCATCACTAGACGTTGCAACTGCGATTGAATAATTTGGCAGAGATCTACCATAATAATAAAGATAATAAACTCCGTCTTTTTTGATTATCGACGAAGCTCCTATTTGATATTCCCATCCACTAGTTCCATTAAGTATTGGTTGAGAACGTTTTTCCCAATTAATTCCATCTGATGAGGTAGCTAATCCTATGTGCCATTGTGAATATTGATCGGCAAAACCACAATAATACATTTTATAAATTCCATCATCATCTTTAAAAACTGCGCCTGGATGTACAGCCCAAGAATCCCAAGTTCCATAATTGCCTGGATAAAGAATAGGGTTTGAAATAGGCTTATACCAATTTAGGCCGTCATTTGATTCAGCATATAAAACATATTTACTTGCTGCTGCTGCAACACCAACATAATACATTCTATAAATCCCATCAGAAATGACAATTTGAGGTTGGGCAACACCAAATTCATCAAAGAATTGATTAGAGCTAGATAATAGAGGATTATATTGATAATCAATCCAATTATTGTTTACTGGGACACCCCAAGTAACATGAATATAAATAGAACCTGTTCCTGCTCCAGTTGGTTGAAGCGTTAGATAAACTTGACTTGTAAATCCAGCAAAAACCTCAACATCTGTTTCACCCGTATAGAGTAATAAACTGCTATCATTTTCTGCATCAACCTTTAAATGCCAAATGCCCGCGTCCACTTCATCGAGTAATAATTCAGCTGTTGAATCCGAAAGAAGATTTAATGACCCAATTATTGGTTCATGATTTTCTCGAGTAAGATAAGCTTTCACAAATACAACACTTGCTGGTGCATTCTGTTTATCAATTTTAAGAATTAATTTACCAGATTCGTTGTTAGTTGGATTTGTAATTTCAGTAGTACAAGACAAAGAGAGAAGAGAAAAAAGTAACACTACTAGAAGACTTAAATTTTTCATACGAACCCCTTATATAATGTGAATAACTATATTAAAACTCTATATAAATTTTCTAAAAGTCAAGCAAATAATATTTCTTATATGTCAATTATCAACAATACTACTGTTTTTTAAAATCAATTATCAATGAAGTATAAACAGGTTTCCCATTATGATTTCTCTTATCGTTAATAAAAGATCTTATAACAAAACCATTTTTATCATTTATATAACCCTGGTGAAATTTTCCTTCATTATCCCAAAACTCTACAGGATGAGACCTGAATCCTGATCTTTCAAAAATTTCAGAAAGCGAAATAACAGTAAAAAGATTTTTATGATCCTCAGCTCCCTCACCGGTTCCACCTGGTTTAACAATGTTTATATAATTTATATTAGAATGAAATCCATCTGGCACAGCAATTCTAATGTTTACATTTTCTTCTGAATATTTAAACAAATTTTCCGCCATCAACTCTAGTTCGGAGTTAGTTAAATGTTCTAAAATATGCTCAGCTAAAACTTTGCGTATTTTCTTTTTACTAAAATACTTTCTAAAATCAGATTCTTTAGTAACATCCAGTGTTACTATATCAGTAGAAAACCATCCCTTATATTTAGTAGGACCAGCCCCAACAACAATGTTGATCTCTTTAGCAGTAAGTAGATAAAACCGCCAATTTAGATATTTATAAATCCTTATAAATGGAATTAATAACTTGTATACATATTGTTTAAATTGTTTATACATTACTAAACCTGCAAACAATTATTACTTTTATAAAAAAGCGTGGTACATTTTTTAAACAAAACTGTTGGAGCTATCCCCCAGAATTCCAGACCTTTAAAATTACTATTCAATAAAAATTCTTTACCTTGCTGATATTCTATTCTCTCAGAGTCATCAAGAATTACTACGCCATTTTCAGATAATTTGTTAATTGAATTTATAAGGCATTCATTTCTATGAAGCCCATCAACGATAATAATATCGATTTTTTTATCCATTACAGAGAAATAATTAGTATAATCGTGCACCGAATCACTTTGAGTTAAAATTAAATCCACATTTTGAGGTTTTGTTTTACTTACAATATTATACCATTCTTTATTGTGTTCAATTGATATCACGTTTTTAACTCTAGATGAAAAAAATAAAGTTGAATTTCCACTTCCGAATTCAAACAAGACATTATTTTTTGTTAATCTAGGAGTTAAAAAATCTATAAAAGGGTACGAAAACCAAGGAATTGGTATTTTATTTTTATCTATAGATTGAAGTAACATAAATGATTCAAACCATCCAACCTCATTAAGATATCCAAAACTTCTCTGAGAAAGCAACGCGGAAAGAATTTTTGGTTCTTTAATTAATTGGGCTATGGTTTTTATTTTTTGTGTAACTGTAAACGCCATAAATTTTTAATCGATGGAAAAAAATTGAAAAAAATAATTGACTTTAGCATCATAATAAATTGAGAGGAAGTACTTTTAAAGAAAACAATTGAAAATGTTGCGATCGTATATGAAATTAAAGTTGCATATGCTGATCCAATTATTCCAAATTTTGGAATAAATATTAAATTCAAAACAACGTTTGTTATCATTCCAAGCAAAGTTCTTAAAAAAGATATTTTAGCAAAATTTTCTGTAACTAAATATTGACTGCTTGCAACTCCTAAAAATACAGATACGCCTGCCCAAATATAAATTGTTAAAATTGGTGCTGATGCTGAATATTTTGATCCGTAAAGTACTTGAATTATTTCACCTGATAGAAAACTAACAGGGATGGAAATTCCAATTGCGATCCAGGCAAGTACATCGTAAAGCTTTTGCAATCTACTTAAATAAAGTTCTGAAGAAATTGATTTAGCATTTACTATTGCAGGAAATAGTGCATTGCTAATTGCTATTGGAATAAAATACCAGGATTCACTTAATCTTACTGCTGCTGCATAAATACCAACATCTCTGGATGTTAACATGTTTTTAATTAATACTTGATCGACTTTAACATAAATTGATACTACTACGCCAGATAAAATCAGTGGCCAGCTATCTTTTAATAAAGTTAAAGCTAAATTCTTATCAAATTTCCAAACACTAATTTTTAATTTTTGAGAATGATAAATAATTGTATAACCAATCGCATTAAATAGAAACTCACAAGCATAAGCTATCAGAAAAAATAATAATGGAGCTTTTATAAAAATTAATGCAAACTTAATTAGTGCAACTAATATTACTGAAGTTGATAGTACATAAACCGAGTACTTGGCATTAACCTTTGAGCGATAATAATAATCGATAACATTAAAAGTTTGAAAAAAAGACGAGGCAGAGATGATTAGAATTAAAACTGAAGTGCTTACATCTTCATTAGTAATAAATAAAGTTAATGCTATTAAAGATATTGCTAATACTGCTCCGAGTAATTGGGAGTAAAACACTGAGCCTAGAATTTCATCTCTTTTATCTGGGCTTTTAACAAGTTCACGGATAGATATACTTTCCATTCCAAGAGAAATAAAAGCTACAAATAAACCATAAAAACTTATTGCATAGCTGTAAATACCAAACTCATTTGGTTCTAAATATCTTATAACTGCAACAGTAACAAAAAAGTTTAAAACTAGTCTGGCAATCTTTTCAAATAACAACCAGGAAGTATTAGCAAAATATTTCTTAAAGGATTCCGAACCGAAGTTAATTTTCGTTTCTATTTTTTGTCTTCCTGCAAAGATTTCTTTTACTCGCTTACTTCTTTTTTCTTTCTAAAGTTCAATCCGATAGAAACAAACAATCCTAAAACAACCAATGAACTTAAAACTAATGCAACATTTTTGGTTATCACAAATGATTCGGGTAAATATTCAAAGTGTACTTTGTGATTTCCTGCTGGAACAACGATTCCTCTAAAGTTATGATTTGTTCTAAATATTTTAGTTTCATTATCATCAACAAAAGCTTTCCAACCTTTTCCTACATAAGTATCACCGAGGAAAAGAAAATTATTTCCGCTTGCATTTACATTTAAATAAATATTTTCATCACCGTATTTTTCAATTTTAACTGATGCTATGCTGTCTGGTTTATCAACAATAATATCAACGTCTTCAACAAAGGCTATTTCTTTAGGATCAAACTGATTATTTTTTACTTTATTCAAGATTTCAATAGCAGTTGCTTTTTGAACTTCGTTAACAAAGTATGCACGAGGTAAAGCATTTTGATTTTCATAAACATAAGTTTTGTTACCTGAATAAATAAGTTTTAATCCAGCAACATTAACAAGATTATCCAGAACCAAGTATTTAACGTTTGCCATTCTCCATAAAGTCTGATTTGCGGGATTTCCCAAAACATCCATATAATCTTGATATGAACGTGGTTTAATACCTGAATAACCATATAAATCCTGCATTAAGAAATAAGCATTAAAGTTAGAATTTTGAGATATTGTTCCAAGACCTTCTTTTTTTAGATTTAGTATTCTATAAGTGGAATTATTATTTAAAGATTGAATTACTGAAACATATTCTGGTTTTTCGAAAAGTTGTTCAAGGTCTTTTGTTTCTTGATATGTTTCTCCGCGATGATTTATTCTAAAAATATCTATCAACGAAAAACTATAATTAATGCAATCATTAAATCTCTACTGACAAAAGATTTTAGGTAAGCAAAGATTAATCCAAAAACAGCAGCAGTAAAAAAGAATGCTAATCTTAAATCGTTAAGAAACATTTCAGACATATAGTCATTCAATTGTTGAAGTCGAGATGCTTTCTCACCAGCATCAACTATTCTTCCTAAAAACCAGGATTTAATTGGAGTTGCAAGTACAATTGATAAAATAAAAATTACACTTAATACAAAAAAAGTATTTCTAACAAGGTTATCATACTTTTTATCACTTTCATTCTTTAGCGAAATTATTTTTGCAATTCCAAGTCCGGCAAGAATTGGTAAACTTAATTGCACCAGCACAAGCATCATTGATGGAACTCTGAACTTATCAAAAAATGGGAAGTAATGGAACATCAAATCATAGAGAATCGGAAATGTGCTGCCAAAAGAAATTAAAGTAGCAACTACAGCTAATATTGTTAAGTATCTTACAAATGGATCTTTCCAATTAATAACAACAGAAATGATTGCAAGAAAGAAAACAATAACACCCATATACATCGCAACATCAACAAAAGGCATTTGACCAAAATAAGTGTTTACTTCCACATCTGTATTTTGTGTGAGTGGACCATTGTAAACAGATTTACCAAATCCATAATAAGATGGAACAATCCAGGTTAAAACTTCGCCAGGTGAAAATGACCAGCTTGTTGCATATTCATAAAATGCAGTTTCTGTTTTTTGTACTGAGCCTGATTGTTTATCAAGAATACTTTCTGTACCGCGTGTTGAGTATGGAGAATATTCCCACACTTGAGTAAAATTATCTGACTGTATTCCTAAACCAACTAAAACAGCAAATAAAAATATTGCAGCTGATTTTAGTAATTGCTTAAATAAAAAATTGTCTTTTGTTATTAGTGATCTTGAAATGAAATAAATAAAATAAATCATTACCGCAAAGAAAATGTAAAAAATTATTTGTACGTGCCATCCTAAAAACATAACAGGAATAAAAAATAAAAGAAGCATTACATCAAGAAGTTTTATTTTCTTCTGGAAGTTTAAAAGGAGCATAAGAATAACTGGAAATACAAAAATTGCAGTTAGCTTTGTTACATGTCCGATATAAAGGAACACAACTATACCCGTGCTAAATGACGTAACAAGTGATGTAAATAAACTGATTAACCCATTTTTAGTTTTATTCATTATAAAGAAAAACATTGTATATGCAAGTGCTACAAGGTAGAACGTCCACATTGCGTATTCATTATTAAACGGAGCACTAAAAATATTTCTTGCAGTATTGGTAACAACATAGACTATATTAAACCACTTGTAACCCGTTGCTATTGCATAAGCTGGCATACCTGTGAATATATATGGATTCCATAATGTATAACCATCTTTGTGATTCTCTAAATAAGTTTTACTGCTTTGACTGGTAATAATGTCACCAGATTGAAAAGTCTTTCCGCCAAAATAGAGTGGAGAGTAAAACAAAAGAAAAACTAATAGAATTAACAGAAGTAATGCCAAAGTTTGAAACTTAGCAGGAATAATTTTATCAAGCGAGAAACTATTTAAAAAGTTTCTTGATTTTTTTTACAGATTTAATTGTTTTTTTTCTTTGCCATACTCCAATAAACTTTTATTTTTTTGCGATGAAGTTAATTCCCGAACCAACTTTATTACTTGTATTAAAATCAATCAACATCATAATAAAAGTAAATGGGAATGTTATTAGGTAATATAAAGGAAGAACTACTAAAAGTAACTTCGAAATGTTTACCATCATTATCGGATATTTTATTCCAAGCCTCCAGGCAAGATTACCCCAAAAACCATAAGTATATTTTGATTTTAAGGTTTTAAATCCAAGTGGATGAAGTTTAGATTCAAAATCTTCTTTAGAATATCCATTTCGTGCATATTTCACCGACAAAACTTTCATCTTCATCGTGGTATACTTCACTTCCACCATAGATTGAAGGTGTATTAATTAATAGATAACCATCACTCTTTAATGCATTTGTAAAATTTTGGAAAACTTTAACATCGTCATCAATATGTTCCATTACATCCACGCATATAATTAGATCAAATTTATGTATATGATTAATTTTAGTTAAATCTTCAACTCCAAAACTTACAGAATCAATATTTTGCGACTTAAAAAATTCCTTATTGTCTTTTATCCAGTCTTCTTTAACATCAACAGAATAGATTTGGCAAGGCTGTAAATTTTTCGACATAAAATATGAGTACTGCCCATAACCTGAACCTGCATCATAAATGCTAATGTTTTTATTGCCAAACTTTTTTCTTAATTCTTTTAATTCTCTTCTAACATACCAGGAACGAAGAAACATTAAATCAAGAATTTTATAGAATACAATTCTTAGAAATGGAAATTTTTTTATTATTTGTGCAAAAATATTTTTTACCGGATCGTAATTCATATGATTTTAATTCAAGTTTAGGTTCTCCCGAAGGGATGCCTTCGGCAAAGTTCAAGTTAAAAGAAATCTTAATTTTTAATTAGTTCAAACATTCCTTTAACAAAGTTTTGCCAGGAATATTTTTCTTTTAGTGATTTCATACTTTGTGAAAATTCTTTTTCTTTATCTTCTTTATAATAACGAATGATTGCCTCTGCAAGTTTTTCTGGATTCTCTTTTTCAACAACAAATCCTGTTTTTCCGTCTTCGATTACTTCTCCAATCCCGCCAACATTAGTTGCGATAACTGGCTTACAAAAGTTTACAGCAACCTGCACTATTCCACTTTGTGTTGCCGATTTATATGGAAGTACAACTGCATCTGATGCAGAGAAATAATATTTAACATCTGAAGTTGGAATGAAATCTTTTTTTAGAATTATTTCTTTTCAAGATTATAAGAAGTAATTAACTTCAAATATCTTTCCTCAGATTCGTAAAATTCACCAGCAACAATAAGTTTTACATCTAATTCTTTTTTAACTAAAGAAATTGCCTCTATAAGAACATCCAATCCCTTGTAGTCTCTGATAAACCCAAAGAATAAAAGAATTTTTTCATCTGTTAATTTAAGATATTTTTTGGCCTCTTGTTTATCAACTTTTTCACCAAATAAAGAAAATACGGGAAGCGGTAAAAGTTTATAAACCGGATTTTTTAAAAACAAAAATAAATCCTTCTTTACTTGATCAGATAATGGGATGAAGTAATCCATTTTCTCTAAAAAATATTTTGAAAGAATCTTATCACCAATTCTCTTTTCATGTGGAATTATATTATGGCAAACGGCTATCAACTTTGCTGTTGATCTTTTTTTTATTTTTTTTGCAATCCATCCATAGCAAGGTGCAAAAAAAGGCAACCAATGTTTAAAGATTACTAAATCAGGTTTAAAATCTAATATTCGTTTTGCAGTACTATTCCAATTAAATGGATTTATAGAATCAAGTATTACTTCCGTTGAAATTTTATCAATAGATTCTCCAGATTCTGTTTGCGATTTACCCGGAAATAAAAAATTTGGATACTGTCTTTTGAAGGTTACTAAAATAGTCTCGTGTTCTTTTGCAAGTTCCTTATATAGTAATCCTGCTGAATGTGCTATTCCACCTCTTAATGGATAAGCCGAAGAGACGATTACTATTTTCATTTTATTGAGACTGAGGTTAGGTTTATGTTGATTAGAACTTTAGTTGCGATCTTTAACAACATATTCTCTTTCACTTTGGTTTTGATGAACTAACATTTCACCAAGTAATCCAACAGAAAAGAATTGCACACCAACAATTATCAATAACATACCCAAGAATAACATTGGTCTGTTACTAAGTGCTTTACCACTTAACCATTCAATTGTTAAGTACCCATTTACAATTAAACCAACAAGAAATGATAACGCGCCAAAGAATCCAAAAAAGTGCATCGGTCGTTTTACGTATCTGCCAACGAAGGTTACAGTTATTAGATCAATAAATCCTTTGAAGAATCTTGACATTCCAAATTTTGTTTTGCCGTATCTGCGTTTGTGATGTTTTACAGGAATTTCGGTTACTGTAAATCCCTGCCACTTTGCTAAAACAGGAACGTAACGATGAAGTTCGCCATAAACATTTAAGTTTTGCACGACTTCTCTTCTGTAAGCTTTTAATCCGCAATTAAAATCGTGAATCTTAATTCCGCTTATCATTCTTGTAACAAAATTGAAAAATCTCGATGAATATTTTTTTATGAACGGATCAAATCTTTCTTTCTTCCAGCCTGAACAAAGATCAAATCCTTCATCAAGTTTTTTTAGAAGATTTGGAATTTCGTGCGGATCATCCTGTAAATCTGCATCCATTGTAATGATCGCATCGCCGGTTGCAGCTTTAAATCCAACCTGCAAAGCTGCGGACTTACCATAATTTTTTCTAAAACTTATAAACTTTAATCTGTTATCTGTTTTTGCAGCATCTTTAATAATCTTTAAAGAACCATCTGTACTTCCATCATCAACAAAGATTACTTCATAAGGTTTGTTAAGCGGTTTAATTGCTTTTCTGATTTCATTGATTAGCGGAAGAATTGATTCCTCTTCATTAAGAAGCGGAACTACTAAAGAAATTTTCTGAAAACTAACTCTGGTTGGCGGAGCTTGCTGCTCGCCTGGCACTCCTTGTGGTTTGTAATATCGTTTTTTAGGATAATAACGTCTTCCACCTTTGTGAAATTTATTTTGCGATTGTCCTGATTCGCTTTTTTCTGTCTGAACGGGTTTATTTTGATCTGTATCTGCCACAAGTACCTTTGTTAATTTCACCTCAAAATTAACCGAATAATGCGGAAAAAACAATTAAACGATTGAGAGCAGATTCGAGTTATGTTTTGACCAATAATTGAACTGATTCCTCCATCACATCATTCAAAAATCAATCTTGACTATTTAGTATAGATTGAATAGGTTTACATCGAAACAAATAATTGTTTTGCCAATGGAGAATGAATGAGTACGACAGAAACCCAGAAAATTGAAGAATTAGCAAATAAAGAGTACAAATTTGGTTTTGTAACCGATATTGAAGCAGATACAATCCCAAAAGGTTTGAACGAAGATGTTATCCGCCAGCTTTCTGCAAAGAAGCAGGAACCCGAATGGATGACCGGATGGAGATTGAAAGCTTACCGTCACTGGTTAACAATGGAAGAACCAAAATGGCCAAATGTAAAATACCCTCCTGTTAATTATCAGGAGATTTCTTACTACTCTGCACCTAAATCAACTCCTAAATATAAAAGCCTGGATGAAGTTGATCCTGAACTTCTTGATACTTACAAGAAACTTGGTATTTCTTTGGATGAACAAAAGATGTTAGCCGGAGTTGCGGTTGATGCTGTATTTGATTCAGTTTCTGTTGCTACAACCTTTAAAGGTAAGCTAAACGAAATGGGAATTATTTTCTGTTCATTTTCAGAAGCCGTTCGCGAGCATCCGGAATTAGTAAAAAAATATTTAGGGAGCGTAGTTCCTTATACAGATAATTATTACGCAACATTAAACTCCGCAGTTTTCAGCGATGGCTCTTTCGTTTACATTCCAAAAGGTGTTCGCTGCCCGATGGAGCTTTCAACATACTTTAGAATCAATGCCGCAAACACAGGCCAGTTTGAAAGAACATTAATTATAGCTGATGATAATGCTTATGTAAGTTATCTTGAAGGTTGCACCGCACCGATGAGAGATGAAAATCAATTGCACGCGGCTGTTGTTGAGTTGGTTGCACTTGAGAATTCACAAATAAAATATTCCACTGTACAAAATTGGTATCCCGGCGATAAAGATGGCAAAGGCGGAATTTATAATTTCGTTACAAAACGTGGTGCGTGCCGTGGTACAAACTCTAAAATTAGCTGGACTCAGGTTGAAACTGGTTCTGCAATAACCTGGAAATATCCAAGTTGTATTTTGCAAGGTGATAATTCAATTGGAGAATTTTATTCCGTTGCTGTAACGAATAATATGCAGCAGGCAGATACTGGGACAAAGATGATTCATTTGGGAAAAAACACCCGCAGCACAATTGTATCAAAAGGTATTTCTGCAGGAAGAAGTAATAATAGTTATCGCGGATTAGTTAAGATCGGAAAAAAAGCTGAAGGTGCACGTAACTTTTCACAATGCGATTCTCTTTTACTTGGAGATAAATGCGGCGCACATACTTTTCCATATTTAGAGATTAACAATCCAACTGCCCAAGTTGAACATGAAGCAACAACATCAAAAATTGGTGAAGATCAGATTTTCTATCTTAATCAGAGAGGAATCTCAACTGAAGATGCCGTTAGCTTAATTGTAAATGGATATTGTAAAGAAGTATTTAAAGAACTTCCAATGGAGTTTGCAGTTGAAGCACAAAAATTATTAAGTATAAGTTTAGAAGGTAGTGTGGGATAGGAAAAGGAATAGGGAATAAGGTAATTGGATATAAGGATAACAAAATAAATACCCTATACCATATTCCGCATACCTTATAATGAGTGATGATTATACAAAAATATTTAAAGAAGCTGAAACGAGTTCAGCTTGACAAGTTTGAAAATATATAAGGAAACAAAATGTTATTAGAAATAAATAATCTTCACGCAAATGTTGAAGGAAATGAAATTTTAAAAGGTATAAACCTGAAAGTAAACGCTGGCGAAGTCCACGCAATTATGGGTCCGAATGGATCAGGCAAATCAACTCTGGCTTCTGTTCTAGCCGGCAAAGAAGAATATGAAGTTACTGAAGGTGAAGTTTTATACAATGGGAAAAACCTGCTTGAACTTTCTACTGAAGATCGGGCAAGAGAAGGAGTATTTCTTGCTTTCCAATATCCTGTTGAAATTCCCGGTGTGAGCAATACAAATCTTTTAAAAACTGCTGTGAATGAAATAAGAAAATATCGCGGCGAAGAAGAACTTGATTCGATGGATTTTCTTTCTTTGTTAAAAGAAAAAAGTAAACTCGTTGAACTTGATCAGAAATTTTTAAGTCGTGCTGTTAATGAAGGATTTTCCGGCGGAGAAAAAAAACGCAATGAAATTTTTCAAATGGCCGTGTTAAATCCAAAGCTTTCTATACTTGATGAAACCGATTCAGGACTTGATATTGATGCTTTGCGCATCGTTGCAAACGGTGTTAATAAATTGAAGACGAAAGAAAATGCTACAATTGTGGTAACACACTATCAAAGATTACTGGATTATATTATTCCGGATTTTGTACATGTTCTTTACAAAGGCAAAATTGTTAAATCCGGCGGTAAGGAACTTGCACTTGAGCTGGAAGAAAAAGGTTATGATTGGGTTAAAAGCGATAAAGCAGAGGCTGTTGTATAAAAATCTATCATTCCGAACTTGTTTCGGAATCTCATTAATATATCAAAGACCCTGAAACAAGTTCAGGGTGACGAATAGAAAAAAGAACAAATGGAAAATAAAACTGACATAAAACAATACTTCATCAACCAGTTTGATGAGTTTGAGAAATCTTTAAATGGCGAGAAGTCATCAGATTTTCACAAAGTTAGAAAAGATGCAATCAGTAAATTTGCTAAGCTTACTTTTCCAACTCAAAAAGATGAAGAATGGAAATACACAAACGTTTCATCTTTACTTAAGCACAACTTCTCCCCTGTTCCCGTCAAAGAAAATGTTTCATCAGAAACTATAAACAAGTTTTTGTTTGATAAAATGGAACATAGTCTTTTGGTTTTTGTAAATGGTAATTTTTCTTCTGAATTATCAAAACTAATTGACATTCCTAAAGGCGTTGTTATTGGAAGTCTTGCAGAGGCTTTGAAGAACAATAATCCAATAGTAAAAAAACATTTAGGCAAGTATGCTGAGAATGATAATTATTTTTTCACAACTTTAAGTTCTGCTTTTACTAAAGATGGAGCTTTTATTTATGTACCTGATGGAAAAGTTGTTGAAGATCCGATTCATATAATATTTATTACAAAGAGTGGAAGTGAAAAGATATTAACTCAACCAAGAAATCTTTTTGTAGCAGGTAAGAATTCCGAGGTTACAATTATTGAGCATTACGTTTCGGATGAAGACAGTATCTACTTTACAAACTCAGTAACTGAAATTGTTGCAGATGAAAATGCAATCGTTGATCACATAAAATTACAGGAAGAAAGTAACAAAGCCTTTCACATAGCACGAATGGAAGTTGATCAGGAGCGAAGTAGTAATTTTTCTTCTCACTTAATTTCTCACGGTGCCGAAATATCACGTAATGATTTTAATGCTAAATTTAATGACGATGGCAGCGAGTGTATGCTTAACGGATTATTTATGATTGGTGATGAGCAGCTTTTTGATGCACACACAATGATTGATCATGCTAAACCGCATTGCAACAGTCACGAACATTACAAAGGAATTTTGCAGGATAAATCAAAAGGCGTATTTAACGGAAAAGTAATGGTTCGCCAGGATGCACAAAAAACAAATGCATTCCAGCAGAACAACACAATATTACTTTCTGATGATGCGGTGATGAATACAAAACCTCAATTAGAAATTTTTGCTGATGATGTTAAGTGCTCACATGGTGCAACCATTGGCAAGTTGAATGATGAAGCAAAATTTTATTTAAAGTCACGTGGTATTGGTGAAGATGCCGCAACAGCAATTTTAATACATGCCTTTGCAAGTGATGTTATAACTTCAATAAAAATTCCTGCTTTAAGAGATTATCTTGAAGAAATAATTACAAAGCGATTTAATCAATAGAAAGTCCGATAATGGATTCCAAAGCTGATTCTGCTTTAGTTGTAGATAAAAAAATATACGATGTTCAGAAAATCAGAAATGATTTTCCAATTCTTAAATTACTAGTTCATGGTAAGCCGTTAGTATATCTTGATAATGCAGCTACTACGCAAAAGCCGCAATACGTAATTGATAAGACAAATAACTATTACGAGAAGATGAATGCAAACATTCATCGTGGAGTGCACGCTCTGAGCCAGGAAGCTACTGAAGCATTTGAGAGTTCACGAATTATCATAAAGAATTTTATTAATGCACTTGGTAAGAATGAAATTATTTTTACCCGCGGAACAACGGAATCCATAAATCTTGTCGCTTCATCATTCGGAAGAGCAAATGTAAAAGAAGGTGATGAAATAATTATCTCAACAATGGAACATCATTCCAACATCGTTCCATGGCAGATGCTTTGTGCAGAAAAAAATGCGAAGCTTCGTGTCATTCCAGTTAATGATGAAGGTGAAATTATCTTTGAAGAATTTGAGAAGTTGATTAATGAAAAAACAAAATTTGTTTCAGTTGTTTATGCTTCTAATTCGCTTGGAACAGTTAATCCTGTTAAAAAGATTATTGATTTAGCACATAGCTATAATATTCCTGTAATGCTTGATGCTGCGCAGGCAATTAATCATTTAAAGATCGATGTACAGCAGCTTGATTGTGATTTTCTTGCTTTTTCGGGACATAAACTTTACGGCCCAACAGGAATTGGAATTCTTTACGGCAAAGTAAACCATTTAGAAGCGATGCCTCCTTATCAAGGCGGCGGAGATATGATTTCTAAAGTTACATTTGAAGAAACGACATACAATGAACTTCCACATAAGTTTGAAGCTGGAACTCCAGATATTGCTGGAGCAATCGGTTTAGGCGCAGCAATCGAGTACATAGAAAAAATTGGACTTGAAAATATTGCGTACCATGAAAATCTTTTGCTTGAGTATGCAACTAGAGCAGTTTCTGATTTGCAAGGACTAAGAATCATCGGAACAGCAAAAGAAAAAATTGGTGTTTTATCTTTTCATTTTGAAAATGTCCATCCACATGATGTTGGAACATTTTTGGATTTTGAAGGAGTTGCAATTCGTACTGGTCATCACTGCACCCAGCCATTGATGCGAAGATTTGGTGTTCCAGCAACTTCGCGTGCATCGTTCGGAATGTATAACACAATTGAAGAAGTTGATGTGTTAGTTAACGGTTTAAAGAAAATTTTAGAGGTATTCGGGTAATGGATCAGGAATTAAGAGAACTTTATCAGCAGGTAATTTTAGATCATAATAAATCGCCAAGAAATTTTAGATTGATTGATCATCCAACAAATCATGCTGAAGGATATAACCCGCTTTGCGGAGATAACATTAATGTTTTTCTTTCTGTAAATGATAAAGATATTATTGAAGATATTTCATTTCAAGGTTCAGGATGCGCAATTTCAAAAGCTTCTGCATCTTTGATGACCTCATTGTTAAAAGGCAAATCTGTGATCGAGGCTGAAAAGATTTTTAATAAGTTTCATGAGTTAGTAACTGATAAACTTGGTGATAATCCTGATATTGATGAACTTGGTAAGCTTGCTGTGTTTGGCGGAGTAAGAGAATTTCCTGCGCGAGTAAAATGTGCATCACTTGCATGGCATACCATGATAAATGCCCTGCATAATAAAAATGAAAAAGTGGTAACAGAATAAATTCCGTCATCCCGAACTTGTTTCGGGATCTTTGAGATATAAATGAGATGCTGAAACAAGTTCAGCATTACTTGAGAAAGAAAATGCAAAAGATTAGCAAACAAGATTTAGAAGAAAAAATAATTCAAACACTTAAGGGTTGTTATGATCCTGAAATTCCTGTAGACATTTTTGAGTTAGGTTTGATTTATGAAATTGCGATTGATGATGATTACAATGTAAAAATAAAAATGACTCTTACATCACCAATGTGTCCTGTTGCTGGTTCACTACCACCAGAAGTTGAGGGAAAAGTAAAGGCAATTCCGGAAGTGAATGATGCGAAGATTGAATTAGTTTGGAGTCCGCCATGGGATAAAGATATGATGTCTGAAGTAGCAAAATTAGAATTAGGATTTTTGTAATATTCGAACTGTCATTCCGTGCGAACAAAGTGAGACACGGAATCGAGATTTTACTTAATAGATTCCCGCTTTCGCGGGAATGACAAATAATTTTTATAAATAAAAAGGAGCAAAAAATGTTTAACATAAGTTCACGTCCACCAATGTACGATCAAGATGCGGTTCAGCCAATGCGCGATGAATTAATTGCGGTTGGCTTTGAAGAATTGTTATCTGCTGAAGCCGTTGATGCAGCGATTAAAAATAATGATGATAAAACTGTTTTAGTGTTTATAAATTCTGTGTGCGGCTGTGCAGCTGGCAGTGCTCGACCTGGAGTTTCTCTTGCGTTACAGAATGATATTATTCCAGATAAACTTTATACAGGATTTGCTGGACAAGAAAGAGATGCAGTTGAGCGAATACGACAGCACGTAAAAGGATTTCCACCATCTTCACCAAGTATTGCTTTATTTAAGAATGGCGAGTTAGTTCACTTTGTACCAAGATTAAATATTGAAGGTTATTCTTCAGAACAGATTGCAGCAAATCTTAAAAATACATTTAATGAAAATTGTTCTGCAAAAGGTCCATCGATAACTCCAGAGCAATTTGAGCAAGTGCAATATGCTAAACAGTGTGGATCAAAAATTCCTTTGTTTCACGGGCAATAAAAGTAGAAAATGAAATTTAGCACACAAGAAGAATACGGTTTAAGATTGTTACTTAGAATCGGGAAAAGTGATTCTGAAAAAGGAATGACTATTCCCGAACTGAGTGAACAGGAAAAACTTTCTGAAGCAAATGTTGGAAAGATTTTACGCGCATTACGTCTTGCTGGATTTATTGAAAGCTCACGCGGACAAATGGGCGGCTACAAACTTGCTCGTTCTGCAAATGAAATTCTTGTTGGTGATGTTCTAACAGCTCTTGGCGGAAAACTATATGAATCTACTTTTTGTGATCTGCACGCAGGAGTAGAAAACATCTGTACAAATTCTATAGATTGCTCAATCCGCTCATTATGGAAAACAGTACAAACAATGCTTGATGGTTTGTTAAGTAAAATTACCTTACTGGATTTACTTGGAAATGAACAGCAAGTGAAATTATTTGTTACAAATATTACTGAAGAGTTGGAGAATAGTAGTTCCCAAAACTAGTGGTATTCATTTGCGAAGTTGTTCATAACAGCTAAAAATAATGTAAAATATTACTCCTACGCTTTTTTAAAAAAATAATTCTTTTATTAACAAGTAAGAACCCAGTATTAAAAATGCGATTCCACCTTCTAATGACTTTCTTTTTCTGGCCTTTTTAGGGATGTAACTCCACTTTTTATTTTCTAACATCTCATCATTTTTAATATCATTTTCTTTATAACTATACCAACTTAGTAGCCCGTAACATCCTAGAACAAGAAGAAAAATACCTAATATTAACCCGCTATTCATAAACTTAAATCCATTATTTAAGATTCAACTTCATTCTATAAATTCAAGTTGAATCTTATTTATTTTTAGATAAAACTTAGTATTAAGTTAAGCCTTCCAAGTATTAAAATAAACGTATCCTAATTTTTTTAAAATTCTTTTTATGGTTGTCACTAACCACTATGAAACAATAAAATTTAAAACTCTTTCTTCTTAACCGTAACCTTCTCCAGCATTATCATATTCACTTCAACACCAATACCAGGATTTGTTGGGACATCCATTGTGCCATCAGCATTAACAACAAATTCCGGTTCAACAATATCTTCTTTATAATAACGTTTACTTGCAGAAATATCTCCGGGCAAAGTAAAGTTTGGCAGTGAGGCAAGCGCCACATTTCCAGCTCTACCAATACCGCTTTCTAACATTCCGCCGCACCAAACAGGAATATTTTTAGACTCACAATAATCGTGTATAAGTTTTGATTCCGTAAATCCGCCAACACGACCGGGTTTTATATTTATAACTCTGCAGCTATCAAGTTCAATTGCAGCACGAGTATCATCAAGCGAGTGAATACTTTCATCAAGACAAATGGGTGTTTTAAGATCCTTCTGAAGTTTTGAATGATCATAAATATCTTCATAACCCAGCGGCTGTTCAATCAATAACAAATTTAAATCATCCATCTGCTTAAACAAATCTAAATGCTTTAATTCATAAGCGGAGTTAGCATCAACCTGAAATAGAATATTTGGAAATTCTTTTCTTACTGCTCTAACAAATTGAATATCATTTCCGGGAGCAATTTTGATCTTAATTCTTTTATAGCCTTCCGCAAGATAACCTTCAATCTTCTTTATCAAATCCGGTACAGAAGATTGAATACCAATACTGACACCAACATCAATTTTATTTCTTGTTCCGCCCATCATTTTTGAAAGAGAAATATTTTTTGATTTAGCGAACAAATCCCACAACGCTGCTTCAAGTCCGGCCTTTGCCATCATATGTCCGCGTACTTTTTCATAAGATGCAATCGCGCTATCGATATCAGAAATATCTTTGCCAAGAATTGATGGTATTAAAAAATCCTGTAAGATGTGCCACGCTGTTGTTACCGTTTCGTAAGAATAAAACGGAGTTCCTTCTGCAACACTTTCGCCCCAGCCAGTAAAGCCTTCGCCATCAACACGAACAATAATATGCTCTTCATCATATTCAGTTCCCATTGATGTTGTGAATGGAGAAATTAATTCCATTTTAATGTGGCGGAGTTCAATTTTTTCGATTTTCATTTTAGTTCTTTCAATAAATTATTTGTATAAAGTATATATCAATATATTTTACCACGAATTGCACGAATTATCACTTAACAAAATTAGAAATCATTAGTATAAATTCGTGTAATTAGTGGCTTGCATTATATTTGATGATTAAACCATTAATTATAAATTACCAATAACTTTAATTAGTCTTTGCCAGAGTTCACTTCCATTTTCTCCATTAGTCATTATCACAATTCCGGAACCATCCTTTGGACTAAATTGCGAATAACATCTGAATCCTGTTTGATTAGCTCCGCTATGATAAATAACATCACCGGTAATTGTAGAATCAATTGCCCAACCTAATCCTCTGAACCCCTGCAAACCTAAATTTCTTCCCGGTCTGTCAATAACATCTCGGTTATCAACACGAACCTGATGAGTTAACATTTCTTTAATCATTGAGTTAGAAAGTGAATAATCATTTTGATTTCCCGGATTCATAATTTCAAGTATTAACTTTGCATATTCATCAGACGTTGTGTAAAGAGTGTAGGCTGCATTACCGTGAACATATTTTTTCCGTTCATTACATTTTCCATCAGTGTTGTGTCCGGTTGCAATTTGTGGATTCAGCTTTTCAGTCCAGACAAAACTTGTTGATTCTAAACCGAGTTTATCAAACAATGTTCGTTTTGCAAAAGATTCTAATGATTCATTTGTGATATGTTCAACTACTCTTTGTAAATAATAAATTCCCTCACCAGAGTAACTGAATTTTGTTCCGGGTTTAAAATAAATTGGAAGCGGACTTTCATTCTCCTCACTTCCCTTTCGCCAATTTGGTAATCCACTTGTATGAGATAGAATCATTCTTGCAGTAATTTGTTTTGGATAATCTTCATCTTCACAAATAAATTTTTCGGGTAGATAATCATAAAGAGGTTTGTCTAAATCCAGTTTACCTTGTTCTACTAATTTTAAAACAAAAAATGCAAACACAGGTTTACTCATTGAGCAGGCTTCAAACATTGTTTTTTCAGATACATTGGTTTTCAATGAAGCATCAGAAATGCCAAAAAATTTTGAATAAAAAATGTTTTTATCAGAAATTATGCTCATTGAAACTCCAGGAACATTTAATTCTTCCATCAATTCAGGAGTTAAGTTTTCTATTGCACTAATTTTTTGAGAAAGAGTAGGAGTAACATTCAAATATTTTTTATCAATCTTACTTAATGAGATATAAGCTGCCCATCTCACATTATAATCTTCGTCAGACAAAAGTTTTTGTAATTCAGAAATTGCTGATACGGCATCAGTTTGAAAATTACCGAGTGCGAGTGCTGAACACCATCTTACATCTGAGTTTTTATCTTTGAGTGCTTTAGTTAAAAATGGAATTGCCTTCTTACCGGCCGGACTAATTTTTTCTAATGCAATTGCTGAGCACCATCTAACATTTTCATCTTCATCTTGTAATGATTTTGTTAAGTACTCTACAGCTGGTTCCCCAATCTTTACTAATTCATTTATTACTTCACCATTCAAGAATTGATCTTTGTCTTTAAATTTCTGTATAAGAGATTGAATACTATCTTGAGGAAAGATGTTTAATTGGAAAGTTAAAAAGAAAATTGCAATCGTTAATATTCTGTACATCGTTCACTTAATTCTTAGGAAATATTTTCGTACAATTAATTTTATTACCAAGCTGCGATTCAAAAGAAAATATAATCGGCATTCCTCCGGTATGAATAAATATTACTGGAATACTTTTATCAATAATATCTTTATCAACCAAATCAATTAAGCCAGCCATTACTTTACCCGTATAAATCGGATCAAGTAAAATACCTTCAAGGTTTGCAGTATCATCAATTGCTTGCTTTCCAGCTTCTGTAATCATTCCGTATTCATTATGATAAACATCATAACATTCAACTAAAATTTTCTCATTAAGTCTATAATTAATCAATTCAGCACTTTCCTGGATCAATTCAGAAGTTCTTTTCTTTATTGCCTCCGAAGTTCTTGAAACACTGATTCCGATTACTCGTGCTTTAGGAAGAAATATTTTTGAACCTAGAATTGTTCCTGCAAAAGTCCCACAGGAACCAACACCAACAATTATTTGTACATTATCATTTTTAAGTTGTGCAGAAAGTTCTTCCATCGCTTTGACATAGCCGAGTGCTCCAAGTCCTGTGCTTCCTCCAATTGGAATTACAAATGATTTTCTTCCCTCTTTTAAAAGTTCATCTGCCCATTTATTCATTTCATTTTCCAAACTGACATTTGCATCATCATCAACTAAATATCTTATCTCAGCATTGAACATGACATCAAGAAGTAAATTTCCTTTTTCGGTTTCAAAATCTGGCCCGCCAAGCACAAGTTTAACATCAAGTCCAAGTTTACGGGCTGCTGCTGCTGTCATTCTTGCATGATTAGATTGAATTCCGCCGGCAGTAATTACAACATCATAACCGCCGTTTACAATTTCTTCAAAATCATACTCAAGTTTCCTTGCTTTGTTTCCACCACCAGCAAGCCCTGTTAAATCATCTCGCTTAATAAATAGTTTTGATAGACCAATTTTATCTGCAAATCGCGGAGCTTCATCCAAAGGAGTTGGAATACTTGCTAATTTTATTGTATGTATTTTATTAAGCGAGTGATTCAATTTCATTATTTCAAAGATTCTATAACTTTATTATAGATTACTCCTTTTTCTTTTAGTTCATTCAAAACGAAATCCACACATTCAGGTTTTTGCCCGATATACTCAGGCGGACAAATTCCTTTTTGATCGAACATTCCTTTTGCTAATAGCCGTACCATGGTTGTGGCTGTATAACCAGTTGTTCTTGCCATTGAGTGAATATTTGTTTTTTTGTCATGCCTATCTAATAAATTATAAGTGTATCGGATTTTCTTTTTATCTTTTTCACCTTCAACAATTACTTTCATCACAGTAAATTCTTCATCGCCCTCTTTAAGTTCCCACATAGGAAATAATAATTTTGATGTGAAATCGATAGGCTTAATTTTAATTCCATTAACATCAACTTCATCCTGGCTGAAAAATCCAGACTCACGCAGCACACGCATCTTTTCAATATGACCAGGATATCGAAGCGTTTTCTCTTTCATATTTGGTGCAGTTAATGTGTTTGCTAAAGTTCTTAATCCATCACTATTAAAAGCTTCAAGTGTTCCAACTTCATCAAAGTTAAGAAATTCAGGATCAGATAAAGCAGGACGAATAACTAAAGTTCCATTTTCAATATATCTTGCAGGACGCGTGTATTCTTCTATCACATCGATTGGTGAAAATCCGGCTTTGTATTCGTATGGGAATTCCCGTACCACTGGCAAGCCTCCGACATAGATTAAAACTGTTTCTGTCTTATCTAAAATTGAATTAACATAACCAGCAAGTAGATTGCTCATGCCGGGTGCAACTCCACAATCAACAACAGCAGTAACATTATTTTGTTTTGCAAGTTCATCAAGTTCAAACGGATTCTCAGGGAAGAAAGCAATATCAACTACATTTTTTTTTGCTTTAATGATCTCTCTAAGAGTATTAAATCCCATAAAACCAGGCACAGCGTTTATTACAATATCAGCTTTTTTTAATAAAGATTTTATTTGATCAGGGTTTGAAAGATCTTTTTGCATCTTTTTAATTGGAAGAGTCGCGGGAATTTTTTTTAGATTTTTTAGATTGATATCAGCCACTGTAACATTAAATGATTCATCATTCGCAAGATCCAAAGCCATTGGGCGACCTACAAGGCCGCAGCCTAAAACAAGTACATTCATTTTATTCTCCATAAATTTTGTTTTTATTTACAACAATTTCTGTTGTGTTATTTAAATAGATGAAGAACTCTTATAAACCGCTAAATCTATTTATAAAATTGACTGAATGATTACTAATATTTTGCTGTAATGAATTCATCTTACTAACAGATTGCTTCTCTCTACCAAAGGGATGCCTATGGCAGAAGACTCACTCGCAATGACTTTCATAAAATTATTTCACCAATCTAAGTATAGGGAATATTTCACCTTTCTTAAGAAGGTGTTCAAACTGTTTATACGTAACTAAACCTAATTCCGATTTTGGTTCTAGTGCAATTACGATCATATTATTTCTTAGTTGATTTACGGGAATAAAAATATAATCAGCTTCAACCAAATCATTTTTGATCTGATCTACTTCAACAGTCGGATTAACAATTATATCTCTTTCAAAATCCATTGAGTCAATTCCACTAATAAAGTATTGTTCAATTATATCTTCATCAGATTTTCTATAATCAGAATAAATTAATTCGTGTCTATCAGCCCAGGCAACAATTTCTGTTAGATTTTTAGGAACCAAATATCCCGTTGGTCTAACAACATCATAAATAGATTTTACGATTGGACGATAATCACTAACTGTTATTACTGTATCATTATTCGAATAATATGAAAGCAAAGGAAGTTCAAGTTTACTTCCATCAGCAAAATGATCTAATTGGATTGCAACTTTACCTGATACTGTATTGCTAACTAATTTTTCTTTTTCGGTTTTTACTAAGCTCTTAATTTCGTCTTTATGATTATATACAAACTCCAGTAATCCAAGCATTCCGGTCATTTGTCCTTCAGCGCGATGTTTAATGTTATCAATAAAAACATCTTTACCGTTTAATCCTTCCTGGATAAATGAAAGAGTATTTTGAATTCCTAAGCTTTGTCTTCCGTCATTTATATCAAACGTACTGTGTCTAATGTAGTCAATTTCCGGTGGTCCTCCGGGACTGTATTCAAAATATGAAAAGTTTCTATCTTCAAAATATTTTTCAATATAAGGCAAATAAACTTTCTTCTGCATTGTTCTGATTTTTCCATCAATATTAATATTTGTATTCACACCAAGTTCTTCATCGTTATTGTGTCTATAACCATACTGCTTATAGGTTTCACCATAAGGAGCATACTCATGAACATCCATCGTTACTTCAAAAAGATATTTATTAAATAACTTATGAAGTCCGATTGTTTCTGGTTCAGTAAGAATTAAATGATTACGATTAAGATCCATACTATTTCCATTGCGTCTCTGATTTTTTTCAGATCCATCGGGATTCATTTGTGGAACTAACACAAAATCAATTTTATCAAATAAGTATTGGTTTTCAGGTTTGAGTAATTCATTGATCAATAATAATGCACCTTCTTTTCCTGATTGCTCATTACCGTGCTGCTGTGCAAAGATTAACACTTTTATTTTTGATTCATCTTTCCCAAAACCATCTTTAGAAAAATAAACTGCGAATAATTCTTTACCCTCAACAGACTTAGTCATTACTTCGCTTTTAATCAAATCAGATTTTTCATCAACTTCTTTTATGAATTGATATAGTTCAGAATGAGATGAGATTTTTTTATAATCAGATTTTTGCAAAGGCGTAAGTTCGCTTTGTGAAAACATATTCACAGCTGCAAGAATTAAAACAAAGAAAATTATTTTTGTCATTTTAATAGTACCATTGATTTTGTTTCTGAATAATTTGGTGTTGATAATTTATAAAAGTAAATCCCGCTTGAAAGATTTGAACCATTAAATGGTACTTCATAATAACCAGGAATTATTTCTTCATTTAAAAGTGTTATAATTTTATTTCCAAGTATGTCGTAAATTGCAAGAGTAATAAACCCCACCTCGTTCCTCCCCTTTCGTAAAGGGGAGGATGAAGTTAAGTCTGGAATTGAAAAACTTATTGTAGTGTTTGGATTAAATGGATTAGGATAGTTCTGATACAAAACAAAATCATTTGGTGAAGTTACATTAAGATTATCTTCAACAGCAGAGAGTTTATCAAAAACTCCCGACTCAATTAAATATTTTATTTCGGGATAATTTGTAACAGAAAATCGCACATCATTCATTGCAACAATTTGTCTTGGACCACTACTTCCGCTGGCTCGATAAGTTGATGAATCAACTTTTGTGGTTTCTCTGGCATCAACAAGTATATATGGAGTTTGAACATTTCCACTGATAGAGTTTTCTAACGATTTAACTTTTACTATATCATTTCCGTTAAGATAAATTCCAATTCGTTTTCTATTTCTCATCATACCCAACAGAACTGAACTCATTCTATTTTCATAAAAATCAGAGTCATCAAATATTAATGGTTGAAATATTAACTCAGGGAAAATGAATAAACCATCCTTGATAGTCATCTTACCTCTATATCCAGCATACAAATCAGTATCTGTATTCCCAACATAATAATGACCTGAAATTTTACCAGTATTACCAAAAAAGAAAACTGGAATATTCTGAGCCAATGAATTAAAAAAAGCAGCATTCACCAAACCAATTGGCTGATTCAAATAACTAAGTACGTTTAAGGAATCACCTGTAAAAATAAAACAAGTAGCATGATTTATTTTTCCAGCATCTGCAGAATTATTAAGATTTACATCAGTAATATTCAACACATCAAAAGTTACATTTATGGAGCTTAAAAAATCTGTAATGGTAGTAATAGAACCACTAAATCCTGGATGAGAAATAACTAACACATTAGAACTATTATTTTCCGATAGGAATGAGGTTAGATTATTTAGATGAGAAGCGAGATTATTACTTCCTGTTAAATAAAAACTTGTTTGCGGATAAAACCAAAGACGGTTTGGATCAACATCTTTTGCAGATTCCGGAATAAATGAAATATCATTACTAATAAAATCATATTTCCACCCTTTGGTTAAAAGATGCGATCTCATATTCTCAATTGTGTATTTACCATTTGTAATAGGAGCATAATTTGTCAAATCATCTTCATAAAAAATCGAAACTGCTCCGCTGCCCATTACTTCACCAACTCCATTCGGAGAAATACAAATTGCAGTTCTGTCATCTATTCCGGCACCAATTAAATCTCTGCTTGAAGAATAATGCTGATTATAAATCATAGCAATTAGTCTTCCGTGTCTTGCGCGTTCAGTAAAGTGTGTATCAAATAAAACATTAGGAATAAGATTTAGGAAATTATTTTCAAACTTCATTCTGCTGTAAAAAGGATTTTGCAATGCTTCATCGGGATAAGCTGAACCGCTTTGTGCACTAAAATCAACATCCCCAAGAACTGCGGCTCCGGCACTCGTTCCTGCAATTACTCCGCCATTTTGAAAAACAAAATTTATTGCTGAATCAACTTTAGTTCCCTTCCACAAACGGATATAATCCCATTGATCACCACCGCGAATGAAAATAGCTTTTGCGGTAATAAGTTCATTGTAAGTTTCCTGAAGATTTGCGGCTGCAATTGTAGAAATAGTTTTATTGTAAGCTGTATCAGCACCGAATGACATAAAATATGTTGGAAGCCATTCTGTTGCAGTGCTAACACCCAGAATAATTATTTTCCCGCTATCGGATTTTTGAACAACCCAACTATAAGGTGCATCACTCCAATCACCATAATCTTCGCTTCCGCCGCCAACTGCGCAAATATATCCTTGAGCGAATAAACTAATATTAATTACAAGATATACTAATATTAGTTTCATCTGATATAATTAGAAACTTAAATTAACAGAAATACGATGCACACTTGGCAAAATATCATAGATCGAGTAAGCATAATCAAAATAAATTGCTGAACTTCCTAAAGGTACATTTGCACCTGCACCAAATGTAAAATCCTGATCATCGTAGTTGTATTTATATCCACCACGAACAAAAAATCTATCATAGAAAGAAAATTCAGTTCCAAAGTGTGCACGTTCTGCATTATCATTTGGATGAGTTACATCAATAGCGCCGCGCATCTTAACAAAATCATATTCAAAAACATCAAAGCCAATTCCAACCTGAAAACTTAAAGGAAGCGGATACTCATCAGTAGTAAATCTGCTAGGTATTAATCTGCTAGAAGAATAACTATCATCTTTTAAAATGGTTATGTCAAGATCTGGTCCATCATATTTCATATCAGCACCAAAGTTTGTCATGCACATTGCAATTGTAAGATTTTGAAAATCTAACTTGTACTGCGTTCCAATATCAAAAGCAAAACCGGAAGCAGTTTCATTGTAAATGCTTTGATTAATATATTTAATATTTACACCTACACTAAATCTATCTGTTAAATATCTTGCATAAGAAATTCCTAAAGCAACATCACCATAATCATAATATCGCCCGGTTCCGTTTGGTTCTTCTTCTGTCGTGATTTCAATTTCATTTGTTGATAGCATTATCACACTTGCACCAAGCACGCCAAAATCTCCAGCATTATAAACGATTGCTGCGGCATTAAAATCAAAAAGATCATACAAATCCATATAAGAAAAATGAGCCTGTACATTATTTACTTTTACTATACCGGCAGGATTCCAGAATACTGCAGAAGCATCATCAGTAAGCCCAATAATTGCACCGCTCATAGCTTCAGCTCGTGCGCCAACAGGCAATTGCAAAAATTGCGCGCCGGAAGTTCCAAGATTTGGATTCTGTGCAAAGACATTTCCGCAAGCAAGTAGAATCAAAAATATTTTTATGTATGTTTTCATATAGTTTCCTGCTTCAGCTATTTAATTATTGCAAATCGTTCTTTGTACTCGGAATCTTTTGTCTTAACGACATAGATATACATTCCGGCTGCTAACTCTCTTCCGCCTTCAGTTCGTAAATCCCAAACTTCAGTTCCATTTGTTGCATTGTGATCAATTGTCTTAATCAAATCTGCATCAATTGTAAAAATGTAGATAGTACATTCCGGAGGAAGATTAATAAACTGAATTTGCCTTAACGGTTCTTTTCTAAGTTCGCCAAATTCCGGTTCCCATAATGAAGATACTATGTAAGGATTGGGCACAACTTTAATTTTACTTAACTCACTTTTCACTTGTTGATAATCAACTTTAGCACCTTCAATTTTAAATGAGTAAGAATCGTTTATACCTGGCATAACAGGTTTAACAGTTTCAACAGAAAATCTATTTCCTGCTGATGGTGGTGTTGCATTTGGAAATGTAATTGTTCCTTCTATTCCGCCAAATGTAAAAGTATCTTCATTAAATAAAGTATCAAGTTGAATTGCTGTGCCTGATACAGAAAGCAGAACAAATCCATTTCCATTTTGTGTTCCATTTCCTTCAATTGAAGCAATATAAATTGAGTCTTTAACAATTGCCTCATTAACAACTTCAAAAGTCATTTCAACATTATCAGTACCACCGATTCTAGAAACACTTTGAATAACTTCCGGTGCAACTAATTGTAGTGACACACCATCAGTACTAGTTAATACTTGATCAATTTGATAGGCTCTCTTATTAATAACTGTGTCTTGATTATTTCTAACTGCTGTCATCGAATAGTTAATTGCGATTACATCACCGGCTTCAGGACGAAATTCAACCGGAGTTCCAGCAGTATCACGCATGCTGAACTTTAATCCCAAATCAGTTCTCGTCAGATCACGCCCTCCGAATTGATATCCATATCCTTCTCTTAGTAATTCATTTAGAGTAACATTCATTAAATTAAATGTTGAAGCTGAAGTAAATTCAATAGTGTATTTATAAGGTTTAATCGAATCTGCATTAATTACTGTGGTAGTTACCTTTGTTGCTAGATCACCAGATTCAATTTTAGGAACTACACTAAACTTTGACAGATACTCATTACCAGCTAATGTTTCTTCATCAATAGAAGTTACATTCAGTAAATAATTAGTATTACCTGTTAGTAAGTTTGCCACTTCAATTGGGGTTACAGAAGTTCTTCCAATAGCATCGGATCTTGGGATTACCGAAACGGTATTTACAGCTTCTAGCGAATTCCCTAGCGCGCTTTCTAAAATTCCAATTGTTGAATCACCTTTATCGTAAGCAGTAATTGTGTACCAATATTCAAAACCATTAATAACAGTAGTATCAATATAATTATATTGTAACCCTGTGTTTTTGCCGACTGAATTTTTAAGATCAAAGTCGGCTATCTTAACCCAGTCTAAACCATTATTCTTACTTCTATATAACCTATATCCTTCAAAATCATATCCAGCTGATTGGTCAAAACTCTTTTCCGAAATATCATCCCAATATAAAAATGACTTAAAGTTACCCTCAGAAGAACTTAAATTAGGACGCGTTGGCGGTTTTGGTAAATTGAAATTTTCATCCACAGCGATTTGAGCAACAGTGGCAGCATTTATCATTTCATCATAAGTTTCTCCGGCAACAAACGCAGTATAAAAGATCAGAGTATCTGAAGGACCAATAGTATAAGGGCCTGATGAAATATGACCCTGAATATCCATTCCAGATACCGGAATTGTGGCAGGATCATCAAAGTGTAAGTTTGTATTACTTCCTAAATGAAAATATTTATTTCTACCAGGTGAATTGTATAGAATAGGATCTGATGACATAAACCAATATTGCATAGAATCTTTATCAAATTCTTCATCATCATCATATAACATATAATGCATATCTGTAACACCAGGCTGTATTCCATTAATTTCTGGAGTTTTTAACATCATCACACCAAAGAAACCTGTTTTGCCGTCAGACCACTCTCCTGAAACACCATCATCATAGAAGTAAATTAAGTTTCGAGACTTGACGAAATTCATTTTGTCATCTCCCCATTCAGGTAAACCGCCACTGATATCACCTACATCAATATCATTGTGAAGATGAAAATAAAGACTATCATATGTATTCTGACTTGTGTTAGTAAGTTCATACTTAAAGAAGAGAATGTTTTTTGCAAAGTTTGTTCCAAATGAATAACCTGTTTGTGCTACCTGAATTCCAAGAATCTGCACTGTGTTATTGCTATCATTAAAAACGCAGTAACTATCCTGATCAGATAAAATAATATTCTTTCCATTGGGATCTTTAACAGGCCAACCACGTTCTGGGTGCCATGAATTAGGGTCATCGCTCATTGCAACTCTTGCCGTATCACTATTATGATAACCAAATACAGCTTCCCATTCCTCATTTGTTGTAAAACGACCTTGTATTACATTCCCGGGTATTCCTACATACTGGTTTATACGATAGATATAATTTTTTGCGCTATTTATCGGAAATTCACCAGAAGGTCCCCATGTTATATTCCTTGGATAAAGCTTACCACGGTTTTCAAAAAACAACCCAATGTTGCTTGCATTATGAGTTCCTCCTGCTCGATCCTGAATTCTTAAAATTTTATTGAGTGGATCTCTGTCTTCTATATCCTTTTTATATTGAGCAGAAATTACTGAAGCAAATAATATTAAGGTTGTTATTACTTCTATATAAAAAACTCTTCTCATTTTTCTATCCTAATCTAGAATGATTAATTAAATCTAAATGTAAAACCTATCCTAACAGAACGAGGAGGACCATAGTTTGATGGATCTTGCATATACTCTGTTGAGTAACCACCAACTGTTGTATAATCAGGATCGCCTGTATCACCATAAACATAAAGGATATTTCTATGATCCGTTAGATTGAGAATTTCGGCAAATAATCGTAGTCTAAGATTTTCTGTGAATTCTATTTCTTTACCAATCATTAAGTCGAAGTTATATAAGCTTGGTTCTCTTAAAGAGTTTTTATCGACAAATCCAATATCTCTTCCTGAGGGTGTATAAGGAGCACCTGAACTGGCTTTAAATATCAAACTAAAATCCATGTCATCAAAAATAGTAGAACCAAATACTTCCGGTCCTTCATCTTTTGGAATTGTATAAGTACCGCTTGCATTAAAAACATGTGGGCGATCAAAATCTAAGTAGTATAGCTGAGTTGATTCATCTGTTCCAGGATATTGTTCCGTTTCTGATGAGGCACTACCTTTTGCAACTGAGTAAGTATATGTCAATCCACCAGAAAAATATTTATTTGGTCTTACATCAACAGTAATTTCAAATCCTTTAATATTTGCATAATCTTCATTTACATAAAGTGTGTAACCTGTATATCTTCCTTCGACAAAAGGAGCGTAATATCGTGTTCCAATCAAACCGGTTATATCACGATAATATGCAGTTAAGTTCATCGCAATATTATCAGAAAATTGATGAGACAATCCAACCTCGTAAGAAATAGTTCTTTGTGCATCAAGATTAGGCTGACCAAATAACGGTTCTCTAACATTTAAATCATATAGATTGTTTTCAAATAAATATTGGAAATCAGGGTTTTGGAAAAAGTGCCCATAAGAAAAATGAAGTTTGGTTCTATCGGAAATTGGATGTGCAATTCCTATTCGTGGTGAAAACTGTGAACGTGTTTTTACTTCAACCATTGAGTTTGGGTCTAACGGGTCATCACGAAAAACTATATTAGAGTTTATATAATCAAAACGTAATCCAAGATTTATAACTAAGTATGCTAATTCAATTTTATCTTGAACGTAAGCTGCACCTTCAAACGGTTCAGTGTTATAATTATCTATGTAAGGAAAGTTTCTTTTGGGATCGTATATATCATACAACTTTAACCAGTGTTTTTTATATGATACACCAACTTTTATTTCATTCAAAGAACCTAATTGCCAAACTGCATCGGTTTTTAGATCCATAGTTGCGGTTCTACTATCTAGCAATTGAGGATGATCTGAAAGACTATAAAATTCATGCCCATTACCAATATTTTCAAAATACTGTTCTTCCGTTGAAGTCAAATATTCTGAAGTGTCTTTATCTATACCTGAATAGTAACCTTGATTGAAATAGGAAGCCTTTACCTCATAGAAGAAATTATTTGCCAAAGTATGGGTAAAATTTAATGAACTTTGCCAGCTATCTGTTCTGCTTCTTAAATATTGTTCAGGAATGTATTTATAAGAGTGACTATAGTTTTGCCGTTTTCCTAAACTACCTCTATTTGATAATGAGATTTTTACAAATGGAATTATGGTTGTTGATAACTTACTAAAAAATGATTTTGAATTATCATAACCAAATGGAAGATAGCTTCCACGTTTATCAATTTCACCCGAAATAAAAAAATTAAATTCCGGAATTACAATTGGTCCACTTAAACTTCCGTTTATTCTGTTTTCATGCAAATCAGTATAACGATCAACACCAAACTCACTTGTTCTTGCTTCCAGCTTACCAGAAAATTTATCTGCACCATCTCGTGTTACAATATTAACAACTCCGCTTAGAGCATTTCCATATTCAGCATTAAAGGTTCCGCTAAGTAAACTCATTTCCTGGATAGCATCATTATTAATATCTGTTGCTAATCCACCAAGTAAAGGATCAACAACAATAGTCCCATCAATCATATACGCAACTTCATTTGATCTTCCACCTCTAATGTGAAGGCTTGAACCACTTCCTGTTACACCAGCTTGTAATGAAAGTAATTCAGTAAAAGTTGAAACAGGTAATGCATCAATTTCTTCACGAGTAATTACAGATATACTACTTGTAACATCTTTTTGTATAAGTGGGGTTCTAGCTGTTACAACTATCTCATCTACCTGTATGCTTTGTGAATTTAACTGCACAGGCAATAAAGTTGTTTGGTCAACAGCAATTGAAACATCTTGCATAACGATAGTTTCATATCCTATAAAACTAAACTTTATGTTATATCTACCGGGAGCAATATTTAATATTACATACTCGCCATCAGCATTTGTTGCAGCTCCAAAGTTTGTACCTTCTATCATAACATTTGCACCGACTAATGGTTCACCAGTTTGTGCGTCTTTAATTGTACCTGCAAGTTTTCCGGTTGTACCTGCATAGATGAAGAAAGGTAAGAATAGAATTAATAATATCTTTTTCATAGCTAACTTTCGCTTATAACTTGATTCTGGTTAATCATTATTTCCTCAGATTCTTTAAGAATCTTTTTTGCTCTTTGCTTGTCTTTAATTGCACAAGCAGTTGCAATTGCATTTATAAGAACTGAAATTGCAGCAAAAGAATTTGTGTATAACATGTTTTCACTTCTAACAATTAGGTTTGCTTTAGTAAAAAAAGTAGCTGGTGAAGCATGTTTATTAGTAATGGCAATAACATCTATTTTTCTTTTATGAGCATATTCTGCGGCATCAATTGTCTCTTTTGAATAAGGTGGAAAAGAAAAAACTATTAGCAAATCTTTTGGATTTAAAAACAAAATATGTTCATTAAATAAAGTATGCGAATGTTGTAACACTGAAGCACTGATTCCAACTTGAGTTAATTGATATGCAAGTATTTCTGCGAGAAGATAAGATATTCCTAAACCGGCAGTAAAAACTCTTTCAGATTTTAAAATTCGGTCAATTACATAATCAAATGTTTTACGTTCAACAAGATTTAAAGTATCATTAATATTTTTAATATCCTGATTTGCAACTTCCGTAAGTAAATCTTCTTCCATTGTTCTTTTTTCAAAAAGAGGAAAAATTGTTTTATTATGTATTTCTTTTTGAAGTGAACCTGTAATTGCATCACGCAGTTCGCTAAACCCTTTGAATCCAGCTCTTTGAGAAAACCTTACAATTGAAGCTACACTTGCACCGGTAGAAACGGACAAGTCCTGCACATTTACAAATGGGATTTTATCAAAATTATTAATAAAGTAATCAGCAATTTTCTTCTGATTTTTAGGAAGAGAATTATACCTGCTGGTAATCTTTTCTTTTATTTCTTTGTAGCGATCCATAATATATTATAAATATGATGCCTCAAGTCCCTTCCCTTTAGGGGAAGGGATTTAGAGATGGGGCTTTTTTTTTATTTTAACAAAGTCATCTTATTTGAAACCACACCGGCATCTGTCTGTAAAGAATAAATGTAAACTCCAGAAGTTAAATTTGATGCATCAAAATTATATGAGTGAGTTCCAGCTTCAAGAGTTTCACTTACAAGTTCAGCAACTTGTTCACCCAAAGCATTAAACACTCTTAATATAACATTTGATTTTTGTGGTAATCCAAAAGAAATTTTTGTAGATGGATTAAATGGATTAGGATAATTATGATCTAAAACAATATTATCAGGCACAAGGTTAGAATAAATTTCTATTTCATTTGAATATGCGAATTTACCGTTATAATCAATTTGCTTTAACCTATAATAAAGTTTTTCTGCTTTAGAAGAAGTAATGTCATCGATAAAAGAATAATCTTGAACATTAGTTGTAGTTCCTTTACCTTCACTAAATCCAATTCTTACCCATTCAGAATTTCCACTTGTTTTTTTCTCTATCTCAAAGCCAAGATTATTTAACTCAGTTGCTGTTTGCCATTTAAGATTAACTTTATTGTCAATCAAAGTACCTGTAAACGATGTTAATTCAACAGGTAAGATTTGATTATACTTTGCTGCGCATAAATCCATATTTGATAGACAATTCATCTTATCTGATCCAATCGAAATACCATAATAAAATACAACGGAATCGCCGGGATTTATTGTTACCGGATCTTGTCCAAGAACAGCAACAGCACCATCACCAGCAGCATTTGCAATTAATAATGGATCGAATGAATTTTGTGTTAACCATACATAGTATAATGAATCATTAGCGTATGGATCTGTCCATTCAACCAATTCTAAAGATTTTTGTTGGCTTGAAAGAAATTTTATTCCTGCATAAGCATTTTTGTGAAACAATACTGTTTGTGAAGCGGCATCCCACTGTAGAGTATCATTTTCATATGTTCCGTTAACTCTAGGAATTGCTTCAAGACCAATAACAGCATTAATTGCTGCAGCTTCATTGTTTTTAACTGTAGCTTTAAATAAAAGATATGCCCCATTATTCCAACCATAAATATTGTAACTTGCTTGCACAACAGGTGGCAAACCCGAGTATGAATTGTTTATTGTTGATGTAACTTCAAAGTCACTTAAAAGTGGTGAAGTAACAGTAGCAGCATTTATTAAAACATCCTGATCTTCATTATAATCAAATACTGCAGAGGTACTAACACCGACTAAAATAGAAATCCTTTCAAACTGCCTTGTAGTAAGATTATCAGAATAAACTCTTGTTCTACCACCATTACTCTGGGTTACACCTATTGTTCCCGTATAAAAACTCTGTGCAAAACCATCCAAAGATAAAACGGATGTAAAAAGTAATACTACTAAGAAAGTGTAAATTGTTTTCATTTTTTTCTCTTTCAAAAAAGTTATTTAATTAAAGTCATTTTATTTGAGATAATACCAGCATCAGTTTGTAAGGAATAAATATATATTCCTGATGTAAGATCTGACGCATCAAAATTATAGGTATGAGTACCAGCTTCCAATGAACCATTCATAAGTTCTGCAACTTGTTCACCTAAAGCATTAAAAACTCTTAATAAAATATTAGAACGTTGCGGCAATCCAAAAGATATTTTTGTAGATGGATTAAATGGGTTAGGATAATTATGGTTCAAAATATAATCGCTTGGGATGTTATTTAAATCTGATTCAACAGAAACGAGTTGATTATATTTTTGTTGGACTTGCTCTAAACTTGCCAACATTGATTCTTCATTATCATTGTATGCTAATGAGATATAAAATGTCACCGAATCCATTGGTGCTATAGTCTTTGAATTTAATGCAGGAATTATTGCAGGAGCATCAACACTTGGATTATTTGGGTCAGTAATAAATAATGTATCAAACGAATTATAACTCAACCAACTCCAGAATAACGAATCGGTCTCATAATCAGTAAAGTAATAGAATGATCCAACTGATTTCAATTCTTCAGATAATACCTTAAATCCTACAGCTTTATTATTTTTTACAGAAAGTATTTTACTTTGTGTATAATATGTAACAGTATCTCCACCACTCCTGCTATTTTCAATTCTTGGTAAAAATTCCCATCCATTAATTGCATCAATACTTGTTGCCTCTCGATTGATAACTGTGTATTTGATTAAAACAGCATTAATGTTTTGCCAGCAATAAACATTTTCTTTCTCTAGTACATTAGGTGGGGCACCAGAGTAATCGTTATTATAGCTTCCATAAACCTCATAGTCACCAAAAGAGGGTGTTGATAATAAAGTTGTCGGCTCTTCCACTTCAAGATCCCATATCAAATCAAACACTGCGTCAGGTCCAGTGCCAACTAATAATGCTGTTCTGTATACCTGACGAATGGTATCAGGTAATGAATAAAGTGCAACTCTGCCATATTCAGTAACATAAACATTAAGATTATCAAGATAGATATCAACTTGTGCATTTGTTTTATTGGCAAAAACAAACGTTAGAACTGTTACTCCCAAAAGTAATAGTTTTTTCATAACACACCTTTTATTTAATGATTGAACATTTATTAATTAAAAACTTATTGCCAGCCAAAAAGATTTGGTGGAATTAACAAAATAAATCCTAATACAAATAAAATTATCATTAAAGGTAAAACCCACTTTGCCCATTTTTCCCAGGGAACTTTCGCCATCGATAACGCACCCATTGTTACAGCAGATGTAGGTATTATAATATTTGTGTACTCTCCAAATTGAAATGCTAAGATTGCAGTTTGTCTTGAGACACCAGCAAGATCTGAAAGCGGAGCCATAATTGGCATTGTAAGCGCTGCTTGCCCACTACCGGAATGTACAAAGAAATTTATTACAGCCTGAACCATAAACATTTTTTGTGATGCAAAAATTGGCGATGATGATTGAATGTACGGTGATAGTCCATAAAGAACCGTATCAATAATTTGTCCATCACGTGAGATGACTAATGTTGCACGAGCAAGAGCAACTATTAATGCTGTTCCCACTAAATCTTTTGCGCCTTCAATAAATGCTTTAGTGAATTCATCAACTTTTAATCCGCCAATAATTCCAACAATAATTCCCATAATAAAAAATGCTGCAGAAATTTCTTCAATATACCAGCCAAGTTTTATTACACCAACTACAATTAATACAAGAGATAAAGCAAAAGTTAATAACACAGCTTTATGTTTTGTTGTTAACTCGCTTTCGTTTTCATAAACTCCATTAATATTTTCATTCTTTCTTCTCTCTTCATCAAATTCATAAGTTGGACTAATCTTTGGATTCTTTGACAATCTTTTTACATACCATAAAAGAAATAATATCGCAACAAATGTTGAGATTGACCAACTAATTAGTCTGTAACCAATTCCCGAAAACAATGGAACATCTGCGATGCCCTGTGCAATACCAACATTAAATGGATTTAAGAAAGCACTAGCAAAACCAATATGCGCACCAACTAATGGAATTGCAACACCAACAATTGAATCATAGCCAAGAGCAAGACAGATTGGAACTATAATCAATACAAACGGAATTATTTCTTCATTCATCCCAAATGTTGCTCCACCAAGAGAAAACATTAACATCAAAACAGGAATGAAAAGTTTTTGAAGAAGTTTAGAATCTTTGTGCGCTCTTGCAAGTTTATGAATGAGAGAATTTATTGCATTAGTTTTTGCAAGAACATTAAATGAACCGCCAACAAGTAGTATAAAGCCAATAATCAATGCTCCTTGGGGATCAGAAAAACCTTTAAGTGGAGACATAAATAGATCAAAAATTCCTTGAGGTTCATTTTCAATATACTTAAACGAATTCTGCACAACCACTTGCTTTCCATCAACAACGGTACGCTCATATTGTCCGCCTGGAATTATCCATGTCATCGCAGCTATCAGTACAAGCAACGAAAATATTAACAAGTAAGTGTTTGGAACCTTAAACTTAAATTTCCTTTTTGTTTCGGTCATTTAATTACTTTTCTTGTTTTCATATCAAACTTATCACCACTTATTAAAATTTGAAGTCTCATATCAGAAATTCCAAGATTACCATTTTTATCTTCACGAATATTATCCCCATCAATAGGATCATACACAAGTACCTGGTAACTGCCAATCACTTCAAATGTTTCATCGGGGTAAACAATTATGCCTGTTGATTCATCAATTGCAATTCCAAATAAATTTGGATGTTCAATTAAAGAAGCTATTGTTCTATTGTGCCTTTTACGTTTTAAAAAATGTTGATCAACAATTGCATTTTTTAAAAATCCAAAACCAGTTTTAACTTCAACATTTCCTTTTTCAATTGTAACGAATGAAACAGTTGAATCTTTGTTAATCAACTCATTACCAGTAATCATAACTTCACTCATAATTGCAGCACCGGCACTTGAGCCGCCGACAACACCACCATTATTATAAATACCAAAAACTTTTTCAAGTAATTTTGTTCCAAGCATATCTCTTGCAAGATCACTTTGATCTCCACCTAAAAAGAATACTGCATTTGCCCAGTCCATCTTTTTTAGATTCACTTCATCATCAGCAGTTTGTCTGGTAAATAAAAGATACTCAGCCTGAGCACCAAGATCTGTAAATTCTTTAACCTGAACTTCACTCCAATATTTAGGCTCTGAACCTGCATTAGGGATAACAATTATTTTTGCATCACATCCGCCGGCTAGTTCAACATATTTTTTTACGATATCATTTGTTTGTTCTCCACCAACAATAACTAACTTACCTTTTGTTTGTGCAAGGTTTGCATTGATTGAAATTAAAATTATTGCAAGAATAAACAGTAAAAGTTTTTTCATATTATTTAATCTTTCTTAACAAGTTCTAATGCAATTTTAGCTGAATTAATTAAATCTTCAATGTAGATAAACTCTTCATTTGAGTGCGGATTTTGTGCACCGATACCAAGATTTACTGATTCAATTCCTCTTCCGTTAAGTGAGTTAGCATCACTTCCGCCGAGAGATATTTTTGGTGTTGGTTCTAATCCAACTTTTTCTAATACTCGTGAAATTTCTTTATAGACGAATGCTGATTCTGGAATTGTATAAGGCAAAAAGTCCCAGAAATAATTTATCTCAACTTTTGCTCCAACTTTTTCTGCTTCAAATTTGAAAATGTTTACAAGTAAATTAAAATTATCCTCAGCCTTTTTTAGATTGAATGATCTAACTTCGCCTTCAAGTTCTGTAAGTTCGGGAATAACATTTACAGCAGAACCACTTTTTAGTAAACCAATGTTCATGGTTGTTTCTTCATCAATTCTGCCGAGTGGTAATTGACTGATTGCTTTTGCAGCAACCTGCATTGAATTGATTCCTTTTTCAGGAGAAATTCCAGAGTGCGATGCTTTACCAACAATTTTAATTGTTAATCCAATAGCACCGCAAGCTGAATAAATAAAACTTCCTGGTCTATAACCCGAATCAAAAATAAATCCGTGTTTAATCTCTCCATTTACTCCAAGATTTTTTGATCCAAACAATGTTGTTTCTTCACAAGTTGTAAAGGCAACTGTAAAATCTTTAACAGGAATTTTTTCTAGTGCAATTTTTTCTAAAGTGTAAAGCAAAACAGCTACTCCTGCACGATTATCAACTCCAAGAACAGTATCGCCGGAAGAAGTTATTTTATCTTCAAGAATAATTGGTTTAACATGTTCTGTGGGTCTTGCTGTATCCATATGTGATAACAGCATATAATCACCGCCACTACCAATTTTGCAAATCAGATTTCCAGTATTACTGTTTGTGGCACTTTGAGAATTATCTTCGTTTACATGATATCCATATTGGGTCAGAAAAGATTTAATGTATTCAGCGAGAGATTTTTCGTTGCCAGAAAGAGCATTGATTCTTGCAACTTCTAAGAAAAGATCTATTAATCTTTGATTGTGCATCTGTAACTCTAATTACAAAATGATTAGTTGATGTAATAACCGTTACAGAATTACAAAAAAAAGTTTACTAAGTCAAGATGTTACGAAAATTAATTATTGTTTAATCTTCTTCAGAGTAGGATTCAAGATCACCCTTTTTGATGTAACCATCCCTAACCAAACTATCTCTTGAACGATAAAGAACAATCGTGACTTCATTCGTTTGATAATACCCAGTTGATTCAACTCGAACACCATTAAGTTCCTTTGCAACTTTTACCCTTGCTAAAAGCTTATCTTCATTAACAATTGATTTTTCAATCTTAGCTTTCTTAACAGGAATATTGGATAAAGCCCAGTAAACACCTTTTTTGGCATTTTGCACCGCACTTTCAATATTTGTTTCAATTTGTTCTTGCGGAAAGGAAATGTTTGAAAAAAGAAAAAGAATAGAGATAATAAATACCGTTCTCATGTAACCCTCAAATATTTATTAAATGATAGACAATATTATTAAGATTTATTTTATTAGCCAAATTTGTGATTGCTAATACTTAAATAAAATTTTGAAAAAATAATTCTTGACAAATGCAGAATAAAAGTTTAGTTTGGAAACCAAAAATACGAATATAGTTTCCTTAAGGAATTCTGAAATGCAAGAACAAATAATTGAGCAAATAGAGGACAAGCTTTTTAAAGAAGGTTTTTACAAAACCACTATGGATGAAGTTGCATCTGAACTTGGGATGAGCAAAAAAACGATTTACAAGTTTTTCCCTTCAAAAGAAGATCTTGTAATGGCAATAGCCAGGCATTTTATGGGTCGGATGAAAAGTAAAATTTTACCTGCATTAAACTCAGATAAAAATGCAATTGAAAAGTTAGCAGAACTAATAAACATACTTGCAAGTGCAGCCGACAAAATCTCAAACAAAAGAATGGAAGAAATGAAAAAGCATTTTCCGGAAATATGGAATGAGATTGATAGATTCCGCACAAAAATGATGTTTGAAAATATTACAAAGGTAATTGAACAAGGAAAGCAAGAAGGTTTATTTATTGATTATCCAACATCTATTATAATGACGATTTTGGTCATATCTGTTAGATCAATTGTTAATCCAGATTTTATTTTAAATAATAGTTTCTCAATCGTTGAAGGTGCACGATTCACATTTAAAATTATTATTGGTGGAATCTTAACTGAAAAAGGTAAAAAAGTTTTTAATAAAACAATAAATAAGATTTAATATGAAAAGATTATTATTCATTGCAATCGTTTTATCAAGTGTTGGAATTTTAAAACCACAAACTACTCTTACGCTTGATGAATGTTATACAAAATCACGAGAAAATTATCCTCTCATCTTACAAAAAGAGTACATTGCAAAAAGTAAAGAGTTTAATGTAAGCAATGTTTGGAATGGATACTTTCCTCAGATTACTATTAATGCGCAGACAACTTATCAATCAGATGTTACTTCCCTGCCGATTTCAATTCCTGGAATGTCAATTGATAAGCTGACAAAAGATCAATACAAAGTTTATGCGGATGTAACCCAAACTATTTATGATGGCGGAATAATGAGTTCGCAATCCGGCATCCAGCAATCCATTGCAGAAATTGATAATCAAAAACTTGAAGTTGAATTGATAAAAGTTAAAGAAAGAGTTAATCAAATTTATTTTGGAATATTGTTACTCGATGCTCAACTGGTTCAAGTAAGTTTTATTAGGAATGATTTGAACGCAAGCATTTTAAAACTTACTTCGGCTTTAGAAAACGGTACTGCAATGAAATCTGATGTTGATGTTTTGAAAGCTGAACTATTAAAAACAGATCAAAAAGAAATTGAATTGAATTCTTCGCGCATAGCGTATTTAGATATGCTAGGTTTGTTGATTAACCAACAATTAAATGAATCAACAAAACTAATTCAACCAGTTTCAAGTAGTTTTAAATCCGAAGTTGAAATAAATCGACCTGAATTAAAATTATTTTCATCGCAACAGAACTTGATAGAAAATCAGGATGGTTTATCAATTTCAAAAATTCTTCCAAAGGCAAGTCTGTTTTTTCAAGGTGGATACGGCAAACCAAGTTTGAATGTGTTGATGAATGAGTTTGATTGGTTTTATATAGCTGGCGCGCGTTTATCCTGGTCACTTTCAAATCTCTACAGTTACGGAAATGAAAGCGAGATAAATGAAATCAATAAAAATATTATTGAGACACAGAAACAAACATTTTTACTGAATACAAATATTTCTATCAGGCAGCAGTTGCAGGAAGTTGAAAAACTTAAACAACTAGTAAACGTTGATAAAGAAATAATTACTCTCAGAACTTCAATTAAAGAATCCGCAAAAGCTAAACTTGAAAATGGGGTAATAACTTCTAACGATTTTATTAGAGAGCTAAATGCTGAAGATGCTGCAATACAAAATCTAGCAATTCACGAAATACAATTATTACTCGCTGAGTATAATTTTAAAATTACAACCGGAAATTAATTTTTAATAAGAGAAGACTATGAAAAACAAATTATTAATTATTGCTTTTATCTTAAGCTTAACATTTTTATTTGCATGTTCAAATGGCGATGGTGATTTTGATGCAACAGGAACATTTGAATCAGATGAAATAATTGTTTCATCTGAGGCAATGGGCAAATTGATTTTTTTTGATATTGAAGAAGGATTTATAATTAAACAAAAACAAGTTGTTGGAATTGTTGACACAATCCAATTACATCTAAAGAAAAAACAACTCCTGGCAACAATTAAAGCCGTATTAAGTAAGCAGCCTGATATTGCGACTCAACTTGCATCATTACAAAAGCAAATTGAAACTGCTGAGAAAGAACAAATAAGAATTCAAAATCTTGTTAACTCAAATGCTGCAACTACAAAACAACTTGATGATGTTAATTCTCAACTTGATGTTTTACGCAAGCAATACAACGCTACAAAATCCAGCTTAACAATTTCAAAGCAAGGTTTGCAAAGCGAAACTCTTCCGTTAACTGCTCAGATCGAACAAATTGAGGATCAAATAAAGAAGAGTTACATAATAAATCCTATTGATGGAACGGTGCTTACTCGTTATGCAAAATTAAACGAAGTAACTTCAAACGGAAAAGCGCTTTACAAAATTGCAAATCTTTCAGAGATGACGTTGCGTGCATATGTTGATGGAAATCAATTAGGCGAGATAAAACTTGGACAGAAAGTAAAAGTGTTTGTTGATAAAGGTGAAGGTGATCAAAAAGAAATGAGCGGAGCAATTTATTGGGTTTCGTCAAAAGCAGAGTTTACTCCAAAAACAATTCAAACAAAAGATGAACGTGCAAATCTTGTTTACTCAATAAAAGTAAAAGTTATCAACGATGGTTATCTGAAAATTGGAATGTACGGAGAAGTTAAATTTTAATTTTATGAATGCAATAGAATTAAATAATCTCACAAAAACATATTCCAGCGGAAAAACTGTTGTTACCGCTGTTGATGATATTTCATTTTCTGTTAATGAAGGTGAACTTTTTGGATTGATTGGCCCTGATGGTGCAGGCAAAACTTCAATCTTTAGAATATTAACAACATTATTGCTTGCTGATAAAGGTAATGCGACTGTTCTCGGTTTTGATGTTATAAAAGATTGGAAAGCGATTCGTGATCTGGTTGGTTATATGCCTGGACGATTTTCACTTTACCAGGATTTAACAGTTGAAGAAAATCTTAATTTCTTTGCAACGATTTTCAATACAACTATTCAAGAAAACTATGATCTAATTTCAGATATTTATAAACAACTCGAACCATTTAAAACTCGTCGTGCCGGTAAGTTAAGCGGCGGAATGAAACAGAAACTTGCATTAAGCTGTGCACTAATCCACAAACCAAAAATACTTTTTCTTGATGAACCAACAACAGGTGTTGATCCTGTTTCCAGAAAAGAATTTTGGGAAATGCTAAAAAAATTAAAAGCTCAAGGCATAACAATTCTTGTTTCAACACCATATATGGATGAGGCAAAACTTTGCGATAGAATTGCATTAATTCAAATCGGTAAAATTTTAAAAATTGATACTCCGATAAACATAATTGATAGTTTTGATAAAAAGCTTTTTGCTGTTCATTCTGAAAATATGTTTAAGCTTTTAAATGATCTTAGATCGTTTGAAAATACTGAAAGTTGTTTTGGATTTGGTGAAAATCATCATCTCACATTTAAAGATGATGAGATGAATATTTTGGATTTAGAAAATTATTTGATCAAATCAGGACACGCAAAAGCAACTATTAAAATCATCAAACCGGAAATTGAAGATTGCTTTATGGAATTAATGAAATAATATGTTATTAGAAAAAGAAATTGTCATTAAAACTGATAAACTCACAAAAAGGTTTGGAGATTTTACTGCTGTTAGTGAAATCTCGTTTGAAGTTTATAAAGGTGAAATATTTGGTTTTCTTGGTGCAAATGGCGCAGGAAAAACTACTGCGATGAAAATGTTAATTGGGATTTCAATTCCCACCAGTGGAAATGCAACAATTGCTGGATTTGATATTTACATCCAAACTGAACAAATAAAAAAAAGTATTGGCTACATGAGTCAGAAGTTTTCTTTGTATGAAGATTTAACAATCAAAGAGAACATTCAACTTTTTGGCGGCATATACGGATTAAGTGATAAAGAAATTAAATCCAAAAGTGAAGAACTTATAAACAAACTCGGTTTAAATAATGAGGCCGATAAATTAGTTGCTTCACTTCCGCTTGGCTGGAAACAAAAACTAGCTTTCAGTATAGCAATTTTTCATCAGCCAAAAATTGTTTTTCTAGATGAACCCACGGGCGGAGTTGATCCGATTACACGAAGACAATTCTGGGATATGATTTATGAAGCGGCACACAACGGAATTACAGTTTTTGTTACCACACATTATATGGATGAAGCAGAATATTGTGATCGTGTTTCTATAATGGTTGATGGTGTAATTCAGGCTCTTGATTCCCCAGCAAACTTAAAATCAAAATATAATGCTGAATCAATGGATGAAGTTTTTTTAATGCTTGCTCGTGGTGCAAAACGTGGAGAGTAAATCTTTATGAAACAGTTAATCATTTTTGTCAAAAAAGAATTTCATCACATTTTGCGCGATACACGTTCTATGCTTGTTCTGATTGGATTGCCGATTGTTCAATTACTTATTTTTGGATTTGCGATCACTACCGAAGTGAGAAATGCAAATATTGCAATCCTGGATAATTCTAAAGATGAAGTAACACAAAACATTATTACCAAAATTGAAAGCTCACAATATTTTGATATTGACAGAACAATTTCAAAAAGTGATCAAATTGAAAATGCTTTCAAAACAGGAAAAATAAAACTTGCAATTATCTTTCAACAAAACTTTCAAAATGAATTAGCACACTCAAACAAAGCTCAACTTCAAATCATTGCAGATGCAACTGATCCAAACCAGGCAACAACACTTACAAATTATGTTAGTTCAATTGTTATGGATTATCAAAACGAAATGAATCAACAAAATAAATTACCTTATGTAATCAATACAGAAATGCGAATGCTATACAATCCACAGCTTAAAGGTGCTTATTCTTCTGTACCAGGTGTAATGGGAATGATTTTACTGCTTATCTCTGCAATGATGACTTCTATAGCAATTGTAAAAGAAAAAGAACTCGGTACAATGGAAATACTTCTTGTATCACCGATGAAACCATGGCTTGTAGTTATAAGCAAAGTGATTCCATATTTTGTAATATCTTTAATAAATGTTGCAACAATTTTAATACTTAGTGTGTTTGTACTTGGTCTTCCAATCGAGGGAAGTTTGTTATTACTAATTGGCTCAACAATTATTTACATTTTTTGTGCTTTGTCACTTGGAATACTAATTTCAACGATTACAGATACCCAGCAAGCGGCAATGTTAATATCGCTACTTGGACTAATGCTTCCGGTTGTAATGTTAAGCGGTTATGCTTTCCCAATCGCAAATATGCCAACAATACTCCAAGTACTTTCTAATTTTGTTCCTGCAAAGTGGTACATCATTATTGTAAAAGGGGTAATGATTAAGGGAATTGATTTTACGCAAATCTGGCAGGAACTTTTAATCCTTGTTGCAATGACCGCTGTGTTTTTAACTATCAGTATAAAAAGATTTAAAATCAGGTTGTGATGAGAATATTAAAATTTTTACTAAGAAAAGAATTTCTCCAAATATTTAGAAACAAATTAATTCTAAGGATGATTTTTGCATTACCTGTAATTCAGTTGATTTTACTTCCTTATGCTGCAACATACGAAATAAAAAATATTACGTTAAGCGTAGTTGATCATGATCATTCAGAATATTCACGCAAGCTGATTAATAAATTTACAGCATCTGGATATTTTTTACTCACTGACTATTCAAACACTTATAAACAAGCGTTAGACAAAGTTGAAAATGATGAAGCAGATTTAATTGTTGAAATTCCTGAAGGATTTGAGAAAGATGTAATAAGACAAAATGAATCTATAATTATGTTTTCTGCTAATGCAATAAGCGGACAAACTGCTGGACTGGCTGTTGCTTATGCAAATTCAATTGTTAAAGATTTTAATAATGATGTAAGAGTTGAGTGGCTCCCGCAATCAAGATTAAGTTCAATCCCGGTAATTGAAATTACTAGCTCAAACTGGTTCAATCAACTAATGAACTACAAAGACTTTATTGTTCCCGGTGTATTAGCTTTGTTAGTTACACTGGTTGGATATTTAATGTCATCATTAAATATCGTCAAAGAAAAAGAGATTGGGACTATTGAACAGCTAAATGTATCACCAATAAAAAAATATCAATTCATTTTAAGTAAACTAATTCCATTTTGGGTACTTGGGCTGCTTGTAATGACAATCGGATTTATTATAAGTTTTATTATATACGGAATATATCCTGCAGGAAGTTTTTGGGTTGGATATCTTTTTGCCGGTGTTTATTTAATTGCGCTGCTCGGTTTTGGATTACTTACTTCTATTTACGCTGATACACAACAACAAGCTATGTTTATTGCTTACTTTTTTATGCTGGTTTTTATTCTTCTTGGTGGATTATTTTCACCAACAGAAAACATGCCTGATTGGGCAAGATATTTAACATATATCAATCCTGTTAGTTATCTTATAGAAGTAATGCGTATGCTGGTTCTTAAAGGCAGTAGCTTTTGGGATTTGCGATATCATTTTTTAGTTGTTTCAGTTTTTGCGATTGTGTTTAACAGTTTGGCAATATTTAAGTATAAGAAAACAGTTTAGTAAATTACACGGTCTGATTTTATTTTTTTGAAATAAATATTTTTTATTAATGATTAAAAACACCTCACAACTTTTTGAAGAATTATTTTCTGAAGAAATAATATCAAACGAAAGTTTCAGATCTAAAGTTTTAGCTGGAATAATTGGCTTTCTGATAGTTGTTGTCTTACTTATTTCTCTCGCGTTCAATAAAGAATTTAAAGATGTTTCTCAATTTTCTATCACAATTCAAGTTACACTAATTATACTTGGTGTTATTTTTGTGAGGGCATTATTCGTTAGTCGGGCTGTTAAAAAATGGAACCGTTATGGTGTTAAAGCTTTTATAATAATCCGTTACGTAAATACGTTAATAGAAATAAGTGTACCTAGTTTAGTAATAATTATTTATTCATTTAGTTTACCTTCAATTTATCCTCTGTTTACTCCAGTTGCGCTGCTTTACTTTTTAATCATTATGCTTTCAGCCCTGGAACTAGATTTTAAACTTTGTGTTTTTTCCGGCACGATAGCGATGATCCAATATCTTATAATTGCCTGGTATCTAACAAATAAACCAGCCAGTAATATTGATGCGCTTTCACTTTTTCCTACTCATATTGGAACTGCTGCATTAATTTTTATTTCTGGTCATACTGCCGGATTGATTACAAATCAGATTAAAAAAGGATTACTTAAATATTATAAAGCACAAACTGAACGAAATGAAATTCACAAATTATTCGGTCAGCAAATCTCAAAAGAAATAGTTGATGAATTAGTTGATAACAGGTATGAGGTTCAAAGTCGAATCAGATTTGCAGCAATAATGTTTTTGGATATAAGAAATTTTTCAATCTTTGCCCAGAATAAATCGCCTGAAGAAATTATTGCATATCAAAACAATGTTTTTTCATTTATAATAGAAATAATAAATGAGAATAAAGGAATTGTTACACAGATTATGGGGGATGGTTTGATGGCTATTTTCGGTGCTCCAATTGAACACGATAATGATTGCCAGTTAGCTGTAAATGCTTCACTGGCTATTAATAAAGAACTTAAACGCAGAAACGTAGCGGGTTTGATTCCTGAAACAGTCATCAGAATTGGTATTAATGCCGGAGAGGTTGTAACCGGTAATGTTGGTACAAGTGAAAGAAAACAATATTCAGTAACAGGACAGCCTGTAATAATTGCAGCACGACTTGAACAAATAAACAAAGAACTAAATTCAGTTATTTTAATTTCAGATAGTGTGTACAAACGCATAAGCTTGGCTGAAGAACCAAAATATCATCAGGATGTTGTTATTAAAGGAATAACTGAATCAATTACAGTATATCAATTGGTTTAAGAAATCCCCATCAAATTCCCCAAAGGATGAGTTTAAAATTCAATTAGGAATTCAATCCGAATACAATAATTTTTATACAAGTAATTTCTATTTATTAATTAAACTATTTCCTACTCCTTCCCTTAGGGAAGGCTGGGATGGGCCTCTTAATGCAACGAGTTAAAATTGAACTACCACAAAAATTTATTTTCTCCACAGAAATTTCCGTTAGAGTTTATGACGTAAACTTTGCAGGACATCTTAGTAATGATTCCATACTTTCAATGGTACACGAAGCAAGAATATTGTTTCTTAAAAACTGGGGTTACTCAGAAGTTGATACTTGCGGTGCTGGAATAATTATGTTTGATGCAGCACTTCAATATAAATCTCAAGGTTATCATGGAGATATTTTATTATTTGAAGTAACGGTTGATAATTTCATTAAGAACGGTTGTGATTTCTTTTTTAAGATAACAAACAAAGTAACAAGAAAAGAAATTGCTCGTGCAAAAACAGGAATAGCTTTCTTTGATTATAAAACAAACAAACTTGTACCTGTTCCAGAAAAATTCCTGAACTTAATTGAATCACTTAAAAAATAATCTTCTGTAAGGTAATCAAGTTGTTTGATAATATAGTTTTTACAGCAAACATTGTTGCCCCGGTATTTTTAATAATAGCTGTTGGATACTTTGCTAAAAAAAGAAAAATTATAAACGAAGTTTTTGTTGATGTTACTTCAAGATTAGTTTTCCAGATTTCCCTTCCGGTTTTTATATTCTTAGAGATTTCAGAACTTGATCTATCACAAGTATTTAATGTTGATCAAATACTTTTCATTACTCTTTCTACGATAATAACTTATCTGCTTATTTGGGCAGGCACAACTCCATTTATAAAAAACCCTGAAGACAAAAGTGCTTTTATACAAGGTGCATTCAGAGGTAATTATGCAATTGTCGGTCTTGCACTAATATCAAATCTATTTGGTAATGATGCACTAGGAAAAGCAACATTAATTCTGGCTTTTCTTCTTCCGGTTTACAATGTACTTGCAGTTATTGTTTTAACAGTACCAAAACATCAGGGAAAAATAAATTTTATTTCAATGTTTAGGGAAATTATATTAAACCCGCTTATTCTTGCCGTGGTTTTTGCACTTCCGTTTTCATACTTTAAACTAAAATTGCCGGAAATGTTTATTACAACTGGAAATTATTTTGCAGATCTTGCGCTAACGCTTGCATTAGTTGGTATCGGCGGTTCATTGAATATCGAAAATCTAAAGCGTGCTTCCGCTTTGGCATTCTCTTCATCAATAATTAAAATTGTAGTTCTTCCGCTTCTTCTGACATTTCTTGCAATATTCTTAGGATACAGAAATGATGATCTTGGCATTATGTTTATCGTATTTGCATGTCCAACAGCGATTGCAAGTTTTGTAATGGCTGATGTGATGGGTGCAAATTCTAAACTAGCGGGTAATATAATTATGATTACTACTCTTGGCTCGGTATTTACAATTTCCCTTGGAATATTGCTATTAAAATCTTTTAATCTGCTCTAAATCCGTATAACAATCTAACAAATCTTTTACAAAATAATTTTTTAACATTATATTGGATTTTAAAATCGAAGGAAATGACTATGAAAGTAATAGTAGATCTTTGCGTTGTTCCTATTGGAGTTGGATTATCTGTTTCAAAATACATTGCAGAATGTGAAAAGATCATTAAAAATGCTGGATTGAAATCAATGCTTCACGCCTACGGCACAAACATCGAAGGCGAATGGGATGATGTATTTGCCGCAGTAAAAAAATGCCACGAGCGAGTGCATGAAATGGGCGCTCCCAGAATATCTTCAACATTAAGAGTTGGAACAAGAACGGATAGAGATCAAACTATGGACGACAAAATTAAAAGTGTGCAATTAAAGATTTCTGAAGATAATATTGTTTAGAACAATCTTAATAATTTTTAATTCTTAACTTTAGATTTATGAAACAAAACAAAACCACGATTGAAAAACTAACATATCCTATTCAAGAATTTCTGCATCAAGAAGCCTCCGGCGGAATATTGCTAATTATAGCAACAGTTATAGCGCTAGCCTGGGCAAATTCTTCATTTGCAGATTCATATCATCACTTATGGCATACATATGTTAAGATAGATGTGGGAGGTGTAGGATTAAATTACTCCTTGCATCATTGGATTAACGATGGTTTGATGGTAATTTTTTTCTTCGTTGTCGGATTAGAAATAAAACGTGAACTACTGGTAGGTGAGTTATCATCCGTAAAGAAAGCTGCGTTGCCAATTGCTGCTGCTTTAGGCGGAATGATTTTTCCTGCACTAATTTATACATTATTTAACCTTGGCAGTGAAAGTGCATCCGGCTGGGGAATACCGATGGCTACTGATATTGCTTTTGTTGTTGGAATACTTGCATTACTTGGTAATAGAGTTCCGCTTGCATTAAAGATTTTTATTCTTGCACTTGCAATTGTAGATGATCTTGGAGCTGTGTTAGTAATTGCAATTTTCTACACATCAAATATTTCTTTAACTAGTCTGATGATTGCTGGTGGTTTAATTGTCTTGTTAATTGCAATGAACAGATTGGGTATTAGAAATTTACTTGTTTATACATTCGTTGGAATTGCACTTTGGTTGGCCTTTCTGAAATCAGGAGTGCATGCAACTGTAGCCGGAGTTTTACTTGCATTTACAATTCCTGTATCATCCAGAATAAATACTAAGAAATTTAAAAACGAAACTGAAAACTTGTTAAAGGATTTTGATAATGCCGGTGAGCATGGTGAAGATGTTTTAACGAATTCTGAAAGATTATCTATTGTTGATCAGATAGAAAATAATTGCGAGAAGATTTTAACTCCGCTGCAAAGATTTGAACATGGACTTCATCCCTGGGTATCATTTTTTATAATGCCGGTTTTTGCACTTGCAAATGCAGGTGTTGCAGTTAGTGACGAATTAGGTTCGGCATTAACTCATCCGGTAAGTATTGGAATTGTACTTGGATTATTTCTTGGCAAACAAATAGGAATTTTTTCATTCTCTTATATTGCTGTAAAATTAAAACTTGCATCAGAGCCTGAGGGAGTTAGCTGGAAAAAGATTTATGCTGCTTCTGTGCTTGCAGGAATTGGATTTACAATGTCTTTATTCATTGCAAACCTGGCATTTAATTCACCTGAACTTTTAAATATTTCTAAAGTTGGAATTCTTGCCGGTTCATTGTTATCCGGAATTGTTGGATTTATTATTCTAAAATCTGCATTGGGTAAAAAGCAGTAGAATTGTTTCATTGTTTGATTGCTGCTTTGTTTAGTGTCACCCTTCGACTTCGCTCAGGGTGACAAAATTATTAATGGTTACAAATCTCAAATTCTACTTTTGAATTTTTAATTTTGATTTTTGACTTTCTCCATTAAGCGTCCTTCCCTATTTTTGAGCAGTAATTTTGAAATAACACTTAAAAAGTATTGGAGATAAAATGTATAAAGTAGTTTTATTACGTCATGGAGAAAGCACCTGGAATCAGGAAAACCGTTTTACCGGCTGGACTGATGTTGATCTTTCTGAAAAAGGTTTAGCAGAAGCAAAAAAAGCCGGAGAAGTTTTACATAAAGAAGGATACAAATTTGATATCGCTTATACTTCTGTTCTAAAAAGAGCAATCAGAACTTTATGGTTTACATTGGATGGATTAGATTTAATGTGGATTCCCGTTATCCGCCATTGGAGATTGAACGAAAGACATTACGGTGCATTACAAGGATTGAACAAAGCAGAAACAGCTCAAAAGTTTGGTGAAGATCAGGTAAAAGTTTGGAGAAGAAGTTATGATACTCCCCCGCCGGCATTAGAAAAAACTGATGAGAGATTTCCAGGTAAAGATCCGCGTTATGCTGATCTTACAGAAAATGAACTACCATTAACAGAATGTTTAAAAGATACCGTTGATCGTTTTGTGCCTTACTGGTTAGGTACAATTGCACCAATGGTTAAATCAGGTAAAAAAGTTTTAATTACTGCACACGGAAATAGTTTACGTGCTTTAGTAAAATATCTTGATAACATTCCGGATAATGAAATAGTTGAGTTGAACATTCCAACAGGAATTCCATTAGTTTATGAGTTGGATGCAAACTTAAAACCAATTAAACATTATTATCTTGGTGATCAGGAGGAAATTGCAAAAGCTGCTGCTGCTGTTGCAAATCAAGGTAAAGTAAAATAATCTTTAATTCATTTTATACTAAAAACCCTGATGCTAAAACATCAGGGTTTTCTTTTTAACATATCTCAATCAAATCTTATTTCAACAGAACTAACTTCTTAGAATTTGTGAATTCACCAGCTTGCAGTTTATAAACATAAACTCCGCTTGATAACGAGGAGGCATCAAAAACCTGCTCATAGCTACCTGCTTGTCTATGCTCATTTATAAGTGTTGAGATTTTTCTGCCAAGTATGTCATATATCTCTAAAGTAATTAATCCAGCTGCCGGCAAATCGAATTTAATTGTTGTTGTTGGATTAAATGGATTTGGATAATTCTGTGAAAGCGAATAAGTACTTGGAATATAGTCGTTATCAGAAACATCAACAGTGCCTGCGATATTTACTTTGATATAATTTAAACTGAATAACCAGTTACCTATTTCTGATTGATAATCTGTATTAATCTCAAATCTTAAAATCTGTACACCTGCTTGAAGAGGCACATTAGAAATTGTTTTTGGCTGCCATGACTGCCAACCACCAGTACCAGTTACTTGTACTTTGCCGCTAACATCAACATTGTTTATGAAGATGCGGAAATTTCCAAAACCCGGAACTGTTGAAACGTATGGAATTACATCATACAAAGTATCTGCCGGAACATTGATTGTGTATTCAAGCCATTCCCCTGCTACCATCCAATACACATCAAAACCCTGATCATTTGATGGTTCGATATCAACGCCTTCATTCGGGCGATACGCAAGGCCGATATTATTTGCATCAACATCGTGATACGCAACTCCTTCTCCACCGTTATCAAAATTTTCTGCCTGAATAGTTGCTGGAACTAAAACTGGCGTTCCGGAATATGGCGTGCCGTTTCCATTTACGGTAATTGTTAAACTATCTGTTGAAGAAAGTAATTGCTGATTAGTTACAGTAAGAACAACTTTATAAATTCCCGGAACTGTAAAGAGATGACTCGTATCAACTGCAGTTGAAGTTGTTCCATCACCAAAATTCCACTCGAATGAAAGCGGTGAACCATTTCTATCAAAACTTCTGCTGCCTGTAAAATTAATTGTTAACGGAATTTTTCCTGATGTTTTATCCGCAACTAAAATTACAACCGGTGCGTTGATGTTTGCGGATGAAGTGTTAACCGATTTCAGTTCTCTTGCCGGAACATTCATCGAATATCCATCTGAAAAATGAACTGTGATAGAATCAGAAAAAGGATTATAGGCTATGTATGTTTTTTCTCCTGCACTATTTTTTAAAACTGAGTACGTTGGTATATCTGCAGTAACTGATATATCAAACTGTCCCATCTTTTTCATATTGCCGAGCCAATGATACGTGTGTGCTTTTGTTTCTCCATCTTCAGGAACGTAATTAGGATCAGCAAAGAATAAAGACATTGCAAATGCCGGATCGGACAAAGCTAAATACTGCCAAAGAATATCTTTCCAGGTTGCTTGCGTACCATTCAACTCATCAATTACTTCATCATAATTTGCCTGCACATATTCTGGATTGCGACCAAGATAGAGTGATCCTCCATTGAACGGAAGCATGTTTATGCCGTGTATAAAATCAGGATCAGCACCAAACCAAGTTGAGTGCACACCTTTAGCTCCCCAAACCATTCCTAAAGCTTTGTAAGGATATGGAGCAGGAAATACTTCATCATCAATATCAAACCAATATTGTTCGATAGCACTTCGTTCTGTTGTGTAAAGATAAATTCCCAGATCACGAATATCATTTTGTTTAGTTATTGATCCCCACAAAATTACTGCAGTTGCAAAGTTCATAGATTCAGAACTAGACTCTTCATTATTTCCATCACCAAAATCACCATGCCCTGATTCCCACGAATGCCCTGCGTATGGATCAAGCGCACGAAGGAATGGAAATCTTGTATCGTTACGATCATAATTGTTTCCATCTTTTATCAGCAGCTCAACCATTCCGCCCCAATTTTCATTTGCAGCCCAAACAGAATCATACTGTGCAACTATTGCTGCGCCCATAATTGCATATCCCGCGTGAAAATTGTGATCGTTGATTTGATTATCTGCGCCAAACTCTGATGGATAACCGGTTAAAGTTTTCCACGTAGAATTGTAAACATAACTTTGCGAACCACCGGCGGTAAACCAATCCTGCAATCTGGTTTTAATCTGAGTTAGAAAATGATCTCGTGCAGTAATTGCACCAAGCTGATCTGCAATGTTTACTAGATGAGCAAAGCGCGCAATTAATTTTCCATTCCAGTAAGTACCTGCAAGATTACCGCTTGATGGAAGTGTTTCTGTAGCAATATCATTTACCATTGCAAGTAAATCTGCCGGATTATAAACTCCTTCATCAGGTAAGGCTGGCAGTACTCCTTCAAAAGTTAATTCTGTTGTGAATTGATTACCTTCAAACACTTTCATTTTTCCTGCAACTGAGATGTATTCATAACTTGTTAATGGTGCAGAAGTGTTTAACCATTGATGACGATACAATGCTGTTAGTGTTTCGTTAAGATTTCCATTACCGGATTCTTTTAATTCTGTTGTATAAGAAAATGTGGAAGTTAGTTTTGCAGTTGCCTCATCGTAATTCCACTCAACAGTACTGCCGGTTACAAATGCATAAGCGTGTTTACGATATGTTTCTAACGTTGTTAAATTGTTATCTGGAAGCAGTGCAACAGAAAAATAATTTTTGTTATTTAAAGTTGATTGAAGTGTAGTTGTACCGGACCAGGTTGAGCTATCAGGAGCAAAAATTCCGTAATGCCTGCCTTCAACAGTAATACCAAGAACTCCACTCTGATTAAACCAGATTGTTGGTGCAGCGTTGCAAGTTATGATTGCATTTCCGCCTGAGATGATGAAGAAAGCATAAGGAAGTCCGTGACCCAGAGTTGCTTTCATCGTGCGCGTGCCGTCATTCCAGAGTGCTGTTACTGTCCAATCACCATAATCATCTGTAACAGTTTTTATTGAGTTCAATCCAGCAACGCCAACGGTTAATTGTTTTGAGAATGGAAATAAATAATCCTGTGCAGCATAAACGGGAGTTGTTGTATAACCTAATTGCAAACCGTTATTTTTTGCTTTGTAGTTAAGCGGATGTGCATACATTACGTTGGAAAATTGATCACCGTAAAACGGATAAATTAAACTGCTCCAGTAATCACAAGTTTGCGGAGGTTTTGTAAATGTTGATGATACTTTTGGAACTGCAATGTTGCCGTTTGAATACTGCGGACCAACTGCGCCGGATGGAAGAACTGTACTGTAACTTCCTGCGCCGACAGGTACAGTTTGTGCAAAAACATTAATGTTTAATAATAATAAAAAGTAAAAGCTTGTTATAAATAGTTTCATAATTTTTCTTGAGTAAGTAACGTAAAGTAATTTTGATTTCATTTTAATTAACATTGCACAAATCACACCAAATGATAAATAATTAATACGAAAAGTTACTGTACAAATAATTAAAGTAAGACAACTTTACAATAAAAATGATCGATTTGATGTTATTGCACTTATCAAAATAATAATCACTTATTATTAAAACATGAATATTCAATAAAATCATTTGCGGTTATAGCTCTTCAAATCAAACATTATCAATTGTAAAAGTATTGTAACAATATAATTTACATCATTTAATACTTTATAATTTTTTTAGTTTATCGATAGTTAAATATTGAGTTTTAGTTTTATTAACAATTTTGAGCAATCATAAGATGAGATTGGTTGCGCAATAGGATTTTATGTCGTATAGTAATCACAAATTTCACATCCCTGTAATGGGAACAGGCCATTCAATTGATAGCCCAATTAGAGTTGCACATTTTGGTATCTCATCAGTTATGTCAATAGTGGATGACATATTGATTGATAAAATCTGCAAATACTATTGCCAGAAATATGAACTTCCGTTTATTGAAATATCTAAAAATGATTTGCTCGCACGATCAAAAAGAATAACGCAATACTTAAATGTTGTTGAAATAATTGTTAACAGAAATTTAGAAGCAATAAAAAAACTTCCATTCTTTGAAGAGAATGACAAGAAAAAATATTTTGAATTGTTACCTGAAAGCAGTCCTTTAAAACAAAAGTACAATCAGTTATTAAATCTTACCGATGGAGTTGAAAAAGAAAATCTTGCAAACGAACTTACTAACTTAATGGTTGCAGGCTCCATAGATGTAAACATTATGTCTAAAGTTGATCGAACAACTTTTGCAAAAGATGGATCAATGTTAAGTGAGGAATTTACAGATGCAAAAACAGCTTTGCGCGGATATGCAGAAAGCAATTTAAGTTCTTCAATAGTTTTTTCTGCTGGATTTAACAGAGGATTGTTCGGTTACCTTCCACAGTTTAAAGATTTTTATCGCAACGAAGCTGGTGAATTAAAGAAAAAAATAATTATTAAAGTAAGTGACTATCGCTCTGCTTTAATACAAGGGAAATTTTTAGCATCAAAAGGATTAGAAGTAAGTGAGTTTAGAATTGAATCAGGTTTAAATTGTGGCGGACATGCATTTGCCTCACAAGGATTTTTACTTCCAACAATTATGAGTGAGTTTGCAGAAAATAAAAATCAACTTAACGTACAATTTCGTCCAATGGTAAAAGCTTATTATGATAAAGCAGGATTAAATTTTCCTGATAATGCAATGATTAAACCACCACTAATTACAGTTCAAGGTGGAATTGGCACAAGCGGTGAGGCAACAAGAATGTTAGAAGATTTTGGATGCGACTCAACTGGCTGGGGAAGTCCATTTTTATTAGTTCCAGAAGCAACTTGTGTTGATGATGACACAATGAATATTTTGATGAATGCAAAGAAAGAAGATCTTTACTTAAGTAATGCTTCTCCGTTGGGTGTTCCGTTTAATAATTTGCGAAACACTGGTTCAGAAAACTGGACTAGAGAACGAGCAGAAAAAGGAAATCCAGGTTCAGCTTGTCCAAAAGGACTTTTAATTTCAAACAAAGAATTTACAGATATACCAATTTGTACAGCATCAAGACAATATCAAAAATTAAAAGTTGATGAAATTTCTTGTTCAGAATTATCAGCAAATGAAAAAACTGAATTGCAAGACTCTCTTTTTGTAAAGGTCTGTTTGTGTGAACATCTTGGCAACGGCGCTTTAATCAAACTTGGTATTACACCAAATTTAAAAGCACCACAATCAATTTGTCCTGGACCAAATGTAGTTTGGTTTAACAGAGAATATTCACTTCAAGAAATGGTTGATCATATCTATGGCAAAGCTGAATCATTAGTTTCATCAGAGCGGCCACATATGTTTTGCCAGGAATTAGAATTGTATGTTAATTATTTTGAAAAGATCATTACTACAATGGGAAGTACCACTGCAGAAATCAATTATCTTGAAGGCTTTAAGGAAAATCTTGAAAAAGGTATGGATTTGATTTTAAAAATATCAGAACAAAAACCATATCCAAACGAAAACTTAAAATCGATTCCTGATTTTGTTAAAACTCAAAGATCCAGATTAAAATTATTAAGTATAAATAAGTTAGAACTTTCTGTTGCAGTAAATTTTTAGTTAATAAATCTTATAGATTTATCAATTATTCTTTCTATTCTCATTAATTTAGCCTTGACTTTATACTGCAGTTTCCCAATTTTCTCAACCAAGTTTATATCCTTTGCTAACAGGAGTTACATTTTATGCTCAAAAAATCAGTTCTATTATTTTCTGCACTATTATTAATAGGCACATCATTACAAGCACAAACAAAAATTGCTAAGTATGCAGGTGAGTTTATGGCGCTCGGAGTTGGCGGACGTGCACTTGGTATGGGTGGCGCTTTTGTTGGTATAGCAAATGATGTTACAACTGGCTATTACAATCCTGCAGGACTTGCAAATCTTAACTATCCACAAATTGCACTTATGCATGCAGAACAATTTGGCAACCTGGTAAACTATGATTATGGTTCAGTTGCAATTCCTTTTAAGGAAGATATGAGTTTTGGAGTTAGTGCAATGCGGTTAGGTATTGATGGAATTCCGGACACTCGATATGCAAGAATTGATACAGATGGAAATGGAATTATTGATGACAATGATCAGCTTAGACTTGATTATAATTTAATTACAGAATTCAGCAACCAGGATTGGGCTTTTTATCTAACTTTTGCAAAAAGACAAACTGACGATTTCTTTTGGGGCGTAAATGCAAAAATTATTAAAAGAGATTTAGCTGAAGGAAGTGCTACAGGAATCGGTTTTGATGTCGGCGCATATTACATTCCAATGGAAAATTTATCTGTTGGTGCTAATCTTCAAGATGCAACAACTACTTTAATTTCCTGGAGTACAGGAATTAATGAACTTGTTTCACCCACACTAAAACTTGGTGCAGCTTACAAGCTAACAGAATTTTTAGGTGGTTATATTATGCCGGCTTTAGATTTTGATGTTAGATTTGAGAATAGACAGTTTGCCTCAAACTTTAATATTGGTCCTGTTAGTTTTGATATGCATGCTGGTTTAGAATATACATATCAGAATTTGATTTATGTTCGTGGCGGATATAATGATGTAAAACAATTTACTGTTGGTGCTGGAATAAAATTACCTAAACTTAATATCGATTATTCATTTGCTAGGTTTAGTGAATCAGAAATTGAACGATTGGATGATTCACATAGAATTTCTGTGATGCTAACTTTAGAAGAACCAAGATTTTTACGAGATGGACAATAAATTTTTAACGAAACGAATCAAAAAAAAATCCTTATTCATTTTATAGAATAAGGATTTTTTATTTTAAATGTTTTGCCGATTTACTTTAGCAACTCTTTTATCTTATTCACAAAAGTATCTTTTGATACAAGTCCAACATGCATATCAACAACATTACCATTTTTATCCACTACAAAAGATGTGGGTATTGATTGTATTCCACCATAAGCTGTTACAACATTATCATCACCATATACTACAGGATAATTTATTCCATAATCCTTAACAAAACCAGGAACATCTTTGATAGTTTTTTCTCTATCTAAAGAAATTCCTACAACAACAACTTTATTTTTATACTCATTTTGTATTGCAACTAAATCAGGAATTCCTCTTCTACAAGGGGGGCACCAGGTAGCCCAAAAATCTATAATAACAACTTTACCATTATAATCAGAAAGCTTTATTGTTTTTCCATCAACTGATTTAAGAGAAAAATCAGGAGCCTTATCTCCATCAAGTTTTACGATTACATTTTCATTTACTACACTTTTACTGAATTTATTATCACTGCTAAGTGCATTAATGCTAAGCGATAGAACAACCACTAAAATTATTTTAACCATTTAAATGTTTTCCTTCCAATTTATAATTAATTATTTGAATTGACTTTAGTTGGGGAATAGTTTGGTGGATATGGACCTTCTTCAGGTTCAGTGCGTGTATTATTGATTATAAAAAATACAAGTAAAACTATAATAGTTATTACAGTCCAAATCGTGTTTTTTACTTTAGGATCGATAAGCGGTTTTTTTTCAACTACCTGCTTACCAATTTTTCGTTCTTTATTTGCGTTGGTATTTTTTGCCATAATTTAATCCGTATGATGCTTAATTAGTTTATTGGTTTCGCTAACTTAAAAAATGAATTTATTAAATTAAACGAATTTTAAGGTAATAATTATTCCTAAAAATATTTCGAATTACAAAAAAAAGATTATTATTCACTTACCCGCTAATAGAAAATATATGGCTGTTAAAAGATTTAAGTTCAACAAATAAGCCCTTTTCAGCAATTTCTTTAACAGATCTTTTATAAGTTATATTATTTAACAAGTCAGAAAGTTGAATATCATTGCTATCTAAGGATATATCAAACTTTAATCTACACCGTGATGTTGTATTATTATAGTTAACAACAACAATACATAATTCATCATCTTTTCTAAGTTCCCAGGCTAATAAATTTTCATAAGTGCTATCACTATTATTTACTTGTAAAGCCTCCAGTAACTTCCAATTTCCGGTTCTAAAAACTTCTTGTTTAGTAATACTAAAAAGTAAACGATAAAATTCTTTTATTTTCTCATCACGTTTTTCTTCTGGTTCCCGACCAAGTTGTAATGGAAGTTTTATTCTTTTCCCTTCACATTGTCCATCAAAATAAAAAGCGATACCAGGGATAGTGCTTATGATAACTGCCGCAGCCATCGATCTTTCTCTACCTAATTTTACAATAGAACGATCTTCATCATGATTTTCTAAAAATCTTACTGATTTTTCCTGGTAACTCATTTCCGCATTTAGATGATCTTTAATGCTTCTTATATCCCCACTTATTAATCTATCAGTCAATTTTTTGTCATAAGTAAAATCAAACCCAAGATTTTGTAATTGCCATTCAAGATCCCAATAAGTTTCTGCGATAAAAATAAAATCTTCTCGGATTTTTTTCACCTCAGAAATTGCTTCTTTCCAAAATTCTTTTTCTGGTTTTTCATAACCGTGTTTCTTTAAAACTCCAATCCAGGTGTTGTAAAAGATATTGTTTAAAGGCAGCATTGCCATATCGCATCTAACACCATCACATAAATTTGTAAGATCATTTAAAACAGAAATTAGATAACTGCGTGCTTCACTACTGAAAAAGTTTACCTGTGCTGTATCCTTCCACGGTGGAAAAAGTGGATCGCGGCCATGTGCAAGATATTCCTTACTGTTTACAGGCGAGGGATAAAATGTGTAAGGATCATTTTTAAAAATATATTCATCCGCAAAAAGAAATATTTCTTTATTATTTTTTATTAAAGATGATTTAGCACTAAAATGATTACTTACAAAATCCAGAATTAATTTTATTCCCTTTTCATTTAATCTTTGTTTAAATGAAAGTAATTCTTCTTTGGTTCCAAGTGCAGGGTTTATTTCATACTTATCGATAGAATATGGTGATCCAACTACATCTTCTGGCTGCCAATCTTTTAGCGCACTGTTGTATGATGAAATTAAATCCGGTTCAAAACAATATTCACTAATAACTTCTTTGTTATTTTCCCAAATGCCCATTAACCAGATCATATCTATACCCATATCCTGCCAGGTTTTAATTTGTCCATCCGGTATAGATGAAAAAGTAAAATTATTTCCAGCTCGCTTCATCCAGATACGAGTATTTATTTCTAGCATTCTTGGATAATTGGTAAAATTAGTATTCATTTAATAAGTGATAAAAATTTTTGTTACAAAACTCATAATGTTTGATTTTACTTACTGAAAGATAAAAATAAAATGAATGTCAATTATAGATGCAAATCAATGATAGTATTTAAAGATTTTTCAGGTAATTATTACGCAAATGTAAAGAATTTTTAACCTATTGGATGATCTTGTACATTATCTTTTCAATTTAATTCAGCTGTGAATAATTATTTATCTGGTAATTCAATATTTTTACTGCTAAGATTAGAATGCTTATATAAATAGCTTAATATTATAAGCAAAACCGAAACATCTATTTAACATTGAAAAAACAATAAATCTTAATTTTCACAACATTAACAAACGACAAAAGGAGTGTTGGTATGATAATTGTTCTAAACAAAATCCGTTTTGGTTAGTTCTGTTGAAAAACCAAATAATAACTTTACAAATTGAGTTTAATTTAGAAATTTTTTTTGAGGAGACTGATGTCAAATTCAACAATAAGCACAAAAGATTCTACAACAAAAAATCTTTTGAATCCTGATGTAGCAAACAATGAACTGGAATTGGAACTAGAGGAATACACTCGATCTGCAATTAGAAAAATCCAATTTACAGTGATATTAAAACCAGCTATTATATCTTTAATTGCACTTGTAATTTCATTTTTTCTTGACCTTTCTAAAGTTCCAATACTGGGCAACATAACAATTGATATTGCACAATCACTATTCCCTACCTGGAAGCCTGTTCAAGAAGCCGTTGTACCATTTAGTTTTTGGTGGTTACCAATTGTTACTTACGCTCTTTTCTTATTTTTATCATATTTAGCTTACAGCAAATTAAAATTAGAAATTATTAGAACTCCGGCCAGCGCAACTATCGATCGCATTGTTGGATCTTACAATAGTGTTATAGATAGTATCGCAACTGCACTTCCATTAATTGGTGCAGCAATACTATTAATAAGTATAAAACTTGGTGAAGAAATTTTTCTGGGCTTATCAGTTCCCTTTGAAGTAAAAGCATTAATAGTTCTTGCAATCGGAAAATTATTTGAACCAGTTTTAGATCAACTTGGTGTTGAATTTCAATCAGTTGTAAATCATGTATCTGATATAAGAGAAAAATATTTTTCCAGAATTCAGGTTGAAAATTCAAAAAATATTTTGAAACAGTTAAATCAAGGTGGTTCTGGTGTTGGCGGTGGTACAGAGCTATCACTCGCTGATGTAGAAAAATTTAAATCACTTGTTGAACAATCTGCAAAACTTAGTGAGATAATGAATAGAAATTTCACATCCATAAGTTCACTTGCAGAAAAAATTAATCAAATTGAAGGCGTAAGCTCTCAAAAGATTACTGAATTAAACGGTTTAGCAAATGCATTAAATCAGGCTTCACAATCCATTGGTGATGAAAAAACATTAATCGGATTGAAGCATTTAGAAGCAATCGTATTAAAGAAATAAAAAGATTTTAAAATGATAAACAAAAACAGAGACAGTAAGTTCGTTATCTATCAAGTGCTGTACATTTTTGTGATTACAGTGCTTGCACTTAAAGGCGCTGATCTTGATTTAAGAAGAGTTGCCCTGGAAGAGGATACTGTGCAGAAAGAAGTTAGAGATTCACTGATTGCAGTATTAGATTCTCTATACGCACTTGGTATCGATTTTTCTATTAAGATTGATCCAAATGTAGTAGTAGAAAACGAACAGATGAGACAACAGTTATCAGCGCTTAACAAAAAGCTGGAAATTATAAAAGATTATGTTCCGCCACCAAAAGAAGAAGAGAAAAAAGAAGAAATTGTTGAAGAACAAATTCAAACTCAATCGCCAATTTCTGTAAAGCAAACATATATTCAGCACACCTGGAATATTGCTCGTAATACAGGCACAGTTGCTGCAAATATTTATGATCCAAAAAACATGAATAATCCTTTAGCAGTTGTTCCAGCAGGACAGGAAAAGCGATTTGATTTAACAGATCAAACTGAAGTGATAATAAAATTTGGATCGCAAGAAGAAAGAATAAAAGTACTTCCTAATAAAGCACCCGAAGTAAAAATTGAACGTGTTACTACCAAAATGAATTCATCAGATATTTATGTAAAAGATTTACAACGTATAACAGTTTTTAAAGTTACAATTATTGATCAAAGACCTGATCAACTTAAAACAAGCTGGACTGGACCAATATCGGTTACGGGACCAACTAAAGACAGCAACGGAAATTTGATCTATAATGTTTCATTAAAAGTTGCATCAACAGAAAATGCTTTTGATGATTGGTTAGACAGAAACGGAAGTCTTCGCGAATCAGATGGAAGATACAAAGTAAACTTCTTCTTTACAGTTGTTGATGAAAAATCGAAGGACAGAGTTCAGGTAGGTGATTCGTTCTTCTTTACAGAGTTTTCTAATTAATTATTCAGGTATATAAAAAAAATGAAAGCATCTAAACAAATTCTTGTACTCTTAACTCTTGTATTCCTCCTCGGATTTAATTCTATTTTTGCACAGGAAGAAGAAGAACAAATAAGATATTATCAAATGGAACCTTTGGATGATAGTTTGTTCATCAATATTCAAACTGCACTATTTATAGATCCACCAGATCCTAAAGCCGAGATTGTAGTTGATTTGAGAGATGCTAACAACCAAACTATTTCAATCAAAAGTGTTTTATATCCTTTTCTTGCCGTCCCACCAGAATTACGTGCAAGAATAATTACTTATCCATTCAAATTAAATCTTGAAGAAGATATTAATTATGGAAGTGTTTTTACCAGGGTGTTTCAAAAAATCAGAATTAATAAAGTTACACAGCCGCCAACAAAAATGCAGATATCGCCTACTCTTGGATATATAAATCCATTCTTCCAACTACAAGGCGGTGAAAGACTCGGATTATCATTAAAGCAAGATGTTGGATTATCACTCGGTATCGGTACTCCCTATTCCGGCGCACTTGAAACAAATATGATGGAAGTTAATTTTCACATACTTGGAGTAAAGGCTGGTATATTTAGTCACATCGATGCAATGATTGAGGCAATGAAAGAGCAAAATCATAATAACTTAATCTTTAGTGAAGGTTTTCAAGTTAATTATGTTATCCCTTTCGGTAACTTTTTTGAATTTGGTTATTTCAAAGCAACATCAAAAATTGGTGAAGCAAGCTTGCACAGATATCTTGATACAGATGAAGGTGCAACTGTTCTTAATTCAGATTCTACTATAAAATATCAAGCAAGAGTTATACACAATGAGCAATCTTTTTTGAACTGGGAGTTTAGATATCCTGTTTCAATTCTTGGTTCAACAAGAGGCAAGGTTTATGTTGCTCAGTATCTTGATGAATGGCATTTTGGCTTATTACTCAGAGAAGCATCATTGGCTGGAAGTACTTTTGATTTTAGTTTTGATGGAATGCCTGGTAGTAAATATCGTGAACCACAGTATAACATAAATATTTTAGTCCAAAAGATTATGGAAGGATGGGGCTTTAGTGCTTTTGCCATTGGCCCATCAGCAAGTTTATCACGTTTAGATGACGGTGGATTTGGCTTTACAAAAATATTTGTAAATCTAAGATTTAAAATCGGAACATCGCTCTAAATCAATTTGTGTAATTCAGCCCCGATTTATTCGGGGCTTTTTTGTTTATATCTTTCCGTATCTATCATTTCTTTATAAATTTAGTTTTCAAATAACACAAAATTTAATCAATGAAAAAAAATAATATTATACTTTGGGTGGCTTCTATTGTTATAACTTTTTTAACAATTTTTTTATCTAATCTTATAGATAAAGATTATCCTATCTCCGGAACTTTTGGTGTAGATAATAAAAAAGTATCGTACAGATTTGAAAAAACACATTATGGTAAAGATGATTTTGAAGTTATTATTAGAACAGATAATGATAAAATAGATGGCAATTTATTCTGGAAGATTGAACCTGATTCAGTGTGGAATTTAATTGAATTAAAAAAATCAAATCTAACTTTACAAAACAGAATAAAATCATTAAAGCCGCTAAGCAAATTATTTTACTATGCAGAATTAAACCTCAATCAAAAAAAATACTTATTGCCGGATAACAAAAAAGTAGAGCTAACTTTCTATGGAAAGATACCTGTTATGGCTAAAGTATTGCGTTTTCTTTTATTATATCTTGGTTTATTGTTGGCAGTGCGAACAGGGTTGGAATATTTTAATCAATCTGAAAAAGTTAAAAAATTTGGATTCTTAGTTGCAATAATATTTTTAACACTAACGGCTTTAATCAATCCACTTTATCTAACGTATAAATTTGGATATATGAATTCCGTAATACCAGAAATAAGTAAATTATTTCCGGCAGCTTTTGTGTTCTTTACTCTATTGTGGATAATTGCATTGATATTAATGTTTAGATTTAAACAAATAAAAATTATGCCTCTTATAACATCAATAATTTCAATAATAATATTTGTGTTTATGATATAATTTTTTTATGAATTTAAATATCTTAAAACTTCATTATGGATAATTCGATTTGAAGCAACTATACTCTTCCCTTTTATTGCATCATTACCTTGATAATCAGTTATCAATCCACCAGCTCCATTTATAATTGGAATAAGTGCCATCGAATCCCAAACACTCATAACAGGATCAATCATTATATCCGCAAATCCTGTTGCAAGTAAATAATAACCATAACAATCACCCCAGTTTCTGTATAATTTTGTTTTTGAAATAAGATTTTCAAATCCAATTTTATTTTGATATTGACCAATGTTTAGATGATCTGTTGTAAGTAAGGTTGCTTCTGAAATAGAAGAACAATTTCTGATTTGAGTTTTGCTTCCATTAAGAAAAGCCGAAGTATTATCACCAATTAAAAACTCATTTAGTATTGGATGATTAATAACTCCAATAATTGGTTTACCATTTTTTAGTAAAGCAATCAATGTCCCAAAACTTAGTGCTCCAGAAATAAAACTTTTTGTTCCGTCGATTGGATCAAGTACCCAAACATATTCAGCATCAGTATTGTGAGTGCCAAATTCCTCACCAATAATTCCGTGAGAAGGAAATTCTTTTAGAATTAATTCTCTCATTTTTTCTTCAGTCAGTTTATCAGCTATAGTTACTGGCGATAAATCTTCTTTATTTTCGATATTAAAATCCGTTCGAAAATATTTTTTTATAATAGAAGAACTTTCATGAGCAAGTAGTTTAAGAAAAGGAGTAAATTCTGTTAAATCCATAGAAATTCTTAATTAATTTGAGTTAAAGATAGTAAAAATCAGTTTGTAGAAACATCAAGTATGATTATATTTGGCACTCAAATTTGTTCTTATAAAATATATATTCTTGGAGAGTTGGCAGAGCGGTTGAATGCGGCGGTCTTGAAAACCGTTAAGGATGCAAGTCCTTCCGGGGTTCGAATCCCTGACTCTCCGCCATACTATTAAAGCTTGAATTGAGATCTAAAGACCTCATTTTCAAGCTTTTTTTTATATCCAATCACTCACCTAGTAGTACCTAATACCCCTGTTCTCACCTATCGATGAGACTTTTATGAGACCTTTTAACAATACACTAAACGTTAAAAGCATTCTCCATCATCGTCTGTTCAGTTTTTGAAATACCATATCTGTTTGCAACCGTTTTCCAATCACTAACATTATTCTTTATTTCTTTTATTATTGATTCAGCTTTTACTTTCTCGAGTCTAAAGTATTCTGCTACTTCTAGTGCTAAATCATACTCAAGTGAATTATCATTATCGGATATATTTAGGCACAATCCCAACCCTTGTTCGTTTGGGTTTATATCATAAGCTGGTGAAAGAATCCACCCCTTTTCAGTTAGGATGAAACCGTGATTTCTCAGATGATCATCTGTATTAGAAACACTTATACTAAATACAATCCGTCTCCATAATTCTTCAAGGTCAGCATTCACTCTTGCACTATTATTACTAATAAAGTCTGCTAACTCTAAATAGCTTGCCCCGGAATCTGCATTAGTACCATCAATATAACCAAGCATAGTCATTGCGGATGCAAAATGAATTCTTTCTGATTTATTCCTATCAAATCTTTTAACTAAAAATGTATGATATGGACTGATAAATTTTTCAATTCTCGCCTCAACAACATTTAATCCACATCTTCTAGCTAAATTATGCACAACCATCTCCCAGCCACCAATATCTTTGCTGTCACTAGCACTTGGAAATTTCGCTATCCATAATTCACTCTTATCCGTAATGCTTGCTTTAGGACGCGCACCTCCTAATGATGATCCTGGAGCTAATAACATATTCAACCACTTTATGTGTTCTTCATCAGTAACATCATCATCTTTTTCTAACTCTAAACTTGCAACTTGTAATTCACTTAATGATGTTATTGGAGGTGCAGCTAGTGATCTATCCTGATTCAAAAACTGCCCGTACTCACTAAGTTTAAACCTTAACCCTCCCATTCTATTTTCATCGTGTACACCTAATAAATAATCCGATTCCATTAAAGTTCTTGCTTGGCGCTTTTCACTTCTTGCGAGTATTCCTTCTCTTCTTTTCATCAATCGTTTTCCCCATTTATCTGGAGAGGAATCCAGAAAAATTCCGAAGTTACTTTTCTTTTCATCAAGGAAATGTGGACCCGAATAAAGTCCTAGATCCGGATCAATTACCTGTGCATATTTTGATTTCAGCCATTCATCCGAATACTCAAAAGAAAAAACTTCATTACCTCTTACTATAGTTGAATATAATTTTCCTAATAGAGTAGGGTTTTCTTTTAATCCCACCCAATCAGCATATACTAATATTTCTTTTCGTGATTCTGTCTTTGCCATAATTTATTCCTCTGAATTTCTTTTTGGAGCTCTTTCTTTTACAACCAAATCTGCATCTTGTAACTTTCTACCCAAGGTATCATCCTTAGCCACATTCAACAAATCATTTGCTAGCCCAAGCACAGAAAGCACTTGGGCATAATTCCCTAAACTCACATTTGGGCGCCCTCTTTCAATTTCATAAAGAGTTTTTCTACTGATATCTGCTCTTTCTGCAACTTGTTCAGAACTTAATTTTCTTCTTAAACGAGCTAATCTGATATTTCCCCCTAGCTCAGTCAAAATTTTATTTGTTTTAGATTGCAACATCCCGATATCCTATAATGTGTAACATACTACACAAAGATAATGCTTTTTGAGTAATATTCTACACATTATAAATATTATTTATAAAATAATTGCAAAGAATGGACGGAAATAATGAGTAGAGTACTTGACTCTCCGCAAGATATTTTTAGTATGCGAAGATTGCGATTTTAAGCGATTTTCGCATTTTTTACATTAGATATTTCGATAAATCATATTAAAGTTTGTATTCCGATATTTCTTTTTACTCTTTTTTCTTACTGACTTTCAGTTAATCTTTGGATTAATAAAAAACACAAACTCTGTAGAGGAATTCTATGATCTTAAAAGCATTTCTTATAACTTTTGTTTCCTTGTTTTCCTTTAGCCCATCACAAAATTATACTCACATTTCAACAGAAAACTATTCCAATGAAAATGTTTCTATTTTATCCAGTGATTATTTCCCAGTTACCACTAATAAAACTTTAATTTATGATTCAGACTTTGGTGAAGCAGAATTAAAAATAACCAAAGAGAAAAATCTTGATGTTTTTACATTTAGTGGCGAGGACTTTATTTACAGACAAAAACTACTTATAAATGATGATGGAGTTTTTGTAAAAGAAACCTATCAAAATATTACGTTAATGTTAATACTATCCAAAGAAGGCAAGCTAACTTACAATGAGCCCTTACCAAGAATTAAATTTCCATTTAACTCAGGCAATAAATGGAATTGGAAGGGTAAAGAATTCGATGAAGACGACACTTACATTTTAGATTTAAATGCTAAAATAGAAAATATTGAAAAAGTAAAAGTTCCTGCTGGTGCTTTTGATGCGATTAAACTTGTTACAACTGTAAAATCAACAAAAGGGACTAAAAGTTATGTTACAGAATGGTACGCAAAAGATATTGGACTTATTAAAATGGTTGCAGTTGTTGAAGGTGGTGGAGTAATTGGGACAGCAAGAGATCTACTTGGATTAGGCGAAATTGTTTTTGAGTTGAAGGAAATAAAATCAAAGCCTAATTAGTAAAAAGATTAAAGTGATATTTTTTATTTAATATTATTTTGTATTAAACAATATTATCTCCTGTGTGAGGATCAAATAAATATAATTTATCAGCATCGATGAACAATTGAGTTTTTTCAAATAGCTTTAAATCTTTAGTCGGTTTTACTCTGGCAATAAATTGTGATTCATCGGCAACAAAATGTATAAATGTTTCATTCCCCATTGGCTCAATAACATCTACGTTAGCCTCTATGGATATTGAATTATTAAAAATATTTTCGAGTTGAATATCTTCAGGCCTAATTCCAAGACTCACTGATTTGTTAATATAATTTTTTAATGTCTCTTTATTCTTGATCGATAAGTCAAAATTTATTGCACCATTTTTACTGGTAAGTTTATTTTCAGATTTTATGATTAAATCAATAAAATTCATTGCAGGACTTCCGATAAAACCAGCAACAAATTTATTTATTGGTTTATTGTAAAGATTCATTGGCGCATCAACTTGATTTATCACCCCGTCTTTCATAACAACAATTCTATCACCCATTGTCATCGCTTCTGTTTGATCGTGTGTAACATATATCATTGTTGCTTCAAGTTGTTTATGGAGCTTAGATATTTCGGTTCTCATCTGAACTCTTAGCTTTGCATCAAGATTGCTTAATGGTTCATCAAACAAAAAAACTTTTGGTTTTCTTACAATAGCTCTGCCAACTGCTACTCTTTGTCTTTGTCCTCCGGAAAGTGCTTTGGGTTTTCTATTTAAATATTCTTCTAAGCTTAAAATTTTTGCTGCCTCTTTTACTCTTTTATCGATTTCACTCTTTTCAACTTTCTTTAGCTTTAAACCAAATGCCATGTTCTCGTAAACAGTCATATGTGGATAAAGAGCATAGTTCTGAAAAACCATCGCAATATCACGATCTTTTGGTGGCAAACTATTTACAACTTTGCCATCAATTAGTATTTCTCCGCTTGATATTTCTTCAAGTCCTGCAACCATTCGCAACGTTGTTGTTTTTCCACATCCAGATGGACCAACAAGAACTACAAACTCTTTATCTTTAACTGTAAAACTTGCGTCGGTTACAACTTTGTTTCCGCCATCATAAATTTTGCATACATTTTTTAACACTACTTCAGCCATAGTTTTTATTTTCTATATTTCTAAATACTTAATTCATAAATTAAAATTATTCTTTTACGCTTCCCATCATAATTCCTTTTATGTAATATTTTTGAAGGGCAAGAAAAACTATTATTACAGGAATTATTGTAACTACTGATCCAGCCATCATCAGTTCGGGATCTTTTGTATGCTCAAGCATAAGATTTGCAAGTGCAACCGGCAATGTATACATCGAATCATCAGTTAAAGCAATTAACGGCCAGAGAAAATCATTCCATGTACCAAGAAAAGAAAATATTGCAAGTGTAACAAGTATTGGTATTGCAAGCGGAAGAATTACTTTTCTATAGATTTGAAAATCAGTTGCCCCATCCATTCTTGCAGCTTCAATTAAACTATCAGGGATTGAAATACAATATTGCCTGATTAAAAAGATTCCAAAAATATTTGCTAAACCAGGGATGATTATCGCCATATAAGTATTGATAAATCCCAATGATTTTAATAATAAGAACAACGGCAGCATTGTAACTTGACTTGGGATTATCATCGAACTTAACAAAAGATTAAACAAAACTTTTTTACCTGCAAATCTATACTTTGCAAAAGCATATCCGGCCATTGAAGTAAAAGTTATATATAACAACGTTACTATAGTTGAAAGCAATAAACTATTGAAGAAATTTCTCCAAACATTTAATCTTTCAAAAAGAATTTGATATTGTGTTAATGTAAAAGGATCAGGTAAAAATATTGGAGGAAAAACGCTTGCCTTACCATCAAACATAAACGATGCGCCAATCATCCACATAAATGGAATGAGAGTAAGTATGGATGTGATTATTAGAAAACTATATATTAATATTTTCTTAATCATTCTGTACTCTTCTGAATTTTAAGCTGGATAAGTGTTCCAATCATTATTATGAAGAAAAATACAAATGCAATTGAGGCCGAGTACCCCATATTCCACCATCTAAATCCTTCCTGATACATATATTGAACAACGCTTAATGTGCTGTTCAATGGTCCACCTTGTGTCATTATATATGGTTCAGCAAAAAATTGAAAATAACCGATCATAGTTATTAGAGAAATAAATATTGTTGTTGGTGCAAGCATAGGAATAGTAATGGATTTAAATTTTTGCCATCCACTTGCACCTTCTATTGATGCTGCTTCATATAAATCTTCCGGGATGTTTTGTAATCCTGCGATAAAAATTATCATATTATATCCAAAACTTTTCCATACAGACATAAGAATAATTGCAGGCATTGCTGTTGTTGTATCGCCCAACCAATCGACTGGCGCAATTCCAATTAAGCTTAAAATATAGTTTATGATTCCAAACTTAGGATGATAAATAAATCTCCAAACTATTGCCACTGCTACTAAGGTTGTTACAACCGGAATAAAATAACTTAATCTAAAAATTGCTTTGAACTTAACAAGCTTTGAGTTAAGAAGTAATGCAGCGCCAAGTGAAACCCCGATTGATAGTGGGGCGGCTACTATTACAAAATAAAATGTGTTTTTAAGAGCAGTGAAAAATAAAGGATCATCAAACAATTTTATGTAATTATTAAACCAAACAAATCTTACAGAACCTAAATCACCAAGAGCATAAATATCAAAATCTGTAAAACTCATAATGAATGCTGCAATTACAGGTAGGAAAAAGAAAACAAAAATTGCACTCATTGCTGGTGCAAGAAAAAAATATGCTGCTGTTTGTGATTGTTTAAAATTCATTACTTAATTTTCTTTTGTTCAACAATCCATCTTCTCTTTTCTAAAATTCTATCAACATCTTTATCAAGATTTTTTAAGGCTTCATCAATATTCATGGAATTTCTTGCTGCTAATTCAGCATACTGCTGAACTTTTGCGAATGCAATCTGTTCCCACTCAGGAATTTTTGGAGTTGCTCTTACATTTGTAAACTGGGAATAAAATGCCTGCATATAAGGATCATCTCTAAATATAGGATTCTCCCACGCTTCTTTAACTGAAGGAAGATTATTTAGCATTTGATAAAACTCAATTTGAGTTTTTGCTTGCGATAAAAATTCAAAAAACTTCCAGACTTCTTTTTTATGATTGGAGTTTTTAAATATAACCAAACTTGATCCACCCGCAAGAGAAACTCCGGGATAATTATTTGAGTAACCGGGCATTGGCGCAGTCATCCATTTATCCGAAAGATTTCCTTTCATCCATTTTTTAAATTCAGGAATATTCCAAGGACCAGATATGTATATCGAAAAATACTCATCAGCAAAAGCTTGATAAACATTTGTTACCTGAGAAATACCAATTGGCGCAAGATTATGTCTATGAAAATCTATTGAAAACCTAAAAGCTTCTTTAAATTCCTTACTACTAAAGTCTCCACGTGTATTTTCATCTTTTAATAAAGTTGAACCTGCTTCCATGCCAAACATTACAAATGGTGCCCACTCATTTGTTGGAAGATAAATTGCATACTTTTCTTCCTTTGGATGCATTGCTTTTATTTTTTTTGATAAATCTAAAAGTTCAGCCCAGGTTTTAGGTGGATCTTTATAGCCGACTTTTTCAAAAACATCTTTTCTGTAAAACATAACTCTTGTATCCATATACCATGGAATGCCGTATGTATGATTATCAAGAACATTTGTTTCCCAGATGCCGGCAAAATATTTTTCTTTATTTATCCGGTCAGATGCTTTTATAAATTCATCAAGTGGAATGATTGCATTTAACGCAGAAAACTGTGGGACCCACGTATTACCAAGCTGGCAGGCGTCTGGAGTGTTATCACTTGCAAAAGCAGTAACTAATTTTTCTTGTGCCGCTGTCCAGGGTACTTGCTGAACTTTTACTTTTATTCCAGGGTTTAATCGTTCAAACTCTGGAACAAGCTTAGTAACATATTCCGCTTCAGCACCCATAGCCCAAAACTTAATTATTGTTTCAGACTCATTATCTTTTGAGCAAGAAAATAGCCCAAGAGAAATTGGTAAGAAAAGGAAAATAAATTTTCTAAATGATAACTTCATTATTATTTCTGTAAAATCATTTTACCGTAAAGAGCATTGTTGCCTGAACTTATTTTGTAAAGATAAATTCCTGAGCTAACTGACTTATTATTATCATTCAACCCGTTCCAAACAACTTTATTTTTACCAGCTTCAAATTCCGCGTTAATAATTTCTTTAACTTTTTCTCCAAGCTGATTAAAGACTGTTATTGTTACATTTTCTCTTTTGGGAAGATTAAAAACTATTGTTGTGTTTGGATTAAAAGGATTTGGATAATTACCCATTAAATTAAAATCATTAACAGTATAATCCTCGTCGTTCACATCAGTTGTAGAATCAGGCACAAAACCAATTGCATTAAGCATCGGCTGAATTTCTGGATTAGCCATAAACAAATTCCATAACAATCCACTTCTGTAGTTTTCAATCATAACTATAATTGGTCCCTGATCAATAGCTAAATAGCTGTTTGCATACCAACTTTGTGTAGGATTAAAGGCATCTTTAAAACCATATTCGCCCCAAACACTGCTACCATATGTTCTGTAAATGTGCTTTATAAAATCAATTGATTCCTGTGGTGTATATGGCATTGAAGAAATTGCAGCAGTTGGAGTAATAGTTCCATTATCATTTGTTGGTTCGTGTACACGATAGCCAGTTAGATCATCACTTGCAGTTAAGCCCCAGCAATTTTCTCCGTAACCAGTAAACCCATGTGAATTTGCTGTGCAATATGCTTTATGAATTAGTGTTATATTTTTATTATTTGCATAGTAATTACAGTAAGCATCCTTTTTTTCTCGAGGATCAAATCCAAGAAAAGAGTAATGTGAGAAAAACAATGGACCACCATAATCCCATCCAACCCACTGTTTGTATCCATAAAATGTTGCGCCGTTAACATAGTAAGGAGAAATTGCCCATCCGTTATGAAATAAACTTGCCGGTACACCGTGTGTTGTTGACGCAATTCCTAGTAAGTAAACAATCATTGCTTCATTTGGCCCTTGTACAGTCATATTCATTTGCCAACCGTAGTTTGGGGACCAATGCCAGTATAGATAATTACTGTTTGTATATCTTCTATACCAGCTCCATTCCACATCATCAATTATTTGTTTGGATAAATTTCTTATGGAATCTTCATTTGTCCCCACTTGATCAAAATATTGTCTTACTGCAAAAAGTCCCTGAATCATATAAGCTGTTTCTACCAAATCGCCGCCATTATCAACTGTGCCAAATGGAATTACGTCACCACTTGTTCCATTTAACCAATGCGAAAAAGCTCCGTGGAATCTATCTGCTGTAAAATTTAAGAATGTTAGAATCTTTAACATTCTTTTAACACCTTCTTCACGGGAAATATATCCTCTTTCAATTCCAACAAGTAATGCCATCAAACCAAAACCGGAGCCGCCACTTGTAACTGTTTCTCCAGAATTTAATCGTTCTCGAGATAGTCCTGATACTGAATGACCATAATCGTAAAAGTATCTAAATGTTGATCGTTGCACCATATCCAAAAATTCTTCATCTGTCATTGCATGTGTAATGCAAGCTACACTATCACTTAATGGAGATTCATTCCCGGATAAATCATAAGCACTTAATTTATAATATCGAATTATTCCGGTTACAGGAACTGTGGATGTATAAAAACTTTTTTCTTTTGGAACTGTAGTTAGCAGAGTGTAGCCATTACCTGATTTACTATAAATATTGTACCCAGCTAAATCAGGTTCTTGATTGTGATACCATTCAACAGCAAGATCCTTTTCATATCCTAAACCAATAATATTTGCTGGTGTTGCTGGAGGAATCGTGTCTGTTTGCGCAAGCACATTACTTACAATCCCGATTATAAATATCAAAGTTGTTTTAGATAATTTCATTCTCTTTTTGCCTCTCATACTATTCTTGATTTAAGAAACTTTTTTACTTTTTAATGATTTTACATGAAAATGGATTTAAAGTTACATTTTTAGAATTTACAGTAAAGGTCTTCTTTTCGTTGTGATAATTTAATAGAAACAGATAAGACTCTTTTTTACCTTTACGTATAACAAATTGTATATCCGGATCAGAGACTTTTGCTTGTCTTTTTATATTATCAATTGATACGATTTTTTCAACAAGATGTAAATGTTCATCACTTGTATATCCAAAAGCAAATCCCAAAGCAGTAATAAATCCGCTGCCAACTTTTTTTCTAATTCCACAAGTTTCATTTTTTTCTGTCTTTGCTACAACTGCCGAACTATTGCTCACAAAAATCTCTTTATCTCTAAAAATGGTGTACATATCTTCAACACCAAAAGCTTCAACTTTATTTGGACTTTCAGATTTTGAGAATTGAATATTCAATCCATCTTTTAAAATTGTACAAGGATTAAGATATAAATCCAATGTAGGAATTGTTGGATAAATTATTAAATGACCACCGACCTTCACATAATCAACAAGTAATTGTTGAGTTTTTCCATCCATAAATTCTGTTGATGTAATCCATAACTGTTTGTATATCAATAACGAATCCACTGATGTGTTTTCTAAATCTTCAATATCATAATTAAAGTTTAATGTTTGCAGATTTCTTAATAATCCATTAAAGAAAATCTCTTCGCGAATAAATCTTGGATCAATTGAAAGTCCTAACTTTTCAACATCAAGTCTTTTTTCTTTTAGCATTTGTGATGTTGTTAATTCAGTATAGAAATATGGTTTATATAATCCAACACATACATCTGATTTAGTTTTACTGCGTAATAAATCTTCTTTCCCTTTATTGATTATACTATTCACACGTTTTATTGAATCATACAAAGGTGTTTTAACTGCTTTAGAATTTAAAGGAGTTTGATAATAAAATGTTTTTCCGTAAAAGCCTTTGCCTTTAGGATTTACACCTTGTGAAAACATATAGTAATTAAAACTCTTCATCCCGTGTGCAAGTGAAGCCTGATAAAACGTTTCTAAATCATTTGCATCGCTTCTAACATGATGTTCCCTTGTTCCTGCCTGAAATTCAGCAGCCCAAACCGGACCATTTGTTTGCATTGCTTCTAATATTTTATTACAAGCCAAATCCGAATGTGCATTTCTAAATGAAACAAATTCCGGAATATGATCGACACCAAAGATCATATCTTTCTGTGTTCGCATAATTTCCTCATAAGTACTTATAAGCATTGGCAATTCAGAAGCATTACCATAAATCCAACCAGGAATATTGTGCGTAAGTTGAATATCAATTCCATAACTTTTTATTTTTTTGCTTAAGGTACCTAGATATAATGCATAATAATGTCTATAGAAAAGATGAAAATCATAATAAGCACAATAGTCTTGTTTGTTTTCAATATTTCCAACCGGAGCTTTAACTTCTTCAAATGAATTATAATTTGTTACATATGTTATATTTAATGATTCTATTGATTTATATTTATCAACAAGAAACTCTTTATAAAGATTTATAACTGATTCATTATAATCAACGCGACCAGATAACCACTGAAAAACTCCTACTTCATTACAAACTTGCATCATTATAATTGGGCCAGAATTACTTTGCTGGTTCTCAGCAATGATTGGCATAATCTTATCGTACCATAAATAAGAGTAATGCAAATATTCATCAGATAGAAAAGAAACCAGATCAGGTGAGATAATATTTCCATTCTCATCCTGTGCAAGTGTATTCTTGCTAACCTTTTTTAGAAACCAGGCTGGTAATCCATGTCCTTCATACTCAGCAAGAATGTATGGACCAGGTTTCACAATTAAATCCAAACCAACTTTTTTACAAAGTTTGATATATTTGATAATATTTCTGGCAGGATGAGTTTCACCAGTAAAATCAAACTTACCTTCTTCATACTCGTGCCAATCCCAGGAAATATATGTTGAAGTAGTATTAGCTCCGGATTGTTTAAGTAATGTTAAATGTTTTTCCCAGAGTTTCGGATCAACTCTGAAGTAATGTATTTCTCCTGAAATTACGAAGTGTGGCTTTCCGTTTTTTAAGAAGTGACCTTTGGTAGCAGTAAAGCTCATTTTATATTCGTCCAGACTCTATAATAATTATTCAATACCAAATTGATTTGTATATTTTTATTTATTTTCCATAATCTATAACAACTGTAGCAGGAAAATCTTTTATAGTAATTTCATTTTTTGTAAATGATTTTATTTTCTTTCCATTAACAGTTACTTTAACAGGAAGTTTAGATCCGTTAAAATTTTTAATTTTCATTCCATTCTTAGGAAGTTCAACATCACCAAAAATAGAAAAAGAATATTTATCATTTTCTTTTTTTACTGAGTATGAAATCTCACCATAATAAGTTGGCAGATGTTCGATTGACATTCCATTTGGAGCATCAATCCAATCCTGATATAATGCCGCACCAAGCACTAAAGATTCATCATATTCATTCTCATAAACAAATAAAGAACGAATTGCATTTATGAAATCAGATCCAACCCAGGTATGCGGAATATCTCCAATAAAACCGGCGTGTTTTTTATCTTTCCAAACAACTTCTGCAAATGCATTCCAACTATGCGGCACTTGATCATCTAAAAAGAAATCAATTAATTGATGTGCACGTTCAGGTTGATCCAACAAAATAAAAGATCCAATTAATCTGTTTTCATAAGGAGTATAATTTACCCAATCAATTTTTTTGTCGCGTCTTTTTTGGAAGTAATCAAAATATCTATCAAAAGTATTGTACACTTGCGGCTTAGGTAAATTCTTAAACTCATTACAGGGAGTTAATGCAATGGTTGTGGATGTTGCATCAAAATCACCTTTTTCAACACAACCAGGAATGTAATCAATCTTTTTATACTTCATTGTTAAGTTGATAGAATTATAAAGATTAGTTTTAAAATTATCTCTTAACTTCTTAATTCTCTCATACTCATTTTTATTTTCAAGAATTTTTTGGATATCAACAGCATCTTTAAATCCTTTCATCACAAAAAAATCATCCCAGTAAGAATGCATTGGTTTTTCAGAATAACCTTCGTGACTAATTGATTCCGTGATCAATCCATAATGCGCTCTAACGCTATCATTACCATTTTTATAATGATCAGTTGTCCTTTCAGCGATTAAACTCTGCATATAATCAACAGCCTTAATCACATTATCATTTTTTGATCTTAAGAAAGTTGTATCCTTAGTAAAATTAAAATACTCTCGTATTAGATATATCAGTTCACCGTGGCTATCATTTTCTGGAGTTGGATCAGGTCCACGTTTATCAACTACGCAAGGAACTTTTCCATTTTCATATTGATGTGAAGCGTACCAGTTGATATAATCTTTAATCTCTGTTACGATTCCGGATTTTAATAAAGCAGATGAAGTTAAAGCTCCATCTCTCATCCAGCTTCTTTCATAAGATCTTGAGCCTGGTTGAATACCAACTTTATCTCTATTAATTAATACGTATGCTAGATTTGATTTGTAAGCATTAACAATTCTATTTGCTGATTCAGGCAGATTAAATTTTATATGATCAACTTCTGATTTCCAGAATTCTGAAGTTTCTTTATGTTTTTGTTCAAATAATTCTTTAGTTAGTGTTTCCCTAAAAGATTCTTCCCTATAAAAAGGTACAGCAAAATAAATTACTTTATCTTCCCCAGCTTTAAGATTAAAGTTATATTCTAAGACTCCGCTGGCAAGATTATGATCATCAGTTACTGATTTGTTATTAAGAACTTTGTTTTCTTTGATAAGTTCAACAATATTTCCATCATCAAAAGTCACAGCAGAAAATGAATGGTATTTTTCTAAAGGGATTATAACTTTATCATCATTAACATAAATTCTACTATCTTTTTCGTTTAATGAATTTATTTTACCAGCTCCGCCTGGATCATTTAACCATTGATAATGTGGATTAACCTGGTAAGGACGAAGCATTAAAAATAATTTTCCATCTTTTTGTGATGAAGAATTATTCGTGATTTTATACTTGAGATAAAGTGCAGAACTTTTATTTGCTTCACCATCGGTAAAAGCTTCAACATCAAGATTTACATCACTGCAATTCCAACTTACTTTTGGCATTGGAAGATATTTGTCTTCAAGTGATTGTGTTGCTTTAACATTGTTCCAATTAAAATATTCATTCCCAACTTTTAGCATAGGCTCAATGGAGAATGCAGATTTATCAACTTCAATCATTCCATCTGTATTCAACAACGCTTCTTTAACATCATTATTAACCCCTAACACCGTCCAGAAAGTAGCTTCATTCGATAAATATCTAGGATAATTTCCTCCGTCAGAATTTTTGGCAACATAGAGAAGAAAATTATTTTTTGTTATTGCATCGTTTAGATCAAAAAAAGTTATTTCATTTATACCAAAACCATCACTACTGCTACTTTTTATTAAATTTATTTTTAAATACTTTGCTTCAGCTTCCGGTAATCTTATAAAACTAATATCACTTAAATTAGAGTTTACCGAATAAACTTTATCCCAATTATTTCCATCATCAGAAAGCAATATTTCAAAGGAACTCGCAGATGATCCTTTAAACCAATCGATCTTTAATCCACCAAACTCTCTCCTCACTTGAAAATCAACAAAGAGAAACTCCTTGGAATTTTTACAACCCCAAGTCGTATTAGGTAAGCCATCAAATATCATATTTGCTGTACCACTTGATGAAGTAGCAAATGGTAAAGGATAACTTTTAATTTCTGGAGGTAATTTTTCAAACTTAAGATCATCAATCCAAACAGTTCCTTTACCACCCATATAAGATGCAATTGTAAACTCAATTTTATCAACTCTTTTAAAAGTTCTATCTTCAGTTGGCCCCCACGCAAATCCAATATGCCTTTTCTTCAACCGGATTTTTTTCCATCCATTTGGAAATTCGTAATTGCGATTATTAACCCACCAAACATTATGTCCTGTACTATCTATAAATTTTATTTCAAAATTATTTGCCGGCGATTCGGCTTTTACATAAAAAGAAAATTCAAAATTTTCTGGTAAATCAATCGGAAATAGTTTTTGAATTCCACCATAACCAGTGCCTTTCGTAAAATCGTAATCAAATCTAATTGCATTTCCGTGTAGTCCAAGATCATTTGAGATTTTTAACGTTACACCATCTGATAAAAATTCTTTCCATCCACCGCTTGTTTCAAAATCATCTAAAGTTTTTAATTGAGGATAAATAATAATGTTGGCCAGAAAAAAAATTAGCGTAAAAGTTCTAAGAAGGTTTATTAAGCTCATTTAAATTTATTTCTATTTGATATTTTCGAATTCAAGTTTATCTAATCCATCCTGAATTATTTTATCTTTCATTACATAATTCCAAACTAATCCTGATCTAAAATTTTCAATCATTAATAATTTTGGCCCTTCAACTATTCCATAATAAGTATCACAAAACCAGTTTGCTGTTGGATTAAATGAATCAACAATACCGTATTTGCCCCAAAGTTTACTTCCATATTTTTCATTCATTGAGTTTATAGTTTTTAAAACTAACTCAGGTTCAAATACTATAGAAGCTAAAGAAGCGTATGGAGCAATCGTACCATCATCAAAATAATTTAAATCAACTCCACTAGTCCCTCTTCCAGCATAAGTATAAAAATTTTTGTCATCAAAATTATATTTATCTCCAGGTCCATCACTTGCAGAAATTCCCCAACATAAAGAGTCATATCCAATCCAATTATGTGGATTATCAATTGCATAATTTTTTTGAACTAACGCTGCTCTTCTGGAATTTTCAAAATAATCAATTCCTTTTTCTTTCATAAACTTGTCAGTTAGTCCACGGAAATCAATAAATGTGTGAGCAAATTGGTGGCCAAACATTGGAGGAAAAGCAACATGAGATAGTTCAGGGTATGGCGTTCTCCAATCATATGTTGATAACCATGAATTATAGGCTTGCTCAACACCTTTCATTCCACTGCCGGCAGCAAGAACATATAAAAACAAAGCTTCGTTGTAACCACTCCAACCCATATGATGCAAGCCTTCATTCGGTAACCATCCCATCGAGACTGTGTTAGGATCTTTACCGTTTGAATCCATTATAAAAAAATCCCAATCGATTCTTTCTAGTACCTTCTGAGCAAGCGAACGAATTTCGGTTTCATTTTTTTTATCTAAATCAAAATAATTTCTTGCAAAGATAATTCCCATCATTAATATGCCCGTATCTATTGTCGAGAGTTCGCAATTCCATTCACGTTTACCGGAATCCATTTTTAAAAAATGATAATACAATCCTTTAAAACCAGTTGCATCAGCTTCTTCACTTTGTGTAGAATTATAAAAAAACTTTAAAGTATTTAGAGTTAGCTGGGCAGCTTTCTCTCGTGTAATCCAATTTCTTTCAACTCCTACAGCATAAGATGGAAGTGCAAAACCAACAGAAGCAATACTTGAAGGAGCATCATCCCAATTTTTATCTTTTACTAATCCATTTTCTGGATTTGCTTCATTTACAAAAAATAAAAAGGAACGGTACTGAATAGAGTCTAAAAGTTTTATATCATCTTGTGAAATTTGATAATCAACCTTACCTTTAGATGTGAAAACAAGTTGATCTTGCTGAGCTTTACATCCAACAAACACAAACACAACAAGGAGAATCATTTTAAATGTTTTCATATATAAGTCCTATTCAAGCACCGTTCTAATTTCTAAATAAATACTTCCACATCAATAGATTGTTTCTTTGATGCTGGAATTAAATTTGTTTCTGTTCTTTTACCATTAATCTGCATATAAACATTAGAGTATTTTGATGATTTTCTAAATACCTTAATATTATAAATAGTACCTCTAAACAATCTTTTAACCGAAAATTCTTTCCAATCATTTGGAATGCAAGGATCAATTAGTAATCCTTTTTTTGTAGCACGTATTCCAAGTATCCAATCAACTATTACTTTTTGATACCATGATGCAGAGCCTGTATACCAAGTCCAGCCGCCCATTCCATAATTTGGTGAATCCGGTCCATCAATATTTCCAGGTGTAACATATGGTTCGGCTACATATTTATCAGGGTTCAATCCACTATAAATTGGACATAAGTTTTTAAACGCTTTGTATGCAAGATCTTTTTGTTTTAGTTGTGAGTATGCCCAGATTGCCCAGGTTGCAGCATGAGTGTAAACTCCACCATTTTCTCTTCTGCCCGGGGCATAACGAGACAGATAACCAATCATTTGATCTGGTTTTGTGTAAGCAGGACTTAATAACAAACATCCATTATTTTTTAAAAGATGTTTTGATACAGCATCCATTGCTTTATTCTGCTTAGATGTATCAGCAATTCCACTTATAACAGACCAGGTTTGAGCGTTAAGATAAATCTTACCTTCTGGTGAAGATTTACTTCCAACTTTTTTACCATCGTCTTTGGTTGCTCGCCAGTACCATTCTCCATCCCATGCATATTTATCAAAGGCTTTTTTAAGATCAGCAGCTTTTTTAGAATACTTTTTATAAAGATTATCTTTGCCAGTTTCTTTAGATAGTTCTGCAAAACGAGTTAGTATTAAATAGAAAAATTCTGTTAACCAAATTGATTCACCTTTAAAATCTAACCCAACTGCACTAAGTCCATCATTCCAATCACCCGCACCAATTAAGGTTAAACCGCGCTTGCTAATTCTTGTTAACACTTTTTCTATTGCAGCAACTGAGTGATCAAACAATGTGTCTTTTTTATTTTTATTATCGTAGTAAGGTTCTTTTATAGAAAGGATTTTATAATCTGCAGTTTCATCAATGTAGTTCATAATAACAAAAGGAAGCCACAATAAATCATCTGTCATTTTAGTTGGCAATCCTGTATCAGAAATTGGATGCCACCAATGAAGCACAGTTCCATCTTCAAATTGATGTTTTGCATGTAAACGAATTTGATTTTCAGTTTTCTTCGGATCGATTGGAAGAAAAACTAAACTGTCTTGTAACTGATCTCTAAATCCAAGTGCCCCACTTTGTTGATAATAAGCTGTTCTACCCCAAAGTCTGCCAGCAATTGCTTGATAACGAAGCCACTTGTTAACTAAAAGATTCATTGCTTTATCTGGTGTATCAATCACCAATGTATTAAACATTTTTTGCCAGAATAATTTTAGATCAACTAAAGCTGAATCAATATTTTTTTGTGTAGAGAATTTTTTTAATGTAGCGGCAATTGCATTTTTATTTTCTTTAATGCCAAGAAAAAAGTTTAAATGTTTCGTTTCATTTGGTTTGATTTCAATATTTGTTTTAACTGTTCCAATTGAGTCATTCCATTTACCTAATTTTTTACTTAAACTTTTTGCATTTAAGCCGGCCGGATTTTGTAATGATCCATACTGACCAACAAAAGTATCTTTATCTCCATCATAATCAGCAATTTTATTTGAACACGCAATAAATCCTAAATAAGGATATTCTATATTCCAGTGGCCTCTATCACCAAGTGGAATTTCCCACAATCTTTTTGTTGCGGTCATACAGTTAAGTTTAGAATCAAAATGTGTTTCTAAAAATGTTTTGTGAAATTCACGATGGTGATCTGCAGAAGAACCTAAACACCATTCAAAATATGTAAAGATTGATAAAGATTTTTTTTGTGCAGATTTATTTTCAATCTTAAAACTCCAGATTTCAAGATCATCACCAACAGGAACAAAAACTGTTAATGTTACTTTAAGACCTTTATATTCAGAAATAAATTTTGAGTAACCAAATCCATAAACAACTTTGTAAGAATCAAGTTCGGTCTTTACTGGCATCCAGGTAGGTGACCAAACATCACCGGTTTGATTATCTTTGAAGTAAAAATATTTTCCCCAATTATCCTGCACTAAATCCTGGTGCCATCGATTCAATCTGTTAAACTCTGAGTGAGTATCCCAGCTAAATCCGCCACCGTTTTGAGAAACAACTAAACCATATTTACCATTTGATATAACGTTAACCCAGGGTTTAGGAGTTCTGTGATTAGTAATTATATATTCATTTCCATCAGAAGAAAAGTGTCCGTACTTTGTAGAAAACAGTTCCATTTAATATTCCAAATAATTTAAGTTTAACAAGAATTTCTAACTATTAAATCGGTAGATATTTTAACCAATGGATGAATTTTTCCATTGGTACCATTAAGTTTATCAACTAAAAGCATTGCTGCTGCTCTTCCAACTTCTTCAATTTGCACGCGTACTGTTGTTAATCCAGGATTTAAGTATTGAGATATAAATATATCATCAAACCCAACTAAGGCTATGTCTTTAGGGATTTGCAAATTTAAATACTCAGCAGCTTCATAACATCCCAAAGCCATCATATCGTTTGCTGTAAATATTGCTTGAGGTTTATCTGCTAAACTGTATAATTTGATAAAAGCTTTATAACCAGATTCTTTTGTAAAATCACCATCAACAATAAAAGATTTGTTTACTGTAACTCCATTTTTTTTACACGCATCAATAAATCCGCGCTTTCTTAAATAAGCATCTTCATTTTCAGCTGGGCCGGTAATATGCGCAATATTTTTAAATCCCTTTTTTTTGATTAAATATTCTGTGGCATTAAAAGCACCTTGATAGTTATCAATTGCTACAGTATCAAATCCATATTCTTCTTTACCACCGCTAATAAGTATTACAGGCACTTTTATTTCTTTAAGTATATTTTTTATTTCATCGGTAAGACTTGATAGAAGAAGAATTATTCCGCCAACTAAACCTGCATTAGATAAAGCTAATAAGGAATCGGAAAGCACTCTTTGCCCGTGTGAACTTGCAACCATAGTGAAATAACCATTCTTATAAGTTATTTCATCAACACCACGGATAATATCTGTAAAAAACTCATCAGAAATACCTGGTAATATTAATCCAATTATGTTTGATGTTTTTTTAACAAAGCTTCTCGCAATTAAATTAGGTTTATAATTTAACTCATCAGAAATTCTAATAACTTTTTCCCGAGTTTCAGATGTAACCCGTGTATCATTATTTAAAGCCCTGGAAACAGTAGCAATAGATACATTAGCTTTTTTTGCTATTAGTTTAATTGTTGGTGTCATTTTATTTTATTTATTCTAAACTGATAAATGTGATAACAATTTTATGACGAAATTATTTAACAAGCATCATTTTATTACTTGTTATGTAATTCTCATTATCAGCATTAACCACTAAAACTCTACAGATATAAACTCCACTTGACAAATCATCAGCATTAAATTTTACTGAATGGTCGCCGCTTTCTAAATCAGCAGATAAAAGATTTGTCACAAATTCACCTAAAACATTTAATACATCCACTTTAACCTTTGCTCTTTTTTGTGTATAAAATGAAATTGTTGTGGAAGGATTAAATGGATTAGGAAAATTATTATTCAATTTAAAACTTACTGCTGTACTAACATCATTTTTATAATCTACAGATAGTATATCAGGAGTGACTGCATCTTTCATTCTTTCAAATAAAATTCTATGAGCAGCATTGTTTAGATGTATTCCATCACCTGAGTTATATATTGGATTTATCCAACCATTTGCTTGCGCTAAATTTGTCCAAAAATCAACTGCGTTATTTGTATAACGTGAATAAGTAGAATCTCTCATTGCAAAAAGTAAATTAAGCTGGCTCTGATTACTAAAGTTTCTTGGTTGTGTTGTACTCATCCAAAAAGGGATGCTTTGTTCATTTAATATTTTAACAAGAGTATCATAGTTTGCAATTTGTTCGATCATTGGAAAACTATTTGCAGCATCGTTTGAAGGCATATTTATAAGCACAGCAACAGGATTGTAAGTTAAAGCATAGGTAATGTTATTATTTACACTTGGGTTTGGACGACCATTAATTGGAACAAATCCAGTTGGCATAATGTGATATGTTGTATATCCTCCAACTGCCAAATTTATTACTCTAAATGATGAATCTTGAGCAACAAAATAATTTCTAAATCTATTTACCCAAGCACTATCAGGATTGGTTGTTCCTGTACCAGCAGCAGTTGATGAACCAAGAACAACAATATGTTTGTATAAATTCGGATTAAAATTCCCAGTTACTTTTACATCATCAACAAACATAGTATGCAAAGTTGCATCACTTACACCTTGTCCAAAGTATATTACCTTTATTCTTGTAAGATCAGCACTGCCGGGGTTTGCAATAAAAACACTTACCGGAATTTTTATATTTGTCCATTCACCAGGATTAATATCACCTTGAAAATCTGAAATATTTATTTTTGCGGTTTTTTGGTTTGATAAGTCTTCAAGATAAATTTTTGGTAACGAAAGTGAATCAATAGTTTGTGCAGAATAAACCCAAATTGAAATAGAATCCATCATTGTAAAATCTCTGCCTGGCCATCCTGGTGCTGCAATTGCTGAGCCCCAGTCTCCACCAGTCATAGATTTCCACTGAAGTTTTAATGCATTTGTAGAACTATAAAAAGTATCAACACTTACGGGAAATTTAACTGAGTTAATTTTTAATAAAGTACTTGGTGTATTGCTATATAAATAACTTGGATCATAATAATTAGGATTATCACTATTTGTAAAAAATAAATAGTCTTGTGTATAGCTTAGTTTACCAAAAATGGTAATCCAGAGTATTATGATTAATAGCTTTCGCATATAGTTTACTTCAATAAAAAGATGGGGAAAGTTTGCCTAATATTATTTCACTGTAAAAATAAAAAGAGGCTGTCTTTCAACAGCCTCTTAGTAAAACAAGGACTATTTAAGTAATGTCATTTTTTTACTTGATGTAAACTGAGCACCGTTTTCACCAACTGCAACAAGTTTAACTAAATAGATTCCAGAAGACATATTTGAAGCATTAAAGATTTCAGTATGTGTTCCAGCATCAACTGTACCTTGTGCTAAGGTCATCATCTTTTGGCCGATTAAATTGTAAACTTCTAAAGTAACTTCAGATTTAACAGGCACTGCATAAGATATTTTTGTAGATGGGTTAAATGGGTTTGGATAATTTTGGTCTAAAACAAATTCTGTAGGTAAAGTAAGTCCAACGTTTACTACTGATGAATATTCAAAAGTACCATTAAAATCAATTTGTTTTAGTCTGTATGCATAACCAGTTCTTGTAGTAACAGTATTATCAACAAAGGTATATTGTTTTTGTTCTGTTGTTGTTCCGTTACCTTGAACAAAACCAACTGTAGCAAAAGCAGAACCATTAACGCTTCTTTGAATTTCAAATCCGCTGTTATTTAATTCTGTAGCAGTTGCCCATTTTAATTGTACGTTGTTACCAACAAATGAACCTGTAAATGAGGTTAATTCAACTGGGACTACTCCTGTAAATCTGATATAATCATAATAACTCGTGCTTCCATATGTTCTTGGTATTGGAGAGTACTCTGGAATAATTGTTAATGTAGCAGAAGTTGTACCGATGTCAGAAGAATAATCAAACGTTAATTCTTCCCATTGATTTATTACTGTGTTTGCAACATTGTGATCAACGTTTGGTGGTTCTAATTTTAGATTGAAGTCTGAAATAACATCTTTATAAACCAAAACTCTAATATAACAGTTATCAGCGGTTAATGTTAAATCAGGAAAATCAGAGCACCAAACTCCTGCCCAAGGATCTCCATTAGCACCAACAACAAGTTTAGCACAATTAGCTGATGTGTTTAATCCACCAACGCTAGGGTTTGCAACAACGGTATCATATCCACCGGTTCCTGCAGAAAAAATATTCCCAGGTCCAAGTATTTCCAACTGTTTCAAAATCAATAGCATCTTGAGCGTACAAAGATGTTGAAAGAAGGAATAACGAAACAAATAGCAAATGTTTCATAGCACTCTCCTATAAAAATTAATAAGATAATTGATAAAAGCACAATGTAAACGTTTACATTGTAGTTTTAAATTATATCTAAAATTCTATATTGTCAAGAGTTGTCTATAAAATAATATAAAAATTAATTGATAGGTTTTTATAAAACAGAAATAATATTTTTACTTTAAAATATCGCTAATAACTTTTAATAGTTGTGGTTTTAAGTAAGGTTTGGATAAATAGTAGTCAAATCCACTGGCAAGAAATTTTTCTTTATCCCCTAACATTGCAAATGCTGTGGCAGCAATAATTGGTATTCGTTCATAACCTTCTATTTTTCTCATCAAATCTTTTACTTCAATACCTGTTATACCTGAACCTAAATTTATATCCATTAAAATACAATCAAACTGATTTGCATTTGCTAATTCTAAAGCCTGTTCGCCATTTTCAGCAAAGTGAACATCGTAATAATTTTTTAAGAATAAATAAATTATATCGCGTGATGTTGAATCATCTTCAACAATCAATAATTTATGTTTTATTGAAACAATTTCTTTGGTTAAGTCAACATCAAAATCATCAACTTCATCATTAATTTCTTTTTTTAATCGATCCTGTTCATCAATTAAATTATCTTCTGTAAATAATGGAATCTGAAATGAAAACTCTGATCCATTTTCTGGTTCGCTTTTTACCGAAATTTGTCCACCTAAAAGTTCCACATATTTTTTACAGATTGTTAACCCAAGTCCTGTCCCCTGAAATCCTCTTCCTAATCCTTCTGATACTTGTCTAAATTCTTCAAAGATAAGATTTATACTTTTATGCGGAATCCCAATTCCTGTATCCTTAATAGTTACAATAAAGTTTTTATGAAATGCTTCAAGTGAAATAAAAACCCCACCAGCGTTTGTAAATTTTATTGCGTTGTTAATTAGATTATTCATTACATCTCTTATCATTCTTGGATCAGTGCGAGCAACAATATCATAAGTTGGGATTGTTGTACGTAAAAATAATTTTTTCTTACTTGCCGCAGCTTCAAAATGAAATGTAACATTTTTTACGAGTGCATTAAGATTTACAATTTGATAATCAATATTATGTTTGTTGGCTTCTAAGCGAGATAAATCTAAAATTAAGTTAAGTGTATCAATAAGCCTTTGCCCGCTATCGTGAATTGCGGTTGCCATTTTCTTATGTCTATCTTCTTTTAATTCACTTATCAATAAATCAGAGTAGCCTAATATTCCTATCATTGGCGTTCGGAGTTCGTGACTCATATTTGCGAGAAATGTCGATTTTAATCGATTCGATTCATCTGCTTTTTCTTTTGATTCAATTAATTCTTTTTCTTTTAACTTTAGCTCAGTAATATCTTCTGCAGAAAATAAAACGCCAGAAGATCGACCATCATTATCATTAAAAAATGTTTTATGAAAGATAAATGTTCGTACTTCTTTTCCTTTGGTAAGAACATTGCCAATAACTATTTGGTTGGGTTCAACTTTACCATAAACAATATCATTATGTAACTTTATATACTGGGCCTGATCTTTTGGATGTACACAGGTTTTATACCAGTTCTTGCCAATCAACTCACCAGCTTGATAGCCTAATGTCTCATCACCTTTTTTATTAATAAGTTCTATGTAACCATCATTATCAAGTATTGCGATTACTGTTCCGGCAATATCTAAATACTGTTTTGTTTGATCGCGTTCTTTTTGTAATTCTAAATTTGTTACAGCCAATTCTTCTGTTCTATCGGTAACTCTTTTTTCTAATTCGTCATTTAATGTTTCTAATTCTTCTTGAGTAATCTTTCTTACTTTAACTTCTTCTTCAAGAGTTTTTTGTTGATCGAAAAAATCTTTTATAAGATTTGCAAAAACTCCAAACTCACTTTTTGTGTTTTTAAGGGAATTTAATTTTTCAGGTGTTTTTAATACAAAGCTGGATATTACAGTAGTGATTGGATTTACTACCTGGGAATACAATGCGACAAATATGCTTAGAGCAAATAGAATAAACACAATAATTAAAATTGTATTCTCTTTATTGATCGAATCAAATCTCTGCTTTAATAATTTGGATTCTTTTTGAACGAACAAAACTTTATAAACATTCTTTTCTTCATCATATATTTTGATAAATGCAAAAGCAACAAATGGATTTTTATCCAGTTCTAATTTTATTTTCTTTTCATCATCATTTGGTATTGAATTGATTGTTACTTTATTCTCACCGGAAATCTGGTTTAAAAAATCTTTACTAAATTTTTCAACAAAAGTTTTAGTTACAATTACACTTACATCATCAAAGTTTCTATCAATTTTAATTATCGGTTGTACATCAGGCTTGCTATCTTCTATAAGATTTGCATTTGTATTATTGAGTTGAATTGCTAATGAATTTTGAAAAGATAATTTTTCATCATCACAAATAGATTTTAAAAAAGTTTTTTCAGTAACAATTTTAAATAATAATACACTTGCAAAAACAAATAGTATAAATGCTATAAGTAATAAAAGTCTGTTTTTTATTTTATGAAACATATCGTTTACAAAACCCCATTTGTTATACTAGAAAAAATCGGATCAATAACTAATTAATATTACATGGTTTATTAACGTACATTAAATCGCTGCAAAGCGGTAAAGATGCACACCTAATTATCGAATTAAATGAGGGAAACTTTATTGTTTGGGAAAGGATTAAAGCTAAAATTAACTTAAATGTCTAATTATTATGTCTCTAAGCTGTTTTTGATTAAAAGGTTTTGCAAGAAAACCAGTAAAACCTTCTCTCATAAATGTATCTTGATCAATAGAGGATGTATAACCTGTTATAGCAATTATTGGAATTTGTTTATAACTGTCTAACTTTCTTAATTCTTTCATCAATTCAATACCGCCAATACTATCTTTAAGGTTAATATCCATAAGTATTAAGTCATACTTATCATTACTCACGGCAACCATTGTCTCTTCATAATTAGTTGTATTGTTCATTCTTGCAATATCGTTAAGAAAATATTTCATTATATCAACATTCATCAAATAATCTTCTACTATTAAAATGTTTGGTTTGTTATTTGATAAAATTGCTTCTTTAGATTCAGTAACAACTTCAGGTTCGCTTATAACTTCTTGAACAATTTGCGTTACTGGCATTGGAATTAAAACCGTAAAAGTTGAACCTTCACCTATATCACTCTTAACTTCAAGCTTACCGCCAAGTAGCAAAATCATTTTTTGTGCGATAGTTAATCCAAGTCCGGTACCTTCATATCTTCTTGTAACACCTTCGCTCAATTGTCTAAATGCATCAAAAATTATATTACGATTTTTTTCTGGTATTCCGATTCCACTATCTTTTACACTTAATGCGCAATAATGATTTAAATTATTATCTGTAACTTCTGAAGCGCCAATTATTATATTACCTTGCTCAGTATATTTAATTGCATTATCAATTAGATTTCTTAAAACCTGTTCCAAAAGTTTTTCATCAGATTTTATAATCAAATCTTCTTTTTCTAACTCAATTTCAAGTTTAAGATTTTTTTCACTTGCAATGCTTCTGTAGCTGTAATCAAGATATCTTACAAAATGTGGAATATTAATATCTGTTTCGTGTACTTTAATTCTTTGCGATTCAAGATCGGATAATTCTATAATAGAATTTAAAGTGTTTAATAATCTATGGCTTGATTTTACAATCTTATTGGACATCTCAACAATATCATCATCATCAGCTTCTTCAACCATTATTTGAGCAAACCCAATTATAGAATTCATTGGAGTTCTAATTTCGTGATTTAGATTTCCTAAAAGATGAGTTTTAAAAACATTTATTTCGTTTGCTTTTGTAAGTGCTAACTTAAGTTCAATCTCAAGTTCTTTTTGTTGAGTGATATCCTGTTCGATGGAAAGATAATGACCAATCTTTCCATCATTATCTTTTATTGGTGAAATTGAAAGTGCTGTCCAGTACGGATCTCTGTTATTTTTTGATTTCATCATTTCACCGTTCCAAACATCACCACTTTTTACAACACTCCAGATTTCATTTATATTCTGGTTATCTGCTGGCGTTAATGGTGTAACTTCTTTTCCAACAATATCTTTAAAGTGCGTGCCAGTTAATTCCGTGTATCTTGGATTTACATACTCAACTTTATTATTAATATCGGAAAGTAAAACTGAAACAGGACTTTGTTTAACAATCTCTGATAAAAATCTTAATTCTTTTTCTGCATGTTTTCTAAAAGTTATATCATTATTAATAGAGATAACAGCTTTATGTCCTAAATAGTCTGTTTGAGATAAATTAACTTCAAAGTAAACAATTGATTTATCTTTTTTGATTGCTTCAATTTCAAATGTTGGAACTTCACTATTACCTGCTGCATTATTAATTTTTTCAAAAATTAATTTTTCATCTGTGCATAATTCGTAAAAGGTTTTACCAATTAAATCAGATTTATCATAACCATAAGCTTCGCAAGCTTTTAAGTTTATATTTAATATTACACCTCGTTCAGGTTCAATAATTAAAATTGGGTTTTGCGCATTATCAAAAAGACTTTTATATGCCTGTTCAGAACGTTTAAGTTTATTTTCAGTTAAAATTCTTTCTGTTATATCTTCAGCAATGCCAATTATGTTAGGTTGTCTGCTAAACACGGCATTTACACTTTTAATGCTAGAGCTTATCCATCTTGTGTTGCCATCAGGTCTAACAATTCTGTATTCAATTCTACCAACAAAATTAGGTTGAGATTTAGCTGCTCTTATTGCTTCAAATAAATTTTTCTTGTCTTTAGGATAAATCGAATCTATCCATAAAGACATATTATCCAATACAGCGTTATGATTTATTCCCCAGACTCTATCAAAAGCCGGGCTTAGATATGTTAACTTTTCACCAAACTTATTACTAATTAATGTAAACAAAACAATATCAATATTATCAGCAATCTGTTTAATTCGCTCTTCACTTTCTGTAAGAGCTTGTTGTGTAGAAAGCAAATCAGTTACGTTATGTATTGATTCAATTACCTTTGTAACTTTTCCTGTTTCATCTTTTAACGGTGAAAATAGGACATCCACATAAACAGGAGTACCATCGCTCTGCTGATGAATATGACGAACAAGTTTTGCAATTCCTTTTTCAAATACATTTTGTAACTCACAAGTTTCGCCATTATCACAACAGGGAACATTTGAGTTGTGCGAAACTTGATGACACTTTTTACCAATAATATCTTTTGTTAAAAAGCCAGTGGTTTTAAGTACTGAATTGTTTGCATCTGTAATCGTATAATCTTTATCAATAACAATAATGTCTTCATGCATGCTATGAAGTAAAGTTCTAAAGTAAGACTCCCTTTCAGCTAACGCTTGCTCAGCTAAAATTCTTTCTTTTTCTGCTTCAATACTTTTTAAAGCAAATGCTAAATCATCGGCCAAGGTTTGCAGCAGCTCTGTTTCTTCGGCATCAAAAGTAAAACGGCTATTTGAAAATATTGTTAGATAACCATAAAATTTTTCTCGATAAACCATTGGTGCAATTAAGCACGAAAGATTATTTAATTCATGTTCTTGAAAAATTTTGCCAAAGAAATCAGAACATTCTTCTTCACGTAAAACAAGAGGTTTGTTGCGCGGAATTTCTACAGATAAAATATTTTGAATCTTTTGTTTTATAAAATGATTTTGAATTCCGCCTTTAAATGATTTGCTAAACTTTTCAGAAAAAACCATTGGGTTTGATGAAGGATCGTTTTCATTGCTTATCCAGGTTACAATGTAATCTTTAGAGTTTACAAGAATTTCACACGCTTCGGACAATAATTTTTCTGGTACACTTTCACGAGTAACAAGTTTATCAATATTCCTAACAGCACGTAAAAGTTGATTTAAATATGCTAAAGATTTATCTGTGGTAGATTTGTAGATTGCAGTTTCAATCATCGCACCTAATTCGTTATCTCTAACAGGTTTTGTTAAAAATCCATAAGTATGGCTGTCCTTGCTTCTCTCAATCGTTTCATGATCTGCATAAGCAGTTAAATAAATTACCGGTATTTCAGATTCTTCATGAATTTTTTCAGCAGCATCAATTCCGGTAAGTTCACCTTTAAGTTTTATATCCATTAAAATAGCATCAGGATATTCTTTTAAAGCAAGTTCAATCGCTTCAGCACCGGTTGGAACAGGCCCAACAGAAAGATAACCCATTTTAATAATAGTACGCTGCAATTGTGAAGCTACAATCGCATCATCTTCTACAATTAAAATTCTATTTTGGTTATTGTTTTTCTTCATACCTAAAACTGATTAAAAACTTTGCACCATTCTTATTTATTAACTGAATTTTTCCGGCCAATTGATACTTAACCCAAAAGTTTACAAGTTTTAATCCAAGTGTTTCAGCATTCTCCCAATCAAAATCTAAAGGTAAGCCCGCACCATTATCTGCAACAATAATTTCAATTATGTTGTTTTCTTTTAAAAGTGAAATGTAGATTGATGGCGGATTTTGCAGGCTTGCATTAAAAGCGTACTTAAGTGAATTAGTTAACAATTCATTAATTATAAGCCCGATTGGCATTGCAGTTTCAACATCAAGTAAAACATTTTCTGCATCAACTTTTACACTTATTTCTTTACCAGCACCAAATGTTTGTATAACATTTGTTGTTAAGTTGTTTAAGTAACCATCCATATCAACTTCTGCAAGATAATCTGATTGATAAAGCTGTTCATAAACAAGCGACATCGTTCTTGCTTGTTCCTGCAGTTCTCTTAAAAATGTTTGAACTTTTATATCATCAAGTTTTTCAATTTGCATTTCAATTAAGTAAATCATTGCTTGCAAATTATTTTTAACTCGATGATGAACTTCTCTGAGAAGTACGTTTTTTTCTGAAAGTGCCGTTTGAATTTTTTCTTCGGCTTGTTTACGCTTTGTGATATCGCGCGCATAAACTATAAGTACATCTTTACCAAAGTAAATTCCTTTGTAAAGTTTTATATCCTGAATAAAATTTTCTCTATTTTTTTTGCTGCTGCAAAACTCGAAACTTTGCGGTTTGCCGCCAAAAGCCAAAAGAATTTTTTCCTTAATATCTACGAAATTGTTTTTACCTTCAGCTGAAAGAAACTGAAGATTTTTACCTAAAAGTTCTTCGCGAGTATAACCGTGCATTAATGTTGCACCGGTGTTTACATCAACAAATTCATTGTTTTCATCCTGAATGTAAATTGAATCTTCAATCGTATTAAAAAGATTGCGATAACTTAGTTCACCTTCTTTTAAGGCTTCTTTAACCAACTTTGCATTAACAGAAATTGTTGAAGCTTTCGATTTATCACTTACATTTATTGAAATATTTGAGGAATCCATAGACCCTGATATTAAAATTTTAGAACACAGATACTATTAACTATGTGTTAATTGCTACTTTTGTGCCAAGATTAAATAAAATGTAGATTACAAAATTCAAAGTCTATGAATAGTCAAAGCAAATAAAAGGTTTATTATTACTCAATTTTGAAGGGATTTTTTATCTGAAGTAAAGGTTAACTGCAGTTTGTCTTTACAGAAAATCTAAATTTCGCTGTAATGAATCGTTTATTCAGGAAAAATTTTCCACATTAACAAATAACGCATTATTTGCTTGTGCTATTGTTATTTTCTTTTACTGCGGCAGGAATCGTAAAGAAAAACTCTGAACCAAAACCAGAGTTACTTTCCACCCAAATTTCTCCGCCATGTTTTTCGATAAAATCTTTACAAAGTATCATTCCCAATCCAGATCCTTTTTCATTTGTTGTGCCTGGAGTTGTAAAACTTTTGTTCATTTCAAACAACATTGCTTTTTGAGCTTCATCCATACCAACACCATTATCTTTTACAGAAAAACGAACCATATCTTGTAAGCGAGATGATGTTACAACAATTTGTCCGTTTTTGTTTGTAAACTTTATTGCGTTGGTAACAAGATTATTAAAAATTGATTGCATCATATTTTCATCAGCAAAAACAGTTGTTTCTTTACCAAGTTTATTTACGATTGAAATGTTTTTTTGCTCAGCGTTTGATGTTAACAATGCGAGTGTATTTTCTGCAATGTTAAATGCATTAACTGTTGTTGGATGGAATTCAATCCTTCCGGTTTGCAATCTACTCCACTCCAAAAGATTTGTAAGCAACCCGATTGTTTGTTTAGAAATATCAACAATACTGGATGCAAATTCTTTAATCTCTGCTTTTTGTAATTCTTCAATATCATTTGATAAAATTTCTGCATAACCAATAAGCGCTACAATTGGTGTTCTAACATCATGCGCAATAATTGAAACAAATTTATCTTTTGTATCATTAATCTGTTTTAGATCTTCAGCAATTTTTAAGATTTGAGTTTCATTTTGTTTTTGATTTGTAACATCGCGCAATAACATTAACACTTCGTTTTTATGACTTTTAACTATTCTTGCTTCATAATGTTTTTCTGTATTATGTTGCTGCATTTTAAAATCATAAGTTCTTAATTGTCCTGTTAAATAAGCTTCTTTTACAGATTGATGAAGCTGCTCTGCAATTAAGTGAGGAAAAATATCCCAAACATTTTTTCCAATAATAAAAGATGGAGAAATAGGAAATTCAGAATTGTTTCCTGTTTTTACATCAGTAAACTTACCATCATCAGAAAGAATAAATAAAACATCCGGTAAAGCTTTTATAATTGCATAATCTCTGCCAATTACATCGCTTATAAGCTCATCAACAATTTTCTTTTCAGTTACATCTTCAGCAATACAATCATAGTAAACAGATCCGTCAACAATATCATAACATTTTTGAACGTACTCAACTACATAAACTGCTCTGCCGTGTTTATTTTTCCAGCGTGATTCCACACCTTCGGTATTATTAATTTTTAAGAAATGCTGTTGATATTTATCTGCAGAAAAGTTTTCGCGGAATGATTCTTCATATTCATAAACTCTAATCAATTCATCAAAAGAATTAAAACCTAACATTCTTAAAAATGTTTGGTTTGTATAAACAGGCATCCCAGTTTGCGAAATCCTATAAAAAGCAAAATGAGGACTTGCGTGAAAGCTGGAAGAAATGTTTTCTTCTTTTATTAAATTTTCAGTTGATTGCATCTGTTTATTAAGTCAAATTTTTCAATATAAGCATGCTTCCAGTTTCCAAATGACCTCAAAAAAAGTGCAATGGTTATTTAATGCACCGTACAATTCCAGAATAACCGGTTAACAATAAACAACTAAGATGCCACCAAAGGATTAAATAAATTCTCAAAATGATTTTGTAAATACTGTAAAAATTGACGCTAAAAAACCATTATTTGAAGATTAAAACAAATGTTTATCCAAAATTGATATTGCAATTGCTTAAATAAATACGAGTGGCCAATATTGTGCACCAATTTATTGTTGTTTTCAACCTATTAAAGTCAACTCAGTTTTGGATTTTAACGACTGGGAAAATTAAAGTTACTTTTGTTCCTGTTTTTTTACGACTTACAATTTCAAATAATCCGCCCATCATTTTTGTAAGTTTGCTAGCAATTGCTAACCCCAAACCAGCACCTTGATATTTTCTTGTATAACCTTGCTCTTCTTGCGAAAAAGGTTCAAGTAAATATTTTATATCTTCTTCGTTCATTCCATCGCCAGTATCAGTGATTGAAATGTATGCGTATTGATTAAAGATAAAAGTTCTTATTACAACTTTTCCTTTAATAGTATACTTGATTGCATTTTCTACAATAGCAAAAACAATTTTTTCCAGTTTCATCCAATCAGTTTTAATTAAGGTTTCCTCTTCCGAAAGTTCGATAGATATTTGGATTCCTTTTTGCTCTGCGCGTGTTAAAAGTTTTTTATAAACAGATTTGACAACCTGGTTACAGTTTAGATAAACATAATTAAATGTTAATTCATCAGATTCAATTTCAGACATATCAATTATGTGATCAAACAAATGTGAAACTCTTGATAAAACATCCTTAACTAATATTACAAGTTCAGAAATTGTTTTGTAGTCATTTGTTTTTATGCTTTCTTCTAAAATTTCTGCATAGCCAGATATCGCATTAAATGGAGTTCTAATTTCATGCGACATATTTTCGATAAATGAAGTTTTAAGTTTATTTAACTGAACTTCTTTATCATAAGCTGCTGTCATCTTTACTTGATAATTTTCCTGGTCCGTTATGTTATTAAAGTTTATCATTACATAAGATTCTTCTTCTGAGCTGATATCCATTAAAGAAATCTTACATTTGTAATAAACAAGATTATACTTTGACTTAAACTCCACAAACGGCATAGAATTATTTAACAGAAGCTCGCAGTTTTTTAGAACAAGTTTTAAAAGCTCACTTGTAAAAACAAGCTTTGTATCGTTGTTAATCAGCTTAGCCTTATCAAGATCAAAAACTCTAAAAAAACTATTATTACCCGCCTCAAATAATAGTTTATCCTTACTTCTTCTAAGGATAAATAATGGATCACGAATATTATTTATTATTGATTTTAACTTGTTCTCTGATTCCTTAACAATAATATTTTTTTGAAGATAATCAGTTATATCGTGTGCAATTAACATAAACGCATTTTCAACTGCGCCTGTGTTTGAAAATGGAGTAAGCTGTAATTCCTTAAAAAGTGTTTTGCCTTTATCTTTTAACGAAATAATTTTTACCCAGCTTTGTTTTAAGAAAAATGCGCGTTCAGCAGTTAATAAATCAGCTTTTGATAAAAAGTTTTCTAAAGGAACACAAAAGAACTTTTCATATAATTCATCAATTGTAAACCCAAGAATATTTTCCATCGATTTAGAAAGGAATGCTATTTTACCACTTGCATCAATTGTCATTACAGGCAAGTTTGCAAACTCTATAGCAGCGTGAATAGAATTAATCCTGTTTTCAAGAATCATTTCTTTTGCTGTGTGATGAAAAACAATAAAAAGATATTGTGTGTTATCCAGTTCAATCTTTTCAATCTCGGCATCATACTCACCAAAAGATGACTCTGATAAATTTTTGATATGAATACTAATACTGATGTTTGAATAACTACTTTCAGAAAAATCAGTAAGCAAAGTCGAAAAATTAACATCTGTTTGAAGCGAAGAGATGGTTGAAATATTGTTTAGTCCAAATGCAATTTGCGCTGATTGATTAGAATAAACAATTGTATTGTTTCTGTTCACAACAAGTATAGGTTTACATTCGCATGTAGCATTAATGGGTATTATGTCATCATAATCCACAGTAATTTCTTGCTGTAAAATTTCGTTAAAGCTTAACATTAATCTGCAATATTTTAATTTGTTTTTCTTCGCCCAGGATAACTGGTTTAACTCTTAAACTGCTTGAAAGAATTTCGCCAGAAACTTTTTCAACAAAGAAAATCAAATTTCTATGGATAAGCGATAACTCGTAGTTTAGTTTACTTTCTGTTCCATCTACAAAAAAGGAATTTACTTCTGAGTTGTTAGAATTTTTTAAAAGTATGCTATCATACAAAGCAAACTTTTCAAACAAACGAGTTAAATACCCGGTTGAAGATTCAAGCAATGGTTCTGAATAAACTTCAGGATCAAAATCAAATGAAATTAATATTTGATATTTATGTTCTGCAGTGTTTAATAAACCATCATTAGATATCTTGTAATTTATATTGGATGATATGGAATCATAAACACTGATTTTTGTATTAAAGGTTAGATTATCTACAATAAACTCAAGTAAAAACTCATCGTTTTCTAAATGTGTTAGTGATTTAAGTTGCCATTTTAATTGGGATAAATATCTAAAAGCGGATGAGAAGCTAAGAGAATCTGAAACACCTTGTTTCCCCCCAGAAATCACAGGTAAAGGATGTATTTCTCCTGTAAAACGAGTATTGTTTTTAAACTCAGCAGAAGCTGCAATATTTTCGATTTTTTTTAACATTTTCCCAGTTCTCCAACCTATTATCGAAAAAAAAGAGAAAATATTTAGTGGGAAGAAAATCTAAAATCAGTCGAACTTGATCATCTTACTTTCGTCTGTATAATTAATGATTTCAGGATTTTCTAAGTGGGTAAGTTGATGAACAAATGTTTGGATCCGTTCAATAGCTTGCTGTATAATCAAAAAATCTTCTTCAGTATTTTCTGAAGATTCAACAGGTAAGGTTTCTTGTAAATTATCCATTGCAATTTTAAGACTGCTTAATGGATTATTAATTTTATGTCCTATTGTACAAGCAAGTTCAACAACGGCTTTGGAATGTTCGATAGCTTTAAGTTCTTTTTGAAGATTAAAAATTCTTATGCCTGATTTTATTCTAGCAATAAGCTCCTGGTTTTCAATTGGTTTCATTAAAAAATCATCAGCGCCAACATCCAAACCTGTAACACGATCTCTTAGTGAAGTTCTTGCAGTAAGTATAATGTAATATATAAGCTTAAGCTTTTCACTACTTTTAATATGGTTACACAATTGGAGACCATCCATAATCGGCATAGTCCAATCAGCAAGTATAACTTTTGGTGTGTAAGTTTCTAGCAGTTTAAGAGCTTCCTGTCCGTTGTTAGCAGTAATTACTTCAAAGTTATTTTTTGTAAGTAATTTTTCAAGAATGAATCGTGTATCACGCTCATCTTCAACAACAAGTATTTTATCTTTTTCTATCAACTTGCTATATAATAGTTAATTTTATTTACAAAGCGATTATAATCTAAAATAGGTTTAGTAACTATGTCTTCAGCTTTTGTATCAGTAAGAAATTTTTTTATCTGGCTTGATAGCGAAGAAGCAGTAACCAAAACTAATGGAATATTATTATAATCTGTATTAGCTTTTATTAATTGTGATAATTTAATTCCATCTATTTTTTCACCGTTAAAATACGTATTACTTAAGTTTATATCCATAAGTATTACGCCAACATTTTCACTGGCAAGAGTTTCAAAAACTTTATCACCGTTATCTGTAATTATACTATCAAATCCTCTTTTTTTAAAGAACATTGCATAGAACTGTTGAGTAATTAAATCATCTTCTATAACTAGAATTTTTTTCATTTAGGTGTCTCTGTTGCAAATTTAATTATAATACTAATTCTTCTGTTAACTAAATTAAACGGATCATTTTTATCCAGCAGCCGTGTATCTGCATAACCTCTAACTTCATCAATTCGGCCGGATTCAAGTCCGCCGGAAACCATTACTCTTCTTGATGAATTTGCTCTATCTACGCTAAGCTCAAAATTTGTATACCCGCCGCCTGTATTGGAATAAGGTCTTGCATCAGTATGACCTTCAATAATAATTTTATTTGTAATAGCTGTTAAATTTTTCCCGATTTCACCAAGTAACTTTTGAGCTTCCGGTCTAAGTTCTGAAGTTCCTATTTCAAAAAACACATCGTCATTAGATTCCATCATTTCAATTCGTAATCCTTCATTTACAATTTCCATCTTTACCTGATCAAGTAAATTTTTAAACTCACCGTTACAAGATAAATTGCTAATGATTGAATCCTTCATTGCTTTTAATCTTTCAACTTCGCTTTCTCTTTCTTTTATTTTTTCGATAACAGCTTGTGCACTATCTGTAGGCAGTGAAATTCCGCCATCCATTATAGATATAGCTTTCATCTTTTCAGAAAATCCAACCGGATCTTTAAAGTATCCGGCTACACTTTGTTTTACTTCTTCATCCTGTCCTAAAATCCATAACACAATAAAAAGAGCCATCATTGCTGTAACAAAATCTGCATAAGCAACTTTCCAGGCACCACCGTGATGCCCACCGTGCTTATGAATCTTCTTTACAACTATTAAATTTTCTTCCCCGCCCTTCATTTATTCAGTTTTTCCTCTCATGTAATTTTCAAGTTCACCAAAGGTTGGGCGTTCTTCAGAAAATATTGTTCTTCGTGCCATTTCTACTGCAATGATTGGAGGATTACCTTTTGCATAAGCTACAACACATGCTTTAATAGTTTCAAGGTATCGCATTTTCTCTTCAAGTCCTACTTCAAGATTTGAGGCAAGTGGACCAACGAATCCATACGCGATTAGTACACCAAGAAATGTTCCAACTAATGCTGCAGCAACGTGATGACCAACTACAGCAGCACCTTCATCAATAGAGCCCATTGTAATAATGATGCCTAAAACTGCGGCTACTATTCCAAGTCCAGGGAATGCATCACCCATTTTGGTAATAGCATTTATCGCTGGTTTTGTTTCAGCTTCAAGTGTTCCAATTTCTGCATCAATAAGATTTTCTAATTCGTGTGGCGGCACACCACCGGAAAGCATTACTTTCATTGTATCACAAAAGAAAGTGCTAGCTAATTCATTATTTATAAATTTTACATTCTTAGAAAGTATATCGCTTTGTTTTGGATCTTCAACGTGCTTTTCGATTGCAAGCAAACCATCTCTTTGTGCTAATAAAAATAAATCGTTAAACGCTTTTAACAATTCCAGGTAATCTTCTTTAGAATATGCGTGAGATTTAAATACACTAGGAATAGTTTTTACAATTTTTTTAATAACACCAAGTGGTGCAGAAATTAGTAAACTTCCAACAGCGGCACCAACAATTACAACAAACTCAGCCGGTTGAATTAACAAAACTACATCACCGCCGGCAAACATAAATCCGCCAACAACTGATACTGTTACAACTACAATCCCAATTATTACAAACATTTTATTTCTCCAGGTTAAACTCAAATTGAGTTTTAGGTACAAGTGAAAATAATTTTTCACATTGATTCATTATAAAATTCCAGTCAATTTTATCAGAAGCTAAATTGAATTCTAAGTTTCTGCAAATATCACTTACCTGCGGTAAACCAACTGTTCTGCCTACACCTTTTATTTGATGACAGATTACTCTCAATTTATTTCTATCTCTCATACTTACAGAATCAACAATAATTTTTTTCTGAGATGGAAATGATTCGATAAATATTTTTTGCAAATCATTTACTATTTCATCCTGAAAATTGATTGATTGTATTTCAGGATTAATTTTTCTTTCAAGTTTTTCACCAAGCAATTCATTTACGGCTTCAACAAGTTCATCAATGTTAAATGGTTTGATAATAACTTTATCAGCACCGTTTTCCATAGCTGCAAGCATATTGCTCTTATTTACATTACCGCTAAGAATTATAACAGGAATATTTTTTACTTCATCAATTACTTTTTTAATCTGTAAAGTTTTAATGCCATCAAGGTTTGGCATAAGAATATCAAGTATAATAACATCAGGCTTGTGCGAAATTGCTTTTTGAATTCCATAAATACCATCTTCGCAGCTTTCAGTTCTGCAATTATATTCCTCAAACAATCTTGTTAAAGAAGTTCTGGTCAGATCAGAATCATCAACAATAAGTATTAGCGGTATTTTAGTTCTGATCATACTTAAACAATTTTTTTAATTTTTAATTTTGATAAACCTGAAGGTTTTTCATTAATTGATTTAGTTGCATTAACTGAAATCTCTTTAACTTTTTCATAAAGTTCAGTTCTTACAATTTGAATATTTGGCGGAGCGTCAATTCCAATCTTTACTGTATTATCGGAAATTGAAACTATTTTTACAGTAATTCCGCTGCCAATTTTTATTTCTTCGTTAAGTTTTCTAGTTAGTATTAGCATTGTATTTAACTTTGTTTTTCTTCAACAAAAAGATTGTAAGCGATAGGATATTTATCGCTGTCTATAATTTTTTGAAATCCACTTTTAGAATCCTGGTTAACATAAACCGGTGCTTTTAGATTCACTTTTACATCTGCAGGATTTTTACTGAATGTTACAATTCCAAATGCTTCATTTTCTTCAATAGTCGGAAATTTTTCATCAATAATTCTTAATCCAATTAAAGCAAAAGCAATATCCGGTTGTTCAACTGAATTAAGCCAATAAAAAAGTTCGTCCTCTGTTTTTATAAACAAATACTTGTGAAGATTTTCAAATCCAAAAAGTCCTTCAGCAAAGTTTATAACTAAATCTTCAGAGTATTCTACTTCACCAAATTGATGTGTGTTAATTTTCATATGCTTGATTTTATTTTATGATTATAATATCTACTCTTCTGTTTGTTGCCCGGCCCGAACTTGATTCATTCGACTCTAGTGGTTTGTATTCAGAATATCCAACAATTGAAAGTTTTTCTGGATCTAAACCTTCCTCAGTCATCAAATAATAGGCCGTACTTAATGCACGAGACACAGATAAATGCCAATTTGACGGAAACTGTGAAGTGCTAATTGGAACGTTATCTGTGTGTCCTTCAATTCTAATATCATTTGGCAATTTTTTTATAATTGCTGAAAGCTGACTAAGAACAATTTTTGAACTTTTCTTTAATTCTGAGCTTCCTGACGGAAAAACTATGTCTTCTAAAATGTGAATAGTTACACCACGAGAATTTTCTTCCAACTTTATTGAACTGGTGTAATTATTTTGTTCTATCAAACTATTTATTTCTGATTTCAAATTTCCCAAAGGTGCAACTATTGGAACTTCTGAATCAGGAATAACTTTTATTGTTTGTGTCGGTCCACCGAAAACATTACCGATAGCATTTACCATTTTCTCGTATTTTTGAACATCAAGATTTGATGCTGTGTAAAGCAGAATAAATAATCCTAACAACAGAGTTATTAAATCTGCGTACGTAATAAGATATCGGTCTTTTTCACCACCTTCAGAAAAAGGTGATTCTTCAAACTCATCTACCTTAATACTTTTTCGAACTCTCTTCGAGGTAGCATACTCTCTTGTTCTTTTTGCGGAAGCATGCTTAGCAATCTTGCTTTCACCAAAGCTGGTATTTCCCCACTCTGTAAGGCCAAGACTCCCTGTAATGAAAGTTCCATCATTTGTTTTTCTTCCAGATGACATTTTTTTAGTTTATCTGCTATTGGTAACCAAATTAAGTTTGCACTGAAAACACCCCAAAGTGTTGCGATGAATGCAGTGGCAATACTTTTAATTAAAGAATTAGGATCAGCACCTGCGTGTGATAGAGCCATAATTAATCCCATCACCGTTCCAAGTATTCCCATTGTAGGCGCATATCCGCCCATTTTAGTAAAAATAAAAATGTTGCTGTAATGTCTTTCCTGCACGGATTTAATTTCAAGTTCAGCAAGATCTTGTAATGAATCCGGGTCAGTTCCATCAACAGCGTTTCGTAAAAGTTTTTTGCAAAAAAAGTATTCCACTTTGTTAATATCTCTATCAAGCGAAAGCAAACCTTCTTTGCGTGCTTTGTAAGAAAACTGAACTATAGAATTAATAATATTTTTTGGCTCAAACTTTTTTGGAAAGTATGCAAGCTTCATAAGCCAAAACAAGTTTTTAAAATTTTCATATCCAAAACCAATTATTACAGCGGCAAAAGTTCCACCAAATACAATTATAATTGGTGGAATTAAAAACAGAGCATTAATGGATCCACCTTCCAGCAAAAATGCGCCGAAGATGGAAAATATTCCTAAAACTAATCCATTAATTGCACTGTATTTTTTTATCATAAGTAATCAAGTAACGTCTGAGGTAAAATTATCGAGCCAAGTTTTTGCGATACTTGAAGCAGATAATCCTGGTTCTGTAAATCCACAATTGCTTTTGCCATATCAACACCATTTTCATTCTGTGCTAATTCCTGCAAATTAAAACTCTGTTGTGATAACATATTTTCCAGAGTTGATATCTGGTTAATTGTATTTCCAACCTCAGATTGTTTAGATATTAAGCGCGAATTAAAATTGCTAACTGCTGCTATCATTTCATCACTCGGTAAAATTCCATTTCTTAAATCTTCACTAATTTGTTTAAGTGTATTAAAAATATCAGTTGGTTGATTTGCACTTAAACTTATTGAAGTTGCAGAATCATTTTCTGATAATGATTTTAAATCCATTACAAAATGAATTCTATTTGATGGAACATTAACTTCAAAATCTAAATTAGAAGTTGAGCCATCCACAGAAACTAAATTTCCATTTAACGGATTGAACTCAAGTGATTTGGCTGCTGGTGGAGCGCCGAAAACTGTTGTGCCTGTTCCATCAACAATATCATAACTCATTTGATAAGTGTTAGCTGCAGTTTTTTGATAAGTTGTGTTTAAAGTGTATTCGTTACCAAGATTATCATAAATTGTTGATGAACTATTTGTTGTTGTTCCAACAGCATCAGCAGTATTAAAAAATCCTTTGTTAGAAATTATTGTTCCAAACAATTCTAAGCCCGGCAAGTTTATACTTTGTACAACACTTTGAGAAAACTTAACATTAATTTCTCCACTGGTATCAGTGTTAGTTTGATAAGATTGATTATCGGAAGAAATTCCATAAGGCTCACTTGAATAATCTGTTCCGCCAAAAATATATTTACCATCAGATTTTGTATTTGCAGTTTCAAGCATAATTTTTAATGAGTTATCAATCATATCAGCATAAAGCTCAAGATTAGTTTGATTGATTGGATTTTGAATTTCAGTAAGCTTGCTTACAATGTTTTCAACTTCTGATTGAATTGATTCCATTGCAAAAATGGTTTCATCCAAAAAAGATAAACTACTTTTAATATTGCTTTGATATGTTGCAACCTGGCCTGATTGATCTGAAATTCTAATTAATCTAGAAGTTCCAACAGGTGAATCAGATGGTCGTTCAATTTTATTTCCTGTAAGAATTTGCCGATTCAAATTTGAAATTCTGTCTTTAATCCTATTTGTATTTCCGATATAATTATTGGAAATCATTAAATCACTTATACGCATATTATACCATCTCCAAAATAGTTCTCAACATATCATCAGCAATTGCAATAAGCTTTGCTGAGGCTTCATATGTTCTTTGAAATTTTAAAACATTTGTCATTTCTTCATCAACAGAAACACCGGATTGCGAAGCTTTTAATTGACCGAGTTCATCAAGCACAATTTGGTTTGCATCAGTATAATTATTCTGTAGCATTCCATCATTGCCAATATCATTAATTAAGGAAGAGTAACCTTCTTGCAATGTGTTGCCATTTAAAAGTTTTGCATCAGTTAATTGAGCTATTGTTAAAGCAATATCTCCATTACCTTCTGTTCCATCAGAAGAGATTGCAATTTTATTTGGATCATCAAGAATTTCCTGGTTGATGATCAGCTCACCATTTACATAGCCTTCAAAAAAGTTTAATCCGGTTTCTTGTGGATCAGAAATTGTAAATCCATTTACGTGTGCAGCGTTAACAGATTCCACAAGTTTATTAATAACTGTATCTAATTTTTCCTGGTAAGCCGGAATCTTTTTTGAGTAAACATTTGATAAGGCACTTAACTCACCACCGGTTAAAACTATAGGATAACTTCCGTCTTTAACTTTTAGATTTAATTTCCCGTTAACTTCTTCAGCAACAAAATCAGCTGCGTGCATTCTATCAACAGCAAGTGCGCCGCCAATAGAAATTACTGCTGAATTTGTGTTATCATATACAACGTTAATATTTACAAGCTGGCTAAGTTGATCAACCAACCCATCACGCTGATCCAATAAATCATTTACAGGAACACCATTGTAAGCATTAGAAAATTGTTCGTAATTAATTTGATGAATTTGTTTAAGTAAAGAATTTACTTCATTTACTTTTTGATGAAACTCTTGTTTAATATCTCCCTTAAGACTTGCAAGAGATTGATTTATTGATGTTACTTTTGCAGAAAGATTATTTGCAGCATTTAAAACATTTGTTCTTAATGGAAGTGAATTTGGAGTAACAGCAAGTTCATTAAAACTGTTAAAATAATTTGTCATCAAATTTGAAACACCAAGATCTGAAGGCTCTGAAAAAACATCTTCAATCTGACTGACTAATTCACTTTGCCTGTTACTATCATAAAATTTTTGGTTAGTATTTAAAATGTGTGCATCAACTAATTTATCTCTCATTCGCTGAACGCTATCAATCTTAACCCCATTTCCCCAAACAATTCCTGCTGTAAGATTTGAAGTTTCTGTTTCAAGCATGATGCGCTGTCTTGAGTAATTTGGATTTGCCGAGTTAACGATATTATGAGAAGTTACCTCAAGCGCACGCCTGTAAACAGCTAAGCTTCGTGATGATATGTCGAATATTTTAGTTAGTGCCATTTTATTTAAATTTTTCTATCGAAGAAATTTTCTTTCTTTGATCCTAGAACACCTTTAATTAAATCGCGTATAAATTTTCTTGAGTTACTAATAATTATTTCATTCTGTTGATTAAGCAGTAAAACTTCTTTTACTTTTTCCAGCAATGCCGCTCTAATCTGATTAAACTCTGAATAAACTTCCGGATCAATCGCCATTAAAACATCAGCTAACTTATCTAATGCTTCACTTTTATCAACTTCAATACTATAATGATTTAAAGCAGCATTAACTGCGTCTGCTCTTTTATCTTCACAATTTTTTAAGCGATGTAAAACTTTTTCTTCCTGCTCAATAGAAAGTTCAATTTCATCAACATCATTTTTTACAATAGATGATTGAAGTTGTTTTAACACTTTTATAAAATCTGTTAGATTAATTATTTGTTCATAACTTAGTTTTAATATTTCATCATAATACATTTGTTGGCTCCTCAAAATTCTTTAGATAACCAATTACACGTTTAACATAAGTTTGTGTTTCTGTAAACGGCGGAATTCCATTATATTTATCAACATTTCCTGGTCCTGCGTTATATCCAGCCAAAGCAAACTTAAGGTTCCCATTGTATTTTCGAAGAAGTTCACTCAAATATTTAGCGCCGCCCATAATGTTCTCTTTCGGGTCAAAAACGTTGTTAATTCCAAGGTAATCTGCAGTCGAATCAATGATCTGCATCAATCCTTTTGCATTAGCAGATGATACGGCATTTTCTTTTGCAGATGATTCAGCCAGAATGACTGATTTGATAATATTCTTATCAACACCATAAGTATCTGAAGCATGATTAATAATATCTTCAAATTTGCTTAACCTGTTTAAAGATTGATTTGATGGTTTTACCGATAAAATTTCTTGAGTGTTTTTATTCACTTCAATTTTTGGTTGTTTTGTTAGCGGCTCTAATTTTGGATTTAGTACCTCAGTAGAAAAATTTTCACCGGTTAATCTTTTATAGATTTGTTCTGCAACACCAAGTCCGGTACCTTTAGAAATTTGATTTGCAATTTCAGATTGGAAAATTGTTTCAAAAAAATCACCGCCAAAATTATTTTCGCCAAACATTCCGCCTGTAGTTTGATTCATACTTTTCAACATCATTGAAGTTAGCATACCTTCAAACTGTTTTGAAACTTCAGCAAGTTTTTGCTTTTCAGAAACTGAATAAGTCTTGGCATCAGGTGTAAACTGAATGTGTTTCTGTTCGTTAGTTATTTTTAATGCTAGATCACTCATTTTTTTATATGATAACTAATTCTGCTATTAAAGCTCCGGCTTCTTTAAGTGCCTGGAAGATTGCGATAATTTCTTTTGGTGAAACTTTTAATGAATTAAGCGCGCTTGCAACTTCTTGAACATTTGATGCGCCGGAAATTGCTATTGTGTTTGTTGAATCCTGTTGAGCATAAGGAATTAAATTATTTACAACTGCAGTATTTCCATTTGAAAACGCACCAGGTTGAGAAACGATTGGATAATTTTCAATTGTGATATTTAAACTTCCGTGAGTTATAGAAACTGGTTTGATCTGAACATTTGTTCCCGCAACAACAGTTCCTGTTCTCTCATTAAGAACAACTTTTGCAACGTAATCTGTTTGAACCGTTAATGCCTCTAACTCTGCAAGAAAATTAACTACATTTGTTTGTCTATCAGTTGGAATGTTAACTCGAATTTCAGAAGCATCAATTGAGGTTGCGGCACTATCACCAAACTTTGCATTAATAGATTTTGCAACATTGTTTGATGTTGTTAAATCAGGCATTCTTAAGTAAACACTGATTTGTCTATCAGTTACATATTCACTTTCAAGAGCAAGTTTCATAACTCCGCCTTGTGGAACTCTTCCTGCAAGTGAATGATTTTTAGAAACTCTGCTTCCTGTTGAAGTATTAAAATCATAGCCGCCAATTGAAATTGAACCTTGAGCAAATGCAAAAACTTCTCCGGCAATTCCGGAAAGTGGTGTCATCAATAAAGTTCCGCCAAGTAAACTTGTTGCATCACCCATTGATGAAACTGTAACATCAAACTTTGCTCCTGGTTTGTAATTTGAATTTAAACTAGCAGTAACCATAACAGCAGCAACGTTTCTTGTCTTTACATCAGTTTGTGGAACTGTAATACCAAATCTTTTTAACATACTTGTTATGGATTGCATTGTAAATTGTGTTCTGTAACTATCGCCTGTTCCTGCTAATCCAACAACTAAACCATAACCAATTACTTGTTCCTGGTTATCGCCGGAAATTGTAGCAATATCTTTTATTCTTTGTGGATAAACAAAAGATGAAATAGCAAGTAAAAGTATTAATGTTTTTAATAAGTGTTTCATAAATCGCCTAAAATATCCAGTGGAAGAATTTTGTTAACCAGCCTGGTGATTGTGCATCATCAATAAGTCCGCTTCCTTCAAAACTTATTTCTGCATCAGAAATGTTGTAAGATAAAACTGAGTTATCTGCTCTAACATCAGAGCTTCTTACAATTCCTTTTATATGGATTAATTGTTCTTCACCATTGATTGTAATTTTTTTACTTCCACGAATAACCAGATTTCCATTTGTCAAAACAGAATCAATTGTTGCACTGATTTTTGTTTGAATCTGGCCAGAAGATTCAGTTGAGCCTGAACCATCAAACTCATTGCTGGATCCAATTCCCAAACTCATTTCAGGTACATCATTGTTTACAACTTTGCCGGCCATATCAAAACTTAAATCACTTTGTCTTCCGCTGCTTGTTTTTGCTTTGTTTGTTGCAAGCGATGATTCAACAACAATAATTGTAATTGCATCACCAACGTAACTTGCTTTTTGATCTGCGAACAAAGAAAAGTACGCGTTCTGTCTCATATTTTGTGAATATGATATTGCAGTCAGTGTTAAAAAAAAGAAAAATAATTTTTTCATAAAATCACTCAACAATTACTTTATTTGCATCTACAATTCTTGCTTTTATAATTTTGTTTGATGAGACAAGTTCAATCAAATCACCTTTGCTGCCGTGTTGTCTTGCAAAAGCTTCTGTTGATATTGTAACATTGCCATTTTTTACTTCTGCATTAACTTTATCGCCAACACTTACTAAAGGAATTTTTTCCAATTTTTCTTCAAGTAGGATTTCACCTTTTTTTACAAAAGATTTTATGCGATAGTCTGTTAGTAAAAAATCTAAACTAACTGGATTTCCATTTAATTTTGTTACATCAACAACTTGCGTTTCAAAATCTGATTTTGCCAAAACTTCTTTTCTTTCAATATTTCTATTTGCAACAAGAAGTTTTTTATAGAGTTGAACTTTTACTGATACGATTGATGAAGATGTTTTCTTTCCTTTTGTTGCGATAACCGGAATTATTGCAGTTCCTCGTCCAAGCGAAATGTTCCTGGAGTAATCAACAATAATTTTTTCATCAGATGAAAAATTCTTTTGAAGCTGCATTTCAATTTTTTCAAACTCAGGAAATTGTTTTTGCAGATATTTAAGTGCTTCCTGCTCAAATGATTGAGCTAAAATTGAAACATTAAATAATATGAATAGTAATAATTTCATTTCACATTTTATCTTTTAAGATTGTTAGCCATCGTCATCATTTCTTCAACAGTCTTAACAGTTTTGCTGTTAAGTTCATACGCACGCTGAGCTGTTATCATAGAAATCATTTCTTCAACAACATCAACGTTAGAAGCCTCAAGATAACCTTGATGTATTTCACCAAAATCATCAAAGCCAGGATTTCCTAAAATTGGTCTTCCACTTTCTGGTGTTTCACCATAAAGATTATCACCAAGTGCAAGTAATCCACCCGGATTTAAAAATCTTACAAGTTGAATATTTCCAACAGGAGTTCTGTTTCCATCTGATTGCTGCAATTCTACTGTTCCATCTCGCCCAACTATAACTCCAACTGATTCTGCATCAAGTGAAATTTCCGGATCAAGTAAATATCCACCGGTTGTTACAATATTTCCTTCTGAGTTTAATTTGAACGAACCATCACGAGTGTAAACAAGTGTTCCATCAACTTTTCTTACTTGAAAAAATCCTTCGCCTTGAATTGCAACATCAAGTGGATTATTTGTTGCAGTTACATCACCCTGCAAAAAAGATTTTTGAGTTGTTGATGGTTTTACTCCATTACCAACTTGCACAACTCCTGTCCCCGAAGTTGAATTGCCTGGAGCAGTTGAGTTTACGGTGTTAACAACAACTTCCTGGTACATTAAATCCTGGAACTCAGCTTTATTTTTCTTAAAAGCTGTTGTGTTCATGTTAGCCATGTTGTTGGATATAACTTCGATGTTCAATTGTTGTGCATACATTCCTGAAGCTGCTGTTCTTAAAGCTCTGTTACTCATGTTATCCTCTTTTCACTCTTTTAAATTCTACCAAGATCATTTGTTTTTTCTAAAGAACTATCTAAATAGTTTACCATCTTGTAAGCAGTTTCATAATCTTTAGAAATATTAATCATGTTCTCAAGCTCAATCATCGGGTTTACATTTGATTCTTCTAAATAACCTTGTCGCACTTCAAATTCGGATTCCTGTGTAAGATCACTTATATCTTGAATTGAATTAAAGTTCAATCCCATTTTTCTTTTTTCATAATCATCAATTTTTACAACAAGCAAATCAGCAACGTGGTTTTCGTTTACACTTATTTCGCCTTTGTGAGATATTTTAATATCGGTTTGTTCACCGTTTAAATATTCTAAAAGATTTATCTCGCCATTTGTTCCCATCACTTTGCTTCCCTGTTCATCAACAAGAAATCCTTCATCAGAAACTTTAAAATTTCCATTGCGAGTAAATTCAAACGTATTGCCATTTTTTATTGTAAACATTCCTTCGCCCATAATCGCAAGATCAAGTGGATTTGCAGTTTCATAAACATCACCTTGTGAAGTATCAACAGAACTTCTTACTTCTGATTGACCAACTGATTTTAGAATTTCTGAAAACATTCCTTCACGTTTAAACCCAACCGTGTTAAGATTTGCAAGATTGCTCGAAATCTTTTCCATATTTTTATTAGCAGCTAATAAACTTCTTGCGGATTGATATATACCTTTAATCATTTTTCAGCATTCCTTTAAAACTTATTCGCAACTCATTTTAATTTTAGAAGCAAGCAGCATTTCACCAGTTGAGATTCCAAGTTTTTTTGATTTAATTATTAATTGAGCTGTATCATCACCTAACCTTTTGTTTTTCTTTAAAAGATTATGTCTTTTCTTTTCTAATTTTTTGTCGCAATGAATTAAAAGTTTTTCTTCGCGCAGTAAAGCAATATTGTGTTTAAACTTTTCATCAGCTTTACTCTTTGATCTCATTTTTCTAAAAACCAAAATGCCTACCAAAATCAATGCTGATAAGATCAAAGCAGCTTTTATAAAAAATAAAACAGAAAACATTTTAGTCTCTCATTTTTCTTTTTAATGGAAATGAAAATATCAGGTTTGTTCCTGAACTCGAATCATTCTTAATTCTCATTTCTCCTTCGTGCTTATTCATCAAATGCTTAAGGATGTTTAACCCAAACTCTTTTTCTTCATTTGAGAGCGAATCAATTGTATCCGTAAAAAGCATTTTAACAATTATTGTTTCGCTACTATAACGAGTTTGCAAAATCATTCCGCCGCCATTGCCACGTAAAGGATTCATCAAACTGAAAGCATTTATTAATATTTGTTTTAAGCTGTTATAATTGCTTAGGATTGATGGAATATTATCTTCAAGATCAAGAACACACTCATAAGAATCAGCTTTTAAACTGTGCTCGATAACTTTATAAAAATCATTTATAGCTGTATTAATTGAACATGAATATAATTTTGGTTTGCTATCACTGTTGTTTATAAAGTTGCCAAGACGATCAAGAATTTCTTTTATTGTGTGAACCTGGCTTCGGATAAATTCTGTGGCTTCAGTATCAAGATCAGGATTTTCTTTTTGCAGTAGATCGGAGTAACTCATTATAACTTGTAAAGGTGAACCAATTTCTTCAATACTTTTACTTGTAAGTTCGCCAATGGCGGCAAATTTAAAATCATTAAAAAGTTTTGATTGAAGCATCTGATAATCAGAATAGGTTTTATTTAACTCATCTCTTAATCGTACATATTCCAGTTTAGAAAAAGTAAGATTAAGAATTGTAACTAATGTTCTATACTCAAATGAATCTTCACTTAAATATTTTAGATTTGTTAACGCAGCTAAAACACCGGAAAATTTTTTGTTGTTAAAGATTGGAACAACAAGACAACTTAACCCTGATTTTACAGCGTTTGCATCAACATCCCACGGTAAAAATTTTGGACTTTTAGATTCTGCAACCCAATCAAGAATCCCATTCTTCAAAAAATTTTTTACATAGTAAAATATTTTTTGATTGCAGGATTTGTTTACAGGATTACATTCACTTGTTTTATCATCAAGAGTAAATATTTCAGTTTCTGAAAAAAAAGATAAACGATTTACTTCTGATTTGAATAACTCAGTAATTTGTTCTGTCTGATTTAATACATTTAGTTTTTCTGAAAAAGTTAACAAATCTATTTTAACATTTCCACCAGACAGAACACTTACCTGATCACGAGACAATGGAAGATTAGTTCTAGCTTTTATTTTGTATTTACCATTACTTGCCTTTTCAAGTTGTTCAACCGAATTTAAGAATGGTAAATACTCCCGCCTATTTTCTTTTAATAATCTCAACTTAAAAACCTTACAAATTCAATTTGATTCCAGAATATATCTTTGTACCCATCAATAAATCTTTCAACATCAAGTTCGCGTTCTAAATTAAATTTAGCCTGAGTAAACGGTGCAAGTATTACATCATTATCCCAAGGAGCATTTGTTAATTTCAATCTATTTGTAATGTAATCAGCCATATTAACTACAGCGCCTAAAACCGGGCACGAATTTGATTCATCAGGATTATGATGTGACAATATTGGATCAGAAATCTCTCTCGGAAAGTTCCATCTATCAAGCAAGAAAAATCCTATTTGCTCGTGTGTCATTCCAAGAATATCCATTTCAGCATCATGATAAGTTAAGCCTTTTGTTTCAACAACTTCTGTTATGTTAATAAAACTTGAATGTAGATACCTGTGCATTATTGATATTCCGATATCATGTAAGAATCCTGCAATAAATGCTTCACCGGAATTATTAAATCCAATATCTGAAGCAATTTTTTTACAAGCGGTTCCTGTTAGATATGAGTGAAGCATAAATTCTTTTGAGTTAAGATATTTATCAGTTTTATTTCTAAAAGCTTCAGCAACAGAAAGCGCAGAAATTATATTTTTCAATTCCCGGTAACCAAGAACTAAAATTGCATATTCAATTGTTGTAACTTTTCTTTGCAAACCATACAAAGGTGAGTTTGCAATAGTTAATATTTTAGTTAACAAAGCCTGATCTTTTGAAATAACTTTGTTTAACTCGCCTGCGGTTGTGTATTTATTGTCCAAAAGTTTAATTGTTTCAAACATTACTTTTGGAATTACAGGTAAGTTTACAACGCTTGTAAGAACTTTTTCTGTTCGTTCTCGCTTCTGCAAAACGTCTTGTGTATCTGCTATCATTGTCTCCTCGTTAGAATTTAATTGAATCTATCTGAACACGGAATAATTGTTCATAACTTTGAATAAAACTTTCTAAATAACTTTCGTCACCAAGATTTAATATTTCTATAATGCCGAGATCTAATTCGTAATTTTCATCCCAGTTTAAATCTCCCATTTGAAAACGCTGAGTCATATAATCTGCAAGATGAATTATTGCAGCCATTTCTCTTTCACTTTCTGCTTCAGAAGGATTGTGATGAAAGAGAATTGCATCACCAAGTGAAGCTGGTAAATTCCATTTTTCAATTAAAAATTGTCCAATCTCCTGGTGTGATATTCCTAATATTTTCTGCTCAGCATTTGTAAATCTCATTTGCTGATCTTCAACCATATGACAAATTTCTCTGAATCCTTCAAAGAAATATCTTTGTATAACAGAAATTCCAAGATCGTGAAGAAGCCCGCAAGTAAATGCTTCGCCTGATTTTCTGTAACCAAGATCATCAGCAATTCTTTTTGCTGCGCTTGCTGTTATAAGTGAATGAAGCCAGAAACCTCTGCGATTCCAGTTCTTATCTTCTTTGCTCTTAAAAGCTTCCATCATCGATAGGGCAATAACAATATTTTTAATGTGATCGAAACCAAGAATAACAATTGCAAATTCGATTGTAGAAACTCTGCGCGGTAAACCATACAAAGGTGAGTTTGCAACGCTTAATATTTTTGCAACCATTGCCTGATCTTTACTAATTAGTTTTCCTAAATCAGTTGCGCCGGTTCTTGGGTTATCAAGCATCTTAGAAACTTCAACCATAATAAATGGTACTGCTGGTAAATTTCTAATTCCAGAAAGTAATCTCTTATTTCTTTCTCGTATTACTTCTGTGTTTTCTAAATAACTAGTCATTTAAAACCAATAGTTTTGATTTAAGATCTTTTGTAATGCGTGTGTGTATTTGTGAAACTCTTGATACTGTAATTTTCATCAGCTCAGCAATTTCTTTGTAGTTAAGATTTTCGAAGTAGTATAAACTGAGTAATAATCTGTCTCTTTCATTTAATTCTTTAATTGCATTCATCAAAAATTCTTTCATCTCTGTTTTTTCAACTGTAACAGAAACTGGTTCTTCATCATTAGAAATAATTTCGCCAAGTGTGTAACCGTCTTCGTCATCAGGTGATTTGCTTAATGAAACATTTGTATAAAATGATTCAAGTGATGATTCACTCGCATCATTTTTAAATTTACTTTGCATCTTTCTTAACTCATCAATAATCTTTCCGCGTATTCTCTGGATTGCATAAGTTTCAAACTTGGTTCCATAATCAGGATCAAACCTGTCAATCGCTTCGTTCAATCCTTCAATTCCGAATTGAAAATAATCTCTCTCATCAAGAATGCTATTGATAGCAAACTTTGAATGATGGATTACGTAATGAACAAGATTTACATAATTAAGAATTATTTGCTTCTTAATAATTGGTGATTGATTTTTTTTGAATTGTGACCAGAGTTCTGCATTGTTATTCATTAGTCTTACTCACTTTTTTTTGAATCAGCTGGTGTTAAAGTTTCATTTTTATTTATCATCTTAAAAACAAATATTGTAACTACACTAAGTACTATTGTTAGTGCAATAAAAACTATAAATGATTTTAGCACTACATCCTGTAACGGCATTCCTCTTTGACTGAAAAAAATCAGTGAGAAGCAGAAAATCAGTAAACCAAATTGTATTAAAACTTTATTCATTTTTTTTAACCTTTGTATAGATTAGGCAAACCTTGTACCAACTAAGTCGTTTAAAACAAAGTTAATTTATTGTGTTTAGAAGCTGTTTTTGAGGCTTTAAGAAGCGTGTTGCAAAGCTGGCTGGTTAATATTAAACACTTGATGAATTTTGCCAAACTCAGCTAGGGCTTTGTTAATTGATGTGATAACCGTGTTAGATTTTTGATGTTCAGCAAAAAGTTTTTGATCAATAATTGATTTTCTAACTTCAACTGATTCAGGAATTTCTGCAATAAAATTTATTGTAGATTTTAAAAAATGATCAACCGCAGATTTTAAATTATCATAAGCCTGATAACCTTCTAATTCATCATAGCATCTGTTAACAATTATGTTTATTCCGTCTTCAGCATTATTTGATTTTAACAACTTGATTAAAACATAAGCATCCATCAAAGCTGTTGGTTCCGGATTTGTTACCACAAGTTTTATTTTTGATTTTGAAAGTATAAATAAATTTTCTTCACTTACACCGGCTCCTAAATCAAATATTATTAAATCATATATTGATGATATTTTATCAAGCTCATCAAGCATTCTTTCTATCTGGTAAACTGTTGGTTTATTTTGATTTACAATACCAGAATCACCAAATATTAAATCAAGATCAGAATTGTACTTTGTTATAATTTCTTCAAACAAAGATTTTGATGCAAAGTAATTGTTTAAGGTTTTTTTGGGATGTGCATTAAAAAGCAAATGAAGATTTGATAAGTTAAAATCCAAATCAACTAAAAGTATTTTTTTAGATTTAGATAATTGGTAAGCAAAGTTTGCGGCTAAAAATGTTTTTCCCGTTCCGCCTTTGCCGGAAGTTACAGCAACAATTTTTTGTGATGAATTATTTGACTTTGGGTTTTGTAACTTCTCAAGTTCGCGTATCCTGTCAAGTTGTCCAATCACGATCTTAACTGACCGGTATAAATTAGGTTAGCGATATAATCTTTATCAGCTGAAATTATATCATCAGGAATCGTTTGCCCATTAGTTAAAAATGCAATTGGGTTTCCGGTTTTGCTGGAAAGATTAACAATGTTTCCGTGCACAACAGCTTCATCAATCTTGCTCATTATAAAAGCACTATAATTAAACATCTTAAATTTTTTTGCAATCTCTATAAGATTTCTTGTTGAACTTGTAGCAGATAAAACTAAAAATGTTTCATCAACTTTAACTGCAGAAAGAAAATCTAAATTAGATTTTAGTTGTGCATCATTTTTATGATTTCGACCAACTGTATCAATAAACACAATATCTTTCTTCGCAAACTTTTTCATCAACGCAGGCATTTCACCTGGTTCATAAGCTACGAGAAAATCTGTGTGACTAACATCAGCAAAGCTTTTTAACTGATCTACCGCACCAAGTCTGTACGTATCAATCGATATCAAACCAACATCAAGCTTATGAATTATTTTTGCAATCAAAGCTAACTTTGCAATTGTCGTTGTTTTGCCAACACCCGTTGGACCAACAAGTGCAATAACTTTATTTTGTTTTTTAACGTTTAAATCCAAAGTTTTTGTTAAGATCAAAGAACCAAGACATGTTTGAACATAATTTTCTAAATTATCTTTTGATAAAAAGTTTTTATACTTTTTAAGCTGCTCCATTATAGAAAGCACAACTGATTTCTGAACTTCTTTTTCTGTTAAGTTTTTTATAATCTCTTTCACTCTATTATCAACAACAGGAACGGTTTTCTGTTTTTCTGTTTCACTGGAAGCTTTTGGCACTAAACCGTAAACTTCTTTCACTTTTTCTTTTGGTGCTTTACCTTGTTGATAAACTCTTTCTGTCATTTTCTTCATTTCATCAGCAAAAGAAATATCTTTAGCAAGATTTTGCTTAGCAACTTTTTCTTTTGTTTCTTCTGCAACTTCAAACTTGTCATAACCAGCAGTGATTTCGTATTGTTTTAATCTTTTATCGTTTTCATCAGGTACAACTCTAGTGCCTAAAATCAATGCTTCGGCGCCAAGTTCATCCTTCATAATTTGTGTTGCTTCTTTTAATGATGTAGCTCTGTATTTTTTAATATGCATTTGTTAGCTCCAGGTTATCAATAAATTCTATTTCAACTTGTGATGGAAGTTCTGTGTATGATAGTACAGTTATATTTGGGAATGATGAATTAACTAATCTATAAAAATATGGTCTTATTGTTGCCGAGGTTATAAAAACCGGTTTGTAACCTAGTGCATCAAACTTACCAACAATAGTTTGCATTTTATTTTTTAAATCCGAAAGCATAACTGGATTTAATCCTAAAGTCTGCACTGCATCTTTTTGATTCTGGAATGATGATGTTATAAAAGCTTCTAACTTCTCGCTAATTGCTGAAGCATGTATAATTCCATTTCCATCTTTATAAAGATTTGCAATTGTATTGTTCAGTGAATGACGAACATACTCAGTTAACACATCAATATTCTTGGTAACTTTTGAGTAATCGATAAGTGCTTCAATAACTTGTACAAGATCTTTAATCGGTATTAATTCTCTTAACAAATTCTGTAAAACTTTTTGAATTGTTCCAAGAGGCAGGGTATCAACAGAAATATCTTCTATTACAGCAGGATAGTCTTTCTTTAAGTTCTCAAGTAATTGTTTTACTGCCTGTCTGCTTAAAATCTTATCAAAGTTTTCTTTTAAAGTTTCTTGCAAGTGTGTAGATAAAACAGAAATTGCATCAACAACTGTAAAACCTAAAAGTTCTGCTCTGTCTTTTTCTTCGCGAGTAACCCAATAACTTTGTAAACCAAAAGCCGGATCTTTTGTAGGCATTCCATCAATTTGATCTTCAATTCCGCCTGGATTCATTGCTAAAAATCTATCCGGATGAATTTCAAATGATGATGCGATGTTTCCTTTTATCTTAATTATATATTCATTTGGTGAAAGTTGTAAGTTATCTCTAACTCTTACTGGCGGTATTAAAACACCAAACTCAAGAGCAATAAATTTTCTTGTTGTAGAAATTTTATTAAATAGATTTCCGCCTTGTGATTCATCAACCAAACTAATTAATCCGTACCCAATTTCTATTTCAATCGGATCAACCTGCAAATATTGTTCAACAACTTCTTCTGTTTTTTCAGCGCTTTGAATTTCTTCTTCAATTACTGTTGCTTCGTTTTCTTTATTCTTGTTCTTTATAAAAGATGTTACACCTAAAACTCCACCAATAATAAAGAATGGAATCATCGGCATGCCAGGCAAAAAAGAAAAGATTATCACAGTTGCACCAACAATACCAAGCACTCTTGGGTTTGCAAGTAATTGTGTTTTTATTTGTGTATCAAGTGGAGTTCCTGCAGCACTTCTTGTTACAACCATACCAGCAGCGGTTGAAATCAACAACGCTGGAACTTGTGAAACTAGTCCATCTCCAATTGTTAGGATTGTATATTGTTGAAGTGCTTCAACGATTGATAAATCACGCTGACCAACTCCAATAATAAATCCACCAACAATGTTTATAACATTGATTATCAAGCCTGCAATTGCATCTCCTTTTACAAACTTTCCTGCTCCGTCCATTGCACCATAAAATTCTGCTTCGCGAGAAATATTTTCTCTTCTTTTTCTTGCATCATTTTCAGTTATTAATCCTGTATTCAAATCTGCATCAATTGCCATTTGTTTACCTGGCATTGCATCCAATGTAAATCTTGCAGCAACTTCTGAAATTCTTCCTGAACCTTTTACAATAACCATAAATTGAACAATTAAGAGAATTATAAATACAATAAATCCAACAACATAATTTCCGCTTACAACAAATTGACCGAAAGTTTCAATTACTTTTCCTGCATAGCCATCAATAAGAATTAATCTTGTTGAGCTTATATTTAATGCTAATCTGAAAAGTGTAGAGATTAAAAGTAAACCCGGAAATACTGAAATCTCTAAAGGTGATTGAATGAAAAGTGAAACCACAAAAATTAAAACTGATATTGTAATACTTAATGCTAAAAAGAAATCTAAGAATCCTGCTGGCAAAGGAATCAACATCAGGCCAAGCATAAGGATTAAACCAAATGCTAAAATTATATCTGTATTTCGACCGAACATTTTCATCACAACTATACTATACTTTTCTTCTTAGATTTTTTTAGATTGTAAACGTAAGCCAGAACTTCTGCTACTGACTTAAATAATGATCCAGGAATTTTATCTCCAACATCGCACATTTTATACAAAGCTCTTGCCAATTCCCTATTTTCTTGAATTGGAATATTATTTTTTCTTGCAACTTCTTTAATTTTTTGTGCAAGCTCATCAACACCCTTTGCAATTACTGTTGGTGCCGGATCTTTGTGCATATCATACTTTAGTGCAACTGCATAGTGAGTTGGATTTGTAATAACAACATCAGCTTTTGGAAGATCTTTCATCATTCTTCGTTTAGAGGCTTCATACATTAATTTCTTAATTCTAGATTTGATTTGAGGATCACCTTCCTGCTGTTTCCATTCTTCTTTTACTTCTTCTTTGGTCATCATCATATCTTTTTTAAACTTAAATTTTTCCCAGGCAAAATCTGCTGCTGCAATTGCTAGATAAACGAGTCCAATTTTCCAGATTAGAGCAAATGCTGAATCAAGCATAAAAACTAAAATCTGGTTAACACTAAATGATTCTAGTTCCATTGCTGATCCGATAAGATCATCCAAAACGTAATAAGTAAATCCACCGGTTAGTAAAAGCTTAGCGATTGATTTTAAAACTTCAGCAAGTGACTTTGCGGAGATCAAATTCTTAATACCGTTAAAAACATTTAGCTTATCAAACTTAAACCCAAGTGCTTGCGGGCTGAGTTTAATCCCAACCTGTGCAATGTTTGAAGCAAATATTATGATGATTAAACCAATCATTACAGGGGCAAGTGTAACTGTAAAAAATATAAACCAATCAGTTGCAAAAGTGTTTATCATAGAAATACGATTTGGAAAAGTATCAAGCGAATCAAAAATTGAAACTGTAAATGTTTTTATTTGCGATCCAATAAAACTCTGAAACAAATAAAGCATTGTAAATCCGGTACCAAAAACAGCAACTGAGTTTACTTCACGGCTACGGGCAACCTGACCTTTGTTTCTTGCATCGTCTAATTTCTTACCAGTTGGTTGTTCGGTTTTTTCTTTGCCGTCTTGATCAGCCATTCTTAAACTCCCATTGCAGCAATTAAGTTGTACAATTTATTTTCATAATCCTGCATAAGATTTTTTATAACATAAATGTAAAGCGGAGTGATTGAACCAAGAAGTAAAATTCCTATTCCGATTTTTAAAGGCTGTGTAACAAAGAAAACCTGCATCTGTGGAATTATGCGAGAAATTATTCCTTCACCAATGTGAACAAGAAAAAAAGAAACCATTATTGGTGAAGCAATTTTTACTGCAATTATAAAAACTGAAGCTGAGTAAACAATGATCAAATCATAAACTGGTTTTGTAATTGTAAACTTGCCTATAGGAATTACGGAGAATGAATATTTAACTGAACTGATTATGTAATGATGTCCATTTATCAAAAAGAAAACCATTAACGCACCGTAGTAAAGAAACTCACCAATAACGTTTCCGCTTTCTTCAGAACTTGGATTAAATACTTCTGCCATTGTTAATCCCATATCAAACCCGACTAAAGTTCCTGCGTAAGAAACTCCCCAGAAAACAAACTGCATCATAAATCCCATTATCAATCCGGTAATTGCTTCTTTGATTGAAAGAATTACAAGCATCCAACCTGTAGGAACATTTGTTAAAACATTTCTATCAATTGTTAGATAAACTATGTATGCAATTATTAATGATAGAAATACTTTGGGAAGTGTGGGAATTGTTTTGCTGCCGAAAACGGGGCTTGATATCAACGCAGTAGATACTCTGATAAAGATTAAAAACACAAGTATAAAATCAATAATGCCAAACATTTTACCTTACCAGCGTAATGAACATTGTAAAATATTTTTCTGTAAACGTAGTAAGTCTGTCAATTATCCACGGAAGTAAAAGCACAATTGTTAAAACAGTTAAAAATATTTTTGGTACAAATGTTAATGTCATTTCCTGTATTGATGTTGCAGCTTGGAAGATTGAAACTATAATTCCAACTACCATTGCAACTGCTAATATTGGTAGTAAAATTATAAACGCATTTGTAAATGCATCTTTTAAAATCTCAACTAGTAATTCTTCTGTCATCTCAGCCAAAACTCCTTACTACTGAACCAACAATTAAATTCCATCCATCCACAAGAATGAACAGTAATATTTTAAATGGAAGTGAAACAAGCATCGGCGGAAGCATCATCATACCCATAGACATAAGAATACTTGATATGATCATATCCACCATTAAAAACGGAATGAACAAAAAGAAACCAATTATAAAACCTGTGCGTAGTTCACTTAAAACAAAAGCAGGTATTACAATATAAGTTGGTAAATCATTTCGGTTGTTTGGGCGTGTCATATTTGCAAGCGATACAAATAATCCAAGATCTTCATCTCTTACATGCTTAAACATAAATTCTCGAACAGGTTCTATTCCTTTATTGTATGCTTCTTCTGTTGTTATCTTTTCATCCATCAAAGGTTTAAGTGCATCTTCATTAACTTTATTCCAGGTTGGCGCCATCACAAAAAAAGTAATAAAAAGTGCAACACCGGCTAATAGCTGTCCTGGTGGCATTTGCTGGGTGCCGAGTGCACTTTTTAGAAAATGGAACACAATGATTATTCTTAAATACGCGGTTGTCATAATCATAATTGATGGCGCTAACGCTAGAATGGTCATCAACAACAAAATTTGTAAAGTAACTGAAACATCCTGACCATTGCTTGAACTTCCAACTTGAAGATCAACTTTTGGTAAAGGAAATGATAAACTTTGTGTTTGCTGTGTCTGCTGTGCAAATGAAGTTGCAGCAAAGACAATTAAAAATAAAATTATTGTATAAAGACTTTTGTTTTTCATTTGGGAAGATATTTTTTAAACAAATCTGCAAAACTTTGATTTTGATTTGTTGATGATTGATTTATTAAATCAGATTCATCAGCATCGATTTCCTTTAATAAATTTATATTGTTTTCACTAACACCAAGTATTAAAAGTTTATCATTAACTCTTACAACAGATAAAAACTTTTTAGGCATTATCATTTGATTGCTTAACACTTTTATATTCTGTAACGAATTTCCACCACGCTTAAATGAATACTTTTTTACAAATACAAGTAATCCATAAAGCATTAAGCTTATGATTAAAAGAGGAAAAATTAATTTTACAATTTCAAAAAATGACATTATCAAAGTCCCTTTAAGCGGCTGTTTACATCAATAAGATTAACAATCCTGATTCCAAAATGTTTATCAATAACAACAACTTCGCCTTCAGCAATTTTTTTGTTATTAACAAAGATGTCAACCGGTTCACTTGCAAGTTTATCAAGTTCAATTACGTAACCACGTTCAAGCTCCAGTATTTCTTTAATCTGCATTTGTGTTCTGCCAAGCTCGATATAAATACTTAATTGTAAGTCTTTAAGAAAGTTTAACTTTTCCATTGAATCGTTACCACTGAATCTTGATTCTTCAAACTCAGGCAATTCAGCTTCACTTATAGATTTTGTTTTTCCATTTCTTCCATCCTTGTTAGAACTTTCATAATCCTTCAACGAATCTTCCCCTTGTTTTAATGCTTCTTCCATCGCAGACTTTCCTTAGTATGAATTATTATTTAATAAACTTTTAGTGATTTTTATTGCTTTATGATTGTTGGAAATCCCTGGATGACCATAAAACAAAACCTTGTTATAAACTCTTACAATGTGCTCATCGTGTATCTTATTATCCAAAACTATTACATCACCTTTTTTAAGTTCGCCAAGATCTTTTATTGATATAGATGATTTACCAAGCTCTACATTGATTGGAACGTAAGTGTTATTTAAATGTTTGCTTAATAATTCTTTTGTTGTTTTGCCCTGATTTTTTGTTTGTCGTGATGATGAAAGTTTTTGTGATGACATTTTTGCAAGTATTGAATCAAATGCAAAAGTTGCAAAACACAAATTCATCAAATATGATTCATCACCAAATGAAAATTCAAATGATATAAGAAGTACAGATTCGTTTGGTGATGTAAGCTGGACAAAATCAATATCAGGTTCAAAATGATCAACAACAAAATCCATATTGTCTATTATCTGCCAGGTTTTTTTAAGATCTAGCATAACTTTTTCAACAATAACACTTAAAACTTTTTGCTCGATTAGTGTTATGTTATTGCTTTGTTTTTTACTTGAACCATTACCGCCAAGTAATCTATCAACAAGCGTTAAAGCTAAATCAGCATTTAATTCTAAAATTCCTTTTATGTCTGTATGCTTTATCTGGAAGGTATAAAGACAAGCTGGATTGGGCACTGAAAGCATATACTCAGAATAATAAATCTGATCAATGCTGTTAACTTTTATGTTTACAACTGTTTGAAGTTTTGTAACAAGAAATGAACTTAAACTTTCTGCAAAGTTTTCGTGAATATTTCTAAGTGTTCTTAACTGAGTTTTAGAAATTCTGTTTGGTAATCTAAAATCGTAAGGTATAACTTCATCTTCAACCTGCACCTGCGGAACGCTTTCGCCGCCGCTTTTTAGGAGTGCATCTATTTCGGATTGTGATAAAACTTCTGACATAACTTAAACGATTACTGTATTATGAATTTGCTGAAATAAATATTACTTACTTTAGAACCAGGCATTTGAGTAGAAAGATTTTTTAAGATTTCTGTTTTTAGTGTGTCACGATAAGTTGAACTGCTAAGTTGCCCAACACTTTTACTTGATAAGACACTTATAACAGCATCTTTAACAATTACTTGTTTTTCTTCAAGCACTTTTTTTGATTCTTCACTTTCAACAGCTAAACCTAAACTTGCAAGCAATAACATTTTGCCGTTTGTGTTTGCAGGATTAACAATCATATCATCAAGTGAATAAATTAATCCACTGGCTCCATGCTCGCCTTCTTTACCTTCTTCCTTTTCACCGTGTCCTTCTGTTGATTCACCTGAATGTTCTTCAGATGATTCTTCAGTTTTTGGATCTTCAGGTTCAGAGGATTTACTGTGACCCGGGAGTAAAACGTTAGCAGTTATAAAATAAACTGCAACTAATTGCACAATAAAAATTGGCAATCCAATCATTAAGACTTTTGGATTGAACATAGACGGTTTCTTTTCCGCTTTAATTATTTCTGGGGGTGTATTTGTTTTTTCTTCTGCCATAATGGTAACTCGGTTGCAACCGATATGCCATTAGAGATTTTAGCAGAAATTGAGAATTGGGGTTATAAAACAAACATTTTGTGGTTAATATTATGCAGGTGGGTAAAATGAAGCGAAAGGAATTTTAAAATCTTAATATTATTAAGCTATGATAACACTGTCTGTAACTCTGTAACCTCTGTGATTTTAAAAAACACAAACCTCAGAGAATAAACAGAGATAACTGAGAAAATAATCTTTGTAAACTCTATGGATTAAACTTTGTGTTCTTAGTGATTATTTTTTTTACCCACAAAGTACACAAAGGAAATACTAAGCACTTCAAACAAATATAAAACTACTTTTTATTAAAATATTTTACACCTTCTAGCCCCTTTAGATCAGCATCCTGTGTCCAAACTATTGCATCATTCTCTTTTGCTGTTATATAGATAATACTGTCTGCCATCGGGATATCTTTTTCATAACTTAATTTAGCAGCTTTAACGGCAATTGTAGAAGTAACATCAAAAACTTTTGATTGCTTCATTAAGCCAATTATTTGTATAGCTGCATCTTCATCTCTTTCCTTTAAAACTTTTTTGTAAGTCTCATAAATATTTATTGATGAAACAATTAGCTCGTCAGTATTTTCAATTGCTTCTGCAAAATTCTTTGCATTTTTAGTATCAGCCAAATATTCTAACCAACCCGATGTATCAACCAGATTCATTATCTATCTCCTTCCCTTTTAATGGTTGTATCCATACCTTTTAAAAATCCACGAGCTTCTTTTATATTCTTTAAAAGAATAAACTCAATTCTATTTCCTAATTCCAATATCTGAAGTTTTTGCCCTGGACGAAGATTTAATTTTCGTCTAATTTCTAAAGGAATCACTATCTGGTACTTGGGTGATATTTTTACAGTTGTCATACAATCTCCGAATTGTTATATAATAATATATCGATAAATAGATTGCTCTACAATATCTTATCGTTACAATTTGTTGCCCCATAATTATTATCGATGCCCAAAACGCTTTATTAATAAGTCTCTTTGTGCTCTTAGTGCCTAAGAAGCAAAGGTTTTTAGCTCTAAAATTCTAAAATCCTTATTCCTAGTTCTTAAATCATATCTTTAAAACAAAAAAGGGAGCCTGTTCAGCTCCCTTTATTAACTACTATCTCTTACTTACTATCTAACTAAGTTTGTAATTTCCTGTAATAAAGTATCAGATACAGTTACAATTCTAGCACTTGCCTGGAATCCTCTTTGTGATACAATCATTCTTGTAAACTCTTCAGAAAGATCCACGTTTGATTGCTCAAGCGCGCCTGATTGAATTGTTGTTCCTGTTGATTCACCTGGTGCACCGATTAAAGCATCACCTGTGTTTGCAGAAACTGTAAACATATTATCACCAACACTAATCAATCCATTTAAGTTTGGAAAAGTTGCAACAAGTATTTGTGCAAGTTGTCTTGATTGACCATTTGTAAACACACCAACTATATATCCGTATTGATCAATATTTATATTTGATAATGAAGCTGCTGATGATCCGTTTTGTGTTAATGCAGATACAACTGAGCTTGAAGATGTTTGTGTAACACCTGTAAAATTATCACCAAGATTTAATACGATATTCTGTGAACTTGCACCACCGGTCGGTGTAAATGTAACTACTGGTGGATTTGGAGATATTGCATTGATAGAACCATCAGGATTAAATGATATTGTTCCCTGGTTGCCGGATAAAGTACCATCAGCAGAAGGAACACTTGTACTCCAGTTCCAGTTATTGTTTGAAGTTTTTGTAAACTTTAATGTTAATGTATGTGCTGATCCTAAAGAATCGAATATTGTTACAGAACCTGTAACGATTGTTGGATCACGATTATCATCAACGTTTGAAGCTAATGAATTTGAGTTTGCTGTTTGAATAACTTTAGTTGGATCAAAACTAAAATTTATACCTAATGTTGCATTTGTAATTCCTATTGCTGCAGGAGCAGCACCGCCTATTGTTAACATTGCCCCTGTTGTTGGATCAAAAGTAACTGCTGCAGTTGTGGGACCTGAAATTATAGCTCCAGCTGAATCAGTTAATTCATAAGTCATATCATAAGTATCAGCGGCAGTCTTTGTGTATGTTACTTCAAAAGTATAAGCATTTCCATTTTCATCATAAATCGTATTCTGATCTGTAACGGATTGGCCATTTAATAAAGCTGAGTTTATGTTTCCTGTTTGTAAGTATTCTTCAGATCTGGTTAGGCTTGATGAACTATCTAAATTACCGCCCCAGGATATATCTGTAGTTGCAACTGCAGGTAATCTTAAGTTGGAATCAACAATAATATCTTCAAGATAGTTTCCCGGAGGAACCTGTCCTTCATCATTTGCAACTTTACCTTGTACTATCGCTCCGTTTTGGCTGTTAACTAATCTACCATCAGCATCAAAAATAAATGCGCCGGCTCTTGAGTAAAATCTTTCGCCGTTATTATCTAAAACAAATAATCCTTTGCCTTGTAAAGCAAGATCTGTAGTTGTGCCGGTTCCTTCGAATGTACCTTGAGTCCAGTTACGATCAACTGAATTCATTTTCATTCCAAGACCGATTTGAAATGTATTTGTTCCGCCACCGGTTTCTGTAGGATTGGAACCGTAACGGATAACTTTGTTGAAGGTATCACTAAAAGTTACACGTGAACCTTTATACCCGATTGTATTTACGTTAGCAATGTTGTTGCTAATTACGTCCATCATTGCTTGATGGTTGCGAAGACCGGAAACACCGGAGAAGAGAGAATTTATAAGAGACATTTTAACCTCCTAAGGTTTTTTATTTCTAATTGTTCAACATCAGTCAGTCAGTTGAACAAGGGCGTCCTTTGAAGGTCCCGCCCGTAGTTAATTAATAATTTCTATATTGCAAATACTACGCTGTCAATATTCGTAAAAACATTTTCTTTACTCTCTGCAATCGGCATAGCAGTAATAACTGTTTTATTTGGAATGTTGACTATGAACGCTGTTTGATCCATCATAACAAGTGAATCCTTTGAACCTTTCAATTCTGCTCTTTCAACTGCAGTATTGATTTTATTCATTTCATCATCACTTAGTTCGATGTTTCTTTCTTCCAATCTTTTAAGAGCGTGTGAAGAAAATTTTACTTTCTCCAGTTCTTTCTGAAAGATTGCTTCAAAACTATCCTTCGATCCTTTGATCCTGGGAGCAGTTCCGCTGTAATCGCCTATTGGAATAAACGGAACACTAATTCCATTAATTTCCGGCATTTGTTTTATCCTTCATTACTTGAATTATAAATTTCCATAATATCAGACAGATAATATTGAGCTCCGTTTACAACCAGCATTGTACCTTCACTTGTAAACTTAACTCCTTCAATATTTCCAAGAACAAAATCTGTGTACGATATCAAATTGTCTTCACTATCTTTTGGCTCAACTTTAAAAGTATATTTGCCTTGAGCAACACTGTTACCTTCATTATCGGTAAAATCCCAAATTAGTTTATTGTCACCGGAACTTTTTGGTGCATTTTCTATTGTTCTAACTAATTGTCCGTTTTCATTGTAGATTTTAACGGTTACACTGCTTGCCATATTGCTTAAGTTGTAACCAAGCGTTGTGTTTTCTTCACCGTTATTCTGAAATGAATTACCGCTAAGTTTAACTTCTTTACCAATAAGTGTTGCAGCTAATGTATTGTTAATAGATTGCGAAAGAAAATAATCAGCATTAATACTTGTATCCATTGCATCGTTAAGATTTATTAATTGCTCTAATGATGTAAATTGTGCTAACTGTGATGCAAACTCGGTTCCTTCCATTGGGCTAAGCGGATCCTGATTTTGCAATTGTGCAAGCATCAATTTTAAAAAATCTTCTTTACCCATTGCTGTGGTTCCAGAAGCACTGCTTGAACCATAATTTGAGTAACCACTTAATACATCAGATATTGCGCTAGACATTTTTCCACCTATGCTAAAAATTCGTAAGTATTGTAACCCATTTTTTTGGTTACGATTGTATCATCCACATCTTCAAGTTCGTTGTTTTCTAAGTATGCTGGATTTTTTCTTTTCTGATTATTAAAACCATGCTGTTTTTGATCAGAGTTGTGATATGAAATGTTAATTGAGTTTACATAAACACCGCTTTGTGCAAGATTATGTTTTAATTGATCTACATTGTTTCTAATAACGCTTCCAACAGATTCATTTTCAACTTCTACTTTAGCGGTTAAAACATTATCAATTGTATCAAGCATAACTTTAATTGCACCAAGTTCTTTAGGTACAAGTCTAAGCACTATCGATTGTTTCTCGCCGCTTTCTAAAACTTTATAAACTTCTCTGACCATTTCACCGGAAGAAATAATTTTTACTTTTTCAACCATTTCAGCCTGGCGTGATGTAAACTTTGTTTCCTGGTTATGTAACTCAGATTTAAAAACATTTTGCTCAGTTTTCATTTCAGGCTTTACAGTTACAGTTGTTTCATTCTGATTTGTTGTTGTTTGATTTTGTACAACTGGTTTTTGTTCGTTACTCTGAACTGCTTCAATCGAAACTATTTGTGGTTTTTGTTTTGGATTTTCGTGTGATTCTTTTTCAGAATTACTATTTGTAGTAAAATCTTTTTTCATCTCATCTGAATTTGAATCAATTGTAATTTTACTTTGCTGATGAGTTGATTTTCTAGTTTCACTTGCAACTTCATTATCATTTTTTTCTAAACTTACTTTTACCCAGACTTGCTTCTCTATTTTAGGTTTAGTTTCAGTTGAATTTGATATTGATTTTATTGGTTCATCTATTGTTTGAACTTTTTCATTATTCTTTGGTTCAACATTCAAATCTAAAGACTTAGGATTATTAACATTCTTTAATTCAGCTTTTTCTGCAACAACTTCAAGTTTTGGTATCTGCGAGTAAACTCTGCGCTGCATAAAATCAACTTTAACATTTTTTGTTTCAGTTAGGTTTTTCACAACAGTTTCATTAACTACATCAGATTCAGAAAGTTCTACAAATTCCTTTTTAGAATTATCAACTACATTTTGTTCTTTAACAATTTTAGCTGTCTTTTCAGCATTGATATCTGAAACAAAATTATTTTTCTCAGATTCTTTTCTTACTGTATTTAAATTAGTTTTAACTAATAAAGGTTCTTTAACATTTTCATTAATTGAATCCTTTACACTAATGTTCGTTGAATCTTTTGGAGTTGAAGTTATATGAATTTCTTCAGTTTCAATATCAGGATTTACGATTTGTGTGTTTGATCTTACTTCGGCTGGTTTTTGCTTGCTCTCAAAATCATTTTTTAACTCAAGTGGTTTTGATGATACTGTTTTTACAGGTTTAACTTCTGGTAAAACAATTTTTTTTTCTTCAACCGTTACTGATTTATTTAAATCATTATTTTCTTTAGCAGCAAATTCAATTTTGTTTAATGGTTTATGTGGATTCGATTTAAAATCAACCGGATTTTGATCATCATTAGTTTTAATTGAAGCACTCATAATTGATGATACTTTTTCTAGATTCTTATTCCCGATTTTTATTGACGAATCTGTATTGATAACAAAATCTTCTTTTATCGGTTTTAGACTTGCAACATTAGTTTTAATGGATTCGTTTTTTGCTAAATACTTTGTTTCATTTTCAGCAATTTCATTTTCACTAAATAGTTCTTGTTGAGGCTTATAATCAGGGACATTCTTAACTTTAGTGTTTTCAACCGCTTTAGTATTTAATTCAGGTTTGCTTGCAAATTGCTTTTCACTATTTGTAATGTTTGCTGTTTTATTTTGCTTAACAATTACCAGTTCAGAATAATTTTTTGTAATGGATTGTTTTACACCCTGTGTATTTAGATCAACATTTTTTAATTCTTTATTCTCAAACAAAGTATTAGTAATTGTAGTGTTAGTTTTAATTTCAATTGGTTTTGATTGATCACCACTAAAATTCTTTGGAATATTAACATTACTCGTTTTTACAAACTTCTGAACATTAACATCAATTTCTTTTACATTGGTTTTTTCAATCAAATCATTTAAAACTGTTTTATCCTGAAGAGTAGATTTATTTATTGATACAGAATTTATTTTATGATTTGACTTTACATTTATGGTATTTGTTGGTTTAATTATTTCATTTTCGGCCAGCTTAGATTCTAACTTTGTGCTAACGGTTGATTTTGTCTCAGAATTTATTTTAAAATCAGAAGATTTAATCTGCGATTTAACATTTGAAGATTTTACTTCTGAATTAACTAAATATTCTGATTGAATATTTTTTGAAGTTGGAATCTTTGAACTTTCTACAAAGTTCTGTTTTTGTGTTGCTGCTTTTAGTTCAGGAGTCATTTCATTCTGGATTTTAGGAATAAATTCTTTTCTAAATCCATTTTTTAACACAGTATTATTTTCCTGGATAGTATTGGAAGTATTTGCTTTAACGCTTTCCAATTTCTGTTTTATTTCAGTAATTATTTTTCCAGAATTATCTGGCGACAATTCTGTTTCAGTATCACTTTCATTTTTCAAATCAGTTGCAACTAATTTGCTTACATTTATTTTTGTAGAAACATTATCTTGCTGGAAATTTTGTTTTTCTAAAATCTGAATAATTGGTTTTAAGCCTTTTAATGGCTGCTGTAAATCACTTTGATGCAAATCATTATTTTTAATAACTGATGCTGCAACTACAGTATTTTTATTATCAAGATTCGCGTTTTCAGATTTTCCTGTATCTTCCATAACGATAGAAATAATCTCAGCAGGTTTACCAGTTGTGGTAATTTCATTTATTATTGGCTCAACATCAACAGCTAACTTACCTTGAGAAGTTTTTACAACTATTTCAAAATCTGAATTTGTTTGTACCTGTTCACTAATCCAATTTTCTAAATCCACAATATTTGTAGTTAAAGGATTTAGCTTTATTGATTGACCATTTGCAATAAGTGAAATCTCAATATTCTCTAAGTTTTTTGCATCACCATTATTCAAAGACTTAAGAATGTTTTTTATTTCTTTTATAAGCTCATTTTTATTTAAAGAAAAATATTTTGGTGTTTTTTCACTTACTTTAACTTTGTTAGCATCTGCTAATTCAGGAACATCATCTCCTGGTTTGATCTTAGACATAAAAAGTGAAACGAGCATTGAAATGCTGCTGTCTTCTTGAGTTAGCTTATTATCAGAAAGTAATGAAACCTTAAGCAATTGATTCTGTGTATTTACAGTAGAATCAGGTTCAACATTTAGCAGTTTAAAAGGAATGGCACTTTCCTGCTCATCATTAACAATGCGAAAAACATTTGAAAACAAATGAGAAAAGTCACCTATATTGCTAGAAATTCCTTCGGGTAAAGTATGATCCGAAATATTCTTTGGCAAAAAAATTGAATTAATGAACATCATTCAAACCTAAAAATTCTATTTGCTGTTTCCGGACTTAATTCAGAGACAACCTTCGCCGCTGTCTTCTTACTCATATTATATAAAATATCTCTTGCTACATTATCGGAATAAGTTTGAATTATTTTAGCTGCCTTTTTTGGCTCCATTGCTGAATAAATACTTGTAACCTTCGCAATCCATTCTGTGTACTCTTTTCCTTGTGGAGTACTTTGAGTTGTTGGCCCAATATTTTGTTGTTGATTTACTGTTAATTCAGTTTTTTGTTTTTTGGGATCAATAATTTCATTAGATTTTTTGTGATCAGAGTTTTCAGTTAAGCTTTTTTCATTTGATTTCTTTTGATTTATTGAATCAGATCCTTCAACTCCGCCTAATGATGAAAGTAAAACACTATCCAGCGCAACAGTTGAATCTTGTGGAAGCTCTTGATTCGCTGCAACTTTTAACGAATCAGTTTTTGTTGAATCTGATACCTGTACCATTGATTTTGGAGCGAAGTTAAATTGAAAAATGTTTTCGTAAGTTGAATTCATATAAATCAATAACCCCGTTACAATAACAAATGTAAAGAGGAATATTCCTCCGTAAATTATTCCTGGTTTCATTTTTTAGCCTTATTAAAATTTTGCACTGCAACTTCATCAAAGAATTTTAGTTCAAGCGCATTGGTTTCTCTGTTAAAATTTTCTTTGTGTGTTTCTTCAAGTTGGTTTAACATTTTCTTTTCTTTTGTCTTTACAACTACTTCTTCAATTTTCTTTTCACGTTTTTTTTCAAGCTGGATAATAACTTCATTTTGCATATCAATCTGCTGACGCAGCACTGTATCATATCCGCCAATAAACTTAAGTTCTGCTACGTTCATCTTTTTTTTGTAAGCAGAATTTCTCAAATCATTTATTTCATCAATCAATTTTTGTTTTAAAGCTTGATGTTTTGTTATAAACAAATCTATCTGTGCAAGTTCTTTCTGAGCTTTCTTCTCAAAAGTTTCTTTCACTTTTCGTACTGATTCAAACTTAAATTTAAAGTTGGACATTGCTTACCTGTATGACTAAAGCTCTATTATTTCAAATAATCTTTTTAGTGTTGAGTTATAATCTGATGACTCAAAAATATCTTGCTTAAGAAATGCTCTAAGCTGATTTATTTTATTTAATGCATGATCAATCTGTGGATTACTGCCTTTTACATAAGCACCAATGTTTATCAAATCTTCTGCTTCTCTGTATGTTGAAAGTATTTCATTAAAAATCATCGTGCGATCTCGGTGCTGCTTTGTAACAATATCAGGCATAACTCGGCTAACACTTTGCAATGAATCAACTGCCGGAAACTGGCCGCTGTTTGCAAGTTTTCTTGAAAGCACAATATGTCCATCAAGTATTGATCTTACTGCGTCAGCTATTGGTTCAGTCATATCATCACCATCAACAAGTACTGTATAAAGCCCGGTGATCGAACCAGAATCTGTTGTACCGGCACGCTCTAAAAGTTTTGGAAGTGCTGCAAACACAGATGGAGTATAACCTTTTGTAGTTGGAGGTTCGCCTATTGTTAAACCTATTTCGCGTGATGCCATTGCAAATCGTGTAACAGAATCCATCATCAATACAACGTCAAGTCCAAGATCACGAAAGTATTCTGCAATGGTTGTTCCAATGTATGCGCCTTTCATTCTAACTAATGCTGATTTATCACTTGTTGCAACAACAACAACAGATTTTTTTAATCCATCTTCGCCTAAATCTTTTTCGATAAATTCTCTTACTTCTCTTCCACGTTCACCAATTAATGTAATCACGTTTACATCTGCATCAGTATTTCGTGCAATCATACCAAGCGTAACACTTTTTCCAACGCCGCTGCCTGCAAATATTCCAATTCTTTGTCCGCGTCCAACAGTAAGTAAACCATCAATCGCTCTTACGCCAGTTTGTAAAACTGTATTAATTCTTTTTCTCTCAAGTGGATTTGGTGGTTCTCTATGCAACGAACGAAATGATGAAACTTTTATTTCACCTTTACCATCAATCGGATTTCCCAAACCATCGATTACTCTTCCTAATAATTCTTTACCAACACCAACAGTAAAAGTTTTTCCGCTTGCAATAATCTCGCACTTAGGTGATATTTCATTTACTTCACCAAGTGCAATAGATAAAACTTTTCCATCACGAAAACCTACGACCTCGCATTTGCAAACTTCTTGTCCGGTTTTATTTACTACTGTACAAACTTCTCCAAGAGAAACGTTTGGACCAACAGAAACAATAACCAAACCAATTACATCTGTTACTTTGCCGTTAAGTTTTATTAAATCAATTTTGCGAATGTGATTTAAATAATTTTCTATATAGCTGTGAGATAATTCCATTTTATTAATGATTATTCAATCCTGTTTCTAATTTTCGTTTTAGTTCATTTAGCTGAGATGAAATTCTTCCATCTGCATTTCCGATTTCACTTTCAATAAAACATCCACCAAGTTCAATTCTATCATCCTGTTCAAACTTTATTTGCGAGAACGAATCTTTCATTTGAAATGATTTTCCATCAACAATTATTGACTCATAATCTTTTGGATTAAGTCTTACAATAATTTCGTTTGCACCTAAAACTTTTTTAAGTGATTCATCAAGTACTTCTTTAATAATTGATTCTTTTTCAATTTGTCTCTTCAATATTGTTTCAGCAAGTACAAATGCTACATTCATAACTAATTCATCAAATTGAGTATCAAACTGAGCAGCTTTATCATTCAAATCCGAAATAACATTATTTAGCTCTGAATATTTCTTCAATAACTTTTCATTAAACTCACGTTCAACTTTTTCCTTTACAGCTTTTTGCCCTTCGTTAAAACCATTTGTATAATGATTATGCAAGGAAACCTGGTGATTTTCTCTTTCCTGTTCTTCGCTTGTATGAAAGACCGATGCTGCATTTGCGTATGCAATTATGTTAGTTGGTCGTTTGCTAATCTTAATTACATCAGACATAAACTTCCTCTTTGCCGCCTTGTAAGTTGAGTGATATCTCACCCGTTTCTTCAAGACTTTTTACAACATCAATAATTTTTGCCTGAGCAATTTCAACTTCTTTTAATTTTACCATTCCCATGAACTGTAATTCTTCTTTAAGTAAATCAGCAGCACGTTCAGACATATTTCCAAAGATTTTATTCTTTAGTTTTTCATCGGTTACTTTTAATGATAATGCTAGATCTTTTCTGTCAACTTCTTTAAGAATTTTTTGTATGTCTTTATCCTGGATATTTATTATATCTTCAAACAAGAACATCAATCTTTTAATCTCTAAGGCAACTTCACTATCGTGCCCATCCATCTTATCTAAAATATCTTTGCTCATAGAAACATTAAGACGATTAAGAATTGTTGCCAGAGTTTTTGTTCCACCAATTTTACTTACAGACTGACTCATTGTAGAACCAGCCATTTCATCAACAACACGTTCAATTTGTTTTAATGTTTGCGGTGAAACTTTTCCAAGTGTAGCGATACGATAAGCAACATCAGATCTAAACGGTTCTGGCAATTCTTTTAATGCCTCTGCAGTTTGATCCGGACTTAAATGACAAAGTATTAATGCAATAGTCTGCGGATGTTCTTTACTTAAAAAATTTACAAGCTGTGTTGATTCAGCTTTTTTAAGAACATCAAAACCTTTTAATGTCGTTAAGGTTTTTACCTTATCTATAATCTCCAAAGCTTTTTGCGGTCCAAAAGATTTTTCGAGAACTGCCTGAGCATATTCAAGTCCACCTTCAAGTACATATTCTCTTGCAGTAACCATATCATAAAAGTCCTGCATAACTTTATCAACAGTTGTAGAAGGAATATTTTTTACCCGAGTAATTTCAGCTGAAATTTTTTCAACCTGTTCGGGATCAAGATATTTAAATACAGTCGAAGCAGTTTCAATGTTAAGTGCAATCAAAAGCAAAGCAGCTTTTTGAACTCCAGCAATTTCTGGATTTCGTATTTCTTCTTGTTTTACATTACTCATCTTCGTGTAACCATGCGTTTATTAATTTTGCAGCTTCAGTTGGATTTTTGGAAACATAATTACTGATTTTTTCCTGTCTGTTCTTTTTGTTTATTGCTTCATCAGAAATTTCGTCTTCAATATCTCCTACCGGTAATAGATCTTTTTTCTTTCTCATATCTGTTAATATTTGAGGAGCTTTCTTACTATTTGTAATCATACTTTGTAATGGTGCTTGTAGTGCAAGTTGATCCTGGCCAACATTTCCAACAAATATTTGTTCGTTTTTTAGCTTTGACATTAATCCGCGCAACAAGAAAATTGCACCACCGATTGCGATAATCACCAATACCATATTTGAAATACCATCTGCATCTTCAAACCATTGTGTACTTTCCTCAACAAATTCATCAGCCGGTGTTATTTGGAATGGAAGATTTACTATTGAAATTTGATCATTTCGTTCTGTGTCTAATCCAACTGCATTTTTAATAAGTTCTTCTAATTTTTTAATTTGTTCCTGAGAACGGGGCTCAAATACAGTTTCAGTAACATCACCTTTTTTAACTTCTTTTGGAATATCATTAATAACAGCAGCAACACTTAAACGAGTAATGTTACCACTGCCCTGTACAACACGTTCAATTGTTTTACCAATTTCATAATTAGTTGTACTGCTCTGGTTATTTTGTGCAGATGTATCGCTTACTGTTTTACCAGCATTGTTTGAAACCATTGTTTGTTCACTAACCACAACTTGCTGTTCAGGATCATAAACTTCCATTGTTTTTTCAACTTGATCAAAATTTAAATCAGCATTAACCTGAACCATTGCATTACCGTAACCAAGAATATTATCAAGCAAAGTTTGTGCTTTTTGTACAAGATAACTTTCTACAGAATTTTTTATTTCATATTGTTTATTGCTGGAAAATGAAATTGAATTTTCATCATCCTCTTTCCATAGCAACTTTCCTTTAGTATCAAGCAATGTAATAGCATTGGTTGTAAGTCCTTCAACAGAGCTTGCAACAAGGTTTACAATTGCAAGTGAGCTTGCTTTTGGCAATGCAAAATTGTCTTTCATCTTTAAAACGACAGAAGCTGTTGGTTGTTTTTGTTCATCTCTAAAAATCGTTCTTTCGGGAAAAACTATATGAACTCTTACTCCATCAATCCCTTGTATTCCTAAAATTGTTCTTGATAATTCTCCTTCAAGCGAACGTTTGTAATTTAGCTTTTGCATAAATTCAGACATTCCCATTGTGCTCTTATCAAATAACTCATAACCAATTGTGCCTGAAGTAGGAATTCCTTTACCGGCTAAGGTTAATCTTGTTTCATACAATTTATCTTTAGGAACTAAAAGTGTTTTTCCGTTGTCTTCAATCTTGTATTGTATTTTTTGAGCAGTTAAAAACTCAATTACTTTTGAAGCATCATCAGATGTCATATCAGAATACAACGGCGAAAAAGTTGGCTCGTTAAGAAATGTTAAAAGTACAATTAAAAGTATTGTAGTAAGAACTGCTGATCCGCCTATAATAACTTTCTGTTGTAACGAAAGTTGATTCAGCATTCCCATCACCGCATCAGAAGGTTTTTTGCTCATAATAATTTTTTAAATTTAAACAGACATTCTTGTTAATTCGCGATACATATCAACTGTTTTGTTTCTTATTTCCATTAACAGTTCTAAACTTGTTTTAGCTTTTTCGCCTGCAATCATCACATCGTGTATTTCAATCTCTTCACCATTAACAAAACTTTGAGTTGATCTGGAAGCATCAATCTGTGATTTGTTAACATCACCAATAAAATCAGTTAATAAATTTCCAAACTCTGCTGCCGGAGTTTTTTTAACTTCATTCTTTATCAGCAACGATGGAAGGTTTGCACCAATTGATTCAATAGCCATATTATCCTCTCTTATCTATGTTTGTTCCTAAAGAAATTCCATTCATCTTACCGGATTTTTCGTAGTAGTATTCCATAATCTCATTTTGTTTTGCAGGATACATTTCTGCAAAAAACTTTTTCTCATCGTTATTAATGTTTTCACTTTTTGATGATGAAGAATTTGTTGTAACGGATTTATTTGTTCTTCCATTGTTTAATCCGTGTGCCGAATAATTACCAACCGAATTCATGCTTACTGACATTTATAATCTCCTATATCTCTAAAGAATCTTTTGCCATTTGTTTTGATGAATTGAATGCAGTAAGGTTTGCTTCATAACTTCTTGTAGCTGCAATCATATCAATCATTTCATTAATTGTGTTGATGTTTGACATCTGAACATATCCATCTTCATTTGCATCCGGATGTTCGGGCATATAAACGATATCACCTTGTTTTGTATCTTCTTTAACATTGAATTCCAATCCGTTATCCTGTGGAGTTTTAAATTCAAAAGTTGAAGGGTTTGATATATGATTAGAATTTGTTGTTGAAAGTTGTATTGAACTTTTTATATCATTAAATGAAGTGTTAAACGGTGTTTCTTTTTGTTTAACATTTAAAATTTTTCTATTGATAGGTTTACCATCTTCAGTTCTAACTGTATTTCCGTTTGCAAGATTTTCAGCAATCAAGTTCATCTTTTTACGTTGAATGCTTAACCCTTTCGAACTAATTCCAAACCCAGAAAAGTTATCACCAATTTTCATAGTTTACCTCCGCCTTTAATAACGTTTTGTAATCCTCTGTAATAATCTCCAATCTTTCTTGAAGCAAATCTGAATTGAATTGAATTTGCTGCAAGCTCAGACATCTCTTTATCGATATCAACATTGTTAACGCCAGAAACATTTTCTAAAGATTTATCTTTTGAAATTTCAAAATCTTCTTGATTTACTTGAGGAAGTTTTAAATGTTTTGAATTGGTTGATTTCATTTCGCCAAGGTTGTTCAGAACTTCTTTAAAGTTTACATCCTGGCGTTTATAATTCTCTGTTCCGATGTTTGCAATGTTTTTACTAATCACTTTGTTCTTAACTGAACAGAAATCAATAAATTTTTCTAACGATTTTATTCCCGATGACTGCATCTTCTTTATCTTTTTTCTTATCAAAAAGACAAGAATAGTACCAGTAAGAAAATGTTCAGAATGGCTTATTATTTAAGGAAAGTTGATTTGAATTGGCTAAATGTAAACAGTTGCAAGTTATTACTCAGAGTAGTCTAAAGTAATGGATTTTGTTTGCCCGCAAGAGCAAATAAATTTTATTTCTTTTATGTTGTTATCAGCATCTTTAGTTAAAACGATTTTAATTCCTTCCGCATGATCTTCTTCAAAATGTATTTTAGAACTTCCGGTAATCTGAACATCTTCCGCTTTAATCAAACCGGATTTTCTTCTTCCGTTTTTACAACTAACTGAGTTAAAGATTGCTTCTTCAATTAAATCATTCATAATCCACATGCCTTATTTATTTCATTTCCGATTCTATCTAGTGATAAAATTGTATCTGCGTAACCAGCATCTACAATTGCTTTTGGCATACCGTAAACCACGCAAGAATCTTCATCCTGTGCAATTGAGTAACCACCTTTTATTTTTAATTCTTTTATTGCATCAGCGCCATCTCGGCCCATTCCAGTCATAATAACACCAAGTGTATATTTGCCATATACTTTAATAACAGAGTTCATCATAACATCCACACACGGCCGATGTAATGTATCAGATGGATTTTCTGAAATGATAATTTGATTTTGATTGCTTGTTAACTTTTCAACAGTCATATGCAATCCACCAGGAGCTATATATACTACACCACCTTTAACAATTTCTTTATCTTCAGCTTCTTTAACTTCAACTTCACTAAGTCCATTTAATCTTTCTGCAAGTGATTTGGTAAACTTAGGCGGCATATGCTGTACGATAAACATTGGTATAGATAATTTTTTTGAAAGTTTGGGAATAACTCTTTGAAGCGACATTGGTCCGCCGGTAGAGATGCCCAATGCTATTGATCGATAGCCAATTTGCGGAATTGTTTTAGAAATATATTCAGTTTTTGGTGCAGATGAAGATGAACTTTTTGTTACACTTAAGTTCTGGATTCGTTGTAACCTTAAGCTTAAAGATTTTTGACTAACGATAGCTTTAACTTTTGCAACAAGATCTTCCTTAATTTTAATGATGTTTACATTTACATAAGAAAGTTCTTTAGGAATAAAATCAACCGCACCATACTCTAATGCTTTTAATGTTTCTTTTGCGCCTTCAGTAGTTAAAGAGCTTACCATTAGTACCGGTGTTGGATGTTCCTTCATAATTTTTTGAAGTGCCGTTAGTCCATCCATTCTTGGCATTTCTATATCCATCGTAACAATATCAGGAAATTTGGTCTTAACCATTTCCACACCTTCTTGCCCATCACGCGCGGTTGCAATAACTTCAATCTCGCCCGTACTTTCAAGCATAATCGAAAGTGATTTTCTCATAAAAGCAGAATCATCAACTACAAGAGCTTTTATTTTTCTGGCCATTTTAAATTCCCGCGTAATGTAGTAGTTCGTTCACGTCAACTATCATCACAACAGAGCCATCACCCATAATTGTTGAGCCAGCAACACCGTGCACTTTACCAAAATAATTTCCTAGTGATTTTATAACTACTTCTTTTTGTCCAACCAATCCGTCAACTTTTATTCCGTAACGTTTTTCTGCAATGCCAACAACAACAACATATTGCCAGATTTTATTTTCATCTTTTTCTTCAAATCCAAATAATCTTTCTTCAACTGAAACAAGAGGTAATACGCTATCACGCATTTTAATCACAGGTTTTTGATTTACAGAATAAATATTTTCTCTGTGCACTCTTAACACTTCTAATACAGTGTTTAAGGGAATAACTATAGGTTGTTCTTTAACCTTTACAATCATACCAGGAATTATTGCAAGCGTTAAAGGAAGTTTTATTATAATCTTAGTTCCAACACCAACAGTTGATTCAATATTTATTATTCCGCGTAACTTTGTAATATTAGTTTTTACAACATCCATTCCCACACCACGGCCAGAAATGTTTGTTACAACTTCTGCAGTAGAAAAACCAGGAATAAAGATTAGATTCAAAATTTCTTGTCTGGATAATTCTTTAACCTTTTCTGCAGACATCAATCCTTTTTCAACAACTTTAGCCTTAATTACTTCTGGATCAATTCCTTTACCATCATCTTCAATTGTAATGATGATATTGTTTCCTTCATGTTCAGCAGAAAGGATTAATGTTCCAGTTGGATTTTTTCCGTTCGCTTTTCTTGTTTCAGGATTTTCAATACCATGATCAACACTATTTCTTACAAGATGCACAAGAGGATCATTAATTTCTTCAATTAAAGTTTTATCAAGTTCTGTCTCTTCACCCTTAATAACAATTTCAATTTGTTTTTTTGCATCACGAGATAAATCTCTTACAAGTCTTGGAAATTTATTAAACACTTTTCCAATCTTTATCATTCTCGTTTTCATTACAACAAGCTGTAATTCATTTGTCATTAAATCAATTTGCTTGGTTACATCAAAAAAATCACGAGAAAATTTTGTTCCTTCATTCTCCAATGCAAACTCAGAGTTAACTTGCGCTAAACGATTTCTGCCAAGAACAAGTTCAGAAACTATATTTAATAGCTCATCAAGTCTTTCAACATCAACACGAATTGAGTTTTCAACTTTCTTTGATGAATCCTGTTTAGCCTTATCATTATTTGCTTGTTTAACTTCAATGTGTGGGGCTTCAACTTCTTCTTCTAAATCTTCAACCTCTTCATCAGCACTAATTTCAGAAGCTAAATCGGATTTAGTTTCTTGATTAACAATTTCTTTTGTTTCTTTGGTTGAGTTTACTTCTTCTGTTTTTGCGGATTTCTTTTTTGATTTTTTTGCTGGCTTTTTAGTTTCAACAACAACTCCGCCATTTTCTAAAGAACTTATTAAAATTGATAATTCATTTATAGTTTCTTCTACATCAATGTCTTCATTTTGATATTCTTCAATGCTAAACAAAAGTGATTTCATTTTATCATAAGCACCAAGCAGCGAATCCATAATTGAAGAGTTTAAATGTACTTCACCTCTGCGAAGTTTATTTAAGATGTCTTCACCTTTGTGTGTAACACCGGTTAACTTATCCAATCCTAAAAAACTTGAAGTACCTTTTATTGTATGAAAATGTCTGAAAACACTATTAAGCAATTCGTTATCGTCTGGTCGCTTTTCCATTTCAACCAGATCAACATCAAGCTTTTCAAGAATCTCTTTTGTCTCTACAATAAAACTCTCAACAATTTCCTTCATATCAGGATCAATGAGCATTGGGTTTTGGTTTAATTCTGCCATATTAGTTAAATAATTTATCTATTTCAGCCTGGGATGCTGTTTGCATCTCTTTATTAAAGATAGAATCTACTTCTTGCTGTGGTACTACAGATTTTGAATATCTTGCATTTGGATCAAATGAAGCGCCTTCCGGTAAATTCAAGTTGTTTTCATTTTCATTAAGCTTTGTGTTATCAAAATCATCTATTAATGAAGCTAATCTATCTTGAACTGATTCTATTAAGTGATTTACAGTTGCAAGTTGCTGCGATGTAATATCTTGCACCTGTAATGATAAAGTGATACTGTTTGTATCATCTTTCATTTTCTTTATGCGATCTTTAACTGAATTAAGATTTAAAGTGCTTCTATTCTTTGCTAAAAAATCATCAACAAAAATTTTGGCATCACTTACATTCAATTTTGGAATAAGACTATTTAAAAAATCTTCTTTATCTTTTTCCTTTTCTAAACAATCAACAACACATTTTTCAATGGATTCAAGATCAGCATTTAACACATCAACTAAATCAAGTATTTCTGTTGTAGCCATTTCTGTTGCACTAGTAACATTTTGAATTTGATTTGATGCTTTAGGAATTTTTGAAGTACTTTCTGCAATTGATTTATTAATATTTTCTAAAAGAGGAACTGTTTCCTTCATAAACTCACCCAGGCTTTGTATTACCGGAATAAGTTTTTCGCCATAAGTAAACACTTTTTTTAAATCATTAAGCTTTGCAAAAAGTTGAGACATATTTTCAGAACTCATCATTTAATTACTCCCTCCGTTACTTGCAAGAATAGCATCAATCTTTTCTCTAAGTATTGCCGGTGTAAACGGTTTAACAACATAGTTATTTACTTTTGCTTTTAAAGCTTCAATAATATCATCCTTAACACCGCGGGTTGTTACCATCAACACAGGAATTTTCCCCATCTTATCATCTGATCTAATTGCTTTAATCAATTCTAATCCAGAAAGCACTGGCATATTCCAATCTGTAATAACAAAGTTTAGAGTGTCATCAGCAGAAAGTTTTAATAAAGCTTCTTTACCATCACCGGCTTCAACAAAATCTTCGTATCCAAGATTTTTTAATGAGTTAGCTACAATGCGGCGCATGGTTTGTGAATCATCTACAATTAAAAATTTTAATGCCATAGTTTTCTCTCTAGTTTAAAAATTTTGATACTTCGTATAAAACTCTTTTTGAATCGAACGGCTTAAGTAAATAAGCATCGGCACCGCATTGAATACCTCTTTCAATATCTTCATTACCTGAAAGTGATGATAAAATTATAATTGGTATTTCTTTATAATCTTCATTAGAACGTATTGTTTTAATAAGCTCAAAGCCATCAACATTAGGCATATTTAAATCTGTAATTACAAGATCTATTTGTCCTGAAGGTAGTACTTCTAATGCCTCCATTCCATCAGAGGCTTGAATTATTTCAAAACCTTTTACCTTTAATGAGATCGAAACAAACTTTCTTATCGTAGGTGAATCATCTGCAACAAGAATAACTTTTTTCATATTCATTTACTCCTTCTTGTACCCGATTGTCTTGGGAAAACTTGTAATCTTAAATGCTTTTGAGATACCGTGTAGTGTTTCTGAGTATCCAATAAACAAATAGCCGCCTTTGTATAATGAGTTATATAAGTGGTTAATCACTTTAATTTTTGAGGTTTGATCGAAATAGATTAATACGTTTGCACAAAATATTACGTCAAAATTAATCATCGTTCGCATGCTTAGATCATCATAAAGATTAAGCAACTTAAATGTTGCCATGCTTTTTATCTTTGGATCCAAATCAAATGATGTGCTTGTGGTTTTAAAGTATTTTTTTAAAAAATAAACCGGTGTATTTCTAACCGAGTATTCTTTGTACGATGCTCTTCTAGCTGTATCAACAACTGCATTACTTATATCAGTACCAACAATCTCAAACTCCATTTTAGGGTATTTAGGTTTGATCATATCGTTTATCATCATTGCAATTGAGTATGCTTCTTCGCCGCTAGAGCTTGCAGCACTCCAGATACGGATTTTAGTTTTACCAAGTTTTTCTTTGGAAGCAATAATTTCAGGCAAAATTGTAGAAACAAGTGCATCTAATTGTGGCTGATTTCTGAAAAAGAATGTTTCATTTATTGTGATTGCTTCATATAAGTATTTTATTTCGGATGAGCCTGAAGGATTAAATTTTACATAATCCAGGTAAGATTCAAAAGTTGAAATTCCGAGATGTGCAATACGTTTTTGTAATCGGCTTTCCAACAAATATTTTTATTATCCTGAAAATAAATTCCAGTGCTATCGTAAATGTACTTTCGCCACGTTTCAAAAGCTTTGCTTGATAAACTAACTTTTAACGCTGGCATCGCAACGCCACTTTGTTGTGCAGTAAAACTGCCTTGTGTAAACTCTTGCATCAGGTTAACCGTTAATTTGTTAGATATTGTTTTCTTAGTGCAATTTCTTTTGCTTTATCGCTAACCATTTCTTCAGAATCTTGCGATAGTTTTTCTAAAGCTTCTATAACTTCGGGTCTATCCATTTCTGAAATCATATCGAGCAAACGTATCCTGTTCCAAAAATTCTCATCGCTAATCATAGTATCTAAAAATAAAAGTGCAGTTTCAGTATCAATTCTAAACAGAAGTTCTGCTGCTGCAATTCTAACTCCTTCATCAGAATTTGTTAAACTTTGCGAAAGTGATTCTGTCAACCTTCGTCTTTCTAATTCACCAAGACTTGTTAAGCATTCAGAATCATAACTTAAAATGTTTTGGAGTAAATCAAGAATTGCTGATAGATAGTTATTATTGTTATCAATAACTGTATAAAGTTTAGAGACGATAAGCCCTTTATTTTCCATAAACTTATCAAACAAAACTTCGTTTAACTCACTGTCCAATCCATAAATACTTAAACAAGCGTAAAGTATTTCGGGGTCATCAAACACTGTTACTAAGTGTGCGGCAACAATTTGGTAACGCGGTTCTGCATTTATAATTGTATCAAGCACGCATTTTTTTATCCGTTCATCAAACGGAACTTCAAGATCATGCTTAATTTTAAGTTTGTAGATTGCTTCTAACAAAGGCCAGATTAATGCACCATTAAGGATATCAATCTGTGATAAAAGAAAATAAAATGTTTCTTCATCACCAATTTCACCCATACTTTCAATCATTGTAAACTTTAAAAGATCATCATCAGATTTAAATTTTTCTGTTATAAATTTTAGTGATTTTAATGTTCTTATTTTACCGGTTGCTTCGATAACTACTGGTCGCAATACTTCTGCTTTATCAAAAAACGGAATAATAGTTTCAATTGCTTTTTCGCTGTAGATGTTTCCAAGTGCTTCAATACAGGCTACAATTACGTTTTCATTCTGGTTTGTTGTTAAAATATCTATAATTAAATCTTCAGGACATTTATCGCCGATCAATCCAAGAATATCGACTAAAAATTTTATATCATCATCTTCTTTTAATGTTGGCACTTTTGCACATATAGCATCTACGGAATTAGTACCTTTTTTAAGAAGTATTTCACCGGCAAGATTACGTATAGAAATTTCTGGCGACCCAATATAATCCACCACAGCAAAAGGTATTGTTGGATTATTATTTTGTATCAAAAAATTTGAAGCAGCGTTTCTTATAGCTTTATCATCAGCAAGAATTAATTCTGTAATTGTTTTAACAACTTCATTATCCACTTCTTCAAAAGTTAAATTATAAAGTGCTTCGGTCCTTAAAACTGCATCATCAGATGAAAGCATCTTTAATAAATTCTGGTCAGTATTAGTTTCTTGATTCATAATTTATACTTCTTTTTTGTTTTTTCTCGTATAGATTTTTCAATTATAGTGCCGTCAGGATTATCACAATTCAATTAGTATTCAATCATTTTCTTTTAGTAACTGATTAATATTAGCCAACTGAAAATTGCTGTACATTTCCAATTATTTATAAGCTGCTATACAAATGTTCTTCATCATGTATTTCAATTTCTTCATTCTCTAATTCTTTTCGGAAAGTAAACCCAGTTGTGCCTGCTACTTTAAATCCAGAAATAAGCGATTGAAGATTACCTGTTAACTGATTTAGTTCTTCTGCAGCATGAGCAATTTGTCTAACTCCGTTTGCACTTTCTTGAGTGACATTTGTAATCTGTTCAAGATTTTTTGTTATCTGTTCTGATGCTCTGGATTGTTCTTCACTTGCGGCAGCAACTTGAGTAACGATATCAGCAACTTTATCAGCACCTGTAATGATTTCTCTTAAAGAACTGCCAGCTTTTTCAGCAAGAATTTTTCCACGTTCAACTTCTCTGGTTCCCTGTTGCATTGATACTACAGCACCTTCAGTATCTTTTTGAATATGCTTTATCATAACAGCAATTTCTTGCGTTGCTTTAGAAGTTCTTTCAGCCAATTTCCTAACTTCATCAGCAACAACTGCAAAACCTCTTCCCTGTTCACCAGCGCGTGCCGCTTCTATAGCAGCATTTAAAGCTAATAAATTTGTTTGATCAGCAATGTCTTCAATAACCTGAACAATCTCACCAATTTCGTTACTGCTATTGCCAAGTTCTTGAACTGTTTCTGCACTTTTTTTAACTACTTCAGAAATTCTACTCATTCCTTCAATTGTTTCTTCAACAACTTTGCCGCCTTCTTTTGCAACTCTACCAGCATTCTTACTTGCCTCAGCAGCATTTGTAGTATTTTTTGTTGTTTCAATTATTGTTCGGGACATTTGTTCAACTGCGGTTGCAACTTCTGATGCTTGTGCACTTTGTTCATTTGCGCCAGCAGCCATTTCTTCTGTACTGGAACTTATTTCTGTTGCGGCACTTGCTGCTGCTGTTACTGCCTGCGAAACTTCTGTTAATGTTTTACCAAGTGATTGGGTTACATTGTTAATAGAGTTTTTTATTCGTTCGTGATCGCCTGAATATTCTTTGGTTATTGCAACTGTAAAATCACCTGCAGCAACTTTTTCTAATGCTACAATAGCTTCGTTTATTGGGGCATAAACAGCATCCAGAGTATCATTCATCCCCTGCACAATTGTTTGATATCCACCGTTAAATATTTTTGTATTACCACGTTCAGAACTGTTTCCTTTTATTGATGCTGTAGTTAAGAATTTAATTTCGTGAACAAGTTTGTTAAGATTTTCAATCATCTTTTCAAAACTTCTGGATAACGAATCATACTCTGAAAGAGAATTAACTTTAAAATCCAGATTACCTGAAGCTATTTTTTCTGCTGCATCAATTTTATCAAGTTGTGCATCTCTTAGTTTGTTTAGCATTTCTGCCATTTGTCCAAATTCATCATTACTTCTTACTTTCATTTCTTTTTCAAAATTTCCAAGTGAATAATCGTAAAGAAGCTCTTTAAATTTTCTGATCGGTTTTGTTAGAGTTGGTATTAGCTTAAAGAATGTAAATAAAAATGCAAGTGAGCCAATAATCATTCCGACAATTATCATAGCTATTGTTCTTGACATAATTGCACTTACTTCAGATTCAAGTTCTTCTCTGTGTTGCTTATATGTGTTTTTATTTCAGCTAATTCATTTTCAAACTTTACTCTAAGCTCTTCACCTGAAGTTGTTGCGATAAAAGATGACATCTCAAAATCTTTCATTGCCGCTGCACTTAAAGTTCCATCTACAACTAATCCAAAATATTCATTCATTATATTTTCGATGTTTTTTGAGTGCTCATCATAAATATCTGCAAAGGTTGAATCATTTATCGAAATTAAAGTTTCGGAAATATTTTTCTTACTTCCTTCAACTGCATTAAAATTCTGTTCAAACTGATCTTGAAATCCGGGAATAGAAAATTTTAATAGATAGAATTGTATGTCTTTAAACTCCGTTTGGATTTTTGTTATATGATTGCCAGAAGTAATTATTTTTTTGTTTAGTGTATCACTTATTCTCGAAAGTTGAAAGAAATGATAAAGATCATTAACAACCATTACAGTGGCTATTGCAGCTATTAAAAAGAAGGATGCCTGTATTTTAGCTTTAAATGATTTGTCTTTTAGATTTAACATAAAAATCCCACAAGTTTATTTTTTACTTTATTTTGAATGCTACAGAAATAGTTGTTTTAACTTTTACAGGCTTACCTTCATGTTGTCCAGGTTTAAACTTCGAAATAGTTAATACTCGTTCAACTTCTTCATCACAACCACCGCCAAGACCTTTTATAATTTTAACTTTATCCACATTTCCTTTTTCATCAACAAAAGCCATAGCAAAAACTTTTCCTTCCAGGTTGGTTTGCTTAGCAACTGTTGGGTATTTTATTTTTTTTACCAGGTCAGGCATTCCACCTACTAATTCAGGCATTTGTGTTGCAAAAGCCAGGTACTGTGCATCTTCTGACGGCGTATTTTGCGAAAAAGCTAACGTACTTAAGAGTATAAATAAAGCTATAGTATATGCATACGTTAGTAATTGTTTGGTTTTCATAGTTGTTCCTTAACTTTAATTTCTTCCTCATTATCGTATTTTATTAACAATTGTTAAGTATCCGCGAGAAATTCAAATGAAATGATAAATATGGAAGATGTTTATAGAATTAGAGATTTATTGAAGAGAAAATAGAAGTAATTAGATATTCTTTAGATAACTTTAGCAAATTATCTCACTGTTAAGAATTTATTTAAGAATTTCTTGAAAGTTTAATGTCTTTGTAGTAAAACTTTGCACTCAAAAAAGTACTCAGCTTAGTAAGCACTAATAGTTGTTAATAGCTAAATTCTATTTAAATATTTAGCTATTAAAAATTTTACCTAACATTCCTCTTAGTTCAACAGAAGTAAAAGGTTTAGAAAGATAATGAGTAAAGCCTTTTGCTAAAAACTCTAATCTATCTGATTCAGCAGCATAAGCTGTAACCGCAACAATCGGAATTTTATTATAACCATTTATTTTACGCATCATTTGCATTAACTCAACTCCATCAATACCTTTACCAAGATTTATATCCAGCAACATTGCTTCATAAATGTTTTTATTAGCAAGTTCTAACGCTATTGTAGCATTAAACGCAGTATCAATTTCATAAAATGCCTTTAACACTTTATCAACATAGCTTAAAGCTATTACATCGTCTTCAACATAAAGTATTTTAGGTTTACGGCTTTTTATCTCAATATTATTTTGTGTTTGCTTTAACACGATCTCTTTAGATTTATTTACTTCTTTTTTTGATACAATTTCTACAGGTATTTCTATTACAAAAGTAGATCCTTTTCCAATTTCACTTTCCAGCGTAATTTTACCACTAAGAGTTTCAACATACTTTTTAATGATTGTTAATCCCAATCCTGTCCCTTCAAACGAACGATTCATTCCTTCACTTACCTGTCTAAATTCCTTCCAGATTATTTCCTGTTTGTTCTTAGGAATTCCAACACCGGTATCAGCAACTTTTAATAATAAATAATTTTTGTTTTCTCTTACAATTGTTTCTGCACTTATATCAATAAATCCATCTTGAGTATATTTAATAGCATTATTTAATAGGTTGGTAATCATTTCGTCAAGCATTCTGCCATCAGTTTTAACAACAATTTCATCCTGGCTAATTTTTGTTTTAATGCTAATATTTTTTGCAGAAGCAGATTTTGAGAATAAAATTTTTAATTGATCTATCATTTCAATTACATCAATATCTCTAAGTTTAACTTCAAGTTTGTCAAACTCTAATCGTGTAACATTTAATATTTTATTTAATGTTTCTGTAAGTCTTTTTGATGATTTAAGGATTTGATTCGCCATTTCTTTTTCTTCCGGATTTTGCAATGACTCAGAAAGTAATTCCGAAAATCCTACTATACCAACAAATGGTGTACGCAGTTCATGACTCATATTGGCAAAGAAATAAGCTTTTACCCGGTTCATTTCTTCCGCTTTTTCTTTTGCTTCTATTAAATCTGCAAGTAAACTTTTTCTTTCTGTAATATCTTCTTTAAGTGCTATATAATTTGTTATCTCGCCAAATTCATTAAGGATAGGAGATATGTACGCAGATTCCCAATAAAGCTCGCCATTCTTTTTCTATTAAAAAATTCACCGCTCCACTCATTTTTTCAGAAATCATCTCCCACAGATTTTTATATTCTTGTTGCGTAGTATGACCGGATTTTAGTATGCGCGGATTTTTACCTATTGCTTCCTCAAATGTATAACCTGTAACATCAGTAAACTTTGGATTTACATATTCAATATTTCCGTTCTTATCAGTAATAACCATTATTGCTGGACTTTGTTCAACTGCACGAGACAAAGTCCTTAATTTTTCTTCAGCTTTTTTTCTATAAGATATATCACGAAAATTAATTATAATAGCTTCAACACTCGGTTCATTCAATAAATTATTAAATGTACTTTCTATCCATATATATTCGCCATTTGTATGTTTAAATCTGTATTCTATAGTTGGTATTATTGTTGGATTTTGAATTATTTTATTCAATGTTTCAAGTACTCTCGGTAAATCATCCGGATGAGTTAAATCATTAGGACTCTGCTCAACTCTTTGATCAATTGGATGTCCAAAAATTCTTTTTGCTGAAGGACTTACATATTTAAACTTTCCATCGATTGTAATTTGCACAATACCATCAGGAGCATTTTCAATCAACTTTTGAAAATGAATTTTTGTTTTATTTACTTCTTCTTCTACTTTCTTTCTTTCTGTAATGTCCTGTATTGTACCAAACATATGAATTGCATCATTTTTTTCATCAGCTTCAATTTTACCAAGGCCATGCATCCACCTAACTTCTTTATCACTATGTCTTATTATTCTGTACTCTTTGTTAAATTCGTTTCTGTCTTTTACTACATCGTCAAGCAAATGACTCATCATCATTTCTCTATCATCAGGATAGATTAATTTACTCCAACCTTCAACATTATGAGAATAAGACTGATCAATGCCAAATATTGTATCCAACATTTCCGAACTAGACCATGTTCCAGCATTAACATTAAAATCATAATGTCCCACTTTTGCAACTCGTTGTGAATTTTTTAGATTGGTTTCACTAAGTCGTTGCATTTGCTCAATCTTTTTAAGTTCCGTAATACAAACGCTTAATGCAGAAACCCCTGTAATTATATCATCAGATATTATTGGATTTAGAAAAACCTGGTAATAATTAATTTCATTGCCTATATCCATAGAAAATTCAAATTCATTTTTTTTACCTGATAAAGCTGCATCATATTTGGGTTTCCAAAATGCTTTCAATTCTGGTGTAAGAATATTTAAAGCATTAATTCCTTTAACAAGTTTTTGATTGAAGGAAGCAAAATATGCTTCAGCAAAAAATTATTGAAAACTATATAGTTGTAATCTTTATCTATCGACCAGATGCAATCATTACTATTATTAATAAGTGCATTTAAATTTGCTTCGGAACTCTTAATTAATTCATCAGCTTTTTTACGATCTGAAATATCTCTTGTAATACTTATTATATGTGGTTCACTATTTAATTCTATTACTGCGGCAGACATCAATCCATCAAATAATCTACCATCTTTTATCCTGAATTTAGCTTCAAAATTTTCTACTAAGTTTGATGATTTTAATTTTTCTACAAGCACATTTCGATAAGAAACATCAGCCCAAATTTGTATTTCTGCTGACGTCTTACCGATAACTTCTTCTTCAGTGTATCCTGTTACTTTGGTAAAACCAGAATTTATACTAACATATCTCCCGTCAGAAAGACGGTTTATATTTATTGAATCAGGACTTGTAATAAATGCTTTTCTAAATTTTTCTTCTGAGTCTTTTAGCTCTCTTTCTATAATTTTTCTATTTGTGATATCTCTAAAAAACGATTGATAAGTTCCATCGGGCATCCGCTTGGAAGTCATTTCAACAGAAATCAATGAGCCATCTTTTTTAATAATGTATCTTTCATTTTTTATTGTTTCACCATTCATCAATCTATCATAACGCAAAGGATTATTATCAAGTACATCTTTAGTAAAAATATTCTTCATATTCATTTTAAGAAGTTCATCCTTTTGATAACCAGTTAAATTAACAGCCTGATCATTTACTGTTATAAAATTTCCTTCACCATCGCCTTGAAAGAATGCATCTGAAGCAAATTCCAAAAGCATCTTATATTTTTCTTCACTCGCTTTAAGTGATTCCTCAAAGATTTTTTGCTCGGTAATGTCTTTTATTGTAAAAAGAATAAACTGAATGTTGTTATGGGTTAATATTTCACCTGAAATTAAAGCAGTAATTTGAGTTCCATCTTTTTTTGAACCTATTGCTTCAAAATTTCTAACTTGCCCCTTTTGCTTTAATTGATTTATTATTTCTGTTCTATCATTTTGATTTGACCACAAGTTTAATTCAAAAGTGGTTCTACCCAAAACCTCTTCTCTTGAATATCCGAACATCTTTTCAAAACCACCGTTCACTTCAAATAACTTACCTGTGCTAAGTTCGGTAAGGCTAATTGAATCAGAAGAATGTTGAAAAATTTTGGAAAATTTATCATTACTTTCAAATAGTATTTTTCATTTGTTCGTTCTTCAGTTTGATCTCTAAAAACAAGTATAACACCAATAATTTGATTTTCATCATTTTTAATTGGCGAGCCACTATCAGCAATTGGAATTTCTTTTCCATCTTTTGAAATTAACAATGTATGATTTGCCAGCCCAATTACAGTACCTTCTTTTAGCACGCGTTTTACAGGGTTTTGAACTTGTTGTTTAGTTTCCTCATTAATAATTCTAAATACTTCATCAAGTTTTTTACCTTTAGCCTCGCTCTCTTTCCATCCTGTCAATTCTTCAGCTACGGAATTCATTTGCTTTACGATACTATGTCTGTCAGTAGCAATAACTGCATCGCCGATACTGTATAAAGCTGTTCTGTATTCTTCTTTTGTTTCAGAAAGTTCTTTTTCTTTTAAAAACAAATTTTTATAAACTGCACTTTGTCTGCGTTTGTAAAGAAACGATGCCATTGCGGCAACAAGTAAAAACGAAAACATTGTTAACAAAACTATTGAGCGACCTCTGTAAACCAGTTCATTAAATATTTCATCTGTATCAACCTTTGAAACTAAATACCAGTTAGTTGTTGGTACTTTATGAATTGCTGCTAAAACTTGTACGCCTCTATAATCAAGACCTTCCATAATTCCCGTTTGACCATGAGCACCTTTTACGGCTACATATTCTTTATTTTCAATCGGTATTATTATATCCATTGCAGAAGTTTGAACATGTTTTGCTTTGCTAAGTAATCTTATTTGTTTTCCTTCATTTCTAAAGATTAAACTTTCAGCAGTTTTGGAAGGTGTTGGCCATTTTTGAATAAGAGGATAAAGATAAACGTTTGGATCAAATCGTAAAATAAAAACTCCAATTGCATTATTATTGTTGTCTTTAATTGGAGATAAAATATCTAAATGAATTGCATGGTGAGTATTACATTGATAAAAATCCATAAAGATTATGGAATCTTTAGTTACTGCTTGTTTAAGATTAATAAAAGTTATTGAATCAATTTTATCAACATCCGGATCAAGTGTAAATAGAACTTTACCATTAAGATCTGTTACAAATAAATTTTGATATGAATGTCTTTCTTTAATAGGCAGTAATGTTTGAGTTAAAAAATCTTTTGATTCTTTATTATTAATATCGGATGAAAGAGTAATTGTTGATTTTATAAACTTTCCCATTGTGGGGAAAAATTTTGCTTCAGATAATCTTTCGGTTTTCCATTTGGTAAGTTGATCAACTTTTAAATTGGCTATTGCATCTAAATAAGCATACTTCTCTTTTCTTATCTCAACAGATTCAGTTTTGTATAAATAATATCCAATTGAACTAAATATTATGCCGATAAATAGCACAATAAAAAACAAATGCCATTTTGAAAATCTATCCATAAAAGTGCCCCTCTACATATAACTAAGTGTGTATATAATTAGAAAAAGTTAAAATAATATATAATGATTTTTATTAGCTGATAAGTTTTGAGGAAGAAGGAATTCATAATTTTACTTTTAATTCCAAGATTTTAAGAAATAACCTTAAACCGGACTTAATTTTATTACTTAAAAGTTTAAATAGCAATTAGATTTTAATTAATGTTAAAAAATATTTAATCCATTTTTACAAAAGATTTACATTTCCAACTAAAAATTCTTTTTGCAACTGCTCTTGATCATTCAATTATATCCAATACCTGATTTTTTTAAATAAAAAACCCGGCACATTGGAGGGCGATGCCGGGCTTCGCATCATAATAAGGAAGGGAATACCTTTTCTGATACTTTTAGATTAAAGTAAAAAAGTAATATCAAAACAATCCCATTTAATATTTATAGTTTCAGATTATTTTCTCCCAATATTATATTTTAAGTATGTAACAACTATTGAAAAAGTTTATGAATATTTAGGATAGAGCTTAATCAACCATTAAATAATTACACATTAATTAATTTTCCATTTGAGCGAACAGCAAACTTGCTTCCGCCTTCATCAACTTTAAATCTTGCTACTAATTCTTGTAGATTTAATGTTAACCTGTTCAAGTCTTCTGATGCGTGTGCTATTTGCTGAATACCGCTTGCACTTTCCTGAGTTACACTGCTTATCGATTCTATATTCTTACTTATCTGTTCTGCTGCACTTGATTGTTCTTCACTTGCTGCGGCTACTTGAGTAACGATATCTACAACTTGTTCTGCACCGTGAATTATTTCCTGCAGTGATGATCCGGCCTTTTCTGCTAATAGTTTTCCTGCTTCTACTTCTTCTGTTCCCTGCTGCATTGATTCCACTGCACCACTGGTATCTTTTTGGATTTGCTTTATCATCGTTGCTATTTCTTTGGTTGCTTTTGTAGTTCGTTCTGCAAGTTTTCTTACTTCATCTGCTACTACTGCAAATCCTCTTCCTTGTTCACCTGCTCTGGCCGCTTCTATAGCTGCATTTAATGCTAGTAGATTTGTTTGATCTGCAATGTCATCAATTACCTGAATAATTTCACCTATCTGATCACTGCTCTTACCAAGTTCCTGAACAGTAGCCGCGCTCTGTTTTACTACTTCTGCTATGCGGTTCATTCCACGTATTGTTTCTTCTACAACCAGTCCGCCTTCTTTTGCTGACTTACCTGCATTCTTACTTGCTTCAGTTGCCTGGCCTGTATTCTTTGTAGTTTCATATATTGTTTTTGTCATCTGTTCAACTGCACCAGCTACTTCTGTGGCTTGCGATGATTGTTCCTGAGCGCCAGCGGCCATTTCTTCGGTTGATGAACTTATTTGATTTGCTGCGCTTGCTGTGGCTTGTACAGCTTCAGATATTTTTCCAATGAGGTTAGAAAGTGAATCACCAACTTTATTAATATCATTTTTAAGTTGCTGATGTTCACCCTTGTAATCACTATTTACACGAGTTGTAAAATCACCAGTAGCATATTTAGAAAGTACATTTGATCCTTCACGTATTGGTTCGGTTAAGTAATCAAATGTTAAATTAAATCCATTAATTATTTTGCCAAAAATTCCCTGATGTTTAGATATATCTACACGCTCCGAAAGATTGCCTAGTTCTGCAGCAATAGAAAGTTTTTTTGCATCATCAGAAAGTGAGCTAAGTGAATTCTTAATTTGCTGAATTGAATTCCCAAGTACATCTTCTTCGGATAAAATTGTTACTTTAGTTTCAAAATTGCCACTTGCAAATTCGCTTACTGTATTTGCTTGATGAGTTAAGTTTTGTTTTAATGATTGAAGCGAGTAAGCCATCTCACCAAATTCATCTTTTCTAAAACAGGTTATTTCTGTTTTTAAATTTCCGCTTGAAAAATCTCTAATAGCTTCAATAAACTTGAATAAATCATTTAAAATATTTTTCTTTATCAGGTAAACAATTAATGCCCAAACAAAAACAACCAGGAATATTATTATTAAAGCCCCACTAATTCGCTCTGTAACAATTGCGGCGTGTGTTTCATCCATTGAATATCTAATACTCATTACAGCATAAACATCACCTTCTTTTCCATCGTGGCAATCAGTACAAGAGGCATCAGCAACAATTGGACTTATTGATCTAAAGACAGATAAATCCTGAAATTCTTCTTCAGAATTAATTTCTTCTTTGGATTTAGAAACATTTTTTTCTTGTTCATCCATATTTTTAGCTTTATCAGAATCAATCAGCTCAGTTGGAATTATTCTCAACTCTTTAATGTTTTTTATTGATTTCATTCTGTCTATAAATGGGTTAACATCCGTTACACCTTGAGCCATCGAAAAAAGAATTGCTTCTTTCATAGATTGATTTAACTCGTGTATGCTTTCATTTGCTGAGGCGATTTTTGATTTTTCCGAAAAAATTAAAAATACAATTAGTCCAATGCTTAAAAGACTTGTTATTCCAATAGCAACTGCCATTGATATTCTTTTAGATATGGACTTTGTTGATGAGATGATTTTCATTTCAAATCCCCTTACATAAAATTGGTATTAAGATATTATTACTTTTTTTCTTCATTTTGCAAAACGATAAATATTTTTTCGCACTCATTAATAGAAAAAAACAAATGTGTCCAGTCTATTATCGTATTGATTTTTGGTTTGTTTAGAATGTTTTGAAAACGAAGCTGTAATTTGATTTATAACATTTAGCAACTATTAAGGATTGTAAAGTTGGTGGAATAAAAAAAGGGCTGCCTAAGCAAACCCTTATTGTGTGTGTAAAATTATTAGAATCAATCTCTGCTACATAGATTTATACGTGTACTAATTTTCCGTTTTGTCTAACTGCAAATGATTTTTCATTTTCATCCAATTTAAATCTTGCAATTAACTCTTGCAGATTTACTGTTAGCTTACTAAGATCTTCTGATGCCTGAGCAATTTGCTGAACACCGCTGGCAGATTCCTGCGTTACACTATTAATTGCTTCAATATTTTTTCCAATTTCTTCAGAAGTAGATGATTGTTCTTCACTGGCAGCAGCAACTTGTGTAATTATATCAACAACTTTTTCTGCTCCGGTAATAATATCTTTTATAGATCTGCCGGCTTTAACGGCTAACAAGTGCCCACGTTCAACTTCTTCCTTACCAAGCTGCATTGCATTAACAGCTTGCAAAGTATCTTTTTGAATTTGTGTAATCATTGTGGCAATTTCTTTTGTTGCTTTAGTTGTTCGTTCAGCAAGTTTCCTTACTTCATCAGCAACAACAGCAAAACCTCTGCCTTGCTCACCAGCACGAGCAGCTTCTATTGCAGCATTTAATGCAAGCAAGTTAGTTTGATCAGCTATATCATCAATAACCTGTATAATCTCACCAATCTGATCACTACTCTTACCAAGCTCTTGAACTGTAGCAGCACTTTTTGTAACAACATCAGAAATTCTTTTCATTCCTTCAATTGTTTCTTCAACTGATTTTCCGCCTTCTTTTGCAAACTGCCCGGCATTCTTACTTGCTTCTGCTGCTAAGCTTGTGTTTTTACTTGTCTCAAAAATTGTTTTAGTCATTTCTTCAACAGCACTTGCTACTTCATTTGCTTGTGAGCTTTGCTCTTGTGTGCCAGCAGCCATTTGCTCCGCACTTGATGAGATTTGATTTGCAGCGCTTGCGGTTGCTTGAATAACTTCATTTACTTTACGTAATGCGCTGCTTAGTTCATTTGCAACAGTGTTTATATTTTCTTTTATAATGTTATAATCACCATTACACTGAGAAGTCATTCTGGATGTCATATCACCGGTAGCAAGTGATTTAAGAATTTTTATTGTTTCATTAAACGGACTGCTGATTGCATTAAGTGTACTGTTAAAACCGGATACTACTTTTTTATACTCACCATGATGCTCATCTTCATTTATTCTTGTACTTAATTTCCCAAGTATTGCCGAATCTGAAAGTGTGTTAACATCAGATACAAGATTTTTAATGTTTGATACAACTTTATTAAGACTAATTGAAAGAACATCTTTGTCTGATTTAGGAATAATTTCTAAATTAAGATTACCTTCAGATATTTGCTCTGCATGAAGTGATGACTCTTTAATATTTGCAATCATCTTTGTAAATGATTGATTCAATTTCCCGATTTCATCATTTGAATGAGATTCTAAAATCATTTCAACATCACCAGAAGCAACTTTGTTTGCAACTTCTTCTAATTGTTTAATTGGTTTAACCAGAACTTTTGTAAAATAATATCCTGCAAAAAATACAATTGGAACAATTATTACAAGTATGATAATTATTTTTGATGTGAAAGCTGAGATTTGATCATTAACGTCATCAACATAAATTCCACTTCCAATAATCCAATCCCATTTTTTATTAAGCATAACAAAAGAAACTTTTGGTTGTGGTTGAGTATGTCCAGGTTTTTCCCCACATATAATCCACATAACCTTGTCCATCTTTTTTACACACATTTACAAATTCAACAAAAAGATGTACGCCATTTGGATCTTTAATATTTGAAATATCTTTTCCATCCAGAACAGTTTTTATCGGATGCATAATCATTGTTGGATGAGTGTCGTTTATCCAGAAATAATCATCTTCATTATATCTTAACTCTTTTAATTCTGTAAGAGCTTTTTGCTTTGCTTCAGAAGCAGATAGTGTACCATCTGATTCCAGTTTTTGATATTTAGTTATTATCGCATTTGCAACCTGAACAACTTGCCTTGTAGCTGTGCGCTTTTCTTCAAATAGATGGGCTTCAAATGATGGAAGAATGTAAAGAAATAGAAATAAAACTAATGGTGTAATTGTAAATACTAATAGCCAAATAATTTTGGAAAACATTCCCCAATCTTTTAATCTTTTTAATTTCATTTTTTACCTTCTTGTTAAAAGAAATAATAAACGGCAACTAAACCACGAACATTTAAAACATTTGTTGTATCTGATACTTTACCAAACTCATCAGCTTTACCGTATGATACAGATGTAATATCAAGTTCGGTTGAAAATCTTACATTGTTAAAATTAAAAACTACACGAGGTGCCACTCTAAATATTTTATCAATATTATTTATTCGTGTATAGTATGATCCAACAATTTTTTCATCAGCGCCAAGATTTTTTGTATATCCAGCAAATAATCCAGGTTGAATTTCCTTTCCATAAGAAATATCTGTCCAAATAGAAAAAGTATTTAATGTTGTGTATTGTTCGTAACCAGTTGATGTATCAACCGCGCTAACTGCATATCCACCGAGCATTAATAAATCAGTAAGATTTTGTCCGTAAACTCCTTCAGCCATCCAGCTAAAATCTGAACTTGTATATTTTGCGTAAAACAATCCTGCAAAACTTGATATTGTTTCATCTGCTTTTAAATTTTTTGTTGTTGCAATTCTTGGTGTAAGTGTTTTATAATCAACTCCGCCGCCAGAAATAAAGCTTTCTGATTTATATTGTAATTGTAAATGTGCTGATGGAATAACTGTATTTCTTAAATAAGTTGAACTAAATCCTGCGGGTCCATTACTTGTAAAATCCCTTTGTGTAAGAAGCACTGCAATAACTTTTAAAGCATCAAACGATTGTGTAAATCTTATTTGTGGATTTCTTGCAAATGGTTGGAAAGGTGAACCTGTATTGAATGAAACAACTTGCGGAAAAACTTCTGCAACAAACATTGGATGCCAGGTTTGTCCAAAAAGTAGACTTGTTTTTTCCCAATTAAATGTTACAAATGCATGTCTTAATCTAAATCCATTTATATCAGCATCAGCAGTTCCAAAAAATTCTCCTTCTAACATTCCACCGGATTTAGCTCCTAGAACTAATGGTCCTGTAAACTTTGCTGTTACACGTGATTGAATTGACAGCGCATTAAAACTAGAATGCGAATTTAAATCTTCACCATTTGCATCAAGCGATTCATTTAATGGATAAAGTAAAAAATGTCCTTCTCTAAATGTTGCAACCTGTCTTGAATCAAAAAAGAAATCTGTTTTTATAAAACCAGATAATTTTATATCAGGAACATTTTCATTTGTTGTTTGGCTAAATGAGTAAGAAACCATTATTGCAAAAAGTAACAGAATTCTTTTCATACTTATTCTCTCTTTGTTTTTCATAGTTAGTTGAAGTCGGAAAGTAAAACAATGCTGACTTTAACTATGTTTTAAATATTGCTCTTTAGCATATAATCGAAATAAGCAGAACTAACTTTAGTATAAAAAATGGTTTTAATAATTAAATCAAATGTTAGTAACAAAAGTTTACGGATGTAATTTGATGCTGGTGTAAAATTTGCAGAATTAAATATCTAAAAACGGGTTTTAAGATTATAATAAAAAAGACTTTTAGTTTTCAAACTCAATTGGACATACAGCAGATCAATAGTTTGCAAACAATTAGCTGAGTTAAATTTGTTTTAGATGTTCTTTTATTTTTATAAGTATTTCATCCATTGTGTAGGGTTTAGAAATGTAATCATCAAAACCGGCTTCAAATAATCTTTCTTTATCGCCTTTCATTGTGTAAGCAGTAGAAGCAATCATTGGTACGTTTAAAAACTTTTCATTTTTTTTTAAGTGATGCAATACCTCAATTCCATTTATACCACGACCGAGATTAATATCCAGCAAAACCAAACAATAACTATTTGCTTCGGCTAATTCCAGGCCTTTTAAACCATTAAATCCAATATCAACTTTAAAATCATTTCTTAAAAATCTTTGTATTACACTTGCATTGATTGCATCATCTTCAATTAAAAGGATCGAACGAATATTATTCTTTTCATCACCAGCAGTTTTATTTATTTCATCATTCATTCTATAATTCCATTACCATCAAAATTCAATCGTAAAATCAAAGTCTTTATCTAAATCATTTTTAACTTAAGTTTTTTCAGCCAGTTTTTCAATAAACTTTTAGTTAAAGTTAAATTTCATTTAAGCGCTTTTAAAATATTTTTTCTAAACTTACTTTTGAGTACAATTTAAATTAAAATTCAACTCCCGCAGTTATACCAAAATTTGTTAAACTATTACCGGAAATTGATTTGAAGACAGGACTAAAAAGATAGCAATATTCAATGTGCGGTTTAATGTAGATATTATCAAAAATGTTATAAGTTGATTCAACATATAACATAGAGTAATTGAACAAATTTACATTTTCGGAAAGACCAATATAATTTTTATTGAATTTATTGTTTGCCCATCCAATACATAATCCTGTTGATAGGCTTAGTTCATCATTTTCAAACAGTTGTTTATTAAAACCAACACTTCCACTAAAACTTCCCAAGTTCTCCATTACATCAACAGTTACATCAGAATATAATTCTGTTTCAAAAAGTCCACAGGATAATTTAAGATAAGCTTCTGTTGTTGCTGCTGCATTATCCTGTAAAGCATAAATATAGGTTAGTGATGTTTCTAAACATATTATGTTTAATTGTTTTGAATATTGTACTGCTAAATCAATTTCATTATTAATAACATTGTTATCAAATTCGTGCTGAGTAAAACTAGCCCAGGAATAAATTGTAAAATCATTATATGTTAACCATAAAGTTGGTTGATGGATGATTCCATGATTATAGCTTAATCCATTCCAGATGTACCTGGTAACAAAGTCATTTTCTATTCCGTATGATAGAATGGTTTCAGCTTTTCGTTTATATCAATTGAATCTTGACAAAACGAATTTACAGAAGTAAAAAAGATTAAAAGAAATGTTAGAAGACTGGTTAAAAATAATTTCATAGTAACTACATAGTTTATTTTTAATATTTTCTAATAAACAATAAAAGGGTTGCCTGAGCAAACCCTTTTATGTGTGTGTGTAAAAATTGTCGGAACAAAATGGATCTTGCTTTTAATTTTTATGCATGAACAATTTTTCCGTTTTGTCTAACTGCAAAACTCTGCTTAGTGTTATCAACTTTAAATTGAGAAACTATTTCTTGAAGATTTATTGTTAGTCTATTTAAATCTTCAGAAGCAAGGGCTATTTGTTGTATTCCACTGGCACTTTCATGAATCACATTATTAATCGATTCAATATTTTTACTAATTTCTTCAGCAGTGCTGGATTGCTCTTCACTTGCTGCTGCTACCTGTGTAACTAAATCAACAACTGAATCTGCACCAGTAATAATTTCATTTAAAGAATCTCCCGCCTTAAGTGCAAACTGTTTTCCCTTTTCAACTTCTTCTTTACCTCTTTGCATTGATTCAACCGCACCATTAGTATCATTCTGAATTTTCTTAATCATATCTGCAATTTCTTTTGTTGCTTTAGTTGTACGCTCAGCAAGTTTCCTTACTTCATCAGCAACAACAGCAAAACCTCTGCCTTGTTCACCAGCGCGGGCAGCTTCTATCGCAGCATTTAGTGCTAACAAATTTGTTTGATCTGCAATATCATCAATCACTTGAGCAATCTCACCAATTTGATCACTACTTTTTCCAAGTTCGTGAACTGTATCGGCACTTCTACTTACTACTTCTTCAATTTTATTCATACCATTAATTGTTTGTTCAACAACATAACCACCATCTTTAGCAACCTTGCCGGCTAACCTTGATGCCTTTGAAGCATTTTCTGTGTTTCGGGTTGTTTCAACGATTGTTTTTGTCATCTCTTCAACTGCTGATGCAACTTCAGAAGTCTGTGCGCTCTGTTCTTGAGCTCCGGCTGCCATTTGTTCTGCACTGCTGCTAATTTGATTTGCTGCGCTTGCTGCGGCTTGAACGGCTTCACTGACTTTTGTTATTGTATCCTTTATATGGTTTACAGTATTGTTGAATCCTGTAAACAGGCTTGTAATAAGTTCATCTTTACCTTCGCAGTAAAGTTTAACTGTTAAATCACCATTTGAAAAACTTTCCATATCGACAAGCATTTGTTGCACGCATTCTTGCAAATATTCTTTTTGTGAGTTAGAAAGATTTCTTTGTTCTTCAGCTTCGTTTGCAGCATTTTCTGCAAGTAAACTTTTTTGTCTTACATCATCTAAAGAGTTACGGATATTCTCAACCATTACATTAAATGATTTTGATAAACTGCCAAGTTCATCTTTAGAATCAATTTTTAATGTTACATCAGTATTTCCATTTGCAACTTTATTTGCGCCATCTTCCAATAATTTTATAGGTTTAATAAATGCATTAGCTGCAAAAAAAAGTATTATAAAACTTATTAACATTATTACTATAGAATAAGTAATCATACTGTTAAATGCTGAACTGCTTGCCTCTTGCACTCTTGCTTTTTCTAATTGCACATCATTTTGTTTTTGTTCTATCAACACAAGTAAAATTTCTTTTAGCTCTCGCCATTTTTTTGTTTCTTTGGAATTTAACAATTCAACTCCGGCGGCAAGATTGCCTGAAACTGCAAAATCCTGTACACCTTGTTTTAACAAATCCATTTCACCCCAAAGTTTTTCAAGAGATTCAATTTTAGTAATTACTTCATTAGAATTTGTAGCAGATTTTTTGGCTGTTTGAGCGTACTTAATAAAATCACTATTCGCTTTTTTGTAGTTGTCTTTTGCTTTGTTGTCTGAAGGATTGAGTAATACATTTCTTGTTGCTTGCTCAGATTGCAATCCCTGTGCGTACATGTTACTTAATGCTAATAATAGAGATTGATCCCCATCAATAAAGTTAACCATAGATTCCGAAGTGGAATTGAGAGCTTTGATACCATACACAACAACAAATAAAAATCCGATAGAGATAATAAATACCGGGATAAAGTATTTAGCTCGGATTTTTAGATTTTTGTACAACTTCATAATTATGTTCCTTTCGGTAACAATAATTTATAAACTTCGCATTACAATAGAATCAACACTTTGTCTGAAGTTAAAAATCATTTAAGATTAACCATTAATGTATTTAAGAACTTTGGTAATTCTTGTTTTTAGTTCGGCAATTAAAAAAACTCAAATGAAGCTTTAAAAATACTCCTTCATTAATACTGCCTTTATTTGCCAGTTGTTTTATTATCGGACATTTTTATTAAATGTTTACAAACTATTTACACTTCAAAAATAGACAGCCTCCCCTAGGCTGCCTAAAAGTATAATTTGTTTGTGAAAATGATCTAACTCAAATATTAAATATGAATTAGTTTTCCATTCTGGCGTACTGCGTATTTTTCCTCTTTCCCATCAAGTTTAAATTGTGCAATTAACTCTTGCAAATTTAGTGTCAACCTGTTTAGGTCTTCAGATGCGTGGGCGATTTGCTGAATGCCGCTTGCACTTTCTTGAGTTACAGAACTAATTGATTCAATGTTTTTGCTTATTTGTTCGGCTGCACTTGATTGTTCTTCACTTGCTGCGGCTACCTGGGTTACTATATCTACTACTTGCTGAGCTCCGTGGATTATTTCCTGCAATGATGATCCAGCTTTTTCTGCAAGTAACTTTCCATCTTCAACCTGTTTTGTGCCTTCTTGCATTGAATCAACTGCGTCATAAGTATCTTTTTGAATTTGCTTAATCATTGTTGCAATTTCTTTAGTTGCTTTTGAAGTACGTTCCGCAAGTTTTCTTACTTCATCAGCAACAACTGCAAATCCTCTTCCCTGTTCACCTGCTCTTGCCGCTTCTATTGCTGCATTTAATGCAAGCAGGTTTGTTTGATCTGCAATGTCATCTATCACCTGAACAATTTCACCAATCTGATCACTGCTCTTTCCTAATTCCTGAACTGTACCTGCGCTTTTTCTAACAACTTCTGCAATGCGATTCATACCAACAATTGTTTCTTCAACAACCCGTCCGCCATCTTTTGCAATTACACCAGCATTCTTACTTGCTTCAGTTGCCTGAACTGTATTCTTAGTTGTTTCATAAATTGTTTTTGTCATCTGTTCAACTGCACCGGCAACTTCTGTGGCTTGCGATGATTGTTCCTGCGCGCCTGCAGCCATTTCTTCGGTTGATGAAGATATTTGATTTGCTGCGCTTGCTGTAGCTTGTACTGCTTCAGTTACTTTAATAATTATATTTCTAATGTTATCAACTACCTGGTTAAATCCTGTAAATAATTTTCCAATAAGATCATCTTTATTTTCAATCTTCAATCCAACAGATAAATCTCCCTGTGCAAATTTTTCCATTTCGATAAGCATCTTTTGTGCATGATGATTTAAATAATTTTCCTGCTCTTTTGCTTTGGATAAATCAGTTACAAATTCTAAAGCTCCAATTACATTTCCATTTTTATCCATATTAGCTTTAGCCGCATAAGCAATAGGAATTTCTTTTCCCTGCGGTCTGGCAAATGTTTCAGCGACCTGAGCGGCTTTTGTTAACATAGCTTTATGCGTTGCACAATTTGAGGTACGGCAATGATCTGTTTTAAATTGATCGTAACACTTTTGTCCGATTACAGATTTTTGATCTTTACCAACAACATCAGCCGCAGCTTTATTGAAATAAGTAATATTAAAATCCGGATCAATCATCATTAATGGTGATGGTAATCCATCAAGATCTTCCATCTGTTGGGTTATCTTATCAGACATTGCATTAAATGAATCAGCAAGCTCACCAATTTCATCGTGTCTTTGTATATCTACATTAACTTTTAGTTCACCGCTTGCAACTCTTAGCGCAGCTTTATGTAAAACTTCTATAGGCTCACTAATATTTTTAGAAATAAATAATCCAATAAAAATTATTCCTCCAACACTTAATGCAGATATAAGTGCAATTATTAAAGATTTATTTGCAACCGATGCATTGACCGGTTCCATAGACATAAATATTTCAAAAGCACCATGCACTTCGCCAACTTTCCAGTCTTCCATTTTTGCACCGGTAACATCTTTGCCATCAGTTCTGCCCCAATACTCTAAAGATTTTTGAGGATCGCCATGACATTTAAGACATTCTTCTGTTAACCTTATTGGTCTAAAAAATCTTACATTGTTTGTTTCTTCATCAATTTCCCAGTACTCTTTTTCATTGCTTGATTCTAATTTTTTTAATACTGCTGTTTCATATGTATCCGGTTCATTATCCGGATTTCTTGGTTGAAATTTGGGAACTTTAAAATCCATATCTAGTTCTTTAGCTTTTTGCTTTACAACAGTCATAGCAGAAAAAATTGGCACTGTATAAAGCAGATCATCAGTGCTTTGTATATCTTTTCTAAATATATCCAATGTTAATTGCTTGGAGGTATATTCTCTAACGGCTTCAGCTTCAATTATTAAAGCACGTGCTTTAGAAACAAGCGAGTTAACCTCAGAATCTTTATAAAGATTATAAAAATACCAGAAACTTAAAGATCCGCTTATAACTGAAATTATTATTAGCGGTAGAATAATTTTTCTACTGATTTTTAGATTGCGCCAGTACTTTAACATTTTGTATCTCTTCTCTCTTTAATCTATTTACTTCAGACAGCCTTACTTTCACTGCTGATGTTAAGTTTTACTTCCTACTTTTTAACACAGTTATCCTTGCCAAATTGCATTCCAACCTTATTATCGTTTAATAAACATAATTGTTAAGCAATATTGATTGATTTTATAATGTTTTTATAAAAAAAGTTAAGTAAAGGATTGCGCTGAATTGATTGAACCATAATTATTATACAGACTCGTTTAAAACAAAAAAGGCTTGCCAAGGCAAACCCTTTTAGTGTGTTAATTTTTTAAACTCTATTAAGTGTGTATAAGTTTTCCATTTGTTCTTACTACATACTTACTTGTATTTTCATCAACCTTAAACTGGGCAACTAGTTCCTGCAAGTTCAATGTTAACCTGTTAAGGTCTTCAGAAGCGTGTGCAATTTGTTGTATGCCGCTTGCACTCTGTTGTGTTACACTGCTGATAGATTCAATATTTTTGCTGATATGCTCAGCTGCCCCGGATTGTTCTTCGCTTGCTGCTGCAACTTGATTTATAATATCAGATACTTTTTCGGCACCGGTTATAATTTCGCCTAATGAATCTCCGGCTTTGTGTGCAAGCAATTTTCCTTTTTCAACTTCGGCAGTACCGTTTTTCATTGAAGCTACTGCTCCACTGGTATCCTTCTGGATTTGTTTTATCATTTCAGCAATTTCTTTTGTTGCTTTTGTAGTTCTCTCTGCTAATTTTCTAACTTCATCAGCAACTACAGCAAATCCTCTTCCCTGTTCACCTGCACGAGCAGCTTCTATTGCAGCGTTAAGTGCCAGCAAGTTTGTTTGATCTGCAATATCATCAATAACCTGCACTATCTCACCTATTTGATCACTACTTTTACCCAGTTCAACAACAATATCAGCACTCTCTTTTACAACATCAGCAATCCTATCCATTCCAATAATTGTTTCTTCTACTACTTTACCACCTTCTTTTGCGGAGCGGCCTGCATTCCTGCTGGCATCAGAAGCAGCTGATGTATTTTTTTGTTGTTTCAAAAATAGTCGTGGACATTTGTTCAACAGCACCGGAAACTTCAGTTGCCTGTGAAGCTTGTTCATGAGCTCCGGTAGCCATTTCTTCTGTGCTTGCACTAATCTGATTTGATGCACTGGCTGCAGCTTCAGCAACTTCTTTAACTTTTAATAAAATAGAACTAACCGATTCACCCATTGTATTGATACTGTTCTTTAAAATTTCGTGATCCCCTTTGTAATTACCTGTAACTCTTGATGTTAAATCCCTTTAGATATTTGGGCAAGAACCTGTTCGCTTTCGAGTACCGGTTTAATAACTTCATCCAGTGTTTTGTTAATACCTACAACAATTTCTTTGTACCCACCATTAAATTTATCATAGCTACCTCTTGAAGATAAATCACCTTTACAGCTGCATTTGAAAGCAAATTCACTTCATCAATTAAACCTACAAGTGATTTTTTCAACTTTTGAAAACGCTTTATTTAATAAATCCTTTTCTGATCTAACTACTATTTCAACATCTAAATTACCTTCTGCAATTTTTTCAGCAACGGTTACCTGCCTCTTTGTATTTTCAATAATCTTAGCAAATGATGTTTTAAGCATACCTATTTCGTCATTTGATTCTGAAATAACTTTAACATCAACTTCTCCCTGAGCAATTTTCTCTGCAACAGAAGCAAGTTCATTTACGGGATTTGCAATCTTTCTGGAGATGACAACTACAATAATTGATACAATTATTAAAATTATAACTCCTGTAAGCAGCATAAAAAAAGTTTTAGATGTAGTTATTTCGGCAGCAGATGTTTCTGTAATCAAATTCTTAGCTGTGGCTTCTTTTACTACAAGATCAACGTATTTCCTGTGTTCATCATATTTTGTTTTCATTCCTCCAAGTAAAAGATTTTTTGCTTCTTCTCTATTTCCTGACTTAATAAGAGAAATAAAATTATTATCTCTTAATTCAAAATAATCTACAGCAGGTTTATAGGAATTAACGAGCATGTTATCTTTAATAGAGCCTTCAGTTAAAGTTGCGCGCCAGAATTTATGCCTAGTCTCAAATTCTTCTTTTAGTTGCTTTGATTTAGAATATAATTCATCTAAAACTGATTGATCATATTCATTCAGCATTTGAAAACAAATCAGATGAGTTTCAACAATATAATCCGGAGGGGGAAGAATATCGGCAATTAGGTCTTTACCATTGATTATTTCTTTATATAAATCACCATTGATTTCAACTTTCTCTACAGTTGTGTATGAATTGTAACCGAATATTGTTAACCCTACTGCGAATAATATTAGCACAACCCCAAACTTGTAATTCAATTTTAAGTTATTAAACCACTTCATTTCTTTTCTCTAGATTAAATAATATTTATAAAGTTATGCCAAAAACTAAATGAGCTATTTCTGCTTTGGGATTGATGACTAAAGTTGAAAAAACCGGTAGAGCAAAATCTTCTGTAATCTTTATTTCTTTTGCTACTTTAACTCCGGCATTAATAAACGAAAATGTTTCTGCACCGTAATAATGAGGGTTCTCTTTACTTCCCGGCGTAAATCCAATAAAGAAGTTCAATGATATGTTTTCACTTTCAACAGGATAACCCAATTCAACATAAATATTATTTCCCGGATCATTGTAAAAATTGAAACCGAACAGGAATGAGAATTGTCCTGAGTATGATAACATACCTTCTAATGTATGTGCACCCTCTCCATTTTTCATATTGCCCAATTTTTTACCTGCATTTGGAAAGTAGTAATCAAGAACAGTAACGGAAAATTCTCCAAGATCGTTTTTATAACTATATCCTATCCAGGTGTCAATTTCATCGGAAGCAGATTTATCACCGAATAATGTGTAAGCACCCCAAAATCCAACTTCGAAATTGCTTGTTGTAATACTTATTGAAGGTTGTAAACTTGGTGAATTTGCTATATCCAACCCGCGCCAAACGTACCTGCTTACAAAATCTGCTCCAACATTTACATCCTGTGCAAATGCCATTGTAGTAAAGGCTATGATAAAGAAAAATATTTTTGCACTCAATTTCATTCTAAAATCTCCAGAATATTTGTTCCTTGCATTAATTTAAACTGATTAAAAAAGTTAAGGCAACCTCCCCTGGTTGCCTTAATTACATTATTAAATATGAACTAACTTTCCATTTTGTCTTACTGCCATTTTACTTCCGCCTTCATCAACTTTAAATCTTGCTACTAACTCCTGTAGATTTAATGTTAACCTGTTCAAGTCTTCTGATGCGTGTGCTATTTGCTGAATACCGCTTGCACTTTCCTGAGTTACACTGCTTATCGATTCTATATTCTTACTTATCTGTTCTGCTGCACTTGATTGTTCTTCACTTGCTGCGGCTACCTGTGTTACTATATCTACTACTTGCTGAGCTCCGTGAATTATTTCCTGCAATGATGTGCCTGCTTTTTCTGCCAATGCTTTTCCTGATTCTACTTCCTCGGTGCCCTGCTGCATTGATTCTACTGCACCACTTGTATCTTTTTGTATTTGCTTTATCATTGTTGCTATTTCTTTGGTGGCTTTGGTTGTTCGTTCTGCTAGTTTTCTTACTTCATCTGCTACTACTGCAAATCCTCTTCCCTGTTCACCTGCTCTGGCTGCTTCTATCGCTGCATTTAATGCAAGCAGATTTGTTTGATCTGCTATATCATCGATCACTTGAACAATTTCACCAATCTGATCACTACTCTTACCTAAAGCTTGAACTGTTTCTGCACTCTTCTTTACTACTTCTGCTATGCGATTCATTCCGTGAATTGTTTCTTCAACTACGTGGCCGCCTTCTTTTGCAGATTTACCCGCATTCTTACTTGCTTCGGTTGCCTGACCTGTATTTTTTGTAGTTTCATAAATTGTTTTTGTCATCTGTTCAACTGCACCGGCAACTTCTGTTGCTTGCGAACTTTGTTCCTGCGCGCCAGCAGCCATTTCTTCGGTTGAAGATGATATTTGATTTGCTGCGCTGGCTGTGGCTGCTACTGCTTCTTTTACTTGATTAAGAACGTTGCTAACTGATTCACCCATTTTATTTAAGCTATTAACTATAAACTGATGATCGCCTTTATACTGAGTTGTTATTCTATCTGTAAAATCGCCGGTAGCAAATGTTTCCAAAACTTTTGCACTTTCTTGAATAGGAAGAATAACTGCATCAAGAACACCGTTAAATCCCTGAACTATATCTTTATAACTTCCTTCAAATAATTTTGCATCGCCACGTTTATTTAATCTTCCTTCCTGTCCATCAACAATTAATTCTTTTGTCTGCTCAGTTTCTTTAACTACTTTTATTGATGCATCACCATTTTCTAAAGCAGTTAATCCTTTACCAAGATTTGTAATACAAGCACTTTCCAGCTGTGCAACTTGCCCATTACAAGTCTAACTGGAGCAGTTATACTTTTTGTAATAAAGTATGCCGCACCAACTACAAATAGAAGTGCAATAACACTTAGTATAATTGTTAATGTGGATACAAACCATAAGTGGCATCTGCTTCCTTACCAGCTTCACCAACTAATTTTGCTTGGTATACAATTAAACTATTTATTGCTTCTATATATTTGCTTTGTGCAGTTCTAAAATCTCCAAATAAAAGTTCAACTGCTGCTGCTTTGTTACCACTTTCTAAATAATTTAACATTTCAGTGCGTGTTACAAAGTACTCGTTTTTCTAATTTCTTTAAATTTATCTATCAGTTTTTTCCTTCTTCTGTTTTGATTGTTCGCTCAAGAGAATCAACATTAGCATCAACTAATTCCTTTTTGCAACTGGAAGTCTTTCTAACTCCTTTTCTTTACTGCTGGATCATCAGTTATAAAAACATTTCTAATTGCTCTTGAACTTTCATTTATTGCATCAATCATATCATTAGCCCAAACTGTTTTAGGAAATTTATCATGAACAATATCTTCAATACTTTCATCAAGTGAACCCAGATTGGTTAAACTAATTACATTAAGCACAATAATTGTAAACAAAGCAACCCCAAACCCCAATGCTAAGCGTGTTCCAACTTTTAAATTATTTAACATTTTTTTCTCCATCTTCCATTTCTTTAACGGGATTTGTTTATTATAATTTTATGCTGCTGTCTCAAGAATATTAAACTCTGATGTTGAAAGTATTTTTCTAAGTCTAGTAGTATTAAAAGTCTATCTTCAAGCTTGCCTATTGATGTGATGTAATCACTGTTTACACCGCCTACCATTTCCGGTGGTGCTTCTGTTATATCTTTTGGTATGCGTAATACTTCACTTACTTCATCTACAATAAATCCTATTGTTTGTCCTTTCAGTTCAACAACAACAATTCGTGTATTCTTTCCGTGATCTTTCCGTATCATACCAAGCTTTACACGCAGATCGATTACAGGAATTATTCTTCCGCGTAGATTTATTACTCCTTCTATAAAATCCGGAGTGTTGGGTACTTTAGTTATTTGAGACATTCTATTAATTTCCTGTACACTTAGAATATCTACACCAAACTCTTCATCCCCGATTTTAAAACTTACGAGTTGAAGTAATTCTTCCTGATCTCGTTTTGTTTCTTCGTGCTTTGCCATTATTAACCTCTATTTATTTTGATTATTAAACGTAATTATCCACGCCAATATGTGTTCCAACCGTATTATCGTTAAAAACACTTTGTTGTTGAGTGTATAAGATTGATTTTGGTTAAATATGTTATCTTTTGGATAGTTTCGGATAATACCACTGAAGGTTAAAACATATAATATTATGCTATTGGCTAATATTATCTAATAAGTGCAGACCAATTATTCTATTAAAGATCGAGGTTAGTTGTACGATAATTAAAAAGATGTATATCAGATTTTATGAATTGCTTAAAAATATTTTATATTTAAATCGTCGCTGGAAAATAATTTTCTGAAATTATAAAACAGGAAAGAAAATGGAATCACTTCTCATTGTAACTTTCTTCCTGGGGATAGAGCAGCAAGTCAATCAAACATCAAGTCCGCAAAACACATCAGGTAATCAAATCTTTCTTATTATAAATATCATCTGGACAGTATTATTACTCATATTGATGTTTAGAGCATTCTTCAAATCAAAATTATTAAATAAAGTTATTTCTAATAATACTGTAGAATCTTCTGAGAAGGATGAATTTAGAACAGTATTATATAGTATTGGTGATGCAGTAATAACTACTGACCTTGAGGGTAGAATAGTTAGAATGAATTTGATAGCGGAACAATTGATCGAAGTTAGTGAAGCTAATGCTAAAGGAATAGATTCAAAACAATTATATAGTATTGTAAGTGAGGATGAGAATGGAAAATTTGAAAATCCGGTTGATAAAGTATTAAAAGAAAAACAAAAATTGAATTAAGTAATAGTGCATTACTCAAATTAAAAAATGGTAAAGCAATACCTATTTCCGATAGTGCCTCTCCTATAATTAATGAACTCGGAAAAATGATCGGTGTGGTTTTAATTTTTAGAGATGAAACTGAGAACAGAAGAAAAAAGAAATTACTGAAAGAAAGTGAGAATAAATTCTCAACAATATTTCACTCAAGCCCCGAAGGTGTAATAATTACAAGTTTAACCGGTGAATTTATTGATGTTAATGAAAGATTTCTGAAATGACAGGTTATTCTAAAAATGAAATAATTGGTAAAACAACTGGCCAACTTAATTTTTGGAAAACATTGAAGAACGGAAAAACTTATCGAGAGAATTGTTAAGGAACAGGTAAAACAGTCTTTAGAGTTTGAGTTTAGAATAAAAGCAGGTGAATTACGGAATGGATATCTTTCAACCGAGTTGATTGAACTAGGAAAAGAAAAAGTATTGCTTAGTATTATTCAGGATATTACAGAAAGAAAAAAGGCAGAACAAGAAATAAGAATAATGAGTGTTGCATTAGCTAATATTAATCAGGCAGCATTTTTAATAGATATGGGTGAAGCATTCAAATATGTAAATGAAGCAGCATGCAAATCTTTGGGATATACTAAAACTGAATTACTCAAACTGAAATTATCTGATATCGATCCGGGATTTAATATGCTGGATAAGTATGAAAACCTTAAACTAATTAAACAGAACAAGTCGCCAAGATTTGAAACCACACACCGGAGAAAGAATGGGGAAACTTTCCCAGTTGAGATTTCATCAACTTATTTTGATTATGAAGGTCAAGAGCTAATACTTTCTCTTGCTGAAAACATAAGTGAGCGAAAGTTCGCTGAACGTGAACGCCAAATCCATCTCTGGATATTACAGAGCCTGGATAAAATAAATTTGACAATTCAAAGTCATATCGAACTTGATCAAATGATGAGTGCGGTATTAGAAGAAGTTCTTGCAATTTTTGATTGCGACAGAGCATTTCTGCTTTTCCCATGCGATCCATTTGCTGATAAATGGATAGTACCAATGGAAAGGACAAAACCCGAATATCCAGGTGTTTTGACACTAGGACTTGAAATACCGATGGATGAGCATGTTGCCGAAACTCTGAGTACATTGATAAATTCTGAAGGACCAGTAAAATTTGGTCCCGGATCTGAATATCCACTTCCAGCATCTGCATCAGAACGATTTGGTTTTAAAAGTGTTTTATCAATGGCTATTTATCCAAAATCAGGCAAACCATGGCAGTTTGGTATTCATCAATGTTCTTTTGCAAGATTATGGACAAAAGATGAAGAAAGATTGTTTAGAGAGATTGGACAAAGACTTGCTGATGGACTAACAAGTTTAATCACTTTAAATAGCCTAAGGGCAAGCGAAGAACGATTTAGAATGTTAGCCGAAAATTCTCGTGATGTTATTTATAAAATGTCTTTGCCAGATGGTAAATATGAATATGTAAGTCCTGCTGTCACTCAACTCTTTGGTTATTCAACAAAAGAATTTTATGACAATTCATCTCTATTTAAATCAATACTTCATCCAGATTTTCACAATTATTTTGAAGAACAATGGCAAAATCTTTTAAATGGATCTATGCCGCCAACTTATGAATACAAAATTATTCATAAATCCGGAGATGAACGTTGGTTTAATCAACGAAACATTTTATCTAAAGATGAAAATAATACTCCAACTTCAATTGAAGGTATTATAACTGATGTTACAGAACGAAAAATTGCTGAACTAGCATTGCAGGAACTTTTAACACATAACCGATCATTATTGCAATTATCTAAAAAACTTGAACTTGCTTCAACTTATGATGAGATACTTGACGCTGCTTTTGTAACTGTTAACAAAATAATTGGATACAATAATTTATGGGTCTACCTTATTGATGATAGTAATGAACATTGCCTGGTATTAGTAGCTAAGGGTTCTGTTTCAAAAATGATTTTATCTTTTGATCATATTGCTAAATTGACTATTAAGGGTGACAGAATGCTGGAGGAGATAGTTTCTCAAAACAATATTGTTATTGTAGAAGATGCAAGAACAGATGAGAGAACAAACAAAGAAATTGTTGCCCAGCTTGAAAACAGAACAATAGTGAATGTACCTATAATTTTATTTGATAAACATTTAGGATCTGCCGGTACTGGTACATTTGGTGAAGAAGGTATAAAAGTCCCGACTAAATCAGAACAAGAATTTCTTATGGCACTAGCAAGTCATCTTGCAGTTACTTTAGATAGAGTGCACTTGCAGCAAACAAAAAAAGATGCTCAAGATAGAATAAGGAAATTATCAGCAGGAATTGAGCAAAGTCCAGCTTCCGTAGTAATAACTGATTTGTTAGGTAATGTAGAGTATGTAAACAAAAGATTTACTGAGGTAACCGGTTATACACCTGAGGAAATAATAGGTAAGCATACTCGTTTACTTAAATCTGGTGATACACCACCCGAAGAATATAAATTGATGTGGGATACTATCATTCATAAAAAAGAATGGCGTGGGGAATTTCATAATAAGAAAAAGAACGGAGAACTTTATTGGGAGTTAGCATCAATATCACCAATTATAAATGAAACAGGAGAAGTAACAAATTTTTTAGCCGTTAAAGAAGATATTACTCACATTAAAAAAATGACTGAAGAATTAATTTCTGCAAGAAATAAAGCTGAAGAAATGAATAAAGTTAAAGCTTATTTTTATGCTCAAATGAGTCATGAACTTAGAACACCATTTGTAGGAATTTTTGGATTTGCTGAATTGCTGAAAGAAAAATTAAATGACTCTGAAGAGAAGGAAATGGCTGAAGCAATTTTCAAATCTTCAAAGAGATTGATGGATACATTAAATAAAGTGCTTGATATAACTAAGTTAGAATTTGATAAGCTTGAACCGAAATTTAGCAATGTTGACATTTCAAAATTACTTACATCATTAAAAGATATGTACCAGGTAACATCTCAAAAGCAAAATACTTTTATTAATACAAAACTAAATGTAAAATCCTTTTACTTAAAACTGATGAAAGACTTTTAACTGAAATTCTAAATAATCTAATCAGTAATGCAGTTAAATACACTATCAATGGCTTGATAGAAATAACAACTGAGGTTATATCAAAAAGAGAAGAGAGATTTTTAATTATTAAAGTCAGTGACAATGGAATTGGAATTCCTGAAGATAAATTAGAAGTAATTTGGGATGACTTTAGACAGGTAAGCGAAGGATTTAACAGAACTTTTGAAGGCACCGGATTAGGATTAAGCATAACAAAAAAATATGTCGGATTAATTGGCGGAAAAATTTCTGTTGAAAGTAAACTGGATAAAGGAACAACGTTTACTATAGAACTTCCCTGCACTAAAACAGATTGTATTGATGAAATAATTACGCAAATTTTACCAACTCAGGGAAATTCAAATAAATCTAAAACTATAAAAAAAGAAAAAATACTTTTTGTAGAAGACGAAGGAATAACATTATTATATGTAAAAAAACTTCTTGCTGATCTATACGAAGTTGATACTGCAGATAATGCAACTAATGCACTCGAAAAAATTAACCAAAACTATTACTCAGCTTTATTGCTGGATATAAATCTTAAAAAAGGAATAGATGGTTTAAAATTAATGCAATTAGTAAGAGAAATTCCTTTTACAAAACAATACCCATAGCAGCTCTAACGGCATTCGCAACTTCATCAGATAAAATTGAGTTTTTGAATAAAGGATTTTCTCACTATTTATCAAAACCTTTTGATTCTGTTGAACTTTTCAAACTTTTGGAGAATATGCTTAGCATTAAATAGATTTGAAATATCTTAAAAAACAATATCTAACATCAAACAAAGTTTTGTTAGATTATTAATTAAAATAAATGCCTGGCTAATTTCGTATCTGGTTCATATCCACAAAATCCGGCAACCGTTTTGTATATAATACCTTCCATTAAATTTTATGATTTATGCTTCAGTGTTGGTTCTGCGGGATTTTCTTCTTATTCATTTTTTCCGTTTCCATTTATAAAATACTCTCATCGAAGAAATCCATAATTCGATCTACATCACAAATAAATATTGATGCTATTAAATGAACATTTTTCATCAGTTCATTTTCAATTGCAACTTAAATAAATGATGCCGACCTGGCATCTTAATCTTGTTTTGTTTGCTCCTGCATTTTAGTTGTGCGACTTTTATAGACTGGTAATTTTTTTTTAATAATGTTATCAAGACTAAGTTTACCAGCACCATAAATTAATACAATAAGTAAAAGCAGGATGTAATAAACAGGTATCTCAAATCCATTATTGCTAGCTTCAAACCCGTTTCTAAGATGAACTGTTACTATCGCCACGATCATAACGAAGATTAATGGTATTGAAATTATTCTGCTTGCTAAACCAAGCGTTAACAAAACTACGCCAGCCATTTCTGTTGAAGCAGCCATATAAGCGTTTAATGTAGGTAAAGGAATTCCCATTTCACCAAACCATTCTGCTATTGAGTTGATGTTTTGCCATTTCATTATTGCCGGGTTATAAAAACCATAAGCAAGAAGTAATCTTACCGCCAACAAATGAATATCTTTTAATTTGGCAAGATGCTCAACAACTAATTTATATTTTTCTATCACTTTATTTCACTTTCATTTTCAAAACCGAGTATAAATCCTTTTGAATGCATTGTGTATATAAATTTCAAAAAGGATTCTTTAATTACTTTGCAATTAATGTTTTTATTTGATTCTTCAGATTTTTTAATAAGCTGTTCAATCGAATAATTATTATTTTCAATTTTATATATCAACCAGACAAAGAATGGAGAGAGATCAAAGAATTGAACTTTGTCGTTTGCACGGAACATTAACACGTAATAAACGCCTTTATCTTCTAATGAAACAGTATTGGAGGGTTTTAAGTGAACAGGAAATGATAACTGTAAAATTTCGTATTCCCTGTTTACTACAACCTGGCTATGATTATATATTTCTATTGATAAATTACTTTGCTCATCATTTTTATCTTCCATCATATACAATTCAATTTCTTTCCATTCAAATAAAAACAAATCTATTAAGTGTGGATATTTTGCTTTCAATTCAAATTCATTTTCATCAACAAACTGATAAAACTCATATGGCATCTGCCAGATTTGTGGTGACTGACTTTTATGCTTTGCAACAAAATCATCAACTAAATATTTCCATTCATTTTCCTGAAGCAGATCTTCAGTTAGCGGATATGCTGAACGAAGGCTGTCATCGATTATATTATAAATCAATCGTCTGTAATGATGAATCCTGTTATCAGTTAATCCGTCAATTGGTTTTAGAATATTTGTATTACAGAAAGAAGCAAAATTATTTTGCTGAGTTTCTGTGTAATTGCTAAGATACATATTCTAGACTCCAGGATTTTTTGCAAATTCTTTCAAGTTCATTCATTTCAAATGCAAGTTCCGAGAACTCAGGAATGTTAAAATCTCTTTCCAATAAAACCGGAACAGGTGTTTCTAATTTTTTAATAGTGTACTCAAACAATTTATAAACCGGATCGATAATCGGTTGACCGTGTGTATCGATAATTAAATCATCAGAAACTTTTTCGTGTCCTGCCATATGAATGTATGAAACTTTATCCAGAGGCAGTTGATCAATAAAACTTTGTGCATCATAATTGTGGTTAAATGCGTTTACATAAACATTGTTTACATCAAGTAAAAGATTACAATCTGAACCGTTTATAATTTCATTTACAAATTCAACTTCACTCATTTCTGCAGCAACAGGAGTGTAATAAGAAACTATTTCCATTGCGATTTTTCTTTCAAGAAAATCCTGCACTTGTTTAATACGTTCTACAATATGTTTAACCGCATCATAACGGAAAGGAATAGGAAGCAAATCATATAAATGTGCATTATCGCATTTAGAATAACTTAAATGTTCAGAGTAAACATCAATGTTATAATCAAGCAAGAATTGTTTTATTTGTTTTAGAAAGTTCCAGTCTAATTCTTCCGGGCTGCCAATTGAAAGCGAAAGACCGTGAGCAGTAACAGGATATTTTTCAGATAATCGCTTAAGAACTTTTTTCCAGTAACCGCCAATGTTCATCCAGTTTTCCGGTGCAAATTCTATAAATGATGGCTGCAAAATTTCCGATTGAAGAAATTCTTCACCAAAATCTTTTCTGTATCCTATTCCAACAAATTGTTTCATTTAATTTCCCGTTACTTGTTTTATACATAAAATTATTTCTGTCATTCTCGTGTAAACGCAAATCTCAATCTTAGATCCCGAAACAAGTTCGTGGAATGACAGCTTTGGGACCCAGAAAAAACCAAATTATTTTTTATCAGTGTTTTTCTTTTCAGTTGATTTGTTTTCACCGCACTTACCTTCGCCGCATTTTCCTTCTTTGGATTTATCGTCCATCTTTTTCATATCAGATGATTTCATTTTGCTTGAATCTTCTTTGCCTCCGCATTTACCCTCGAATCTCCACACTTGCCCTCACCGCATTTGCCATCTTTAGATTTATTTTCTTTCTTTGTATTGTCTTTTGATTTTTCACCACAAGCCAAATCTAAATTGTACTTTTGTGAAACAAGGTTATCTAATAATGCTGTTCTTAATTGTGAGCCTGAACCAAGATCAGTGAAATTAAATGGATTAGCAGATGCTGTGTTTGTACTTAAAAGTGAACCTGCAACGATTGATCCTGTAAAAAGGATGCTTTTGAGACTTTTGTTTGTCATAATAGACCTTCCGAAAAATTGTTAATAGTTTGTTTGTTAGTTCAGTGGTAAAGACGAAGGGAAAACGAAAACCTTACAGGCAGAACAAAATAATTTTCAGATTATTTTAATTCTTTTTCGATAATGTTTTGAAGATGATTTTTATCAAAATCAGAAAGCTTTTTATCAGTTTTCCAATTTGAAAGAAGTCTATCAATCATTTTGTTTTGCTTATTAAACAAACGGCAATACTGGCAGACCAATAAATGAATAAATAATCTCATTCTATCCGAAAACGAAAGAGTTATCTCGGCTTTTTGCACGGAAAGCATAGTTGCTTCTTTGCAGGTAATCATTAGCTTTTTTGTGTTTGTATTATTTGCCATATAATAATTTTTCTATGCACTTTCTTATTTTGAGTTTTATCCTGTGGATAAGAACCCAATAGTTAGACGAAGATATATCCAATTCCTTACAAATTTCTTCCGATTCAATTTCATCAAGAAATTTCATTGAAAAGAGGTTTAATTGAAGTTCGCTTAGTTTTCTTTTACACTTTTCAAGAATTTCATAAAACTCAAATGAATGCTGCTGATTATTTACAGCCTGGTTGAATGGATTTGGCAATGATTCTTTTTTCCAGTGACCAGATTCATCAAAAAACTCATCTTCACTTTGCTGATCATAAATTCTTTTAAGCGGAGTCTTTGCATTTTTTCTGTAATGATCTATGACTTTATTTTTTAAGATGAGGTAAAGCCAGTTCTTTTCAGAAATTTCGCCTTTAAAAGATTCCTGGTTTCTTAACGCAGAAAGAAAAGTATCCTGAATAAGATCGCGTGCAGTTTCTTCATCGTTTACTCGAATAAATGCAAAACCAAAAAGCTCATCGCTGTAATTTGCGACCCAGAAATTGGGATTTAAACTATGAATATGATCCAATTCTTTTTGTATTTCTTTCTTTTTTCCAAAAGTAAAGTAATTGTGGACGATATTAAAATGTAAAAACCTTATCTGCATCAACAGACCATTGTGCCAGTTCACTCATATTGCTTCGTTCACAACTTTCTATAAATTGAAGTTCAGCAACTCCGCGTGCATCAATACATCCGCCGCAAAGTTTTACTTTACCGCCTTTGTTGATGATGGCTTTTAACATTCGTTCGATGTTGTAATAACCTTGCGGAGTGTTTTGATTTACAAGCGCACCAATTACTGAATCAGCCATTAAGAACACATTCACTTCTACTTTGGTATGTTCTTTCTGTATTGTCATTGCAAGTCGGCAAGCATTATAAAATTTTTCTGTGCCGTATGGTGCATCGTTTATTAAGAAAAGTATTTTCATTTTGTTATCCTTTTATTTTCAATTTTAGTCAAAATTATATTCGCTGAAAACTGTCACAGAGTGGTCAATGACAGCCCAGAATATTAAAAAAAATCCCTTCTGAATTTATTCAAAAGGGATTTTAAAAAAAATAAAAATACGAACTACTTTGCCGCTGGTAACAAATCTTTTGTATCAGATTTAGCAGGCATAAAAATTCCGATTACACCTTTTAATCCAACACTCATAACGATATTAAAGAAGAAGGCTAGAAAAGCTAATAGTAAAAGTGTTCCGGAAAGTGCGGCTAAGATCATATAAAGACTATATTCACCATCAAAGTAGATTGTACGTCTTAACATTCCTTTTAATCCTGCCATTCCCATAAAAGCACCCATTCCAATTCCACCAAGCAGATGAGCCCAGAAGTGAAAAGTGGCTAACTTCTGGCTGTATAACTTTGCGCCATTCGTAACCAAAGGAAATAAATAATATATAGCCGAATAAAGTGTCATTGTTAAGCCAACTAATATTGCTACGTGTACGTGTGGACCAATAATCCATTGTGTGTTATGTAAAATTCTATTCAAACCTAAATCTGCTTGCATAATTCCTGCTGGTACAGCAAGAGCAAAACCTAACAAACCGCCCAATAAAAATTTAAGTGGATTTGTCATCTTTAAAGGTCTTGCACTCCAAAGAGTAATTAATGTAATAAAGAATGCAAGTCCTTGTGTGATAAGCTCAAAAGCAGTAACCATTTCACCTGATAGTATTTTCAAGAATCCCGGCTGTGCCTGATCTGACATTAAGTGATGCGACCAAACTGTCCAGCTAACAACCATCTCAACAAACAAAGCAGCACGTGCCCAGTTTTCCATAAATAATTTTTTGCCGGTAATTAATGTTGCAAGTAAATACCAAGTACCAGCAACAAATATTAATACAAGTCCATCTGCAATTAAATCCAAACCCCACCAGAACCAATTTTTGTAAAGTAAAGCATCTATTGAAGAATGTTTTAAACTTGATCCTGCAATTTCAGCTATCATATAAACTAAAATTAGAACACCTGTAAAAAGAATTATACCTGCGTTCAAAGCTGTATCAACTGTACCTCTTGCGATTGCAGCAACAGGAAGTGATACCATATGTTCTTTTTTATTTTTTCTGAAAAGATTTTTTAATCCGCTTAAGCCCAATGCAGAAGCAATTAAACCTTTTCCATCCTGTTTCTCCCAACCCTCAGGCGTATAGGAAATTGTTTTAAAAACATTTAGAACAAAGAAAACTGTACCAACCATAATTAGTGCAATTCCAAGAATAAAAAATGTTCCGCCCCAAACACTGAACTGAGTAAAGTCTGCGGGCAAAGGCCAATATAAAGTATAAAGTGGTGCGTAGTGAGTTAAAAATCCTGCAAACCAAAAGGTAAAAGTTCCGACAGCTATTAAGCCGCAAGTCCAGTTTGCAAGTTTGATACTCCACAATGGTTTGCTCATTAAAAATGGAACAAGAAATAAAAATGCACCAAATACTATTGAGTAAGTTGATCCAAAAATTCCAACTAACGGATGTGCAGTTAACATTCCGAAATACTGATCCGGTGGAATAAGAGAAATTGGTTTTACCTGGTAAACTCTCATTAACATACCTTCAACAAGAGCAAACAAGTAGTAAACCAATCCAACTACCACAAACCTTAGAATCATTTTTTGCATTCGAGTAAGTGAGTTAGGTTTGAACAAACCTTCTTCACCATCCATAAATGTTTGTATAAAATTCATTTCAAATCTCTTCTATTATTAAAAATTTTATTTAATTTTTTAATCGATCACTTCAACAACATTTTTTTCAATCATACCAATTCCTTTAGGTCCGGAATATTCTGTTGACCTGATTGTATAAACTCCGGGTCTATCAAAATGCCAGAGTATATCATTATTATGTCCCGGAAGCACCTGCATCTGGAACATCATTGTATTATCCTCACGGAATAATCCGAATCCATATGTTAAGTCTTTTGAAGTTACATTAAACATAACTTTGTCATTTGTGTTTATAATAAGTTTCTCTGATGGAAGAATAAACTTATGATCTACAACTGTTATGTCAAATGTTTTGTCAGCCTTTATATCTGCACGATTCAAATCCAGTGGTTTCCATGGAATTGTTTCGTGAGTAACTATGTGAAGTGAAACACCGAGTAGAACTAAAAACCCAACCAGAGAATAAAAAAGCGCAGGCTTAATTTCTTTACTGCCTTCGCTTTTAGTTACTTTGTAAGCAAACCATCCCATTAACAGCATAATTGCAAGCACATAAAATGTGTAAGCAAATGTTTGGCCGGTAAGAACGATATTTGAATCAACCATAGCACATTCCTTATAAATTAAATTAAAATGCTACCCAAACGTAGCATTTAATGACAAATAAATCAATCAACCAGTCTTTGATTCTTTAAATCTGATAGTTTTGTTTTTTCAGGAGGTTTAAAATGTTATGGTGAGTTTCATTCCAAACGTTATGCATTGAGCAAGGTTTATCCAACGCACATTTTTCAAATCCAAAAAAGCAGGATACTTCATCTTTTAATCCTTCTACTGCTTCAACTATGCTCGCAACGGTTATTTTGTTAGGTTTTTTAGATAATACAAAACCACCGTTTCTGCCCTGAATACTTGCTATTATTCCACTCCTGGTCAAATCAGTCAATAATCTTTGAAGGTACTTTTTAGGAATTTCGAGAGTTTCATTCAAGTTTATTGATGTGTACATTTTATCAGGATTACTCGCCATCAGTGTTAAAATTCGGAGAGCATAAGTTGTAGTTTTTGAGAATGTCATCACACCAATAAATGTTTTTGATTATCATTTTAACTTTGCAAACTTAAGATATAAAAGAGGAAAGCTCAAACGGAAATATTTAGTGAGTGGGAAGCTAAAAGATGAAATTTAAAAAAAACACATTTCATCTTTTATAGAAACTCAAATAATAAATTTTATTTATCAGTTGGGGTTACTTTTCTTGTAACTTCAATTCCAAGCTGCTCCATTCTGTATCTGAGTTTTGATCTCGAGAGACCAAGAACTTCTGCAGCTTTAACCTGGTTACCATTTGTTATTCTTAAAGTATCTTCAATAAGTTTTCTTAAAACCAATTCAATCTTAATTCCTTTAGATGGAACTTTAAGTATAAATTCATCTTTGCCAGATTTAATTCCTGTTTGTCCTTGTGGAATTAAAAATTGGAAATGCCTGTCTTTAAGTTCATCTTCTTCCAAAAGAAGCGTAACACGTTCCATCACATTTCTTAATTCGCGTATGTTACCTTTCCAGTAATAACTTTGTAATAGTTCTAATGCTGATGGATCAATTCTTTTTATTTGTTTATCAAACTTTTGAGAAAATTCATTTAAGAATTGATAAGCAAGTACCGGAATATCTTCCTGTCTTTCTCTTAAAGGTGGAATATTAACATTGCCTACGTTTAGTCTGTAAAATAAGTCTTCTCTAAAGTTTCCTTTTTTTACTTCTTCTTCAAGATTTTTATTTGTTGCCGCAAGAACTCTAACATCAACATTAACTTCTCTTTCGCCGCCAACACGATAAAACTTTTTTTCCTGCAAAACACGTAAAAGTTTTACTTGTAAATCCTGGGATAAATCCCCAATCTCATCTAATAATATTGTACCGCCATTTGCAAGTTCAAATTTTCCAAGTTTTGTTTTTTGTTGCGCACCCGTAAATGCACCTTTTTCATGTCCAAACAATTCACTTTCTGCAAGCTCTCTCGGAATAGCTGAAACATTTAATTGTATAAACGGTCCGTTTGCACGCGGACTATTTTGATGAACAAACTTTGCAATCATTTCTTTACCGGTACCACTTTCACCATCAATAAGAATTGTGGTATCAATACTTTTAGCTAATTTTTCCGCAGCCGAAAGTATCTTTTTAATCTTGCTGCTTTTACCGAAAAAATCTTTTGTAAGAATATCTGTTTTAACAATCGCTTGAAGTTTATCAACTTCTGCTTTAAGGTTAATGTTAGAAAAAGCTTTTTCAACAATAAGTTTTAACTGATCAATATCTACGGGTTTTAGTAAAAAATCATAAGCGCCAAGCTTCATTGCTTTGACTGCAATGTTAACATCGCTATAGCCTGTAATCATTATAACAGGAATATTAAAAAATTGTTTCTGAAAATCTTTTAATAAATCTAATCCATTAACTGTTGTAAGATAAATATCAAGTAAGATAAGATCCGGTTCAAAGTTTTTTACTTTTTCTAAAGCTGCCTCGCCATCAAGACAGTATTCAACTTCATATTCAAACTTTACTAAAACCCGTTGTAAAGTTCTGCAAACTAGTTCATCATCATCTATAATAAGTATTCTGTTGCTCATAGTTATTTACTGTTTAAATTAAATTTGATAAAGAATTTGGTTCCCTGTCCGTATGTGCTTTTAAAATCTAAGTTAGCATTATACTGTTTAAAAGTTTTTTGCAAACGCTAAGTCCAAGACCGGTACCTTGTTTTTACTTGTATAAAAATCTTCAAATATTTTTTCTTTATGTTCATCTTTGATACCTATACCATTGTCTTCAACTTCCCAAAAAATAAATTTTTCATCTTCAGTTTCTTCCATATAAGTTCTTACAAAGATATTATTTCTTGTGTTTTCTGCCTCAATAGCATTTGTTATAAGATTTAAAAACACCTGTAAAAGTTTATCTTTCTGAAAATAGATAGATGGAAGATTTGATTCAAGTTCGGTTTCGATATACATATTAATTCTGCAAGCATTACTTTGCATAATGTTTACAGCAATCTGCGTTACATCATTTACGGAACAAAGCTCTGTATCCAAACTATGTTTTTTAGAAAAATCTGAAAAATTTTGGATTAAGAACATCATTCTATCGGTGGCTTCTGAACAAGACTGTATGCTTTCTGCAGCATCATCAGACATTTGAGCACGTAATGTTGATAGGTAATCTAAATTTAGTTTTAATGCAAAGAGAGGATTTCTAATTTCGTGTACAAGACTGGCAGAAAGTTTACCAAGTAACTGAAGTTTGTTATTCAGTATATCCGAATTACTCATTTTATGCGCAAGCCAAGATGATAACGAAAATTATTTATCAGTAATATAAAGTATAATATTTAATAAAAGAAGCCTGAGCTTCTTAAAACTTTTAAAGTGCAGATAATTTTATAGGGGTAAAGCGTAAATAATTTTTTCTGATTTGCTGATCATCAGCATGATGGGAAGGGTTTTAGAGTATCGGCAAATAAATATTATTTACCGATCTCTTTTAATATTGCATCAGCAACTTTGCTAACAACTGCATCAGAATTATAAAAACCACTTTCGATTTTTTTCTGAATCTCAGCTAAGTTTTTTGTTTCGCCTGTGTTTTGCAAAGCTTTTGCCTGTTCGGATATTTCAATTTTATCTTTTTTGTTACATCAGCACTTTTGCCTGATGGCGCTTTAAACTTGTCATCGTTTTTGTAAACTGATGATAATACATTTCTTATTTCCATGATCTTACCTGCTATAGATTGAAATTTTCTTCTGGTTCTGTGATAATTCTATCTCTTTCTGAACCATTTTGAGCTTCTCAGCCCAATCTTTTACTACATTATCGTACTTTTTAGATATAAGTTTAGCCATCTGGATAATTTTTTTTGATGGCTGAAAATTATGGAATTTCGACTGATTTTCAATCTTTAACTTCCTGGCAAATTCCATTTTTAGTTTTGCAGACTGAAATTTTTGGTTAAAGTTTTCTTCAGTCAACTCAGTAAGATCTTTATATACTTCATCCAGAATATTTTCAATCTTTGTTGTTTTGAATGATATTTGTGTATTTATCTGCATCATTTTTACGAGAAAAGATCAGAACCAAATGAACCTGTTGATGTTAAAAGTTCACTAAGCTGACTTTGTAATTGTATGTATCTGTTTCTTAATACTTCGGAATCTTTTTCAATCTTCGTTTGAATTTTGGTTATAGAATCAGTAGTCGATTTAATATTTCCATCAATTGTATTTTTCCTGGCTGTTAGGTAACCATTGTAACCAGTGTAAGGCAACAATTTATTATAAAGATTTGCAGCTATACCGGAATCAGAATTAAAAGTTTGCTCAACTTCTTCAATATTATTTTCAAGCACATCATTTAGCTGATCTGAATCAGTAATTGAAAGTCCGGTATTGCTATTAAATGTAATTCCCATTTCAGTAAGCGAATTAATTGTACCCGAACCTAAGCTACTGACCGGGGAATATGCTGTTGAACTTAATAAACTCAAAAGTGAACTACCAGAAGCATCTCCCAAAAGCACGCCTCTTACGCCTTCACTCGATGAAGTATTTGTTTTGATATAATTGTAAACATCGTTAAAGGTAGAGATGAACTCATCAATTTTTGCTTTGACTGCACTAACATCATTAGAAACATCAACAGTTATATCGTTATCATCAACAGACATAACTGATTTTAAATTTAATGTTACGCCAGTTACAAGATCCGAAATGCTATTTGAGTTTCTTTCAATGTTCAAACCGTTAAAGACAATTTTTGAATTTAATATTGCTGAATCGTGAACATATCCTGCTGTATCAACTCCACTTTCATTTTGCACAAAAGCTGTTCTGGTACTGCCAAGATTTAATCCAAACTGCGCTAGCACTCCTCCTGATAAATCTGATAGCTCATCAATTTTAAACCCTGCGCCGGAGTTTTTAGCAGTTAAAGAAATTTGAGATAATCCAGTTGAAGGTGAAAAAGAAGTTGCCGAAACGATTCCGGAAGCACCTTTTTCTTGTTCAACAGAAATTCCAAGTTCAGAAAGCAAACTTCCTGTATCACCATTTATAGAAATGTATTTTGATGAATCTGTAACTGTTAACTTAAGACTAACATTTGCACCATCAACAACTTTTTCTGCAGATAAACCTGAAACATCTTCTAACTGTGTAATAATACTATCAATAACTTCATCATAAGTTCCGGCAGTATAATTTATTGATGTCTCTGTTCCATTCAGATCAAATGTAAATGAACCTGATGATAACGTACTACCTGAAACAGAATTTGAGGTTACAACTGCTTTATCATCATTAATAGCTTTAGTAACTATTGCTGAAAGATCTTCAAACGAAATATTTCCATTCGTAAAATCATCAGCTTCCAGCAAAACAGAAACATTACTTGTAAATTGTCCGCCTTCACCATCGCCACCTTTAATAGCTAAAGTGTAAGTACCTGGAGTCGTGATGGTAGAAAGATCGGTGGAATTTTTATCCAAAGAAACAACCAGATCATTTTTTGCAAGTTGATTAACACGCAGAGCAAAGGCTCCCTTTTGAGCCGCAGTACTGGCACTAACTGTAACGGCGGTTGTGTTACTTGAAACAGCTTTTTTTGTTGCAAAAGCCGATGATGTTCCTGTTGCTTTAAGTATGGACATCTTACTTTTTAGAGCATCTACCTTGCTTAATAAACCAGAGTAGATATTTGAAATGCTAGAATATTTTGAATTGCGTGTTGTAAGCGGCGAAAGACGTTTTTGTGACTCACTATTAATATATGAATTAACTAGTGAATTTATCCCCGAAGTTGTTAGAAGATCGTAAGCCATAATGGAGCCTATTTATTCTGAATTGCTTGTAACCAGCTTTCTCTAAGCTCAGTTAAAATTTTTGTAACCACATCATAATTGTTTTTTCGTGCTTGATCCTGACAAAATTGGTAAAGTCTTAATAAACTAACAGCAAGATCTTTATATGTTTCATCATCAAATCTTAAAAAACCAATAAGCTCTTGTATAGCTGTATTAGTTTTAATCATATCTTTTTTTTCAGAATTAACTACTGCAAAATCATATACTTTAATTAAAAGTTGTTCCGGTGAAGAATTAAGTATCTGATTAGTTAGATAAGGATTTATTTTACTTCTATTTAGCACAGCAGCCTGATACATTTTTTATATTCCCAGTTCTTTGTAAAAATCCCCGGAGCTTATACTCCGGGGAAACACCCAGTTAAATTATATTAGGATCATCGAAATAAGGATAGGAGATTTTGAGGAGCTGCGTTAAGTGTACCTAACATTGCAGTACCAATTTGTGTTCCTATCTGACCTTTTGTTGCATTCAACTGTTCCATTGCCATATCTGCATCGAATAAACTAGATATTAATGCAGTGTTATTGGAAATTGCAGAAGTAAGATATTCTTCTCTTGATGCAAAAGTTTGGCTATAGTTACCAATGTAACCTAAAGCTGTTTTTATATCTGCCTGGAATGCTGTTACATCTTGTGTTAGTGATCCAGCATTACCTGCTTGAACTGCTGTTAATGCAGCCTGGTTGCTGGTTAAGTCAACTTGTGCACCAATGTTTATTACTGATGATGCTGATCCACCTGAACCAAATGAGCTAGCTGCACTAGCAAGTACATCTGTTCCATTAATCTTGGTATTGGTAAGAATACTATTGATTTCATCAGCGATAGCTTTTATATCATTCTGAATACTTGTAGCACTCTTTAATGGATCTTTTGCATCTTCTTGTTTTGCAATGATCTGATTAAGTTTATCGTCAACAAGTATCAAAGCAGATTCAGCTGTTGATAACCAGTTCTTACCTGAAGAAATGTTATTCAACTGAGCTTTCATCTTTAAGTTACCAGCTTCTAACTCTTTTCCAACTTTAAAACCAGATGTATCATCTGCTACGCTATTAATTTTTTTCATCGTAGCTAAACGTAACTGAGCTTTGTTGGTGCTTGCACTAGTTTTTGCTAATGCGTTGTATGCATTAAATGCATCAAGGTTGGTGTTAATTTGAAAGGACATAAGAGAACCTCCGTGTTATTTTAATCAAGCATCCTTGCTTGATTGTTTGTTAATGTTGTTTATTAAAAGAACTTATTGTGTTCAATTAGATTATCGGAGGTGCTTAAAATTTGTTTAGAGTTTTCTAAATATTTTTTTTATGCGGGTTGATATTGTACTGAATTATTAAGTATTGGATTAAGTTTTTCTTCCAATAAATCAATTTTTTGCTTGATTTGAGGTTTGTTTGAACAATTGACTTGAAGCTGATTAAAGCATTTTCTCACACCTTCATAATCACTTTTTGAGATGTAGATTGAAATTAAGTTGATATAAACTGAAGGGTCCTCCTCAAATTCTAAAGATTTGTAAAATAACTCAATAGCTTGTTCTTGATTTGAGTTTATAAATAATTGTGCAAGATTTTTATAAATAATTGATGATGCCGGAAATATTTGAAGCAGTAAATTAAGGGTTGATATTATTATCAAATCATCTTTACAAAATTTAATTATCTCTGCAATACTATTTAGATGTATTGGATTTATTAATTCTTTTAACAGCTTGGAATCTGATTCCTTAATAGAATAATTTAAAAAAAGGTTTTCAAAAAAAGGTTGAACGATTTTAATATCAATCTGTTTTTCTGTTGAAATATATTGTGACAATTCCATACTTAAATTTTCAGCATCGCAAGTCTTGTCTAATTTTGAACATAAATTTATAGCACGCAAGTACAAATCAGTTTGATCTAAAATGTTTTCACTTTCAATTAAACTTTTACTTTCTAAAAATCTCTTATTTAAGTTAATTGAGTTTAAAAGATATTTAAGTGCTTCACTATAATTTTGAAATCTTAATTGAATGAGATAAAGCAGATAATTCAGTTCTGATTTGGTATTTAGATTTTTGTATGATTTAGATGCAAAATTTTGTGCAGACTTTAAATCATTTTTTTCATACTTAATTTGAGCCAGATAGAATAACGCTAAACTAAGATCATTAGAAGATATATGTTTATTTTTTATTAGATTATTTGTTCTTACTTCTGCTTCATCAAATTTTTCTAATGAAATAAGTGTTTGGACTAGCTTTAGTTTATCATAGACGTTGCTTTTTTTATTCTCGTTCGATAACAGCAATGATAAGTTGCGTTCCTTCTTTTTTTGTAATCCTTCCTCATCAATGGCATAACCGTGATGAATGATTTCTATTTCTGATTCAACAAGCGGGATTTTATTTTTCCTCAATGAATCAATTATTTGTTCATGAACTTTGCCAGTAAATTCTATTCCGGAAACATTTGCAAACAAGCGCGGGTATTTCATCATGCTTCCATTTGTGCTTGATGAGCCAAGACTTTTTACAGTACAATATACTCCAGCAGGCAAATGAGTTTTATAATTATTCAAATCATCCAGACTCTTTGGATTTAATTCTTCATCAGCATCAAGATATAAAATCCAATCACCACTGCATTTATTTAATGCAAAATTTCTTGCCGCAGAAAAATCATTTATCCAATCAAAATTAAAAATCTTAGCATTAAAAGATTTTGCAATTTCTAATGTTTTATCTGTTGAACCTGTATCAACAATTATGATTTCATCAATAACATCCTTAACAGATGATAAACATTGTGCAAGATATCTCTCTTCATTTTTTACAATCATACATAAACTAAGAGTTGACATTAGTTATTTTTCTGCTCCAACTTGTTCAACAACATTTTCTAAAAGTGAATTGTGGTTTTCTGGTAAGGATAAAACTTCATTTACAGATTTAAGAGATTCAATAGCTTTAGAATTTTTGGGATTATTTTTTACTGCCCATTCAATCATAGTTTTTGATTCTTCAAACATTTCAGCTTGATAGAATACTTGTCCCAATCCAAAACAAGCTTCTGAAGATGCTGGATTTAGTTTTAATGCTTCTTCAAAATTGGATTTTGCTTTTTCAAGATCTTGAACGATTAAAGCAATATTAGCTGTAAGAATAAATAAATCCTCTTTAGATATAAGTGAAATTGATTTGTCAGATGTTTCAAAAATTTCTAATGCAGTTTCAAGTTCATTTAATGCAAAACTGAATTCTTTATCCTGAATATTATTTTTTGCACGTTCAAATCTTTTTACAAATTCATCTTTATCAATAGAAATAAATAGGCTTCTTTTAAAATCAAATGCTTTTTGTTTTAACCAAATTTCATCAGGATCAGCGCCCCATTTTTCAACAAATATTTTATGATTTATTTTAAGTCTTTCAGCATATTTTTTTTCACCATCAGCTTTAAAACTTTTTGAGCCGTAGTGATGAATAAAAACATCATTTGCAATTACAGTTTTATATCCAGCCAACTGCGCTCGTAAACAAAAATCATCATCTTCAAAATTTCCTGGAGTAAAACGTTCATCAAGTCCTCCAATTTTTTCTATAAGTTCTCGTTTTATAACTGCACAAACAAAAGCAATTCGTGGTGCTAACATCCATGAAAACTTTCTTTGCTTTAAAACTGAACTTGAATACTGATGCATAACATCAATAGAAGAATACTTGGCTTCTTTATCCAGTTGAAATCCACTTATTGAATTAGAAACCGGACCAACCATTCCTACATTTGAATTAAATTTGAAAACTTCAAGAAAACGGTCAATCCATCCATTGGTTAAAATAGTATCATTATTTAATAAAACTATATACTGCCCCGAGACTGATCTTATACCAAAGTTACAGGAAGCCGGATAACCCTTTTTATATTCGTTATTTTTTATAATAATATCTTTCTGAGTTTTCAGGTAATCATTTGTTTGGTCTGTTGAAGCATCGTTTACAATTATTATCTCATATGGAATGTTAGTGTACTTTCTTATACTATCTAGACATTTTTTTGTATAATCAAGCTGATTGTGAACTGGAATAACAATGCTAACTTTCGGCATAAACTCCTTTTTCAAATCGTCTGAATTAATCTTTCCGTTCCATTTATAATTTAACAATTTGGAATTTGCAATAACATTATCAAATCTGCCTGTAGTTTTGGACTCGTGATGAATAATCTTTACTTCTGGGCAATACATAACTTTATGATTTTGTTCTCGAACTTTAAAACATAAATCAACATCTTCATATCCGTTAATAAAACCCTCATCAAACATTCCTACTTCGTTAAATAAATTACGTTTGATTAAGAGACAAGCACCTGTAACAGCCTGATATTCCCGATAAACATTGGCTAAAATATAATCACTTTTTCTTTACTAAAAGGATGATAAGCAACTATGTTGTTTTGGTATTCTTTAACCGCAACACCTGAATGTTGAATTGTATTATCTGGATACAGAAGTTTGGCTCCCACAATTCCAGCATCCCTCATTAAAGCTGTTTTGACAAGCTTATCCAACCAATTTTTACTAACAACCGTATCATTATTCAAAAATAAAAGATAATCTGAAATTGAAGTTTTGCTGCAATATTATTTGCAATTGCGAATCCATAATTTTTTTCATTCAATATCACTTTTAGATTAGAATGTTTCCTAATCAGCTTGGTGAGTTGAATTCGAGTTTCATCTTTAGAATCATTATCAATTACAATAACTTCAAACCTGGTTTTATTTTGCTTTGATTCATAAATCGACTTTAAGCATTTTTGTGTGTACTGCCAATTGTTGTATGCTGGTATTATAATGGAGACTGTAACTTCTTCCAATTTATCTTTTACGCTATACCTCTTATGCGGATAATTCTTTTTAAATAAGTTGAATAGTTAGAAATCCTCTCATCTGATTTAAAAGCAGCATTAAGATTATTAAAATTAAATTCACCAACTTCATCAATTATCGCAATTTTCTTCCAGGCATTATTATCAAGTACATTTTGTATAAAAAGATCAGATTGATTTAGATTCTCAATCTTCATTGCAAGGATATTTTTTCCTTCAGCAGCAATAATTAGTTCTACTACTGTCTCATTTAACATCATATCGCAAATCAACACAACATCAAATCCAAAATCTTTCTTAATCATATCGATTTTGTAAATTAAATATCGTAACGAATTAAAATTATTTCTATTACAAATTATTACTGCACAATTATCATTTGATATAAAATTTTCCGTAGCAGGATATTTTTTATTTAGAATTTGTAATCGATTGTTATAATACTTTACAGGATCTCTATAGAAAAGTCCGGTAATTTGTTTATCCTGATTTGTTGAAAAAGTTCGTTTTGAATATTCAGAAGTAACAACATTTATAAATGAAGGTGGTGAATAAATCGCAAGTCTTCTGTACATGTCCCAATCGATTAATACATCCAGACTTTCGTCATATAACCCAGCAGATTCAAAAAGTCTTCTTGAATGAAATGCAGAAAGATTTGGAATGTGATTCATAAATCGTAACATTATAGGAGTTGCATGATGAGCATAACGAATAAGACTTTGTTTTGTTAGCCAACCTGATTGTGAAAATATTTTTTCAACTTCACGCGAAATTGAATAAACAAATTCCTTCTCCGGATGTTTTTCAAGAAAACTTACTAATACTTCTAAGTGATTTGGATAATATTTATCGTCATCATCAAGATAGGCTATATATTTACTCTTAGAATTTTTAATTGCAAAATTCAGAGAAGCAGCTTTACCTTTATGCTCACAACTAAAATATTTAATTCTTGGATCATTGAATTGCAAAATAATATTTTCAATATCTTCACCGCCATCATTTATAATTACTAACTCCCAATCTTTATATGTTTGGTTAATAACGCTTTGAATTGAATCTGATACTAAATCCTGACGATTAAATGTTGTCATCAAGACAGAGACTGCCGGAATATTCCTATAATCATACTGTTCCCAAGACCGGGTGGAGTAAATTGATTTTATTAATTCATTATATGCACTGCCTGTAATCTCGATTCTCTCAAAAGCTTCGGATTCATATTTATGATTAATTCGTTTAGGATTAACGCCAACTGAAATAGAATGATTAAGTGAGCTAACTTTCAATGCTTCATTGGAGTATAATCCCCACGGAAATGAAAATGCATAAACATCATTGCCAAATAACGAAACAAGCTTTTCTCGACTTTCTTCAATTTGTTCATTTAATTTTGTTGAATATAATAAGTCTGTTTCAAATTCACCAAAATTATTGTTAAATCTTTCTGCCAAAAATTCATTCAGTTTATTAATAGAATTATCCGAATCAATCTCGGTGTTTTGTTTATAAAAGCGGATCGCTTCATCTAAAACATTTTTATACGGAAAAAATCTTTTTGATTTAAGGCAGGAAGCAAATTCAAATATTGGAGTTCCAATTTCTTTAGTATCCTCCATCAAATTGGGATAAATAATATTACCAGTTTGAACTCCTATTATTTTAGATGATACAAAACATAGTAAATGATTTTTCGAGTGATTTTGAATATCTAAATTCTGACTTCCTGCTACGTTCTTCCACTCATTAATAGATTTTTCATTTAAATGTTCAGGAATCAAAAAGCTTGTTGCAGAAATATTATTCTTCTTTAAAATTGGATATGCCTGTTTAATATCTTCAACCGATCCATCATCAAATGTAAACCAGACTGGGTGTTTGTAATATACATTCTGATGAACAAGATTATTTACCTGTGCAGTAGTTAGAGAAGTAAATCCTTTCCTAAGCAAATGATTTGATGCCTCACTAAATCTATTCGAAAATGTTGCTTTACTAAATGCTGGATGATCAAGAAGGATTGGAAGATTTAAATTTGCAGGATGATTTTCTTTTCCAAGTCGGCTAAACAAAACGTTATCAATAATTACTTCTTCACGATAGACAAAAAGTGGTTTTATTTTTTCATAAAAATCAACACCGTACTGGCGTAAGTTTCCAAATTTTTGAGGCTCATTATACTCAATTGTTTTTCTAAGATTTTTATTATGCGGTACTTCAAGTAATGCAAATCCATCTTGTTTTGTAACGCGTGCAATTTCTGAAAAAGCTTTATAATCATCAGGTACTTCTTCAATTACATGCTGCATTAATACCAAATCAAAAGTATTATCATCAAATTTCAGATCACAAACATCCATTTCATAATCAATCCAGGTTGTATCTCTCGGATCAAGAGGATTGCCGTGTTTCCATTTATCAACACAAACATATTCACATCCAGCTTCTTCAAAATATTTTCTGTAAATCATATTATTTAAAGGAGCAATTTCAAGCACTTTTATATTTGGTTTTATCATATTATCACGGTTCAACAGAAACCAAAGTGCACGCTGTCTTTCAAGACTATTGCAAACAGGACATCTTACTTTTTTCTTGAACCCATATCAAGAAAATCATTGCCTTCGTGACCGCAAATATTACAATGAGTATAAACTGATTTTTCGGAAATAATTTTATTTAGCGAATTAAGAATCTCTGTAGCTTGTTGATTGAAGGTGAATGTTTTGCAATTTTCATAAACCTTTAGACTATTTTCGTTTCTTCTTTCGTCATTTGTTAAATAAAAATCTATCTTCTCCATTAAATCAACGGGATCTTTATAAGTAACAACTTCGAGGTCCTCAAGTCCTTCTACATAATTATTGATTTGAAATGCCTTCATCAATGCAAGATCAAAAGTTCTATTATTAATAAATCCATTTTCTCTCATTGTTTCTTGGTGGTCATTCAATACAATTTTTGCTCTGCCATATAAAGCTGGTAAATCTTCCCAGTTTACAAACTCTGATTTAATATATTTATCCGGGACGAATCCATTCCAATATTTTCCTATGATATGAAGGTTGTATTGTTTACCTGCTTTAACAATATCTTCAATTATACCTCTGCATTTATTGTTTTTATATTCATAGTTATTGCCTACAAAAAGTAAATCAATGTCTTTTCATTTGAGTTAAGCATTTCCTGAAAAACAGATTCATCAGTAGCCTGAGGAAGATAAAAACAAGGCTTAGAAAGTTTTGTTGCAATTAGATCGTAATATTTTTTCGATGCACAAAATACAAGATCGTATTGACTTAATTCTTCTATTGCATGCAATTCAGGGTGGTTGATAACCCATATAATATTTATATTATGATTTTTCAGTTTATAATTTGTTAATCCTTTAATATGAATAACTACATTAATATTATCATCAGACTGATCCCACTCATTCAAATAATGAATAACAGCATTATGCCCCAGTTTTTTAATGACTTTGCAAGAGAATTTGCATAATAAATATCTCCCCATCCTTTTTCTTCTCTATTAGGGACACCAATTTTAATTGCGAAGTTTATACTATTTGGTAAATGTACTTTTTTATCAAACGAAAATTGAGAATTATATTCTTCAACCTTATTGTAGTAATAAGCTTCATCGCATTTTATTTGATTGATCCACTTACTTAGAAATAATTTTTCATTCTCTTTTGCATAATTTAGTCTTCCATCACTCTGGCTCTCTAAATGATAAATTGAAACCTCACCAGTATATAATATTTTTAATCCTGTTGATGCTAACTTGAAACATAAATCCATATCCTCCCAACCATTAACATAACTTTCATCAAATCCACCAATCAATTCAAAATCTTTTTTGCGAATGAACATACATGCACCGGTTACAGCTTGCATTTCGTAAACACGGTTTACAAACGGATGCTCTGAAATATAAAATTTAAAGATGTGCTCTGGACGTTTAAGATGATTGAATACTACACCTGAATGCTGAACAAGGTCATCAGGATAAAGCAACTTAATTCCAACAACACCAACTTTTTCATTCTTTAGATAACTAAGCGGTTTGGTTACAAAATCTTCTTTAATTAAAGTGTCATTATTCAATAATAATAGTGTTTCATAAACTGCATATTTTGCGCCTATGTTATTAGCTTTAGCAAAACCTAAATTAGTTTCATTTAAAACATACTTTAGTTCATAGTTCAATTCATTTTTTAATTTTTCTATTTCATTCTGGGTTCCATCAGTTGACGCATTATCAACTATAATCACTTCAAATTTAACCCCCGTATTCAAATTATTAAGAGAGCGAAGACAGTTGATTGTTAATTGAACTTTATTATAAACTGGAATTATTATAGACAAATTATTTTCAATCTCAACTTTCTGTTCAGATTGAAATTTCAACTCTTCAAGTTGTAGTTTTAAATAGTTTAGATTATTTATTGCTGTTTCATTTTCAGTATCGATTGATAGAACTTTACGGATATATTCAAGAGCTAAAGTAAAATTTTCTTCAAGCATGAATACCACAGCAAGATTATTCATCGCGTCGATAGATTGGTTGTTAATTTCCTTTAATATTCGAAGCAAAATGGATTTTGCTTCAGCAAAATTTGATTGCTCAATAAATATTTCTGCTTTTTCAATAAGCGCTAATTCTGATTTAGACATTACACTTTCTCTGTGTTTAGTAAATTTACTTGGGATATGTAGTTTATATTTTCTTTAGCTACTAGGTTAAATGGGTCTTTAACAAGAATTTGATTTAGTAGATTTTGTGCAGTATCAAAATTGCCTGATATCAACTCCACAACAGCAAGATCATTCAAAACTTCAATGGATTCAGGATCCAGGTTTTGTAGTATGTCATTTAAAATGATTTTTGCTTCAAGTATATTTTGTCCAGTAATTAATTCTTCAGCCTTTAGAATTAATTCCTGTACTTGCTGCTTAATTAAATATCCATTAAAAATATTTTTTGTTTTATGATATATTTCATCAAATAAATCTTTGCTTACTGATTCAATATTGTTACTAAAGTACTTTTTTGATAAATGACTAATGAAGCTTGCTAAACTTGTTGTAATTGGATTTTTTTTATTCAGAGAAACAAGAATTTGAGAAGAGATCAAAGTAATAAATTTTTCAGCGTTTATTTGCTTATCAGCATAATCCTTTTTGTTCAAAGCCTGATGAATTGCACTTCCAATTTCTTCAGAATTTTTAATTTCATAACCGACATTCAATCCATTAAGAAAGCTATTTGCTAAAAGAACTATTGGTTTATCATAAAATAATACTTCATATTGAATTGTTGTTGACATAACTATAACTACATCAGCAGATTCTATCAAAGTACGCACATTTAATTTTTTATCAACAATGATTCTAGTATTATTCTCCTTGTTATAAGTTTTTGAATCAAATGGGTGTGGTTTAAAAACGAGAGCAATGTTTTCGTTGTCTGATATAAATTTTACTATTGATTTGAATGCTTCTTCAGTATTAGTGAAATGTGGTGAGTTTAAAAAACTTTGATAGTCATTTGTAGAATTAACACCACTTGCAACATCCCATTGCCCAAGAAATGTAATTATTTTCTTACCTGCTAAATTTTGTTGCTCTAAAAAGTCTGAGCTACTTAAATAATCTGGTTGTTCGTGCTTATCTATTTTATTTGTAAAATAATAAGCTTTGATTTCCTCATAAATATGTTCAAAGTTTTGAGGAACAAAACCCAGATTAATTTTTTTCTTTATAGAAGAGCAAGCACCATTACCAGATTCATCGAAAATAAGTGTTTCTGGAAGCAATCCTCGCTCAACAAAGTATGTTGGGATGAAATATTCTGTGAAAACATTCTTAAATATAATTGATTGTGGGACTGTTGCTGACCAGAGCAAAGCTATTGCGGGTTTAACCGTTAGTGCAATTTTATGTGCGGCAGAAAAACACTTCTTAAGTCCGGCTTTATATAATTCAACATCCGGATTTTCATCTTCATTAAATTCAGCATCAATTGAAATTAAATTTTGGTTGAATGGAAAATTAAATTCTTCTTCTTTGAGTGATGAAAATTCCTTCATAGAAAAGGGAATTTTCACAGTAGTACATTTCAGTTCTGAGGAAATTGTATTTGATAATAGCAGCAGTTTTAATCCAAGATTTTCAACATAGTCATTTATAAGATTCAGTGTACTAATTGTTTCAGGAAACATTGTTCTAAAGTTTGTCATCAAAACAATTTTATTTACTGATGCTATTTTACTGTCCTCAAACTTGACCACTAAAACATTCCGTATTTTTGAGTTAATTCAGAAGTATGTACACCATTTGCAACATCAATTAAAATCTGTTTTTCATTTTTCATTTTCTCAAAAGCAGTATCAATAATTTTCTTTTCGTACTTCTTAGGAATTACCACTATTCCATCGCGATCACCAAATATTAAATCATCCTTGTGTATACTAACACCATCAACAATTACAGTTTTGTTTTTTGATTTTACTATTCCTCGTTTACGAGTATCTTTACAATAATTTCCCTTAGAAAAAACCGGGAACCCCATGTCTGATGTTTCTCTTGTATCTCTTGTTACTCCGTCTATTATTGCTCCTGCAGCACCTGAGCGTAATGCTAGATTTGCATTTAACTCTCCAAAAAAAGCATAATCGGGAATATTATTTGCAACTACTATAATATCATTTGAAACAACATTGTCATACAAGTTCAAACCATCATAAATCTTTTTAAAGTCATCATCATCAGCACAAAGATCTATCTGCATTGTTTTTGCACGACCAAAAATTTTTGAATTAGGTAAATTGAGATGAAACCGACTCGATAATACTCCACTCAAGTTCATATCATCAAGAATATCTGAAAGCAAAGCACTAGATAAAAGTAATTTTAGGTTATGGAATAGTCTTCTTTCTTGTTCTCTTAATCCAATGGCTATTAAATTGGCTAATTCAAAATCTGGTGGAAAATTTACATCAATACTTTCAAGTGGATCAATTTCAAGTAAAAATGGATTTTCACCAATTCTCCTTTTTGTTTTTAATGCAGCATCTCTTCTAACAATATATAATCCCATTGATTCTATTACTGTATCATCAAGATCGATACTGTTTGGTATTTGATTTATATCGTATATAGGAGAATTATTTTCCCATCGATATTGCTTTTCTCTTCTTACAGCTAAAACTGAATCATATTCTGGATTATTCAGAAGAATATATATTCCTTTAGTTATGGTTTCTACTTTTACAAATGGACTTGTTGCCAATAACTGTATACATACATCCGCATCGGTATTCAATACTTCATTATAGAATAGAAGATTTCCATCTGTTTTGTTTGAAGCAAGAGTCGGATCCCTTTTTAATATTTTGCATTTAACCTCAGAAGCTAACTCAATTATCTCTTGTGATTCTGTATCAAGAAATACTTCATCTATTAGAGGAAGGGAAAAAAGTTTTTTTAAACTTCTTAAGAATAAGGCTTCACCATCAAGTAACATGGTGTTTTTATTTGGTATACGATTGCTACTACCTTTAGCTGGCAGAAAAGCTGCTATTTTCATGCTTAACTCATTTATTAAACTAGTTCAACTAAACCCAACATTTATACCATTAAATAGAAATGATTAAGTGAAGATATCTTTGATTTAAGTCAGTTTTATTGTTTCTTTTCATAACCTTGGCTAACTATAGCCAAAATTATTTGAGGTATAAAGGACTTAGTTTTTCTGTGAATGGAGCTAATTGTGTTTCGGCTTCTGTAATTAAAAGTGGTTCCTGACGGGATTTTTCTTTTCTTATATCTTCAATTTTTTTCTTGTGTGTTTCAATTCGTTCGATATAACCTTCCGATAATGCTTTTTGTTTTTGCTCAGTTTCTTTTTTAAGCATATCCATACTCATTTCACGTTGCTTTTGTAATTCCAAAGTTCGTTTTTCAAGTTTTTGTTTTTCGTTTGATCTATCAAAAACAACCAACCCTGATATTAAACCTGAAATAAAAAATCCAATTACAAAAGTTAAAGCCGACCATTTAACCCCCGTAAGAATTATTCTGCCAAGCATTAAGTAAAAATCGTTTTCAAAATAATCTGAACTATTAAAGTAACCGGCAATTCCGCCAATTATAAAAACAATTATTGAAACAAAAACATTGTAACTCATCGAATTACGAAATGATACCGCAGGATCAAACTTAGATTGATAATTTAAATTTTTCTTTCTTTCTTCAACCTGCCATAATTCATCTTTAACATATTCTTCTATTTGCTGGACTGATGTTGCAAGTTTTTTTTGCAGGCTTGATTTAATTTCATCAACCTCGTGCTTGTATTGTTCTGTAAGCTTCTCGCTTTCTTCAATTGTCTTTTGGTAAAGAGCCATCACGCGATTATAATTTTCGTAATGTTTTTCTTTAATTTCCTGATGAATTGCTTGTAATGTAAAGTGAAGTTTTTCGTTTATATATCCGGCAACAAAGCTTAAAAATATTGAATGATTCTGAGAATTTTGTTCGTAAACATCATATAAAAATTTTATTGTTCGTTTTGTTTCATCAGAATAATACTCATCAAATTCATACTTCTTTAATGAGTTTAGACGGTTGTTAAGATTTGCAATTACCTTTTTTGTATCGAGATTGGTTTCAATTAATTCTGATTGAATATAATCTGTATAAGATGCAAATTCATAATAGTTAACAATTTCCGGAAAGATAGGATTACTTAAAAAGAAATTAAGCATTACAATATTGCTATTATCAATAGCGTATTTTAGTCTTTCGATATCGTAATTAAAAATTTCTTTTACTAAAGCTTTTGTAAAATCTTCTCGCTTTTGAATTGCGGACAAAAATGCAAAATAAAACTTTGCATTAATTCCACTTTCCTTAATATCTATTGCAAAAGAAAGTTCAGAAGAAGCATCCTCATAATTTCCAAGTGCAATTTGAGCATAACCTTTATAAAGTTGAATTAAATAACTTATTTCTTTTTTTATCTCTGCAGTAAAAGAACTTTCCTCCACTATTAGATGAGCTTTTACTAATTCTTCATTTGCCTTAGCAGGGTTTCTTAATGAATCTTCGAAAATCAATATTAAGGAATGATAAATTAAATCCACAAACGTAAGTGTGTATAAATTGCTTTTTAATTCTTTAACAGTTATGGAAGCAAAAAGTTTTTTCTGATTCGGTTCGCTTGCTATAACCCATTTTGTAAAGTTCTTTTTGATTTCATTTCTATCTGAATTTGCATTTCCGTTAGAATTTTCACTAAATGCTCTTTCGCAAATTGTAAGCAAAGGTGATTCTAACAGCCAAAACATTGGTGCATTTTCTTTAATCAAAAAAACTTCATCAATGTTTTCTGGAAATTGAAACACAAAATGTCTTGAGCCAGTCTTTAAAAAATTTAAGTAGTTATCATTTTTCTTGATGAAATTTTTAAAATAATTATGCTTAAGCTTGTTAAACTTTATAGCATCAACTTCAAATTGATTATCAAACTTCTCAATTTCCGGTATTTCTAATTGCTCTGATTCCATTTACTTTAAATTGGTTTTCTTTCATTATCGGATAAATTATAAAATTCTTAACCACAAAAATTCATTTAAAACTTTCTTTTGGATAAAATCAGAACCGTTAAAAATCATTAACATTTTTGTAAAAATTTCGATAATTACTTAAACAATACTTAAAAATCGTTTAATGCAAGAATCTTTTAACACATTAGAATGTTCATCGCAAATACTTTGTAAAAGCGCAACGTGGACGTGGAATATTAAAGATGAAAAAATATTTTTTTCCGATGGGTGGAAAAAAATGCTTGGCTTTTCTACTAATGAAATAACTTCAAACATTTCTGAATGGACTGAGAGATTACATCCGCAGGATAAATTTAAAACTGTAAAAATTTTAGCATCATTAACAAAAGATTCTAATTCATACTTTGATATTTATTACAGAATTAAAAACAAAGCAGATTCTTTTTGCTGGATGAATTGTTATGGTTCGGCTACTGAGTTTGATGATGAAGGTAAGGCTTTAATAATTTCGGGCATTCAACAAGATGTTGATGAGCTAAAAACGAGTGAAGAATATTTTAAAGAAATTAATTTAAGATTTAGCACCCTTGCAGAAAATTTTGGCGGTGCAATTCTTTTAGAAAATGAAGAACGAAAAATATTTTTTATCAATCAGCAATTTTGTGATTTCTTTAACATCCCAATTCCGCCTCAACAATTACTTGGTGGTGATTGCAGTAACGCCGCAGAAAACAGCAAACATCTTTTTACGGATCCAGAAGAATTTATAAAAAGTATTACAATCATTTTAGAAAATAAAGTTCCAGTTTATGCTGATATCTGTAAAATGAAAAATGGATTGATCCTTGAACGTGATTACATTCCAATTTTTGAAGATCACAAATACAAAGGACATTTATGGATTTACAGAAACATAACCCGGTTTAAAGAAAACGAAGATAAGCTTGAGTTTAGGCTGCATTTTGAAGAACTGATAACAAAGTTATCGGCAAAGTTTATTAATCTTTCCTGGCAGGATGTTGATAGCGCAATCAATGAAGCACTTCAACTTATTGGAAATTCTATTGTGGCCGATAGAAGTTATGTTTTTCAGTTTAGTGATTCTAACAGATTAATGAGTAATACACACAAGTGGGCAAATGCAGGTGTAATTACTGAAACGGAAAATCTAAAATATATTCCTACAGATATTTTTCCGTGGTGGATGGATAAAGTTAATAATCAGGAAGTTATTTACATCCCATGTATAAATGATTTGCCACCAGAAGCAAAAGCTGAACGAGAATTATTGGAACCTTACGGAATAAAATCTTTAATTGCCGTTCCAATGATTTACAGCAATAAAGTTATTGGTTACGTCGGGTTTGATTCTATTAGTCATTTTAGAGTTTGGACTGAAGAAAGCATAAGATTATTAACAATGGCCGCAAGCGTTATAACAAATGCTCTCAAAAGAAAAGAAAATGAAGAAGCATTAAGTAAAAGTGAATCACAATATCGTTTGGTTGTAAACACAGTTAAAGAAGTAATTTTTCAGACTGATATTGATGGTAATTGGATTTTTCTTAATCCTGCCTGGACTAATATTATGGGCTACACAATTGAAGAAAGTCTTGGACAAAATTTTTCTAGTTATATCCATAATGAAGAAAAAGAAAAAAACTTTGATGTATTGCGTCCGCTAATAACAGGTGAATTAGAATTTAGTTTGCACGATGTAATTTTTGTTACAAAAGGTGGAAAAGAAAAAATATGTGAGGTTTATGTAAAATCAATAGTAAGCGAAAACAAAAACGTCGTCGGTATCAGCGGTACGATAAGAGACATAACTTTACAAAGAGAATCTGAACAGGAAATTAGAAAATTAAATCGAGCAGTAGAAACAACTGAAACCGGAATATTACTTGCTGATTTTAAAGGTAATATTTCTTATGCAAATCCTGGGTTAATGTCTATTTGTGGATTTAAATCTCATGATCATATTGTTGGTAAAAGTATTTTCTCTCTTACAAGTATTGAAGGTTCAAGAGTTTTAAAGGAAGCTATCATCACAAGATTAATGAGTGGTAACAACTGGAAAGGTGAAATAGAATTAAGAAAAGTTAACGGAAAATTTTTTCCTGCTGAAGCAATTTGCTCAGTTGTGTTTGATGATAAAAACAAACCGCTTTATGTTGTTGCAAATTTTTATGATATAACAGATAGAAAAAAAGCAGAAACTGAAATCAAAAATTCTCTGATCAAAGAAAGAGAATTAAGTGAGATGAAAACAAAATTTGTTTCAATGGTTTCGCACGAGTTCAGAACTCCGCTTGCTGCAATTTTATCTTCTTCAGAATTAATTGAAATGTACTGGGAAAAACTTACTGAAGAAAAACGCACATCGCTTTTGGCAAAGATTAAAAATTCAGTAAAAAATCTAATTGAAATTTTAACAGATGTTACAGAAATAAACCGGGTTGATTCTGGTAAAGCAACTGTAAATTTTGAAGAAATTGATATAGCAGCTTTATTAAATGCTTTGATAGACGAAGTAAAACAAGGCAATCCTGTTAGTGCAACAGTAAACTACACACAGGAAATTGAATCATTGGTTTTATTAAGTGATAAAAAATTATTAAGACAGATTTTTATCAATCTAATTTCAAATGCCGTTAAGTACACCGACCCGCAAAAAAATGTTTATATAACTTTAGAACGCCAGCCAGATTTAACAATATTTAAAGTTGAAGATGAAGGAATTGGAATACCTGAAGATGATTTTAGTTCCTTGTTCGAACCATTTATGCGCAGTAAAAACATTGGCAAGATTAAAGGTACGGGACTGGGTTTATCAATTTTAAAACGAGCTATAGATTTACTTGGCGGTAGAGTTGATTTTAGCAGTGCAGTTGGTGTTGGCTCTACATTTACAGTTTACATACCTGATCACATTTTACAAACAACTAGTGAAGAATTAAAAGATGGATACAAAACAAAATAAAATTTTAGTTGTAGAAGATTCTGATGATTTAAGAGAAAATATAATTTCTCTTCTTGAAATAAATGATTATGATGTTATTGTTGCAGAAAATGGTTACGATGGATTACAACTTGCAATAAAAGAAATTCCTGATTTAATAATATCTGACAGAATGATGCCGATTATGGAAGGCACACAAATGCTTCAGGAACTTAGAAATAATTCTATCACTTCTAACATTCCGTTTATTTTTCTTACAGCAAAATCATCAAAAGCAGATATACGCGATGGAATGAATTATGGCGCTGATGATTATCTTCCAAAACCTTTTGAAGCGAATGATTTGCTTACTGCCGTTAAAACAAGATTAACAAAAAAAATTAAAACAGATGAGATATTAAATAAAGTTTATAAAAATATTTCTCAATCTATTCCGCACGAACTTAGAACTCCACTTGTATCTATTCAAGGATTTACAAATATAATTATTGATGAAATTGAAACTATAGATAGAGATACAATTAAAGATATGTCTATGATGATCAAAAATGCTTCTATTCGACTTCATCGAACAATAGAAAAATTTATTTTGTTCACTGAAGCAGAATTGATGTTAAAGGATAGAAAAAGTTATGCGAGAATTTCTACAGGATTAACCAAGATTGATAAAACTGCAATTGAATTATTTATTGATAACAAAACAAAAAATTCTGAAACGAAACATGCATTTGAACTAAATGTTAATGAATGTTCTGTAAAAATTTGGGATGAACATTTTAAAGTTGTGCTTAATGAGTTGATTGATAATGCCGTTAAGTTTTCATTTCCTGATAAGCAAATTGAAATTTGCTCAAAAGAGAATGATGATACATATTCTCTTATTATTAAAAATTATGGTCGCGGAATGACTGAAGAAGAAATCAACAATGCTTCGCCTTTCATTCAACATAATAGAAATTATTATGAGCAGCAAGGAAACGGTTTGGGATTAGCAATTACACAAAGAATTGCTGATTTTTATAATGTTAAACTTGAAATGCACAGTGTAAAAGATTCTTATCTTGAAGCAGTTTTAACTTTTAAAAAAGCAGTTCAATTAAATAGTTATCCGCAATATCCAAATCAGAATTTTGTGGTTATTTAAATATCTTTTAAATACTCCGGTCCACCAAGAGAATTGATTTGTCTTACAATCCAGTTTTGTCTTCCTCTAACGTAACCAGTCGGTTTTACCGCAGAATATTTTTTGGGATTCGGCAATACAGCAGCCAACAATGCCGCTTGTCTTATAGATAACTTTGCAGCAGGAATTTTAAAATATGCAACACTTGCAGTTCCAACTCCAAAAATCTTGTCACCCATTTCTGCAATGTTCATATGCACTTCAAGAATTCTTTCTTTATCCCACAACAACTCTATTAATAATGTAAAGTAAGCTTCAACACCTTTGCGTACAAAACTTTTACCTTCCCACAAAAAAAGATTTTTTGCAACTTGTTGCGATATTGTACTTGCGCCACGAATTCTTCTGCCGCGTTTATTTTCCTTTAATGCTTTTTCAATTTGTTTAAAATCAAATCCAAAGTGATTAGGAAAGTTCTGATCTTCAGCAGCCACAATTGCAATTGGCATATATTTAGAAACATCATCATAACTTACCCAATGATATTTTACCAGTTCAAATTCACCATCAAACAATCCTGCTATTTGTCTTTGTATCATAATTGAGCTTATAATTGGATTTATCCATCTCATTGCAAAGACAAGAAGAACAGAAATCACAAAAAACAGAATTGCTAGTTTTAAAATCCATTTAAAGAAATTAAAAATTCTTCTGCCAAACGATATTTTTTTTGAAGATGTTTTTTTAGCCATATATTAATTACGGTACCGGATCATATCCACTTCCGCCCCACGGATGACATCTTGAAATTCTTTTAATTCCCAGCCAACCACCTTTTAACAATCCATACTTTTTTAATGCATCTGCGGTATAATGCGAGCAAGTTGGTGTATATCTGCAAGATGACGGAAGTATCGGCGAAATAAATAACTGATAAATCTTGATAAGCAGAATAAATGGCACTGCTAAAAGTTTTAATAATCTATTTAAAATGATTTTTATGTTCAATTGAATCAATAATTGTGATTTACTGAACAAATATTGTTAAAATTTTATTCATAAAAACGAATGATTTAATAGTAAATTGCTTGCGCTCACCAAATTAACTTTGAATTTTGTTTTTTTTATCGGTTAATTTGCAAGCGTTTTTTTCAAATTAAAGAAGATATAATGGCAAAAAACTTAGTTATCGTAGAATCACCCGCTAAAGCAAAGACAATTGAAGGCTATTTGGGGAAAGATTTTTTAGTTACCTCAAGTTACGGACACATACGTGATCTTGAGAAAAAAAATAAAGGAGTGGATATTGAAAATAATTTTAAACCACTCTATAAAATTTCTGAAGAAAAGAAAAAAGTTGTTACAGAATTAAAAAAACTTTCTAAAAAAGCTGAAGTAGTTTGGCTTGCAACTGACGAGGACCGCGAAGGAGAAGCAATTTCCTGGCATCTAAAAGAAGCTTTGGAACTTGAAGAAGATAAAATAAAACGAATAGTTTTTGATGAAATCACAAAAACTGCCATTCTTAATGCAATAAAAAATCCACGTAAAATAGATTACCATCTTGTTGATGCTCAGCAGGCAAGAAGAATTTTAGATCGTTTGGTTGGATTTGAAGTTTCTGGAATTTTATGGCGAAAAATAAAATCTAAACTTTCTGCCGGTCGTGTTCAATCTGTTGCTGTTAGATTAATTGTTGAACGTGAACGTGAAATTGATGCTTTTGTTCCTGAATCCCGTTACAAAGTTATTGCAAATTTTGTTGTAGAAGATGATAAAGGAAACAAAACAAATCTTAGAGCAGAACTTGCACGATATTTAAAAGATGAAAAAGAAGCTGAAGAATTTTTAAAGCAATGTTCTAAATCAGATTTTATTGTTGATGATGTTGAAAAGAAACCTGTTAAGCGTTCACCTGCTGCACCATTTTACACTTCTACTTTACAGCAGGAAGCTTCCAGAAAATTACGTTACTCTGTTTCCCGCACAATGTTACTTGCTCAAAGATTATATGAAGCAGGCAAGATAACTTATATGCGTACAGATTCTGTTAATCTTTCTGATTTTGCTCTTGATGCTGCTGAACAAACAATTAAACATGATTTTGGCAAACAATATTTTGAAAGAAGACAGTTCAAAACAAAATCTAAATCTGCCCAGGAAGCGCACGAAGCAATTCGTCCAACTGATTTTAATAAAGAAAAAGTTGATGGACCAAAAGATGAACAAGCTTTATATGAATTGATTTGGAAGCGTGCAATTGCATCTCAAATGAGTGATGCAGAAATTGAACGCACAACTGCAAAAATAAAAATCACTGGCAACAAAGATGTTCTTACTGCAAAAGGCGAAGTAATAAAATTTGATGGATTTTTAAAAGTTTATCTTGAAGATACAGATGATGAAAATTCAGAAAGTGGTGATGATGCAATTCTTCCTCCATTAATAGTTGGACAAAAACTTGATATGAAAGAAGTTGTTGCAACTGAAAGATATACTCGTGCTTCTGCAAGATTTACTGAAGCAAGTCTTGTGAAAAAGTTGGAGGAACTTGGAATTGGAAGACCATCAACTTATGCCCCGACAATAAGCACTGTACAGAAGCGTGGTTATGTTCATAAAGAAGAACGAATGGGAACAGAGCGAGCGTATAAAATTTTAACGTTAAACAAGAAGAAAGAAATAAAACGCGAAGATAAAACTGAAATCACAGGTGCGGATAAAGGGAAACTTTTTCCTGCTGATATTGCAATGCTTGTAACGGATTTTCTTAATCAGCATTTTCCGCAAATTATGGATTATCAATTTACTGCACACGTTGAAGATGAACTTGATGAAATTGCATTGGGAAAAATGACTTATCATGCAATGCTCGAAGAGTTTTACACACCATTTCACAAATTAGTTGAACATACTACCGAAACAAGTGAACGAGTTTCCGGCGAAAGAATTCTTGGCGTCGATCCAAAAACTAAAAAAACAGTTTCAGTTCGTATGGCACGATTTGGCCCTGTGGCACAGTTAACTGATCCAAATGATCCTGAAGCAAAACCAGAATATGCCGGAATTAGAAGAGATCAGAAAATGGAGTTGCTGACTCTTGAGGAAGCGTTAGAATTATTTAAACTCCCAAGAGTTGTTGGAACTTTTGAAGACAAAGAAATTGTTGCCGCGATTGGAAGGTTTGGACCTTACTTAAGACACGATGGAAAATTCATTTCGCTGAAAAAAGAATTTGATCCACATACAGTTTCTGAAGAAGATGCAATTGCTGTCATAGAAGCAAAACGAATTGCTGATGCTGAAAAGTTTATTAAAGTTTTTGATGAAGATCCAACTTTTCAGATTCTTAATGGAAGATGGGGACCATATTTAAAAGCCGGGAAGAAAAATGTAAAGCTTCCTAAAGATCGCGAACCGTCATCCTTTACTTATGAAGAATGCGTAGAGCTGGATAAAAATGCGGTTGAAACCAAAGGAAAGAAAAGAGTTTTTAGAAAGAAAGCGGAATAATGTGATATTTGTTTTATTGAATTGCTTTTAAAAAAAATCTAACCTAATTTTGTTTCGGTTTTTAACCACCCCTTTGGTTTCGACCAAGGGCGCAGAGTCACTTCGGTGGCTCTTGCTTTTTTAAACAATCAAATTTTATATGCGAACTTACATTTATATAGATGGATTTAATTTTTACTATCGAGCTGTAAAAGGAACACCTTATAAATGGATAAACTTTAAATCTTTATTTGAAAAATTACTATCAGAACAAAATCAGATAATCAAGATCAAATACTTTACAGCTTTAGTTTCTGGCAAATACAATCCACAAAAACCAATAAAACAAAAGACTTTCATTCGTGCGCTAGAATTAACAATACCTGAAATTGAAATTTTCTATGGGCATTTTTTAACTCACGAGGTTCTTGCGCCATTAGCAAAACCAGATACAAATAAAAAAAGTGTGAAAATTATTAAGACCGAAGAAAAAGGCTCTGATGTTAATATTGCTGTGCAATTATTAAATGATGCTTGGTTAAACAAATTTGATTGCGCTGTCGTTGTTTCAAACGATAGTGATTTATCAGAAGCAATGAAATTAGTAAAAAGGCATCATCCCAATAAAAAATTAGGTTTATTTATGCCAGGAAAAGGACATCCATCAAAAGAGTTAATGCAGTATGCTGATTTTGTAAAGCGTATTAGAGAAGGTGTTTTAGCCTCATCTCAGTTACCAGATCAAATTCTAAAGGCTAATATTTACAAACCAGAAAATTGGTAACGATAATTTTTACTCGTTATATTTTCATCACAATTTATTAATTACATATATAATTACAATGATAATCTCATCAATCTTCTGGGACGTTAGTCCTGAAATAGTAAAACTTGGACCAATTACATTGCGCTGGTACGGATTGCTTTTTGCCTCAGGTTTTGTTTTTGGCTATATGATTCTTACAAATATTTATAAGTTAGAAAAAAAGCCTCAAACTGATCTTGAACAACTTTCTATTTATGTAATTCTGGGAACTGTTATTGGTGCTCGACTTGGACATTGTTTGTTTTATGATCCTGTTTATTATTTATCAAATCCGTTTGAGATGATAAAAGTTTGGGAAGGCGGCCTTGCAAGTCACGGCGCTGCAATTGGTATTCCATTATCAATTTATTTTCTTACAAAAAAGCAAAATGATAAAACGATGTTATGGATTCTTGATCGTGTTGTAATTGTAGTTGCGCTCGCTGCTGTGTTAATTCGTTTAGGAAATTTATTTAACTCGGAAATTATTGGAACGGCAACTGATGTTCCATGGGCTTTTATTTTTGCGAGAGTTGATAATGTTCCGCGACATCCATCTCAACTTTATGAAGCAATATTTTATTTAATCTCATTCATCATTCTATATTTTGTTTACTTCAAAACAGATAAAAAAACGAAACAAGGATTTCTTTTCGGATTATTTCTTGTATTAATTTTTGGTTTTAGATTTTTTGTAGAGTTCTTAAAAGTGGAACAATCGGCTTTTGAAAAAGGGATGATTCTGGATATGGGACAAATACTAAGCATACCTTTTGTTCTTGGCGGACTCTTTTTTATGTTAAGAAAACAAACAGAAAACAAAGTAAGTTTATCAAAAACAAAAAAATAAGTTTAAAATATTATGGATAGTTCAGTAATCATTTTTCTTTAATTATTCTAAATTATTGTTTGGAGTTATATCACATTTCATCCCAATTCTGTTGACCTTTCTGGAAATCCACACAATAATTTTCTAACTTTACATCAGATATAATTATATAAATACTTTTAAGGAGATTTATGTTTGATAAACAGGTTTATATCGATAGAAGAAATGCACTTAAGAAAAATTTTAAAAACGGAATTCTTCTTTTTCCTGGTAACGATGAATCTGCTTTAAATTATCCAGGCAACACATATAAGTTTAGACAGGATAGTTCATTTCTTTACTATTTTGGAATTGATGTTCCTAACATGTTTGGTGTTATCGATCTTGATGAAAACAAAGATTATTTGTTTGGATATGAATTTAGTGTTGAAGATACCGTTTGGATGGGAGCACAACCAAAGCTTGCAGAACTTGCCGCATTAATTGGAATTGAAAATTCTGAATCAATAGATAAACTTGAAAAGTTTTTAATATCAAAAAAGAAAAAACAAACTAAGTTTCATTTTCTTCCAACTTATCGTGGTGATCAATCACTTAAAATTGCAAATTTGCTTGGCGAAAATCCTTATAAACTAAAAAGTAAATTTTCTAAAAAATTAATCGAAGCGGTTGTTGCTCAACGTTCTCTTAAAGCTGAAGAAGAAGTGGCAGAGATAGAATATGCAATGGAAATTGCTTACCAGATGCACACGACTGCAATGAAAATGGCAAAGCCTGGTGTAATTGAAAGAGACATCGCCGGCGCAATTGAAGGAATTGCTCTTTCTGTTGGAAGTGGCGTATCATTTACTCCAATCGTTTCTAAGAACGGACAAATATTACACAATCATCACTACGGAAATGTTTTAAAGGAAGGTGATTTACTTGTTTGTGATTCTGGTGCAGAATCTTTACTTCACTATGCAAGCGATATTACACGTACAACTCCGGTTGGCGGAAAGTTTTCTTATAAACAACGCGAGATTTATGAAATTGTTCTTACTGCACAAAAAAATGCTATCAATATGATTAAACCTGGCGTTAAGCATGTTGATGTACACTTGACGGCTGCAAAAATTATAGCGGCTGGTTTATCACAAGTTGGTTTGATGAAAGGTGATTTGAATGCCGCTGTTAAAGCTGGTGCACATGCACTTTTCTTTCCACACGGACTTGGACATATGATGGGGCTTGATGTACACGATATGGAAAACCTTGGTGAAGATTTTGTTGGCTATGATGAAAAAACAAAGCGCAGCGATCAGTTTGGATTGGCATATTTAAGATTAGCTAAAGAATTAAAACCGGGTTTTGTTTTTACTTGCGAACCTGGAATTTATTTTATTCCTGAACTCATCGATCAGTGGAAGGCTAAGAAAAAATTTAAAAACTTTATTGATTATGATAAGGTTGAAGAGTATCGTGACTTTGGCGGAATAAGAATTGAAGATAATATTCTTGTTACACAAACAGGCTACAAAGTTCTTGGTCGTCCAATCCCAAAAGAAGTTGATGATGTAGAAGCCTGGGCAAAAAGTTAATACCTGTAACCACAGAGGCACAGAGAGCTCTGTGACTCTGTTTCTCTGTGGTAAAATTTTCTTAGTTCCTTTTTGCTTCAGAAAATTCTCTTCCAGCTTTTAACGCATCTATGTTTAGCTGAACTATCTTCTCCCCTTTTCTTTCAAAGATTTTCTTTATTCCGTTTTCAAGTGATTGATATGGAATATCTATAAACGGAGAAGCAGCACCAAGTATTACCATATTTGATGATCGTGGAGATTTTACTTGTCTGGCTATTTCATCAGCGTTTATTGCAATGTTGTGCGGAAGTTTTTCGATCTCAGCAATCAGCACTTTCATATCCGGGTAATCTGTTATGTTAACAAATGGAGTTGTGTTTGTAACGAGCCATCCATTTTCTGAAAGCCACGGCAGGTAGCGTAGTGATTCCATTGGCTCAACAGAAATTATTATATCTGCTCTTCCTTCAGGAATTAAATCGCTGGCAATTTCTTTTTCAGAAATTCTTAGATGAGATTGTACCGCACCGCCGCGCTGACTCATTCCGTGGACTTCTGCCTGTTTTAAGTAAAGATGATTTTCTAAAGCGGCCATCCCAACAACTGCAGCGATAGAAAGAATACCTTGTCCGCCAACGCCTGATAGTATTATGTCTGATTTCATTTCACAACCTCTTCCACTTTAACTCTAACATCTTTCTTACTTCTTGCTAAAGTTTGGATACATTCCCTTCTAGGGATTACAACTGAAACACCTTCATACAACATTTCTTCTCTAAGGACTTTTACCATTTCATCGTGATATTTTGGTAATGGAGTTAAAACTTTTACGTGTTCTGGTTTTACACCTAAACCAATACAAATTTCTTCCAATCTGCCTGTTGCGTGTGAAGCTTGTCCTCCTGTCATTCCGGTTGTTCCATTATCAGAAATAATAACAGTCATTGGAGTGTTTTCAACAATTGCATCAAGCAAAGCAGTCATTCCGCTATGAGTAAAAGTCGAATCACCAATAACTGCAATTGCAGGATGAACGCCGGCATCAGCCGCACCTTTAGCCATTGTTATAGATGCGCCCATATCAACGCAGGAATTAATTGAATTCCACGGAGGAAGTGCACCAAGTGTATAACATCCGATATCTGAAAAAACCTTTTGCTTGCCAAATTCTTTCATCGTTTCGTTAAGTGCATTGTAAATATCTCTGTGACTGCAACCGGCACAAAGTTCGGGTGGACGATTTGCTACGATTGAGGGAACTTGTTTTCCAATCTTTACTTCTAACCCTAAAGCTTTGGCAACAATATCTGGATTCAATTCACCATCACGCGGAATTGTTCCATCCAACCTTCCCTTAATCTTGCTGTTCTTATCTAAGTAACCTTTTAACATTTCTTCAACAAGCGGATATCCATCTTCTAGAATCAAAATATGCTCACATTCATTAACAATTTTTTCAACTTTAGAAAAAGGTAACGGATACTGGCCAAGCTGCAATACAGGATGTGGGAATTTTCTTTCAGGATAATTTTCCATTAAATAATTAAATGCAATTCCACACGCAATTATGCCGAGTGATTTATTTCTTGCGGGATAATAAGTATTAAAAGATGATCTTTCTGCTTCCTGTTCCATAAGTGATTGCAATCCCAACAAACCTTTATATCTTTTTCTTGCGTTTGATGGAAGAAGAACAAATTGAATCGGATCTTCAGGATATTTTAATTTGTTCTCTTGTTTCAACGGACGAGTTTCAATTCCTGCTCGTGAATGTGCGAGTCTTGTAGTTATGCGCATCATAATTGGAATTTTTAATTTTTCAGAAAGTTCAAATCCCTCATAAGCCATATCATAAGCTTCCTGCTGACTTGCAGGTTCAAAAATAGGAATCATTGCAAACTTGCCGAAGAAACGTGAGTCCTGTTCATTTTGTGATGAGTGCATTGAAGGATCATCAGCAACAGTTACAATCAATCCGCCATTAACACCGGTTATTGCAGAATTGATAAACGCATCAGCAGCAACATTTAAACCAACGTGCTTCATACAAACCATTGCACGTTTACCGGCGTAACTCATTCCAAGTCCGGCTTCCATTGCAGTTTTTTCATTTGCAGACCATTGGCTATGCAGTTTTCTTTCAACTGCAGTTTTATTGTGTTGAACGTACTCGGTTATTTCTGTGGATGGTGTTCCGGGATAAGCATAAACGCCAGACATTCCCCCATCAATTGCGCCTTGAGCAATAGCCTCAGCGCCTAGTAACAAAAGTTTTTCCATTATTCCTCTCCTTCTGTTTTCCAGAATGGAATTTCAAAATTTTTAATGATCAAAAATAAGGAAAGGAAATCTGTTTTCTTACTTTTATTTGATAGAATGTTGTAAATACTATTCTTAATTAATTAGTATAACCAAAACAAATCCATCAATAGATTCTTACTTTTAGATCAATGTTATTTATTTTACGATTATGATTTTAGAAGAATTACAAAAACAAAAAACTGATAATGGAATTATTTATCTGAACGAAATCGATAAATCTTTTGAAATTTTATATCAGCAACTGCTTAAAAAAGAAAAACGATTTTATGATAATGATGAAGTAAAACTTTTACCTTACTCATCTCAAAGAAATCCTTATAAAAAAGAATGGCAATTACGAGTAAGAACTTTTTTAAGATTCAGGTATTATCTTTCCACAAAAAAAACAAAACTTAATATTCTTGATGTTGGCTGTGGAAACGGCTGGTTAATTGGGCAACTGGCAAAAGAATTTGATCACAACTATTTTGGAATTGATACAAACCTGGTTGAACTTGAACAAGCTGATAAATTATTTTCGAGTGAAAAGGTAATTTTTATTTATGGTGATATTTCAAAAGCTACACTTCCTACAGATACGTTTAACATTGTAATACTAAATTCAACTTTACAATATTTTAAAGATGTTGATGTTTTACTAAAAGAGTTGCTAACAATTTCCAAATCTTATGGTGAAGTTCATATTCTTGATACACCATTCTATTTAGCAAATGATTTGATTCGAGTAAAAAATAATTCGTTAAAGCATTTTAGCTCAATTGGATTACCGGAAATGACGCAGAAATTTTTTCATCATACTACTGATGAACTTAAATATTTTAGAAATCAATTACTTTACAATCCAAATTCTATTAAAAATAAATTGTCAAATATATTCTTTGAAGAAGATTCTCCATTTTCCTGGATAATGATAACCCGGTAACAAAAGTATCATGAAACAAAGTTTAAATATTTTGGGAAAGTATTTTTCTGCAAAGACTCTTTGGATATTGCTTGGCGTTGGTGTTATACACTACGCAATTTATATCTTCTTTGTCTCTGGCAGTTTAACTTATGATGCTCAGCCAGACAACACAAAAAAAATACTTTTTGTAGTTCAAAGAATTTTAATCGGGTTACTTTTTTTTATTGCAATTATCAACATCAATAAAGTACCTATAAAAGAGACCTGGATTGCGTGGATAATTTTTTCAGGATTACTTGCAAGAGTTGTTTTAATTCCATCATCACCAATTCTTGAAGATGATTTTTACAGATATTTGTGGGATGGCGCTGTAACTGCAAATGGATTTAATCCTTATGTACAAAGCCCTCAGGATGTACTTGATAAAAACATTAACGTGCCGGATAAAATTTTAGATTTGGCAAAAGAATCCGGCGAAGTGATTAATAAAATTAATCATCCAAAAATAAAAACACTTTATCCTGCTCTTTCACAACTCACTTTTGCAGTTTCATATATAATATTTCCATGGAGTGTGGTTGGATGGAAATTTGTAATGTTAATCGGAGATATTCTTTTACTTTTCTTTCTAATAAGAATTTTAAAGGAACTAAAACTACCAATTGTATTCATTTCAATTTATTGGTTAAATCCTATTGTGCTTCACGAGTTTTTTAACACAGGTCATTATGATTTATTTGCTTTGCTCTTTACAGCAATTTCAATTTATTATTTTTTAAACAATAAATATCTAACATCAAGCGCAATGCTTGCTTTGGCTGTTGGATTTAAATTGTGGCCGGTTTTAATCTTTCCAATATTTTTAAGAAGATTAACAATTCAAAAATGGAAATTAATTTTAAATGGAATTGTGTTTTCACTTGTTGTAATTATAATATTCATTCCTGTTTTACTTGCCGGTTATGATGAGAATCAAGGATTTATGAAGTATGCAACTAACTGGATAAACAATGCAGCATTTTACACTTTATTAAAAGATGGAATAGAATTATTTACAACAACATTTAAAATCTATTACGTTTGTGCTGATTGCGTTGCACGATGGATTGTTGGCGGAATTGTATTTATCACCTTGTTATTTCTAATACGAAAACCGGCAAAAAATAATTTAGATATTACAGATAAAATATTAATGATTATTGCTATTTCATTTTTAATTAGCCCAACACAATTCCCGTGGTACCTTACTTGGATGATTTTAACGCTTGTATTCAGTCCTAAAGTTTCTTTGTTGATGTATGCTTTTTTAATTCCACTTTACCATTTAAATCCTTTAAGCGGATATTTTATTTACATACAACATATTCCGGTTATACTTTTATTTATTTATGAAATAAAAAAAGGTGCTGGCTTTGGATATTTTAATCGAAGCCAACTCCTAAATGAGAACTAATAATTTTAGTTCATCGGAACATCGATAATTATAAAATAAGCATCATTTAAAACTTCAATTTCAAATTGATGTGTTTCATAAATCCCGATAGCATCTCGTTTAAATAAATCTTCCTCAACAGTTTTAATTTGCCCATCAATCAAAAATATATATGCACCATTTACTAAATTAGAAATCCTATAATTTACTTTGCTTCCTTTATCAAACTTTCCAAGAAATATTTCAGCATTTTGATGAATGTAAAGCGAATCCTCTTTATTTAATCCGGAAACTGCGGGAATTAATTTGTTGTTTCTGTTTTCTATAGAAAATTTCTTCTGATCATATCTTGGCTTTATATTATTTTCCTTTGGAAAAATCCAGATTTGCAGCAAGCTAACATCTTCTTTATCAGAAGGATTAAATTCTGAATGCGTGATTCCAGAGCCTGCAGACATTACCTGAATTTCATCTTTATAAATTACTGATCCTGTTCCCATACTATCTTTATGCTCAAGTGCACCATCTAAAATTATAGTTATAATTTCCATATTATTATGTGGATGAGTGCCAAATCCAGATGAAGGTTTTACATTATCATCATTTAAAACTCTAAGCAAACCAAAATTCATCAAGGCTGGATTATAATAATTAGCAAAGCTAAAACTGTAGTTTGTATTAAGCCACCCATAATTTGCCTTTCCCCTATCTTCAGATCTGTAAATAACTTTTTTCATTTTTTACCTTACTTTATCATAAAATAATTTTATTTTAAAAGTATGTTATAACACTTTATTTGTCAATCATCTAGCTCACATCAGTATTTCATATTTTAGAGAAGTAGAATCTTTCAAAAAAATAACATATATATGGTTTAGAATTGATTTTATGATTGTAAAAAAATTGAAATACAACACCCGAATAGTTGCAGCAACATTATTAATTGTGATACTTATCATTTCACAAATTGATTTAATTGCACAAGAATATAATCTGAGACAACTTAGAATTGAAGATGGTTTATCTCAAAGCACCATTTTTGCTTCTTTACAGGATAGCAAAGGTTATATGTGGTTTGCTACCAGAAGCGGCTTAAACCGCTATGATGGATATTTATTTAAAGTCTTTTATAATGATCCAAAAGATCCAACTTCTCTTTCGGATGATGGAACCAATTCCCTTTTTGAGGATAAGAATGGATCACTCTGGATTGGTACTATATATGGGAATATAAATAAATATGATAGAAAATCTGATACGTTTATCTATAAAAACGTTACTACATTTTTAAAATCTATTCCTGAACAAGTTGAAAACTTTTATGAATATCCACTTTCATTTTCTAGAAATCAAAACACAACAATTACAACAATTACCGAAGATAAATATGGTTATTTGTGGATTGGAACCTGGGGCAAAGGTATAATTAGAATTGATAAAAATTTTAAAGTAATAAAGCATTTTTATGTTGATAATAATGATTCAAACGGACTTACCACCAATCGAATAATGGATCTTCAATTTGATGAGAATGGAAAATTGTGGATTGCAACTTTTGGTGGTGGACTTATAAGGATGACAGCAGATAATTCTTCCAGCAATGATATTTTTTCATTTGAAAATATTGTAAAAGGTGGTGATAATTTTTCTTTACCAGATAATAATTTGTTAACACTATTTCAAGATTCAAATAAAAATTTTTGGTTAGGCTCGTTTTATGGTGGAGTGTTTAAAATTAATAATTCTGACTTGAACTTGCCTTTAAGTAAAATAAAATTTGATCGTAAGCAATGCCCAATTACTGGTGATCAAACTAGCAGAAACACTGTGATGGCAATTGCAGAAGATAAAAATCAAAATATTTGGTTTGGAACTTTTGGCGGTGGTTTAATTAAATTTTCTACAAAAAAAAATCAGTCTGAGCATTTTTTTAGTGATCCATTTAATGAAAACTCGCTGGGTGACAATGACGTACTTTCTCTGTCAGTAGATAAATCTGGTATGATTTGGGCGGGTTCACATTTAGGTTCAGGCGTTACTAAAATCCAGGTTAACAATGCCAAGTTTAATATTATAAAACACGAAGCTGGAAAAAGTAATTCGTTAAACGATAATGTTGTGTGGTCAATCTATAAGGACATAAATAATATTCTTTGGGTTGGTACATACAAAGGGGGATTAAATCGAATCGATTTGAATAGCAATACTTTTACAAGTATTTCAAAATCTCAAAAACAAAATTCTCTTAGCAGCAATCATATAAGAGTTATAAAGGAAGATTCTTTTAATAATTTGTGGGTTGGTACTTATGATGGCGGATTAAATATCATAAATAAAAACTCTTTTAAATCTTTTGTTTACAAACACAACCTGGTTGATAAACAGAGTATAAGCAGTAACCAGATACAGGATGTTTTTATTGAATCTGATAGTATATACTGGATTGCAACTTTTGGCGGTGGATTAAACAAAGTTATTGTAAAAGGTAATCCACTAAATCAAAAATTAAAATTTGTTCACTACAAGTTTGATGAAAATAATTCCGAATCAATTAGCGATAACAGAGTTTACAAACTCTTCAAATCTAAAGATGGATTTTTTTGGATTGGAACTTATGGTGGCGGGTTAAATCAATTTGATCCTTTAACTGGTAAGTTTAAAAGATATCCTATTAACTCTGGTCAAAATGATAAATATAATATCGAAAACTTAATGACCATATTTGAAGATTCACAAGGCACAATGTGGTTGGGTTCTTATGGTGGAAGCTTAACTAGTTTTGATAGAAAATCCAATAAGTTTAAACGATACTCGTATAGAGAAGGATTAACAAGTGGAGTTGTTTACGGTATTCTTGAAGATGATTCCAAAGACTTGTGGATAAGTTCTGATGATGGAATTTTTAAACTTAATCTTGCTACAAAACAAATTAATAGATATGATATACAAGATGGTGTACAAAGTTTAGAGTTTAGCGGCGGTGCTTATTTTAAAGATGAAATTGGCAATATATATTTTGGGGGAATAAATGGGTTAAATATTTTTAATCCTAAAAATATAAAATCAAACAAGTATATACCTTCAGTAGTAATAACATCTATAAAAGTTTTTAATGAACATATAAAAGGCGAACGAAAAGAAATTACTCTTGATTACAAACAAAATTTTATCACATTTGAATTTTCTTCTCTCGATTTTTCTGATCCGCAAGACAACCAGTATGCTTATATATTAGAAGGACTACAGGATCAATGGCAAACTACAGATGCTTCAAGAAGAATGGCAACATATACAAATATTTCGCCCGGCACTTATATATTTAAAGTTAAGGGCTCAAACAGTGATGGAGTTTGGGCTGATAATTATGCGTCAATTAAAGTTGTAATACTTGGTCCGTTTTGGCAAACATGGTGGTTTATTACTTTAGTAATAATTATGCTTGCAGCAATTTTATATTATATCAGCACTTTAAGGATTAAAAACTTGCTTGCAATTGAAAAATTAAAATCTAAACTTGCTGCGGATTTACATGATAATATCGGTTCAGGTTTAACAGAAATTTCTATACTTAGTGAAGTTGCCACAAGCAAAATAAATTCTGACAAAAATAATTCAGGAAAAGAATTAAGTAAGATAAGTGATATTTCGCGTCAGCTTGTTGATAACATGAGTGATATTGTTTGGGTTGTAAATCCTAAACGAGATTCTTTGCACGATTTAATTCTTCGTTTAAAGGATTCTTATTCAGAAGTTCTAGGATCTTTAGGAATTTCTTTTAGAGCAAAGGATTTAGAAAAGTTAAAAGATGTAAAACTTCCTATGGATATAAAACAGAATTTGTACTTAATATTTAAAGAAGCAATTAATAACAGCTTAAAACACAGTAGTTGCAAACACATAACTCTTGAAGCAAATTTTAGAAACGATGTTCTTGAAATTTCGCTTAACGATGATGGAAAAGGGTTTGACAATAATTCTATAACTACAGGAAACGGTCTTAGAAATATTGAAAACAGGGCCAAACAAATTGGTGGAAAAATTAAAATAAAATCTGCTCCAAATACAGGTACAACTATTAGATATATTGGTAAAGCAGGCAATATTGGTAAATTAAAATTTCTATTTAATCAATGATAAACGTAGCAATTGTTGAAGATAACACAACCATAAGAGAAGGCTTAGCAGCATTAATAAACGGAACTGATGGATATAAATGTGTTGGTGCTTTTGGCGATGTTGAATCTTTTCTTCCCAAAATAAATGTTCTAAATATTAATGTTGTTTTAATGGATATTGGTTTGCCCGGAATGAATGGAATTGAAGGTGTTAAAAATGCAATCAAAAAAAATCCTGATATAAATGTTTTGATGTTAACGATTTATGAAGAAAGTGAATTTGTTTTTGATGCATTATGTTCCGGAGCGTGTGGTTATCTTGTAAAAAAAACTCCGCCGGCTAGATTACTTGAAGCAATTAAAGATGCTAATGATGGCGGCTCACCAATGAGTTCAAGAATAGCACGACAGGTTATAACAGCATTTAAAGAAGGAAAAGGAATTTTATCTCAGGAAAAAGATTTTGATTTAAGTGATAGAGAGGTTGAGGTTCTTAACCTGCTTGCAGAAGGATATAATTACCAGGAAATTGCTGAAAATCTTTACATTAGTGTTGATACTGTTAGGCATCATATCAGAAATATCTACAAAAAACTTCACGTACATTCACAATCCGAAGCAGTTGCTAAAGCGATAAGAAAGAATATTATCTGAGTCATCTTTGCATTCCTACACAGTTATGCGCAAATAATAGCACTCAGAATTACCAGGCAAAAAAAAACCACATATCTATGCGGTTGCGCATCCATAAATAAATTTGCACTTTTATCCCAGAATTTGACTCTACACTTTTAATAAAAAGTAATCAACCATTAGAATCAAATTATAATCCTAAAAATATTAGAGGAGGAAGTGATGGAAAATTTTGTATATCCAAAAACAATTTCTAATCCTTTAGCGGATCTTATAAGCGATGAGATTTGGGAATTGCTAAACAGCCGCGGTTTAATTAATGATCGCTCTGTTAGGGATTATATTATCAGAAGAAGATTTAAAACTTTACGCTCACAAAAAATTAGAACCGGTGATGCAATTGACACACTAAGAGCAGAATATCCTTATCTCCAATTTGATACAATAAGGAAGATAGTGCATAACCCTCCAAAACAGATAAGTAGATCATAGTAATTTTAAGGAGTTCTGCCTAGCCCGTCTTAATAATATTTTGGACGGGTTTTTTGTTTTAAAAATTTCTTTTATTTCTTAAGCTTTACCTAGTTTTGGATTAGCAAACAAAATATTTTTATGATTATTGAAAATCCCACAACTCCGTTAACTGAAATATTTGATCCTCTATTTTCAGAAAAGCAAATAAAGGTTTTTATTAAAAGGGAAGATCTTACAGATGATTTTATTTCCGGTAATAAATTTTACAAATTAAAATACAATCTTATTGAAGCTGAAAAACTTGGATACAAAACACTTTTAACATTTGGTGGTGCATTTTCCAATCATATTCATGCTACAGCGGCAGCAGGAAAAAAATATGGGATTAAAACAATAGGCGTAATTCGTGGGGAAGAACATTTGCCGCTAAATCCAACATTAAATTCTGCTCAAGAAAATGGAATGACACTGGAATATCTTGATAGGAAATCTTACAGAAATAAATATGATGAAACATTAATCAAAAAGTTAAAAGAAAAGTTTGGTAATTTTTATCTTGTGCCTGAAGGCGGTTCAAACGAACTAGCAATAAAAGGAGTAGCTGAAATTATTCCAGCTATAAATACACAATTTAATTTTATTTGTTCTGCTTGTGGCACTGGTGGTACTTTAGCAGGATTAATTCTTGGTCTTGATTCAAAATCATTTGCTCTTGGGTTTTCTGCACTTAAAGGTGGAAATTTTCTTTATCAAAACATAAAAAAACTTTTATCCGAATATCAAAAAGAAAATCTTACTAACTGGCAAATTAATCTTGATTATCATTTTGGCGGCTACGCAAAAGTTAATAATGAGTTAATAGAATTTTGCAACGAATTTTACATAAAACACAAAATTGAAATTGAACCAATTTATACAGGCAAAATGTTTTATGGGATTTATGAATTAATTAAGAATGATTTTTTTCCTAAGCATTCGTCAATTATTGCCGTCCATACTGGCGGCTTGCAGGGTTTAAATGGTTTAAAGTTTAGAAAATTAATAAATAAATAATTTTGGATATAAATCTTACAATGAAGATTTATATTTAATTTGTTAGATTGCTAACTCAATTTGCAGTATGTACAACTTTAAAGAGATTTTATGAGCGAAGACAAAATTGTTCTCGTATTAAGTGAACCTTCTGTTTTAATAAATCTTGAACAAAAGCTAACACAGTTCGGTTACACTACTTTAATAGCACCTCCTAACAGCAATGATGCTTTGGCTTATATTCAGGATAATAATCCATCACTCTTAGTAGTAAATGCAAAACTTGAAACAGATTTTGCCGGAATTGAATTGGTTAAAAAAATTAAAAGCATTAATGGTTTTCCTGTTATAATTATTTCCTCTGAAAATAATAGTGAAGCTTACCTTAAAGCAAAAAAAGTGAATCCTGTAGCTTATTTTACTTCTCCGTTTGAAATTGACAATTTATTTTCAACTATAGAAATAGGATTGGCAAATTTTAAATTACAAGAAGAAATTGTTGATGCTCATAAAAAATATGAGATGGCAATTAAGGCGGGTAAAGCGGGAGTTTATGAGATTGATCCAAAAACGTTAGAAATTGAAGGGGATGAATCTTTAGCAAAAATATTTGGATTTACTTTGCAGGAAGTAAAAGATAAAGGATGGAGCAATCTTATGCCCATCGATGACTATAACAAAAAGGTTAGCGTGCTTACCGAGCTTTTACAAGGTAAAATTAAATCTTATTCTATTGAACATAGAGTGATAAAAAATGATGGGAGCATTGCATGGGCTTTATCAAGCGGATCGCTTGTAAATAATTCTCGCGGTAAAGTAAAAATTGTTGGCACACTTACAGACATAAGTGAAAGAAAAATTTCCGAAAATAAATTAAAAGAATATTCTGAACGGTTAGAACTTACAAATAGTTCTAAAGATAAATTTTTTTCGATTATCTCACACGATTTGAGAAATCCATTTAATTCGCTACTTGGTTTTTCAGAATTACTTGCAAACAATATTGAAGACTTAACAGAGCAAGAAATTAAAGACTCTGCAAAAACACTTAACAGAACAGCTCATAATCTTTTCAATCTGCTAACTAATTTATTGGAATGGTCTAAACTGCAAAACGGAAATTTTTCAATTGAAAAATCCGAAGTGATTTTAAATGAAGTAATAAACTATACACTTGATTCATTTTCGGAATCTATTAAAGCAAAAGATGTTATAATTTTAAAAGAAAATGAAACTGAACTTAAAGTTTTTGCTGATAGAAATATGATAGAATCCGCAACAAGAAATCTGATTTCTAATGCTATTAAATTTTCTAGAAGTGGTGGGATTATTTCTGTAGGCTGTCGAGTTAATGGTAAAGTAGCAGAACTTTATGTTACTGATACAGGTATCGGAATTCCAGTAGAAGATCAAGACAGATTATTTAAAATTGAAAAACAATTTTCAACTGAAGGTACAAGTAACGAAAAAGGGACCGGCTTTGGTTTACTATTGTGCAAAGAATTTATAGAAAAAAATGGCGGAACAATTAGTTTTAAAAGTGCAAAGGATAAAGGTTCAACTTTTATCTTTTCTTTACCATATCAAAGTTAGAATTTTTTAATAACTTCATTATTGCAGGAACTATTATGTCTGATAATTCTCAACATCCTCAAGAATCCTTTTCATTAAGAAATATAACCAGAGAATTAATCCAACCATTTATAGATTTATTTCATGCTTCTCGTGCTTTGTGGGGAATCAATTTATCTTACTTGCTTGAAGGATTAACCTATTTTGGTGTTGTTGGTTACCTTGTTATTTATTTTACAGATTTTGTAAAACTTGATGATATAAGTGCTGGGCAAATGGTAGGATTTCAAACTGCGGGTATTACACTTGCAATGTTATTTCTTGGTGCAACTGTTGATTGGATTGGTGTGCGAAAATCTTTGCTTGCGGCACTGCTATTTATGTTAGTCGGAAGAATATTTCTTACACTCGGACCAAGCATAACATCTAACACAGGTTTGTGGTCATCTGCTCATCTTGTAGCAATGCTTGGAATTGTTGGCATTGTACTTGGTTACGGAATTTATCAACCTGCTTGTTATGCAGCAGTAAAACAATTTACAACCGAAAAAACTTCTGCAATGGGTTATGCAATGCTTTATGCAATTATGAATCTTGGTGGGTTTCTTCCCGGAATTATTGCTCCGCCAATAAGACAAGCATATGAAAGTGATAAAGAAGGTATGTTAGCAGTTATGTGGGTTTATGTTGGCTTAACAGTTTTAGGAATTATCGTTGTCGCAATCATCTTAACTAAAAAGACAATTGAAAAAACTATTCTTGAAGTTAGTACAGAAACAAAAGAAAAAATTGAAGCTGATAAGAAAGAAGATGATGAAAAATCGGCAAAAGATAGAATAATCTTTTATCTTAAAAACTTTCCAATAAGAGACTTAAGATTTATGTTTTTCATTTTCATTCTAATTCCGGTTCAAACTTTATTTGCTCATAACTGGTTAACACTTCCTGTTTATTATAAAAGAGCTTTTACTGGCGTAGTTGCAGATAACTTTGAATTCTTCACAAACTTTAATCCTTTACTAATATTTATTCTTACTCCAATGGTTGCTGCTTTAACAATTAAAAGGAATACATATAAGATGATGATTTGGGGAACTTTTGTTATGGCATTCCCAACATTTATTCTTGCACTTGGTCCAAGCATTTATACTGTGTTTGCATATCTAACTTTAATGACAATTGGCGAAGCAATGTGGCAGCCAAGATTTTTGCAATGGGTTGCAGAAATTGCTCCAAAAGGAATGACTGGAATTTATATGGGCATCGGACAGTTTCCCTGGTTTTTAACAAAGGTTGTTACAAGTTTGTATTCTGGTTGGTTCTTAATGCATTATGCACCCGAAGGAATTGCTCCATCACAAATGAACACTGAAACAATGTGGTTTATTTATGGCTGTATCGCTATGGTAAGTTCAATCGGTTTATTTCTTGCCCGTGGTTGGATGATGAAGGGATTTAAACTTAAATACGAAGGATAATTTATATAGGAAGAAGGAAATAAGGTATCTGGAATTAAGAAAATCTAAATTGTTATTTATTTCAACCTATACCCTATTCCATGAACCACTTAAAATAAATTTATGAAAATATCAGTTTTTAATATTCTAATTTTATTTGCATACCTTCTTGCAACAAGTTGCTCTACTGTTTCTTATGAAACAATATATCCAACATTGCGTGATGGGAAATATGACAGTGAGTTTCCATATAAATCTACTTCAGATGAATTAAATAAAATCAGTGAAACTGTACAGCGCGTTAACTCAACAGCATTTTATAAGATTTTTGTTTTTGATAAAACTGACAATTACACTTTATATAATCTTCAGGATAAAAACATTTATGATCACGCACGCAATGAAGTTTTAGCTGATAATTCTTTATCTGGAACTGCAGTAACTCTTTACTCTCAAGAAGGGAATGTTGCTTTACTAACTTGTGCCCATACAATAACTTTTCCCGATACAATAATTTCATATCGTTCTGACAAAGAAGGAAATAAAACTGAGTTTATCGAATCAATTTCTGTGAAGGAAAAACAAGTTATTTATGTTGCAGGATTTCCTGAAGGCAGTTCAGTAGAAGTTCTTGCAATTGATAATGAAAATGATATTGCAATTATTGGAAGAAAATATGGTGCACAAAGTAATTTTTATTTCCCAACTTTTACTTATCCTGTTGGCAAAGCAAAAGAAGTTGAGTGGGGTACATTTGTTTACTTAGTTGGTTATCCATTAAATTATAAAATGATAACAAAAGCAATAGTTAGCAGTCCTCGTAAAGATGAAAATGGTTCTTTTCTTGTTGATGCAGTTGTAAATCCTGGATTTAGCGGCGGATTAGTGCTTGCTATTAGAGATGGAGTTCCAAATTTTGAATTGATCGGAATGGTGCATTGGGTTCCTGAAGAATATGAAAATTTAGTGTACCCTGAAAACATTGGTGATAAAACTGCATTTAATCCTGTTGTTCCATATAATGGGGATGTGTTTGTAAGAAAACATACTTCTATCAGATATGGAATTGTAAAAGTTATTCCTGTTGAGGTTATTTCTGATTTTATTAACAGCAGTAAAGAAAAGCTTACAAAACAGGGATTTTATTTTAACACTCAACAATAATTTAGTTTTTGAAGTAACTTTTTTCTAGTTAACTGCGTCTTATAAGTATCCTATAATTTTAAATATGACAAAAGACATTGAACAAATAGAAGTAAGTACAATTTGCCCAATATGCAACAAAGCTATTTCAGAAATTTGGATGGCTAAGCTTGATTCGGTGATTGGTTTAAGATACGCTTACATTTGCTGCGAGTGTAAAAACTTGTTAAGAATTTCTAAAGATAAAATTGTAAACATTTCAAATAATCCAGCGTTTCTATTCTCTTCAACATTTGCTTCTGGAAAAACAATCTTATAAATAGATTTTAATTTCATAATTGTAAATAAATTAAATAATGATGATTTTAAAAAGAAATTTCTTTGTGTGCTTGGTGGTAAAATATTTTTAACCGCAAAGTGCCCAAAGCAAAAACCGTACAAAGTTCTCAAAGTAATATTTAAGCTAATTTTGTTTTAACTAAACTTATTCCAGTATTACACTGCCGCCCAAACAAATATCATCTTTATAAAAAACTGCAAACTGCCCCATGGCAATTCCAAGATCTTCTTTTTCTAATAGAACAATTCCTTTATCATCTTTTAATTCTAAAGTACAATTAAAAAATCTTTCACCGTGTCTTATCTTTACTTTAAGATTTTCAACTGGAAATTTATTATCACCAATCCAGTTAAACTTACCAACAACAAATTTGCTCCTAGCTCTATCGATTAAATTTTCTCTTGAGATATAAATTATATTCTTTTCAATATCTTTCTTAACAACATACCACGGACCACCACCCAATTTTAAACCAGAACGCTGACCAATTGTATAAAAATAATATCCTTTGTGTTTGCCCATTACTTTGTTTGAATCAACATCAATAATATCTCCTTCAATCTCTCCTAGATGATGCTTGATGAAATCAGAAAACTTAATCTTACCAAGAAAACAAATGCCCTGGCTGTCTTTCCTGATCATATTAGGTAATTGATATTTTTCTGCAAGTTCTCTTATTTGTTTTTTCTTATATGTTCCAATCGGAAAAAGTACGCGACTTAATTGTTGTTGTGTTAAATATGCAAGAAAATATGTTTGATCTTTAATCGGATCCGGAGAAGTTTTTAAAAGAAAATTATCATTTATGTTTTCAATTCTTGCGTAATGACCAGATGCAACTTTATCATAACTGTCATCAATCTTATTTATAAACTGCCCGAACTTTATCAATCGATTGCAGAACATATCAGGGTTTGGTGTTCTTCCCTCTTTAATTTCAGAAATTGTATATGATACAACTGAATCCCAATATTCTGTTTGCATATTAATTACTTCAAGTGGAACGTTTGCCTGTTCACAAACGGCACGAGCAAATTTTAAATCCTCTTCCCATGGACAATCGCCAAGAAATGAAAACTCATCCTGGAGCCAAATCTTTAGATAGAAAGCTGTAACATCGTGTCCTTCATTTTTAAGTAAACGCAAAGCAACAGAACTATCAACTCCACCGGAAAGTAAAACAGCGACTTTCATTTAGATTTTATCTCCGGTCTGATTTTTAACTCTTCAATTTTTGGAAGAACTTCATTATAAATTTTAATATCCACTTTGCTTAAAAGTAGTGTAACTAATTTTTGGGAGTTAATCATTCTATCAAAAAAACCTATTGATATTTTTTTTTTACCATCACTTACTTTCATTAATCCACGATATCTTCCTGCAAATATTCCACCAGATAAAGAATCAATATCCTTTATAAAAATTGTAATTGTTTTATCTCGAAAGAAAAACTCTGAACAATATATTTTGTCTTCATCTATTTCAATTTTATTAGGCACAAGTTTATAAAAGTTGAAGTAAACTTTGTTTATGTAGTAAAGCAATAAAAGTGAAAGAACAAATGGCAGAATTAGAATAAGTTTTTTATCTAAGTTTAATGCGAGTGGAAGGATGTAAATTAATAACAACGGTGTAACCAATAGGTTTCCAAATCTGTATATGATTTTCCAGAACAACGGATATGTAAATGTTTGCATAGTTAAGTTTAATTTCTTTACCCTAAAGTTACTCAAGTGGGCGTAAATGATAAAACCAGATCTAATAACGATCTGGTTTATCAAAATAATGTTGTTTTGATCTTTGTTTTTTGCAGAATTAAGGTTTTAAACTGAATTTATAATTCAATAATAATCACATCACTTTACCGGATAAAAATTCACCAATATAATATGGCCATAAAATTAGCCCTAACAAGCCCTTAAAAAATGTTAACTTTAAAAAACCGATTGTGAATAACCAGCCAATAAACCAAACAGGACCCATTATCCCTGCTACTTCAACTTTTTTGTTCATTACATTTTTTCCTTTGTTAACTGTACTACGTATAAAATATTTTCTTGCAAAATCAGAAGATAAAATCACTTAGTTAGAATAGAATTTACTTCGTCTATATCTTTTTTAATTGTCTTAAAAAATGTAACAACGTAACTTATTTGCGTCAGGGCAATCAGGATGTATCCTGCTGTTATAAGATTATCATTGTGTATTAAATTACCAATAACAATTGCAGCTATAGAGAACATAGTCAGCAAAGCAAATCTTAAATAATTTATTCTTTTCATTTCAACATTCATAATGTTTTTTTACAGGTAAAAAATAACTAAATGGCCTCAAGTGTCTCTTTTTATTTGGCTAAGTGGATGAGAAATAATTTGAACGGTAAATAATTAAACAACAATTAATAAATGTTTATTATTTTTAGAAAAGGAAATTGATTTAAACTTTAATTGTTTTCCATCTTCCCTTTTTAAAAAGAAAATATCCAACAACAGAAAAAGTTGATTCCGAAATTACAATTGAGTAGTAAGCACCTTCCACTCCAAACCCAAGATATATTGCAAGTGTGTATGCAAGTGGAATCTGAAGCATCCAGAAAACAAAAAGATTCATTATCGTTGGTGTGCGCGTATCACCGGCGCCATTGAATGATTGGACAAGCACCATTCCGAAGGCATAAAATAAATATCCCATAGCAAAAATGCTTAAACACTTTGCAGCATTTTCCACAACTGCTTTTTCATCAGTAAAAAATGATGCAATGTTTCCGCCGAATAGAAAAAACACAATCATTATAGTGCCCATAAAAGCCATATTAAAATATCCGGTATGCCATACAGCTTTTTCTGCTCGCTCAGGTTGATTGGCGCCAAGGTTTTGTCCGACCATTGTTGCTGCAGCGTTTGAAAATCCCCAAGCAGGTAATAAAGTAAACACAACAATTCTAATTGCAATTGTATAGCCTGCAAGTGCTGTGCTTCCAAAAGTTGAGATGATACGCATTAAAAATATCCAGCTTGCGGATGATATTATAAATTGTGCAGTAACTCCTGCTGAAAGTTTAACCAGTTTAAAAATTATATCAGGTTTAAACTGCCAATTATTTTTATGAACTTTTATTAATCCTTTGCCTTTGTTAAGATGATAAAGCTGGTAAACAATGCCAGATGTTCTGCCAATTGCGGTTGCAACTGCCGCACCTTTAACACCAAGTTGCGGAAAGAAAGCAATACCAAAAATAAAAAGAGGATCAAGTATCATATTTAAAATGTTTGCAAGCCATAAAGATCTCATTGCAAGCGCAGCATCACCGGCACCACGGAATATTCCGTTTATAAGAAAAAGAAGTATAACAATTATGTTAGAACTCATTGCAACTTTTGTGTAACCGGAACCTTCGCTTATTATTTCTTCCGAAGCACCCATTAATCTTAAAAGATCTTCTGAGTAGAAAATTCCTACAAGCATAATAGGAATGGAAACAATTAATGCAAGATATATTGATTGTACTGCTGCAATTGATGCACCATCGTTATCACCCTCACCGACTCTGCGGGCTATCATTGCAGTTGTGCCCATTGCCAATCCCCAGCCCAGCGAGTATGTTATTGTTAACATTGATTCTGTTAAACCAACAACTGCAATTGCATTAACACCAATTTTACTAACAAAAAATATATCTACAATCGCAAAAAATGATTCCATTATCATCTCAAGTGTCATAGGTATTGCAAGTAAAATTATTGCACGGTTAATGTTCCCTTCTAATATGTTGGTTTCATTACCGGCAAGCGCAAGACGGAAAATATTTATTACGTATGTTATTTTTTTTAGAATAAAATCCATTGGGTATTTACAGAAAGCTAAATTTTGTTTTTATAAACTGGGTTAATGACTTGTTTTCTCTAATGCGAAGATAATAAATGAATTTTAGAGATTTGAATTAAATGTAAAAAGATTAATGGAAATCAAGCAACAAGATCTCACTTGGAGACAACTAAATAATTTTTACCGTTGGATTTTAATTAAACTATTAACAACAAACCAGCTTTGCATGGTTTTTGAAAAATTAAAAATAACCGTTAATCCTATCATAGCAATTAAAAAAAGAAGATGGGACAAAAAGTATTGCTGCCAAATATTAGATAGAATAAAAATCTCAAATGTAATTGCTGATAGAAGAACAAAGTTGAATAAAAGTTTTGAGTGTTTCCATCTTAAAAGAATAGTTGAGATTAAAACTATAGCAAAGCCTGTATCCATTCCTACAAACTTACCAGAACTATGAACAAAGAGTGATTGAAATAATTGTGGTATAAGTGCAATCAAAAATAAGATAGCACAAAAAAGATAGATGAAATTTTTACTTTTAGAACTTTCCATATTAACTCCCATAAATATGTTAGTGTAAAAAGAAACCCGATGTAACTTAAAGTTTTATTTATGAAAACTCAATTTGCAGTTAGCAAGTAAAATTTATTCTTTTTTATAAACTCTTACCCAATCAACATAAACTGATGCAGGAAAAACTGCTTCCGGTACAATTGCACCGCCGTAAGTTTTATTATCATCGCCGCCAACACCGGAACTAAGTATTATAAACATTTTATGTTCAAACGGATGCCACTCTGTAAAATGATTAGAATATTCTGATAACATTGTTCGTTTACCACTTAGTGTAATAACAGCATCATAATCCTGACCATCGGCAGTGTTGTTAAGTGCAGCACCATCATTAAAATAATGTATGTGATAAATTTTTTGATCAACATAAAATTCCATTCTATCACTAAGCCAATTTATTCCATAGATATGAAATTCATAACTACCGGCATTTACATCATTATCAGAAGGCGGATATCCACCCCAAACCGGATTTGAGATTGGAACTTCCTGCGAGCTATAAGAATAGTATGCGCCTTTGTGTCCGTGATTCCAATCTGCATATTCATTGTTATTCCAGAACCATGCATAATGCGCACTGCCAAGATTGTGATACGGCATTGAACCAATATATTCTGTAATATCAATCTCACCACCTTGCGGCCACATAATATAATTATAACCAGTTGGAATTTCGTTGGGCATCATCCAGAATGCAAAACCCTGTCCTTTGTATTTAATATCTTTTGTCCAGATACGCGCTTCAATTTTATGTCCGGGTCCCCACGCAAATTTATTTTCAGTATTTATTCTTCCGCTTGTATAATTTCGATCAATATAAACCTCTTTACGAGTAGTAATAGAAAGACAACTTCCATCAGCACCAATAATTCCATTTACAATGCTCACATTTTCAATCCTGTTTGTAGCACGATCAATTTGCCCCGTACCAAAATCTCCATTTACACCTGTGCCTGTTTCGTAATTCCATTTTGTAAGATCAAGTGATGTTTTATTAAATTCATCACTCCAAACCAAATTGTACCCGGGATAAGTTTGTGTGTTATCATCTGGTGGAGCGCTTGTATTATCCGAACAACTTATTAATGCTATAATTGAGATGTGAAGTAGTAATAATTTTAAGAATGAAAAAGTAATCATTAAAAATCAATATTTATAAAAATAAAATTGTAAAAACTTTATCAAATATAGCAAATATAATTAAGCGCTTTTCTCTTTATCATAACACAAAACATTCGTAAAATAAGGTTGAAACATATTTGTTTTATTTAATGGAATTGAAATGAAAACAGCATTAATAGTGTTTACTTTAAATATTTTTATTGGATTTATAGTAATTAGTTTATTACACAGTAATCTAAAAATAAATTTTACAGAATTAAGTTTATCAACCGGCAAAGAGCCCGGTCCTGATCAAAGACCTGATGAATGGGCTTACATAAAAAAAACTTACCCATACTATAAAGCTGATGCAGATGTATACATAAAAGCAATTGAACAAGCCAAAAAATTAAAAGCAGAAACTCTTTCTAAACGTTTGAGCAAAGGTTTACAAGCTGTTCAATGGCAGTTTGCGGGGCCAACAAATGTAGGAGGCAGAGTTGTAGATATTGAATTTGATCCGACAAATCCAAGTATTGTTTATGCAGGATTTTCTACCGGCGGAATTTTCAAATCGTTTGATGCAGGAAATACGTGGCAACCAATTTTTGATGAACAAGCAGTTTTAACTATTGGTGATATTGCTGTCGATCCAAATAACAGCGACATAATTTATGTTGGGACAGGAGAAGCAAACGGCGGACACAATAATTTTCCGGGCGGTGGAGTATTTAAATCTACTGACGCTGGATCAACGTGGAATTTTCTTGGGCTTGAAGGAACAGCATCAATTGGAAGAATTGTAATCAATCCACAAAACTCAAATGTACTTTATCTGGCTTCTGTTGGATCTTACTTTGCACCAAATCCTGAAAGAGGAATTTATAAATCTACAGATGCAGGTTTAACCTGGGATCACTCACTATTTATTTCTGATACAACCGGTGCAGTTGATATTATAATTGATCCGAATAACCCTGAAAGATTAATGATATCAACCTGGGAAAGAGTAAGAAGACCAAACTCATCACATTTGTTTGGCCCAACAAGTGGAATTTATAAAACCACAAATGGCGGAACTAATTGGACAAAGATTACAAACTCAACTTTACCAAATCCAAATAATACTAATGTTGGCAGGGTTGGTTTAGCAATCCACCAAAATGATCCGAATATTGTTTATGCTTTATTTACAGATGGATATTCAATAATCAGTTTGTATCGTTCAACAGATTTTGGAATTAGCTGGACTGATGTTGATCCAGACGATGAGTTAGCTCAAGGTATGTCGAATTTTAGTTGGTATTTTGGTCAGGTTAGGGTGCATCCAACAAATCCGAATATTGTTTATGTTCTTGATGTACAGTTTATGTTATCAACAAATGCAGGAACAAATTGGAATATTAATTCATCATCCGAGCTTCATGTAGATCATCACGCACTTGCATTTAGTCCGGTTGATCCAAATTATATTGTAAGTGGTAATGATGGCGGAATTAATATTTCTACAAATGGTGGACAAACTTTTTCTCAACCGAAAACAATTCCAGCAACTCAGTTTTATGAAATTGGAATTGATTATAATAACCCCGAAAGATTATATGGCGGCACGCAAGATAATGGAACAAACAGAACCTCTGATGGCGGCTTAGATAATTGGGAACACATTTATGGTGGTGATGGATTTTATGTTACAGTAGATTTCAATAACTCTAATATTATTTATGCTGAATATCAGAATGGCGGATTGGGCAAATCAACTGATGGAGGTTTTAATTGGGAATATGCTCTTAACGGAATAGATGGAAGCGAACCAACTAACTGGTCAACACCAGTTGTGATGGATCCAAACTCATCAAACATTTTATATTTTGGTACACACTCACTTTACAGGACTACAGATGGAGCTAATAATTGGATTAAAATTAGTCCACAGTTAACCGATTGGTTAAGTGGAAGAAGATTAGGAACAATTACAACAATTGCGGCTGCACCAACAAATTCAAATGTTATTTATGCTGGTACGGATGATGCGCACGTTTGGGTTTCATCAAATAATGGTGCAAACTGGAATAATATTTCATCTGGATTGCCGCAACGATGGGTTACCCGTGTAGTTGTAGATCCGAGTGATGAAAATATTGTGTATGTAACTTTTAGCGGATTAAAATGGCGCGATCCCCAGCCACACGTTTTTAGAAGTACGAATAAAGGAGCTGATTGGACTGACATAAGTGGTAACTTACCTGATGCACCTATAAATGCTTTTGCTGTTGATAATAATTATCCAAACAGACTTTATCTTGGAAGTGATGTTGGGATGTATGTTAGTTTTGATACCGGGCAAAGTTGGGAAGTTCTTGGTGAAGGGTTACCTGTTTTACCAATTGGCGATATAAAAATTCATCCAACAGAAAATTATCTTGTTGCTGGTACTTATGGAAGATCTATGTATAAAATTGATCTTAATCTTATTACAGATGTTGAAAATGATCAACCAAAAATTTTAAAAAGCTTTTCATTATCACAGAATTATCCAAACCCATTTAATCCAACTACAAAAATAAGTTGGCAATCACCCATCAGCAGTCATCAAACTTTAATAGTGTATGATGTTACAGGAAAAGAAGTTGCAACACTTGTTAATGAATACAAATCAGCTGGAAAACATCAAATGGATTTTAATGCATCAACATTGGCAAGTGGAATATATTTTTATAAACTTGTTGCAGGTAATTATACTGAAACAAAAAAAATGGTAGTTTTGAAATAAATAATAATTATTTTAATCATTATGGAGTACAAAATGAATATAAAGCGGTACTTTCTCTTTTTTCTTTTAATTGTGCTATCACTTTCACTTAATGCTCAAAAAAAAGCTTTTACTATTGATGATCTTTATAAAATAAAAAATGTAAGTACACCAGTGCTTTCAAACTCAGGTGAAAGAATAGCATTCTCTGTTACAGAATCTGATTTACCAAAATCAAAATCTATAAATAGTCTTTATGTAATGAATACAAACGGTTCATCACTTATTAGTGTTTCTGATAAATTGCCTGGAGCTAATTCACCATTCTGGTCTGCAAACGATGAACTTTATGTGATGAATAAAGGACAGCTTTATAAATTTTCATTGGAGACAAACGAAGCAATTCAAATTACAGATTTTTATGCAGGTGTTTCTGATCCTATAGTTTCTAACGATGGAAGATTAGTTGCTTTTACAGCAGATCTTTTTCCTGAATGTGGAACCGATAATGATTGTAATAAAAAACTTGATGAATCATCTTCAAACGGCCCGGTTCAAGCATACATTGCAGATGAACTTTTATTCCGACATTGGACTGATTACAAAGGTGAAAAAGAAACTTTTCTTGTATTATTTGATGTTAAAGAAAATAAATATCAAACAATCACAAGTAATGATGTGCTATCAGGAACTTATATGCTTGCCGGCGGTCCAAAGTTTGCATTCTCACCAGATAGTAGAGTTTTAAGTTATGTTTCAACAGCAGAAAAAAATATTGCTTCTTCAACAAACACAGATATTTTTTTATTTCCAATTGGTGGTAAAGAAGCTGTAAATATTACAGATGCAAATGATGCTTTAGATGCAAGCATAGTTTACTCACCTGATGGAAAATACATTGCATACAGAACACATTTAATTCCGGGATTTGAAGCTGACAGGTTTAGAGTTGCAGTTTACAACACACAAACACTTTTATCTGAAGTGTTAACTGAAAGTTTTGATTACACAACCGATGATCTTTCATGGTCTGCAGATTCAAAATCAATTTATTTTACGGCAAATGCACAAGGGTATAATCCAGTTTATAAAGTTGATGTTCAATCAAAGAATATTATAAAAGTCACTGATGATAAATCAGTACGGGGTTACCAGATTAGTAAAGATGAACAAAATCTTTATCTAACATTTACTACAATTGAAAAACCTGGAGAAATATATTCATATAATGTTAACGGAAGCGAGTATTCTCAAATTACATATTTCAATAAAAATTTACTGAAGAAGTTGATATACGTCCTGCAGAACAAATGTGGGTAGATGGTGCGGATGGTGTCCCTGTTCATGTGTTTGTTGTTAAGCCACATGGATTTGATGTAAACAAAAAATATCCGCTTGTAATAAATGTTCATGGTGGGCCGCAAATGCAATGGATGGATTCATTCAGAGGCGATTGGCAAGTTTATGCTGGTTCCGGTTATGTTACTGCATTTTTTAATCCTCATGGTTCAACAGGTTATGGAAGTAAATACACAGAAGCAATCTCAAAAGATTGGGGCGGCAAAGTTTATGAAGATGTTATGAAGGTAACGGATGCATTAACAAAACTTTCTTATGTTGATAGTAATAAAATTGGTGCGATGGGATGGTCTTACGGTGGTTACATGATAAATTGGTTACAAGGACAAACTAAAAAGTTTAAGTGTTTTGCCTCAATGATGGGAATATTTGATCTTGAATCTATGTGGGGCGCTACTGAAGAGTTGTGGTTTGCAAATTGGGATTTAGGCGGACAGCCATGGAATTCAGAAATTTATCAAAAATATTCTCCTTCTAATTATGTCCAAAATTTTTCAACTCCAACTTTGATCATTACCGGAGAAAAAGATTATAGAGTTCCTTACACACAAAGTATTCAGTATTTCAATACATTGCAAACACTTGGTATAGACAGCCGATTAATTATTTTTAAGAATGATGGGCACTGGCCAAGTGGATTAAAATCTATGCCGCTTTATTATAATGCACATTTAGAGTGGTTTAATAAATATCTTGGCGGTAATCCTGCACCTTATAATTCTAAAGAATTAGTTAAGAATAATATATTTAAATAGATAAGAATTTTGAGACGCATTTGATTAAAGAATCTTATGCGTCTCTTAATTTTAAATCAACTTTTGTAACATTTTCTTTGCTTTATTTCTAACAAAAGACTGATTCATATTTATTAATGCATTAAAATTTGCACATCTATAAGCAAACTTTTTAGCTTCAATAGTATTTCCATCTTTAGAATAAGCTAAAGCAAGATTATAAAACGTTTGTGGATTCTGTAGGTTCGATTTTCCAAATTCACTTATTGCTTTCTTATTGTCATTTTCCGCTAAAGCAATTGATCCATTTAAAGAATGTGCCAACCAGATTTGAAATGTACTGTTAGCCTTTTCAGATTTTATAGAAAATTGCTCAGCAAGTTTTTTTGCTTCATCAATTTTACCTGTTGCAAGGGCTATTCTGCCAAGATTATAAAGATTTAATCTTCTGTTATTTTCTTTTACTTCGTGTGCTAATTCAGATTTTTCAATAACAGACAATGCTTCCAAAAACTTTAATTTAGCTTCATCAAATCTTCCGGCTTCAAAAAGAATATTGCCCATAGCGTTTAAATCACCATTCATTGCACCAGCATCATTTATTTTTTTTGCCAGATCAAATTGTTTTTGCATTTCTATTAAAGCTTCATCAGTTTTACCTGCATCAATATAGGCGCAGGTTTTTGTAAAGAGAGCAAATCTTCTTTCCCCATCATTCTTTGCAATATCATAACTGCTGTTACAATTTTCTACAGCATCTTCATACTTATCCATGTAAATAAGATTATTTGAAATTCCCATATAAGAATTAAAGAAACCAGGATTTACCTTAAGTGCTTTTTTATACTGTGTTATCGATTCTTCATATCTTCCTTGCTTAGAAAGCATTTCGGCATAAGAATCATAAGGATTTGGATCATCAGGAATTAACTCAATGTATTTTTTAAAAGCTTTTTCAGCCTCAGCATAGTTTTCTAAACTTCTGTAAGAATATCCAAGCATATTATATGCGTTAGAAAAATCTGGAGCTAACTCAGTGCATTTTTTTAAATGGTCAACTGCTAAATCAAATTTTTGCTGGCCAAAATAAAACTGTCCAATTTGAAAATGTGCCCGTTCATCTTTTGGATAAAGTTGCACCAGTTTTAATAAAATATCTTCTTGTTTCTTTTGGTCACCATCTACACCGGCTTTAAGTGATTGTATAAAAAGCTTTTCTCCCTCTGATATTTTTTCGGAGTTCTTTAATGCATTGTCCAAATCTTCAAAGAACCCTTTGTTGGTAGGATTTGCCAGACTATGATAATAGTAAGCCATTGCAAACTTGTCGTCTTTTGTAATTGCATTCTCAAAAAGTTTTAATGACTCTTGCGCTCGCAGTTTTTCAAAAAGTTCTCGTCCTTTTAGAAAATCTTCCTTTGCAGATTCTGAAGAAGTTGTAATTGCAATCTTATCATTATCAACCTGCTTTGTACAGCCTGAAGAAAGAAAATAAGCAAATACAACTATAATGATTAGTAATTCAGTTAAGTGAAATAGTTTTTGCATAGAAATCTCCATTAAAAGTTAATGGTTAAATAATTAATTGAAGAGCTTTAAAATTCTATGTGAACTTAGCCTCCCTAAAATGCAGTTTCAACGCATTTGGGATTAGCGGTAAGTAAGTAAATCTTAAAAGCAAGTTTTACTTGTTTAACGGTTCTGGTTGAATAAAATCAATAAAAAACACTAATCAATTTTTAGAGATTTTGCTTTATTCATTATTTTCTAATCAGTGTTGAACCAATGGCGGGATATCATTTTAATTCCAAATTTTCTTTAGGATTTAAAGCTCACTATTCTTTTATCAAGTTAGATAACGACAACATTCAGGATTTTACATACCACAACTTTGGCGGAAGTGTTTTTGCAAGATATAGTCCTGTGCCACTTGGATATTTACATGCGGAGTTTGCTTACAACAACTATGAACAATACAGCTATAATTCTATTTCTCAGGATTACGAATCTGAAAGAGTCTGGGTTTCATTTCTATTATTAGGTTCAGGATATCGACAGCCAATTGGGCCAAATGCATCTGTATATGGAGAAATTTTATTTGATGTAATACAGGATAAAAATTCGTCTTTTGAAAAATGGGAGCCAATAGTACACGTTAGAGCAGCAGTAGGATTTTAAAGTCTAATTATTATTAATCATAAAAAGGTTACGAACTACGCGTAACCTTTTTTATTTATTTTATCCTCAAAGTGATTTTAATTCTTTTTTTGTTTAAAATTGTTTGTGATTTTTTTGAATAATTTAAAATCGCTTTCAAAATATTGATTTTTTTGAGGGAATTTTTATGAAAGTTTTCTTCTATTTATCCTTTCTCATCTTTGTTAAAATCTCTATTTATTCTCAACCAGATCTAACTTCATCCAGGACTCTTGAACTATTACTAGAAGCGGATGGTATTACCAAGGTGGATGATATTAATTCATATAAAAAAGTCTATGATAAAATTTTAACTGAATGTAAGAGTGAGGTTTCTAAAGAACAAAGTGTTTTTTCTAAGCACGAAGTAATATTCAATCGTTTACACGATGATTATTTAAAGAAATATCAAAACGAAGCATACATCAATAAACTTTTTAAAGGGAAAGAATTCAATTGTGTTACAGCCGTTGTTCTTTATAATATGATTTGCACAGACCTTGGATTAGAAATAAACCTATATGAATCCCCATTTCATGTATTTATAACTGCTCCTACCCCTGGGAACAGAGATTTTAAAATTGAGCTCACTGATCCGGTGGATGGATTTAATGCTAGTTTAGATAACTCAGAATATGTGGAGTATTTATTAGATTATAAACTTATTACAGAAGAAGAATTAAAAGAAAAAGGCGAGGTTAAAATACTTAATGAATTTATTTCTGAAACTCATCAAATAAGTTCAAGAGATTTAGTTGCAATATATTACGCTAATATAGGGTTTTACAATCTACTAAAAGATAGTACTGCAAAAGCCTATAATTATTACAAAAATCTATTTCATTTGCTTACGATTCAACCAGAGCACAATCATTAATTTGGGTTTGGGCTTCACACGTAGAAAATATCCAGAATGATATTAAAAAATTGAATAGCTTTCTTTTAGAAAATCTTGACTCAATCCCTGTAGATAAATCTTATTATGATCAAATAATAAATAGTTCAGCTATTGCAATTGATTTTAATGTTGATAAAAATGATTTTGAATCTGCTGAGAATATTTTCAACAAGCTGGAAAGTGTTTTACCGGATGAAATGCTAAAAGAAGATTATTTCATTCGCATTGAATTGGCTATAAAATCTAATAAGATACAGAACAAAATTATTAGGGGAGATTACGAAGCGGCATATAGTATTGCTACTGATTTATATGTTAAAAATAAAGACAACAGCAAAGTGTTAGATATATATTTGCAATGTGGAAATATTTATATGCAGAATCTTGGTTTAAATAGAGAAACCGATAGATTAGTCGAGGTTGCAGATTCTATGTTTACTAATGCACCGGGAATAAAATCAGTTGAGGATAATTTTGTGTTGGCTTGCATAAATGCTGTAGTAAAGGCTGGTTTATATAAAACTAATCATTATAAAAGTAAGGAAATTTTATTTGCAGCAAACAAAAAATTGCCAAACAATAAGGGGATTAAAGAAACGATAGCTTATTTATATCATGAAATTGCTATGGCTGAAATAAGAAATAGAAACTATAAAAAAGCATTGGAAATTCTAAATGACGGATTAAAGTATGACCCTGAAAACTGGGAATTAAAACATGAGATTGAACTTACTAAAGGGTTACTAAATAAAAGATAATTTAATCTTACTGGTTTTCAGTTTATAAAACTAAATACATTCTAACCTATAAATTCATTAAGAGTCATTTTATCAGAAATTGAAAGTGAACCATCTTTTGATTTTATTGCAATCTCAAGATCTTTTGTTTTACCAGAAAGATATTTTTTCATTCTTCTGAATATTCCGCCAGCAAAAATATAGTAAGTTGCAAACATTGCAGTTTTAATTCCATTTAACGAAGGCAGACCATTTACAAAACTCATCCATTCATTATCAGGTTTAGAAAAAGTAAAAAGCGACTTACTTTTCCAGCCACTTAATAACAAATAATCAGCATCTTGCAATTTTGTTGGTTCAAAATTATTAATTGTGATAAGTTCAGTTGAAAGTCCTCTGTTTAATAAAAACGCTGCTATCTCTTCACCGAACCTTCTAGTTTTGTTATTCTTGTTACTAAAAATAATCAATGCTTTTTTCATCACACACCTTCTGTTTTAATTTCTGTTTCAAACTTAATTTACCAATCCACAACACTCAATTAAGTTTGTACAAGTGGATTTTTTTGATGATGTATGTGCATTCTTTTAAGATGTATTTATTGTTCTCATCATTTTTTGATGACTTAATAATTCCATTAAGATTAATATCTATTACACATTATGATTAGTTGGGTTACCAAGTCATTAATTAGCACCTAAATAAATCTAATACCATTCATCAAAATCCACATTATTATTATTTATCCAATTACTAATTTTAATCCAGCAATAATTTTTATTTTTAAAATGAGTAAAATTTTTACAAACTTTAAATACTCTTTATCAGAAAACCGGTATTTGTATGTGATCAGCACAATAACTTTTTTGCTAATCTATCTTGCAACATTTACAAAAGGTTACGGCTACTTTATAGATGAATTCTATTACATTGCCTGTGCAAACAATCCTGCATTCGGTTATGTTGATCACCCGCCATTAGCTCCATTATTACTAACAGTTTTTCAATTTTTATTTGGAAGTTCTTTATATACAATAAGGATATTACCAGCACTTGCTGAAACTGCTGCCGTATTTTATACGGGAATTTTAGTTAAAGAAATTGGTGGAAATAAATTTGCACAGTTTATAGCTGCATGTTCTGTTGCTGCTATGCCGGTTACAATCGCTTTTGGCACATTCTACTCTATGAATGCTTTTGAACCACTACTTGCAGTTTTACTTTTACTCGTTACAGTAAGAATGATAAAATCTGAAAATTCTAAACTCTGGATTCAAGTTGGGATAATTATGGGTTTGGGAATGATGAACAAACATACTTTCGGAGTTTTTATCATTGCGCTTTTACTTACTTTGATCTTATCGGGCAAATGGAAATTATTATTTAGTAAATGGTTTGTTATAGGTGGAGCAATAGGACTATTTATTTTTCTTCCAAATATCATCTGGCAAATATTAAATGATTTTCCTTCGCTTGAGTTTTACAGAAACATTAGCGTTGATAAAAATGTTTATACACCGCCGATTGATTTTGCAATAGGACAGGTAATGTATATGTCCCCATCTACAGCGCCGATTTGGTTAGCAGGTACTTTTTATTTTTTATTTTCAAAACAGTTTTAAAGATTACCGTTTTCTTTCTGTTCTGTTTGCTGGCTTATTTATTTTTATGATGCTTTCCGGTACAAGCAGACCTGATCGACTTGCATTTGCATATCCAGCAGCTTTTATTGGCGGCGCTTTATTCTTTGAAACTAATATTTTAAATTTTAATCTGCATTGGTTAAAGATTCCATTGGTTGTTTTTTTATTTTCAGGATTACTTCTGTCATTCCCAATTCTTTTACCACACTTCAGTTATAATTTTTCACAAAATTATACCGAGTGGTTAGGGATTAATACCGAACTTGAAAAAGGTAAAAAACCTCCGCTGCATCAAATACTTGCCGATAGAATTGGCTGGGAAGAAAAAGTTGAACTTGTGGTTAATGCTTATAACAGTCTTTCAGATGAAGATAAAAAACATACTATAATTGCTGCTAGTAATTACGGACAGGCTGGTGCAATTGAATTGTTTGGTAAACCTTATAACCTTCCACCTGTTGCGTGTGCACATAACAATTATTATTTGTGGAGTAAAGAAAGAGTAAATGGAAATATTCTTCTTCAATTAGATAATGATGATAGCTTTGAAGGCTTAAGCAGACTGTTTGAAGAAGTAAAAATTTATCCAGGAATATTTAAAAATGATTTTGTTTCTGATCATGAAAATAATCTTGTTGTGTTTATCTGCCGCTATCCTAAAATACCTCCGAAAAAAATGCTGGAACAAAGTAAGAATTTTCATTAGTAAATCTTTTAAAGTTATAACAACAATTATTTTTGATTAACCCTACCTATTCTTTATTTTTTATTCCCAAATGATTTTCTTTATTATAATTAATTATTTAAAACCTCTTAAGGAACATCTACATGATTAAAAAAAAAAACATGATCGGCCAGATCGATTTAATTATAATAAAATTTGCTATATATGGAATCTACTGGTTTTATAAAATTTCTGAAGAAATGAAATATGTTGGTAAAGATATGGAAGCCTCTCCAGCTTTGTGGACGGTTTTACTTTTTGTACCATTCGCTGGTCTTTGGTCGTATTATAAATTCTCGGAGTTATATGAAAAAGTCTCACCAGATCATTTCAACAAATGGATCTTATGGCTTTTATGGGTTGTATTCGCGCCGGCTGTCTGGTTTATCGTACAAACAGAAATGAATAGAAAAGCTGACCAGAATAGAATTGTTACTCCTTAAAATGGAATAAACGTTTTTGCAACTAAACCTTCCAACTGCGGAAGGTTTTTTTATCATCTGTTCTCAAGTTTAATTAATGATTTTTACTTTCAGAACATTTTAAACATATAATTAAAATGATGTAAGAATAATTTTTTAATTACTCTTCACTCTGCTTAGTTAAAGCATTACAACAATTACTTTCAACTGCTCCACCTCACTAATTAACAACTCAAGAAATTATTAACATTATCAAGCCTGATAGGTAATAACTTTTATATTACTTAATATCATTCCAGAAGTTATTAGTTATACTAACTTCAAATCGTTCTACTAATTATTAATTTTTATAGGAGGCACTATGAAAACTGTTTTTATTTTTTCTTTCCTTTTTTCTTTCTTGTGTTTTGTCCCTTTTGATCAAACTTCTGCACAGGATGACGATCTTTATAAAGATGGAACTGTGTGGTCGCTTACATTTGTAAGAACAGGGGCAAACAAAAGTGATGATTATTTAAAAGGCTTAGCTAGTACATGGGTTGCAAATATGGATGAAGCAAAAAAAGAAGGACTTATTGTTTCATACAAAATATTAGTGGGTAATCCTGCAAACAAAGATGACTTTGATATTGTATTAATGATTGAAAATAAAAATATGGCTGCACTTGATCCTGACGAAAGCAGAGACGCAAAATTTGATGCCATAGAAAAAAAGATTAGAGATAAAATGGGAGACAAATATCAATCAACAATTACAAACTATGATGAGATAAGAGATTTGCGTGGTACTAAATTGATGCGTGAGATACACTTAAAATAATTATTTCTTTTGGGCACGAAAGTTCATCGTGCCCTGTTTTATATTCCTGTCATTCCCGCCCTGATTTTTATCGGGTTAATTTATCCACTTCAATAATCTTATTACTGAATAAGCAAATCGCCTTTACAAAAATGAATATCTGTTTCTGCTATAAACCTATAAACATCCGGGGCCAATCCTGTTAAATCACACGTAACTTCATATGTACCAGAACTATGAACTCTATCTACCAATACTTTTAAAACATTATAATGCTTATCAATCATATATATCTTAATGTTCATTTCTTCAGCAATTGAGTATCTAAGCTTTGTAGAGCCGTTTACATTTGTGGGGTTTGGATAGCACGGTTCAAAACTAAAACATGCCACTCCAGGTTCTTCATGAGTTATACTATCAGGCTTCAATACTAAATTTGAACTGCCACACTCGGTGCACCAATCAGTTGCGTCACCGCCAAAAGAATCTGGTGATTCTGGTCCCGTAAAAGTAATTCCTTTAAATCCATCCATAAAATATGTTGGATCAAAGACATTCCTTCTTCTTCACAGGATTGTATTAGAACTAAACTTGCCAGTATAATTATTAATCTTTTCATAGTGATTAATTAAAATATAGTTTAATATTTAATACCTGCTCTGTAAAAAAATATATCTGCATATTCAACTAGGTATAATGGTGAAAAATCTTTATCTGTTTTCCCGTAATTCAATCGTAATTCTGCACCTACACTAAACCAATCACTTACAAAATAATCACCGCCAAATACAGCTGAATACGTTATGTCGGTATATGTATGGCTTGCCATTGTTGCTATTGCGGCATTTACTCTTAATCCAACATACGGAAGAACTTTTGTGTTGCTTAAATAATATAAAGCTCCAAGTCCAACACGATATGCTGAGGCGTCCGGTCCTTCATCGACACTTATAGTGTTGAATCCAAATTGAGGTTCAATTGCAAGATCATCTATTGCCCAAATTGTTGCTGTTATTACATTTGTTTCCGATGTAAAATTTCCGGAATAGCCAATTCCGAATTTACCTGCACGATGTTCTTGCGCAGATATGTTTGTAGCTAATACTAATATTGCTAGTAATAGAACGGAAATAAAATGTTTCATAAAAAGCCCTTGTCTAATTATTAAATAAAATGACTAAATGATTTTTTAATTTCTAATCCAGCTTAAACACTACGGGTATTGATACTTGAACTTTAACATTTCTACCTTTGTGTTTGCCCGGTACAAATTTTAATTTCATCAATCCATTGCTTACTACTTCGTCCAGTCCGTAACCTAACCCTTTTAATATTTTTGTACTATCAACATCACCCTTTTCATTTATATATACTAATGTGTAGATCTTTCCCTCAATCTCCGCATCTTTTGCTTCTTTAGTGTAATATACCTTTGATTGGATTGAATCTACTCCACCTATGGGATCAGGCATTTCTTCAACTGCAATAAAATACCTGGAACTATAATCTGTTTCACCGGGTTTGTTTGCTTGTGAGAAAATTGTCGAACTTAAAATTATTAATAAAAACCCTAAAAAATATTTAAACATAACCCGCGCCCCTTAAATAATAAATGTATATGTAAAAATTGGAATAATTTTTCTAACAAAAAAACATATGCTTTCAATTCACCCTAGAAAGAGCCAGTCACAATCAATCGGAAGATAAAGAAGAGTGGTGTATATTTTTGCTTGCCAAATGTTAATTGAACTTATTCATTTTATGCTTTAAGTTTAAAAGGCATTTGTAACAATAATCCGTAACAATAAAAAATTTTGTACCCCATTCTTCTTTGCTCAGGGGAGCTCTGATGTAAAGATACTTATAACAAGGTTTGTTGATGATGCAGATATGTGTCTGATCAAAACAATTTTTAAAATCTTTTATGCAAAGGATGGTAAGTATGCAACACTCTAGATTATACTTTGTTTTTATTCTTTTGGTATCAGCTTTTATTTTTAATAACTGTGATACTATTCCCGAGCAAAATGACGAGTGTGAAAAAACAAAATGGGCCACTGCTCAAGAACCAACTATTTACTTATATATCGCTGTGCCCAATGCATATTGCGATAAAGTTAATAACGATTACCCTCCGTATGGTGCAGAACAAATGATTTGTTCCGGCTCCATAACAAAAATTTATTGTGGCGGCAAAGTTAGCGGCTCGTTTAATTTTAACACCACATTTTATCCCATCCAAATGACAGAGGAAGAACTTTACAAACAACAGGTTGGACAGGCTTATATTTTTAAATTTCAGAACGACAACGATTACTTGGTTTTTGTGGGCAGACTTAAAGCTTATTTTACAGGCGGTATAATATGGGAATCTGAAGAGATAAACTTTAAGCTATACTATAAGGACATAAAAACTAATCCAAATGATTTTGAAAAATACTGTCATATAGCTTTAAATGCTTCTCTTCTGTGGTATAGAGTAAATGGATAAGTGATTACGCTGGGGTAATGTTGTTTTTTGAAGTATCCAAACATTAAAAAAAACTATGCATTCATTTCCCCTCCCGAGAGGGGAACAAAAGGGGTGTGTTGCTTTTTCCTGTCATTCACAACTTGATCGAGAATCTAGATTACAAGAAAAGAAAATTGGCAGTATTGTTATAATCTTGTTAGGTTTCATTATGTTATACTTATACACCCGGGCAACAAACATAAACTTCTGGTAATGATATTCTATTTCAGCAAGATCATTTTTCTTAATTGTGTAAAATCACCGGCTTGCAATTTATAAAAATAAATTCCTGACGAAAGTAAACTTCCATCAAACTTAACCTCGTACTTACCTTCAGACTGTTCGTTGTTTACGAGTGTTACAATTTCATTTCCAATAATATCATAAACTTTTACTTTAACAGTTTGTTTACTACCTATTGTGTATTGGATTATAGTAACCGGATTAAACGGATTCGGATAATTCTGTTTGAGCTCGAACACCATCGACATTTCATTTTGATTATCCACAGAAGTAGCTCCACTGCCCGTCATTTTACAAATAGTCCCTCCATATCCGACTGCCCAGCCCATTTGACATTCATTTAAATTATTCGGGAAATCTATATGATTCAAAGTTAAAGTTGACGGTGTAGTATATTCATCTATCCAATTGAGTCCATCATCTGTGCTGTGAAATATTTTTTCACCCCTGATAAACCAAAATTACTACCGGAACTTTCTATTCCGTTTATATTGCCATAGCCGGGCACGGAGTGTGGCTGAAAAGTTATTCCTCCATCAGTTGATCTGCTCATTTCTGTGCTTGCTGCCAAACCGATGCCACTGGAATTAATAAAGAGCGAAAAAATGTAAATGCCCGCACCCGTTGTTTCATATTCATTGTATGTAATTCCTCCATCTGTAGAACGGAAAATGGATGTAAAACTTGTTCCCCAGTAAATATTCGGCATAGATACCTGGAAAGAATTGTGGACTGCCTGGTGAATTATGTTAGCTGAAGGACGGTTCGGGGAAGGCTGCCAGGTGTTCCCGCCATCAGTTGTTAATAATACATTCCAGATGTCAGATATAGGATTACCAATGGCAATGCCGTTTACCGGATCAAGCATTCTGATTCCTTTTATGAAGCCCTCGGTGTTTGCATAAACCTCGTTCCACGAATTTCCTCCATCTGTAGTTTTATAAACAGCAGTGCTTGCCTGGCTTTCTGTAGTAACTAATGCGGTAGTTTCATCTAATGCTTCCATATTACGGACCTCTCCGATAATTATACCGGGATGCGGGTTAGCATTAAGCCAATTAATTCCACCATCTGTTGTACGCAGAACCGTTGCATCATCTCCAGCTGCCCAACAGACAAGTTCGTTAACAGCTTTACAAGTATATAAAGATACTTTTGTGCCGGAATTTTGCGGCGACCAGCTATAGGTGCAGTCTTGCGAAAGAGCTGGCAGATTAATTAAGCATAAAGCCAATAAGATTAATAAAACTGATAAATGCTTTTTCATAAAATTTCAAGTTTTAATTTTTATTTGACAAAGTGCAATTAAACTATAGAATCTCAGCGAGAATTAAAAACACTATTGTATTCAGAAGGGTAAGCTTGCCTATCCGGCAGGCAGGCTGTATGGAATCTATGAAAAGAAGATTTATGTATTTTAATTAAATAATATGAACAGGATTAATAAACATTATTCTTCCTTTAATTCATTTATCTTCATCTCGGCATTTTGATTATTCGGATTAAGCTCTAAACTTTTTTTATAATTTTCTAGTGCAAGTTTCTTTTCACCCTTTAACATATAAGCTTCACCCAGGCTGTCATAAGTGTTCGCAATATCAGAAAAATACTTTGTGTTGATAATAAATACCGCTATTGCTTCATCCATCATTCCCTTGTTTAAGAACTGATAACCTATCATATTCAGCATTCCATCATGTTCAATCGTATAACCCGAAAGATATTCTTTATAATTAGCTGAAAAATCTTCCGCCCCTTTTTCTTTTATCTTTTCATAAACAAATCTGCCTGCACTCATCTTTAGCGGCGGATATTTTTCTTCCTTAAGCACAGAATTTATTCTATCAATAAGTACTTCTGCACCAAAATCAAAGTTTGAAAGAATAATTACAGTGTATTTATTGCCTACGTTCTGATCATAAACTGCATTCCAGCCGGGTGAGCCTCCCGCAATACCCATTCCAAAATCCGGTTTAGCAAGCAGCTCTGCAAAGCTGATTTTTATATCAGTGTTAAATCTGTTTAACAGTAAAACCTTATGCTCATCGTTAAGCAGAACATTATCATTCATTAGTGATCTGTCTAATTTTAACAAGTCTTCCGCAGTCGAGAACATTCCACCGGCCGGGGTTGGAACATTTGGCATTCTTTCATAAGTAGATTCTTTTGTTCCATCAGGATTAATAATAAATCCTTTTGCTGTGTTTGTGCGTTTGGTGTCTTTATAAATAAAACCGGAATTATTCATTGCAAGAGGGTTAAGAATTCTTTCCTTTAGATTTTCCTGGTAGGTTTTGCCTGTTAGTTTTTCGATTATTCCGCCAAGCACAACATAGCTGGAGTTTGAATACTCTCTGGATGTACCCGGTTCATATAACAGCGGCTGTTTTTTATGATAGACAAAAGAGCATCAACCGATCTGTAGTTATCAGGATGCATTTCAAATTCTTCTATCATAAAATAATCACCAAGCCCGGCGGAAAAACCAAGCAGGTGCTTTACTGTTATCTTCTCATCATATTCGTTATTATAAAGCGGATACAATAACTTAAGATTATCTGTAAGATTTAATTTTCCTTCCTGTATAAGCTGTGCAATTAATATTTGTGTAAATAATTTACCGATGGAGCCGATATTAAATTTTGTATCTGTTAAATTTTTTGTTTGATTTTCCCAATCAGCATAACCGAATGTTTTAAGAAACTGTACATTTTCTTTATCTGCAACCAGGACAACACCGGAAAAAAGATCCAACTTACCAGCATCGTTTAAAAGATTATCTAACTCTTTAAGATTGTCTTGAGAAAAGATGCTTGCCTGGATTAAAAGGATTAATAAAAGTAAAACAGTTTTCATTGGCATTCCTTTTTAGAATAAATTTCTTTGCACTGTAAGACGAACTAAAAAATTTATTGTTCAATTGATAAGCTAAAAAATATATTCTCTCTTCATTCCCGCGAAAGTGGAAATCAAAGAAATATTATCTACTACATTGTGAACTTTATGTGTTTGTTTTTCTTTGTGGATTTTTGTCATAGCCATCTTTATGGGAATGATTATTTTTTTACCACTAAGTACTAAAAGTAAAAGAAACAACTCACCTTTTAAATTCCCCTCTCGAGAGGGGAAAGCCAAAGGCAAGCAGTGTGTTTGTTAACTAAAAAATCATCGGCAAACGTTAATGTCTTATTAGACTTTTAAATAAATCTTTTATTAACAAACAGCATCTCGTTGTTTTATTATAAGAATTTTGAAAATTATGTGCGTTTTAAACTAAATTATTTACATATCATTTAAAATTATATACGATACATTTGAAATTATTTACATTTTATATATAATTATGTGTGTTTTGTTTTGAATTATTTACGTTTTGTAAATAATTATAAACATATTGTTAAACATTATTTACGATTTATGTGTAATTATGTACGATATATTTGGAATTATAAACATTTTTTATGTAATTATGTACGGTATAATTATATTTTTGTTTGAAATTGATGAATTTACTCGTTTTATAGGAAAACCCTGCCCAGCCTTCCTCCCGACAAACCGGGATCTACGACTTACTAATGGGAGGGGTTTTTAGATATAGTATGAATTGTTGCATAAAGTTTTATAACCCTGTAGGGGTTTTATGTTTGTAGGAAAATGATTGATACATAAAGTTTTAAACTCCGTAGGGGTTTTATGTTATTTATGTTTTAAACCATTTAAGGGATGGGAAATTTTTTGGGAGGGTAAATAATGCAATGTGGGATCTTCGGCTTAATAAAAAAGTAATTCCAATTTGCATTGGGACTGATGGCAGATAGGTTGTAAATAAGTTTATTCTTTCTTTTGTCTTGACACAAAAGAAACAAAAAGTCAAGACTTTAAAAACTTTTGCTAAAAATGAATTGCGTTACACTAAGGCGAATGAACTCCCCCGATTGAATCGGGGTCAAACAGCATTCGCCTTTGACGTTGCACTTCATTCATTTTCTTAACGCAAAATTTTTTATGTCATCTGCATAGTAATTTTTTTTGTGCGGATGCCAGAGCAGGAATCAGTAGGCAATATGCAGAAGGCATTTTGAGAAAGTTTTTAGTGTTCAGTTAGAAAAAAATATTATTACTTTGAGTTGAATCGCAGGACGGAGTCCTGCGCTACTGAAAATTAAATAATATTATATGAATAGGTGTGTGAATTTTTAACCCCACCCAGCCTCCCCTTTCGCTAAGGGGAGGAGTGATGAAAGGAGAATTAAATGTTGAAGTTGAGTGCGAGGCGTTTGTTTGCGGCGAAGGTGATTGATAGGCCGCAGGGTTTTTTGAGGAACAATGGGTTTAGTCCCAGTATGGCGAATACTATTGTTACGGAGAAGGTTAAGAATTTTAATTTAGATGCGATGGAGAAGTTATGCCTGGTGCTTAATTGCACTCCGCACGATTTGTTGGTGTGGGAGCCTGATGCAAGTATAACTGAACCAAGTAAGTTTGAGTTGAGCAAGCTTATACGACAGAAAGAAATTGTAAAGTTAAGTGAGCAGTTGCGCGGGCTTACGATTGCTGAGATTGAAGAAGTGAACAGGTTTGTTGAGGAGAAGAGGAAGAATAAGTAGGTTGTTGATGGTGAGTGGCAGGTAGTTAAATAATATCATTAATATTTTATTGGGAGTTGAAAATGAATTTAGAAAAAATTTATAATGCAGTTGAATCTGATGAAATGAATTCTCCTTTGATTAGCATTTGTGATGAATTGTTTAAGCAAGGGTATAAGGTACTTGTTGAAGGTGTTGAAATTTGTAATGATGAGATAAGTAATAATTTGTTAAATGATTTAGAAGAAGCAACAAATGAATTTAATATTGTGATTTTAAAAAAGGACTTAATACAAAAGTTTAAATTGATTTTTACCGAATACCATAGTTTTAAAATTATGAATTGGTGTGAAGGCTTATGATAAAAAATTAGAAATTGATGTTTCTATTTTTTTTGTGTTTCTTTTTGTGATACTGCATTGCCATATAACAAATAATCCCAACCAAGTTTTTTTAAGCGTATATAATTACTTTTATCTATTTTCTTATTGCCTTCAATTTTTTCTTTCCAGAATTTGTTATTTGTTGTTGGAAGTTTTGAACGATTACAATTTTTATGACCATGCCAAAAGCAGCCGTTAACAAAAATACTTTTTGTACTTTGGAAAAACAATATCCGGTTTGCCTGGTAATTCTTTTTGTGAAGTCTGAATCTATAACCAAGTGAGTGAGCAATTTTTCTAATTGCAATTTCCGGCTTTGTATTCTTACCGGAATGTGGGACATTATTTGTGAACGTTTTTGTTTTTGAAAATATCAGTCAAGATGTTCTTTTAAATGAGCCATTATATTTTTTGATTGAATATAACTGAACTTCGGAGGTAAGGCATTACCAATCATCGTTGATAGATTTGTTTTTGAAATTCCTTCTGGGAATTTATATTTGATATCAAACGATTGAAGTAAGGCAGCTTCTCTTGCGGTAATAACTCTATTTTCTTCAGGATGAAGGAACCTTCCTTTTGAAGGACTTAAACAACCACCGGTTATTGTTGTTGAATAATCGTCCCATCTTAGTCTGCCATAAATATCATTAAATCCTACGTTCTTTTTTTTATGGCATTCAAGAATATATTTTTCCGGTAAGTCTTTTCTACTGCCGCCGTCTTTAGGGATTTTAGAAATCATTTCCGAAATGAATGGTGATCTTTTTTCAGTTGTATCGTGTAAGGGATCATTTTTTAAGCGCAATTTACCAAGAACATCTCTGACTGTAATCTTTTCATTTGTTTCTTTTGCAACTTCAATTTTGCCTAGTCTAGAACCGACAAGCACCATTCTTTTTCTGCGTTGAGGAACCCCGTAGTCTTTAACATTTACAATTCTGTAATCAACATTATACTTTAGACGTTTTAATTCTTTTAACAAAAACTCGAACAAATAGTAGTTTTTAATTCCCGGTACATTTTCCATCATAATTGTTAACGGTTTTAATCCTTTCACCAATCTTAAATATTCAAGGATTAATTGATTACGATCATCGCGAATTGTTTGCTTTTTATTAAGGCGCCTTACAGACGAGAAGCCCTGACAGGGCGGACAGCCAGCAAGTAAGGCTAAACTGTCTTCGCCGAAAATTTTCTTTAAGGAGGGGATACTGACTTTTCTAATATCTTTATTAATTACATTGGTTTTATGGTGATTAAGCTTATAAGTACTAACAGCATTAGAATCTAACTCCACGGCTGCTTGAATATTAAATCCTGCTTTCTTTAAGCCAGTAGTTAACCCACCAATACCTGAAAATAAATCAATTGAAATATATTTCATGAAAACATTTCCTGAATATTTTCTTTAATCATCTTTTGAATAATGCTGTGGTAATCTGGAGTACCAAAACCACTAATTGAATTTAGAATTTTTTGAATGAGAGGTGTTAAGAATTGCTCTGACAAAGAAGCTATTCTTTCATAGTCTCTTAAGTGTTCATAAGTAAGTGGTTGATCTTTGAGTGTGTCCTGGTCAATACCATCTTGAGGTTTTAAATATTTATGTGAAATATCCTTGGGAATGCCCCATAAGTTAATATAAGTTTCAGCCCCTTTTTCATCAGCGTTATTATTTATCTCAATAAAAGGTAAAATGAAATGATCTTCATTAAACGGATCAATTTTACCTGATAAAGACACGACCTAACATTTTCTTTCGTAAATTTTTTTACAGTGCATAATAATCTGTAGTTAGATGTTTATTACTTGAGGATATTACCTGTAGGGGATTATTGCCAGACTACCTTGGTTCTTATGCCAAAATTTATTTAAATCACAATCAGCATTTATGACTAAAAAGTATTCATCCTGATCCTTCTTTTTTACAATATCGCCCTTTTTAACAAACCTAGAATTATTACCATAAAAATATATGCGATGAGACCAAAACGCCTGTGCTATCTGGTTTTCTACTCCTGTTGCTTGAACTGTTTTACTTTCTTCCAAAACTTTAAAGTCAATATCCGCTAAATAATTTTTATATCGTGCTGCAAAAAAATCAATCAAATCAAATTTGTTGTCTTCTGAATAAGCAAAGTAGTTAGAAATATGATTCTGAGTTGTTTTACCCAATTCAATCAACATTTTTTCACTTGCATCAACACTTCTGTTTCTAAGTTCTTTTCCAAATCGAAAAGAAAAGTTTTCATTGTTTTTATCTTGAATTAAATTAATAAGGGTCTCAACTGAATTTTCGTCTCCTTTGAATATCAGCTTGGGTAAACGTTCTGAATATTTATTAAACCTTTGTTGGCTAATAATTTTTTCAATTTCATCTTTTTTGTCTACACCCGTATAAATACAAATGAGCGAAAAACTGAATTCAAGTAATTTTAAAAGATACTCTTCCGAGTCTATTCCTTCAATATCCCAATCAAGAATAATTATCTCTGGCCTGTATGGTTCTTGTTCAGCATTGTAATTAAGGAAAAAACTTGGATTTAAAAATGCAGAAGTAAAAAATTCTGCATGAATTAAATCTTCAAGTAAAGTATATACAACTTCTTCTTCCCATTCGTTTTTGGGTACTTCATTTAATAAGTATTTAATATTCGATATACTTAAACGCTGTGAAGAATCTATAACAGAGGTCACTCTTTGATCTATCACAGGTATTTTGTTTTCTATAACACAGATTGAATATTTCATTTTGCATATTCCTTTGATGTAGGAACATTTTCAAATTCCAACATAAACTGTGCACCATTCAACGAGGATAATTTTTCCCTTGATGAAACCTCATGAATTTGCCCATTCATAGAATGCATAAAATATTTACATATATATAGCCCTAATCCACTTGGTGGGATTTTAAGACTATAACCTGGTTCAAATAAATAAGGGCGAATTGATTTTTCTATACCTGTACCAGTGTCAGCTAAAAGTAGTGTCCTATTTTCTTTATCTAATTTTATTTCAATTTTTTTAATCTTATTACCAGAAGCAACAATCCAGTAAATACTATTATCAATCAAATTACCTATGATTTGATTTAACATAGTAAACCGAGTGTAAATCTGAAAATCTTCATTGTAATTTGCATTAAATTCAATATTTTCTTTTTCTAACTTTAATTTGTAAACACTAAACATATGCTTAATTGATTTGGATATATCAAATTCAATCCTGTTTTCGTTACGTACTGTTCTTAAAGGACTTAATCTTTTTAATTCAGACTTTAATGAGTTTGAGGTGTTTTTTAGGTCTTCCAACTTTAACCTATCTATAGTATTTGATTTTAATTTTGTCTCTAATTGTAGGAATAAGTTTATAAGGGATTTTCCGTTTAATGGTTTGAACAATTGAAAAATTTAGTGATTCCAAATAATCTGCAAGCACCTCAGCTGATTTGATTTTAACATTTAACATCGTAGTGTTACCAACAACCAAACAAACATAGCCTTCAGATTTTAATACACGATGCATTTCCTGCAAAACAGAATTCATATCATTAAAATAATTTGCAACTTCTTTTGCTGTGCGTGAATCTTTGTTTTTTAATTTATTGATAATTCTTTGAGCAAGTGGCGATTCAACATCTGTACTTTGATTTAATGAATAGAAAGTACCAATAAAGTTTTTTCTAAATTCTTTTAAATCAGTTATATACTCATACCAGTATGAAGTAAGCTGATGTATGTCTGCATACTCATATGATGTGACATAGGGTGGTGACGTTATGATTGCTGATACAGATTCTTTTTCAAGTGAAGTTGATCTTGCATCTTCCAATTTAATTTCGCATTTGGTTTGAATGTATGAATCTGCTATTAGTTGATTAAAGAACTCTTCATTCTTCTTAATCATTTGCTGCGTGTGCTTTTTAAATGCTACAAATGGGTCTTGAGATTCTTTATCTGGATCAATTTGTGGTTTTGTGCTAGACTGTAACCATCTTGAACAATTTTTAAGAATGTGAGAAAGTGATACTAATAAAAATTCTCTTATTGTCTTATCACTTTTAGATAATATTACATCATATAAAAAAGCAATTTTGAATTTATTTTCTGGTGTGAACCAATAATCTATTTTTTCGTGCAATTCAATCTCTTTAAAATCTTTTTCTTTATACTCATCAAATCTTTTACATATTGAATTAAATGCACGTGTTAATTTATTAGGTTCAATTGGGTTGATCTTTGCTTTGGTTATTAATTCTGCTACTGGATTAATATCAACACCAATTGAAGGTCTGCCATGAATTTTTGCTTCGACAAGAGTTGTACCGCATCCGGCAAAGAAATCTGCAATGAGGTCTTCGGGTTGAGTATATTCTTCAATTATTTTTTTTACAAGATTGGGAAGAAATTTAGCTGGATATCTATGGTAACCGTGAGTCCATTGTTCTGTCGGGCGTATTTGCTAAAAACCCATTCTTGACTAACTTTTAATTTGCTAAAATCTCTTAAAGTAGCTCGATTTTGCATTTAACTTAATTTTACTATGCTATTAGATTGTTTAACTAAGAATATAAAACTTTATAATCAATAAAGAGAAATATTATAGTATTACTTAAAACTCTGTTTTTCTGTTACCCAAATCTGTTGAAAATGTAAAAAATAGAAGTCATCTTAATCATAGTTCATAGTAACAGTTGTAAATATATCTACTTTGTGGACTTAATAAAAGCATTAAATTTACTAAATTCAACTGCTTATACCTGAGTCTGCTGTAATAAAAAAAACATCCCGCCGTTATTTAATTAATTATTTTGGCTTTTGGGGGGATGTTAGTTTTACTTAACTCGGGTTAACAGGTGTTTCAGGTTTTTTAAAACGATGACCGAGATCTTTTATTTCACGGCTGCTTTTATACTCACCATAAAACTGCGGATCTGTAGTTCTGAAAATTTCCATCGTCTTATCAATCTGTTCTTTAAGTATTGCATCAGCCTGATCGAAAAGAGTATCAAGCTGTTTAAATGCAGTAGTGCTAACAGCGGCACCAACCTGGCTTGTACCTGTAGAGGATTCGAATTTAGTTATCTTAGTATCAAGTGCGGCAATCATCGGCGGAGTAATTCCGTACGCGGTAATTTGTCCGAGTTTAGACTCCGCAAGTGTTTTTATATTTTTTACATCGATAGCAAGTTGTGTATCTCTTAAGCTTTTTAAGCTGCTTTTTGTAACGTGTGAAAGTGCTTTAAGCCTGTCATCATTAGTAGCACTGCCAAGCGCAGAAAGTGCAGAAGCAATTGTAACAGCATCCGATATAAGCGCGGCTTCATCCGCAGTTTTGGTTTGTGTTAGACCTTCGCCCGCTGTATTAGCAAGTGTGTCTTTATCTTTTATTGCAGTTACAAGATCTTTAAATGAAGTGATTGCAGGTGCAAGTGCAGGTATAGGCGAAAGTTTTGCAGTATTACCATCCAATAAGCTTACTACCGCCTTGTACATAGTATGCTTATTTTCTAAAATATCTTTCATAGATATCTCCGTTTATTAAAATAAGGTTATTTGAAATAACGGCAGGGATTAGATGAGTAATCCCCCCAAAAAAGCCTGTGCAAAAATAAAAAGATTGTTGATCAAGATAAAAGACAAAAGGAAAAAGAGTAAAGATGTTTTATAAAATGTTAAATGATCAATGTTCGATGTTCAATGAAAGAAGAAAATGAAAGACGAAAGATGGTTGATGGAAAAGTCTTCAGTCAGCAGTCTTCAGTGGGCAAATAGGAAATTAAAAATTATAAGTCGGCAGTCTGCGGTTTTCAGTCTGCAATAAGAAATAAAAAAATATACTTGCGCTATTTTTTCTTTTGTCTGTACTTTTCTATAACAGGCTTGTATTTACTGTTTATAATTTTTAATGCAGGGAAGATAAGTATTGGAGAAAACTTTGCAATAAACGGACTTACAAACGACAGCAATAATCCAATTCCAAATGAAAGGGGTACCGCTAATGATCTTGCAGTAAAAAAGTTAAGCAAATCTTTGTGTTCTGCTAAGTTAGACAAATTGTGTTTTTTACTGCCAATATATTTCCAGAGCATAAAATTGAAAACTCCAGAAGCAGCAACGTTAATGCAATAAATAATAAAGCTAAGGTTTATTCTTACATTTTCACTGTAAAGCGCAGTGCTAAACGGCATAAGCACTATGCTTAATAAGAAAAAAAGATTGAGCCATAAAAGTGTACCGTTGTATCCTTTAACAAAACCAAACAACTTATGATGAACAACCCAGTTTTGCCCGATAACAAAAAAACTAACAAAGAACCCAATAAACTTTGGAGTAAGATGCAGCAGAGTATTGAGCAAGTCAATATCGGTGTGCCCTTCGATTTCAGGAACTTTAATTTCCAGCACTAGTAGTGTGATAGCAATTGCAAATACCGCATCACTAAAAAGAATAATTCTTTCTAACTGAAATTCTTTTTTTTCTTCTGGTTCTAAGCCTATCATCGGTACTTGCCCGTTTGTTATGTTTTTTATTTATTCTTAATTCGATGGTAAAATTAGAAAACGTGTAAAAAGATCAAAGTGATTTGGAAAGAAAGATGGTTAATCAAGATAAAAGAGTAAAGTAAAAAGATGAAAGTAGAAAGAAGTTTTATAAAATGTTAAATGATCAATGTTCGATGTTTAATGAAAGAAGAAAATGAAAGACGAAAGATGGTTGATGGAAAAGTCTTCAGTCAGCAGTCTCCAGTTGGCAAATAGGAAATTAAAAATTAAAAAAGAGGAAAGATGAAAGTAGAAAAACGAAAGAAGTTTTATAAAATTTTGAATGATCAATGTTCGATGTTTAATGAAAGAAGAAAATACCTCTAATTTAAAGTCATCATCCCGACATATTACAGTCAATAAAAATATATTTTAAAAGAAGGGCGGATAGCTATATGAAAAGAGTGCTAATGCTTTTTAATTTTATTTTATTAGCAGGTGTACTTGATGCGCAGGTTCAAATTACTCAAACTGATGTTTCTAATTTTTTTACTGTTGATAAATCGTGGAAAAGATTTTTAACTGAAAATTCATCAACGACAATGAACGTAGGCACTGAAGGCAGCACATCACAAAACTGGATTGTGCCCGCTTTCAGCTGGACAGACACGGTTATCATCACAAATCTTTTACCTGTAAACACACCATATGCCTCAACTTTTCCCACAGCAACTAATGCGCAATACTCAACGCAGACTGACGGAGGTGATATAAGCACATCTTATAGGTTTTATAAGATTACAAGTAATGCACTTTATTCTGTAGGCAGTGTTAGTCATTATCAAACATCGCAGTATGATACAACAATTATTTCAACAGAAGAAGAATATATACTTCAACTGCCACTTACTTATGGAGCAACTTTTGGAGTTACAAGAGATTCCACTGATTTGGGAGGCGGTACATATATTATTAATAGTTCCTCACAAACTGTTGATGCATTCGGAACAATAACTTTTCCGTGGAATAATTATGGTACGCTTAGAGTTAATGCAACAAATGGAACTGAAATTTATTTGGGTGGCATATTGTTTTCACAATCTTCCGAAACTTATTTTAGCTGGATAACAAAAGACGGCGGAATTTTTGAAGCAGAGCCTGATTCCGGATCGGGAATAAGCGGAACTATTAATTTAAGTTACGCTTCATTAACACAAATTGTAAATGCAACACCAGTAGAAAATGAAAATAATTTTCCTGAAGATTTTATATTATTTCAGAACTATCCAAATCCTTTTAACCCTGTAACTTTAATAAAATACAATGTGCCTTATCCAACAAATGTAAGTATAAAAGTTTTTGATGTATTAGGAAATGAGATTGCTTTGCTTGTAAACGAAAATAAAAGTGCAGGCAATTATGAAGTAATGTTCAATGCAAGCAATGTTTCAAGCGGAATATATTTTTACAAATTAATTACCGGTAATGAAGCACAAACAAAAAAGATGGTTCTTATGAAATAAATACAAGTCGGAAAAAGTAAAATGGAAAATGGATGATGTCAAGAAGATAAAAGAGTAAAGTAAAAAGAGGAAAGAAGTTTTGTAAAATGTTAAATGCTCAATGTTCGATGTTCAATGAAAGAAGAAAATGAAAGACGAAAGATGTTTGATGGAAAATGGTTTATGGATAATGTTGAATTTTTAATGCTCAATGTTGAAAGGAAGAAAGAAGCAAAAGAGACTTCGGTGAATTATCGTTACGTTACTTGTTCATCATTAAAACATCTATCAGTTAGCAATCGGAAGTCTAATTAGATAATACTACGGTATTCTATTTAAATCAGTACCGAATCACAAGACCCGTTCTAAGTTTAAAGTAATTTTAGTATTTAGGAATCCCTGCTCCTTCATAAACGGAACAACCTGGGTAAATTTTTTAACGAGGTCTTTAGCTTTACCTGGTTTTGCTTTAAACACATCACGTATAAGTAACATAGCGTCTCCTATAAATAATAATTTGCTTTTTGATTTGTCCGGCAGAAGAATTTTTCGGAGAGTAGAATAATTTAAATGGAAGCTATACTATTAATAGTATGGTGTCAATGGAAAGTTTTTGGATATTTAGAAAATTGATTTGAGACACAAGAATATTAGTTAAGATTTTAGTTTAAGATGTGAGAAATTAGAATAGTAGAAAAAAATAAAGGCGCCATTAAGGCGCCTTTTGAAATCAGAACAGAATATCTACTCTGCAGATGGCAATGCCATTAGCTGCGTGCTTTAGCTTCGTTAACTACGATACTTCTTCCATCAATTTCTGTTTCATTCAAAGCTTTTATAGCTTTGCTTGCATCTGAAGAGTTTTCCATCTCAACAAATCCAAAACCTCTGGATTTATTTGTGTCACGATCCATAATAATCTTTGCAGATACCACGGTACCGTGTTGTTCAAATGTTTCTTTTAATTTTTGATCGTTAACCGACCATGGCAGCGAACCAACAAATAATTTAGTGCTCACAAAGGACCTCTAATAAATAGTAAATAAAATTCCGGAATATTACCGGAGGGGTTTAACCTATGGAAATAATCAACCATTAACTAATTATTAATTGATTATTAATTGATTTTGTTTCTATTTGGTTGATAATGAAGGTATTTGTGTTGGTTGTAAATAGCCACAAATATCTCGCGAAGACGTTAAATAGAATAAAAGTGAGATATAAGAAACGGAATGCGAACTATTATTCGCATCCCTATTCTTAAAATTTATTTTAACACTATCATTTTTTTGGTTTCCGAAAATTTCCCCATAGTAATTTTATAGAAATAAGTCCCGGATGAAAGATTCGATGATTTGTAATCCACCTGATAATTACCAGCTGGCTTTTCTTCATTAACCAGAGTTGCAACTTCATTTCCTAACACATCATAAACTTTAAGTGTTACAAATTCTGAAGTTGGAATTGAATACTTTATTATTGTTGAAGGGTTGAATGGATTTGGGTAGTTTTGTTCCATTCTAAATTCGGCTGGAGTTATATTATCTTCATTTTCAACATCAACAAGTGGTTCTGAGGAAACCGTAAGAAAATACGTTGTATCACCACCAACTTGATCTGAGTATTTATTATAATTATTTACTGTTAATGAGCTAACAGTGTTTGAATCAACAAGCGTAAGAGATATAATATCTTTATCTGTTAGGCTGCTTAAATAGGTATCTTCATACCAGGTCATCCCACCATCTGAAGTATATCTAACAACGCCATTAGCTCCGGCAACAACACCTTCATTCTGATTTTTAAATACTATGTCATATAAATTCTCAGTTGTACCGCTAATTTTTTCACTCCATTCATATCCATAATCTGTACTTACAAATATTTTTCCATTGTCTCCTACAAGCCAAACGTAATTCCATGCTTGAACTGTTAAACCCAATAATATTTTATTAAAATTTATAGTAGTATCAAACACAGATAAATTAATCCAGTTAGCACCACCATCAATTGTTTTGAGAATTGTTCCTTTTTCTCCGGCAGCAATAATATTATCGTAATAAACATCTGCAATTGTATTTAATCTTTTGTTCCTGTTTGGATTAATTTGCTGCCAGGTAAAAACTCCGCCAATGTTTGATGATTTATAAATTATGCCGCTATCACCGCAAACGACATAATTTAATTCAGGGTCTTGTGTATAAAGAAAATCAAACGAATATAAATTCTTACTTAGATTTGGAATGCTTCTATCCGTCCAAGTAATTCCATTATCGGATGAAACCAATAATGTTCCCGAGTCTCCCACTGCGACTGAATTTAGAAAACCAAAATCATTAAATGTTTTTACAAAGTATAAATTTTTTGTTGTTCCGCTTTGTGATTCTATCCAGGTATTTGATTCGCGGCCTATACTCGTATAAATGACTCCATCTTTTCCAACAGCGATTTTACGATATTCTTCATTTGATTCTGTCAAAGTCCATTGCCTCACGCCGGTTACACTATATAAATATATTCTTAGTAACGTATTAATAAAATCACATCCACTTAAACCAAAAGTTGTAATTGCAACAAAGGTTATAAATATTAAATTAAATTTTGTTTTCATTTAGCACCTCGTAAAGATTTAGTTCGATTTTAATTTCATTTTTTTCTTTTATGATAAGTTGAGATTACAATTTTAGTTTAAGTTCAACTACCATTTCAAACTGTCCTGTTATTGAGTATGGTGGACCGGAAACTCCTGTTACATTTGCAACACGAAGTTCTGCAACAAAACAGTTGTTTGTTTTATAATCAGCCAGGTAATTGTTAAGTAAATCAATTTGCTGTTGATTTAGAACTAACTTTAACGGCTTATTTTTATAATCATCCGCAACTGCTGAGGGCATAGTAAAAGTAAAAAGCGGAGTAATTCCATCACCACGATAAAGAGTTGCAATTATTCCTGTGCCTTGCAAACCAGGAGTAGCAGTAATAGTAAAGAATGCTGAAGTAACGTATTTGATTGCTTCAACATCATCAATGTTGTCATTAAATGAATCGTAATCAGTAAAACAAATTGTTTCTCTTTCAAAAATATCCGGTCCATTACCCGTTGCTGTAATTTCTTTATTGATCGGAAGATTAAGAAAAACATTTTCAAACTGATCACAACCTGTGTAGATAAATCCAACTAATGTTATCATAACAACAAAAAAATATTTAGAACTAATTTTCATTTTCTTCTCCTTTAAAACTGTAATGATAGTCCGCTTGTGATTGTAAATTGAGATGTGAGATTTAGATCGACATTAAGTACAAGAACAGAAAACTTAACTGCGCCGCCGACAGTAATTCTATAATTATTACTTCCCTTTATGTTTGTACTTAAAACCTGATCAGCTAACTGAGGATAAAGTTCATTTGGATCTCTGAAGTAATAATTCAAATCCATTGAAGAAGTTTCATACTGAACGCCGCCATAGGCAATAAACCAGTTATTAAAAGTTTTGCTTGCATGAACATTAACAGCAAAATTCTTAGAATCAGTCTTCACATAGTCTTTGGGATTATCGCCAACATATTCAAAATTAAAATTGTTAAGCATTAACTGTATAGAAAAATCAAGCGGTGGATCTTTTATCCACTGGCTAATACTGTGTTTTAATCCAATGCCCCAAAATCCTGTTTCGCTATCACTTACTTTTATTTTAGGAAAGAAACGTAGAAGAAGTTCTGTTCCGTAGTAACTTCCGGCAGCCTGATAAATTCCAGAAGGAAGACTTGCAACATCAAAACCATGCGGATAGGAAATAAAACCTTGCGGTCCTAAATAAACATTTCCGGTTGATCCGGTTATTGTTGCAGTCTCTTCAAAATTTTCATAACCTGATAATCCTGGATTTGGTGTAAATGTTTGCTGGCTTTTAGGAATGATTATATACGAACCAATAATGCTGAATTTAAATTGAAATTCCTTTGGCAGATTTGCAGAATAATAACCGCCGGAATTAAAATATGAACCCAGAAAAGTAGCCAATGGTTTTGCATACTCTTTAGCTTCATCAGGCGGCAGAGCTGTTAATCCAACACCAGCCTGAGCAAAGGTTAAACGAGTAAACAAAAGAGATACTACAAATAAAGTAACAAATGATTTTATCATACCAGCCTCCTAAAAATAAATTATTGATTTACTTATCTGCACTTAATGATATTGAGTTGTAATCGGCTGGTTCAATTTTAATACTTGTAGGTGCGCACTTCAATAACGTATTCACGTGGTTTTAATTCAGTTTGAACAGATCAATCAAATAAAATAAAAAGAGTGGCGAGTGTTAGATCAGGTTTTCTTTAAGTGCTTTTGCAACCGCACTGCTTGCACTATGCACTTTAAGTTTTTCATATATTTTACGCAGATGAGAATCCACTGTGTGATAACTAATTGAGAGTTTATCAGCAATTAGTTTTTTGGGAAGTCCTTCAACGAGAAGTTGAAGAATTTCAATTTCTCTTGAACTTAGATTGTAATCTTTTTTCTCAGGTACAAAATTCTTAAACATTTCTAGAACTTTAAATGCAATGGAAGAGTTCATTGGGGCGCCGCCATCTAACACTTCTTTAACCGCATTAATTATTTTATCAGAGCTGGAATCTTTTAGCAAATACCCGGAAGCGCCATTACAAATCGCATTAAATATGCTCTCATTATCATCCTGAATTGTAAGCATAATTATTTTAGCTGAAGGCGAAATACTTTTCAAAATCGGAATCGCTTCAATTCCGTTCATTCCCGGCAAACCAATATCCAGTAGAATTATTGAAGGATCAAGTTCATTTGATTTCATTTTTTCTATTGCATCTTCACAGGAAATGAAATCATTTATACAAGACATTTCAGAACTTTGATTAATAAAATCAACAAGAGTTTTTCTGAAAAGTTTGTTGTCCTCAATTACCACTACTTCGGTTCTTTTTATATCGTTTAAATTCTTCATTACTTCTATTTAAGGATAAAGACAAATATTTGACAATTCAATAACGCAATTACGTTATGCTGGCCTCAACAATTGTTTTTGTTCCTTCGCCAGGTTTTGAAACGATTTCCAGCAGAGCAGAGATTTGTTCACTTCTGTTTTTAATATTTCTTAAACCGTTACCTTCCTTTACGTTGGCCTGGTCAAATCCTTTTCCATCATCTTCAATAACTATTCTTAGCTTGCTATCATTTTTTTGAAAATCAATACTTACACTTTTAGCATTTGAATGTTTGATTATATTGTTAAGCACTTCTTTATAGATTAAATAGATATTTCGTTTTAATTCAGGATTAATTTTCTCTTCATTGTTTACTTCGTTCATTTTAATTTTATAATCAATACCAGTAAGCATAAGATTGGTTGTTTCTTTTATTCTGGAGAACAAGCTATTAATCTTGTCTGAAGTTGGATTAATAAACCAGATAATATCCCTTATAGATTCTGTTGAAGATTTTGCTGCAAGATTTATATTTTGAATTTTCATTTTTAATTCTGAGTTAACTTGAATGTCATTATTTATCATAGAACTAAGCAAAGTAATGCTGCTTAAATTACCGCCAATTTCATCGTGAAGATCAGAAGCAATTCTTGAGCGCATAATTTGTTTATCTAATTCCTTTTCGGATTCCAAAGCTTTTGTTTGCAGTTCTGCTTTCTCTGCTCTTAATTGTATTTCAATCAGTTTGGCTTTTTCTTTTTCTTCTTTTAGTAAGAATTCATTTTTAACTTTTCTTTTATTTAGCTCATATTTTCTTAAGTAGTAAAAGAAGGTTAGTCCAATAATAATATAGCCCAGATAAGCGTACCAGGTTTTATAAAACGGAGGTTTGATTAATACTTTTATAAAAGCAGCATTTTGATTCCACACACCATCACTGTTTGAAGCTTTTACAAGAAAAGTATATTCGCCAGGATCTATATTAGTGTAGTTAGCAAATCTATTGTTACCGTTTTGTATCCAGTCTATATCAAATCCTTCCAGTTTGTAGGAGTATTGATTTTTTTTGGGATTTGTATAATCAAAAGCAGTAAACTCAATTGAAAAAATATTTTCATCATAAGACAGAATTATTTTATCAGTTTTAATAATTTGTAAAAACGATAGAAGCTCCTTATTGGCAACCTGAAAAGATGTTATTGCAATATCAGGAAGAGCGGAATTGTCTTTGATTTGTGATGGGTTAACTTTAGTTAATCCATTTGTTCCGCCAAAATAAATTTCACCAACATTTGTTCTTAAAACAGAGTTTATATTAAACTCGTAACCTTGCAAACCATCATCGGTATCATAATTTCTAAATTGTTTACCCTCTTGCAAATCAACATCCAATTTTGAAATTCCACGATTTGTAGAAATCCACAAATTTCCTGCTTCATCATCAATTACGCTGTTTATATAATTATTTGGCAGTCCGTTTTTAGTTGTAAAAACTTTAAAAGTGTTTGTCTTTCTATCAAATTTATTCAAGCCATTTTCAGTTCCCACCCAAAGATTACCTTTTTGATCTTCACAAATAGTATTTATTGTGTTACTGCTAATTGATTCAGATTTTTCTTCGTCACTTAAATATATCGTAACATTTCCGTCAGATGGATCAACACTAATTAATCCGTTATCAGTCGCCAGCCAATAAATATCATTTTTATCAGTAATAATTTTTTCTATGGATTTATCTGCAAGTAAAGAAGAATCATTTGCAGAAACTAAATAGCGGATAAACTTATCATCTCTTTTTTGTAGAACACAAATACCGGCAACAGTTCCAACAATAATGTCACCGTTATCTTTTAGAAATAGATCATTAACTCTATTATCTACAATGGAGTTTTTGTTTTTATTATCCTGTAAATATTGCTTAATTATTTTCCCATTGATGTCACATTTTATAATCCCGCCACCAAAAGTGCCAAGCCAAATGTAGCCCTGTTCATCCTGAATAATAGAATAAACAAATCCTTCATTGCTTCTGGGATTATTGTGAGGAATTTTTTGATAAACAAATCCATTTATGTTTGGATCATACTTATGCAAACCATTATTGCTGCCGATCCAAAGTTTTTTGTTTTTGTCTTCAAAGATCGAAAGCACAAAATTGTCTGATAAAGAATTTCTATCCCAAAGATTATTTTTAAATGAAATAAACTTAGGCGGCTTTAAGTCAGTTTTGTTTATACCACCGTTTGTTCCTGCCCAAAGATTTTTTGATCGATCAATTAGTAAACATCTTATAAAATCATTAGATAAGCTAAACGGATTTTGATTGTGATTTATATACCTGGTAAAAACATTTGTTTTTGAATTCAACTTATTTAATCCGCCGCTAAAAGTACCAATCCACAAATTCCCCTCGTTATCATCAACAATATCATATATTTTATTTTCACTTATAGAGTTTGGATTTTCAGGATCATTTACATACCTGATAAAATTTTTTGTGGTGTGATCAAACCTGTTTAATCCGCCGCCATAAGTTCCGATCCAAACTCTTCCGGCAAAATCAGTAAAAAGCTTGATAATATAATTGCTGCCTATCGTACCTGTATTGTCTTCTTCATTTTTATAATTTTTAACGGTTCCTGTTTTTCTATTATATACAATAACACCTTTACCCATTGTTCCAAACCAAAGATTACCATTGCCATCTTCTGTAATTGATGAAATAAATTCTTTAGATATTAACTCATTAAAATTATTGTTAAAGAAACTTTGAGTGAATTTTATTTTAGTAAGATAGTTTTCATCATTATTGTTTTTTGAATTGGTTACAATTTTATTCAAACCTGATGTTGTGCTAATCCAGACAACTCCATATTTATCCTCATATAAACATCTGATATTATTATCACAGAGACTTGAAGTATCGTTGGGAATGTTAAAGAAATTATAGAAACCTTCTTTGTAAATTTTATTCTTGTAATCATATATCAAATTCAATGCACTAAGTCCGTTACCAGTACCTGCCCAAATAGTTCCATTTTTATCTTGCAGTAAAGTTCTAACCTGGTTATTTGAAATAGAAGTTTTATTATCTCTTTCATTTCTATAAATAATAAAACCGTGTCCGTCATATCTATTCAAACCATCTTCTGTAGCAATCCAGATAAATCCTGTTTTATCCTGGATGATTGAATGAACCGTTGACTGTGAAAGACCTTGTTCAATTGAAATACGTTCAAAATTAATTTCTCTTTGCTGAGCGTTGAGTGGTTGAATTGAAAACAATACGAATAACAAAAGGCAAACATAATAACAACTAAGTGTAGAATCTTTTTTTGTAAACAATTTTATAAATTTCATCCTCATATACGATCTTATGCCTTATAAAAAACATTAAATATTTTTCGTTTCTGGATAAAAATCTAATCCTGGAAAAAATCGAAATGATTAGAATTGTAATAGGCTCTCATTGAATATAAGCAGAAAAATATTGTGCCGTCAAGCAAACATTAAAATAAAAGATTTTAAAAAAATATTTTGCAACTCTTAGAATAATTTTCCTATCTTCTAATGTGGGCTAATTAATAACTAATCTAAAATAATTTAGGAGTTACTATGGATCCAATAATTCAATTGTGGCTTCCAATTCTCGTTTCTTCTGTTGTGGTATTTTTCGTGAGCTTTCTTATGCATATGGTAATTAAACATCATAAAAATGATTTTAGTAAGATACCTGATGAAGTAAGGTTAATGGATGAGATAAAAAAATCTAACATACCTGCCGGAGATTATGTCTTTCCTTTTTGTAATGATGATAAAGAAAGAAACTCAAAAGAGTTTAAAGAAAAATTTGAAAAAGGTCCTGTGGCAATAATTACAGTTTATCCAACCGGCCCAATGAGTATGACGTCAAATTTAATCGGTTGGTTTATTTATTCATTAGTTGTTGGTGTCTTTGCTGCTTACATTGCGGGACATGCTTTAGCGCCAGGCGCTCATTATCTCGCTGTCTTTAGATTTGCTGGTGCAACAGCATTTGTTGGATATTCACTTGCCTTGCTTCACGATAGTATCTGGTTCAGAAGAAAATGGTCTACTACATTAAAATATATTTTTGATGGTTTAATTTATGGTTTAGTTACCGGAGGTGTTTTCGGTTGGTTATGGCCAGCTGCTTAATACACCTGGGGCTGGATGTAAAAAACGAGACGATAGAAGTTAGTTTTTAAAAAGACTGGAATTTAGCCAGTCTTTTTATTTTTAAACAATTTTAAACAGTGTCACTTTTCTAGATCACCAGGCACTAACTCCCATCATTCACACTAATAAAATATTTTTAGGAGGCAAAATGCTAAAATTTATTTATTTACTGCTTTTAATTTCACTTCTGCTATTTCAGAACTTTGGTTATGCTCAATTCTGGGAATACCAGGTTGCAGGGACTTCACAAAATCTTAATAGTGTTTATATGCACGATACACAGTCCGGTTGGATTTGTGGAAATGCTGGAGCACTTTTAAAGACAACTAATACTGGACAAAACTGGACACAGGTTAATGTTACTTCTAATAATCTTAATTCAGTTTTATTTATAACATCTAACATTGGTGTTGCTGTTGGTGGAAGTGGGTCGATAATTAGAACATCAGATGGCGGCGCTAATTGGTCAACAATTACAAGCGGAACAACTCAAGCATTAAGAAAAGTTTCAAAAGGATCCGGTTTATTGATTGCTGTTGGAGACAATGGAACAGTTTTAGTTTCATTGGATAATGGATTGAACTGGACATCAAAAACTTCCGGTACAACAACAAGCTTAAAAAGTGCTGGTGCTTTTGGAACTTCCGAAATTTGGATTGGTGGAGATAATGGTTTGATAAGATATTCTTCGGATCTTGGTGATAACTGGGTAACACAAACAAGTGGATTTTCTAGCAATGCAGTTAATGATATCCAATTTGTTAATAATGTAGGATATGCTGCGGGCAGTGGTGCAAATTTTATTTATACAACTGATCACGGACAAACATGGACGCCAAATAATTCTGGTATCTGGTCAGATCTTTATGGCATTTATTTTCAGGATGCTAATATTGGTTGGGGTGTAAGTTTTGCAGGAACAATATATTTTACAACTGATGGCGGAAATTCGTGGACATCACAACCTTGCGGTTCTGCATTCACTTTAAGAGAAGCATATTTTATACATCAGGGCAAAGGCTGGACTGTTGGTGACAATGGAACAATTGCAATGTTTACTGATAATTCTTTGCCAGTTGAGTTAAGCTCCTTCAGTGCAAACGTAAATGGAAGTAACGTTAGTTTAAATTGGAGCACAGCAACTGAAACAAATAATAGTGGTTTTGAAATTGAAAGAAGCCCATCCCCAACCCCTTCCCTAAAGGAAGGGACTTTAGAAAATTTTAATTGGAAAATTATAGGATTTGTTAACGGACACGGAACTACAACTGAGCAGCATTCTTATTCATATTCTGATAACAATCTTACAGAAGGAAAATATTTATACAGAATAAAGCAGATAGATTTTAATGGAAGTTTTGAATATTATGAATTAGGTTCAGAGGTTGTAATTAATGCGCCAAATAGTTTTTCTCTTAAACAGAACTATCCAAATCCTTTTAATCCAACTACAACCATTAAATACAATGTGGCTGTTGCTGGTAATGTCTCTTTAAAAGTATTTGATGTTATTGGAAATGAAGTTGCAACATTAGTTAATGAAAATAAAGAAGCAGGATCATACAATGTAGAGTTTAGAATTAAGAATGAAGAATTTAGTTCTGGAATTTATCTATACAAGTTAGAAACCAGCGGATTTGTTGAAACAAAGAAAATGATATTGATGAAATAAAACTAAATCACAAATTCCCTTCTCTTATGGAGAAGGGAATTTAAATTATCTGTTAGCAAAATTAACCGCAGCTTTTGCATGAATTTCCAAAGTATTAAAAATTGGTAGATGTGTGTCAGCTTGTTTTATCAACAATGGAATTTCTGTGCAACCAAGAACAATTCCTTGTGTGCCTTTGATTTCAAGATCATTTATTATATCTAAAAATTTTTTCTTTGATTCGGGTTTAAATATTTCTTTAAGCAGTTCATCCATAATTGTAGAATGAATAAAAAGTCTTTCAGGTTTTTCTGGTACTAATGATTTTATACCAGCATCATTTAAACGCTTTGTATAAAAATCCATTTCCATCGTAAACTTTGTGCCTAACAAACCAATTGTTGATAACCCCAATTTCTTAATCTCAAAAGCAGTTGCATCGGCAATATGAACAATGGGAAGCTTAACTTCTTCAATAAGTCTATCAACATATTGATGCATAGTATTTGCACAAATAACAAGACAATCAGCATTAGCATTTTTTAATTTGATCGCTGCATCAAGCACAAAATTATAAACACCTTCATGATCTTCACGAAGATTACATTCATTTATATCTGCATAATTGAGTGAGTAGAGAACACATCGTGCAGCGTTGTGCCCGCCAAGAAGCTTAATTGTTTCTAGATTTATCAGTCGATAGTATTCAAGTGTAGAAACCCAGCCAGTGCCACCAATTAATCCAATTGTTTTCATAGTAATTCCAGAGATAGTGTTTATACAATATTGTACGCGGGAAAGATATAAAAGAAAAAAATTATTATAAATTCCTTTTATAATATAGAGAGGTGGGTTGAGATAAATTAACTAGTAAGAGGCTATCTCTTAAGTTAAAACTTATGATTTGTCATTCCAACGAAAGTGGGAATCCATTTTGTTTTGTTGATTATAGATTCCCGTTTTCACGGGAATGACATATAAATAATAGCTTTTGAAACAGCCTCCTGCAATAAAAAACTATTTACTTTCATTAATCTGTTTTAAATAATCTACAACTTGTTCTTTGCCCCATTTCGGCATTATTTCATTTTCAGGTATAAACTTTTCAAATTTTGCTAATGATTTTTCAAGAATTGGTTTTGCTGCTGTTGGTCCGCCGCCAAATTGCTGTGGTGTATAGAATGTTCCAACTCCAATTAAGTATTCTGGTCTAGGATTTAAAGTATCAATCTGCATTGCTTTTGTAAAATTGGTTGTTGCATCCGTACCATATTTTTGCCAACGGTTCATCGGATCGATTTGCATTCTTGCCTGAGAAATCATTCCCTTCATAGTATAAATCTCGGAGTTGTTTGGCTGAAGCGAATCGGCAATTTCATTAAACTTTATAGCTTTATCTAAATAAATATCTTTTCTTGAGTTTACTGAATCCGCAAAACTTGCAAGAACATAAGTAAACGCACTGTAATAGTACGGAAGCCATTTATCTTTTTCTGCTACGGCAATTCTTTCAAAGTTATTTGCAAGTTTTATAAAATCATTTGGTGTTTTACACTCATCAATTTTTTGAAGATTCTTTTTTATTTCTTTTTCGTACTTGTCATCAGCTATTGCTACTGTTAAAAACAATAACGAAAGTATTACTGATAATGATCTTCTCATTTTTATTACTCCTTAATTATTAATATGGATTTGTTTCGCCCAGTGAAATAAACATCCCGATAAAAGCTGTGCGAAGTGCTGGTGGCAATATTGGTGCACTTCTGCTTCCATCAGTTGAATAATTATAACCGTAAATATTTTCATAGCCTAAAATATTATCTACAGAAAAAAAGATAATTGTAAAGCTGTTAAACAGATTTGTAAGTATACTTGCGTTCAAACTTAAGTTTTGATAATTCTTTCCACGATCACCAAGAAACTCAGGATTGTTTGGATTAAAGTAAGGACGACCTGTTGCAAATGAATAAGTTAATCCTACTTGTGTTGCAATTTCAGGAATCCATCTTTTTGCAACTATAGAAAATGTATGAGGTGCGGTAAATGTTGGTGTTGCCAGCTTTGGAAAATTTTTATAATCACGCTTTGTATCCAAATATGAATATGAAACCCAATAATCAACGTAATCAAACGTTTCTCTATCCCGCCAGAAAATATCTATACCTTTTGCATAACCTCTGCCAGTACTGGTATAATCAACTTGCGGAAGATTGAAGTTCGGATAAGATTGAACTGAACCTTTTGCAAGCTTACCATAGTTTTTGTAATAAACTTCTATTCTAAATGTTCGTTCACTCCCAATGTATTGATAATTAAAAATGTAGTGATCTGAATTTTCAAAATCATAATTCTTAGAGTACAACAGAAAACTTGGATCAGGTGTTTGATAAAATCTACCATAAGCAAAATTTAACTGATCATAAGTTCCCAACCTGTATGCAAAAGATAATCTTGGTGCAATGTTAGTTTGATCAATCACCTTTGAGTTCTCTGCTCGCACGCCAATTCTTCCAGCAAAATCATTAGTAAAGAAAATATCTGCTTCAAGATATCCAGCAAGATATGTTTCGTTAAAACTTCCATTTAATTGACTGAAAAAACTTTTGTGATCAAGATTCTGAACTTCGCCACCAAAAGTTAAAAACGAATTCGAAAAAATATTTTTAGATACTGTAACTTTTGCTGTGTGGAAAACATCATCCTTACCAGCAAGATCAGAATCTATTTCATCATCTTCATTATCAATTCCAACTGAATACCCTGCAAATAATGTCCAATCATCAAAAAGAATATCGTGATAGTTTGAATTAACAAAAAAGTTTTTACTCTTTTGATAGAAATAATTTTTATAAGATACACTATCCAGATTAGGAAACCGCATTGAAAGATCGCCAATGCTGTAAGATAAAAATGCTTTTAACATTCCTGTTTTTGAAGTTTGTAATCTATAATTAACCGAGCCATCAAATCCTTCTGGTGCTTTATCCCAATCAGTTCTCTGTTTTTGAATTTGGAAATAAGGACCAAGATTATAATAACCTGCTTCAACAGACATTGAAGAATTTTCCCAGCGTTGTGAATGTGAACCGCCAAAACCTAACGCCATAATGCTTATTGCTGTTAAATTTTTTGGTGCAAGATCCTGCGTCTTTAAAACTAAAACTGATGAAAGTGCCTGACCATACTGAGCTGAATATCCTCCAGTGCTAAAAACTGTTCCTTTAAATTGAAAAGCTGAAAATCTTCCACGTGAAGGAATATCAGGAACACTACTGTAAAATGGATTCTGCACTGTCATGTCATCAATAATTGTTTTCGTTTCATTTGCAGAACCGCCACGAACAAATAATCCCTCTGTCTCTCCTATTTGTTGTGTGCCAGGTAAAGTTTCCAATGCAGAATAAATATCTGCATCAGATCCGGTTGTAACAATATCAAGAGGACGAAGAATAACTGCTTTATTTTCATCACTCGCTTCAAAAGATCCTGCAGAAATTACAACTGTTCCAAGTTCTGTTGATTCTTCTTTTAATTTTATCTCAAGAAATTTTTCTTTTTTACCTAATGTTATTTTTTCAGAATAAGACTGATATCCAACAAAACTTACGATTAGTTCAAACTCACCTTCTTCCTCAGTCACGAAAGAAAAAGTCCCATCAGTTTCTGATGAAGTGCCATCATAAGTATCTTTTAAATAGATGTTTGCTCCTGGCAGAGGTTGATTTGATTCATCTGAAATCTTACCGGAGATTTTTGTTTGGCCATAAATTGCTGAAGACAATATAAAAATAAAGGATAAAGTAATTAATAGCTTCATAGATAGATTTTATTTAATGATGATCAAACTTATTGTTGTACAATCAACTGTAAAAGCAAAAATCGGTGAGTGGAAGAAAAATATCGGTAAGTGGCATAATTTAGCATGTTACTATTTCATGCTAATTCGTCCACTTAAGCTTTGATCACCGTATGATTTTAATTTTTCCAGTTAGTGAAGTTTTAGTCTAACAAAAGTAAAAACGCTTATTGACAGCGGTATGTCAACAGAGACGCCTGATCTAAAAATTATTATAGACTTTTTACATATTTATTGCGATACTCAACAGGAGATAAACCGGTTATCTTTTTAAATGTAACACGGAAGGCTTTTGGATCAGAATATCCAACTTTAGACATAACTTCATTAACATTTGGTCTCGATGATTCGAGATTTATTTTTGCAACTTCAATTTTTACACGTTGAATATATTCCATCACAGTATTTGCAGTTGCTTTCTTAAACCTTCTTTCAAAATTTCTTCTGCTTATTGCTATCATAGAAGCGATTTGATCAACGGTAAGTTTGTCCTGGTAATTGCACTCTATAAATTCTTGAGCTTTTTTTACAGCATCATCATCGTGAGTTTTTTGTCCCTTAAAAATTATAAACGGACTTTGACTTGTTTTATCAATATCGATCATAAAAGATTTTGCTATGATTACTGATATTTCTCTTCCAAAATGTTTTTCTATAAGATATAGTACAAGATTCAAATAAGAATACGCACCGCCGCTTGTATAAATTCCATCTTTCTCCGTCATTATTTTTTCATCAAGCACTGTAACTTCAGGAAACATTGTTCTGAATTCATTTGCATGGCCCCAATGAGTTGTCGCAGGTTTTCCATTCAGCAATCCTGTATTAGCAAGAAAAAAGGATCCAATACAAAAACTTGCAATCTCGGCGCCGGATTTATATTGATATAAAATCCACGGAACAAATTCTTTATTCTCTTCCAAAACTTTATTGGGTTCGCCATGAATTGCAGGGATTATTATCAAATCAGTTTTCTTAACATCACTAATCATAACATCAGGGCTAATTGTAAACATTCCTTTTCTCTGGCTTACTTCTTTTGATAATCCAACAAGCTGAACTTTTAGTGCAGGAATTTTTCCCATATCTATTAAAATCTTGTTAACAAAAGAAAATATTTGATGCGCACCTTCAATGTTTACAACACTTGTGTGCCCAAATGGAATTAAAACTGAAATATGTTTCATTTTTCTCCTTTGATTAGTTCTCGATTGCAGTTGCAATATAATTCAAATGTGATGACGCAAACAACCCTTAACATTGCCGTAATTAAACTCTTTTATTTCTGGAAAACGACATTATCTTTGCCTTAGTATTTCCCGATTACGAACTGAGCTTAAACTAACAATAAAATAAAAAGGAGCAACACAATGAAAGCTATTCATCCATATCTCAATTTTCCCGGCAACACTGAAGAAGCATTTAACTTTTACAAAAAAATTTTTGGTGGAGATTTTCCCGGTGGCATTTTTCGTTTTGATGGGACTCCAGGTTCTGAAAATTTAAGCGCAGAAGACAAGCAAAAAATAATGCATATGTCTTTACCGATGGGACCAACAAATATGATTATGGCAACTGATGCACTTCCTTCAATGGGATTTAAGGTAAACTTTGGTAATAATATGTACATCTACATTGATGCTGAAAGTAAAGCTGAAGCAGATAAACTTTTTTCGGGACTTTCTGAAGGCGGTAATCCTGAGATGCCAATGGCTGATCAGTTTTGGGGAGATTATTTTGGATCGCTTGTAGATAAGTTCGGTGTTCAGTGGATGATTGGATATTCAAATCCGAAACAAAATAATTAAAGATTGCATAGCATAAAGAATTATTAATTGATGATATTTTATTAATTGTTGGAGAAATAATTATGTCATTTCAAGCGTATATAGACAACATAAAAGCAAAAACTGGTAAATCGCCAGACGACCTAAAAAAACTCGCACATAAAAAAGGACTAATTAAACCTGGTGTTAAAGCCGGAGAAATTGTTAACTGGTTAAAAGAAGACTTTGACTTGGGACATGGTCATTCAATGGCAATCTGGGCAGTATTTAAATCCAAAGGTTGGGTTGAAGATCCAAAAAAGAAATAATTAAATGGGATAAACTATATGCAAAAAATAACTCCATTTCTTTGGTTTGATAATAATGCTGAAGAAGCTGTAAACTTTTACACTTCAGTTTTCAATGATTCAAAGATCTTAACTGTAAATCGGTACGATGAAGCTGGCGCAAAAGCATCCGGGCAAAAAACTGGATCGGCAATGACAGTTGCATTTAAACTTGAAGGACAAAACTTTACAGCTCTAAATGGTGGACCATATTTTAAACTAAATCAATCAATTTCTTTTTTTGTCTATTGCGAATCTGACAATAAGATTGAAAAGATTTATAAAAAATTATCTGAAGGCGGGGTTGTTATGATGCCGCTCGATAAATATGATTGGAGTCCGCGATATGCATGGGTTATTGATAAGTTTGGTTTATCATGGCAGCTTGATGTTGATAAGATTAATAATTCACAAAAAATCCTACCTGCATTTTTATTTGTAAATGATAAAGTATTAAAGGTTAAAGAAGCTGCAAATTATTACTCAACTGTTTTCCCAGATTCAAAGATCATAGTGGAATGGCCTTATGATAAATCCGCCGGGTTACCCGATGGAACTTTACTTTTTGCTCAATTCAAATTAGCTGATCATCTATTCAATGCAATGAGCGGAGTGGGCGAACATAAATTTGATTTTAATGAAGCATTTTCATTCGTTGTCAATTGTAAAGATCAGGAAGAAGTAGATTACTATTGGAACAAACTTACTTCTGATGGCGGAGCTGAAAGTATGTGCGGATGGCTTAAAGATAAATATGGAGTTAGCTGGCAAATTGTTCCAACAAGATTGATTGAATTACTTGGTGATCCCGATCCTGTAAAAGCACAAAAAGTTATTGTGGTAATGTTGAAGATGAAAAAAATTATCATCTTAGATTTAGAAAATGCATACAAAAATTAATAAGGAGAAAAACTATGTCAACTATAAAACTTCATCGGGTGTTTAAAGCGTCACCTGAAAAAATCTACAAAGCTTTTATGGATGCTGATGCACAGGCAAAATGGCTGCCGCCTAATGGGTTTACGTGCAAGGTGCATAATATGGATTCTAAAGTTGGGGGAACATATAAAATGTCCTTCACAAATTTTACTACCGGAAAAAGTCATTCTTTTGGAGGCAAATTTCTTGAAATAATTCCAAACGAATTTATTCGATATTCAGATCAATTTGATGATCCGAATCTACCGGGTGAAATGATTACAACTGTGACAATCAAGCAAGTTTCTTGTGGATCGGATGTGACGTTTGTTCAGGAGAATGTGCCTGAGGTTATTCCACCTGAGATGTGCTATCTTGGCTGGCAGGATTCCCTTGATCAATTAGCTAATCTTGTTAACCCGAATATTCCCGATTGATTTAAAAATTTATTAAGATGCTAAGAACAGTTTGACAGGCAATTCTAAATATTTTTAAAGTTAGGTGTTAATTCTATTTTTTGAAAGGACTTATAAATGCAAAAATTACGTGTTGAAAGTTTTGCTGTATCAGTTGATGGATTTGGGGCTGGACCAAATCAAAGCCTGCAAAATCCTTTGGGAGTTGGAGGTGGAAATCTTCATCAATGGTTTTTCCCTACAAAAACTTTTCAACAAAACGTATTAGGAAAGAGTGACGGAACGACGGGTATTGATAATGAAATTGCGGAAAATGGTTTTAAAAATATTGGCGCCTGGATTTTGGGGCGTAATATGTTTAGTCCATATCGAGGCTCACATAATGTTGATTGGAAAGGATGGTGGGGAGATAATCCACCATATCATGTTCCAACCTTTATCTTAACTAATCATAAACGCGAATCAATTGAGATGGAAGGCGGCACCACTTTTCATTTTGTGACGGGTGGAATTAATGCAGCTCTTGAAAAAGCATTTGATTCTGCAAATGGCAAAGATGTTAGACTTGGTGGTGGTGTTAATACAATTCGGCAATATCTTATGGCTCAATTAATTGATGAATTACATTTAGTTGTATCTCCTGTAATTTTAGGCAGCGGTGAAAATCTTTTTATGAATTTGGATCTCACATCATTGGGATATAAATGTGTTAAACATATTTCAAGCGATAAAGCAATTCATCTGGTTATAAAAAAATCTATTAACACCTGATACGCTTTTCAACCCGATATATGGAATAAAATTATATCTATAAATATTTAAAGAAAGGATTTCTACATGAGTAAACTTAATTTTTCAATCCTAATTGATGCACCAATATCAAAAGTTTGGGATACTATGCTTGAAGATAAAACTTACAGAGAATGGACCGAAGCTTTTACTGAAGGCTCATACTACAAAGGAGATTGGAGTAAGGAATCAAAAATACTTTTCTTAGGCCCCAATCCCGAAACTGGTAAAGAAGGCGGCATGGTTAGCAAAATAAAAGATAATAAGCTGCACGAATTTATTTCGATCGAGCATCTTGGAGAAGTTTATGATGGAGTTGAAGATACAACAAGCGATCGTGTTAAAGATTGGGCAGGAGCTTTAGAGAATTACACATTTGCTAATAAAAATGGTAAGACCGAACTTGTTGTCGATTTGGATATCAATGAAGAGTTTAAGGAAATGTTTGAAGGAATGTGGCCAAAAGCATTGCAAAAACTTAAATCGCTCTGTGAAGAATAGGGTTGTTGCTGATATGAAAACAAATTCAAAAGAAATCAAATCAATTGATGATTATATAAATCAATTTCCTGATGAGATAAAATCAAAGCTGGATACAATTCGCAAAACCATAACTAAAGCAGCACCAAAATCCATTGAAGTTATCAGTTATGGAATGCCAGCATTTAAACAAAACAAAGTTCTTGTTTACTTTGCTGTTGGTAAAAATCATATCGGGTTCTATCCTACACCAAATCCAATTAAAGTATTCAGTAAAGAACTTGAAGGTTTTAAAACATCAAAAGGTGCGATTCAATTTCCGCTTGATAAAAAAATTCCTTTAACTCTAATTTCTAAAATCACAAAGTTTAGAGTTAAGGAAGATCTTGAGTTTAATAAATAAAATATGCTTTGCTCACATAACATTTCTTTGTATTCTCTGTGCAAAACTTTGAATCCTTTGTGGTTTAAATGCATAAACCACAAAGAACACCAAGTTAGAAAAACACAAGGTTCTCAAAGAGAATAAATTAGATTGTGCGAATAATTTATTGAATTATTTTCAGCACTTATGAACATTTAAATACTGATTAGAATCGCAATTATTCCAAGTAAAAGCACAAAGAAAATTGAATAACTTAAAACGCCAAGTAAGATTGCTTTAATTCTTTTCATTTTGTTAAAGAATTGTGTGTAACTCCAGACCATAAGTATTATATCTAAAACTATCAGTACATCTCTTAGAATAAAAATATTTTCCATTCCATCCCAGATTGCGAATAAAGGAAAGACAACAATTCTTACAAGCAATCTCTGGCTGCCCAAAAAAGTGTTTAAATATATGTGTTCGTAAAAGTTATATTTCTGTTTCCGGAAAGAGAAATATGAACCAATCGAATAAATAGGAACTAAAACCAGAGTAACAACAGCAAAATGATCTGCCATCCAGTTACTTACACTCTTAAAATCTATCGTTCCATTTGGGTTGCTCTCAGAAATACCTGCAAACATATTTATACCGAAAGTATGATAAAGCACTCCGTAAAAAGTTGCAAATGTTATTAACAACCCTATTGGTTCAAAATGCTTTACACGCTTGCCGTCTAAATATTCTCTTATTGTGTGTCCCGGTCTTGTAAACAACTGTACCGCAGAATAGAAAATACCGCCGTGAAAATATTTTAAGAAATTCTTGCGCAAGTTTTTTATAAGAAATTTGAAATCAAGTCTATTTGTATCTGCACTCTGCCCGCAGTTGTTACAAAACTTACCTTCAAAATGATGATTACAATTTTTACAGGTTACCATATTCTTTTAAAGTTAATTTTACTAAAGTTCAAAATAATGCCGCCAATCAAAAACCACTCTGGCACCCAGATACCAGATGTTTTCTAATTTAGGAACTGATGGATTATCTGCTTCGAGTGAGATTAAATTATGCGGGATATCAACTCCACCATAAAACTGAATAAGCAATGTAGAACTTTGATCAGTAGAAAATGATCTTGAAGGTCTATACTCGAGAAAGGGAAATTCAATTTGTGTTGATCGATAAGAAATAAAATTTAAATCTCCGTTTTCACTAAAAACAAAAATTGCATCACGTTGTTTTGTTCTTCCAAATAAATAAACTGCTGCTTCACGTCCGAGTACAATTTGAAATCTCCCAATCGGAGTTGCCATTCCAAGATGCCATGGAATCAATCCACCGTTTGCAGCAATCACAGCCATTTCTGCTAAATCTTTTGGCGACAATAATAATAAGATTGGACCGGCAATTAATAAATCACCCGGCACAATAAAAAATGGTAATCTTAAACGTGCAGAGAATCCGGATCTACCGGGAATGGCTGCTAAATAAGATCCATAATTTTCTGTTCCCTGTTCAGCAATAATTCCTACAGATGAAGAACCATCCTGGCGCCATCCAACATCAAGAAAAACTAAACCATCACTTGCTTCATTAAGTATCCCATCTAAACCTAAACCAAACCGCACTGAACCTTCAAGTCCGCCGATTACTCCAACTGTTTTTTGCTTTAAACCAAAACCACCGTTTATTGCTGTAAGCTTTATTGATGGAGAGAATCCAAAGAATGGACCAAGCTCTGCTCTAAATCGTGGTAATTCACCTAATCCTTTTACCAAACCAGGAATAGGTGTATCATGTAAAATTGGAGCTAATATTTCCATAAACTTATGATCAAATTTTTGTGATGGCATAAATTCATTTTGTGAAATATCAAAATTCTCTGGTAAAGAATTTACTTGAGTATCGTAATCAGTATTCACAAAAATCTTTTTTTGCGATGCATCAATTAACTGCTCAAGACTTAATTTTATAACTGATGCTGCAAATTCAGCATCCACATTTCTCATCCAGGCATCGCCAGTGAGTATAATACTTTTACCGGACCACGTAGTTGTTTTAAGCCCATGTTCATTATAGTAATCGTGTGTTCCTTTTTGCTGTGATGCATCGCCCCAGGTTCCTGCAGCATGCCCCGCAGCAAAAATGTCTTCTAAAAAGTGAAGAGCAAATCCTTCATCAGCAAGCGCAGCAAGAATTAATTCAGAACGTTCGGTTTGTGTTAAGTTTCCTGTTGCAATCTTATTCATTTTTTTAAGAGCACTATAATGATACCAGACATATATAGCCAGCGCATTTAATTCTGCGCCTTCTTTTATGCACTCAAAAGCATATTCGGTTGAGTTTTCATTTGGAGTAAATAATGAAAGTAGAAAATGAACATTATTGTGTCCAGCTCGAGTAGCATAATCAGGATCAGCAGTTTGCAAACGAATATCCGAGTTACGCAAAGCATTAACACGCATATTTCTATCAGTTGAATTTGCAATATCTATTTTTAATTTAGCCGTGATATCAGCAACATCTAAGATCCAGTTTGTTTGTAAAATATTATAAAGCATATTTTGTGCGGAAGTTGAATGATCCCCGGCAATTGCTGGAAAAGACGCATAGTCAAGATGAGTTGGGTTTGTTGTTTGTGTAGCGTCAATTACAGATTCTGTTAATCTGAATTCATAACCAATTCTTGCTTCACTCCAGAGCTTATCAAGTATGCTTCGGTACCCAGGATTAAGATTTTGAATAGCGAGTAAAACTATATCTCTATGTTCAGGATAAACCCAAGCTTTTGTAGTTATTAATTCAAACGATAAAATAAATAGCACGAACAAAAGAGAGAAAATCTTTTTCATAATTGATGTTAAGATGATTGGGAATTCTAAATGAAAATATTGTAATAATAATTTTGTCGTGCAATCTGAGATACAATTTAATTATTAAATGGATTTAATCTGTCTTCATTAAAATGTGGTTTGTAATTATTTGCACTTTCCATTTCCTGTACCCATCCATTGTGCAAACCATATTTTTCTAACAACTGAATTGCTTTTTCGTATTCAGAATTTCTTATAGCACGATCAATTAAAATATCTTTATTAGCTTTGTTTGTTGGATAATACTGTGACATAAGTGAGATGTGAATTTTTGGGCTTAGCTCTTCCGCAACAAATTTAAAAACTTTTTCTGTTTCTGATAAATCATTTGGCAGAATAAGATGTCTGATAATTAATCCACGCACTACAACATTGCCATTGTAAACTAGTTCATCTCCAACTTGGGAAAACATTTCTTTTAATGCTTCTTTAGTTTTTTCAAAATAATTATCAACTAAAGAATATTTTTTTGCGTACTCATTGTTACCATATTTAAGATCAGGCAGATAAATATCGATTACTCCATCGTAAAGTTTTAACATCTCAACAGAATCATATCCATTTGTGTTATAGATAATTGGAATGTTAAGTCCCTTTTGTGCGGCTAAATAAATTGATTTTAGAATTGTTGCAGAAAAATGTGTCGGGGAAACAAGTCCAATGTTGTGGCAAGATTTGTTTTGAAGCTCAATCATAATTTCTGCTAATCTATTATGAGTAACTTCTTTTTGTCTTTCAATTTTAGGATTCTGGCTTATTTCAAAATTCTGGCAGTAAATACATTTTAGATTACAGTTACCAAAGAAAATATTTCCCGCTCCATTTGTCCCTGATAAAACAGGTTCTTCGCCAAAATGTGGAGTATAAGAAGATACGATTGGTAAATGTCCGCTTGAGCAAATTCCTAATTCATTTTCAATACGATTTACCTTACAATCACGCGGACAACTAGTGCAAGATGAAAGATTATCATAAGCTTTATCTGCACGAATTTTAAGTTCGCTGTTTTGCAGAAGTTTTATATAAGACGGTTCAAATTTCATTTTGAAATTTACAATATACAATTATCAATGTATAATGAAGAATTAAGATTTGTGAGCAAATAGTAAATGAAATATTTACATTTAAAATAAAAAAAGGCTCTTTCGAGCCTTTAAATAAATATCTAAAATTTATTTTATCTCTGCACCAAGTCCTTTTATCTGGTAAAAAGTAATTGGACCCGTTACAGTTGCGGGGTCGAATTCAGTTCCTTGTTCAGCCGCAACGTGTTCATAATATTCAAGTGCTTCTTCTTTTGTTAAATCGATTTTATAAACTGTTCCTTCAACAACAGCATTTTTTCCCTTTGCTTCAACAGGAAAAACAATATCACCATCTTTAACTTTAATTTTTATTTTTTGATTTTCAGCATCACTTTTTAATTCCATCCAACAGCCAGCCATAGCGCAAACATCAAGTATTTCACCTTCAACCAAAACTGTTTTGCCAACAAAATCTTCCGGTGCAGTTAATATTTTTGAAATGCTTGTTTTTTCAGTTAGCGAAATTTCTCTCCCAAATTTTTCTGATTGTGCATAACTATTAAAAGTAATTACAAATGCTAAAAGCGTTACTAAATATCTCACGTGTTTCCTTTCTGTTTTTATTTACTAAAACTTGATTGTTATTTTATCTTTAAACTCAACTTTAATTCCTTCAATATCTCCAACTGCTTCTTTGAATTGTTCCATTGTTTCTGGTTTACTTTTTTGCAGTTTATCCATTACATCTTTGTGTTTTAAAATTTCAGAAAAATCAACCTGCATAACAGTAACTTGATTACCATCTACGAAAGAAGCATCCGTTTCATCAATATCATCATTAAGATTAATCACGAGTTTCATTTTCAAACCATCAAACATTTCTGTTAATTTGTCATTCATATCTTCATTAAATGCTGAATCCTGAACAGCTTCATTATCTTCTAAAACAGAATCAACCTCTGCCTGTGGTTTTGGAAAATTAATAACTAAAGTTGAAGGATTTCCTTTAGTAAAATTAAACTTAAGATAATCATCCACTGCTTTTTCTTTACTTACTTCAGCACCCATATCATCACCAAAAGGAACTTTATCATCCGGACTTGGGCTAAGTTTTATCTTGTTTATGTCTTTAAATGAATATACAACTTTGTATCCCTCATAACCTTCAATTGAAAATTTTTCACCAGAAACATATTCAACACCCTCGCCATAATTTACAGCTTTAGTTTTTAGTTCATCCTCCTTAAACATCTGAAAATCTTCGCTCTTTGTTGAATCAAACATTACTGCAAATTCCTTAAACATCTGGATCACAGCATCCTTCATTAAAACAGTTTCTTCAATTGTACCACTTCCATCTTTGTTTACATTTACTTTTGTATCTACCTGTAAACATCCACCAAATAATGTTGTTAATAGAAATCCAGCTAAAATAAATTTTACTTTTTTCATTTTGTTCCTTTATAAGAGATTGCTTGCCAATTCTGCTAACTCAGATCGTTCACCTTTTTCTAGATTGATATGAGCGTATAATTTTTGTCCTTTAAATCTATCGATAAGATACGAAAGTCCGTTTGATTGTCCATCAAGATATGGATGATCTATTTGATAAATATCTCCGGTGAATACAACTTTTGCTCCTTCGCCTGCACGAGTAATAATTGTTTTAATTTCGTGCGGAGTAAGATTTTGTGCTTCATCAACAATAAAAAATATTCTTTGCAAACTTCTGCCGCGTATGTATGATAAAGGTTCGATGACAAGTTTTTCATCTTTAATCATCGTATCAATTGCAGTATGCTGTTTATCATTTTCCGGAAATTGATCCTGAATAACTTTTAAATTATCCCATAAGGGCTGCATATATGGTGCGAGTTTGCTTTCAACATCACCAGGTAAATATCCAATATCTTTATTACTTAATGGAACAATCGGACGCGCAATAAATATTTGCCTGTAATTTTTTTTAACCTGCAAAGCACTCGCAAGAGCCAACAATGTTTTTCCTGTTCCGGCTTTCCCAGTCATAGAAACAAGTCTAACTTCTGGATTGATTAAAGCGTTCACTGCAAATGTTTGTTCTGCATTGCGTGGAGTAATTCCGTAAACAGTAGTCTTATCAATCTTAATTAATTTTTCTTTGTTAGAATCAAGATGCGCAAGAACTGATCTAAACTGATTTTTAAGAATGAAATATTTATTTGGGAATGCTTCACCATTTAGTTTTTTCAAAAACTTACTGGCGTTAACTTCATAAGGTGGCTGAAATAAATTTATAAGAACATTATCATCAAAATCCTCAATAATTCCTTTACCGCTGTAAAGTTCTTCTATGCTTTTAACTCTATCGGTTGTATAATCTTCGGCAAGTATTCCCAGAGCTTTCGACTTCATTCTAAGGTTAACATCTTTAGTAACAAGAATTACCTGAGATTTACCTTTTAACTTTTCCTGCCATTCATAAGCAACACTTAACACACGATGATCTGGTGTATCATCTTTAAAAACATCCCGAATTGCGGGAGCTAATCCTTTTAATATTGCAATCCTTAGTTTGCCTCTTCCCTTTCCCATCGAAATTCCACCATTAAACAATGCAGAACCAGTCATCGAATCGAGAGTTCTAGCAAACTCACGTGCATTTAAGTTGATAACTTGACTTCCTCGTTTAAAGTGATCAAGTTCTTCAATAACGGTTAAAGGTACAACAACATCATTTTCCTGAAACATTTTTATTGAATCGGCATCGTGCAGAATTACATTTGTATCAAGCACAAATGTTTTAGGAGTTTTTTTTGTTGGGTCGATTTTTTTTGCAGGCATATAATCTCTTTTAGATAAAATAATTTTTACTATAACTTGATATAAAGATTAGATGAGAACTGAAATTTTTTTTTGTATGAAACGATAAAATAATATTCAAAATTTGGATTTGTGTTTTGTTGCTATCATTTATGTGCAAAAATCAGAAATAAGATTGTCAAATTCAAATTATTATGATTAAATCATCATCAAGATAAAATATCATTTGCTTTTGGTATTGAAACTATAAACTCAGTGCCAGCATTAACTTTACTCTTTACATCAATGTGCCAGTTAATTTTTTCAACAAGTTCTTTAACTAAAACCAGCCCCAGTCCCGTGCCAGATTCACCCATTGTTCCTCTGCCAGTAGAAACTTTACCGAGTACAAAAATATTTCTTAGTTGTGATTCTTCAATACCAATTCCATGATCTTTCACAATCAAGTCATAACTGTTCTGGTTAACATAAAGCATAACATTAATATCACTATGCTGATTTGAAAATTTAATTGCATTGTTTATAAGGTTACCAAGAATTGCCTGAAAAATAAATCTATCAGTGGCTATCAAAATATTTTTCGGAACATCTGTAGTGATTTTAATTTTTTTATTTTGTGCTGCTTGCAAATAAGGATAAACCGATGCTTCAACAATATCAGATATGATTATCTTTTCAGTAAAAACATCAATTTTATCGTTAGATAATCTTGCCCAGGTAAGAAGATTTTCCAAAAGCATTATTAAATTTTTGGATGACAAATTCATCTGCCCAATAATTTCTTTTTTATCTGATTCACTTAGTTTGTCATAATCCTGTTCAAGCAAATCAGAAATATTTACAAACGCAGCAATTGGATTTCGCAAATCGTGTGCAATGATTGAGAAAAATTTATCTTTTGTTGCATTTAATCCGGCAAGAACTTCATTCTTCTGGCTAATTTCATTTCGTTGATTTTCAATTTCATCATTCTTTTGTAAAAGCAAATTATTGGCTTTTAAAATTTTATTTCTGTTTCTTAACAACAACCAGATAAATATGATTGATGCAATTGATAAAACAGCTATAACAAGAGCAATTATTTTTTGAGAGTTAATTACTTTTTTTTGTAATTCATTTTCATTTTTTAGAAGATCTGTTTGCCTTTCATTTTGTTTCAACTCATACTTTGCATCAAGTTCAGCAATTTGCTGTGTGTTTGAAATTGCGAATAAACTATCACTAAATTCTTTATACTGTTTATGATACTCAAATGCTTTTTTATAATTCTGGGTTTTGGAATTTAACAAAGAAAGCTCCCCATAAATAACAACAAGATCGTTCAAAGATTTTATCTCATTAGCTAATATGGCTGCTTTGCCTAAATACTTTTCAGCAAGTGCAAGATTATTTGTTGTACTATAAAATTTTCCAAGGTCAGTTAATGAGTGTATTACTTCAAGTTTAAATTCAGATTTTTGTGAAAGTTCTAACGATTGTTTAAAATAATTTTCCGCAGCTTTATAATTTTTTTTATCAAGTTGTATTTCGCCTAAACTTGAGTATGCCCAAATAAGACTATTAGTATCATTAGAAAGTTTAGAGTTTTCAATTGCTTTATTAAGAAACTCTTCTGCTTTTGTAAAATCTTTTATACTTAAGTAAACTTCTGCAATATAGCTTTGCAACAATGCTAACGAGGCTTTATCATTTCCATCAGCATATTTTAGAGCTTCTAAATAATAGCTTAAACATTTATCAAAATTCCCGACGTTATCATACATAATTCCGATGTTTAATAGTGTATTTAGAATTGTTCCATTATCCCCAATCTTTTTTGCGTAATCAAGTGAATGCAAAAATGTTTCAAAGGCTAAATCAACATTACCTTTCATCTGATGATTAATTGCCTGCGAGTTAAAAACTTTTATCAGGCTTGATGAATCATTAAACTGCTCATAAATAGGAATAGCTTGAGCATAATATTCATCAGATTGCTTTATTTCGCCAAGGTGCCAGAGTGCCACACCCTTGTTAAATAAAGCATCAGCTTTGTTCCATTTGTTATTTGTTTGTTCTGCAAGTGTAATAGCATCATCAAGATAAGTAATAGCTTCTTTTGGATTTTCAGAGGAAAGAAAGTAACCAATTTTTATTAATAGTTTTACTTTTTGTTTGCCTTCGCTTTTAGAAAGAGCATTTTTTAATGAATCTAACTGCGTTTGGGGTTTTATTGAAATTATACAAAACAGTAAAACCGCAATTACTAGTAATAATATTTTTTTTGATTCTTTCATTATCAGTCGATTTATAGGATAAATAGTATTATCAAATACTTTTTTTTACTTGAATTTAGAAATTGACTATCGGATTTATTTCAGAATATCATATATTTGTGCATAAAAATAAGAATGCCATTGCTCAAAAACTATTTAAAAATATTAGTATGATTTGAAGTTTTAGCCACTTTTGGAGTGGCTATTTTTTTCACCAAAGTGTAATTTTTTTTTTTTTTTTTTTTTTTTTTTTAATATTTTTTTTTTTTTATGAAAAAAATTTTTACAAAAAAAAAAAAAATTTTTTTTTTTTAAAGTTTTTTTGAAAAATTTAAAAAAAACACAAAAAAAAAAAAAAAACCCCGTGGGGGGGTGGGTGGGAAAAAAAAATTTGGGGGGAAAAAATTTTTTAAAACACCAACATTTTTTTTTTTTCCGGGAAAAAAACCTTTTATATCTGTGATTTTATTGTTTTGTTGTTATTGAAATTGATGGTCAAATACATCAATACGAAAAATTAAAAGATGCTGAACGAGACAAAATTATGAATTTTTGGGTTTTTTTTTTTTTTTTTAAAAAAAAAAAAAAAAAAAAAAACACCCCCCCCCATAAAATAAAAAAAAAAAAAAAATTTTTTTTTTGGAAAAAAAAAAACCCCCCCCCCCCCCCCCCAAAAAAAGGAAGAATTTTTTATTTAAACCCCCCCCCCTTTTAAAAAAAGGGGGGGGGGGGGGGAAAAAAACCCATAAAACAATTTAAAAATATTTTAATTGAACTGTGTAACTATATGAATAAACAAAAAACAAAAGCTAAACTAATCCTTGAAGACGGAACTGAGTTTGCCGGTTACAGTTTTGGATTTGAAGGAAATACCAACGGTGAAGTTGTGTTTAATACCGGAATGGTTGGCTATCCCGAAACAATGACTGATCCGTCTTACCGTGGACAAATTTTAGTTTGCACATATCCGCTTATCGGAAATTATGGAATTCCATCTAAAGAAAAAGAAGATGGATTGTTTAAAAATTTTGAATCAGATAATATTCATTGCCGTGCTTTAATTGTTACTGATTATTCGTTTGAGTATTCACATTGGAGTGCAAAACGTTCTTTATCTGATTGGATGATTGAAGAAAAAATTCCCGGCATATATGGAATTGATACAAGAATGTTGACAAGAAAACTTCGTGATAAAGGAACAATGCTTGGTAAAATCATTATTGATGAAAAAGCTGATGTTGGATTTCAAGATCCAAACAAAACAAATCTTGTTGCAGAAGTTAGTGTTAAAGAAGTTGTTGAGTACAAAGCTGGTTCACAAAAAATAATTCTTGTGGATTGCGGAACAAAGAATAATATAATTCGTGCTTTTCTTGGTAGAGATATTACTGTTATCCGCGTGCCTTACAATTATGATTTTACAACAATGGATGCAAACGGAATTGTAATTTCAAATGGTCCCGGTGATCCAAAATTAAATAAAAAAACTATTGAGCATGCGAAGATTGCAATGCAATTTCACAAACCAATTCTTGGGATTTGTCTTGGTTCGCAGATACTTGCTCTTGCGGCAGGAGCTGATACCTACAAATTAAAATATGGTCATCGTGGTCACAACCAGCCTTGTAATGAACTTGGAACAAAGCGCTGTTATATTACATCACAAAATCATGGCTATGCTGTTGATGCAAAAACTTTAGCACAAGATTGGCGGGAATGGTTTGTAAACGATAATGACGGAACAAATGAAGGGATCATTCATATTTCAAAACCATTTTTTGCTTCGCAGTTTCACCCGGAAGCTTCTCCCGGACCAGACGACAGCGAATTTATATTTGATATGTTTGTTAGAGCACTTAAATGATAATAGCATCATCCCGAACTCGTTTCGGGATCTCTGATTATAATAGAAAGATGCTGAAACAAGCCTGTCTGTCGACAGGCAGGTTCAGCATGACAAAGTGAGAGAAATGAAATGATTAAAAAAGGTAAACCAAAAAAAGTTTTAATTCTTGGCAGCGGTGCTTTGCAAATCGGGCAAGCAGGTGAGTTTGATTACTCCGGTTCGCAAGCTATAAAAGCACTTAAGGAAGATGGAATTACAACTGTACTCGTCAATCCTAACATTGCAACGATTCAAACATCAGAATACTTTGCGGATAAAGTTTATTTCGTTCCAATTAAAACTGAGTTTGTTGAAAAAATAATCCTTAAAGAACAGCCTGATTCAATCTTACTTCAGTTCGGTGGACAAACTGCACTTAATGTTGGAGTTGATTTATACGACAAAGGAATTTTAGAAAAGTATAACATCAAAGTTCTTGGAACTCCAGTTGATACTATTAAAGATACTGAAGACAGATTATTATTTGGAGATCGTGTTGCGGAAGTTGGATTAAAGATTGCAAGAAGTAAAACAGCAAAAAACGTGGATGAGGCAGTAAAGGTTGCTGAGGAAATCAACTTTCCTGTTATGGTTCGTATTGCTTATGCACTTGGCGGATTAGGTTCAGGAATTGTAAACAATAAAGAAGAATTAGTTGAAAAAGCAAAGCGTGCATTTTCATTTACAAAACAAATTTTAATTGAAGAATCTCTTTACGGCTGGAAAGAAGTTGAATACGAAATTGTTCGTGATAATTATGATAATTGTATTACAATCTGCTCAATGGAAAATATTGATCCGATGGGAATACACACGGGCGATAGTGTTGTAATTGCTCCTGTTCAAACATTATCTGCAAAAGAAAATTTTAAACTTCGCTCGATTGGAATAAAATTAATCCGCCATCTCGGAATTATTGGTGAGTGTAACATTCAATATGCCCTTGATCCGAATTCTGAAGATTATAGAATTATTGAAGTGAATGCACGATTAAGCAGAAGTTCAGCACTTGCATCAAAAGCAACAGGTTATCCGCTCGCATTCATCGCAACAAAACTTGCACTGGGTTATGCGCTAAATGAAGTTGTAAATATCATCACGCAGGAAACATCCGCAAACTTTGAACCAGCGCTTGATTATGTTGCATTAAAATTTCCACGCTGGGATTTACAAAAATTTCAACAAGTTAGTACACAACTTGGTTCAGAAATGAAATCAGTTGGCGAAGTAATGTCGCTCGGCAGAAGTTTTGAAGAAGTTTTACAAAAAGCTATTCGCATGCTTGATGTTGGAATGCAGGGATTTGTAGGCAACGACATGAACTTTGCAAATCTTGATAAAGAATTATCTGAACCAACCGATAAAAGAATTTTTGCAATTGCTGTTGCACTTAAGCAAGGTTACTCTGTTGATAAGATTCACGATCTTACAAAAATTACAAAATGGTTTTTGTATAAGATGAAAAATATTGTTGATCTTGAAAATCATATTGCAAATAAAAAATTAAAAAATGTTGATACTGAATTAATGCGGCATTTAAAGCAAAATGGATTTTCAGATTATCAAATCGGCAAGCAGACAAACACAAAAGAACTTGAAGTACGAGAGTATCGTAAATCATTAAATGTAATTCCTGTTGTAAAACAGATTGATACAATGGCGGCAGAGTTTCCTGCTCAAACAAATTATCTCTACTTAACTTATCACGGAGTTGAAGATGATATTTCACTCGGAGAAAAAGATCAGATAGTTGTGCTTGGCAGCGGCGCATATCGCATCGGTTCATCAGTTGAGTTTGATTGGTGCTGTGTTAATGCTGTAAACCAGGTAAACAAATCTGGTTACAAATCAATTATGATTAATTGCAATCCTGAAACTGTAAGTACGGATTATGACATTTGCGATAAACTTTATTTTGAGCAGTTAACTTTTGAACGTGTACTTGATATTTATGATAAAGAAAATCCGCAAGGAATAATAGTTTCAATGGGCGGACAAGTTCCCAATAATCTTTCGATGAAACTTCACAATGCAGGATTAAAAATAATCGGAACTTCTCCGGAACAAATTGATAACGCTGAAAGCCGACATAAGTTTTCAAAAATTCTTGATAGAATTGGTGTCGATCAACCTGAATGGAATGAAGTTACCACTCTTGCAGATGCAAAAGTTTTTGCGGAGAGTGTTGGTTATCCTGTTTTGATAAGACCAAGTTATGTTCTTAGCGGTGCGGCAATGAGCATCGTACTTACAAAAGATGAACTTGAAATGTATCTTAAAAAAGCAACCGATCTTAATTCTGAACATCCTGTTGTGATAAGCAAGTTTATTACCGATGCCCGTGAAATTGAAGTTGATGCAGTTGCATCTGAAGGTGAGCTTTTCTGTTATGCAATTGCAGAGCATGTTGAAAATGCCGGGGTTCATTCCGGCGATGCAACAATTGTACTTCCTCCTCAGCGAACGTATCTAGAAACGATGCGTAAAGTAAAAATGATTACTCGTGAAATTGCTCAGAAGCTTGAAATTACCGGGCCGTTTAATATTCAGTTTATTGCAAAGGATAACGAAGTAAAAGTTATTGAGTGTAATCTTCGTGCATCACGAAGTTTTCCATTCGTATCTAAAACTCTAAAAATAAATTTTATAGAAATTGCGACACGCTTAATGCTTGGAGAAAAAGTTCCAAGAATTGATAAATCCTCTTTTGATCTTGATTACGTTGGAGTTAAAGCTTCACAATTTTCTTTTACACGATTAAAAGGTTCTGATCCTGTAACCGGAGTTGAAATGTCATCAACAGGTGAAGTTGCTTGTTTGGGTGATGATTTTAATGAAGCATTTTTGAAAAGTTTGCTTGCAATCGGACAAAGAGTACCAACTAAGGGAGTTTTACTTTCAACAGGAACTCCAAAAAATAAAGCAGAACTTATTGATGAATTAAAAATCCTGCAGAAGATGGGTTTAAAATTTTACGGAACAAAAGGCACTTCAGAATTTTATAAAGAAAATGGCGGACTTGATGTTGAAGTTCTTTACCGTCCGTTTGATAACCAGGAACCAAGCATATTAAGTTATATGGGCAGTGGTGAAATTGATCTTGTAATAAATATTCCTAAAACTTCTGAAAAAGTTGAACTTGACAGTGATTACATCATACGAAGAAAAGCCGTTGATTTGAACATTGCACTTTTTACAAATGTGCAAATTGCAAAAAGATTTGTTAAAGCGCTCAAGAATTATAAGCCATCAGAACTAAAAATGAAAAGCTGGGATGAGTATGAATGAGTTCAAGTTCAGGATCAAGTTCAAGAATTTTTTAGGTACTAGTATAAGTTAGCTGTAATTTTTACTTATTTTATACATTTCTCACGATATTTAGGCTTATAAATTCAATTCCTCTCGGCACGATAATGGCGTTTCTTCATCATCATAAAAAACTTAAAAGGGTATAAAAAAAATGAAAAATCTTTTACTAGTTTCATTTTTAATAATTGGCGGTATTGTTAACGCACAGTGGGTACAAAAACACTCAGACGTTTACCAGCTTTATAATTCAGTTTTTTTTGTTGATTCCAGTTATGGATTTGTTGCTGGCTATCAATATCCAGATCCAGCCTTTATTTTAAAAACAACTGATGGCGGAGAAAACTGGACACAAAGTAATATTGATGGATCGCCATCTTCATTAAGCTTTGTGAGTTATGATCTGGGATATTGCGCTGCATTTAATGGAATTTACAAAACTACTGATGGTGGTGATAACTGGAATTTGAATTACCAGGATAATGTCCATTATTGTTCTGTTCAATTCATTGATGACACTTTAGGATTTGCAGTTGGTAATGAATATCCTCAAAACTTATATTTAGCAAAAACTATTGATGGTGGATTAAACTGGAATAAAACTTTAGTAGCGTTAGAAGAAGGTAATCCAATAATTAATATGGTTAATGCTTCTGTTGGATTTATTGTTTCAGAAAATTCAACAAAGATTTATAAAACTATTGATGGAGGCGGTAATTGGAATATAGTTTTTAGTGATTCTATCTTCAGTCATCCAATCTGGGATATATCATTTTCAGATGAGCTAAATGGAGTTGCGGGATACATTGGTGGCAAAATTTTATCAACTTCAGACGGTGGAAATACCTGGCACAAAAAATTTATCCCATTAACTTTCATATCCAACATTCAAACAATAGCTAACCATTGTTGGGTTTCTGGTTTTGGAGTTGGTTATAACGCTATCGTTTATTCTGATGATTTTGGAGATACGTGGACACCAATTTTTGAAGAAGATAGTTTAGATTTTGAAGATATTTTCTTTTCGGATTTGAATAACGGATGGCTTTGTTCTCATTCATTTGTCTCTGCTCCAATTTATAATGGTTCTATTTATAAAATAGAAACTGACTGGTTATCACAGATTACTGTACCCACTACACCGCAACAAATCTATCCATCAAACAATTCTAATATTGAAGAAATCGTTATTGATTTTGAGTGGGAAAAATTAAATTACAGTTTAACAAGATTTCAGGTTAGTACAGATTCTATGTTTAATAGTTTTTATTTCCTTTTATATTCAGGCAATGGAGATACAACATTTTTTGGAAACAATCTTTACATCGAGAACATTAAATCTGTTGCCTTTCCTTATGATCAAAAATATTATTGGCGTGTTCGTTCAGAAAATTTAAACGGAGTTAGTGAATGGTCAGAAACCTGGTCATTTACTACTTCATCACCTACTTCAGTTGATGAAAAAATAATTCCTGACCAAATATCTTTAGAGCAAAACTATCCAAACCCGTTTAATCCTAGTACAAAAATAAGTTGGCAGTCTTCAGTCACCAGTCATCAAACAATAAAGGTTTATGATGTACTTGGAAATGAAGTTGCTACTCTTGTTGATGAGTTCAGAAATGCAGGAAGTTATGAAATAAACTTTAATGCAAACTCTCTATCCAGCGGAATTTATTTTTACAAACTTACTATCGGAAGTTTTGTTGATTCTAAAAAAATGATCCTCCTTCGTTAGTAATGCGGCGGAAAGGTTTTAATGAAGTAATCATTTTCGGGGAAAGTAATTTCCCCGACTTTATCTAAAATCTAAAAACCTAATCTTAGAAAATGGATCAATCCAAATTTATTGTTTCTAACAAGTAACTATTGACAAGCCAGACTTTATCTCCTATTTTCAACCCTGAATTCCGCTTTCTAAAATTAATCATAAATATTTTATGCCTGATTTATCACAACAGAATATTACGCTGTTACTGGAAGATTGTGTTAGTGGAAATAAAAATGCAGTAAATGAATTGCTTCCGATTGTTTATAATGAACTAAGAAGAATTTCATCAAAATATTTACATGATGAATATCGTAATCACACATTGCAAACTACAGAACTTGTTCACGAAGCATACATAAAATTAGTTGGCGGACATGAAATTAATTGGCAGAATCGTGCACACTTTTTTGGAATTGCTGCAAATTCTATGAGACAGATTCTTGTTGATTACGCAAGAAAGCGAAACTCACAAAAAAGAGGTGAAGGTAAAACACATCTCTCACTCGATAGTGCCAAAGAAATTGTTTTTGAAACTGAAGAAGATATTATTGCACTTGATGAAGCTATGAAAAAACTTGAAGTATTTGATCCTGATTTAAGCAAAGTTGTTGAACTTAGATTTTTTGCAGGATTAAATGTTGAAGAAACCGCAAAAGTTTTAAACTGTTCTGCTTCTACTGTTAAACGTGAATGGAGTTTAGCAAAATCCTGGTTGTTTAGAGAACTTGGTAAATCTTAAATAAAACATTTCTCTTCAAATTTAATCAGGCAATTATTTTTTCTCTAACTAATTCCTTCATCTCAAACAATACTTATTGCAATGCACCCACCAAACCCCCCACCCCCCCCCCCCCCCCCCCCCCCCCCCCCCCCCCCCCCCCCCACCCCCCCCCCCCCCCCCCCCCTTCCCCCCCTCCCCCCCCCCCCCCCCCCCCCCCCCCCCCCCCCCCCCCCCCCCCCCCCCCCCCCCCCCCCCCCCCCCCCCCCCCTTGACCCCGTTTTTCAATTTCTACGCATGTACTTGTAGAAGCAAGAAAATTAAAATCATTTAATAAAACGGAGTCTTTATGAAACTGGTACAACTTACAATTCTCGGTTGTCTTATCCTTTTTCAATCATTTATTTATTCACAAACAACTTACACATTAATAACCTCGAGCAGTGAATGGGGAAATCCAAATATTTGGTTGCCAGTTGGAGTACCGGGACCAGGAGATCATATTGTAATTGAAAATAAGTCTATTACTATTACTAGTGATCAGCATATTATTGCAGGATTTACAATTATTGATGGTAATATTAATTTTGAAGGAGTTGATCCAACTTTAACAATCACTGATAGCGCAGTTTGGTATGATGGCGAATTTGATGGTGGCAATGGGGTAAATGGTACTGGAAATATTAATAGTAAACTAATAATTAATCCTGGTGCAAAATTAATTATTGATACTGATGCAACTCCGGAGATACATAGATTTTATGAAGGTATAACTGTTATAAATCAAGGAACTATTACTTGTGTTGGTTCTTCAAATATTTCAGTTCGCGGATTATCAGTTATCCAGAATGAAGGATTATTTGATATGCAATCTGATGCAGACTTTGTAATAGAATCTTTTAGTGGCGGAACTTTCCTAAATTCTTCAACAGGTATCTTTAGAAAAAGTGGCGGAATCGATATAACTTTATTTCAGTATGGGTTGAATTTTCAGAATGAAAGTGGAACTATTGAAGTAACCTCGGGTGATTTACAATTTCAATGCGATGGTACATTTGAAAATGGATACTACAATGCTTCAACAGGTGCAAAACTAAGTTTCCTTTCCCATACTCAAAATTTTAAAGGTACTCTTTCTGGTTCCCCATTCGGAGTTGTTGGACTTTCTGGTTCTACAATAAATATTGATAGTTCAGGTGTGGTATTTGATTTCCAGGAAACAGGGTTTCAGTTTAGTACTGGTGTTATAACAGGTGGAGGAACATTAACAATTTCTAGCGGATCACTATTGCGTTTAGTACCTGAACTAGTTGATCCAACTCCAATTTTATCTCTTCGTGGCGGGACAACACTATTAAATCTTGGAACAATAAAACAAGAATCTAATACAACTTTTGGGATAAATGGAAACTCAATTGTAGATAATCGCTCACTTTTTGAAATTTTAACTGATGCTGATTTTTCAGGCGGAACTGGATCTGGAGGAACTTTTTATAATACAGGAACATTTCGTAAAAGCGGAGGAAATGATGTTACCCAAATGAATTCATGGTGGAAATTCTACAATCAAAATGGAGGAGTTATTGATGCTGCTTCAGGAGAGTTAGAATTCACAATGTCAACTACAAACTTTTCAAATGATCCTGGCGCAATCATTAAAGGTAATGCCAGTATTGATGTTCCAACATCATTTATTAATAATGGAAACATAGAACCAGGAAGCAATATTGGAGTGCTTTCATACGTAGGTAATTTTGTTTCTTCTTCAACCGGAGTCCTTGATATTCAACTTGGCGGATTGACAGCAGGAACAGAGTATGATCAATTAAATGTTTCAGGTAATGCAACATTAAATGGTTCACTTAAAGTTAGAGTTGCAAATGGATTTGTTCCAATGATGGTAATAGTTTTATAATTCTAAATACATCTGGAACAATTGATAGTAATTTCGTCTCTTTAGATATTCAAGATGGACTTTACTTATCAGTAATTAAAAACTCAAACAATATTACTCTCGTTATAGATAGTGTTGGTGTTTTAGATGTTGAGGAAATTAATGATGGTGAAATAGTAAATGATTTTAGTTTATCACAAAACTATCCAAATCCATTTAATCCAAGTACAAATATTCAATTTGCATTGCCACACTCAGGTTATGTAACTTTAGAAATCTTTAGTGTTACCGGTGAAAGAGTTGATGTTTTAATTTCTGAAGAACTTAATGCCGGTAAATACAATTACGAATGGAATGGGTCTAATCTTACAAGTGGAATTTATTTCTATCGTTTAAATGCAGGAAACTTTGTTGAAACAAGAAAAATGATTTTACTTAAGTGATATAACCTATATTTTCTTCAAGACTCTAAGCTTTTATTTTTTTTTGAAAAGTTTAGAGTCTTTTTAATGGTAATATTTTTTACTTCAGACTTTACACTTAAGCTTAAAATTACTAATCTTGTTTTGAGCATAACTAATTGTATCTAAAATATCTATTCAAGTAAAATCAATTTAAGTATCTGAGTATATAATGGATAAGAATATCTGGGCGGAAATAAAAACAATTTTTTACAAAGCGATTGAACTTGATCAATTAGAAAGAGAAAAATATTTAAACGAAATTTGCAAAACAGCCGAATTAAAAAATGAGATTCTAACTTTAATTTCTGCTCACAATACTTCAGATAATTTTCTTGAAGATTCAATAATTCCTTATAAACCTATCGCTGATAATTCAAATCTGTTTATCGGCAAAACTTTTGGAAAGTATAAGATTGATAAATTAATTGCTCGTGGTGGAATGGGTTTGGTTTATCTTGGCTTGCGTGATGACCATGTAAAACAAAAAGCTGCTGTTAAAATTATTAATCCCGGAGTTTCATCATCAACTGTTATAAAAAGGTTTCAGGCAGAAAGACAAACTTTGGCAAATCTTAATCATCCAAATATTTCTAAACTTCTCGATGGCGGAATAACTGATGACGGTATTCAATTCCTGGTGATGGAGTATATTGAGGGAATTCCGATTGATGAATATTGTGATAAAAATAATTTAAGTATAAACGAAAGATTGGATATATTTCTAAAAGTTGCTGCCGTTGTTCAATACGCACATCAGAATCTTGTTGTACATAGAGATTTGAAACCAAGTAATATATTAATCACAAAAGATGGTGAGCCTAAACTGCTTGATTTTGGAATTGCTAAAATACTTTCTGCTGATGAAGAGAGATTTGAAACTATAACTCAGCAAGGCATGTGGAATTTAACACCTGAATTTGCAAGCCCTGAACAAATCAAAGGCGAATCAATAACAACCTCTAGTGATGTTTATTCTCTTGGTATAGTGCTTTATAAAATTATATCTGGTCATAATCCTTACAAGATTAAAAGTATGTTTCCCACTGATATCAGTAAAATTATTACTAACACCGAACCAATAAAACCAAGTGAAATTGTAATTAGGAAATACAACGAAAATTTAAATGAGATTGGTGAAAGTAAAAATCCTTCAATATGCAGCAACATTGAAGAAACAAATGAAAAAATCCATAAAAGATTAAAGGGCGATCTCGATAAAATAGTATCGATGGCAATTAGAAAAGAAGTATCAAGAAGATATTCATCAGTTGAACATTTTGCTGAAGATATAAAACGATATTTGAACTATCGCCCAGTAAAGGCTCATCAAGATTCATTTGTTTATAGAACTAAAAAATTTTTTAGAAGAAATAAAGCAATTGTAATTCCTGTTTCTATAATTTTTATTCTGATAAACCTTGGATTAGCTGGAGTTCTGTGGCAAGGATATATCGCGGCTAAAGAAAGAGATATTGCAAAACTTGAAGCAGATAAATCAAATCGAATTAAATCTTTTTTACTTGAAATGATTTCTTCTCCAGATCCTTTAAAAGACGGAAGTGAAGTAAAGGTGATTGATGTAATTACTGATGCTTCGCAAAAATTATCAAGGGAGTTAAGTGATTATCCTGAAATAGAAGCTGAAATAAGAACGATGCTCGCTAATACATATCAGAATATTGGCGTGTATGATTCAGCTGAAACAGAATTATTAAAAGCAGATTTTATAACTAAAAAAGTTTTTGGAAATCATAGTGTTGAGTCTGCTACAAGTTTAAAATCATTAGCATTAATCTATCATTACAAAGGAGATTACGAAAAAGCTGAAAAATATTTTAAACAATCACTTTCGCTATTAAAATCGATTGAAACAACTCCATCTTTTCAAACTGCACTAATACTTGATGCTTACGGTACTTTCTTAGCAGATCAAGGAAATATTGAAAAATCTGAAAAGTTTACAGAAGAATCTTTAAAGATTGCCGAATCAATAAAAGGTTCTGAAGATCATGAAGTGGCGATGATAAAGAATAATCTTGCAACTTCTTATCACACCCTAAATAAACTTGATGAAGCTGAAAAACTTTATAAAGAAAGTCTAAGAGTTTTTAGAAAACATTTTGGAACCAATCATCTTCGTGTATCAAGCAGTTTAAATAATCTTGCATTTATTAATATTTATAAAGAAGATCATCAAAAAGCATTGCCGTTGTTAAAAGAATCATTGGAAATTAAACGAACAATACTCGGTGATAGTCATCCGGATCTTATTCAACCTTATTCCAATGTTGGAAGCACATTTTTTAATTTAGGTAAATACGATAGTGCAGAAATATTTATGAAGAAATCAATAGAGGTTGGATTAAAGAATTATGATTCTGAAAATATTAGTTTAAGTAGAACATATATGTGGTACGGAAGAATTTTAGACGGAATGAAAAGTTTTAATAAGAGTGTCTTTTACTTAGAAAAATCTTACCTGATAAGAAAAAGAGAATTAGGTGCCAAAAATAAAATGACTCTTACTTGTCAATCGCTTCTTGGTCAAACATATTTAAATTCAGGCAAATATCCTGAAGCAGAAAAGCACTTAATAGAAAGTTATAATGGTTTGCAAGCACTAACTAAAAACTCAAGTGAATCAATTCAAAAAACTTTAGAATTTATTGTCACGCTTTATACAAAGCTTGGGCAAAAAGACAAGACAGATACTTATTCAAAAATGATTATCGATAAAAATATTTGGACCAAACCTTAATAATTTAACGAGTGTGATATTTGTTTACTTTTTAATCGTACCTATTGACAAGCCAGACTTTATCTCCTATTTTCAACCCTGAATTCATCAGGTCTTAACAATATTCCAATTTAATTTATGCATGATCTTTCGGCTCATCAAATTACTTTATTACTAGAAGATTGTATCAACGGAAAAAAAGATGCAGTTGATGAACTACTTCCTCATGTTTACAATGAACTACGAAAAATATCATCAAAGTATTTGCGAGATGAATATAGGAATCACACACTTCAAACAACTGAACTGGTTCATGAAGCATACATCAAACTAATAGGCGATCAAAATATTTCATGGCAAAATCGTGCACATTTTTTTGGGATAGCAGCTCAATCTATGCGGCAAATTCTTGTTGATCATGCAAGAAAAAGAAAATCCTTAAAACGTGGCGAAGGAAAAGGAAGCATTCCGCTCGAAGAAATATTTGAGGTATCAGAAAAAACTGATGATCAGATTCTTGCGCTCGATGAAGCACTAAAGAAACTCGAATCACTCGAGGAACGATCCAGCAAAATTGTTGAGTTAAGATATTTTTCAGGACTTACAATTGAAGAAACTGCAGAAGTACTAAACATTTCTCCTGCTACAGCAAAGCGTGATTGGAACTTTGCTAAAGCATGGCTCTACAGAGAAATCGCAAATAACTAATCAAACAAAATATTTTTTTTGAATCAAGATAGATTAAATAAAGTTAGAGAGCTTTTTGATGAAGCATCATTTTTAAGTGCTGAAGAAAGAGAATTATATTTAACTAAAAAATGTGCAAACGATCTTGGGCTTAAAAAAGAAGTTCAATCATTATTCAACTCATTTGAAAACACAAAAGATTTTCTTGAAGAACCATTAACAATTGTAGAGCAATATAAAAATAGTTTTGTTGATCCTTATATTGGCAAGCAAATAGGAAACTATATTATCGATGGTGAAGCTGGTGTTGGTGGAATGGGAATTGTTTATACCGGTAAACGTAATGATAAAGAGTTTGAACAAAAAGTTGCGATTAAAATTTTAAAGCACGGAATAACTTCTGAATATTTGCTAAAGCGATTCCAAATCGAAAGACAAACACTTGCAAATCTGCAACATCAAAACATAGCTAGACTGTTAGATGGCGGTAGAACTTCTGATGGACTTCCCTACTTAGTCATGGAATTCATTGATGGAATTCCAATTACAGAATGCTGCAATAAAAACAAACTTAATGTTGAAGAAAAATTAAAATTATTTAGAGATGTTTGTAACGCAGTGCAATACGCGCATCAAAATTTAATAATTCATCGAGATTTAAAACCCGGAAATATTTTAGTTACTAAGGATGGAATTCCAAAACTTTTAGATTTTGGTATTGCAAAACTTATTGATGAAGAGTTAGTAGATAACAATGAAGGTTTAACACGCACAGGAGTTTGGCATCTTACTCCTGAGTATGCAAGTCCTGAACAAATTAAAGGTGAAAAGATTACGACGACAAGTGATATATACTCACTTGGAGTTTTACTTTATCAAATCTTAACAGGCTATCAACCATATAAAATTACAAATAGCTCCCCAGCCGCAATTAGTAAGATTATCACTGAAGAAAAAATTATTAAACCGAGTGAAAGGATTATTCAGTCATCCAATATTTCTTCAACCGATCAGTTTATTAATCCCATAAAATTATCAACACACTTAAAGGGTGATCTAGATAATATTATTCTAAAAGCAATGCATAAAGATCCATTAAAAAGATATGTGTCTGTTGAACAGTTTTCTGAAGACATACGAAGACATCTAATTGGTTTGCCAGTTATCGCACAAAAAGATTCGGCTGGTTACAGATTATCAAAATTTATCCTACGTCATAGAGTAGGATTTGTTTCTTCAGTTGGATTTATTGTTTTCTTGATTGCAAGTCTTATTGCAATTATCTGGCAAGCAAATATTGCAGCCAAAGAAAGAGACAATGCAAAACTTGAAACGCAAAAAGTTGAAACTGTAAATAATTTTTTGCAGGAAATGCTTTCATCTGTTGATCCAACTGAAGTTGGTAAAGATGTTAAAGTTTATGATATTCTTAAAAAAGCATCTTTAGATGTTGGAAATAATTTTTCCCGCCACCCAGAAATTGAAGCTTCAATTAGAAAAACAATTGGTGTAACACTCACTAATCTTGGTGAATTTGATGAAGCAAAACCTCACCTCATAAAATCGCTGGAGTTAAACAACAAAGTTTACGGCAATAAAAGTTATCAAAGTGCAGAAAGTATGCACCAGTTGGCACTTTACTATCACTGGATTGGAGATTTGAATCTAGCTGATTCACTTTATACTAAAAGCATTGCAATTCTTAGAAATAATTCCGATTCTCCGCCAAGATCATTAGCCAGTGCAATTAATGACCTGGGAATTTTAAAACAGGAACAGGCTAAATATCAAGAATCGTTAAAGCTACTTAGAGAAGCGCTAAATATTTATCAAAAGAATTTTGGTGAAACAGATAGAGACGTTGCAAGTACTTTAAACAATTTAGCTCTTACTCTTGAATCGTTAAATGATATAGATGGAGCAGAAAAGTATTATCAAAAATCGTTAGATGTTTATTTAAAGCTCTATAGTCCAGATCGTCCTGAAATTTCAACCATATACAATAACCTGGCTTATATTTATATAGATAAAGATGACTTAAATAAAGCTGAAGAGTATTTTAAAAAATCGCTGGAGTTGAAAATTAATGCTTTTGGTAAAGATCATTCTTTGGTAGGATTAGGTTTTATGAACTTAGGTGCACTTGAATATACGATGAATAAATTTGATGTATCAGAATCTAATTTATTAGCAGCATTGAAAAACTTTAATACTTCTTTAAATGCAAATCACATTTGGTTTGGATTAACAAACTTTTGGTACAGCAAAATTCTTACAAAAAAATCAAACTATACAGAAGCTGAAAAATGCGTTAGAACAGCGCTATCTATTTATATTAAAAACTATCCTAAAGATCATCCAAATACAATTTCTGCAAATGCTGAATTAGGAATAATTTATTTCCATCAAAAAAAATATGCTGCAGCAGAAAAGCTACTTGTTACTGGATATGAACGAATCAGACAAATAAAAGGTGAAAAAGATTTTAATACAGTTCGTCTTTTAGAATATCTTACAAAAACTTTCAACCAAACAAACAATCAACAAAAACTCAATTATTATCAAAACCTTTTAAATCTTGCAAAAAAATAACAAATATTTTTTATGAAGAGATGAAATATCTTCGAGTTTATTTTGAATAAATATAATTATTTAAAACTTCTACTGTCGTTTTACACTGATTAAGATCAATTTCAAGAAGATCACGAATCGAAAGCACGCCAACTAATTTTTCATTATCGATAATTAAAATGTGTCTTGTCTTTGCTTCTTTCATCTTTGCTAATAATGATTCATTAGGTTCATCTATTTTTGCTATAACAAGATCTTTACTCATTACATTATCAACCGGAGTTAAAATCATATCTTTGTCTTTTGCTATAACTCTTTTCACTAAATCTCGTTCAGAAAAAACACCAATTAAATTTTCATCTTTCATTACAGGAACAAGACCAACTCCCTTTGAAGCCATATAATTAGCAACCTCTTTAACAGACAAACCAGATTGAACTGAATATACTTCTTTACCTAATAATAATTCTTTAACTGATTCCATTTCTGTCTCCTGATTTTTTTGAAGCAATATAAACTTTTTCCTTTGAAGTGCAAATAGGCTTAAACCTGCTTAATATTTAAGATTTGCCCTTTAGTGAATTAAGTGCTAAAAATAATTTAAAGATGAGCTAAACTTCTGTTCTACGGATAAAATCTTCAATTACTTTGTCTGAAGAATTAATCAATTCTTCAGGTTTCCCGGTAAAATAAATCACCCCATCATTCATCATTGCAACTTTGTTAGCAACATTTTTAACACTGTACATATCGTGAGTTACAACAACTGAAGTAACATTTAGTTTTTCTGAAAGATCTTTAATAAGCTGATCGATAGAATCAGACATAATTGGATCGAGACCGGTTGTTGGTTCATCATATAAAATGTATGCTGGATTTGTAACAAGTGCACGTGCAAGTGCAACACGTTTTTTCATTCCGCCTGAAAGTTCTGATGGTTTAAGTTTTAGAATTCCTTCAAGTCCAACAAGCTCAAGTTTTTCTTCAACTATTTTTTTTATTTCATCTTTAGAGTGTTTTATGTTTGATTCAACCAAGGGCAAGCCAACATTTTCTTCAACAGTCATTGAATCAAATAAAGCAGCACCCTGAAACAAAAATCCAAAATTCTTTCTTAGTTCGTATAAATCTTTTTCTTCAAGATCTCCCACTATTTTTCCTTCAACTTTTACAAAACCGGAATCTGGTTGAAGTAACCCAACAATATGTTTTATCAAAACACTTTTTCCGCATCCACTTCTTCCAATCACTACAAGCGTCTCCCCTTTTTCTATTGTTAGGTTAACCCCTTGTAATACTTTTTTACTGCCAAAGCTTTTGTGTAAATCTTTTATTTCAATCATATTCATTAGTTTGTTTGATGAACAAAAATAAACAAAAAGATTTACTTATAATTGTCTAATCTTTTTTAAAAATAAAAAAGCCGGATATTTTTCAATCCGGCTTTCACCATCATCATCTAATCGCTACATAATCATTACTTATTCACAATTATTTGCGCGCCTAAAGCCTGAGTACCTGAACCTGCAACCAATCCTTTAGCAAATACTGTGTATATTTTTCCAGCAGTTAAAGCTATTCCTGGTAAATCCAATACAACTGTTGATGTACCAGCTAATCTTACCTGTAAATTATATGTGCCGGCATCAAGCGGAGTAAATGCTGATGCTTCTTTAAATATATAATCACCAAAAACTACGGTGCCGTTAGTTAATGTAATATCAACAGCTGGGGCATCAGGTGATAAATGTATAAATCTAATATGCGCTTTACCTGAAGCTGGTGAAGTTAAATTATCTTCTAAAACAAGTGCTTCAATAGTTGCAACGTTATTCACTGCAAACACTGAGTAATTTTTATCCTGTGCTAAGTTTAAATTTGCTTCTAATGCTGTAGTTGATGTTCCGGTTACATTAACTTTAATATTTCGTGTTCCGGAATTGACTTCTAAATATCCTGTACTGTTTGGGAAAACTAAATTTGTACCTGCAACAACATTATCTACTAAAAGATCAACTCCCGGGGCATCCGGTGAAGCATGAGTTACAAGTACTTTAGATTTTGCAACAGGTGGAGTAACTATTTCTTCATCATCACTGCAAGAAACAAGAGTTATTGAAGAGAAAAATATAAATACAAATAACGAAAGAACATTTAATGATCGCATAACTTTTTCCTTATATGTTTGTTGTGTTTGTGTTGTTGTAAATGGATAACAAAGCAAATTTATTTTCAGTTCCTTTTTTTTAGGTCAGTTATTATTACCTTTAAATGTTATTTTTATCATCATCTTTTGGGAACAAAACAAGGAAGAAAAATGTTTAGAAAAGTTTTGCCTATCGTAATTATTTTTTGCTTAAGCATTATAACTAATGCGCAATCAGTTTTCCCATCATACTATTTTCAAAATGATATGGAATTTTCCACACCAGGAACATCATTATACGGGTTAAGCGGATTTAACAATCCTGCAGAACTTGCTTTTCAACCAAACCCAAATATTTATTTTACCTGGAATGATCTTGAATATGATTTTAACGACTTTAATAATTGGGGATTGTTTACCTCAATTCCATTTTTGGGATTTAGTATGCATAACCAATCATACAAAGGTTATTCAGTTATGGATTATAAAATCTCAACCGCATTTGGTGGTGATGCTTTTAGTGCTGGCTTTGGTTATGGTTGGTCTTCGGGCGATGCTTCTCTATTCGGGCGTTCAGATCTTTTTACAATCGGTACAATTTTTCGTCCTGCAAGTTTTCTTTCATTCAGTTTAATTGCAAACCTTCCTTCAAATGGTGAAAGAGAAGGAATTATCGGGGCAGGAATTCGACCTCTTTCAAATTATAACTTAACTCTTTTTGGAGATTATACTTTTACCGAAGATAGAGTTGCTGAAAAAATAAAATGGAGTGCGGGCGCGATTGTAGAACCTTTAGATGGATTGAGATTGGTCGGTAGATATTTTGATGGAAAGAGTTTTAATGTTGGAGTTCAATTAGGATTTGGAGCAATCGGATTAACTACGCTAACACATTTTGATAATGATTCTAAGCACGCATTTAACACTTACGGAATTAGAGTTGGTGCAAAAGAACGAAGTCTATTGGATATTTTCAAAAGTAATGATTCTTATGCAGAATTAAATTTAATTGGCGGTATAAAATATCAGAATTACAAATTGTTTGATAACTCAAAAACTCTACTAAATATAATTGAGCAATTAGATGCAGTAAAAAATGATAACTCAATTTCTGGGATTGCACTTAATCTTTCCGGAATGAATATCAACAAAGAAATGCTCTGGGAGTTAAGAGAAAAACTGAGAGAAATAAAATCTTATAACAAAAAAATCTATATCTATATTGATAGAGTTGGTATTGAAGGATATCATTTTGCATCGATAGCAGATAAAATAGTTCTTGATCCTATGGGAACAATCTCATTAAATGGATATTTAATGGGAAGAACATTCTTTAAGAACACATTGGATATGATTGGAATTGGATTCCGTGAGTTGCGTTACTTTAAGTATAAATCTGCTGCTGAAAATTATGCTCGTGAAGATTTTAGTGAAGGTGATCGCGAACAAAGACAAAGATATGTTGATGAGAATTATAATTTGGCACAAAGAGAAATTTGTGAAGGAAGAAATTTTACGCCTTCATATTTTGATAAGCTAGTTGATAGTTCATATCTGTTTCTTCCTGAAGAAGCTATAAAACTAAAACTTGCAGATACACTTGCACGTTGGGACGAAATAAGTAAAGTTATAGAAAAATTTGAGAAAGCGAATAAAAATCTTGTAAGCGCTTCATCATTGGATAAATTTACTTTGCCGGAAGATTATTGGGGATCAAAGCCAAAGATTGCTGTTATCTACGCAATCGGAGGAACAAGTTTGGATGATGGAATTAAAGCGCGTTCACTTGTAAAATATGTTGAAGCAGCTATTAACAGCAGTAATGTTAAAGCAATAGTTCTTCGTGTAGATTCTCCCGGCGGTGATGCTCTTGCCTCAGATTACATTGCGGAAGTTCTTCGCAAGAATAAAGGAAAGAAACCTGTTATTGTTTCTCAAGGTTATGTTGCAGCATCCGGTGGATATTGGTTATCAATGTTTGCAGATACTATCGTTGCCGCACCAAATACAATTACCGGATCAATTGGCGTGATTGGAGCTTTTGCATATAATAAAACTTTTAAGCAAGATGTAGGACTTTCAACTGATTTTGTTAAAAAGGGCAAGTTTGCTGATTTAGGTTTTGGTGCAACAATTCCGCTTGTTGGTATAATGCTGCCGGATAGAGATTTTACTGATAAAGAATTAAAAACTTCTGAAGTTGGAATAAAAACACTTTACAAAGGATTTGTAGAAAAAGTTGCATTAGGCAGAAAAAAATCTTTTGATGAGATTGAAAAAATTGCGCAAGGTAGAATTTGGGCTGGTAGTGACGGATTAAAAAATGGATTGGTTGATGTTCTGGGTGGATTAAGTGATGCAATAAAAATAGCGGAACAAAAATCCGGTTTATTTAATAAAGATTATGAAATTGTAGAAATGCCTGAGCGCGATTGGTTTGATTTTAATTCTTTGATGCCAAGCTTTTTTAAGATAGAAGAAAAAATAACAGCAGATCCATTTATACAGGATTTGAAATTCCGTTTGGATTATAACGGTATACCAATGCCTATGTTGCCAATAGAATTTATTGATGAGAATATGATTTACGAAGAATAGGGTTAAGTGTTAATTGCAACTCAGCGTCTCTGCGCTGAAGAATTTTTTTTACCGCAGAGGCGCAAAGACGCGGAGTTTATTTTAAAAGTAACATCTTCTTCGTCTCAACAAAATCACCGGCTTGTATTTTATAAAAATAAATCCCACTTGCAAGGGCAGGACTGGAGTCCGGCCTTACGTTGAATTCAATCTCATAACTTCCGGCAGTTTTCTCCTCATTAACAAGTGTTGCAACTTCTCTTCCGAGCAAATCATATACTTTAAGTGTTACAAATTGCGTACTATTTATTGCATACTGAATAATTGTGCTTGGATTAAACGGGTTTGGGTAATTTTGTGAAAGAGAAAAATTTGTGATTTTATTGTTCCAGGAATCGATATTAATTCCAGTAACTGTAGTGTCAGTGTATTTTAATATACAGCCATTGTCTCCGGCTACCCAAAAATATTTATCATCCACTACCGTCATTTTATTAATTGTATGATTTGTAGGGATTTCAGTTATAATTAACCAGTTATTTCCACCATCTGAGGTTCTATAAATTGAATGACTACCTAATAAATAACCATTAGAGGAATCATTGAAAACAACACTTTCTGCATAGTATGCAGTATTAAACCAATTAAATCCACCATCAGTTGATTTTTTTAGTATACCACCAGTTTTATAGCCCACTTCAGGATTAATAAAAACTATTTTTTCAGATATGACTCCTTCATCAAGATGAATTAAATTCCAACTATTTCCAGCATTACTTGTTTTGTATACACCACCAGAAGACGCAAGGGCCCAACCTTTTAAGCTATCAATAAAAAATATATCAACAATATAACGATCAACATCTGTTCGAACCCAACTATTTCCAAAATTAGTTGTTTTTAGAATCGCACCGCCGCCCCCTATAAATCCATATTCATCTGTCAGAAAAAATGCACTGTAAAATCCTAGAATATCTGAAGGCACATTAGGAAATCTACTAATCCAATTATTGCCACCATCTGTCGTTGTTGACAAAGTACCACCATAACATTGAAATTGTTCATTACAGAAACCCATAATAAAGCCAGTCATTGAATCATAAAAATAAATATCATTTAACACGTTAAAAACACCAGGTGTAAGTATTCCAGCGGTCCAATTGGCCCCTCCATCTGAAGTTTTCAGCAAGTATGTATGCATTGAAGAAAAGCCTGTATTAACATCAGCAAATACAATGTCCGTAATGGGCATATTTAATCCGGAAGAAATTTCAACCCATTCATTCCCTCCATCCGTTGTCGAGAAAATGTCACCAGAGGAATAAACAGCCCAGCCAGTCGATGTATCATTGAAGAAAATTGAATTGCACTCACCGTAAAAGCTTTGAAGAGTCTGATCCCAATTTTCACCGCCATCAGTTGTTTTATATATATAATGGCCACTACTAACAACCCAGCCAGTTTGAGAATTAAAAAAAACATAGAAGTAAATTTATATTGGGAGAGATGAATTTTTTCTAACCAATTAATACCTCCATCAGTCGTTTTCAAAACCGAGTGACCTTGAGGAGAATTACTATAACTTATTATCCATCCTGTGCTATCATTCATAAATTGAACAGATGATATAATATTTCCAGTGGAAATACTTTGCTCTTCCCAACTTAAGCCTTGATCAGTTGTATGAAAGATTTTATTTGAGTTTGATGAAACCCAGCCTACAGAATCATTTATGAAAGATATCTTTCCAAAAGTTAATTCATTTGATTCAAATGTCGTAAACCAATTCACTCCTCCATCTATTGTCTTTGCGATGTGATTTTTGCCGGTTAGTATCCCAATTTGTTCATTAAAAAAACTAATATTGCTAAGTTGGTAACCCATCGAAGCAGTTTGTTGCCACTCTTTCCCTCCATTTGTAGTCTTATATACTTTATCTGAAGTTTGCGTTGTAATCCACCCCGTTTCTTTTGAAATAAAATATATACCTTTAAAATCTTCCGTTGTACTAATTGAATTATTCAAACACCAGTTGACTCCATCATCTGTATATATAAGAGCGCCAAATTGTCCAGTTGCCCAAATATGATTAGAGTCAATCACAAAAAGATTCGAAAGAGGATTTCCTTGCGGCAAAGGATTCTGCCATTCCCATTGCGCATTTATTTGAAATGAAATTGTTATAAGGAATGCGAAAACTAAAACTATCTTTTTCATAAAAGCCCCGTAAAGAAAAATGATTTAATATTACCTGCTCAAAACTTAATAGAAATTTAGTAATAACAAATTAAAATAATTACAAAATATTTTTTAATATCTCATCGCAAACTGCATAGCCTTTTGGCGTAAGTTTGATCCAATCACTTTCAATTGTTAAAAGATTTTGTTCCTGCAGTAAATTAAAATATGGTAAAGTTTTACTTATCCAATCTTCAGAAAATCTTTTTTTGTATTCATTCAAATCTAATCCGGAACTTCGTAATGCAAGCATAACATATTCATCATGCATTTGTTCATTAGTTATTGTTTCGGAATTCATTACTGCATTATTGTTCAATTCAACTTCAGAAATATATTTTTTTAAACTTGTATAATTCCACCATCGTTTTCCATCTACAAATGAATGCGCAGAAGTTCCAAATCCCAAATAATCCTTGTATTTCCAGTAAGCATTATTGTGAACGCATTCAAATCCTGGTTTAGAGAAGTTAGAAACTTCGTATTGCTCAAATCCCATTGAGTTAAGAAAATCGATTGTTGTTTCATAAAGTTCAGCATCATAATCATCATCCTGCATTTTAACTTTTCCATTTAAAACCATTTTATTTAAAATTGTACCGGGCTCAAGTATCAAACTATAAGTTGAGATATGTTTAATGGGAAGTGTTAACGCAGTCTCAAGATTCTCAATCCATTTTCCTTTTGTTTGATTTGGTAAGTTAAAAATTAAATCAAGACTTATATTTTCAAATCCAACTTCTGCAGCATTATTAACTGTTTGAATTGCTGTTTGTTTATCGTGAATTCTTGTTAAAAATTTCAAATCATCTTCATCAAACGATTGAATACCAATACTGATTCTGTTAATCCCAATTTGCCTGAACTGCTTTAGCTTTTCTTTATCAACTGTCCCGGGATTTGTTTCCATTGTAATTTCAGCTTTATGATCAACATTAAAATTGTTTTTTAGATTATCAAGAATTTCTTTTAAATATTGAGGTTCCATTAAAGATGGAGTTCCGCCGCCAAAGAAAATCGATGTAAATATTCTATCGTGATTATATTTTTCAGAATAATAAGATATTTCTTTCTTAATTGAGTTTAGAAATGAATTAACATTATCAGAAGTTATAATGGAATAGAAATCGCAGTAAATACATTTATGATCACAAAAAGGAATATGAATATATAGCGCGCTGTTTTTCAAAATCTTTTCTTTGCTTAAAAAAAAGATGACATCTTTTTAAAAGATGTCATCTCTAGGTAAAAATATTTATGTGAACAAAATCAAGGTTTAATTTTTAGTTGAGTTAAAAATTCCATTTTGCTGCTTAAAGTATAATACTGACTTGCGGAAGAAACATTAGATAATTCAAAGGTTGCATAAAAACACTTACTAACTTTAGGGTTTTTAAGATAATTATTAATGTCATTCTTTTCCTGTTCGGTTAAAACAAGTTCAAGTGGTTTGGCTTTATAATCATTTGCTGTAAAATGTAACTGAGTGTACTGAAACAGTACCGTAGATAAATCTTCTTTATAGACAGTAAGTTTTAAATTATCTCCCTGTAAGCCTGTAGTAGCATTTAAAGTAATGTATGCAGAAGATAGATATAAAATTTCTTCTAGATTATCTTTGTTTTCCTTGTAATCTTCCAAACTATCAAGACAAACTATTGCCGGTACTAAAATCTGAGAACTTGATCCTGAAGTATTAAATTCTAACTCTAAAGATGTGGTTAGATAAATATCATCAAATGGATCACAACTAAAAGTGAACAGTATTGCCGTTAATATTATTGCAGATAAAACTATTTTATTTAACTTTTTCATTTTCATTCTCCATTAAAAATCAAATGATAGACCAAAAGTAAATGTTGTTAGCTTGGTTAAATTTACATCAGCATTCATTACAAAAAATCCAAGCTTAAGTGCACTACCAAGTGTTAACCTAAAATTATTTTCGCCATCAATTTTTTGCTTGTGATTTTGATCTGCAATATTGGGATACAAATCATTTGGATCTTCAAAGTAATATTCAAAATCCATGCTTGTAGATTCATATTGCAAACCGCCGTAAACAATAAATACACTAGCAATTGTTTTACTTGCGTGAACATTTAATGCAAAATTGCTGGATTGTACATTTGTATAATCTTCTATATCACCAGAATATTCTATGCTAAAATTATTATATAGTATTTGAACGGAAATATCGATTGGCAACAAAGGAATATGACTGCTAATATCATGCTTAATACCAAATCCAAATAAACCTACTTCGGTGTTTTCAAATTTTGATTTGGGGAATAACCTTAACATTAATTCTGTGTTAAAAAAACTTCCTGATACTTGAACAATTCCTGAAGGAATTGCATTTAAAGCAAAACCGGCTGGATATGTAAAAAATCCATTCTTACTTAAAAAGTAACTGGATTTATTTCCAAACACTGTGGCTGTCGGATCTGGAGTTTCAACTCCTTCCAATTGAGGATTTGGTTGAAAAGTTTTTTGATCATCTGGAATTAAAGTCCACATTCCAACAATGTTAAACTTAAATCCAAAAGTATCATCAACATCTGCATCGTAATAAGTTCCCGAGTTAAAATATGTACCAAACCAGGTTGATGCTGGTTTAACGTAGTTCTTAACTTCATTTGGAGGTAAACTGCTAATTTTAACACCAACTTGCGAGTATAAACTAGATGAGATAAGAGTTGCGAACAGAAGAATCACTGACAATTTTTTCATTTGAATCTCCTTTAAGTAAGAATTGCTGATACAAACTTCTATATAAAATTCTGTAGATGCAAAATAATTTTACTTATTAAAGATTAATTGTTTTGCACTTTCAATACTTGCTTTACTTAGCTCTTCACCACTAATAAGTTTTGCAACTTCATTAATGCGTTCATCATCTTTAAGTTTTTTTATAGAACTTACTGCACGATGATCAACCTGATTTTTTTCTACAGCAAAGTGATGATCCGCCATTCCTGCTATTTGAGGAAGATGTGTGATTGAAATTATTTGATGAAATGATGCAAGATCTTTTAAAGCTGCTCCAACTTTTTGTGCAATTCTTCCACTCACACCTGTATCAATTTCATCAAAAATTAATAATGGAAGTTTATCTGATTTTGCAAGAATAGTTTTCAGGGATAACATTATTCGGGATATTTCTCCCCCCGATGCAACTTTAACTAATGGTTTTACATCTTCACCAACGTTTGTGCTGATGTAAAATTCAATTTCATCAATTCCCGTTTCTGTGCAATTGTAATTTTTATTTTTTAAGATTACTGAATGGCTATCATTTTTATCAGTTTCGCTTTGTGTAATATTAACTTTAAAGATTGAATCAGGAATACCGAGTTGAGCTAAAACTTTTTTTACATCAGTTTCAACTTTACTTGCTTGCTTTTTTCTTGCGGATGAGAGTTTATCCGCAACATCACCAACAGATTTTTTTAATGATAAAATTTCTTTATCAAGTTTGTTGATTGCTTCAGAAAAATTATCCGCAAGTTCAAATTCTTTCCCTATCTTTTCCCGATACTCAATAATCTTTAATATTGATCCGCCATATTTCTTTTTTAAATGATTTATCGAACCAAGTCGTTCACGTTTTCGCTCCACTTCTTTGGGATCAACATCAATTTTTGATTTATAACTTCTTAAAGAGTTTGCAAGTTCTTTTACAATTGCCAAAGCAGAATCACATTCACCTTCAGATTCAAGAAATGATTTATCAATGTTTGCAAGCTGATTTAGTTTGTGTTTTGTTTCTCCCAATAAATCAGTTACTGAAGGTTCGTCATCATATAATTTATTATAAACTTCATCTGTTAATTCTAAAAGTTTTTCTGAATTTTCAAGAATGTTTAATTCGTTACTAATTAATTCATCTTCGTCTTGTTGCGGATTTACGCTATCAATTTCTTTTATTTGAAAACTGTAAATCTCTTTTTTCTCTTTTAACGAGTCTTCTTTTGATTTTAAATCTTTTATTTCGTTCTGTTTAGAGTTTAAATCTTTATAAACAATTTTATACTCTTCAAGTAGTTTAGAATTATTAGCAAACTCATCTATAAAATCAATATGCGTTTCGGTTCTAAGTAATGATTGATGTTCGTGTTGGCCGTGTAAATCAACAAGTAAATCACCAAGTTCTTTTACAACATTTAATGAAACCGGAGAATCATTTACAAAACAACGATTAGAACCTTTAAGTGAAATTTCTCTGCGGATAATTAATTCTGGCTGGAATTCAATTTCATTTTCTTCAAGTAAAGATTTTACTTTTTTGTTTAATTCAACATCAAAAATTCCTTCTACAAAAGATTTCTGTGCACCTTTGCGCACAACTTCAGTTGATGCACGTTCACCAAGAAGTAAACTCATTGCATCAATTAAAATTGATTTGCCCGCGCCGGTTTCTCCGGTGATAATATTAAGTCCTTTACCAAACTCAACATTAATATGATCTATAAGAGCGTAATCTTTTATTTCTAATGATTTGAGCATTGTGATTGTGAAATTGTTGTGGGAAAAATAATGAAGATTGAGATTAAGAGCGAGAGTAAGATTTGGATTTTTTCTCTGCGACTCAACGTCTTTGCGTGAAATGTACTTTTTATTTCTCGCAAAGACGCAGAGCCGCAAAGTTTATTTTAACAGTATCATCTTCTTCGTCTCAACATAATCTCCAACTTGTATCTTATAAAAATAAATTCCACTTGCAAGGGCAGGACTGGAGTCCCGCCCTACGTTGAAGTCAACTTCATAACTTCCTGCATTTCGATATTCATTAACCAAGGTAGCAATTTCATTTCCAAGTATATCATAAACTTTTAACGTTTGCCAACTGCCGACTGGAGACTGCCAACTAATTTTTGTATTTGGGTTAAACGGGTTTGGATAGTTTTGGTTTAGTGTAAATTCAATTTGTAAAAAAGCATTGTTTTCTACAGTTGAAGATGGAGAATATTCTTTGGCACCTAAATCTGGATAAAGACCGTAATAATCTAAAATTGAAATTGAATCTGGAATTATTATAGTTGTGTCAAGAACACTATACTGATATCCTATTGAATATATTTTTTTTAGTCCCTTATCAATTGCAGGTGAATCAAAATTCAATGTACAACTATCAGGATCTGAGAAGCTAGGGTTAGCATTGATATAAAAGTTATTACCATAAACAAAGCTGCTATCTTGTGGATTATTAATATATCTTATACTAAAAGGATCACCGGTAAAACATAGGTTATTATCAACATAAGTAGTGTTATGCCCTTGGTAATAGGAGTTGAAATCAAGGTTTATACCCCAACCTAGTTGTTTATAAAAAATATTATTAAATATACTCATTGTATTAGGCGTTGTTGCAACAGCAACACCTGAAACGTTTTCTTCAATGGTGTTATTATATAAAACTAATTTTTCACCTAATGAAAGTTGTGCAGCAACTCTAAAGCCCTTTATAATATTTCTTGATAATATGGCGAAGCTTCCACCCAATAAATCAATAGCATCATTATAGTGATCTGAATCTGTGTAATAAAGTTTATTATTCTCAATTATTCCTAAACTGTTTTCTAATTTAATTGCTGAACCAAACGCATCAGCATAAATAATGTTATTGTCTAAATGAATAAAACTGCTTGCAAGGCGATATTCATTGGTGATGTGTTTCATTAAAGAATTAGTTATTTCAACAATTGAATGCCCGGTATTTACATATCCATTTGAGTCAAATTCACAAGCATTAAATTTTACTTTTGAATAACCAATAGATGCTCCAAATAATTTTGAATTAATAAAATTTGAAATAGAATAATCTGATATCCAAATGGCACTTAATATACAATTGTCGAAATATGAATTTGAATGATATTGATTCAAATAACTGATAGTGGTATAGTTGAAATTTATTTGAATTAGATTGTTATTAAATTCCTCATCTTCATTTCCATTAACCACAAGTGATATCTGATTAAAGTCTATAGGTTGCAGTTGTGTCCCATTACAGATTATTCTGCCATTTATTATAAATTTTGAATAATTTGGAGTCATTAGGGATATCCCCGAATTGAGAATTAATACTTTATTTCTGGGAATAAGTATTTCTTCCGTAAAGGGTTCAGTAAGTTGATTGGAATAAAATTCACCAAAAAGCAGATTACATGCTGAAGCTAGAAAATTTTGATTGTTTGAAATATTCCATAACTCAACTTCTGCATAATCGGCGCCATGATATGGTTCAAAAAAGTTAACTTTCTCATAGATACTGTCATTATCAAATATTTTATATACCCAAGTGTGTGAAATGACATCTGTAAGTATAAATTCTGTTGTATCAACATACAATCTCAATCTTAACAATCCATTTCTAAAATTAAGGATTGTTTGATGTCTTAATGAAAAATGCAGAGTTTGGCTTAAATTGTAGTTCTTTCCACCGTTTGAGGGAGGTTGCAAAGATGCTGGATTGATACTCACATCCAAAGTATCATTTGACCCTACAATTGGATTGTTTGGCCAAATCAGTTTTGCAACAAGTTCACCTAAATTATCATAAATACTAATTGAATCAGCCTGATTTGTAATAACTATACTTTGAGTTTGAGCAACAACATTAGACAAAGCAGCTAATATTATGATGAAAACTAACCCGATCTTTTTCATAAAAGCCCCGTAAAGAAAGTGAAATAAAATTTCCTACTTCAAAAAAGGTGAAAGTAATTGCTAATGTCAAGAGTGGTGCTGTTTGTATTAGATTGTGAAGTATTTATTGTAAATGTGCTTTCCCTGATTCTGGGACTATTCGCAAATAAACACAAAGTTGGCTTTCTAAATTAGTAAGTAGTGCAAAATCTGTAAAAAGTGGCATTTACAGTTTTGGAAATTGTGTTCAAGAATGTCATTTACATAGTATGTATTTCCATAAATAATTAATAATTAATTATATGTTATATATCATTTTACTTACTAATATAAAAATATAATATGTTTATACTATAATTTTACATATTATTATAATATTTTATTATTTATATGTTATTGTTTTACATGTATATAAGATATTTAATTATATAAATAGTATTATTTTACATACTATAGCATTAATATTTATTTTCACTAATCCGGATTTTAGGAATGCAGCAAATTAAAGGAATTTGAACAATGCTAGATTTTAATATCCTATTTAAGAATCATTTTGCCACCAGGCTAATCAGTGATTTCAACATCCGCAAGTTTGCAGAGATACACCTGCAAAGATTATCATCAAATAACAGCGGCGGAGAGTTCAACCAGTTTATAGAAGATACACAAAATGTTTTTGACAGCTACTTTGGTTCTATCAATGATGAAGACCAAAACTTTGCTGTTCAGCAGGGACTTACAATTTCTGTAACAAAAGTCCTGAAGGAGTTTAAGCAATTTATAAGCAGTAGTGAAGGATTAGTACGTGCTCAGTTTGGTAAAAAGTCTGCTGAGTACCAGGAGTTTTTTCCAAACAAGATGAAAGAATACTGGCACTTAAATCTTACAAATGCAGAAAAGATAATGGAAAGATTTTACAAAGCAGCCGCCAGACACAACAATGTTTTTGGTGATAGTATAAAAAACCTTGCACAAACACTTTTAGAAGAATTTAAAGAAGCGAGATCGAACCAGCTTAAGAAAAAGGGAGAAGTTGCAGAGAAGAAAACAACAACCAGACAGAAAAGAAAGAATCTTGAGCTTCAATTGATTAAGAATTTACATTACATAGGTTACTTATACCCTGGTAATGTTAATAAGTGCAATAGCTTTTTTGATCAGAGTTTTTTGAGAAGAAAAAAAGAAGTAAAAAAGAAAAATTGAAAGTGAGATTTAGATTTTTTCTCCGCGACTCAGCGTCTTTGCGTGAAATGTGCTTTTTGTTTCTCACAAAGACGCAGAGCAGCAAAGTTTATTTTAATAATATCATCTTCTTTGTTTCAACATAATCACCTGCTTGTATCTTATAAAAATAAATTCCACTAGCAAGGGCAGGACTGGAGTTCTGCCCTACATTGAAATCAATCTCATAACTTCCTGCATTGAGATATTCATTTACTAATGTTGAAACTTCCCTTCCAAGGATATCATATATCTTTAAAGTTACATTACTATTTACTGGTAACTGATACCTGATAGTTGTAGAAGGATTAAATGGATTTGGATAGTTTTGAAATAAAATAAAATCAGCAGGAATAAAATTATTTTCTTGTTCGACTTTTGTATAAACATCATTTAAAGAACAAGGAGTTCCATAAAGATTTGATGCCCTCCAACTTGCAGCTAAAGAATTATCTAATTGCGGATTGACTAATGCTAAAGTTGGTCCATTACCGTTTGGTAAGGTGCTCCACAAACCACTTGATGAATATGTTACATTATCAATTATGTTTTCTGAATTATCTTTTAATTTAATTTGCTCTCCTGTACTACTTAACCCAAAATCTATGTTTCCAATAATCTTATTTAATTCTGGATGGAGGATTTTAAATTTTGTTGTATCACAACAAACAACTAAATAATCTTTTGCAGCAATTATTGTTTCATCCGGAAAAACAAATTGTTGAGTGCTATCGCTATCAAATATTTTCCATCCTGTTAAATTTATTTGTTGATCATCGGGATTGTAAAGTTCCACCCAATCTTCTGTATCAAAAACCGGCGATGAATTATAATTGATTTCATTTATCACAACTGAAATAATACTTAAATCAGCAGGTTCAAAGATTGCAGTTAAAGTTGAGTTATTATCAAGCGTAATAAATATTTCCGGTGATGTTGAACTTGATACACCTTGCCAATTTACAAAACGATAACCCGGCATTGGTAAAGCTTTTATTCTAACAGGAACATTCTTAAAAAAAATATTTGCTGAACCATTATTTTTTATTTCAACATTATTTGTAAAAACTTTTCCCCACTCAGGATTATTTCTACTTATGTTTAGATTGCTTGATCCGCTTATACCAAACTTAGTATAAAAATGACTTCTTACATTTTCAGCTCTATCAATCGCAAAGTTTCTCATTATATCAATTAGTTCTTGCCAGCTATTGCCAAATGAAATTGATTGCGGCCATCTCATTTTATGTTTTGGAATTTCTGTTGCAATATTCTGACTCATACTATCAATTACAGAGAGTACATGATTTGTTTCAAAAGTTGTATTCATGTGCGCAGCAAAACGCTGTATAAATTCATTTTTGAACTCAGAATTATCTAACAACTTTCTTAACATTAAAGTTGACCAAGGCGGATTGGGCCAATCAGGTCCGTTTGTTGCTGTTGCTTGTGCTAACGTGTTTGTTGTTGCCAATCCTTGTGCGTTACCGCCAAAAGTAAAATCAAGATCATAAATCATCCATCGCCATTTAGAACCTTCAACTTTTTCGCGCCACAATTTCATATTTGATCCAGGCCAATCACCATTAGCAGAAAAAATTTGTGCCACCTGGTAATCGATATATTCATTAATATCTACAATCGATTTTATATAATCATAATTAGGTTGATACGCCATATTTTTTGTTGTAAGAAAATCAATCATATCATTGTATGCATCGGTATCACCATTGTTAGCATCGGTGCCTTTGCTTATTTCTATAAGATCAATATTATCTTTGTTTACGCCGTGATGATAATACACATAACTTTCATTTAGTTTTTCTCTTATGTTATGAATTCCCCAGTAAGCACCATTTATAAATAAAATGGATGGACGATAATCCTGATAATCCAGCTTCATACCTTTTTCTACAAGCGTTTGAACCATTGCATCTCTAAACATCGTTCTCCACCAATCCTGGCCCGAGCTGCGCAAAATAAAATTATCAAACTCATAAACAGGAATATCATTAAACAAACGGTAGTGAAGTTTATCATCACCATATTCTGATCTTAAAAATATCGCTAACGATTTTTCCGGATATAACCTGCTGCATCCACCATTAATTTTTACGCCGGCATTAACTTTAAATGCAAGTGATTTATCAGATTCAAAAAACTCAAGTGAAATTGGTCTTTCCCAATCTTGATTCCAGTTTCTAGGTTGATTGCTGCAATTACCAATTATTCCATTTGTGCCGGCAACATAAATTCCTGAAGTATCACTAAAAAAGTTTGCTGGATTTGTAACGATTGAAAAAACCGGCAAATCAGTTTCAACATTAATTAAATAAGTTCTTGTTTCAGTTTTACTTGGTGTGTATCCATCTTTAAATGCTTTAACACTTAACACTGATGTTGAATCCATTTGTACTGGTATCGTGTACGTTGTACTGGATGAAATTGGCACAGAGCCATCCAGAGTATATTTAATTGTTACATCAGAAATGTTGTGTGATATAGAAACTGAAATAGATGAATTATAAAATCCACTTTGATACGAAATTGATGGTGCTGAAAGCAGATTGATAATTCCTGATTCTAGATTTGCTGTACCCGGTGTTGTGGAAGAAAAATAAAACCAATTGTTATTTCCATTTGGATATCTGCCTTTAGAAACATCAGTTTGCTGCAAACCAAATGTTAATATATCAAGCAACTCAAGTGCAGGGTTAAACAATCCAAGATTTTCTCCATCAGCACTTAGTTTAAAGTTTGTATGATTTCCTGTATTTGCATCATCTGCCCAAATTACAACGTAACCATTTGGTTGGATAAATAAATCAATTTGAATTTTAAATTTTTGTGGCTGCAATAAATCATCAGTTATAAAATAATCTTTTAAATTTATTTGTGTAGAGCCCGAATTATATATCTCAATCCAATCTGCATAATTATTATAGTCTGGATCTGTTATGGTACTTGAGTTTGAAGCCATAAATTCATTTATAAAAAGCGACTGCGCGGATATAAATTTGGGCAGGATAAGAATTGCAATTACAATTATTTTTTTAAGGAATGTAAATTTTATTTTCATTAAAGTATCAGCCTTAGTTTATGAAGCTAAAATACTCATTATAGTATAAATATTTTAGCCAATATTGTATGATACTTGATTTGAAATCAGGATTTAAAAATGTTATTTAAGCAAAATCATCTTCTTTGTATCTAAAAAATCTCCTGCTTGCAGTATGTCCGAATGGATCGCTATGCGATAAAAATAAATACCGCTTGCAAGGTTAGGACTGAAGTCTCGCCCTACATTGAAATCAATTTCATTGCTTCCAGCGTTTCGATATTCATTAACAAGAGTAGCAACTTCATTTCCAAGTACATCATATACTTTTAATGTTTGATGACCACTTATTGGAGATTGCCAACTTATTTTTGTGTTTGGATTAAACGGGTTTGGATAATTTTGTTGTAATAAAAATTGTTTTGGAGTTACTTCGGTAACTTGCTCAACATCAGTTACAATATTCATGTAATCCATTACTCCGTGCAAAATTGCATTTGCTGTTACATTAAAATTTCCTGTTAGCGAACATTGATACATATCTTCGTAAGTAAGCGCCATTACACTTGCAGCGTAATTTAACCAGAACCAGCTTTCAGGATATTTTAAAGGATTACCACCTTGCCAAGTAACAACTGAATCCCAAGGAAGAATTCCGGTTAAATAATAAGCTCTTATTCCTTCAATAAAATTTTCTTCTAAAGAATAATAAAGTGGCGAAGTTCCGGCGGAATCATGACAAACAAAAAATCTTGCACAATCTGAATCGGAATGCATGTTTAACATTACCTCAATCGGATTTGCTGAAGACATAAGTTGTGTAAAACGCGCTTTAAGTGCTGCAACTTCTGGTTGGTTTGGAAATGTAAACCAGTTTGCTTCAAGATCGATATTATTAGCATTTTTTCTTGGATAACCCAACACAACTCCATCGGGATTATACATTGGAACAATATAGAAAACACAATTTGATCTTACTGTTTGTGCAAAGTTATTTTCTGATAAAAGAATTTTTATAATTTCATCAGTAACATAAAAGCCTTCTGTTTCCTGCGGATGAGTTCTTGCGTGAATGTGCACAACTCTTTTGTCTTCCACATCATTGGGATCACTTGAAATTGTTAATTGCCACAATGGTCTCCCCTGTACGCTTAATCCAATTGAATCAATTTTTACATAATCACTTAATCGCCATTGTTCTAAATCAGCCAACAAACTATCATAACTATAACCCATATATTCCGGAGAAATATATTTTGGTAGATATGAATCATCGATCGGGAATCCACATTTATCAACTTCAACTATTTTTCCATTAATAATTTTTGTGCGTTCTTGTGGAAATGAATAATTAAAAATTATCATTGTAATAATTACAATTAGTAAAATAGTTTTTGGTAAGATGTTTTGCATTTAATTCATTCTATTGTTGATTTAAAATACGGAATTGACAAATGATATACAGACCTTTAAGGAAAAGTGGAGACTAAGTTTAAAGTGGACTCCAATTAAAGTTTTCTAGCTACCACAACAACCGTTTTTAAAGTTTCAACAACTCCAGAATTATCATTTAATGCTTCAAGAAAGATTATATAAATTCCAATTCGCAGAGCTTTACCTTCTTCATCAAGTCCATCAAATATTACTGAGCCGTTTTGTCCGCTTGCTTGATTATTAAGTAAGGTACGAACCGATCTTCCTTTGCTATCAAATATTTTTATTCTTACTTGTGAAATTGTTTGTGTTAAGTTGTAATTGATAATAGTAAAATCCTCAAAGCCATCATTATCAGGAGAAAAAGGATTTGGATTTACAGAAATATTTTTTTCACCGTTTAAATTTTCTGCAAAGATACTGTTTTGATTTCCGGGAGTTCCGCCAATTGAGTTTACACACGTACTCCAGTTTAATGGATCATTTCCGTTTAGATTTGGATTGATTCTTTCCAAAGATTTGTTTTGTGTTGATGCAATATTTCTGTTGTTCCAATCATCAACATAAAATATAGAATCAATAACATTTCCTCTAACATCTTTTAATAAGATAAGTTCGCCTGTGTTTAAAAGTCCAAGACTCGATTCGCCAATAATATTTTTATTTGTATAATCGAAAAGATTGTATTCAGTAATTGCAGAAGAATCAGCAATCAAAATAAAATATTCTTTTGGAGCAACAATAAAACTTGTTTCAGACAAATTATAAGAGTTTCCATTTTCGTCTTCAATACTCCAGCCGCCAATATTAACTGAATCAGAACTTAAGTTATAAAACTCAATGTACTCGCTATTGTTAGTTTCAGGATCATACATTATTTCATTTATTACAAGATCATTTCTTTCATAAGATGGAACACTATTAATAGAGTTTATTCTTCCCGGCGTGCTTCCATTAACATCAAGTGATGTAACCCAATTTGTGCTGTCGTTAGTTTGTTCATTTAATGAAATTCTTTCTAATGAGTAGCCTTTATTTCCGCCCCAGCTTGAACGGTAAAATAAACTATCGATAATTCCATTTCTAAAATCATATATTACAATTCCATCGGAAGTGTTGCCGAGACTTCCAAAGTTTGCAAAAAATATTTTTGAGATTACATTTGGATAAGCAGAACTGAATGATGTATCTCTCGCAACAATAAATAATTCATTAGGATTTATGTAAACAGCTTCACCAGTTATAATATTTTTTGTTGGAGTAGTTAAGACATCACTTACAAACCAGTTTTTTATGTTAATTGAATCAGAGCTTGCATTTACAAACTCAACCCACTCTGGTTTGTTATCAGAAGGATTGTACATTACTTCGTTTATCTTAACTATATTTTCAGCAAATCCAGGTTGAATATATTTTTCATAATAATTGTTCAACGTATCTTCATCAGAAACATAAACAACTCTAACAGCAGTAAGAATTTCTTTCTGCAAGTTTTGAATTTGCGAAGTTGCAGTAACTAATATCGAATCACCAGAATTTAAGTTAGAAGAAGAAACAGAACTTAAAAGTAAATCAACAACATTGTTTGAATCAGTATCGATATAAAATTCGGTTATAAAACTTTGCGCTAATTGGTGTCCATTATTTTTAATCTTAGCCGCTATCGAAACATTATCTCCATTTGTTGGGAATCTTGGAGTGAATAAAATATTATTTACTGATAAATCAAATTCTTTGGGAGTAATACTATTAATTCTTCCAGGAGTGCTTTGTTCAATATCCAAACTACTTGCCCAATTTAATTGATTGTTTGATAAACCAGTTGTAGAAATTCTTTCAATTGAAAATCCATTTGTTCCGCCCCACTGGTTTAGATAAAGAACCGAATCAATTGTAATTCCACGATTATCTTTTAACACAACACCATCTTCATCATTATTAAATGATGGTAAAGATATTTCTAATATTGGCGAAGAAATCAATCTGTGATAATTTGTTATTGATGAATCTTTAGTTAACACTGCAAAACTTTTTGCTAGAATTACAAAATCATTTTTAATTGTAGCTTTAACTGGAGTTGTAACAACATCCCAGATTGTCCAATCTTTTAAATTGATTTCAACATCTGAATTATTATAAAGTTCAATCCATTCAGGCTCGCCACCAAATGGTGCAAACATAATTTCATTAACAACAATTGTTTGGTTTGGAAATCCCGGCTCAATTGTGTTATAGTAAAAATTATTTGTTGTGTCCTGGTCTTGATTAAAAACAACTTTTATGAAAAACCCTTTTTTGCTTTGAAGATTCTGAATTTGATAATTGAATTGATAAGTTGATGAATCATTTACTGCAAGATTTTGATTTGATATTGTTTCTATCAATAAATCTGGGAGTGAATCAAGATTTGTATCTTCATAAAGATTGATTAAAAATTGAGCTGAACTCTTTCCAATATTTTTTATCAATGTCGATATGTTTACATTATCACCGTTAAGTGGATATTTTGGTGCAAACAAAATATTCTGAACTTTAATATCATAATCTTTTTGAGTCACCGAATTATAAGTTCCCGGAGTTGCATGAAAAATGCTGGATGAAGTTTTCCAGTTTGAAGAATCAATTGATGAAATGTTTACATCGATTCGCTCAAGTGATTTGCCGTTTGTTCCACCCCAACTCGAATGATAATGTAGTGAATCAATTACCCGGTTCAGCGAATCAAGCAAAATAACTTTGTCATCTGAATTATTTAATGATGGGAAAGTTGCAATTGCAAAATCAGAACTTATGTTAAAGTAATTTAATATTGTCGAATCTTTTGCAATTACAAAAAACTCGTTTGGATTAAGCACTTTAGTTTGGTTAATTACTTTTACCGTATCACCGCCATCAGCAATCTGGTAGTTCTTCAGATCAATTGTTTTATTACTTCTATTAAAAATCTCAATCCATTCTGGCTGCGGAGAATCTGGAGCATACATTATTTCGTTTATAACAATATCATTTCGCTCTTCATTTATGAATACACCGTTAACATTGGCAAAAACTTTGTTGTTTGTTGTATCATCATCAACCGAAATCTCAACAAATGAGATGAAGATATTTTTTCCAGATACAAAATTGTTTGTGATAAAATTAAAAGCTGAGCTATCATTTTGATTGATTGAATTTCCACTTTGCGAAGAAATCAATTCTGACTGTTGAATAATAGAATCCTGATTTGCATCTCGGTAGAGATTTATAACAAAATTAGTTGATGGGTTTAATCCAATATTTTTAGCCACAACCTCAAACTGAATTTCTTCACCAACAATTCCAAAATCTGTTAAAGATTTAAATGATGAGATTGCTAAATCATTATCTTTTGGAGTTAGCGAGTTTGGAGTTCCTGGAGTTGCTTTGTTAATACTTATTGAAGTACCCCAGTTCATAGGATGATTACTTAATGAATCAACAGAAATTCTTTCAAGAGATTTTCCATTAATATTTCCTCCCCAACTTGGCAAATACGAAACTGAATCTATTACTGAGCTATTTATATCTTTAATTACAATTGCATCTCCAGTATTATTTAACGATGGTACATTTGCTTCAATAATTTCTGATTGAACATTATAATAATTAAGGATTGTGGAATCTTTTGTAGCAACAATAAATGAATTTGGATTTACAATTTTATCTTCGTTAGTAATAGTTATTGTTGTTGCGGCATCTGAAAGTTTCCAGTTCTTAAGATTTATTTCTTCATTAGTTCTATTATAAAGCTCAATCCACTCCGGTTCACCAGAAGAAGGCGCATACATAATTTCATTAATTACAATATCATTAAAATTATTCCCAGGTTGCAAAACTGTAAACTGATCTATCAAAGAATTATTGTTTAGAAACTGATCTTCTGCAAAATTAACTTTAGCTATTATTTGATAAGTACCGGCACTAAGAGCACTCAAGATTGTCGAGGCAGATATTGAATCAGCTGGTATTAGATTAAAATAATTTTGTGTAAAAATTCTTTCGCTTATATCTCCTATAGAATCTGCATTTAAATCATTAAATATTTCAATGGAATAATTGTTAGCAGTTAAAAATCCATTATTTCTTACCTTAACATTTATTGTAACATCATCACCTGCAATTGGGTTTGCTGGTGAAAAACTTAATGAGTATAAATCAAGATCGTAATTTGTTGGTGTAACTGAGTTTGTAAATCCTGGAGTACCATTTGTAACAAGTGAGTTTGCCCAATTTGTTTGTAGTGAATCTTGATTTAATATTTTCTTTTCATCAGATATTGCTGTTGAGTTATTTGCAGAATAAAAATAATAATCCACAGAATCATCGATTGCATTCAATATCCACAATGGTCTGCTTGTTGTATTTGCCATTCCAGATGAGCCAAAACTATTATCTGTAATTTTTAAGATTAACGCATTTGCAGGAACTAATCCATTATAAATTCCGGTTGGAATATCATAATCATTTTCAAAAATTATTGCATAAGAATTTGGTAAAAGTGTTGTTCCAAATCCGGCATCAACAATTTGATCAGCAGTTGAAGAGTAGTATTTTATTTTGTAAGCACTAAGATCAACAGATTGTGTGCTGCTTAAATTATAAATCTCAATAAACTCGTTATTACCGGAAGTTGGAGAAAACATAACTTCAGATAAAATTAAAAGTGTATCAGTTTGTGAAAAAGTTATATTAAAAATAAATATTGAAAGGAAGAAAATTTTCTTAATCATTTTAAACTCAAAAATATTTTGCTGATAAAATTTATTTACTGCTTTTTAGGTTTTGGATCTTTTGATGTAAGATACTCAAACCATTTTGTGGGCATTATTCGCAATATTTTTACCCCTACGGTTGTACCGAAAGGAAATTCAATAATTCGTTTATCTTTTTTTAATCCATCAATAATAATCTTGCTTGCTTTTTCAACACTCATTAAAAACGGCATCTCAAATTCATTTTTATCTGTCATTGCCGTTTTAACAAAACCAGGTTTTACAGTTACAACTTTTACGTTATACTTTTTAAGTTCGATTCGTAAACTCTCTAACAAAATTGTAAATGCTGCTTTGCTCGCAGAATAAAATCCACTTTTAGGAAATCCTTTTCCATCGCCAAGACTTGAAACTCCAACTATACTTCCGCGTTTTTCAGATATAAATTCTGGTAAGATTTGTTCGATACAATACACCGCACCCAGTACATTTGTATTAAAAGTAGTTTCAGCATCTTTTGAGGTATAATCCAAAACACTTGATCTGTAAGCAACTCCGGAATTAAGAAATGCAATATCAATTTTCCCAAAATCATTTTTGATTTGCGAAATTGTTTTTTGTACTTCTTCCTTAATCGTTATATCGCATTTATAAAATTTTACTGATGTGTTTTGGTTTATCTCACCGGCTAATGATTCTAGTAAATCTGCTCGGCGGGAAATTAATGCAAGTTGTGCACCTTCTTTTGCAAAATCTTTTGCAAGCTGATAACCGATTCCTGAGGATGCCCCAGTAAGCAGGATGACCGAGTTTTTGAAATTCATATATTATTATTGTAAAAACGACAAAGCAAATAATCGAATTAAGAGATTAAAATCAACTAAATCGTAAATAAATTTTACAGTGAATCGGTAAAGAATGGAAGAAAATTAAAAATCAAGTTGCGATAAAAAGAATTTTTACCGTATATTTTGGCACAATAATAGCAAAAATTATTCCAATGATAAGTGATAAAATATTTGCAATAAATGACGTTTTGGTTAGGGATGAGATTGTAGAAATTCCCTTTTCCTGCGACCTTAAGAAATGTAAGGGCGCTTGCTGTACATTGGAAAGTGAGCTTGGCGCACCTGTACACAAAAAAGAGATCGAAGAGATTGAAAGAATCCTACCAATCGTAAAAGAATATCTTACACAAACAAACATTGATGAAATTGAAGACAAAGGTTTTTACGAAATGAAAGATGGCGAGTTAATGATTACAAGCGTTAACAATCGCGATTGCGTCTTTTCGTTTTGGGATAACGGTATTGCAAAGTGTGCAATTGAACGTGCCCACTTTGACGGCAAAGTTAGTTTTAGAAAACCAATTTCATGTCATCTGTTTCCAATTCGTGTTTCAGATTTTAGCGGTGATGTTTTGCGATATGAAAAGTTTGGTGAATGTTATCCGGCTTTAGAAAAAGGTAAAGAAGATAATGTAGTCATCGCAGAATTCTGTAAAGATTCCTTGATAAGATTATACGGGGAAGAATGGTACAATAAACTTATGAATTATTCAGGTAGATAAAATGCTTTCACTTAGTCAGCGACTTTCGCAAACTCAAAAACTTTCGCCACAGCAGATTCAGTATCAAAAACTTCTGCAACTTAATACTCTTGCTCTTGAACAAAGAATTAAAACTGAGTTAGAGATGAATCCTGTTCTTGAAGAAGAAATGGAAATGACTTTGGATCAGGATAGCAAAGAAAAAGATTCTGAATCCGAAACCGAAACTGAAGATGAATATTCTGATAAGGATAATGAAGAGTTTAGTTTAGAAGATTATATGAACGATGACGATTATGATCACGAGAGAGTTAATCGCAGCAATGATGAAGAAGTTTACCAGCCGTTAGCTCCGCAACGAGAAACATTAAGCGAACATCTTACAGATCAGTTAAGATTATTAAACCTTGAAGAAAATATTTTTATTCTTGGTGAAGAAATAATTGGCAATCTTGATGAAGATGGATATTTAAAACGTGACCTTCCGGAAATTCTAAACGAACTTGATATGTTTGAGCATATCAAAATTGATAGTGAAGTTGCCGATAATTTATTAAAGAGAATTCAAAAATTTGATCCGATTGGAATTGCCTGCAGAAGTTTGCAGGAATGTTTAATCGTTCAATTGCGTGAAAGTAAATCTGATCCTTATACTAAATATCTTGCGATAAAACTTTTAGAAGATCATTACGATGAGTTTACTAAAAGAAGATTTGATCTGATAAAACATAGAATGAATTTTACTGATGAAAGTTTGCGTGAAACTGTTGCTTTGATCCAAAATATGAACCCAAAACCTGGCGAAGGGAATATTTCTTCGATGGAAAGCAACCAGGTTACACCTGATTTTCTTGTTGAAAAAGTTGATGAGAATTGGGTTATAACTTTAAATGACAGAAGCATGCCTTCCGTAACTATCAGCAAGCATTACTTAGAAATGTTTGATGCAAATAAACGTGTAAAGAAAAATCCCCGCGAAAAAGAAACTTATAAATTCTTACGAGAAAAATTTGAATCAGCAAAGTGGTTTATTGCCTGCATACAACAGCGTAGAGAAACGTTAATGAAGATTATGCGTGCGATTCTTGAAAGACAATACGAATTTTTTGAAAAAGGTCCAAAACTTTTAAAGCCAATGATCTATAAAGACATTGCCGAAGAAATTATGATGGACATTTCAACAATTAGTCGTGTAGTTAATGGCAAGTATGTTCAAAGTCCAATGGGCATACACGAATTAAAATATTTTTTCAGCGAAGGATTATCTACAGATTCCGGAGAAGAAGTTTCTAATAAGCATATCAGAGAACGATTAAGAGAAATTATTGAAGGTGAAAATAAAAAAGCTCCGCACAGCGATGATAAACTTGCTGAACTTTTAAATGCTGAAGGAATACACATTGCAAGAAGAACAATTGCCAAATATCGCGAGCAGTTAAAACTTCCTGTGGCAAGATTACGCAAGCAAATGTTATAGATGAATTACTTTTTTGAAGTTGTTACTTTAATAATTCTTTTCGCTCTTTATGGATTTATACATTCTGTTCTTGCTTTTGAAAAAGTAAAAATTCTTTTCAGAAAAATTTTCGGAAAATTTATAGCGTTTTATAGATTGGGTTATAACTTGCTAGCACTTATTGGATTATATTTTATTTGGGATTTAGCTCCACAACCATCACTTCAGATTTATAAACTTCCACAACCTTTTGATTATCTAATTTTGATTCCGCAATTACTAGCTTTAGTTGGAATGATTTGGTGTTTTAAATATATCAGTCTTAAAGAGTTTGTTGGATTAAATCAGTTTGATCGTTTTTTAAAGAATGAAATTTCTGATAATGATTTAGATGAAAAATACACTTTAAGAATAGAAGGACCATACAAATACAGTCGCCATCCAATTTATTTTTTCTCAATTATTTTTTTGATGTTCAGAGCAGAGATGAACTTGTCATACCTCACAATGCTCATGTCGTTTACAGCATATTTTTACATCGGTTCTTACTATGAGGAAAAAAAATTGGTTAGATTGTTTGGTGATGTTTATAAAGATTATCAAAAGAACGTTCCAAGAATTTTTCCTTATAAGATTTAGTTGTCATTCCGTCGCAGGACGGAATCTTTGTGATTAAATGTAACAATAAAATTTTGATTAGAAAGAAATAAAATGAAACAAAAATTAAGATCTACAACAATACTTGGATTGGTGCACAATGGTGTTGCTGCACTTGGTGGTGATGGACAAGTATCTCTCGGCAACACAGTAATGAAACACAATGCAATGAAGATTAGAAAAATTGCAAATGGAAAAGTACTTTGTGGTTTTGCCGGTGCTTCTGCAGATGCATTTACTTTGATGGAAAGATTTGAAGATAAACTTGAACAATATCGCGGTAATGTAAATCGTGCTGCTGTTGAACTTGCAAAAGATTGGCGTACAGATAAATATCTTAGAAAATTAGAAGCAATGTTAGCTGTTATTTCTAAAGATACAGCACTTGTAATTTCCGGTACTGGTGATGTAATTGAACCAGATGATCAAATTGTTGCAATTGGTTCGGGCGGAATGTATGCACTTGCTGCTGCACAAATGTTAAAGAAACACAGTAAACTTTCTGCAAAAGAAATTGTTCAGGAAGGATTAAAAACAGCAGCTGATATTTGTATTTACACAAACGATAAAATTAATGTTGAGGTTATAGAATAGTTATGGAAAAGAAATCTTTTGATATGAAAATATTTACTCCTTCTGAAATTGTTAAAGAGCTTGATAAATATATTATCGGACAAACAGAAGCTAAACGTGCCGTGGCTATAGCCATTCGTAATCGATGGAGAAGACAACAAGTAAAAGATGTTTTGCGCGAAGAGATTATGCCGAATAATATTATTCTTATCGGCCCGACAGGAGTTGGCAAAACTGAAATTGCTCGCAGACTTGCAAAACTTTCTCAAGCTCCATTTGTAAAAGTTGAAGCATCAAAATTTACAGAAGTTGGATATGTTGGTAGAGATGTTGAATCAATGATTCGTGATTTAATTGAAGTTTCTGTAAATCTTGTTAAAGCTGAAAAAGGAAAAGAAGTACAAGCAAAAGCAGAAGAACTTGCTGATGAACGAGTGCTTGATATTTTAATTCCGCCTGTTAGAAAAACTCAACCGACACCAGTTGCGCAAGAAGGCGAAGAACAACAAACAACAAATAATGATGAAAGTGAAGCTTATCAAAATCAAAAAACTCGCGAGTGGATGAAAGTAAAAGTTAAAAACGGCGAGATGGATGATAAGATGATTGAGTTTGATTCTCAGGCGCAGTCTTCAATCGGTATGCAAGTGTTAGGCCCATTTGGTATGGATGATATGGGAATTAACATCCAGGAAATTATGGGTAACATAATGCCAAAGAAACGTAAGAAAAGAAAAACTACTGTTAAAGAGGCTCGCCAATTACTTGCGCAAGAAGAAATGCAAAAGTTAATTGATATGGATGTTGTGCAAAAAGAAGCAATCGAACGAGTTGAAAATTCAGGAATGATTTTTATTGATGAAATAGATAAAGTTGCTGGCGGAGGAAAAGGACACGGACCTGATGTTTCTCGTGAAGGAGTGCAAAGAGATTTACTGCCAATTGTTGAGGGTTCAAATGTAAATACTAAGTATGGTGTTGTGAGAACTGATCACATTTTATTTATTGCATCGGGTGCTTTTCACGTTTCAAAACCTTCAGATTTAATTCCGGAGTTACAGGGAAGATTTCCAATTCGTGTTGAACTAAATAGTTTAACAGAAAGTGATTTCATTCAGATATTAACAACTCCGCAAAATGCTTTGTTAAAACAATACGGCGCTCTTTTAGAAACAGAAGGAGTAAAATTAAGTTTTAGTAAAGATGGGATAAAAGAAATTGCGCGTATTGCAACAGAAGTAAACGAACAAGTAGAAAATATTGGCGCAAGAAGATTACACACTATTCTTACAACTTTACTTGATGAAATTCTTTTTGATGTACCGGATAAAATTCCATCAGACACAGTAAAGATTGATGCAAAATTTGTAAAAGATAAACTTGAGAAGATTGTTAAAGATAGAGATTTAAGTAAGTATATTTTGTAAAAGCCCACCACAAACCCCTCCCTAAAGGAGGGGCTTTTGTTTTTAATTAGCAAACAAATTCTTCTTTACTTTCCGATAATCATTTCTTAAGTTTAAACCAGTATTCACATTATAAGGGGTTCGTTATGAAAAAGTTCGGGTTGCTTTTTGTTGTTGTTCTTTCTTTAACATTTTCAATTCAAATTTCTGCACAAAATGTTTCTCCTCAATTCTCTGAGCTAAAAGGAATGGAGGACACTCAAGGTAATACACATTTATTCTATAGAATATTTTCTTCTTTGGGTGCTTATCCTTATCCTCATTCTTCCAATAACAGCATTTATCATTTTGATTTAGAGGCGAATACTGACACGTTTTTTCTTTATGAAGGTGGAAGTTCAGATATTCTATTTAATTCTTGGAAAACTGTTGATGACTACTCCTTTTGGAATAATGATCCATCGAAATACATTTACTGCGGTTCTGAAATTGGAATAGATGGAATTGGATATATTAAAAGATATGATCAAGGAAATGGTTTTTATTATGGGTTTGGAGGGTTTAATATTGATATTTCACGACAGAACGACTCTCTAATCTTTGTTAATCTTGGACAAATCTTTATTAGTACGGATGGTGGAATTACTTGGGATGAGGCTTTGCAACAATCTGATTTCAATTTTATTTCACTTTCTGCATTTAATGATAATGTAATGTATGGATATAACCCACCTGGAAAGTTATTAAAATCGATAGACCGTGGAATAAATTATAGCGTAGTTGATACTTTTAAATCTGATGATAGTTATTCAACCAAATTTTATTATGATATTGATGAAACTCATCTATACAGAATTAACAGGCATTTTCTTCAGCATTACTTATCAGCTTCAGACAATCAGGGAGATCCATTTTCCTGGAGTAATAAATATTTAAGTAACAATCCTATTTTCTTTTCAAATGATGAATCACAATCAGGAGCAATTTATTTAGCAGATGGAAATAAAATATTCTATTCATCAAACTATGGTAATACTTTTAATCTATACAAAGAATTAGATAAAAAAATTATCGGCATCTACAAAAAACCAAATTCTGATAAACTTTATGCTGCAACCAAATATAAATTGTATGAGATATCTAATAATAGCATCGCAGTAATAAAAACATTACCGATTCCCACAGAAGTTTTGGATTTTTATCCATTACATGTTGGCAATAAGTGGATTTATGAAAGACTTGATTATTCAATTGATTGGATTACCGGAACTCCAATTATTGATACCAGTTATTTTCAAAGAAAGGTTATAGGATTAGAAGTAAAACCAAATGGAAAGAAGTACTACAAAATTAATGACTATGATTTTTACAATAAAGTTACACTAGAAAATTTTGAAAGAATTGATTCATCAACAGGAATAGTTTATAGATTTGATGCAACATTAGACTCAACAAATTTTGAATGTATCATTGATGATCTAATGTTAGAACAGGGAAATTTGTTTAATACATCAAGATTATATCCAGGTTATAATCCAATTGGAATGATTTTCGAAAATGAAGACTACTTTAACGATTGGAGTTTGTATAGAAAAAGAAATGGTTTTTCAGGCGGTGCTTTTGGAGCAGAATATTATTCGTTAACACAAGGAATTGGATTAGATTCTGTATTTGTTTCTTTAATAGATGCATTTGACGCTTACATTGATTTAAAAGGATGTGTGATCGATGGAACTGTTTACGGCGATACAACTTTAACTGATATAGATGGATGCATCGAGCTTTTATTACCAACACATTTTGTGCTTGAACAAAATTATCCAAACCCATTTAATCCAAGTACAAAAATAAACTGGCAATCACCTGTTGCGGGCATTCAATCAATAAGAGTTTATGATGTTTTAGGAAATGAAGTTGCTACTCTTGTTAATGAATTTAGAAATGCAGGAATCTACGAAGTTGACTTTGATGCAAGTAAACTTTCAAGTGGTGTTTATTTTTATCAGTTAAAATCTGGAGAGTTTATTCAAACAAAAAAAATGATCTTGATTAAATAATTGAGCATTGAACATTCATCATTTAAAATTAAAAAAGCGATCTTCCGATCGCTTTTTTTGTTAAGCTTTTTCATCATAAGGACAGTGACGACAACCACTTCCGCAACAATATCCATGTTTTAACAGAAACTCCGCAGTTAAAACAGCATAACCAGATTCGGGATCAATATAAATATCATTTCCTTCATCAATTGCCTGTTTATGCAGTTTTATTATCTCATCATACTTTGGATAATTTTTATTTAAGCGACATATTTTATATGGTTTTTTAAAAATCATATTTCAGACAAACTATTTTTTATTTGTAATAATATACGGCAATACCACTATTCCATATAAAATATTTTTTTACCACTTATCAATTAAACTTAGCTTTCTCTTAAAATTCATCGCAATTACAAATAGCTTGGTTTATTTTGCATTAAGAACTTTAAACCATTTTAATTTAATATTTGTCCAATGATTGCCAAGCTATAATTATGAGGCAATTTTAGCAACTATTTTATTTATCACTTTAACTAAATATAAAATTACTAAGGGAGATAAAATGTATTCAAATAAATTACTATTACTTTTTTTAACTTTATTTCTTCTAACATCACCAACAATATTTTCCCAGGAAGATTCAACCGAAACTGAAAAAGATTGGGTATGGCATTGGGACTGGGATGATTTAGATGATTGGGATGATTGGGTATTCGATGATGATTGGGATATTTGGGCACGCGATTGGAAATCGAAGAAGACCAAACCTGCAATTTCTTTACAGTATGGGCTAGCAGAATTAAAACGTGATGATGTTGAATCGCAATTTGTTGATCCTGGACTTGTTGAAATTAAACTTGGTTATGTAAGAGATGAAGATGCTTGGCATACAGATTATATTACTGATCATAGTTACAAGTTTTTATTTTTAAGTAATGGATCAAATAAACTTGCTGGAAAAGAAAGATCAGTAGAAACTGAAATTGAATCTGATATGTGGCGTTTTGGTGTTGGAGGCTTGAACGGTTACGGATACAAACTTGGTGATAATTCTGCGGTGATTTTTTATAATGGATATACCTTAAATTGGTCAAGAATTAATTTTGATTATCCAAATATCCAAACATTCGTAGCTAATCCTGATTATGGTAAACTGAATAGATACCATGAATCATTTAGATTTGGAACAAGCAACGAAGCTGGAATTAGAATCAAACCAATAGAAAATTTAATTATTGATGCGGGTTATGAAAGATCCATAGTGTTTGAAAGACATTTATTCTGGAAGTGGGCCGGAAGCGCAATTATAGAATCTGCTGCCCAGGGATTATTGGATGGATTTGTAGATGAAGTATTTGAATCATCCCCTGCTGCTGGGCCTGTTGTAAACTTTTTATTGAAGAATGCTCTTGCTTATGGTATTTATGAGTTAAGACAAGAAAAAATGAACTGGCCGTTTAAAAGTGCAGCACCAATTTCTTATGATCAATTTAAAATTGGTGTAACTGTAGTTTTTTAGTTTTTCGCTGAGCAATAAAAAACCCGACTCGCAAAAATGAGTCGGGTTTTTTACTAATAAAATTTTTCTATTATTTCATAAGAGTCATCTTCTTAGTCATAGTATAAAGTGTTTCATTACTCTTGAATTCAATCTTATAAATATAAATTCCTGAAGCGATTTGATTAGTCGCTGAAGCATTAAAAGTTTCAGCATAACTTCCTGCTTCACGAAACTCATCAACAAGCGTAACTATTTCATTTCCTAGAATATCAAATACTTTTAGTGTTTGCCAGCCGCTAACAGATGTTTGCCAGCTAATCTTTGTAGATGGATTGAACGGATTTGGATAATTTTGAAATAACTCAAAATCATTTGGTGAAAGAGTGATTGTTATTATGTCCGAATAATCAAACTGTCCATCATTATCAATTTGTTTTAATCTGTATTTAATAATTCCTGTTAAATTATTTTGATCATCTGTAAAAGAATAATCTTTTGGCGAATTTGAATTTCCATTACCATTTACAAAACCAATCTTTTCCCACGCTTTGCTCTCAGCGCTTAACGCACAGCGCTCTACTTCAAATCCATAATTATTTATTTCATTAGATGTTTGCCAAAAAAGTTTTACATTTTTTCCTATTAACTTTGCAGTAAATGTTGTTAACTCAACAGGCAAAGGATTTGTTACAATATATTGTGGCTGAACTTCACCAAATCCATTATATAAATCCAGCAGACCACCTTCAGTTCCCTTTTCTCTTGCAAGTACACGTGCCGAATCAAAACTGCAATTAAGAGTATTAGCAACAAAAGCGAGTTGTCCAGCAATAAATCCGTTAGAATAACTTGATAAATTATTTCCGGAAATCGGATCTTCACCATAAAACTCTAATGTATAACCAGTTTGATTGCTGTCTTCACCAGCTCCGGTTATAACAACTGGAGAAGTGAGAACGTCACCAAAAAAAACCTGAGTGTAAACATTGCTTCCTGCTGGCATAACTAACTCTACTGTTGGATAATCAGGAGCGAGTCTTAATCCTGTTGATAATCCCGAAGTTGAGCGAATGATTAAATCATAATTATTTGTAACTGCATAATTATAACTAGTTTGAAGAGTATTAGAATATAAAATAACCTCGCCGGTAAAAGGTGTGTTGTTATAGCTTGCATAGCCGATTAAAAAAGCATTTTTAACATCAAGATCGTGTTGACCACCATATCCTGAAATAATTACTTTATCAACCTGCTGTGCAGAAATGATTTGTATCGTTAATATAAAAAGAATTAAGATACAGAAAGTTTTCTTCTGCATCCGATCATCTCCGATCTATCCCAGTTAATAAAACATAACCCGTTTTTATGGTTATGACTACACTGTATTATCGAAGAAAGTTGAAATGATTTTAGCGGTTAATTAAAAGAAAAGCCACATTAATTGGTGGCTTTAGAAATGCTTTTATTGGAATTTAATTTTGATATTCACAATTTCAGATGAACTTCCGGTTCTAACTGGTGGACCCCAGGTTCCAGCTCCACAAGAAACGTAGTAATGTGTGTTCCCTTTTTTCTTGTATCCCCAGCTAACTTCATAAATCATTTTTGTTATAAGATTTGCCGGCCACATTTGTCCGTGATGTGTATGACCTGAAAGTTGTAAATCAATTTTATTTTGCTCAGCTTGTTCAAGTTTAAATGGAGTATGATCTAATAATATTTTAGGATGATTTGTTGATATAGTTTTAACAATTTCGTCTAAAGATTTTCTTTGCTTGCCTGAGAACTGTGGCATTGCACTATCTTCTCTTCCGATCACATAAAAACTGCTATCGATTAAAAGATAGGAATCTCGTAAAAATTTTATTCCAAACTTTTCGGCATATCGTACACAAGAATCAACTCCATTTATAAATTCGTGATTACCATTAATTGAGTAAACACCGTATTTAGATTTTAATTTTCTAAATGATTCGCCAATATTTCTTTCATCTAACACGCTTGCCTTATCATCAACAATATCTCCAGCCAATAAAATAATATCCGGATTAAGTGAATTCATTTTATCCACAATTTCTATAAGTAACTTTTCACCATCGATGGGAGAAAGATGAATATCCGAAGCCATAACAACATTTAATTCATCAAGTTTACTTTCACCTTTAGGAATCGTTATTTCAAGATTTCTGATTTGAATATCACGTTTTTTAAGATTACCCAGAAATACTATTAACCCAACAATTACAACAACTGTTATTGCCGTTACTCTTTTAGTTAGCTCATAATTGTTATGGATAAAGTCTGGAAGAAAATGAAACCAACCATCAAACAATCTTATAATATCAATAAGTAAAAGAGATAACAGAAAATAAAGAAGGAAAGCAAACCAAACTGCACCAACTCCAAGTAAGACATCATATACAACCGGATGAAGAAACTTATAAAGTAATTTTGATAACACATATCCATAGGCAATTATAAAAAACAGAACAGCATAGATTGGCTTTAATATTGGATACTGCGAGATTAACTGCCAACCACGAATAAAGACATAGTAATTAAGCGAAGTGTAAAGGGTTAAGAAAATTATAAAAAAGATTGCCATAATTCCTACATTGATTTTTACTTGCGAAAGTTAGGAATAGAAACTTTATTGATGTTTGGTTTTAATCACACCAAAGATTTATACTTTTCTTATTCAAACATCTTGTAAATTTGTGTATACTTCTATAATATACAGCCAGAATGAAAGAGATTTTTGAAAAATGTGAAGGTTTTCAGTGGGATGCTGGAAATTCGAATAAGAATTTGATAAAACATAGCGTTACAAATCCAGAGTGTGAACAGGTGTTTTTCAATCAACCAATTATAATTGTTGACGACTCCAAACATTCCGAACAAGAAAAACGATGGTTTTTACTTGGAAGAACTGATCAGGATAGATTTTTATTTGCTGTGTTTACGATTCGTGAAGAATTAATAAGAATTATATCCGCGCGAGATATGAATAAAAAGGAAAGAGAAATTTACAATGAAGAAATTAAAAAAGATTCCGAATTTTAATACCGAAGAACAGGAAAGAAAATTTTGGGTAAAAGAAGACTCAGTAAATTATATTGATTGGTCAAAAGCAAAAAGGGCATCCTTTTCAAATCTTAAACCTTCAACTAAAACTATCTCGTTACGTTTACCTGAATCACTTTTTGATGATTTAAAAACTCTTGCAAATAAAAGAGATGTGCCTTATCAATCTCTTATCAAAATAATCTTAAAAGATAAAATTGATAGAGAACTGAGAATGTAATTATTTTTCTTATGGGAATTTTCTAAAAAACATTTTAGACAAAACCTCGAAAATTAAAAACAAAAAATCCACTGCCGGTTGATTCACATTCTGCTTCTTTATTAAAGATCAGTATTCTCCTCTGAGCATCAGCCGGCAATGGATGTAATTAAATGTGTCACACTTCGACAAGCTCACTTATTTATATGAATGAAGCACTTTCATATAATTTGCGCGTTCAAATTTTGCGGGATCATCAACATTCATATAACTCATACTTCCGCGCATTTGTTCAATTGATTCATATTCTTTCTCTTCCATCCAGCTTTTTAAACTTGTGGTAACATCTGCAATATGTCCGATTCCAAATTTTAAAATCGATGAAAGCATCTGGGTAACTTTTGCTCCGGCCATAACCATTTTAAGAACATCTTCCGCTGTATAGATTCCGGTTGTTGCTGCAAGATCGGCATTTACTTTTCCATACATCATTGCAATCCAGCGCAAAGGTAATCTCATTTCCATTGGTGTACTCAAAATTACATTTGGTACAACATCAAGTGTTTCAAGATCAATATCAGGTTGATAAAAACGATTAAACATTACAAGACCATCTGCGCCAGCTTTGCTTAACTCAGCAGCCATATTACTTGTGGAACTAAAAAACGGATGCATCTTTACTGCAAAAGGAATTTTAACTGTTGATTTAACTGCTTTAACTACATCGATATAAGTTTTTTCAACTTCACTTGCAGATTTTTTTGCATCTGTAGGAAGCAGATAAATGTTTAACTCAAGTGCGTCTGCACCAGCTTGTTCCATTTTCTTTGCATAGTCAGTCCAGCCGCCAATTGATTTACCATTTAAACTTGCAATGATTGGAATATCAACTGCTTCTTTTGCTTTACGGATATGATTTAAATATTCATCAGGACCGGTTTTAAATTCAAATGGTTCTGGTAAATATGAAGTTGCTTCAGCAAAACTTTCAGAGTGTGCTGAAGTGTGATGATGTAATTCTAATTGTTCGTGTTCAATTTGTTCTTCAAAGATTGAGTAAAGAACAACGGCACCAGCTCCAGCATCTTCCATTTCTCTTATGTTTGAAACTTTTTCAGATAGTGGACCAGCAGAAGGAACAATTGGTGATTTTAATTTTAATCCTAAATAAGTTGTTGTGATATCCATTTTATTTTCCTTAACTAATTCTTATTTCAAAATTTAATTTATTGCCATTCCGTTTATTGAAGACTTTAGATTCAATACCGTTATAAACGGAATGACAAATATTTTTAATTACTATAATTTCTCAGGTTCGTAAGCTGCAAATCTTTCATACTCTTTCCATTTTCTCACAACATCTTCCTGTGCTTCTTTCATTAAAACAGCAGCTTCTGCTGGATGAGATTTTGTTAACATCTTATAACGTGTTTCCATATAAGCATAATCTTTAAATGGAATCTTCAAACCTTTTGAATCAAGTTTAAATGGATTCTTTCCTTCTTTTTCAAGATCAGGATGATAACGGAATAATGGCCAATGACCTGAATCCACAGCTGCTTTTTGATTTTGCATCGCAGTTTCCATATTTATTCCATGAGCAATACAATGGCTGTATGCAATTATCAGTGATGGGCCATCATAAGCTTCTGCTTCTAAAAATGCTCTTAGAGTGTGTTGATCATTAGCACCCATTGCAACTTTAGCAACGTAAACATTTCCATAAGTCATTGCCATCATACCAAGATCTTTTTTAGCGCCTGGTTTACCTGCTGCCGCAAATTTTGCAACTGCTGCTCGCGGAGTAGATTTTGAACACTGTCCACCAGTATTAGAGTAAACTTCAGTATCAAGAACCAAAATGTTTACATTCTTACCAGATGCAAGTACGTGATCCAATCCACCATAACCAATATCATAAGCCCAACCATCTCCGCCCATAATCCAAACTGATTTCTTTACAAGATAATCGGCCAGGCTTATTAAATGTTTTACATCACTTGCTTTTCCGTTAGCACCGGCTTTTAGCATGTCGTTTAATTTGTTTTTTAAAGTGCTAACTCTTTCTCTCTGCTCATAAATTTCTGCTTCATCTTTTTGTGTTGCATTAAGAAGTGCATCAACAAGTTCACCACCAATTTCGGCAGCAAAAGATTTTAATAATTCTTTTGCTTGATGATTATGATTATCAATTGCTAATCTAAATCCATAACCGAACTCAGCATTATCTTCGAACAATGAATTTGACCATGCTGGTCCGCGGCCATCTTTATTAGATGCCCAGGGAGTTGTTGGTAAGTTTCCGCCATAAATTGATGAACAACCAGTTGCGTTTGCAATGATTGTTCTATCACCAAATAACTGGCTAACTAACTTTACATAAGGAGTTTCACCGCAGCCTGAGCAAGCACCGGAGAATTCAAACAATGGTTGTAAGAATTGTGAGTCTTTTACTTTTGAAACTGCAACAACTTTTCTATCAAGATCAGGAATGTTGAAGAAGAAATCCCAGTTTGCTCTTTCCTGTTCGCGAATAGGAAGCTGCTCAGACATGTTGATAGCTTTAAGCTTTGTTTCTTTTTTATTTTTTGCAGGACATACATCAACGCAAAGTCCACAACCTGTACAATCTTCTACTGCAACTTGAAGTGAATAGAATAATCCTTCACCGTAATCTTTTGATTTGAACTTTGTTGATTTAAATGTTGCTGGTGCACCAGCTAATTCTTTTTCATCATATATCTTTGCACGTATTGTAGCATGAGGACAAACCATAACGCATTTGTTACACTGAATACAGGTTTCCATATCCCAAACAGGAACATCTAAAGCGATGTTTCTTTTTTCCCATCTTGTCGTTGTAAGCGGGAATGTTCCATCAACAGGCATTTTACTTACTGGAAGTAAATCACCTTCGCCGGCAATAATTTTTGCTGTAACTTCTTTTACGAAATCAGGTGCATTGCCTGAAACGGCTGGCTGCATTTGTTTGTTGCTTGTAATTTTATTTGGTACAGTAACTTCAAAAAGATTTGCAACTGTTTTGTCAACCGCATCAAAGTTCATCTGAACAATCTTATCGCCTTTTGCGCCATAAGTTTTCTTGATAGAATCCTTAATCATACCAATTGCTTTTTCCTGAGGAAAAATATTTGAGATTGCAAAGAAGCAGGTTTGCATGATTGTATTGATTCTTACGCCCATTCCGGTTTCTTCGCCAACTTTATAAGCATCGATAATCCAGAATTTCATTTTTTTGCTTAATAAATCTTTCTGAACTTTCTCCGGTAAAGAATCCCAAACATGTTCTTTGTCAACTTTAGTGTTTAATAAGAAAGTTGCACCATCACTTGCATCCTTTAACATATCCCACTGCTCTAAAAATACTTGTTGATGGCTTGCAACAAATTTTGCTTTGTTAATAAGATAAGTTGATTTGATTTCTTTTGGTCCAAATCTTAAATGAGAAACCGTTGTTGAACCGGATTTTTTAGAATCGTAAACAAAATATCCCTGTGCGTAATAATCAGTTCCTTCACCAATAATTTTAATTGAGTTTTTATTTGCACCAACGGTTCCATCAGCACCCAAGCCATAAAATTTGCCTGTAAATGTTTCATCAGTTTCAACAGAAAATGTTGGATCAAAATCTAAACTGCTGTGTGTAACATCTTCAATAATCCCAACTGTAAAATGCGATTTAGGTTTTTGATTTGATAAATTATCATAAACTGATTTAACCATTGCAGGTGTAAATTCTTTTGATGACAATCCATATCTTCCGCCGATAATTTTTGGATATGCAAACTGAAGTTCGCCAGCCATATACTTTTCTGAAATTGCATTTACAATATCAAGATAAAGTGGTTCGCCGCCGGCTCCCGGTTCTTTTGTTCTGTCTAAAACTGCAATTGATTTTGTGGTTTTAGGAAGTGCTTTAATAAAATGTTCCAATGAAAATGGTCTGTAAAGTCTAACTTTTAATAATCCGACTTTTTCGCCTTTACTTGTTAAGTAGTTTACAGTTTCTTCAGCAGCTTCACTGCCGGAGCCCATCATTATAATAATTTTTTCTGCATCTGGGGCACCAACATAATCAAATAAATTATATTGTCTTCCGGTAAGCTTTGCAAATTTATCCATATGCTTTTGCACGATTGCAGGGCAAGCATTGTAAAATGGATTTACGGTTTCTCTTCCCTGGAAGTAAACATCAGGATTTTGTGCAGTACCTCTCATTACAGGATTATCAGGTGTTAATCCGCGTTTACGATGAGCAATAATTAATTCATCATCCATCATCGCTTGCATATCTTCTTTAGTAAGCTGTTCAATTTTCATAACTTCGTGTGATGTTCTGAAACCATCAAAGAAGTGAATGAAAGGAATGCGTGCTTCTAAGGTTGCTGCTTGTGAAATCAAAGCAAAATCCATTACTTCCTGAACTGAGTTTGATGATAATAATGCAAATCCAGTTGACCGTGTTGCCATAACATCAGAATGATCACCAAAGATTGAAAGTGCAGCAGCAGCAATTGATCTTGCTGATACATGAAAAACTGTTGAAGTTAATTCACCTGCGATCTTAAACATATTTGGAATCATTAACAGCAAACCTTGTGATGCTGTAAAAGTTGTTGTAAGTGCACCGGTTTGTAATGAGCCGTGCACACTACCTGAAGCTCCGCCCTCACTTTGAAGTTCACTAACTGAAGGAATCATTCCCCAGATATTTTTTTTGTTAACTGCAGCCCATGCATCGCACCATTCGCCCATATTAGATGAAGGTGTAATTGGGTAAATAGCAATTACTTCGTTGGTGTTATATGCTACATATGCAGCCGCTTCATTACCATCGATTGTTACTTTTTTTCTTTCCATTATTTTACCGTTTAGTTATTGTTTGAATTTCGTAGTTTTACGTACCTATGTTACCCAATAATAGTACCAACCCAATGAGGCAAAAAACGATGATTTTAAGCTTTAAACAAAGAAAATTTTTAAATGTGAAGAATAAAACTTAAAGTCTTTTCCCACTTTTAAGAATAATATTTTATGAACGTAAACTATTGAAATGTATGAAGTTTAACGGAATGAATAATATCAAGTTAATTGTCATTAAGATTTATTAAATCTAATTTTGCAAGGGAGCAAAATCACTTACACTTTTATTAATTTTTTCAGGAGGTAAGATGGATCCTTTGAATACCGGTTTTACAACTAACTACAAACCAATGACAATGGGAGATTGGTTAATAACTTTTCTAATACAAATGGTTCCTTTAGTTGGATTGATAATGTTATTTGTTTGGGCTTTTGGTGATGGAACACATCCAAGTAAAAAAACCTGGGCTCAAGCTTCATTAATTATGATGTTAATTGGAATTGTACTTGTAATAATCTTCATCGGAGTAATTATAAGTATGTTTGGTGCTTTGTTTAACTCTGGAATGAATATACAAAGTGTATAACATACGGTAAAAATTTAACCCGATTCAGAAATGGATCGGGTTTTTTATGTAATTATATTACCGCTGATAATTTTCTTCTTTGCTTCTTTATTCGCCAATCATAATCTTTGAAACGAACAAAAAAGGAAGAACTATGAAAACTAAATTCACACTTTACTTACTTCTCCCAATTCTTTTCTTTTCCTTCACACAAACTTTTTCTCAGGTAGAAAGAAAAGAAGTTGGAAATCTTGTTATGGAAAATATTCCTGAAATTCCGCAGCAGTTAAAGGATAGAATTTTCCAGTATCAAAATACACGCTCAGCATCTTTTCAGGATTGGCTGCACAATGATGCTGGAATTTTAATCTCAACAAGATTTGGTGAAACTGCACAATTCCATAAAGTTAAAATGCCAGGCGGTTCACGAGAACAAATCACATTCTTTACTGAACCGGTTGGTGGCGCAACTCTTTGTCCTGATAAAAACAAAAATATTTTTCTTTTTACAAAAGATGTTGGTGGCGGCGAGTTCTATCAAATCTTTTCTTTTGATCTTGATAATGCCAGCTACAAAATGTTAACAGATGGTAAATCAAGTAACGGCGGAGTTAATTGGAATAATAAGGGTGATAAGTTTTCTTTCTTCTCAACAAAACGAAACGGAACCGATTGGGATATTTATGTTGCTGATTTGAAAAATCCTGAAAATGCTGAAATGGTTTTAAGTGAAGGCGGCTCTTGGGGTGCCGGTGATTGGGCTCCGGATGATAAATCTATCATTGTTGGTAAATATGTTTCTGCAAATGAAAGTTATTACTACACTCTTGATCTTGCTACAAAAAAAATTGAGCAAATAAATCCTTCATCAGAAAAAATTGCTTACGGTGGTGCGGTTTTTTCAAAAGATGGAAAAGGAATTTTTATTACTTCAGATGAAAACAGTGAGTTTCAAAGACTTCGTTATTACGATCTTAAAACAAAAAAGTTTACTGTACTTACATCTGATATTGATTGGGATGTTGAATCTTTTACACTAACCGAGCAAGGTGATAAACTTGCATTTACAGTTAATGAAGATGGAATGTCTAAACTTTATATGCTCGATACAAAGACAATGAAATATTCTGCCGTCCCAAATATTCCAGTTGGACAGGTTTATGGTTTGGAATTTCATCCGGATGGAAAAAAACTTGCAATGGTTTTAAATACACCACAATCTTCCGGCGATGTTTCTGTTATGGATCTTTCCAATAACTCTCTCGAGCGATGGACTTACAGTGAAGTTGGCGGATTGAACACTTCCAAATTTTCTATACCGGAATTAATTCACTTCCCATCGTTTGATCAGGTTGATGGCAAGCCGAGAATGATTCCTGCTTTTATTACAAAGCCAAAAGGTAACGGACCATTTCCTGTTGTAATAGATATTCACGGCGGACCTGAAGGACAGGCACAGCCTTACTTTAATCCTATTGTTCAATATTATGTTAACGAAATGGGCATTGCTGTTATCGAACCAAACGTACGTGGCTCAAGTGGTTATGGAAAATCTTTTCTTCAGTTGGATAATGGTTTTAAACGTGAAGAATCCGTACAGGATATTGGTAAACTTTTAGATTGGATTGCAACTCAGCCCGATCTTGACGCTAAACGTGTTGCGGTAACAGGCGGATCTTACGGCGGTTATATGGTGCTTGCATCGATGACGCATTTTAATGATAGATTAAACTGTGCTGTTGATATTGTTGGAATAAGCAACTTTGTAACTTTCTTAACAAATACTCAGGATTACAGAAGAGATTTACGAAGAGTTGAATACGGTGATGAACGCGATCCGAAGATGAATGAATATTTGCAGAAAATTTCTCCAACTACAAACGCACATAAAATTACAAAACCATTATTTGTTGTTCAGGGTTTAAACGATCCTCGTGTACCATACACAGAAGCAGAGCAGATTGTTGAGATTGTTAGAAAGAACAGCGGAGAAGTCTGGTACTTACTTGCAAAAGATGAAGGACACGGTTTCAGGAAAAAAACTAATCGTGATTTTTATATCTGGTCTGAAGTTTTATTTTTAGAAAAGTATTTGTTGAAATAAGTTTATTAAAGCTGCCATCTGAATAGGTGGCAGCATATAATCATTAATTACTTCTTAAGGAACTCTTTAGATTACTTTCACATATATTCGATAATCTAGATAGCATGTCTTTGTGATCATGTTCTTCATTCAATCTGTTAACAAAAATTAGGCTTTTACACTCAATATATGATCCCATATTGTTCAAGTTATCTAGTTGATAGCTGAATTCTAAATTATAAACTGAACTATCCCACAAAAATTCACCCGCAAAAACGAAATTTGATTTTATAATAATAGGAATTAAGATACTTCGTATTAACAATGGTTTTTTTTCCATTTCGCTAGGAATGGATTTTTGAATATAGGTTAATAAATTATCTTGTATTTCAGCCAATGAGAAATGGAAATCAGGAGGTCCTACAAATATCTCCTCTTTATAAATGTTTTGTGGCAACTCAATATTTAATCGTTGAAGTTTTTGATTTGGATCAAAAGAGCTAAATTCAAAACCAGGTAACATATTAGATGGGTTAGATTGTAAAACCAACAACCTTTTGGACTCAAATTCTTTCTTTGATATTTCTAAAGCTTCTCCGGAGTCACTGCAACTTCTAACGGAAATAAATAGAGCAATCATTGAAAATAATATTGAAGTGACTAATCCTATTCTTTCAATATTCTTCCAAAATATTCTCCAAATATTTTTCATAATATTCATTCTAACCATGCCTTACAGAAATTATAAATTATTTTTATTTATAAGATTTACAAGCACCTTAACTATCATATCTTTTTCTTTAGGTTTGCTCTCTGCAATTAACAAACACATTGCCACTAGTGCGTTATCAGCAATCCTCTTTCTTCCGTTTAATAGATACAGGTAATTATTCATATTTAAAAACCATAAAAACAATGCGGCTGCAATACGCTTATTACCATCCACAAAAGAATGGTTCTTAATTGTAAAGTATAGTAAATGTGCAGCTTTTTCTTCAATACTTGGATATAGTTCTTTACCATTAAAGGTTTGATAAATAGTTGATACAGTTCCCTTAAAAGACTCATCTTTTTCTCTACCAAAAAGTTGAGAGCTATTAAACTGTTCTTTCATTTTTTCAATTACTTTTATTGCCTTTTGATAATTGATTTTATAAGATTTTTTTCTTGATACTACTTTAACTTCAAGCTTTTGATTATCATAATCATCCAGAACCTTTAATCCAAAAGCATAATCAGATATAACCTTCAGAATTCCCGAAAATTCATCTTGTTTTAACTGGTAACGGCCAACAACATTTGAAAATATTTCGAGCGTTTTTTCTAGTTCTTGAATTTTTTCAGTTTGTTCTTTTAATCTTTTTTCATTTAGTGAATAACCTTTTACAATATAATCTTTCAGGATCTTATTTGCCCAAATTCTAAACTGCGTTCCTCTTTTAGATTTAACCCTGTATCCAACTGATATAATTACATCAAGATTATAAGCCTTAACTTTATATACTTTACCATCCGATGCAGTTGTCAAGTATTCCTTGACAACTGAACTTTGAGATAGTTCTCCTTCTTTAAAAATATGATTAATATGTAAACTGATATTTTGCTTGGTAGTTTGGAACAAAATAATCAGCTGTGCTTGAGTTAACCAAACGGTTTCTTCTTCAAGCCTAACATCAAGCTGTGCTGAACCATCAGCAGCTTTATAAATTACTATTTCGCCGTTTGATTTTTCCTTCATAGGATTTCTTTAAGATTTTTCTAACTATGCCTTACAGAAATTATGTCTCCGTCTTTAACAATATATTCTTTTCCTTCAAGTCGCCATTTGCCAAGCTCTTTTGCTTTGGCGAATGAACCTGTTTCAATAAAATCATCGTAGGACACTACTTCTGCACGAATGAACTTTTTGAAAAAATCTGTATGAATTTCTCCTGCAGCTTCCTGTGCTGTCATTCCTTTTTTAATTGTCCACGCACGGCATTCATCTTCGCCGGCAGTTAGGAATGATTGAAGTCCAAGTAAATCATAGGCTTCTCTGATCAACTTATCCAAAGCAGATTCAGTAATTCCGTAATCACTCATAAATACGCTTGCATCTTCTTCAGGAAGATCAGCCATTTCTTTTTCTATCTGCCCAAAGAATGAAAGAGCTTTTGTATTTGGTCCAAGTTTATTTTTTACAAGTTCTTCTAAATATTTTCCGGTATCTTTTATTTGTGATTCACCAAAGTTTAAAGCGATAAGCATTGGCTTAACAGAAAGCAACTGATAAGTTTTTAAAATATGCAATTCATCTTTATTAAGATTTGCATCGCGTAATGGTTTTTCAGTCTGCAGAATTTCATAACATTTTTCAAGTACAGGTAATTCACGTTTAAGATTTTCATCCTGAGTTTTTAATATTTGCTTCTTAATAGTCTCTAATCTTTTTTCAAGAATTGCTAAATCAGATAAAATAAATTCTGTTTCAAATGAATTTATATCGCGCATCATATTTATTGAGCCATCCGGATGAGGAACAGTTTCATTCTCAAATAATCGTACAACCTGAACGAGCGCATCATTTGTTTTTACCTTGCCTAAAAAATTTCCTGTAAACTGTGTTGAGCCTGAATCACCTTTTTGCAATCCAACAACATCAACAACTTCAATTGTAGCATTAACTTTTTTCTTTGGAACAAACATTTCAGTCAATTTATCTAACCTTGCATCCGGCACCTTAATCATTGCCTGATGTGCTTCAGATTTCGAAAGTTCGTTTGGATCAAGTAAAGTTTTTGTTATTGTTTGAAAGAGAGTTGATTTTCCTGTAAATGGCAGTCCAACAATTCCTATTTGCATTTATTCCTCTGGTTAAAATTCTTAATGATTATATACAAATATACAAAGTTTAGCTTGTATTAGGATTTAGTTGTTGTAAAAAACGAAAGTCATTCCCGTGAAAACCTGCCTTAGCCGGCAGCAGGCGGGAACCCATCTCAGTTATATAAATAGATTCCCGCCTACGCGGGAATGACACACTCTAATATTACATTTTTATTACTCTATTGACATTAGAAACATCAAATTCTATCTTGCACTAGAAATTGAAACAAAAAAATCTTGAACAAAAAACTTACATATAACAACTTCTCTTTTTCTGCTAGTCATACTTGGCCTTGGCGCCGCTAATCTTTTACATATTCTCAAAATCCGTACAATCTTTTTAAAAATTAGTTAATCACTAATTATTTATTCATTTATTTAATCTTAAAAGGAGTGCTCTATGAGTGCATCAAAAAAAATTCTGTTAAACGAATCAGAAATGCCACAAAACTATTATAACATTCAGGCTGATATGCCAAATCCAATGCTTCCGCCTCTTCATCCGGGAACAAAGCAGCCAATTGGCCCGCAGGATCTTGCAGCATTATTTCCAATGGAATTAATCAAGCAGGAAGTTACACAGGTAAGATATATTGAGATTCCAGATGAAGTGAGAAAAATTTATAAACTTTATCGTCCAACTCCGCTTTACCGCGCATTTGAATTAGAAAAACTTTTAGATACTCCGGCAAAAATTTATTATAAGTACGAAGGTGTTAGTCCGGCAGGATCACACAAACCAAACACAGCAATTGCTCAAGCATTTTATAATAAGATGGAAGGCGCAAAAGGATTAACAACTGAAACCGGTGCAGGTCAATGGGGCAGTGCTCTAAGTTTTGCTTGTCAAAAATTTGGATTAAGCTGCGAGATTTATATGGTAAAGGTAAGCTATGACCAGAAACCTTATAGAAAAATTATGATGAATACGTGGGGTGCAACCGTTATCGCTTCTCCGAGTAGAAATACAAATTCAGGTCGATCGATTTTAGAACAAGATCCAGATTCACCCGGCAGTTTGGGAATTGCAATTTCTGAAGCAGTTGAACGTGCAGCAACAACTGATGGAATTAATTATGCTTTGGGAAGTGTGTTAAATCATGTTCTGCTTCATCAGACTGTAATTGGGCAGGAAGCAATAACTCAATTGGAGATGACAGGAGATTTTCCTGATATTGTTGTTGCGCCATTTGGCGGCGGATCAAACTTTGCGGGAATCGCATTTCCCTTTTTACGTTACAATTTCCAGGAAGGCAAAAATGTTCGATGTATTGCTGTTGAACCTGCATCATGTCCCAAGCTTACTAAAGGAGAATTCAGATACGATTTTGGTGATACAGTTGGATTAACTCCGCTTATTCCAATGTACACACTTGGTCATACATTCGTTCCACCATCTATTCATGCTGGTGGATTGCGTTATCATGGAGCCGGAGCTATCATCAGCCAACTATTAAAAGATAAATTAATTGAAGCATCAGCAGTTCAGCAGCTTGAATGTTTTGAAGCGGGAGTTAAGTTTGCGCAAACAGAAGGAATAATAGCTGCGCCGGAATCTACACATGCAATTGCACAGGTAATTCGTGAAGCAGATAAAGCCAAGATTGAAGGAAAGCAAAAAACTATATTGTTTAATCTCAGTGGCCACGGATATTTTGATATGGCAGCATATCAAGATTATTTTAATGGTAAACTTAGCAATCATGAGTTAACTGATGAACAACTATACTCTGCATTAGGGGAACTTGATACTCCTGTTGCAGTTTAGACATAATTTAAAGATGACATCTTTTAAAAAGATGTCATCTTTATTCAAATACTTATCTAAAAGCTACCAGATTATTCTCCCCTTTCATCATAAAAATTTTATATATTTCATCATACAAAAATGTTAACATATACGAGGGCATAATGAAACTATTAAAAATATTTGTACCAATAATTTTACTGGCGCTTACTGTTTACTACTGCAGTACTGTACCAATTACAGGAAGATCTCAGTTAAGTTTGATTCCTGCAAGTGAAATGAACTCAATGAGTTTTGCACAGTATGGCGAGTTTATAAAAACAAATAAGCTCAGCTCAAATAAAACTGATGTTGATGTAGTAAAAAGAGTTGGCGTAAAAATCCAAAAAGCTGTTGAAACTTACTTTGCACAGAAAAATCTTTCTAAAGAACTTGAAGGTTATGCCTGGGAATTTAATGTTGTTGAAAGTGAAGAAGTAAATGCATGGTGCATGCCAGGCGGTAAAGTTGTTGTTTATACTGGAATTCTTCCTATCACAAAAGATGAAACTGGTTTAGCTGTTGTTATGGGTCATGAAATTGCTCATGCTATTGCACAACATGGCGGTGAAAGAATGAGTCAGGGTCTATTGCAACAACTTGGAGGCGTTGCTTTATCAGTTGCTTTGCAGGATGAACCGGAAACAACTCAAAATATTTTTATGGCTGCATACGGAGTTGGAACAACAGTTGGTATTATGTTACCATTCAGCAGAACGCACGAAAGTGAAGCGGATCATCTTGGATTAATTTTTATGGCAATGGCTGGATATGATCCAAATGCTGCTGTTGATTTTTGGACAAGGATGGCTGCTAACAGCGGCGGTGGAGCTCCACCAGAATGGTTAAGCACTCACCCATCAAACGAAACAAGAATTGCTAATATTAAAAAACTTTTACCTGAAGCATTACAGTATTACAATAAAAAATAAGTTTAAAATTATGCCAAACATTACTTCCATTGTTGAGATTATTCAATTGATGCTTGCACCTGGAATTATGATTTCTGCGTGCGGACTTTTATTACTTGGTATGAATAATAAGTATTCACTTGTAGTTAACAGAATTCGTTTACTTAATGAAGAACGCCGAAAAGCAATTCATAAAGCAACAGAGGATAAGGATTTTAATTATCAGGAAAATCAGCGACTTCAAAGTATTTCTATGCAGATTTCAAAACTTGTTTATAGGGTTGGACTTGTAAGAAATGCTGTTTTGTGCTATACAGTTGCTGTCGCTTTGTTCGTGCTTACTTCCCTATCAATTGGGTTTGGATTTTTACTTGAACTAACAAAATTAAATACAATTGTAACTGTTCTTTTTTTACTTGGAATGGTTTCTGTTTTGTGTGGAGTAATCTTTGCAGCTTATGAAACTTATAAAGGTTATGAGATTGTAAATTTTGAAGTGAAGATTGATGAGTAATTTTTAAATGAAAGATGACATCTTTTTAAAAGATGTCATCTTTATCAATGTTATTACATTACCAAAGCCATTATTGCCTTCTGAACATGCAATCTATTTTCCGCTTCATCAAAAATTACTGAGTTTATAGAATCTGCAACATCGTTTACAACTTCATCTCCGCGATGTGCAGGTAAACAATGCATAAATAAATAATCCTCTTTTGCATTCTTAACTAACTTTGGATTTACCTGGTACTTCATAAATTTCTTTCTGCGTTCAGCAGCTTCAGCTTCCTGACCCATACTTGCCCAAACATCAGTATAAACAATATCTGCATTTTTAACTGCCGCAACAGGATCTTCAAGTATCTCAACTTTGCTGCCCATATATTTTGCAAACTTTTTAGCGTTCTCAACAATTTCTTTTTCAGGTTTGTAGCCTGATGGTGAAGCAATCGCAATATTCATTCCCACTTTTGAGCAGCCATTTAATAAGCTGTGAGCCATATTGTTTCCATCACCAATGTAAGCAAGTTTTAATCCTTGTAGTTTTCTTTTCTTTTCAAGCACAGTAAATAAATCTGTTAAAACCTGGCAAGGATGAAGAAGATCGGTTAATCCATTTATAACCGGAATGTTTGCGTACTTAGCAAGATTTGTAACATCGCTATGTGCAAATGTACGAATCATAATTCCATCTAAGTATCTTGCAAGAACTTTTGCAGTGTCTTCAATACTTTCGCTTGTTCCAAGCTGCAAATCATTTGGACCAAAATATAAACCAATTCCGCCAAGTTGATAAATGCCAACCTCAAAAGAAACTCTTGTTCTTGTTGAACGTTTAGTAAATATCATTCCAAGTGTTTTACCTTCAAGTAAACGATGTGGTTCACCTGTATATTTTTTTTCTTTAAGAGATTTGCTCATATCAAAAATCTCATAAATTTCTTCAACGGTAAGATCAGCAATAGAAATTAAATCTTTGCCTTTCATGTTAACTGCCATAATAACTCCTATTTTTTTATAAGTTTAAGTTCAAGTTAAGGTTCAAGCCTGCCTGCCGGTAGGCAGGTTCAAGAAAAATCTAAATAATAACTACAAACAAAAAACTACTTACTACTAACTATCCTCGTTCCACCTTCGTGATTACCAAGCATTGTTGAATCAGTAATAACAGTTTCTTTTCCGCCACCTCTTACAAATTTTATTGCAGCAAGAATTTTTGGGCCCATACTACCTGCAGCAAATTCTCCATCATCAAAATATTTTTGTGCTTCATCTGCAGTAATTACATCCAAAGCTTTTTGATCTGGTTTATTAAATCTTAAACAAACTTTAGGAACATCTGTAAGAATGTAAAATGCTTCTGCGCCAATTTCCTGCGCAAGTAAAGCAGATGCATGATCTTTATCAATCACTGCTTCAACTCCATATAGTCTATTATCTTCACCACGGTATACAGGCACTCCACCGCCACCTGAAGCAATAACTATATTGCCTTTATTAACAAGATCTTTAATTACTTTTTTATTTAAAATATCCTGTGGCTGTGGTGATGGAACAACTCTTCTCCAGCCACGTTTACGAGGATCTTCTTTAAACACAAAATTGTTTACTCTTGCAAGAAGATCAGATTCCTCTTTAAGATAAAAAGCACCAACAGGTTTTGTTGGATTTTGAAATGCCGAATCAAGTTTATCAACTAAAACTTGCGTAACAAGAGTTACAACATTTTTTTTGATTTTATAATCTTTCAAAATGTTTATCATCTGGCGTTCAATCATATAACCGATTCCACCTTGAGAATCAGCTACACAAATATCCAGAGGCATTTTAGGAATTTTGTAATTGTTATATCCTGCTTCATTGCGAAGCATAATATTTCCAACTTGCGGTCCGTTACCGTGAGTAATTACAATGTTGTAATCTTCTTTAAGTAGATTTAAAAGACTGATACAAGTATCGTAAGTGTTTTTTTCTTGCTGCTGGATAGTGCCGATTTCATTTCCCCGAAGAAGCGCGTTTCCTCCTAGAGCAACTACTGCAGTTTTTTTCATAAAAATCTTTATTGAAATAACTTTTTACAGAGTATTATAAAAATTGAAGTGTTAACTTAATTAAGGTATTTTTGAAAAAAAATTTTGTTTGTTTTTTTGCATTTAAGTAACAAAAATGAGTTCAAAAGAAGACGAAATATTTGATGAGTTTCTTAGACCTGATAATATGCTCAGGCTCTATGCAACCGGTGCCTTTCCAATGGCGGATGAAAAAACGGGTGCTATTGAATGGTACTTGCCTGATACGCGATGTATTATTCCACTTAACAATTTTAACATTCCACGATCTGCAATTAAAAAAATATCACAACAAAATTTTGAAATAAGATTTGATACAGAAATACTTTCTGTTATTAATGGCTGTGCTGATAGAGAACACACCTGGATTTCTGATAGTTTAATTGAAGCGTACAAAAGATTAATTAAACGTGGTCATATTCATTCTGTAGAAAGCTGGAAAGATGGTGAGCTTGTTGGTGGATTATATGGAGTAACTTTTCGCGGCGCTTTTTTTGGTGAATCAATGTTTTCAAAAATATCTCAAGCTTCAAAAGCTGCTCTTATAAGTTTACTTTATCATCTACAAGAAAAGGATTTTGCTTTGCTTGATGTACAGTATATGACAGAACATCTAAAAATGTTTGGTGCAATAGAAATCAGTTTGGATGAGTATAAAGAAAATCTATACGAAGCTTATCAACGTATTTGTGAGTTTTAAAACCTTAGAATTGATATTAGCCAGTAGAATTTTTAGTAACCCAAGTATGTACTTTGGAAATCAAATCTTTTTTACCAAAAGGCTTGGATAAATAATCATCAAAACCAGATTCCAAGAATTTTTCTTTATCACCAACCATTGCATGTGCCGTAACTGCAATAACAGGTATGTTTTTATAGGCTGGTATCATTCGCAAGTTATGCAGCAACTCAATTCCGCTTATACCTTTTCCAAGACTAATATCCATCAAAACAAGAGAATATATATCATTATTAATTAATTCTGTTGCTTCTTTACTATTTGATGCAGATTCAATTTCAATTTCGCCACGTAAAAAAAGCTCAACAATTTTTCTTGTAGCAAGATCATCATCAATAACTAAAACTTTTTTCTTTTTACCGATTGGCTTTGGTAACAAATCTTCTTTAGTAGCTATCGAAACTGATTCTAACTTAACTTTATTCTCTGCTACAGGAAATACAACAGTAAACACTGATCCTTTTCCAGCTTCACTTTCCAAAGAGATACTTCCGCCCATTTTTTCAGTAAACTTTTTAGCAATTGTTAAACCCAGACCTGCGCCTTCAAAATGGCGATTGTAACCTTCACTTACCTGTCTAAATTCTTCAAAAATTGTTTCCTGATCTTCTTTTGCAATTCCAATTCCCGTATCGGCAACTCTAATCATTGCATAACTATTATTACTACTTTTAAGTACACTTAGCCCAATAACAATTCCACCTGTTTTAGTGTATTTAATTGCATTGTTAACAAGGTTAGTAATTATGGAATGAAAAAGTCGTTTATCAAGTTTTGATAAAACAATATTGTTTTCTACTTCTGCTTTTAAGTAAAGCTCTTTTTTCTGTGCAACAGGCGCAAGCATTGTAACGATATCATAAATCTCTTCAGAAATATTTAATTCGTTATAATTTATTTGAACTTTATCAGCTTCAACTTTTGAAAGATCAAGAATAAGATTCAATGTTTCCAATAATCTTTTTCCACTTTGCATAATTGTGGAAATCATGTCGTTCCACTCGTAGTGCTCAATTTCTGAGTTAAGTATTTCTGTATATCCAAGTATTGCAATAAGTGGTGTACGCAGTTCGTGACTCATATTTGCAAGAAAGTTAGATTTTAACTTGCTCATATCTTCTGCAGTTTCTTTTGCTTCAATTAATTCTTTTCTAGAAAGTTCTCGTTCGATAAATCCACCAAGATTTGCGGCGGTAGTTTGCAAAATAGAAATTTCACTTTCACTCCAAACTCTATCCGATTGACAATAATCAAATCCTATAAATCCCCAAAACTGATTTTTAACCATTATTGGAGAAATTAAAATAGATTTTATTGTTTGCGCACTAAGTAAATTTTTTAATTCTTCATTTAAATCTTTAACTAATGAATTAACTGTTTCACCATTTGCTAAAACAGGATACCAGCTTTCAAACATTGGAAAGTAATGAAGATTTGTAAGATTGGGGTTATTAATTTCCTGGCTAACAGCACCATTAGTCCATTCATACTTCTGGCTCATCATAGGCTGGTTTGATTGCTTATCTATGCTGTTTTCAAAGATGTAAACACGATCAATATCTGAAGATTGGCCGAGTGATTTTAATGTGTTTGAAATAGCAACATCAAAATCACGCTCTGTAAGTAAAATATTTGCAGCATCAGAAACGCCTTTAAAAAGATTTTTTTGATTTAATAAAACTCGTTCAAGTCTTTTCTGATGAGTAATATCTTTTAATGTACCTATTGTTGCGTTTTTACCCTGGTAATTAATAACACGAGCACTCATATTAACATCTACTCTACCACCATTTTTATGAAGCATTCTCCATTCATAAGAAGTTGGTGCAGGTTTACCTTCCTGTCTTAATTTGTAATTACCAACAACCAAATCAATATCTTCTGGAGCAACAAATTTTGTAAATGGCTGTCCGGTTATTTCGTTTATCTCAAGGCCAATCATTTTACAAAAGGCTTTGTTAACAAAAGAAATAATTCCATTCTCAATTAAAAACACTCCGTCCTGAATGCTATCAATAAGAGTTCTGTATTTTACTTCTGATTGGGCAAGTTCAATTTCTGCTTTTTTTCTTGAAGTTATATCTCTGCAAGAAAAAATCAATCCGTAAGGAGCATTATCCGTATTTCTTAAAATCTCTCGTTGGACCTCAAATAAATATTTTTCACCAAACTTGTTTACAAATTGATATTCATACGGTGCTGTTTCATACAAAAATGTTTCATTAAAATCATTTGTTACTCTGGCTTTATCTTCATCAGCAATAAATTTTAGAAAGTGTTCGTTTTTTATATCTTCAAAGTTGGAGTAGCCGGAAAACTTAATTCCAATTTCATTCATAAAAATTATATTGCCGTTAACATCTGTTATTGCAATTATATCAGGAAGTGTAGCTATTAGTTTTCGATAGAGTTCTTCACTTTCTTTTAATGCTACCTCAGCATTTATTCGGCTTGAAATATCAGAAACAAAACCTTCTAAGGATTCAACTTTTCCTCTTTTTGATATTTGCGCACTACCTTTTTCCCAAACCCATTTATCAAAACCATCTTTTGTTCTAATTCTATAAATAAGTTGATAAGGAATATTTTTGTTTACAGATTCTCTTATCGTTACAAAAACATTTTCTTTATCTTCAGGATGAATAAGCTCTGCGTAGGCGACTTTATTATTTAATATTAAATCTTCTCTAAAATATCCGGTTAACTCAAAACAGCCTTGACTAACAAATTCCATAGTCCAATCAGAATCGTACTTACATCTATAAGCCATACCAGGCAGATTAGACATAAGATATGATAATTGTTTTTCGCTCTGATGTAGTTTAGCTTCAGTTTTCTTTCGCTCACTTACATTTCTTAAAATTACCTGTACTCCAATAAGTTCGTTTTTTTCTTCAATCGGAACTCCCCTTAACTCGTAAGTAATTAAACTTGCATCTTTTTTTATAAACTCAATTTCAAAGATTGGAACCTCGCTGCCCAAAAGTATTTTTGATAAATAAAAGGCAGTAGAAACAGAAGATTTTGATGTTAAAAATCCGGATTCAAAAACATTAGCGCCAATAATATCTGTTCGTTTGTAACCTGTTTCTTCTTCAAAAATATTATTTGTATCAAGCACTTTTCCTTGTGGATCTATGATTGCAATCAGATCAGCCGCTTTATCAAATAAAAGCCTGTAACGTTCTTCCCTGCTAATTAAAAGATTATGTGTTCTTGTTCTTTCAATGGCAAGCGCTATTTGATCGGAAACATATATTAGCACATTTAAATCACGTTCACCTAATCTAATTTTTTCGTTGTATGATTGAACAACAAGTACACCAATTGTAACATCGGCAATCTTTAAGGGAACTCCAATCCAATCAAGTGAATCTGTTCCATAAAGATCTACTTCTCCGGAATCTACCAGCGATTGAAATATTTGTTGATCAACGTGAAGTGCTTTACCAGATCTTAAAACATACTCGGTTAATCCTTTGCCGGGAGGTGCAGTTTCATATGGTTCATCAAACTCATCTACCATATACGGAAAGCTTAATAGATTTTTTTCTTTATCATAAATAGCAATAAAAAAGTTTTCAACAGGTACTATGTTTGCTAGTGAAGCATGAATTGATTTGTATAGATTATTTAAATCATCATTGGAAATTACCGAGTGAGAAATCTGGTATAAAGTTTTTTCAAGTTCTTCAGATTTTTTTTGTTCATTAACATCCACAGAAAACTTTGTTAATCTTTCTTCAAGTAATTTAAGTTCTGTAATATCATGCCCTATTGCCTGGTACTCAAATCCTTCAGATAATTTTTCATGCACCCTGTTTACAGTCCACTCTATCCAGCGAATTGAATTATCTGCAAAAGAAAAAGCTAATTGTTTTTTGTATTGATTAAGAAATGGTTTTGATGAATCAGTTTTTTCAAATTCATTTGGCTCAATAAAGAATTTTGAGTTTAATATATTTTCTTTGGGATTGTTGAAGAATTTTGAATAAGATTTATTTACAAAAAATATTGTCCCATCTTTTCTAAATCGACATAATAATACAGACAAATCATCTGCAACAATTTGATGATCTGCATTGTTCTCACTATCCAATTTGCCTGATTGGTTATCACCCCAAAATGATTTATCGTTTTTCAATTGTACACTTATAAAATTATCTGTTCAATCCTTTTAATTAAGCAGTCAGAAAATTGCAAGATTCATTCCACCGAGACAAAAAGTTTAAGTTAAAAAACCTTTTGTTTTCTTCTAATTATCGAGTTTAATTAGAATAATGTTAGATATAAAGATGAGATTATTGTAAAAATAACCGATGTTTTAGAAATGTTAATAATTTTTGCTATATAATTTTACCAGCCTGGCAACTATTACCAGGCTGGATTATTTTTCTTATGCTCTGATTAAAATAAGTTCTTTCTGTGGATTTGAAATAAACTTACATCCGGTTTTTGTAAGATAAACTTCTTCTTCAAGTGTAGAAACTCCATAACCTTCAACAGGTAATCTTGGTTCGATTGTAAAAACCTGTCGTTCTTCTAACTTAATAAATGGAGCGTTACCATATTTTTCCCAGCGAGGAAAAAGTCCTGCACCACCATCGTGTACTTCTTTTCCAACCTGATGACCAAGACCGTGTGGATATTCCGGATAACCATTTTTAACAATATAATTTCTGGCAATGTCATCCATTTCAACTCCGGTTACTCCGGGTTTAATTGCATCCGCAACCAACTGAATTGAATCTTTTATTACATCAAAACCTTTTTGCACTGCGTCCGGAGCTTTTGTTTCTCCATCTTTTAAAACATACCACGTTCTTTGTAAATCAGAACAGTAACCTTTGTAGAAAATTCCAAAATCCATATTGATTAAATGACCACGTTCTATCTTTCTATCGGTTGGACCGGAATGTGGATTAGATGGATTTGGACCTGTAAAAACAGCTGGACAAGTTTCTTCATCCCAGGCTAAACCAAATCCTTTTCCTTTAGTAACTTTTAAAACAAAATCAGCAATATCTTTTTCACTTAATCCTGGTTTGATATAATCTGTAACCATATCAAAGATTTTAAGAGTCTCATCAACTGCTTCTTGCATAATTGCAAGTTCTTTGTCAGATTTTCTTCCACGCAATGGCGAAATGATTTCTTCAGCACTAACAATTTTATTTTCGTATCCTGTTCCTTTTAGATAATCCATCAACAGCAAATACATTCCATGTGTTAATCCATCTGAAAGAACTGAGTTTACAGAATAATTAATTGCAATTGTTTGCGGGTCTTTTTTCTTAACATACTCCACAAATGGTTCTTTAAATGATTTTAAATATCCAACAATGTTTTTATAAACACCGGATTTAACAAAGTTTTCCATTTCCATATCACCAACAATTGCAGTAGTATCACCATCTTTATTGATGATAAAAGCAGATTTCCAGGTTGAATGATCGCCAACAATCATATTCATTATTGGATCTTTTAAAACCTTGGTTTCCTGCACAAATGTAACCCACATATCAATATTTTTTTCATTTAAAATATCTACGGCCTGAGCAACTTTTTCCTTAATTATTTCTAAGGACATATTAACCTCACTTATAAATTTAGATAAACAGTTATTTCAAATTTATTGATTGAACATTCCACTTTGTAAGAACAAACCTGTTTAGTACAATTTAAGATTTTGTTTGCCTTAATTTTTTAGGGAATTACTTTTTTTCTTTCTAATTTTGACATACAAAAAATATTGATTTTATCAGTAAATGCTAAACGCAACAGTAATATTTCTTTGGGGAAAAAGTGGAAACCACTCTCCAAATTTTATAACCAACAATTCGCACTTTTCAAAAAATAATAACAAACTTAATTCATCATTGATGAACAACAAATAAAATAGAGGTCTTTTATGTCAGATTACACAAATAAACTTTTAGCCGATGTTAAAGCTAAAAACCCTGCAGAACCAGAATTCCATCAAGCAGTTGAAGAAGTAATGGGTTCGCTTGAGTTAGTTTTGCAACGTCATCCAGAATATCGCTCAATGAAAATTTTAGAAAGAATGGTTGAGCCTGAAAGAACAATTTCATTCCGTGTACCATGGATGGATGATCAAGGTGAAATTCACATCAACCGCGGTTACAGAATTGAAATGAATTCTGCAATCGGTCCTTACAAAGGCGGATTAAGATTTCACCCATCAGTTACAATGGGCATCTTAAAGTTTTTAGCATTTGAACAAGTTTTCAAAAACTCATTAACAACATTGCCTATGGGCGGCGGCAAAGGCGGTTCTGATTTTGATCCTAAAGGAAAATCTGATAACGAAGTTATGCGTTTCTGCCAGAGCTTTATGACCGAACTTCAAAGACACATTGGCCCTGATACAGATGTTCCTGCTGGTGATATTGGTGTTGGCGGAAGAGAAATCGGATTTTTATTTGGTCAATACAAAAGATTACGTAATGAATTTACAGGAGTGTTAACAGGTAAAGGAATTAATTGGGGTGGTTCACTTGTTCGTCCTGAAGCAACAGGTTATGGTGTTGTTTACTTTGCGGAAGAAATGTTAAAAACAAAAAACACTTCGTTTGATGGAAAGACAGTTGCAGTTTCAGGATTTGGAAACGTTGCATGGGGTGCGGTACAAAAAGCTACTGAACTTGGTGGAAAAGTTGTTACACTTTCTGGACCTGATGGATATGTTTATGATCCTGATGGAATTAAAGGTGAGAAGATTGATTATATGTTAAAACTCCGTGCAAGTAATAAAGATGCTGTTGAAGATTATGCAAAAGAATATAAAGTAAAATTTGTTGCTGGTAAACGTCCATGGGAAGTTAAATGTGATGTTGCTCTACCATGTGCAACACAAAATGAATTGAATGAAGACAACGCAAAAGAATTAGTAAAGAATGGTTGTATGTGTGTTTGCGAAGGCGCAAATATGCCAACAACAATTGAAGGATTTAAAGTTTTTACTGATGCTAAAATTCTTTATGCTCCTGGTAAAGCTTCAAACGCTGGTGGTGTTGCTACATCAGGATTAGAAATGTCACAAAACTCAATGAGATTACCTTGGAGCCGTGAAGAAGTTGATAAACGTTTACACGAAATTATGATTCGTATTCATGGCACTTGCGTTACAACTGCAGAAAAATATGGAACACCGGGTAATTATGTTAACGGTGCAAACATTGCCGGCTTCTTAAAAGTTGCTGATGCAATGCTGGATCAAGGGCTTGTATAGTAATTTACAATGTACAATTAAAACAAAGAATTGAGCATTTAACACTAAACATTTTAAAGGCGATCAGATGATCGCCTTTTTTAGGCCGATACAAATTTCAAAGTTCTTATATTCCAACATTCCAATTAAGTGTTACTGACTTCTAATTTTCAATTCATTATATTTTAGTCATCAATAAATCTATCTCATCAAAGGTTATGGAAAATAGGTCATCAAAAGTAAGGCAGCTTAGTTTAGAAGATGCTTTTAGCTCACGCATAAAAAAATTCCAGAAATTAATGCGTTATAAAATCCGTGAGATACTTCTTGTATCAAGCATTTATGATAATTATTTATTTGAAGAAGATGGAAGACTTTATGAGTTAATACGTGAGGAGTACAAATCATTAAATTTAAGTTTTGCGCCAGAACTTATTCATGTTACAACAGGTGAAGAAGCACTTGAAATGTTATGCAGCGAAAACACTTTTGATATGATAATTACAACTCTTCACATAGAAGATATGCACGTAATTAAGTTTGCCCAGATGGTAAAACAATCAGGTATTGATTTACCAATTGTTTTACTTGCTTATGATAACCGCGAAAGAAAAGAACTTACAACAAATTATGATACATCAATATTTGAAAAAATATTTATCTGGAATGGCGATTATCGTTTACTAATTGCAATTGTAAAATATGTAGAAGATCGAGTTAATGTTGAAAATGATACTAAAAATATTGGTGTTCAATCTATTATTGTTGTTGAGGATAATATAAAATTTTATTCCTCATACCTTCCGATAATTTACACAGAAGTGTTTTTACACTCTCAGCGCTTACTTTCTGAAAGTGTTAATCTTACCCACAAATTTTTACGTATGCGTGCACGACCAAAAATTATATTGTGTACTACTTACGAAGAAGCATGGTCTTATTATGAACGTTACCAGGAATATGTTCTTGGATTAATACTTGATATTAATTTTAAACATCACGGTGTAAAAGATCCTGAAGCAGGAATTAAATTTGCACGCACAGTTCGCTCACAACACGATGATATTCCAATTTTACTTCAATCAAGTGATGCTGGTTTTAGAGAAAAAGCAAATCAAATTGGTGCTTCATTCCTGCATAAAAATTCGCCAAGGTTATTACAGGAGTTGCGTGAGTTTATGTTACAAAATTTTGGCTTCGGTGATTTTGTATTTGTAAACAATGCCGGACTGGAAGTTTTTAGAGCATCAAATTTATCTCAATTAGAAGACGCACTTAAACATATCCCTGATGAAAGTTTGGTTTATCATGCCTCAAGAAATCATTTTTCTAAATGGCTTAAAGCAAGAACAGAATTCTATCTTGCACATAAATTAAGGCCGCACAAAGTAACAGACTTTGGATCAGTACAAGGTTTACGTGATAGATTAATAATATCATTACAAGAGTACAGAAAAATTCAACAAAGCGGAGTTATACTTGATTTCCGTAAAGATCTTTTTGATACTAAAAATAGTTTTGCAAGAATCGGCGGCGGTTCACTTGGTGGAAAGGCCCGCGGCTTAGGTTTTATAAATACATTAATTACTAACTATAACATAAACCACAAATTTGATGATGTGGAAATAAGTGTTCCTTCTGCGATTGTTATAGGTTCGGATGTGTTTGACAAGTTTATAAGTAAAAACGGGTTGGAACAATTTGCGTTTTTAGAAATTAATGATTTAGAGATAACTCAAAAATTTTTAGATGCTTCATTTTTTCCAAGTGAGATAATTGATAAGCTTAGAATGTTTTTAGAAATTACTCATTGCCCGCTGGCAGTACGTTCATCAAGCTTGTTAGAAGATTCTCAATTTCTTCCGTTTGCAGGAGTTTATGAAACTTACATGATTCCAAACAGTAACGCTGATATTGAAGTTAGATTAGATGAACTTCTTCAATCAATCAAAAGTGTTTATGCTTCAACTTATCATCAAAAAACAAAAGATTATGTTAAGGCAACTACTTATGGATTAGAAGAAGAAAAAATGTCAGTTGTAATTCAGCGTTTGGTTGGATCACAAAAGGAACAACGATTTTATCCTGACTTTGCAGGCGTTGCAAAGTCTTTCAACTTTTATCCTGTTGCACCACAAAAATCTACCGACGGAATTGCGCTTGTAGCTTTAGGTTTGGGCAAAACTGTTGTTGAAGGTGGTAATGCAATAAGATTTTGTCCTCGCTATCCAAAACATATGATGCAATTTTTTTCTACAAAAGAAACTTTAAAAAATGCACAACAAAACTTTTTTGCTCTGGATTTAAATGGAAAACTTGATCATCACCCTGATAGCATTGAAGATCCATTGGTAAAGAGTTACAAGTTAGAAGAAGCTGAAAAAGATGGTACACTTTCTTCTGTTGGCTCAACTTATTCAGCAGAAAATGATTCTGTATATGATGGAATTTCCAGAAATGGATTTAGGGTTGTAACATTCGCACCAATTCTAAAACATAAAATTTTTCCTTTACCGGAAATCATAGATCTACTTTTAGATTTAGGTTCGTGGGGAATGGGAACCCCAGTTGAAATAGAATTTGCTGTTAACCTAAATGTTCAGGAGGGAAACCGAAAAGAATTTGCAATGCTTCAAATGAGACCAATGGTTCTAAGCCGCGAAATTGAAGAACTGATGATTGGTGATGTAAAAGAATCAGATATGATTTGTCAGAGTTCTCAAGTTCTTGGTAACGGAGCAATCAATGGAATTTATGATATTATAGTTGTTGATATAAATAAATTTGATCGCGGTAAAAGCAAAGATGTTGCAATGGAAGTAAGTAAGCTTAACTCAAAATTACTTGCCGAAAGAAAACCATACTTGCTATTTGGTGTTGGCAGATGGGGCTCGCTAGATCCCTGGCTTGGCATTCCTGTTACGTGGGATCAGATTTCCGGTGCATCAGTAATTGTTGAAGCAGGTTTTAAAGATTTTGCTGTTACGCCTTCACAAGGTTCACACTTTTTTCAAAATCTAACTTCTTTTAGAGTTGGATACTTTACAATTAATTCAATCGATCAAATTGGATTTATAGATTGGGATTGGCTTAATAATCAAAAACCGGAAGAAGAATTAGTTTATACAAAACATTTAAAATTTGATAAACCAATCAGCGTTAAAATAAATGGCCACGAAAGTCGTGGAGTAATTTTAAAACCCGGTGTTCAAATTGAAGAAGTATAGTATATTTTTATGGTAATAATAAAAATCAGAAAGTTGTAGATATTAAATGAGTCTGATTATCAAAGAAGTATCTTCTAAAAGTGATCTGAAAAATTTCATTGCATTCCCATATGATTTATATAAAGGTAATAATTTTTTCATCCCGCCATTAAGATTTGATGAGCTTAAAACTTTAGAAAAAAAAATTAATCCGGCGTTTGATTTTTGCGAATCAAAATACTGGTTAGTATATAAAGACAATCGCATTGTTGGCAGAGTTGCAGGAATCATCAATTCAAAATTCAATGATAAGTTTAATAAAAAAGAAGCTCGCTTTGGCTGGATAGATTTTGAAGATGATTCATCAATTTCAGCAATGTTAATTGATACAGTAGAAAAGTGGGCATTTGAAAAAGGGATGAAAAGTATTCACGGTCCACTTGGTTTTACTGATATGGATGGCGAAGGAATGCTGATTGAGGGATATGAAGAAGAAAGCACTCTCGGAAGTATTTACAATTATCCATACTACAAAAATCATATTGAAAAACTTGGCTACACTAAAGACACAGACTGGATAGAATTTAGAGTTAATATTAATTCATCAACACCAGAAAAGATTGCAAGAATTGCAGAGATAGCTTTGCAAAGAAACAAACTTCACGTTCCTGTGTTTAAGAAAGCAAAAGATATGCTTCCTTATGCAAGAGATATTTTTTATTTGATTAATGAAACTTACAAAGATCTTTATGGATTTGTTGAATTAACGGATAAACAAATTGATTCTTATGTTAAACAATATTTTTCTTTCATCCGTCCGGAGTATCTTCCGCTTGTGCTTGATGCGAACAATAAACTTGCCGCGTTTGGTATTACAATGCCATCATTAAACAGGGCTCTTAAAAAAATTAACGGCAAACTTTTTCCATTTGGATTTTTACACATATTAAGTGAAATGAAAAAAAGTAAATCATTGGATTTATATTTAACTGCAGTAAGAACCGATCTACAAAACAAAGGTGTAAATGCTCTTCTAATTGATCAGATAAATAAAGTATGTATTAAAAATGGAATCAAGCACGTTGAAACTAACCGTGAACTTGAAAGCAATGAAAAAGTACAGGCTCAATGGAAACTTTATGATGCTCGCCAACATAAACGAAGACGCTGTTATAAAAAATCTTTAGTCTAATTTTCTTAAGTTAATTTATTTTGATATGGATAATTTCTTAATCATACAAGATATTGTTGTTATCCTTCTGGTTTCTTTACCAATCATTTTTCTTTTTAAAAAAATTAATCTGCCAAGCATTGTTGGATTTTTAATTGCAGGAATGTTAATCGGTCCATATGGCTTTAATCTTATAAAATCAGTTAACCAGATTAGCGTAATGGCCGAAATCGGTGTTATGCTTTTAATGTTTACGATCGGATTGGAATTTTCTCTTTCCCAATTAATCAGAATAAAAAAATTTCTTCTTATCGCAGGCGGATTTCAACTTCTTGTTACAATTGTTTTCAGCACAATAATTTTTTCTGTTTTGGGAATAGAAATCAACCAGGCAATTTTCTTTTCATTACTCGTAAGTTTATCAAGCACTGCAATTGTTCTAAAAATTCTTTCAGATAAAGATGAACTTGAATCACCGCACGGAAAAATTTCTCTTGGAATATTAATCTTCCAGGATTTAGCAATTGTACCAATGTTTCTTTTACTTCCGCTATTAAGCGGTTTTGGAGAATTGAGCGGTGGTGAAGTTGCGGTAAAAATTTTGATTGCTTTTGGTGTACTCGCAGGATTACTTCTGCTAGCAAGATTTTTAATGCCGTTAATTGTTTATCAACTTGCAAACATTAGAATGCGCGAAGCATTTACAATTGGTGTGATTCTATTATTACTTGGTACTGCTTACATTACTCATTCGTTTGGATTATCATTTGCACTTGGTGCTTTTATTGCAGGATTAATTTTATCAGAATCAGATTATAATCATCAAATCGTTTCTGATATTATACCTTTTAGAGATTCGTTTAATAGTATCTTTTTCGTTTCGATCGGTTTGCTGCTAAACATTCAATTTGTTCTTGAAAATATTTTTTTAATAGGCGGACTTACACTCGGAATTTTAATAGTAAAAACAATAGTGATTGTTGCTATAGTTTATTTTATGAAGTATCCATTACGCATTGGTATTCTTGCAGGATTAGGTTTAGCACAGATCGGCGAGTTTTCATTTGTACTTGCTCAAGCAGGATTAAACTTTAAACTTTTTAGTGGTGATTATTATAACGGTTTTCTTGCATCAACAATTTTTTCTATGATTCTTACTCCATTAATAATTAAGCTTTCTCCTTTTATAGCAGGTAAAACATCCGCATTAGAAAAAGATAAAAAGCATAGCGAAAATTATTTAGAAAACTTACATGCTCACGTAATCATAGCTGGTTTTGGTTTGAATGGAAGTAATCTTGCAAGAGTTTTAAAAGAAACCGGAATTAAATATGTTGTTACTGAATTAAATCCGGATACTGTTAAAAAAGAAAAAGCTAAAGGCGAAAAAATTATTTATGGTGATATAAGCAAGGAAGAAGTTTTAAAAGCTGTTAAGATTGATAAAGCAAACATTATTGTTTATGCAATTTCTGATCCCGCGGTAACTAAAATGTCTTTGAAACTTGTTAAAAAATTAAATCCACACATTTATGCTCTGGTAAGAACGCGTTATGTAAATGAAATTGATGAACTTAAAAAACTTGGTGCAGATGATGTTATTCCAGAGGAATTTGAAACCGCTTTACAAATATTTAGAAAAGTTTTAGAAAGATATCACATTCCACTTAACGTGATAATGAAACAAACAACAATTCTGCGTGAAGAATCTTATAGCTTTTTAAGAAAAGAAGGAATGGATATAAGTTCATTTACTCATCTTGATGAAATACTTGCACAAGGTTTAACAGAAACTTATTATGTAAATGATGATAATGTTCACATCAACAAAAATTTGAGCGAAATAAATTTACGCGCACTAACTGAATCTACAATTATTGCAATTGTTAGAGATGGAAAAACAATTTCAAATCCATCTGCAAAAGAAATTATAAAAGCTGCCGATACTCTGGTTATTTACGGTACTCATCTTTCTGTTGATCAGGCAATTGATATATTAAATGCACAGTAACCAAAGTCATCCTATAAATACTTTAGTTTTGTTGGTCATTCCCGTGTAAACGGGAATCCATTTATTATTTATTAGATTCCCGCATTCGCGGGAATGACACGTGGCAATAAACCTTTAATCACACATTTCAACCGATTACAAATAAATCTTTCACTTATCAGTAACTAAATTCTACTTTTGGATGTCTAATGAAATAAAACTTAGTGGAGATTAAAATGAAAAACGTTACAAAATACTTTGTAATCATAACCTTAATTCTATCTTTTTCAATCAATTTAACTTTTGCTTCATCAATGGGTGATGAAAAAAAAGTAATCAAGGAAAAAACATTTCAGATTGCTGAAGGTAAAAAAATAAATGTTACTTGCGATGGCGGTGATATTATTTTTACTCCGTGGGAAAAATCTGAAGTGTATGTTAAAATAATAGGTAACGATAAAGCAGCAGAAAAATATGATTTTATTTTTGAATCAAACTCCGAAGAAATAACTGTTAAAGCTGAGAGAAGAAATCAGTGGAATTGGTTTTCTAACCTAAGTCTTAAAATTGAAGTGAAAGTTCCTGCAAGATTTAATATTTACGTTGGCACAAGTGGCGGTGATATTAAAGTTGGTGGTATTCATGGTGGAATCTATTTAGAAACTTCTGGCGGTGATATTTGGGGCGATAGATTTGAAGGTAATTTTTATGCCAGCACTTCTGGCGGTGATATAAACTTATTCTGTAACAATGCCAAGATTGATGCAAGTACATCCGGTGGAGATATTACAGTTGAATACTCAGGAGAAAACCAGGGAATTGATCTTTCCACAAGCGGTGGAGATATTGATGTAAAAGTTCCTGCGGATTTTAATGCACGCATTGATCTTTCAACTTCTGGTGGTGATGTAGATTGTAATCTTACTTTAAATGATGTTAAAGAAATGGATGAAACTGAAATAAGAGGCAATATTAATAAAGGAGGCAAACCTTTAAATGCCAGTACTTCCGGCGGCGATGTAACAGTTTATAAAAAATAGTTTGTTCTCATCTCTCCCCTGATTAGCGCATCGTAAGGTGCGCTTTTTTTTTGTTCGTCATCCCGAACCTGCCTGTCGGCAGACAGGCTTGTTTCGAGATCTTTATTCATACCCGGGATGCTGAAACAAGTTCAGCATGACTGAATAATCCGTTTGACATTAACCCAACTCTTTTGAATTTTAATCCACAACAAATACAGTTATTAAAACAATGTCTAAAAAATTTATATACAAATACCTAAACCAGGAAGAATTAAAATCAATCTCTGCAAAAATTGGTGAGATAGAAAAAACGACTTCGGGTGAACTTGTAATTATACTAAAAGAAAAGCGCGGCTGGTTTGAAAAAACTAAATCAGTAAGCACACTTGCGGAAAAAGAATTTGTATCTGCTAAGATTGGTAAAACAAAAGGCGCAACAGGAATTTTAATCTTCATAATTTTTAACGCAAAAGGTTTTTGCATTCTTGGTGATAAAAAGATAAATGAAAAAATTGATCAATCTATTTGGGATGATATTGCAAACACAATTGGTAACAGCTTTAAACAGGAGCAGTATTATCTTGGCATAATAAACGGAGTAGAGCAAGCCGGAAAAATTCTCTCCACTCACTTCCCCATCCAGCCCGGCGATGTTAATGAGCTTTCAAACGAAGTGATTATAAAGTAAAGTTAATTTCTTCGCCCTAAAACTATATATCCGTACCCATTCTTTTGGCCAACAAATGATACGATATCTTGTTTAATTATTAATCTATAAATATCCCCAAAGTTTTCGTTATAGATTTGCCAGTTAACACCATTAAAATGTGAAGCAAATCCAAAATCGCCTATAAGAAAAATATCGTTAAGGGCATTGCCTCTTATACTATTCATACTTATTGCAGGTAGGTTTTCTTGATACCATTGACCAGACTTATTGTTATATACACCCGAACCGCATACATACAAATAATTATTGCTATTTGTCCAACAGCTACTTATAAGCCTATCTTTATACCAGGAGACAGAATCGACTTTTCCATTTTCTATTTTCAATATTTTTCTATCCTGTAATGGTTCCCAAAATGAAGAAACTGCACAGTAAACAGTAGATATTCCATTGTTACTTACACCCCAAGCGTCACTCGATAATTGATGTTGTTCCACTTTCAATCTTTGCCCAACTACCGTTTTGGTAATGGGCTATGCTGCCATTGGCTCCTACTACGTATAAATCATTACTGCTGCTGCCCCAGAGTTTGTTCATTTGATTCGGTCCCCAAACATTGGTTGGTATAGGTACCGGAATAAAATTTATCCCATCAAAATGAATTACTCCATTACCACAAAACCATATATCATTTTCGTTAAAAGCAAAAACAGACTGAATTGGATTATAAAAATCTGTTCCCTGATAGTTGTACGGGATTCTTATTACAGTCCAATCAAAGCCATTCCATTTAACAGCATTATATCGCTTTGAATCTGGGTTACCAAGTGAATCATTCATATAAATTTCGCCAACTGCCCAAATGTTGTTTTCATCAATAATAGCAACATCATATATCAAGCTAGCATCACTTCCACCAAAAGTAAAAGTTTGCCAGGAAAAGTTGTGGCTGGTGGTGTCTAAGGTTGTAAATGTAACGGGATTGCTTTTTACTTCTTTGCCATCTTCGTAAGTAACAGCATCAAATTTATAAGCTGTGTTTGGTAAGAGATCATCAAAATAAAATAGTGTTTCAGATTCCCCAACTTTTACAGTCTGTATAATCTCATCATTTTTTTTAATATAGATGTTTGCAGTTTTATCATTACTGCCAATCTGCACTTCTATCCAAGCTTCAGTGCAGGAGTAATCCCTTAACCCTAAACCCAGTGATGCCTGTGAATAATCATAGCTTTCACTACAGGATAACGAAAGAAATAAAACAACTAATACCAGAACCAAAACAAAAATTGATTTCATAAAAACCCCTAACTATAAAAATTAACACTGCAAGTTTAATAAAAGATTAAATGATGCTAAAGCCAATAACACATTTGTTTCTTTAAGTCAGTTGATTAAAGTCAACTGCAATAGATAAAGTCTTAAATATTTATTGCAGTCAGCTTTAGCTGACTGAGAAAAGAATAATAAAACTATTTTTGGCTTTAGCCACATTTTTACTTTAAATACTTCCATCCATACTTTTTCATTAACAATTCAATCTCATCATTAAAGGATTTTTTCTTGTGATGATTTTCCTGATCTAGTATGTATTGTCTTATTGAATCCAAGTGACTTTCACTTACTCCAACAGCCCAATAATCATCTTGCCAAATAAATTTGCTTTTTGTTAGATTATTTTCATTTATCCAATGAGAAGATTCGCCCTTAATTAGTTGAGCAACTTTGCTAATACTTTGTTCCCTTCCTAAAGATACTAAACAATGTGCATGCTCTGTATACCCACAAATTTGATCAATCCAAATATCTTTTAATTCTGCATTTTGTTTGATGTGCTGAAAAACTTTCTTTCGTAGATCTGAATCTGATAAATATGGCTCTCTATTTTTTGTTGAGAAAACAAGATGAACCCAAATTCTTATCCAACTCATACTAATTCCTCCAATGTGGCTAAAGCCACGATCAAGTTTAATTCATTTTTCAGTCAGCTAAAGCTGACTGCAATAGATAGTTCTTATTATTAATTATTGCAGTTGACTTTAGTCAACTGTGAATGAAAACACAAAACAGTTTTGGCTTTAGCCACATTAATAATCTCATCACTCATCCTGCATCTCAAGTTCATAACTCTCGCGATATTTTTTAATTCCGTTAAAAACATACTCTGCAAATTTTTGTTGACCGGTAGAAGTGCTTAAATGTTTTGCATCGTTTGTGTTGGAAAGAAATCCGCTTTCTATAAGCACACTTGGCATTGATGCGCCGACAAGAACATAAAATCCTGCTTGCTTAACTCCGCGCGAAGAAAGAGTTGGATGCTGATCAAATTCTTTATGTAAATATTCAGCAAATCGTTCAGAGTATTTCATATAAGATGAGTGCGCCATACTAACAAGAATAAAATTTTCATCAGTTAATTTTTCATAACGGTTGGGATTTTCTTCAAACTGTATTACACTGTTTTCAAACTCCGCAATGGAAATTGCTTCTTTAGTTCTGCCGGGACGGAGCAGATAAACTTCAAATCCGTTTGCATTGCTTGGTTTCTTTGGTGTTGAGTTGCAGTGTATCGAAATAAAAAGCTTACCATTATTTTCGTTTGCAATTTTACCACGCTTATAAAGATCAATAAACTTATCAGTCTTGCGGGTATAAACAACTTTAACGTCACTCATATTTTCTTCAATAAGTTTACCAAGCTTTAAAGCGATAGCAAGATTAACATCTTTTTCCTTAACTCCATTTACACCAATTGCTCCAGCATCGTGGCCACCATGTCCGGCATCAATAACTATTACATCAAACTCCCATTTTTCTTTTAGCTGATTTGAGTTTCCATTTTTCTCAAATAATTTATTATGAATTGTAACTTGAATATCATTACTATTATCAATATTCATAACTTCGTTTGTTGTGTACTCTTTACCAACCGTTATATTTACAATTGCATCAGCACCAACATTTTTTGCTTCAATCTTTTTTACAACTCCTTCTGAGCCAGTGTACTTAACTTTATCAACATCAACATTTACTTTTCTGAAAGTAAGAGTAAGAACATTATTTTTAAATCCGCTGTGGTAAGATGGAATTCGTTTACCGGATTTTACAGTAATTAAAGTTCCGTTTGCTTTTTCGTTAAGAATGATTCCAGTTATATTAAACTTACTAGTGTTTTCTTCGGTTGGATCTTTTATCTCATCTTTAACTTTTCCAATCACGATTTTATTTGGAGCCTCAAATTTTAGTTCTTTACCATAAGCGGTTCCAATGGATTTTAAACTGTATTTAAGCGGAACAAATACTTTTTTATTAATTAGATATGTTGAGGTTGGAAGTTGAGTAACAATTTGTTTCTCACCATTTTTTTCATTTAAAACTAGAAAAGGATTTTTTGCGGAGGCTTTAATTGAAAACTTATCAAACTTAACTTCTATCTTTTGTGCATCTTCATTATAGTAGTAATTTGCACCAACAACATCGGCAAAATCTTTTAATGAAAAATAAATTGTGCCTTCTCTTATATAAGCGGGAATATTTTTTGTTCCATCTTTTGTAACGACAAGAACATTATTTCCATCTTGAGCAAAAGATGCTGTAAGAAAAAATGCTAAGAATAAGATTATTAGATAAGCTTTCATCACAATGTGATTTTATCCTACAAAAGGAAAAAACATTCCACTTTTCTTTTTGTAGTTTCTAAAATTCTCACCAAAATGCTTTTCCAAAAGTTTATCTTCTAAAGAGGCACGTAAAAATAAAAGTGGAATTTGGATCAATGCTAACGGGGCTAGAACAAAGCTAAGTGTTGCAACAGCGCCAGCCGTATCTAACAAAAATTGCGAAAAATATTGTGGATGACGAATAAATTTAAATGGTCCGCTTGTTATTAAATGATGATCTTTTTTAATCACAATATCCTGGGAATAATTATCACCTAAAACTTTTGTGGCCCAAATTTGTATCCATGAAAAAGTTAGATAAACAATTAACCCAATTATTCTTAGTGTTTGATTTTCCATTTTGTATTCAAGAGTTCCAACCTGAAACAAGCTTACAATCAAAACAGCTAAAGTGACTGTGGATAAATAAAGCGGTAAAGTTTGCAGATATGTTTTTGGTTTGTCTTTAGATATACCAAGTTTATCCTTTACGCCTTTTTTTGCGGCGCCAATGTTTGCTCCAAATGTTGCAATGATATTTAAACCGATAATTATATTTATTGGATCCATTTTTAATCTAATCTATTTAATTAATGTTTTTATAACCAGGAAAAACAATTGCCAATAAGACTCAAAGATACAAAGTTACACAAAAGAAACTTTCTAAATATCTTTACCATGCTTTTTCATTATAGAATTCCATTCATCTAAACTTAGCTGTTCGGATTCTTCAATTAGCATAATTGGAATATCATCTTGAATCCTATATCGCCTTCTTGTGTTTTTATCAACCGAAACAAGTGTGTTTCCATCAAGTACAAGATCAGCTTTTGTTTCAGGGCAGCAAAGAATATCAAGAAGTTCTTTACTTATCATATCACTATCCTTTGATTTTCTTATCAAACTAAATTTTGGTTATAAATTTAGTAACAAAAAATATAATCGTTACCATAATTAAGCCGGTTAATTTTTGCTCATTATGAAACTAAAAAGTTATACGGCAACTATTGTGAAGCAAAACTATTTTAATTAAGTTTCAAATCAACAAACCAACAATACTGCAAAAGCGGCTGCATAACCGGGCATAAAATCTAATTTTTTAGGAGGAGTAATGATGAAGAATTTTTTAGTACTCTTGTTAATCTCTGTTTCGTTTCTCTTTTTAGGTTGTGGGGAAAAGAAAACTGAGTCGCCCTTAGATCAACTTACCGATAAAGCTAAAGAAATGGAAAATCTTGGCGAAAAAATGAAAGAAGCAACCGAAGGATTTACAGAAGGCAAAAAAGTTAACCCTGTTGATTTTAGAGAATTAAAATCATTGTTGCCAGAAGATATTGGTTCGTTTAAGAGAACAAATATTGAGGGCGAAAAAGTTAATGCGATGGGTATGAATATTTCTCACGCAGATGCAAGTTATTCTGATCAAGATGGAAATCAATCAATCGATTTAAAAGTTACTGATCTTGGAAGTGTTTCCGGTTTATCCGGTCTTGCAGCATACGGCTGGTATATGGTTGATATTGATAAAGAAACTGAAACCGGTTACGAAAAGACTTTTACGTATAAAGGCAACAAAGGATTTGAAAGTTATGATAATCAAGGCAGGCATGGAGAAGTAAGTGTTCTGGTTGCTAAAAGATTTGTTATTGAAGTAAATGGAAACCAGGTCACAATGGATCAGATAAAAGCTGCTGTTGATAAGATAGATATTGGCAAGCTTGAAAGCTGGAAAGATTTTGGAATTGAAGAAAAATAATTACAACTAAAGCGCATTTACAACTAACTATAGGAGTACAAATATGAATCTTGTTGAACGTGCTAAAAATATTCTTATTACACCAAAAACTGAATGGGAAGTAATTAAGAATGAACAAACTACAACTGCTGATCTTTTTACAAAGTATGCAATGATACTTGCTTTGATCCCCGTTATCGCAACATTCATCGGTCAATCGCTGGTTGGTGTTTCACTAGGGCCTTTCGGATCTTATAAAATACCTGTTACCAATGGTTTAATTTACGCAGTAGTTTATTACGCGCTAAGTTTAGCTGGAGTTTATCTTATCGCATTTATTATTGATGCACTTGCTCCATCTTTTGGATCAACAAAAAATATGGATGCATCATTAAAGGTTTCGGTTTATTCCAATACAGCCGTTTGGATTGCTGGTATATTTGGAATTATTCCTTTACTTGGAATTTTAGGAATACTTGGATTGTATTCACTTTACTTAATGTATTTAGGCTTAAAAATTGTAAAAGATACACCACAGGATAAACTTGTCGGGTATCTTGTTGTTGTAATAATCATTGCAATAGTAGTTTATTTTGTAATCGGATTGATTGTAACTGCAATTGCATTACCAAGTTTTGGCAGTTTAGAAAGTTTAGATGGATTAAAATTAGGGAATTAATTTTATATACGATTTGAAAAAAATGCTTGCTCATTTGGGCAAGCATTTTTTTTATTCATTCTTTAATAGTTTTTCAAGATTGGAAATATCAGGTTGCGAGTTTATTTTTTTGAAGTACTCAAGTGCAAGATTAAAGCTTTCATTGCTGTCTTTAACCTTGTTCATCTCTTTATATAAAATCCCTAATTCCTGGTAAGTTTCCGCCTGGTTTAATTGATTACTAATCTCTTTATTAAGACGTAAACTTGTTTGCAAATAATTTTCCGCAAGAATATAGTTTTGAACACTTCGCTGTATAACGCCTTTAATTCTGTAAACTTCTGCAATGGTCAGTTTATCATTTAACTTGTGTGCAACTTCTAATGCTTTATCTGCAAAAGCATTTGAAAGTGAAAAATCATTCATGCTGGAATAAGCAATTGCTTTACTAAGGTACACAATTCCGATGCTTTGTAAATAGTTTGTATCAATTGATAAAGCTAAGCTTTCATCAAACTCATTTATAGCATAACGATAATCACCTTTTTTGGAATAAACCATTCCAATGTTCTGATGAATTTCTGCCATTCGTTTTTTATCGCCAACTTTCTCATAATTGATTAGAGCACGTTTAAAGTAAATTAATGCTTCATCAAACAAACCTTTAATGCTGTTAACAACGCCAAGATTAATTTCAATTATTCCTAAATCAGAATAATTTTTTTCGTTATCATATTTAGAAAGCGCGGATTCAAAACTTTCTATAGCTTTATGAACTTCACCAAAATCACCATAGATAGTACCTAAAAGGTTTTCACACTTAGCAACACCTTTAGCATCATTTATTGATTCAAATAATTCTAACGCTTTATTAATAAACTCAAAACTGCTTGGCCAACTTGCCTGCCTGGTATAAATCTCACCAATCAACAAATGAGCATTGGCAACAATATTTATTAAATCTCTATCATCATTAGTTAAACCAATAATTTTTTCATTAATATCTAGCGCAGCTAAAAACTCACCATTGGTAATAGAAACCTGGCTGAGATAAAGCAGTAGAGAAATAAATTTTTCTTTTGTAAGATTTGCACCTGAAAAAGTTATAAGAAGATCCATTTGGGATCGATAGTTAAGACCATTCTCAACTTTATATTCAAGCTGTTTAATTTCTTGAAAATTTTCTTCTTTCGATTTCTCTGAAACTGAAGCTTGATAGATTGAGATGAACTCATCAACTTGATTCTTTGAGAAAAAATCTGGTAGTACTTCTGAAATGCTTCTATTTAAATTTTCTGCCACTATTTCTACTATCTATATAAATTATATGAGTAAAATCTGTTTACTTTTGGCAACAGTTATGCCAATACTTTTGTTTCGCATTAAGTTAAAAAACCTTGATTATCAGAGCTTTTATATTAGTTTAAGATAATTTTCCTGTAATAATTGCTATACTAAAAAATTTTTAACGTCTCATAATCAAACAAGATGGAAATTTTAACAAATACTTAGTGAACATTGTAAAGAATATTATCGAATCTTTTGTAGAAATGTTTAGATGTTATGTTTTATTGGACAATTTTTGTTAATTATCTTATAGAAAAATAGAATTCTGTAAAAATTTAATTTTAAATGGATAAACAAATGAAAATCTCAAATTATCTCGTTAAACCCGGTACAAAAATATCATTATCAAAATTCTCCACTAAAGACACATCAGGAATAAAATCAAAAGAAGATGCTAAAGAATTTTTGGAGAAAAATATTGAAAAGATGATTGAACTTCAGGATAAACTTTATGCTTCAGATAAATATTCTTTGCTGCTAGTTTTTCAAGCTATGGATGCGGCTGGAAAAGATTCTATAATTAAACATGTTATGAGCGGACTTAATCCTCAAGGGACGCAAGTTTATAGCTTTAAACAACCATCAAAAGAAGAACTTGATCACGGATTTATGTGGCGCATTCAAAAAGCCGTACCTGAACGTGGGAGAATTGGAATTTTCAATCGTTCACATTACGAAGAAGTTTTAGTTGTAAAAGTTCATAATCTTTTAAAGTATCAACAAATTCCATCAGAATTTATTGACAATAAAATTTGGCAAAACAGGTATGAGCATATTTCTGATTTTGAAAAATATCTTTATGAAAATGGAACAGTTGTTTTAAAATTTTTCTTGCATGTTTCTAAAGATGAACAGAAAGAAAGGTTTCTTGCGCGAATTGATGATAAAACTAAAAACTGGAAATTTTCTGCTGCTGATGTGGAAGAAAGAAAACTCTGGAATGAATATCAAAGCGCATACGAAGAGGCTATAACTGCTACAAGCAAAAAGTTTGCGCCCTGGTACATAATTCCTGCAGATAAAAAGTGGTTTGCTCGTTTACTTGTAAGTGAAATTATTGTTGAAACTTTAAAGAAACTTGATTTACAGTATCCAAAACTAACTGATGAACAATTAGCAGAATTACAAAAGTGCAAAGAAAATTTAATGAATGAATAACTTTAGAAAGTTAATAGTGTTTGTAAGATTGTGTAACTAATTCTAAGCAATCTATGCGAAAAAACTTTACGTTCTTTGCGTGAAATAACTTTTTTTTCCTCCGAGCACACAGAGACTTATTAATCAATTTAAATCTGTTATATCCATAAAATCAGTGTACTATTATTTTTTATGTAAAAAATCTTTTATCATTTCTGGTGGTCTAGCAAGAATAGCTTTATTCCCCTTTTCAACAATTGGCCTTTGTATTAAATCGGGATTCTCAATCATCAATTTCAAAATCTCATCTTCGTTAAGCTTTTCAATTTTGGCTTTTAGTTTTTTGAACGCTTCATCATTTTTTCTTAATAGTTCTGAGGGCTTCATTCCCATTTTTTTAAGTAATGATTTTAATAAAGTTTTTGTAAAAGGTTCTATGTAATAATTAACCTTTTCAAAATCGATGCCTTGCTCTGAGAAAGCTTTAGCAACTTTTCTACAAGTTGTACAGGTCGGTTTTTCGTAAACAGTTATTTTATCCATTATTTATCCTTTTTATTTATTGATTTGAGCATAAAAGTTGATTGAGGATATTTAATTAAATGCTCCTATATTTTTTATTTAACAACTAAATATTATAAAACTTAATCTTAAAACTTGTAATTTCACTTACTAAAAATAAACATTCATCTAAAGGCACAATATGAAATACTTCTTAACTCTTTTACTTGCCACAACTTTTTTTATTACAACTTACTCACAAAACCATAAGCAAGTTAAAATATTTATAAACAATCAAAATGATTATGAAACATTACAAAAAGCTGGATTGGAAATAGATCACGCATTTTGGGGTAAAGATAACTCATTAACTGTTTTTCTTAGTGATGAACAATTTTCAAGATTGCAAATGACAAGTTTTAATTATGAAGTATTAATAAATGATTGGAAAGATTATTATTCAAAACAAGCAAAACTTACTGAAGATGAAAAACTTTCCTTTATTCAAAAAAGTAAAAATGATTATGGAGTTGAAGGATTTGGCTACGGCTCAATGGGCGGATTTTTTACAATGACAGAAGTTTATGCAAGATTAGATTCAATGTTTGCTCTATACCCAAATATCATAACACAAAAATTTTCAATTGGCACTACAGTCCAAGGCAGACCAATTTATGTGGTTAAGATTTCAGACAATCCTAATGTAAACGAAAGCGAACCACAAGTCTTTTACAACTCATTAATTCACGCAAGAGAACCTCAAGCGATGATGACCGTAATGTATTATATGTATTACCTGTTAGAAAATTATGGGACTGATCCTGAAGTGACCTATCTTGTAAACAATAGAGAAATTTATTTTCAACCAATTGTTAATCCTGATGGATATGAATACAACCGCACAACCGATCCTAATGGCGGCGGAATGTTTAGAAAGAACAGAAAACTTAATAGTGATGGTTCTTACGGAATAGATCTTAATAGAAATTTTGGATATATGTGGGGATACAATAATTCGGGTTCAAGCAACATACCTTCTGATGATACTTACAGAGGAACTTCCGCTTTCTCCGAACCTGAAACTCAGGCATATAGAGATTTTGTAAACTCAAAAAACTTTAAGACCACATTAAACTATCACACTTACAGTAATTTATTACTTTATCCGTGGGGATACATTAGTACACCAACCGTTGATAACGCAATCTTTGATGAATACTCAACTGATATGGTTGCTTATAATGGATATGAAAACGGACAGCCACCAATAATACTATATGATGTTAACGGGTCCGCAGATGATTGGATGTATGGTGAACAAACTTCAAAACCAAAAGTTTTTGCTATGACTCCTGAAGTTGGCTCAACAGGTTTTTGGCCAACACAAGCAGAAATATTTCCACTTGCAATAGAAAACCTTAAACCAAATTTATATTACAGCTGGGTTACCGGTGAATCTGTTAGTCTTGTAAATCCAAGTTTTTCACAACAGTATTTTAATCCTGGTGATAATGTTGATTTGACAATTCCTCAGTTAAGAAATAAAGGTTTAAGCGATGCTTCAAATATTACACTTACACTTAGTTCGGATAATCCATTAATCACAATCACTTCCGGAAATATTAATGTTGGCAACATTGCTTCAAGAACAACTGTAAATAATAATCAGAATTTATCTTTCTCAATCAGTTCATCAATGCTTGCAGATGTAAATGTTAAAATGCTTGTAACTGTTTTAACATCTGGCACACCTTTGTTTACTGATACATTAAGTTTTATTACCGGCACGCCAATATTGGTTTTTGCTGATACAACAAATGATCCATTATTATTATGGAACGTTACTTACACTCCAACATCATCACCAAGGTGGGAAGCTACTACTACAAGTTATCATTCATCACCAACAAGTTTTACAGATAGTAAAAATGGAGAATATCTTGATAACGCCACAGTAACTATGACATTAAAAAATGCAATTGATCTATCAACCAACTCACATCCAAGATTATCTTTCTGGACAAAGTTTGATACGGAATCGGGATATGATTACGGACAGGTTGAAGTTTCAACAAATAATGGAAGTACGTGGACACCACTTAATGGTCTTTATACAACTCCTGGTTCTGGATTATTTCAGCCAACCGGCGAACCACTTTACGATGGCATACTAAGTACATGGGTAAATGAAACTATGGATTTATCGAATTATAATTCCAGTCAGGTTAAGTTAAGATATGAACTCAAGAGCGACGTTTCGGTTACTGAAGATGGCTGGTACATTGATGATATTGGGATTGTTGTTTATGGAATAGTTCCTGTTGAACTAAGTTCATTTACCGCAAACCTTATTGATAAAAATGTTGTAATAAATTGGGTAACATCAACAGAAACAAATAATATGGGATTTAGAATTGAAAGAAGATCATTAACTACAAATTCTGGCTGGCAGGAATTAGGATTTGTTAATGGTAATGGAACTACAACTGAAAAATCCATCTATTCTTTTGTTGATAAAAATCCGGTTGAAGGAAAATCTTATTATAGATTAAAGCAAATTGATTTTGATGGTTCATTTAAAATTTATAATTCTGTTGAAGTGGATTATGAAACTGTAAAAGAATATTCGCTTTCACAAAATTTTCCTAATCCATTTAATCCAAGTACTGAAATTAGTTTCTCGCTTGCAAAATCTGGTAATGTAACATTAAAAGTTTATAACATACTTGGATCTGAAGTTGCTACACTTGTTAGTGGTTTTATGGAAGCTGGAAAACATTCCGTTAAGTTTAATGCTAATAATTTTACTTCCGGAGTTTATCTATACACTATTAAGGCAGATAATTTTAACTCAACACGCAAGATGATTTTAATGAAATAATCTTTGCGGTTTTTCTTTGCGAACTTTGCGTGAAATGCAGCTAAAATGCTTCACGCAAAGAACGCCAAGATTTTTCGCGAAGATCGCAAAGAAATTATTTCACATCCTCAACTTTAATATTTACCACATTACTAAAACCATTTAGTTCCGGATAGTACATTAAGTAACCTTGCGCAGGCATAATTTTATACTCGCCGGGAATTTGTGCTTTAATAATGTATGAAAATTCCATTTTATTTTGGCAGCTTGTTACAAAGAATGCAACTTTTTCATCACGATACTCTCTATCAGCATAATGCCATCGCCATGGCATATAATCATAATAGTAATCGTAGTAAGTCTGGTAATTGTTTTCACCATCTATAAAATATTTATCCATATCTTTTACAACTTCAAAGCCGGATGGCAACATATCTTCAAGAATAAAGTAATCGAGATCAGCAGATTTTGATTCCACAAAAGTTTTTACAAAAATATCCTGTCCGCTTGTAACAGTTCCATCAAACTTTTTCTTAAAATAAATGATGCGACCATCTTTCTCGCCTGTTTCCAGAATATAATATTCCCTTCTGATTTTAAACCATTATCGTGTTTTATATCCGATAACTTTTCTGTAAAGAATTCGTTAATACCTGAAAAGTATAATTTGCCTTTTCCTGATTTTTCGATTCTTAAAACATTCTTCCCTTTTTTCAAATCCATGTTTAAGAATTTTAATGTCTGCGCTTCTTTATAAATGTCATTATTATCAAAATCTTTTTGTGCAACTTCTTTTCCATTTAGAAATACTTTAACAGAATAATCTGGATCAAGTTCTTTTGTGATTTTTAGATAATCAGTTAAAGCAAATAAAACTATAGATGTTTCCTGAGTCGATCTCCAAGAATAACCTTGTTTCTTTTTCATCAGCCAGTTTATCGCTTTGGAAATCAGATCAGAATTTCCTTCAATGTTTAGTAACGCTTTTACTGCAAATGCGGTTCCCTGAACATTATCATTCTGCCATCTGTAATGCCACTCTTCCCCGCCCCAGAATGCAAATGATTTTTCTTCGCTAACCTGTTTCTTTAATCTTGCAGCAACATCTTTTGCCTTTTGAGTTTCATTCATATTCTTTAATGAAATTGCAAGTAATGAAAGCGGATAAGATTTTAAATCTTTACGAAGAAGAATATTAATTATCTCAACATAATTATCTTTATCATAACTTTGATTTTTCATCGCAGTGCTTAAAGAATAAATCATATAAGATAAAGTTGTTTCATCAATATCAGATTTAGCATTTGTAATCTGGTTTTTAAGATTATTCAATCCATTATAAAAAACGATTTCATTGATGTCATAGCCGGCTTCACGAGCTAAACTCAAACCATAAATAACATACGCAGTCATATAAGGATGAGTCTCATCATTAGTCCACCAGCCCCAGCCACCATCCGAATGCTGATGATCATATAGTCGCTTCAGTCCGGCATCTACATATTTTGGAAGTTCTTCAATCGTTTGAGATTTAAGCGGAGCATTAATTTCCTTAAACGTATTTGCAACAATTATTGTTGGAAGAAATCTGCTCATTGTCTGTTCTACACATCCGTAAGGATAGCCGGCAAGATCATCGAGGGATTTTAGAATTGTTCCGGCTAAAGATGGATTTAATGTGAACGAAAAACTTGCACTTCGCAAATCAACATCTTTTGGAATTACAAAATCCAGATGTTCATCAACATTTGTTTCGGAATAATCAGCAACTAAAGGTTCAATAACTTTAACTCCATTTGGAATTATTTGAACTTTAACTTCCATAGCATCAGATTCTTCATTGGTTAATGCGGATGCCTTTAAAGTTGCTTCACCTGTTGGATAATCAACTTTGCATTTCCAATCAATTCTTAATTCTGAGTTAGCTGGAATTTCTACCTCATAAATTTTCTTTGATGTAAGTTTTGCATCCTCAAATCCTTTGGAATTAATTTTTGAACCAATAAGTTCAAGTTTATCCGATGTAAACTCAATCTTTGTGGTCTTTGCAGATGAAAGATAATTGTGTACAATTGTCGAGATCACAACTTCATCATCCTGTCTAAAGAAACGAGGGGTTTCCATTCGTACCAGCAAATCTTTTCTACTGATAAACTTGTTTACTTTTTGTCCAACATCTGTATTCTTTGTAATTCCACGAACAGTTGTTCGCCATGTTGTTAAGTTATCGGGAATTTTAAACTCGACCTTTGCTTTTCCGTTTTCATCCGTAACAACGTGGGCTTTCCAGATTAAAGCATCAACAAAGTTTGTTCGCACATCTGCCTGCACATAAGAGGATTTATCTTTAGATTCCTTCATCATTTTACCGTCTGCCATAGACATTTCACTAACCATTGGCGCAGCTTCATTTCTTCCATTAAGTAGTGCTTCATCATCTCCAACAGCATCACCTTCTCCCATTCCACCAACACTTTGCGCAATCATATCTTCTATTTGTTGTTTCTGATCTTCTTTGATTGTGAAGTTGTATTTCTTTTCACCGGAAATTTTTATGTCATCAATTAAAATCATTCCACCAATTCCCGCAGAAATAAATAATTGATAATTACCTTTTGCTACATTTTTTATCTCGTACTTACCAAGCGAATCAACTTTTGTTGTGTAGTAATATTTTTCTCCTGTTAATATCACAAACAAACCTTCCGGAATTGATTCTTCATTTTCGATTGTAATCTTACCATAAAGTTTGCCTTTATGTTTTGCATCATCTTCTTTATATGAAAAGTAATTCTTATCGATATAAGTTGCCGGTCTGCTGTAAGAACTAAAATATCCGGATTGCAATGAATTGTAAGTCGGCAAATACGAATACTGCGGTGAATAGAAAAATGTTTCTATCGGCTGAGTTTCATCTTCTTTAATTGCGTAAATGCTCTCATCAATAATTCCAAAGCTAACCTCTGTGTTCTTAACCGGATTGCCAAGATAATCTTTTACGATAACCTCATACGCGGCTTGCTCACCAGGTTTATAAATTTCTTTAGAAGGATTTAAGGCGATATTTAAGAATTTATCTTTTGCTAAAACTCCAACCAGTTTTGTTGTTTGATAAAGCTGTCTATCTTTTATAAAGCTAATTGAAATATTAAAGCTTGGTGAAAACTTGTCTGTTAACTTTTCACGAATTTCAAAACTGTTATTTTCTGGCTTTAACTTTTTGTAAGATAAAATTTTGTCTGTCTCGTACGTCAGCAATAATTCCTGGTTCGGATCAGGCAGAAACACATAAGCGATTAGCGAATCACCTTTTTCATAAGAATCTTTATCTGTTAAGATTTCTAGTCCAGCACTTGTACGTTGGTAATAATAATCATTATAATCTCCGACGTAGAAAGAGCTTGTAGTTTCAATCTCTCGTTCCTTTTCATCAAAAGCGATAATGCGGTAATTGTAGTATCCAACTCTATCATTCTTTGGATTAAAAATTACAACCGCGGAACCAGCTTCGTTGGTTCTAGCAAATAAAGTATCAGTTATTGATTTTGCCCGCATACTTTTAGGATCATCCGGGTAATTAATGATAACTCTAAAATCTGTTTGAACTGGTTTATCAGAAAAATCTGAAGCATTAACTTTTAGCTTTACATCTTTACCTTGCTGAAAAAACCATTTATCCGGTGAGGTTGAAATTGTAAATGAACCTCTTGTAACAAAAGCTTGAGTCGATCCTGTAATTGCTCTGCGTGAAGCATCAGTTACCTGGGCAGAAATTATATATTGATAATCGTAGTTCTTATCAGATTCTACTTTATAACTAAACTCTAACTTTCCATTTTCATTTAGTACGCCTGATTCCTGGTGAATCAATTCCTGCTGACCTCCAAAGTAACGATCATTTCTAAATCCTTTATAGAACCATGACCATTCGCTCCAGTACCACCAAGGACGCCAGTAGTTTTGTCTGTAAATACTAATCTGAACAGATGCTTCTTTAACCGGAGAACCAAAATAGTAATCCGCGGAAACTGTGGCAGCAATCTTATCACCATTTGCATACTGATTTTTATCAGTTGTTACATTTACTTTATACTCAGGTTTTTTGTACTCTTCAACTGTAAAGGAGCCATAATAACTCATTCCATCTTTTGTAAATAGGATTGAGTAATAGCCTAAATCAGCCTCTCCATCTAACAAAAAATTTCCCGAAAGTGAACCAAACTCATTTGTAGTTGCTTCACCAGTATATACTTCCTTGTTTTTAGGAGATTTAACTGAAACTGAAAATTTTAAGTCAGGCGCATTAAGGATTTCATTTCCTATTTTGCTTCTGAAGATTGCTTTAAAATTTACTTCTTGTCCCGGCCTGTAAACAGGCTGCTGAGTATAAACATACGCAGTTAGATATTCAGATTGGCTTTGATTAAAATAAAAATATGGATCACTTAAAATGATTTCGTTTCCGGAATATCCAAAAAGCTGGATGTTAGAATTTTTAATTCCTTCTAATTCGGACAGTTTGGCAAACATTAGTCCATCTTTGTCAGTAATCTTACTTCCTAATTGCTTTCCATCCTGGTAAAAATCAAATCTTGCTTTGTTAGAAAACTCTCCTGTCTTAGCATCAGCTATAAAAGCTAAAATTTCTTTCTGATTATTTTTATAGACCATTGCATAGTTTGTAACCACAATTGCGCAATAACCAACTACATCTTTACGCATTGCCTGAACTATATAAATTCCCGGTTCATCGATCTTGCCAATACTGATCTCACCAGAGTAATAATTATTTTTTCCTGATGGTTTAAAATCCCATTCCTTAACCAAACTTGTGTACTTTAGTAAAAGTGCCTTATCTTTTCCCCAAATATCAAAAGCATATCGGCTGTTATTTTGATCCAAAAGCGAGAAAAATCTAACCGGATCTTCAATCTTTAACAATTTGAATCCAAATTTTCTCGTACTCTGAGAGTAGGAATATAAATTAAGTTTGGCAACGTCTCCCGGCGCAAATGTCGTGTAGTTTGAAAGATAGAAGTTATCGTTTTCATCAACCAAAGGAATTCTGGAAGAGCCGCCAATGATAAGAGCTGTAAAGAAAACTGTAATTAGGAAAATTATTCCTTTTTTCTTGATCGATTTCATGTATTCTCCGATTTTTTTCAAGCTTATACAAACTTAAATAATAAAAGTGCCAATGTCTTTAACTGATTCTTTAACTTCAGCTAGTCTCTTTTATCTTTACTTAGTAAGATTTTAGACTATTAAACCATTAAAGTCGAATATTCTGCTATCTGGAAGTCTGTCCTCAAAACCTAAATAAGTATTGGATGGTCTAAAGTCTCGAATTAACTTTGTACCAGTAATCCGATATGTTAAATTAATCTGAGGTTCTATTGAGGTCTTTAGTAAAGATAATGTTCGTTTTGGTTTTAGTTGCACTGGTTGGTTTTACCTTAGTTATAAATGAGGATAAGATCACTGAGCCAGTAGTAACTGAAGACCTGGTTTCAGTAGAAGAGGAAACTGTAACTGCTGATCGTAGCCTGGTTGAGTTTATTGATAAAGGAACTATGAAAGCTTCCTGGTATGGTCCTGGATTCCACGGACAAAAGACTGCAAATGGTGAGATTTATAATCAAAATTCTTTTACTGCAGCTCATAAATCGTTAAAATTTGGCACATTATTAAAGATTACTAACTTAAAAAATAATAAATCAGTAGTTATAAGGATAAATGACAGAGGTCCTTATATCCACGGTAGAGATCTGGATCTTTCTAAAGCTGCTGCCACAGAACTTGGCTTTATCAGCAAAGGTGTTTCTAAAATTAAAGTTGAAGAAATTAAGATTGCAGGATTAGATAGTTAGATAATCGAGTGATGAACTAAGAAAAAGACATCATAAAAAGAGTTTAAGCCCGGACTAACCGGGTTTTTCTTTTTTAAACAAAAATTTTATCAACCAATTCATATATAAATTGAATTACTTTCCGTCTTACCTTATTTTAGCATAGCAAATATGAACGACTTATATAAATCATTTAATAAACGGAGCTATAATGTTAAGTAAAATAAAAGAATTGTTGGGCAGTGAAGCTGATTCCCTGTTATCCTACAAAGCAAAATTTCCAAAAGAACAATTACATTTACCAGGTTCTGATTTTGTAGATAGAATCTTTGCTCAAACTGATAGAAATATTAATGTATTAAAGAATCTTCAATCGATTTTCCAAACCGGTAGATTGGCTGGAACCGGTTATGTTTCAATACTTCCTGTAGATCAGGGAATTGAGCATAGTGCCGGAGCATCTTTTGCGCCAAATCCAATCTATTTTGATCCAGAAAACATCGTTAAGTTGGCAATTGAAGGCGGATGTAATGCAGTTGCTTCTACTTTGGGTGTACTTGGAATGACAGCAAGAAAGTATGCACACAAAATTCCTTATGTTGTAAAGATCAACCACAACGAACTTTTAACCTATCCAAACAAGTTTGATCAGATTATGTTTGCAAGTGTTGAGCAGGCTTACGATATGGGAGCTGCTGCAGTTGGTGCAACAATTTATTTTGGATCAGAAGAAAGCACCAGACAGATTATTGAAGTTAGCGAAGCATTCCAATATGCACACGAACTTGGAATGGGAACAATTTTATGGTGCTATACAAGAAATAACGCTTTCAAATCAGATAAAGATTACCATGTTTCTGCTGATCTAACAGGACAGGCAAACCATCTTGGTGTTACAATCCAGGCTGATATTATCAAACAAAAACTTCCTGAAAATAATGGTGGATATAACTCCATTAAAGGCTTTGGCAAGACTCACAAAAAAGTTTATACAGATTTAACAACAGATCATCCAATTGATTTAACACGTTACCAGGTAATAAATAATTATATGGGTCGTGCTGGATTGATAAACAGTGGTGGCGCTTCCGGTGAAAACGATTTTGCTGAAGCAGCTAAAACAGCAGTTATTAATAAACGCGCTGGCGGAATGGGATTAATTTCCGGTCGTAAAGCTTTCCAACGCCCAATGAGTGAAGGTGTGCAATTATTAAATCTTATTCAGGATGTTTACGCTGAAAAGGGAATTACAATAGCTTAGTTAGTTTGAGATATATTTGATAATGAAAAGCGCCTTCTTTAAGGCGCTTTTTTTATGAACTTATATTTGGAAGTGCAATTGTAAACGTAGAACCTTTTCCCTCTTTACTCTGCACAGAAATTTTTCCGTTATGTTTCTTCAAAATATCGTTACAAAGAATTAATCCCATACCAGAACCAAGTTCACCATCCGTACCAGTTGAACTTACAATTTCATCAAGCTTAAATAACTTATTGATATAATCTTCAGACATCCCAATTCCGTAATCTATAACTGATATTTTAAGTTCATCATTTTCACTAACTGCCGTAAGTGTAATTTTATTTCCAACCGGAGAAAATTTTATCGCATTTGAAATTAAATTTCTTAAAACAATTGAAATTCTTTCTTTATCTAAATTGAAAATAAGTTCATCATCACAAAGTAATTCTATTATTAGCTTTTTCTTTGAGGCTGAAATTGCTAATGGCGATAAACTTTCAGCAATCAATTCTTTTACGTTACAAACTTCATAGTTAAGCACGAGTCCATTTTTTTGAATCTTACCCCAGAGAAGTAACTGTTCTAAGAAAGAGTAAAGCTTATCAAGCGTGTTATTTATTTGCGAGATATAAAATTGCTTTTCATTATCCGAAAATGATGTGAAATTATTTTCCAAAGTTTTTGTAATGCCAAGCAATCCTTGAAATGGACTTCTTAAATCGTGCGAAAGAATTGTTATAAATCTATCTTTTGATATATTCAATTCTTCAACATTCTTAATTGTATTTTGTAATTTATTATTTGTTTCGTTCAATTCTATTACTAATGAATTTAGTTGCTCTTTTTGAGTATTGATTTTTTTTCTATCCGCCTCATAATTTTTTAGTATTGTATTTTGAATAACGTAAACCAGAACCAGATACAAAAAATAGCCAAGCAATAAATCAACATATCTTAAATTTTCATTTTCATAATTAGAAACAAGCTCAGGATAATTGTAGTGAAGAATGGTTAAAGTGGAAATTAGTCCAGCGTAAATAAAGAAGGCAAATAATCTAAATTTGTCAGGAAGTATTGTAATGATTACAATGAAGTAAACAAAAATGAGTATGATGTTATTACCATTGTAGCCGCCATTATAGAACCATAAAAAACTAAACACTACAATAGAAAGCCCAAAAAAGCTTAATCCAACAACAGTGCTTAGATGAGAATTTCTTACTTTAATGTGAAAGTAAAAAACAAGCAATACTGTAAATAAAGTAAAAAGTGTTAGAAAAATCCCAAGATTTAAGGTTATATCTACTGCAACACCAACAATTCCGATTATAATTGATATATGAGTGATTAATAAAAAAACTCTCTTTTGAACATCAAAAGTCGCATCGTTTCCAAAGACAGATTTTCTATATGTTTCAAACAGCTTGTTCATCATTTTAAGGTTTTAATACAATAATTTACATAATAATGCGCTTTAGTATTATCGTATTATAAAGATAAGTTTAAAGTGCTAATATTAAATATTTACTTTAAAACATAAAAAAAGCGATTCTATAGAATCGCTTAAAAATTTTAACTGATTTACCACCGAATTACTGTGTAAGAAGGTAATCAGCAATCTTGCCTAAATCCTTTACGTCTTTATTACCAAATGCCGGCATAATTTGATTTGGATATTTTGCTCTGTATTCCTTAAATCTATCTTTATCCATAAAAGAGTTTGGATTACGCAAATAGTTTATAAGATTATCTCTGCTACTCCAGAATTCTTTTATTCCTTTTAAAGCTGGAGCCATATTTGTTCCGGCTAAATCTACACCGTGACAATTAACGCATCCAAAAGTTTGAAAGAGTTTATCACCTGTTAGTTCTGAAGTTGTTTGCTCACTCATAGGAGCGTTATTCATACCAGAAAAATCTTTCATCGGTTCTTCTTTTTTTGTTAATCTACCCAGTAAAAAAAGAACAATAAATAAAAATAAAAATGTTGCTACCCAAATCTGTGGTTTTGTCATAATCCTTTAATCAATTGTGAACAAAAAAAATTAAACTACTCAATTTCAAAAGAAGCGTTTACTACACCGATAATTTCTTTTTCAATAGAACTTAAATCATTAATTCCATAATCAGAAATCGCATTAGAAAATTTTGGAGTGATTTGTAAAACACCCATTCTTGCACTACGCATTGGTCCTAAATCTCTATCAGTCGCCTCAGCAATTTTTTGTGCGCGTATCATTGCATCTTTTGCTGCCGCTGCTTGAATTTCAATTTTTAAATCAGCAATTTTTGTGTAATGATATTCTGGCTGTTCAACACTAAAACTTACACCTCGCTCAATTAGTGAAGTTATATCAAGTGAAAGTTCTTTAATTTTATTTACATCTGTTGATTGAATTTCAATTCGCTGGCTGTAAACATACCCGTTTATTCTGCCCGTTTGATAACCTTGATCACTCATTTCATAAACAGCATAACTGCTTATAGTATTAAATTCAATTTTGTCTTTAGGAAAACCTTTTCGTTCAAGATATGAAATCACAATAGGTTTTTGTCTGTTAAGTTCTGCAAAAGCACTTTCTGAGGTTGAGGATTGAACGGAAATTGTTCCGCGTAAAAATCCAAGATCGGAAACAATTTCTTTTTTTGCTGAGCCGGTTACGCTAATTGTTTGATTAGCACTCTGGCTCGATTTCCAGGCATTTGTAAAAAATACAACGCCGATAATAAAACTTACGCCAATTATTACAGCAGGAAGAAACAGATGATTATTTTTTTCCATTAGAGTTATATTTTTGTTGTTTTTAAATGTGTTAAAACGTGTAGCAACATATCAAAAAAGAGTAATTTTAACAATAGAAATAGTTGCTTAAGCTGTGATACTAATCGCTAATTACTGCTTTCTTATACTATCGCGTAAAAATAATTCTTAACTTAAAACTAAAATTAAGATTAAGATTTATAAGATGAATAAAAATCCCAACAAACTTATTAACGAAAAAAGTCCTTACTTGCTTCAACACGCTTATAATCCTGTAAACTGGTTTCCGTGGAGCGATGAAGCATTCGGAAAAGCAAAACAAGAAGATAAACCTATCTTTCTTTCAATAGGATACTCAACCTGTCATTGGTGCCATGTAATGGAAAAAGAATCTTTTGAAGATGATGAAGTTGCTAAACTTATGAACGACACTTTTATATCAATAAAAGTTGATCGTGAAGAACGGCCTGATATTGATGGGATTTATATGTCTGTTTGCCAGATGATAACAGGAAGCGGTGGATGGCCACTTACAATTGTTATGACGCCAGACAAAAAACCTTTTTTTACGGGAACTTATTTTCCAAAACAAAATCGTTTTAACAGAATTGGAATGATTGAACTGATTCCAAAATTGAAAGATATCTGGTTGAATCGAAAAGAAGAAGTATTAAACTCTGCTGAAGAAATTACAACATCGTTAAAACAACAAAATTTTAATTCGCAATTTGCTGAAATTGATGAAACTGTTTTAGAAAAAGCTTATAAGGATTTGTTAGAAAGATTTGATGATACATATGGCGGATTTGGTAAAGCACCAAAGTTTCCTACTCCGCACAACCTTTTATTTCTGTTAAGATATCATAAGAGAAAGAATGAATCAAAAGCTCTTGAGATGGTTGAAAAAACTTTAACAGAAATGCGTCGTGGTGGAATTTATGATCATATCGGATTTGGTTTTGCACGATACTCTACTGATCAACTTTGGTTAGTACCGCATTTCGAAAAAATGTTGTACGATCAAGCAATGCTGGTTATGGCTTATACAGAAACTTATCTTGTAACAAAAAATACTTTTTACAAAAACACTGCTGAAGAAATTTTAGAATATGTTTTACGAGATATGACTCATCCCGAAGGAGGATTTTTTTCCGCCGAAGATGCTGACAGCGAAGGTGAAGAAGGAAAATTTTATTTATGGCATGAAGAAGAACTAAGAAACATTTTGAATAAAGAAGAATCTGACTTCGCTATAAAGACTTTTAATGTTTCAGAAAATGGTAACTGGGTTGATGAATCGATTGGAACAAAACCTGGAACAAATATTCTACATCTTGATAAATCAAATAAAGAGCTGGCTGAAGAGTTTAATTGTACTGAGGAAGAGTTTGTAAACAAATTAGGAAACATTAGAAAAAAACTTTTTGAATTTAGAAAGAATCGAATTCACCCGCATAAAGATGATAAGATCTTAACAGATTGGAATGCTTTGATGATTTCTGCTTTTGCAAAAGCAACACAAACATTTAACAATAATCTTTATGCTGATGCTGCAACCAAAGCTTATTCTTTTATCGAGAAATATCTTACAGATAAAGAGGGAAAACTGATCCATAGATTTCGCGATGGTGAATCTGGTTTACCGGCGCACATTGATGATTATGCATTTTTGATAAATGCTTTAATTGATCTTTATGAAACTACTTTTGAAATCAAATATCTAAAAAGAGCAATTGAGCTGAATGAAATTCTTATAAAAGAATTTTGGGATGAATACAATGGTGGTTTTTATTTTACATCTAAACAAAGTGAAAAACTTTTAACTCGGCAAAAAGATGTTTATGATGGTGCAATTCCATCCGGTAATTCTTATGAACTGCTAAACTTAATTAAGTTGGCAAGATTAACAACAAACACAGATCTAGAAAACAAAGCATCTGAACTTGTTAAGTATTTTTCGGGATACATTTCAAGATCACCTTCAGCATTTACAATGTTTATGTGTGGATTGGATTTTTTATATTCTTCATCGTCAGAATTTGTTATTGTTTCCGAAACTGCAGATAATTCTTTTATCAGTGGCATAGATTTTATAAGAAATTTTTTCAATCCAAATAAAGTTTTGTTAGTTAAAAACGATAGTAACAGTTCAGAATTGAATAATATTTTTCCGTTTACTGCTGATATGAAACTGAAAAATAATAAGACGACATTTTATGTGTGTCGCAATTATACCTGCAACAATCCAGTAAATAATATTGTCGATTTAGAAAATCTACTTAAACAATAATTATATTATTGGCATTATAGTAGATATTTAATGTATGTTAAAGTAATTTTGTATAAGCACTTAAAACAAAACCGGAGTAAAGTTTGAGTTCGGATAATAAATTTGTTAGATCGTTAATTGAAAATGCGAAGCAAGGGAATAATGCTGCAATAGAGCAATTGTTTCAGATGAATCTTGGGAAAATTTATGCTGTTGCTTTACGACTTACCGCTAACAAATCTCTTGCAGAAATTATTACTCAAGATACTTTTATTGAAGCCTGGAAAAAAATAAATCTTGTACGTAGCGATGCTTCATTCCTTAAATGGCTTATCGCAATTACTGTATATCATTCAATAGATTCTCTCCGGACTAAAAAGCAAAACAAAAAAGTTGATCATTCCGAATTAAGAGAATTAGAATCCAAAGATGAATTAGATAGACATATATTAGCTCTACCGGAACAAGAGCGAATGATATTTGTCTTAAATAAAATTGAAGGTTATACGATTGAAGAGATTTCTGATATGATGGGAATCAAAAAAGATCATGTAAACATTCATTTAAACATTGCAATTGCTAAGCTAATTGAAAGTGAACCAACTTTAAGATCCGAAGAAGTGTTACAAGAAAAAATTGCTAAAGTTATTCCTGAGCTTCAGCCATCAGTTGAAGTGCGCAATGGAATTTTTTCTTATATAATGGATGAAAAAATTCGGGAGCAAAAAGAACAAGAAAAAATTGCAAACGCATTTGCCGATAAAGAAAAGCAAGAAAAAGCTATTGAAGAAATTAAAGAAGAAAAAGAATCCGCTTACGTTGACGAGATAAAACCAAAGAAAAATATTGCAATAAACTTTGGTTTAATAAAAAAAATTGGATATGTATTAATTGGTATCGCTATTATAATCGCGGCTTATGTTTTTATCACATCATCAAAAGGTTGGGAAGTTATTTCAATAACCGGCCAGCCAAGGTTAGATAACAGCCCAATGAAAAGCAGCGATGGATTCGCTTCAGAAAGTATAATTGAAACGAATGAATTTTCTTCCGTAACCCTGATGATGCCAGAGCTTGGTAAGTTATTAGTTGATAACTCAACTACTGTTTCAAGGACTAAAAACAGCAACGAGATAAAATTAGACAATGGGCAGATTAAAAAGTTTGAAGAGAATGCTTCTGATATTTTAACTGTAATAACTCCTTTGGCTAAAATTACAGAGCTGTATAAAGGAAGCGCTTTTAAGCTAAGTGCAACTCCTGGCGGCTCAAGTAGACTAATTGTTGAAAGTGGCTGGGTTGTTATAAGTATAAATGAGTTTGATACTTATGTTCCTAAAAATTTTGATTGTCAAATAACTAAAGGCAGGTATGCTGTTCCTTATCCATCAGATTCTTCACCACAATTAATAAGTTTATTGCAAAACTTTAGCGGAATAAATGATCCTTCTGTTGGTACAATTTTAACCCAGATGACAAAAAAAGAATCACTTTCAATCTGGCATATCATACAACTTATTAGCACCGAAAACAGAAGTATAGCATTTGATAGATTAAATGAATTTATACCGGTGCCTTCGAGTATAACGAAAGAGGGTATACTTGCTCTCAATAAAGATATGCTTTTGGATTGGCGACAAGAGATTGAATTGAAGATGGATTAAGTTTTTTAGAAATGATAAATAAAAAAACCCAATTCAAAATTGAATTGGGTTTTTAATTTTAAATAATATTGTTTCGTTATTTTTTTGGTTTATAAAAATGCGAACTTTGTCCAAAGAAAACTTCTGCTGCATCCATAATTGTTTCAGATAAAGTTGGATGAGGATGAATTGTTAATTTTAAATCTGTAACATTGGCTCCCATTTCAATAGCAAGGACACCTTCTGCAATTAACTCACCAGCATTTGGTCCGCAGATTCCAACTCCAAGTATTCTTTGCGTATCCGGATCAACAATTAATTTTGTTACGCCATCGTTTCTATCAAGTGTAACTGCTCTACCGCTTGCTGCCCAGGGAAATTTTGCTACTTCGTATTTTATTCCATCTTTCTTTGCCTGCTCTTCTGTTATTCCTGCCCACGCAATTTCAGGATCAGTAAATACAACAGCAGGAATTGCAAGAGGTTCAAAGGTAACTTTATGTCCGGCTATAACTTCAACAGCAACTCTTCCCTCGTGCGAAGCCTTATGGGCAAGCATCGGCTCGCCAGCTATATCGCCAATACCAAAAATATTTGGATCAGTTGTGCGAAGTTGTTTATCAACTTTTATCCATCCGCGATCGGTAACTGTTACTTTTGTGTTTTCTAATCCAAGTCCGCGTGTTTCTGGTTTTCTTCCTATAGACATTAATACATAATCATAAATTTTGTCCGCAACTTCTCCTTTATCATCCTGAATCTTTACACTGAGTCCATCTTTTACTTCTTTAATTTCCAGCACTTTACTTTTAGTCATTATCTCTGCAAAGGATTTTTTAATGCGCATAGATAAATAATTTACAAGATCACGATCAGCGCCAGGCAAAAGTCCGGGCATCATTTCAACAACAGAGACTTTAGTTCCGAGAGCTTGATAAACAGAGCCAAGCTCAAGTCCGATATATCCCCCGCCAACAACCAAAAGTGATTTTGGAATTTCTGGTAGATCAAGTGCTGATGTTGAGTTAAGTAATCTTTTGGATTTTATATCAAGAGATGGAATTGTTGTGATAACAGAACCAGTTGCAATAATAGCTTTTTCAAAAGTATGCTCAATTGTTTGTCCATCAACTTTTTCAATCTTTAATGATGATGAGTTAATAAAACTTGCTCTGCCTTGAATGAAATTTATTTTTCTTTGCTTTGAAATTTGGCCAAGTCCGCTTGTAAGCTTTTCTACAACTTTATTTTTAAAGTCACGGAGTTTATCAATATCAATCCTCGGTGTGCCGAATTCAATTCCCCAATTTTTTGCTTCTTCTGCTTCGTGAATAAGTTTTGCAACATGAAGCAAAGCTTTTGATGGAATACATCCGCGGTAAAGACAAACGCCGCCTGGATTTTTATCAAGATCAATCAGCGTAACATCCATTCCAAGATCAGCAGCAAGAAAAGCAGCAGCATATCCGCCTGGTCCACCGCCAATTACAGTTAATTTTATTTTTTCACTCATATAATTACCTTAAAAAAGAATAGCACACAGATGACACAGATTGTCTTGATCAGCGCAGATCAGTTTAATCAGTGTCATCAGCGTGCCATTGGTTATAATAATCTTAATGGTTGTTCAAGTGCCTCTACCACAAATCTTAAAAATCTAATTGCATCGGCGCCATCTATAATTCTGTGATCATACGACAATGATAAAGGCAACAATAATCTTGGTTCAAAAACTCCGTAGCCATTCCAGACTGGTTCTAATGAACCACGAGAAACACCTAGGATTGCAACTTCCGGTGAGTTAACAATCGGAGTAAAATATGTTCCACCAATTCCACCAAGATTTGATATAGTAAAACTTCCGCCTTGCAAATCATCCAACCCTATTTTTTTGTTGCGGGCTTTTTCTGCAAGTGCATTCATATCTACAGAAATTTCTGTTAATGATTTTTTGTCCGAGTTTTTTATAACGGGAACAATCAAACCAAACTCCGTATCAACAGCAACACCAATGTTAAAGTAACTCTTGTATATAATTTCCTTTTTCTCCATATCAATGCTGGAATTGAATTGAGGAAACTTCTTTAATGCTTCAACTATTATTTTAACAAGAATCGCAGTTACAGTTAACTTTACTTCTGAATTTTTATTTAATTCTTTTCGTGTCTTCTCAAGCAAAGTTATATCTGCTTTATCAAACTGCGTAACATGTGGAATTGTAGCCCAAGCATAGCTAAGATGATCTGCAGTTTTTTTGCGAATGTTTGTCATCTCTACTTTATTGATCGCACCAAACTTTGTGAAATCAGGTAATGATTCTGATTTGATATTTAATCCTGCGCCGCTGCCTTGTGAATAAGACTCGTGTAGTTTCTTGGAGAATGCTTTGACATCATCCATAGAAATTCTGCCGTTTGGACCTGTGCCTGGAACTTTATTTATATCAACACCAATTTCTCTTGCAATTCTTCTTACAGAAGGTGCAGCAGGTGCTGCACCTTTTAATATAGGCGGCTGATTATCTAGCTCAGAGGCCTGCATACTTGCGCGTTCACCAGTTGGAGTTGCTTCTTTCTTTGATTCAACTTTTGATGACTCGGTTGCTTCTTCTTTTTTAACTTCAAATGGTTTTGATTCCTCAACAGCTGCGGCACCTGTTTCAATTTTTATTACAACATCACCGACGTTTGCTTTGCTTCCTGCTTTTACAAAAACTTCAACAACTTTTCCTGCAATTGTGGTTGGAACTTCGATAGTAGCTTTATCAGTTTCTATCTCAAGAATTGCCTGATCTGCTTCGATCACATCACCAACTTTAACCAACACATTTAAAACATCTGCTGCTACTATATTTTCTCCAAGATCGGGCAAATGAAAATCAACAATTCCTTTTTTGCCTGATGATTTTGTTGATGGCGCTGCTATGTATTCAATTTCGGGTTCGGTCTTTACTTCTGTGGACTTGATTTCTTTTTTAGCAACACTTTTACTTTCGCTTTTTATCTCTGTGTTACCGCCTTCATCCACAACCATTACTACAGAACCAACTTTTACTTTATCACCAGACTTAACAAACAATTTTGTAATCGTGCCTTCAACAGTAGAAGGAACTTCGATCGTAGCTTTGTCAGTTTCAATTTCAATAATTGCCTGATCCTTTTTTACTATGTCACCTTCCTTAACAAGAACACTTGCTACATCTGCAGATTCTATATTCTCACCAAGTTCCGGTAATTTAAATTCTGTTGCCATTATAAAACCTTAAATCAATTTTATGTTTTCTATTGCCACGACCTTCAGGTCGTGGAGAAGAATAAATCTAGTTGAATTGGCTTTAGCCAAATATTATGTTGGGCTAAAGCCCGCTCAATGTGTTTATTAATAATCCCCGAGCTAAAGCTCAGGGCAATTCTTTCAGTATATTAAAGCAGATTGCTTCGTCGTAGAACTCCTCGCAATGACGAACATTTTCTAACTATTCATCGGGTTGCGTTTGTTTGGATTTATGCCAAGTTCTTTCGCGGCTTTATCCAACGCTTTATCCTGAATCTTTCCTTCCTTAAACAATGCTGTTAATGTTGCAAACACAATATGCTTTGCATCCACTTCAAAGAAATCACGTAATGCTTCACGAGTTTCACTTCTTCCAAATCCATCCGTACCTAAAGAGTATAATCTTCCTGGGAACCACTTAGAAACAGAATCAGGTAATGCTTTTACATAATCTGAAGAAGCAACAAATACTCCATCTTCTTTTACAAGCATCTTTTCTATGTAAGATTCCTTTTGCTTACCTGTTGGGTTTAACAAATTAAATCTTTCTGCTTCAAGTGCATCGCGACGAAGTTCTTTATAGCTAGTTACACTCCAAACATCACAAGAAACACGATAATCATCTTCAAGGATTTTTGCCGCTTTTAAAACCTCATTTAAAATAGTTCCGCTTCCGAACAACTGTGCTTTAAGTTTTAAACTCTTTTTATCAGATGCCTGGAATTTATACATTCCTTTTAGAATACCTTCTTCAGCACCTTTTGGCATTTCAGGCATTGCATAATTTTCATTCATAAGAGTAATGTAGTAGAAAATATTTTCCTGATCTTCATACATTCTCTTTATTCCATTACGAATAATTATCGCTAGCTCATAGGCAAATGCAGGATCGTAAGTAACAAGATTTGGAACTGGATAAGCAAGTAAATGACTGTGCCCATCCTGATGCTGCAAACCTTCGCCGTTAAGTGTTGTTCTACCTGCTGTACCGCCGAGTAAAAATCCTTTTGCACCAATATCACCAGCAGCCCAAACAAGATCACCAACTCTTTGTAATCCAAACATTGAGTAGTAGATAAAGAATGGAATCATATTTATTCCGTGTGAAAGATAAGCAGTTCCAGCCGCAATAAATGATGACATTGAACCGGCTTCGTTAATTCCTTCTTCAAGAATTTGTCCGTCTTTAGCTTCTTTGTAGTATAGCAACGAATCCTTATCAACCGGCTCATATAACTGTCCGGCGTGGGAATAAATTCCAACCTGTCTGAACAATGCTTCCATACCAAATGTTCTTGCTTCATCAGGAACAATCGGGACAACTAATTTTCCGAGTTCTTTATCTTTTAAAAGCTTTGCAAGAATTCTAACAAACACCATTGTTGTAGAAACTTCTCGTCCTTCGGTTCCCTTATAAAATTCTTCAAACAAAGATTCAGGTGGAGTTTTGATTGGACGAACATCCGTTTTTCTTGTTGGAACAAATCCGCCAAGTTGCTTTCTTCTTTCTTTCAAATAAGTAATTTCAGCACTGTCCTCAGCTGGTCTGTAAAAAGGATCTGTAAGAATATCTTCATCAGCAATTGGAATTCCAAATCGGCTTCTAAATTCTCTCATCTCTTCTTCATTAAGTTTTTTCTGCTGATGAGTAACATTTTTTCCCTCACCGGCTTCACCAAGTCCGTAACCTTTAATTGTTTTTGCAAGAATTACTGTTGGTTTGCCGACATAGTCAACAGCCGCTTTATAGGCAGCATAAACTTTTTCAGGATCGTGACCACCGCGTTTCATCTTAAACAATTGTTCATCTGTCATCTTTTCAACCATCTTCAAAAGATCAGGATCTTTGCCAAAGAAATTTTTTCTGATATAAGCGCCGCCTTCAACTGAATACTTTTGATATTCACCATCAACAACTTCGCCCATCCGTTTAACTAGTTTGCCATCAACATCTTTATCTAACAACGAATCCCAATCTTCTCCCCAAACAACTTTTATAACGTGCCAGCCTGCACCACGGAAAATTGCTTCAAGCTCCTGCATAATTTTTCCGTTACCGCGAACGGGACCGTCTAATCTTTGCAGATTTGTATTGATAACAAAAATTAAGTTATCAAGTTTTTCTCTTGATGCAAGAGTAATTGCACCGAGTGATTCAGGTTCATCAGTTTCGCCATCACCAAGAAATGCCCAAACTTTACCGCCCGGTTTTTTCAATCCACGATCTTCTAAGTATCTATTAAATCTTGCCTGGTAAATTGCCTGCAATGGACCCAATCCCATAGACACTGTAGGAAATTCCCAGAAGTTTGGCATTAGAAAAGGATGAGGATAGGAAGTTAATCCGCCTTCAGGTTTTAAATCTCTTCTAAAGTTTAGTAATTGCTCTTTTGTAATTCTTCCTTCAAGAAAAGCGCGGGCATAAATACCGGGAGAAGCGTGTCCTTGAAAATAAATCTGATCACCTTCGTAGCCATCGCCTTTACCGCGGAAGAAATGATTGAAACCAATTTCATACAAAGTTGCGGCTGAAGCATAAGTGGAAATGTGTCCGCCAACGCTTCCTTCTTGTTTATTAGCCTTTACAACCATCGCCATTGCAATCCATCGGATAAGACTTTTTATTCTTCTTTCAATTTCTCTATCGCCGGGAAATGGTGGCTGTTTTTCTTTTGAGATTGTATTTATGTAAGGTGTGTTTGCACTAAACGGAACGTGAACTCCGGATTTGTGTGCTCGAATTTGAAGTTGATGAAGCAGCTCAACAACTCTTTCAGGTCCGCTATTCTGAAGAACATAATCCAAAGAATAAAGCCACTCGCTGGTTTCAAGTTCTTCAGTCTTTTTATCTTTTTTAATATCATCATTCATAAAAATTTCCTTATTAAATTTCAAGCTGAACTCGTTTCAGCTTCTCTGTTGAAGCAATATTAGAGATTCCGAAACAAGTTCGGAATGACAGGAGATCAAGTTCCTAAAAACCATGATTTTACAGATAACATTTCATAGGAATCAATAAAATAAATCGGAATGCTATGCTCAAAATCGGTGTGAAAAAATAAAGGAAACGGCCTTTAATAACAACAATGTGTGATAACGATTAAGTTCTTAATGTTAAATGTTTAATGCGGAATGATTAAGAAAATTATCATTTACAACCTTTGCGAGCTTTGCGTTTTTTACTTTGCGCTCTTTTGGCAAAGCCATCCATGTGGGAGCGTGAAATGTGACTAATACAGGTTCACGCAAAGTACGCAAAGATTTTTCGCTAAGATCGCAAAGAATTCTTGAACTTTGCCGAAGGCATCCATATGGGAGATCTTAGACTTTAACTCAATCATCTCTTGACATTAGCAATTACTTTTCCCTTTTTTGAAGTAGATATTTTTTAACTCTTTTCATTAAGGGGACTTTTATGAAAAAGATCGGGTTAGTTTTTAGTTTGCTTCTCTTCTTGATTCTCTATTCTAATACTTTCTCACAGATAGATACTTCTGATTATTTCCCAATAAAAACTGGGAACTACTGGGAATATTGGGGAATTGAAAACTGGACTACCAATTGGATAATGATGTCCATTGAATCAATGGGAGATACTGTAATGTCAAATGGTAAGTCATATCAAGTATTTGAAGAAATTATTTACATAAGTTCGATAAGTCCCTGGATTATTTATTTCTATCTCAGATCAGAAGGTAAAATAATTTATTGTTACTCAAATGATGATTCCTGTTCTTCTCAAGAGTATATCTTTTATGATTTCGAAAAAGTAGATTCGGCAATTTGGCCAATATGCTATGAATATGCATCCAACTATAGAGGGATAGAAAACACTTCATTATATTACAGTTCAACGCTAAATGTTCAGTATGAGGGTAAATTTTTTAACTGGGTTGACGTGAATGGGATTGATACTACTTGGGCTCCAATGGGGTCACCATATGTTGACTTAGTTGGAAAGGGAATAGGGATTACCTATAGGTGGATGTGGGACTTTAGTGTTTTTTACATTTATGGGGCTAAAATAAATAATCAAGTATATGGAACATTAACTTCAATAGATGATACTCAAAATGTTGTTAATAAATATTATTTTTCGCAAAACTACCCCAATCCATTTAATCCAAGCACCAGTATTCAGTATGCAATAAGCAGTACGCAATTTGTAACGCTTAAAGTTTATGACTTGCTTGGTAGAGAAGTTGCAACTCTTGTTAATGAGGAAAAACCGGCAGGGTCTTATAATGTAGAATTTAGAATGCAGAATTTAGAATTAAGTTCAGGAATTTATTTTTATCAACTTAGAGCTGGAGATCCTTCGTCAAGCTCAGGACAAAGTTTTATTGAAACTAAGAAGATGATTCTTCTAAAATAAATTCTGCGTGCTTAGCGGTTTTTACTTTGCGTCCTTTGCGTGAAATGTAGCTAAAACCTATCACGCTCCCATAGGGATGGCTTTGCTAAAAAGATCGCAAAGAAGTATTAATGAATTGCTAAAACTTGTTCAATCCTATCAACTATAAAATCCGGGTTTTCAATTTCAATTAATTCTTTTGTTCTGTATCCATATAAAACTCCGCAAGTAAAAGTGCCTGCGTTTTTCCCACATCTAATATCAAGCTCAGTATCGCCAATCATAACTGTGTTATTTACATCTGCATTAAGTTCTTTACATATCATTAACAAAGGCTCTGGCGAAGGTTTGTGTGCAATTCCGTCTCTTCTGCCCATAGCTAAATCAAAATATTTTTTCAAATCAAAGTAATCTAAAATTTTATCTGTTTGATCCTGTGCTTTTGTGGTAAGTAAAGATATTTTAGCTCCGCGATTTTTTAATTCACCTAAAACTTCTTTAACTCCGCTATAAAGTTTTGAGCAATCCATCTGCTGCATATAATTTTGTTTATATATTTTAAGAAACTCATCAAAATCCGGAACAATAATGTTGAACGCGGTAAAAATATCAACAAAATGCTGTCCTATTTTACCCTCAAATTCTTGTTCATCTATCTTATGTTCAATTCCCAATTTTGTAAGTGTATAGATAGTTGAGTTATAAATAGTTTTGTTTGAATCGACCAAAGTTCCATCAAGATCAAAACAGTAATGTGATATTTTAGTAAGGGAAGTTTTATCCAATTAATTGTGTTCCTTTGTTAGTTGGTTTATTTATAATTCGGGCTCTTGCTAAATGAGAGTAATAATTATTTTTAAAAACTCTTTTATTTTAGTAATTAAAAATACAATTTCACGCTTATTAAAATACTACATTTGCCTAATTGATAAGCTTATATGATTGTCTCATTTTTACTTGTGTTAATACTTTTATCTCTAATAAAGCTGTAAAAAGTATAATTTTTATATAATTGATCAAAATTTTTTAATAATTTACAGGTAACATAATGGCATAATTATTTATGCGATTATGAACAACAAATCAAATAAGGAGCTCTATATGAAAAAATCGTTCGTACTTTTTGCAGTTCTTTTGGCACTAGTGTTTGGGGTAAATAAAAATGTTTTTGCTCAAAACGAACCAGTGCTTTACTTTTGCGAAAAGTATGGCAATAGTGGTGAAGTTGGAGTGAGTGATAGATTTACAACTGGTTATTTAACTGTTATGGTTAAATGCGATTATGAACTTGATCTTGAAGATGTATCGATTCAGTTTGATCAATACAACCCAAGAACTAAAAAGTTTGAGTATTATAAAAAATTCAGTTACGTAATTGAACGTGATATGAAATATGTTTTCTTCGAAAAAAATGATGAGAGCGATATGAAGTTTGAAGACCCGGGAATTTATAGAGTTTTCTTACTTGATGACAGAGACAAAACTGTTTGCAGTTCACTTATCGAAATCATTGACTAATTATAAAACTTAATTTTATTAAAGCGATACTTCTGTATCGCTTTTTTTATTTTAAAGTAATATTATTCACCAAGATGTTTTAACTTTGATTAACAATTATAAAAGTATAGAAAAACAAATGAAGTTAAACTTAGGCTGTGGTAAAGATATAAAAGAGGGATATATTAATCTTGATATTGTGGATTATGGCGGAAACCAGATTCACGATATAAATACTTTTCCTTATCCTTTCCCGGATAATCATTTTGATGAAATTTACGCTTCGCACGTGCTTGAGCATATTGTTAACTTTAACAAAACTGTAACTGAACTTTATAGGATACTTAAACCAAATGGAGTGATGATTGTTTACGCTCCGTTTTTTCTAAACACAAAATATTTTGGCGATCCTGATCATAAAATTCCATTTTCAATCCGTACGTTTGATAATTATGAATACATCGGTAATCGTAAATTGAAGTTTTATGAGAAGTGGAAATTAAATCATCGAACGAATTATGAAACCGGTGCCCAGTTTGAAGTATTGGAAAAGAAATTTATTACGTCGCACTTTTCTGTTTTAAAGTGGATGGATTTTTTAGTAAACATAGAACCGGTTATGTACGAAAGATTTTTCTCGGGAATTTTTTCGCCAGAAGAAGTTTACTTTAAACTTAGAGCAATAAAGTAGTATGCGAAGTGTTTCTTAGTGCTTTAAGTGTCTAAGTGGTAAACTGCATTTATTTTAATTTTATTGCTTCATAAATAATCAGCAGCCAACCAATCAAAAAGCAAAGTCCACCAACTGGAGTTATCATTGCAAATGTTCTTATTCCAGATGTTGAATAAATGTAAAGTGAGAATGAGAATAATATAATTCCCAGCAGAAAAAAGATTGATGGAAGCTTAGCTTTTATTAATACATTTAATGATAAGGCTAACAAAACAACAGAGTGAATAAGTTGATATAATACGCCTGTTTTATAAACCTCAAGCATTTGTTCTGAAAGTTTTTCACGCAATCCATGCGCGCCAAAAGCTCCGATTGCAACTGCTGTAAATCCAGAAATTGCAGAAATAATTATCCATAATTTTTTATCGTTCATAAAGTTTAAACCTAAAATTGTATTGAATAGTAAAAACAAATTTCATTAACTTTGCCCACAATTTAATCACAACAAAGAAAAGAAATGAAGATCTTACAAAAACTAATTTTACCATTATTACTACTACTTGTAGTATTTATAATCTACAAATTTTACTTTGCTAAAAGTGGACTAGGATCATTTGATGATTTTGATCCAAACAACACAGCTGTAAAAGAAATCCGAGTTCAACTTCTTGTCGATCGTGGGATTACCCAGCAAGGTGAAGACATTGTGTTTTATGCTGCTGATAAAAATGGTAAAGTTATGATGGTAAACGGTCATGTTACTTTGCCAAATGGATTTGATAAAGCTGAAGAGATAATTCTCAAAGGTCATTTAAGCGGAAATAGTTTTCACACACACGAAGTTGAGATAGATTAATTTTATATGAAGAATTTTGAACTCGTTTCAAATTATCAGCCTTCAGGTGATCAGCCTGAAGCAATTAAACAACTTGTTGAAGGTGTAAATCGTGGCGATAAATTTCAAACTTTACTTGGAGTTACAGGAAGCGGAAAAACATTTACAATTTCTAATGTAATAGCTCAAACAAATAAACCAACATTAATAATCTCGCACAATAAAACACTTGCAGCACAGCTTTATTCTGAGTTCAAATCATTCTTTCCAAACAATGCTGTAGAATTTTTTATCAGCTACTACGATTACTATCAACCGGAAGCCTATGTTGTTTCGCGTGATGTTTTTATCGAAAAAGATTTTTCTGTTAATGAAGAAATTGATCGTTTAAGATTAAAAGCTACAACGTCTTTAATCGAAGGCAGAAAAGATGTAATTGTAATTGCAAGTGTTAGTTGTATCTATGGTATCGGCGCACCTGATGAATATGCAAAACAAATTATTTTCATCAAGAAAGGTGAAAAGATTGATAAGAAAAAACTGCTTCGTGACTTGATAGATATATATTATTCCAGAAATGATGTTGAGTTTAGTCGCGGAACTTTTCGTGCTCGTGGAGATGTTGTGGAAATTATTCCTGCATACCAGGATGAAGAGGCAATAAGAATTGAGTTTTGGGATAGTGATGTTGAAAAGATTTCCATTATAGATTCTGTTTCCGGAAAAGTTATTAAGGAAGTTGATTCTGTTCCTATTTATCCAGCTAAATATTTTGTTACTGATCGTGGTAAAATGCAAAAAGCCATTTATAATATTGAACAGGAATTATCCGAAAGATTAGATGTTCTTCGAAAAGAAGAAAAATATTTAGAAGCTCAACGTCTTGAACAACGTACTAAGTTTGATATCGAAATGATGAAGGAAATTGGTTATTGTTCTGGAATTGAAAATTATTCACGCCACATGGATTTACGTGAAGCAAATTCACGCCCATCAAATTTGTTTGATTATTTTCCTGATGATTTTCTTTTAATAATAGATGAATCACATGTTACAATTCCTCAAATTCGCGGTATGTATCTTGGCGATAGAAGTCGTAAACAAACGCTAGTGGATTTTGGATTTCGTCTTCCTTCTGCACTAGATAATCGCCCGATGAAATATGAAGAGTTTATGGGAATGTTGAATCAAGTTGTATTTGTAAGTGCAACTCCCGCAGATTATGAATTAGAATTATGCGGTGGAGTAATAGTTGCCCAAATTATTCGTCCAACCGGTTTGCTTGATCCCGAAATTGAAGTACGGCCGATTAAGGGGCAGATTGATGATTTGATTGGTGAGATTAGAAAAAAAGTTGAAATAAAAGAACGAACACTTGTTACAACATTAACAAAAAAAATGGCCGAAGATCTTTCTGATTATCTAGATAAAATTGGAATTAAAGTACGATACATTCACAGCGATATTGATTCACTTGAGCGAGTTGAGATTCTTAGAGATTTACGTCTTGGGGAATTTGATGTTCTGGTGGGAGTAAATCTTTTAAGAGAAGGTTTGGATTTACCCGAAGTTTCACTTGTTGCGATTATCGATGCCGATAAAGAAGGATTTTTGAGAAGCGAAAGATCGCTGATGCAAACTGCTGGCAGGACTGCTCGTAATGTTAACGGTCGAGTAATTATGTACGCCGATAAGATTACTGAATCAATGCGTAAAACAATTACCGAGACAAACCGAAGACGAAAACTACAAACAGAGTATAACGAGAAGAATGGCATTGTTCCTGCTACAATTTACAAATCTATGGAAGATATACTTTCATCAACTTCGATTGCCGATATTAGAAAGAAAGAGGATAAAGAAAGTTATGGATTTTCAAAAGTTGCCGAGCCTATCTTAAAGTATATGGATAAAGAGCAGAAAGAAGATTTAGTTGAACAGTTGACAGAAGAAATGCACAAGGCTGCAAAAGATTTAGAGTTTGAAAAGGCAGCCAATTTACGAGATGAAATTCATAAACTAAAAAAGATGATTGGATAAATTACGTTTACCCTGAACTTGTTTCAGGGTCTTTAAAATTTGTTGAGATGCTGAAACAAGCCTGTCTACCGTCAGGCAGGTTCAGCATGACTTATTATACTTTTATGAATGCAGAAAACTCATCTGGAATAGATTCACCTGCGTACGTTACTTTTTCTAAAAATAATCCAGATGGAGGAGCAGTAAATTTAGCAGGTTCATTTGTTTTGTTACTTAAATAAAACAAAATATCTTTTTCAGATTTTCTTCCTCGACCAACTTCAGCTAATATTCCAACAATTCTTCTTACCATTTTCCAGATAAAATGAGAACCAATAATTCTTATCAGAATTAAATCTCCCTCTTCTTTAATCTGAATATCATCAATCAAAACTTTTGTGGATTTATCTTCAGGATCATCATCTGAAAACGAAGCAAAGTTATTCATTCCAACAAAATACTTTGCGGCTGATTCCATTTTCTTAAAATCTAATTTATCTTTAATCCACCAAACAAAGTTTTTACCAAAGGCAGTTCTTCTTCTTGAAATCTGGTAAACATAACTTCTTGATTTAGCATCATGTCTTGCATGAAAAGTTTGATTTGCTTTTTCAACTTCAAGAATACAAATATCATGAGGCAGCATATCATTTAGCTTCATTCTTATAATTTCCGGAGCCAAAACAGTCTTAACGTCTAAATGCGCAACCTGGCAAAGTGCGTGTACACCGCTATCTGTTCGGCCAGATCCTTGAAAATCTAAATAATCATCACCAAAAATTTCTTTTGCGGCTTGAACTATTGAACCTTGAATTGTTTTTGCATTTTCCTGTCTTTGCCAACCTGAATAACGTGTACCTTCATATTCAATAAAAAGTTTAAATCTGGAAAATACAAGATGTATAGGTTTGCGTTTATCAGAAGTAAATTGCTCTCGTTTAATTTTACTACCTGGTTTATTTCTAAATCTATCTTTGGGATTAAACTTTTTTCCTCTCAATTTAATCTCAAACTTTCCTCAGCATAATCAAACTGTGTCTCATAAACTCTAACTTTTATAGATGATATATTTGATGGTAGTGAACATTTTTTTATTTCAGATAAAAGAAAACTGCAAATATTTTCGGCAGTAGAATTAAAATCTACAATGACTTTTTTAGAATTCATTTTTTCTAAAAATTCCAGAACTACTTTGTCATTAATATTAACCATAAAAGAATGATCAAGTTTTTCTATTACTGGATTTACAATTTTTTCAACATCGTAATAATCAATTACCATTTGGTTTTTATCGAGTTCACCTTCAAACTCAACAATCATTTTGTATGAATGCCCATGAATATTTTTACACAAACCAAAATGTTCCGGCAGTCTGTGTCCCATTTCCCATCTAAATTCTTTAGCTATTTTCATTACACACCTTTTGTTTCATGATGCCATATAAACTTATGCATCTGAAGTTGAAATCTAACATTTAATTTATCTTCTAAAATCCAGTTTACTAACTGAACAGGTTCAAGTTTTCCGAACACAACGGAAAATAAAATCTTACATTTATTCTCTAAATCATATCTTTTTAAAACATCAAAAGTCCAATCATAATCTTCCCTGCTACCGATTACAAATTTTAATTCATCAAGAGGTTTTAAGAAATTAATATTCTCATAAAGATTTTTCTTTTCCATCCCACTTGATGGACATTTTAAATCCATAATTATTTTGACTCGTTGATCAATATCTTTTATTGATAAGCTTCCACCTGTTTCAATCAAAACTTCAAAATCTTCATCGCACAGTTGTTTCATCAAACCTAAACATTCTTCCATTTGCACTAATGGTTCGCCGCCAGTAATCTCGACAAGTTTACAATCATATTTCCTAATTTCTTCAACTATTTCCGGAATAGTTAAATCTTTTCCATCGTAAAACGCGTATTCTGTATCGCAATATGTACATCTTAAGTTGCAAAAAGTTAGACGAACAAAGACACAAGGCAAACCTGCGTATGTGCTCTCTCCCTGAACCGAAAAGTATATTTCATTGACCTTAAGCATAAAAAGCTTGATTTTGAATCATTTTCTAAATATTTAGTGGGCAAAGTTACTAAAGCTAAGTTTGACATCAAACGGGGCATTACCTATATTTGGTTCACATTTTTTAACTAATATATAAGGTTTTTTGTAAATGGCTCATCATAAATCCGCAAAGAAGAGAATTAGATCCTCTGAGAGAAAAAAAGCAGTTAATAAAATGACTGACTCTAAAATTAAAACTGTTATTAAAAAAACATTAGCTACCGATAAAAAAGAAGAGTTAGAAGTATTATACAAAGAAGCTATTTCTGTTATTGATAAAGGAACTTCAAAGGGCAGATTACATAAAAATACTGCTGCAAGAAAAAAATCAACAATAACAAAACACCTTAACAAAGTTATTTCTGCAAAATAAGTTTTTAGCTATTGGATATTAAAAAAGCTCTTCGGTTGAAGAGCTTTTTTGTTTTAAATATCATTTAACAATTCTTTTCCCTCTGTATCAGGAATAAAAAACCTTATTGCTTTAATATTTCCATTTTTGTCTTTCTCAGCTTTAACTTTTTTCTTTATCAATACGCTGTGTTCAATTGTAACATTATTTTCTACGATTGAGCCGAATAAATAACTTGTTCCTTTTATCAAAACATTTTTTCCAATTCGTAATGGAAACTCATCGCTACCTGTTAAGTTAACGCTTGATTCAATTGTTGAGTTTTCTCCAATTACAATATTCCCTTTAATAATATCGCCCCAAAGTATATTAACATTATTACCAATAGTTAAAGTTTGATTTGGGAAAGTAGATAGGTGAACAATTCGCCAGATTTTTATATTCTTTCCGAATACAATATTGCCGTTTATGTAGGCTGCTCTTCCAATTTCAATATTGTAATTAAGTTTTACACCGACGCCAATGTAAGCGCCTTTGCCAATTTTAATATCTAGTGGAATTCCTTTTTTATCTAATTCAATTAAATCACTCACAATAGAATCATGAATAAAAAAATCATCAGGATCATCAATCTGGATAATATTTTTCAATCTTTCATAAATATTTCTTCGAGCAATTTCATCCATCTCCTTTAGCACAGATTTATCATTAAACCCCATTACAACGTATTGCTCTTTAGGACTTACAGCCCCGACAGAATATCCCTTTTGATTAAACATCTCGATTAAATCTGTTATGTATATTTCATTCTGGGCATTGTTGCTTGAAATATTATTTATCTGTTCAACAAGTTTATTATAATCAAAAGCATAAACACCAGAATTAAATTCTTTAGTGTTTAATAATTCCTGCCTTGTATAAGAATATTTTTGATTTCGATAAATTAACTCGTAAGGTTTATTATCTGGTAAAGCTAAAATATCTTTGTATTCCATAATCCGGATAACATTTCCGTTCACTTTTCCATTACTATCTTTCGTTCTTATAATTCTTCCGTAGGAATTTTGTAATGGATCGTCACCTTCATAGAGACCTGTTAATACCATCATATCATTTTTAGATGAGGTAAAATCACTTCTGAATTTTTTCATCGATTCATCATCAAGCAAACCCATATCGCCAGGAAGCACATAAACAATCCCATCTTTAAAATCATTTTCAATTTCCTTTAATGCAACCTGTACTGCGTGCCCGGTTCCATTTTGATGTTCCTGAAACGCAAACTTATTTGATTCACGTTTTCCAATTACATCCATAATATCAAGTGCTTTTATACCAACAACAATAACAGTATTAATGTTTTCTATTCCGAGTTTACACGCATTATAAACACGTTCAACTGTTGGAATTTCCCAGATTTTATGAAGCATTTTTGATGTTTGTGATTTTATTCTTTTTCCATGTCCGGCAGCAAGAATTATTGCAACTTCATTTGTCGAATTAAACTTAACTGAATTTTCTTTTACTTTTGAATAAACTACTTGAGCATTATTATCACTCATTTTTATCTACACTTATCTTTATTTGAACAAATTGTTTTATAAAAATTAATTAAAGCGATTTCCTATTCCAAACTTTTGCATTTTATTCTTTGGCAGTAATTATTAGCTTTATTTTATACATAAACGAATAAAAAGGACTATAAATGAATAAATTTTTAGTTAAATCAATATTAACTCTGTTATTACTTTCTGGAGTTTCAATAGCTCAATCTAGCGGCTTTGCTTTAGGAATCATTGCGGGTGAGCCAACAGGCATCAGCGCCAAATATTGGACAACAACAACAACAGCCTTTGATTTTGGATTGGGTTACTCATTTGAACGAAATAGTAGAATGCATTTGCATGCTGATTATTTATTTCACGCTAGAAATATTTTTAATACGACAGAAAACGTTTCTTTACATTATGGTCCTGGTGGCAGAATAAGATTGGTTGAGGACGGAAAATCAAGATTAGGAATTAGGTTTGATGTTGGATTAACCTGGATTCCAAAAAATTCTCCGGTAGATGTATTTTTAGAAATTGCGCCTTTGTTAGATATAATACCAGAAACGGATTTTTCTTTTAATGGAGGAATTGGGGTAAGGTACTACTTCCTATAAATCATTATCAGCTATGCATATTTTGTATAGCTGAATTTTTATATTTTCCTAAGACTGCTTCCACCATTTATTTTTATTTTTTTTGTCTTATCAAGTGAATCAAGCTTAAGTATTTCAATAGTTGAATTTCTTCCAATTCCATTATCTAATAACAAATAATTACCTATCAATCTAAAATTGCTAGCACCAATATCATCAAACATTTTTACAGTTTTCTTTTTTTGTAAATCAAAAATGGCTAACAACAATTTGTTTTGATTTATTTTTTCAGTTTTATTTTTGGTTTTTGCTTTCATTAACAAAAGAACATGTTTATTATCTTCAGCCCAACTTATTTGCAATAATTCCTTTTCTTTAAGCCTGGTTTTAATTTCTTTTTTTGATCTGGTTTGTCGAATTTGAATTGAATCATTTTTTTCAACGACTGTAAATAATTCATTTGGTGAATTGAATTGTAGCGGTGCTTGTTTTGTAATAGGGTAACCATCTTTGGTTATATCAAATATTTCTGTGTTGTCGGATAATAATTTTCCAAAACGATTATAAACTTGCGTGTTCTTATTTATGTATGATGCTATCGTTTTATCAATAGAATTTACTACAAGTGTAAACCTATCATTGTCTGTCCAAAAAGGAATAACCTGAATTCCCTCTTCCAGTTGCGATATTGGTTCAACTCTTTTCAACTCAAAATCAATTCTATATAATCTTCCTTTCTCAATCGCTGGTTGTGATGATTTTAAAAGCTGTTTTTTCTGGATTAGAAAATAACCGGATTTATTATCTGGTGAGATCAATAAATCGATTACCCGTTCTTCTGGTGAATGCCAAAATATTTTTACTTTATCTTTTTGGTAATCATACCAAAAGACTGATGGAATACCGGAATGATTTCCAACAAAATAAAATCCGGTAAATTCGGTTAGTTTTGCTTTGTCTATAGCACTTGCTAGATTTTCATCATCTTTTTCATCTTCAGTTTTTTCTGAGCAGTTTATTGTAAGAAATGTTAAAAATACAAGTAACAAATAAAATATAAATCTTTTCATCGCCAATATTAACCTCTTGGATGATATTGTTTATGAACCTGCTTTATATAGTCACGATCAATATGAGTATAAATCTGAGTTGTTGAAATATCTGCGTGACCAAGCATTTCTTGCACGGCTCTTAAATCAGCGCCGCCTTCTAACAAATGCGTAGCAAATGAATGTCTGAAAGTGTGCGGGTGAACTTCCTTTTCTATGCCAGCTTCTTTAACATACCTATCAATTATTTTCCATATGCCCATTCGAGATAATTTAGAACTGCACGAATTTAAAAAAAGATAATTTTCGCTTTTAGATTTTTTCATTAACAAAGGGCGACTGCATTTTAAATAATCGTTTATCCATTTTATTGCACTAGAACCAATTGGAATTAATCGTTCCTTAGATCCTTTACCCAAAACCCTAATTATTTCATCACTTAAAAAAAGATCATTTACTTTTAGATTTATTAATTCAGATACACGAGTTCCACAAGCATAAAATAATTCTAAAATAGCTTTATCTCGCAAACCTAATTTATTATTTGTAATTGGTTGTGATAATATTTTCTCAACTTCGGCAACATCTAAAACTGCTGGAAGTTTTTTTGATAATTTTGGAGAAGATAATTTTTCAATTGGGCTTTTAACTATGTATTTATTCTTTAATAGAAATAAAAAAAATCCTTTTAGTGATGAAAAATATCTTGCTGATGATGTTCCAGAAAGTCCCAACTCTTTTAATATCTTAAAAAAAACACTAATGTGTTCTGAAGTTACGTTTGATGGATCATCAATATTTTTATCTTTGAGAAAAGAGTTAAAAGAAGTAAGATCATTTTTATATGAAGAAACTGTATTAACTGAAAGATTCTTTTCCAGTTTTAAATGGGTAAGATATTCTTTAAGAAATAACTCCATTTAATTCTCAATTTCTGTGCTTGTCCCTTTTTCAACTTCCTCTTGCTTCGGATATTTAATTCTTCTGTGATGCTGACTTATCAATATAGAGAGAAATGCTTCTTTCATTTTAGTTATATCTCTAAACGTGATAGGAGCTTCATCTAATTGTCCCTCTTTCAAACGTGAGTTAAAAATATTGTTAATCATATTTTCTACTTTTTGTGCGTCAGGCTCAGTTATTGATCTTACTGCAGATTCGCATCCATCTGCAAGCATAATGATTGCAGTTTCTTTTGTGTTTGGTTTTGGACCAGGATATCTATAATCATCAGTTTTTACTTTTTCTTCGCCATAAAGTTTTTTTGCTTTTTCATAAAAATATGAGCTAAGTGTTGTACCATGATGCATCGGAATAAAATCTATTAACTCCTGAGGAAGTTTATATTGTTTTGCAAGCTCAATTCCTTCATTAACATGCTTTAAAATCATAGTAGCACTTTCTTCAGGAGTCATATTTTCGTGTACGTTTTGATTGTTTAATTGGTTTTCAACAAAACCCTGTGGCGCAATTGTTTTACCAATATCGTGATAGTAAGCTCCAACTCTTGCAAGCAAAGCATTTGCTCCAATTTGTTCGGCAGCCGCTTCTGCTATTGTTCCCATTGTCATTGAGTGATTAAAAGTTCCCGGAGCTTTTCTTGCAAGCTCACGTAATAATGGTCTATCAAAATTTGAAAATTCCAGAAGTGTTAGGTCGGTTGTAATGTTAAACAATCTTTCAAAAAATATTAATAAGCCATAAGTAAGTACCGGACTTATCAAAGCATTTGATGCTGCAAATGCAAATTCTATTAGCATCGAATCAAAGGGGGCAAATCGTTCTAATCCAAACGCAAGTATTGACGCAGTATAACCAATTAGTATATAGAGGAATGATCGGAATATTTGTGTGCGATTTTTAATATCCCGCACCGTGTAAACAGATAAGCCGCCAGCAATAAAATTCATTGCCATAAAAGTATAATCGTTGCCGCGCAAAGCTCCTACAATCAATGATAATATTACGGTTAAATAAAATCCAACACGTGAATCAAATACGATTGTAAATATCATTGAAGCTGCCGGAACAAAAATCAAATATTGTATTGGTGCTTTTACTGTTATGTGGTTTATCAAATAAGTTATAAAGGAAACAAATACTACAAGGATGGATATCAAAACAATTTTTGTGTTATCAAAAAATATTTTTTTTCTGAATAGATATAAATAGATTGATAATATTGTTATGAAGAAAGATATGTGTAAAAATTTTCCAAGAAACTGAAGTATTATCCCATCCTGTCCAATCGATTCACCTTTTGCTTCTTTATAAGATTCAATTTTTAAAATTACCGATTTAGATATTCTATCATGTTTAGCAATTATTCTTTCATTCTCATTAACAATACCCGCGTACTTGGAAACGTTGTTTTTTGCTTGTTCTATTTCAAGATTGGTAGCGTTTTCATTATAAACAAGAGTTGGTTTAACAAAATGCAAAGTAAATTCAATTAAAGCTTCTTTTAATTCATCAGAATAGTTTAAAGTTCTTATTCTATTTTTTGTTTCATTTGTTGCATCATCATAAAAAATAAACTTGTTTATAGGTTCAATTTTATCAACATTACCAACACGAACTGCAATACTATCTCTAATCTTTTCACTGATATTAAAATTAACGATTCCTTTTTTGCTTAAAGCATCAACAATTATTACTGTTTGATTAAAAAGATTATTTAATGAAGTTTCTCTTTGTTTAAGTTCTTTTTGCTTTTTTCTGATCTCTGAAAATTGAAAGAAAGCTTTGGAGCTTAAAAATGTTGGATTTAAAAATGCAGCTGGTTGATTTTTTAGGTTCTCATCAATTACACTAATTATATATGCGGCAAATGTTTTAAGTGAATCACTGTTTTTTCCTTCAACAATATTAAATATTGGATAAACAGATTTTTCTGCATTGAGAACCTCAGTGTTGTATGTTTGTTTTTCTTTTATGATTGGAAAACTAAATGGTGCGATTAAATCATCATTTGTCCAGATTGCTCCTTCTGTAACTTCTGATTCTATTGACTCTCCTTTCGGAAACATCATAACAATAAGAATTACGGTTATTAAACCTATAATTATTTTTCTTTTAGTTCCAGAATAGGAAAATATATTTTGTTCAGTGCTCATATTTTAGACATTTTGGCTTTTAATAATTCTTCTAAAAATACTGCAATACCTTCTTCGTTATTTGTTTTTTCAAGTACATAATCTGCTTTTTTCTTTAGCTCAGCTATAGCATTCTTCGGCGCTATTTTGAGCGCCTTGGTATCAAAAAGACTTAAATCATTGTACCAATCGCCCGCGACAACGGTTCTATCTTCATCAATACTTAGATACTTAAGTAAACGCTTCATAGCTTTACCTTTTGAAGAACCTGATCTTCTAATTTCAAGATAGTAAATTCCTTCGTGCGTTTGAGATCTGAAGTAAGAAAGTGAAACGCCTAAGGCAAATGGAAAACTAAATTTATCTCTAACATATTCAACTGTTCTTTTATTATCGCCGGCAAATACTATTTCTAAAGTTTTATCAGTTAAACCATCATAAGAATTTACTTCTTTATATACAGCACCAAATTTATCCATCAACTTTGGAATAACAGAATTTTGTTCTGTAAAGTAAATAGCTTCTGAATGACAAAGCGCAATGTTTATTAGATATTTTTCTGAGTACTCAATTGCCTGTTTTACATGTTTATCTTTTATAAATGAACGATAAACAAAATTTTTACCAGTTAAGCTTTTTATTGCAGTTCCATCCAAAGAAATTAATGGTGAATGTAATTTAAGTGATTCTGCAAGCGGTACAAGTGCTGAGTGTAATCTGCCGGAAGCAAATGAAAATCTCACACCAAGTTTTTTCAAATCACATATAAGCTGCTTGGTTGTTTCTCCAATTTCACCATTATCATTTACAAGAGTTCCATCTATATCAAAAAGAACAAACTCGATTTTTTTTAAATGTTTTATATCGAACATTTTATTCTATTACTTTTTTCCAGCCAATTTTTATAAGAATTAAATAAACAATAAATATTGAGATAACTGCAATTGCCAGGTAAATAAAGAATTCTTTCCAATTACCTAAAATCAATTTTCCAGTTTCAAATAAAATTGAATAAACTAAAATAACGTCTATTATCCAGTTAATAAACATTCAAACAAAACCTGAATCTTCATTTATCTTTCAAATGTTATTTTTTTTTCAACAAAATTTCATAAAGATCAATTTTGAAAAATGCTATTATTAGCCACTAGTTCAGTAACAGCCAGAGAAATTACGACAGCAAAGTTTGTTACAACCATCTTAATCCTTGCTAAAAACAAGAGTAATTTACTGCTTGAAAGGAAGAAGTCGTTTGTGCTTTTTCTTGCTTTTTTTGAATAAATCAAAGCAATTACTATGGAATAGATGAAGTAAGCAAGCAAAGTTATATAGCCTATTAATTCCACAATAAACTCTTTGGTACAGTATCTGTCTATTTGTTGTGTGCGATTTATTTTTTATGATGATAAATATAAGGTATAGTTGTGTAAATGGATACTTCGTTAATAACAATTCTTGCAATAATTGTATCTAGTATTGTTGCATTTTTTGCTTTTAAATTTAGCAAACCGTCAAATAAAAATTCAAAATTATCTTATAATGATAAAGTGTATTTACATGCCAATTTAGAGCTTGAGTTAAATAAAAATGATATAAGTAATAGATATGTTAGAGCAGAAGAAAGAGTAAAGAAAAAAGATTTTAAAGGTGCTATTGAAGACATAGATATGATTTTACAGCACGATAATAAAAATATTGTGTTAGTTTTTAAAAGAGGTGTAACTAAATTTGAAATTCATAATTATAAAGAAGCTTTAGAAGATTTTTCTCTGGTGATAAAGAATAATCCAACTGATCCATCAGCATTTTATTATCGCGGATTAGCAAATCTAAAACTCTCTAATTTTTCAAATGCTTATAATGATTTTACTTCAGCAATTTCTTTAGGATTAGGTGATAGAGATATTTTTTTCAATCGTGGGATTGTAGCCATGGAACTTGAAAAATTTTACGAAGCTATAGACGATTTTAATTTTTACTTAGCTGAGAATCCATTAGCTATTGAGGCTTACTTTAATAGAGGAATTGCTTATAACAAATGCGGCAGTTATGATTTTGCTCTGCGCGATCTAAATAAGACGATTGAGATAAATCCAAACCACGAAAAAGCATTTTTTGAGAGATCGTTTGTAAAGAAAAACCTAAATGATCTGGAAGGTTATAAAGCTGATCTAAATATATCTTATAAAAAAGGATATTTACACGCTTATCATTTTCTAAAAGAGGCTTAATCCGATAATTTTCTAGAAAACATTTGAAGGAGGTTACCAACTAGAAGAGTTACGCAAACACCAATCAAAACAAACCATGTCCATGCAACAACTTTAAAGACAATTATAAAACTCATTACAACAATTGCAGAAATAAATCCAGCTATTGCCTGATTTTGCTGAACTTTTTTACTGGATAATCCCAACAAAAACGTACCGAGCAAACCACCGTATGTAAAGGATGCAATACTTAGTGCAATCTCAACAACTGCTTTAGAACTTTCTTTAAATAGAAATGCTGAAAAGATTAACATTATAGCCCAAAATACTGTTAGCGATTTTGAGATAAACAAATTCTTTTTATCATTAATATTTTTTTGAAATGGTAGATATAAATCCAGCATCACAGAAGAAGACAGAGAAGTTATAGATCCTGCAAGTGTTGAAAGTGCTGCCGCAAATAATCCGGCAATAATTATCCCCTTTACTCCAGATGGTAACACTTCAATTATAAACTTAGAAAATATTTCATCAGATTTTATATCAAGCTTGCCGTAATAAGCAAAAAGAAGAACACCAATAAAAAGAAAAAGGGCAAACTGGAAAATTATTATCACACCAGAAGTTATAATTGCTTTTTTACTTTCTACAAGATTTTTTGCTGCAAGTAATCTTTGCACTACAAGCTGGTCAGTTCCGTGAGATGACATTGAAAGAAATGCACCGCCGATCAACCCACTTAATAAAGTGTATGGTTGTGAAAATAACCCAACAAACCCTTTATCAAATCCAAAATTAATAATGCTAAGTTTTGATGATACTTCTGTTAATGAAATGATTTGACTAAAATCTCCAGGAATATTGTTCATCAAATAATAGGCAGCTAAAATTGCTCCGCCGATATATATAAACATTTGTATTGCATCAACCCATATTACGCCTTTTAGACCGCCGGTAAATGTATAAAGCAAAGCAACAAATGCTATTATTATTATTGCAACGATTGGAGAAATATCAAGCATTAAATAAAGCGGAATTGCAGTCGCAAAAAGTCTAACTCCATCGGAAGCTGTGCGCGTAAATAAGAAAGTTACTGAAGCCAAGGAACGAGTTTTTTTACCAAATCTCTTTTCTAAATAAGAATATGCTGTAGTTAAATCACCTTTATAATATGCGGGTAAAAAGAATGCGGCAACAATTATTCTACCGATTAAATATCCAAAAGTTAATTGAAGAAAATTTAGATTTGTTAAGTATGCAAGTCCTGGAATTGAAATAAAAGTAAGTGTGCTTGTTTCTGCTGCAACGATTGAAAAACTAATTGCCCACCAAGGTACTTCCTGCGATCCAATAAAATAATCTTTAACCGTTTTTTGTTTTCCGCCACTCAACTTACCAAAAATAGCAATCGCAAAGAGGTAAACTATTATAATAATATAATCAAGTGTCGATACTTGCAATATTATTTTCCTAAATCTATTAGCGCATGTTCAACTGTATCAGTTACAGGTAAAACTCTATCAAGCTGAGTGATTTTTATTAAGTTGTGTACTTTTTCTGATGGAGCAGCTAATCTTATTTGTCCTTCGTTTGCAGATACAATTCTATTTGCAACTAAAATTGCGCTTAAGCCGGAGCTATCACAGCTTTCTACATCACTTAAATCTATAATAATTTTTTGAACACCTTCAACTTTCAAGATCATTGTAAACTCACCTTTTAACAAACCGGAAATACTTGTATCCAACCTTTTCTCGTTCAACTTAAAAATGGTAACATCGCCCACGCGTTTAGTTTCAAAATTCATTGTATTTCCTTAAAACATTTTTAAACAATTTAGAAAATTACTATAAGATTTTTCTGCTTCAGCTTCGTTATTTGCAATCTGCAAATTGTAATATTTGTCTGCGCCTTTTTTTGAAAATCCTATTCTTAATTTAGCGTTAACAAGATTTGAAGCATAACTATACAACAACTCATCCTTACGATTCAAATCCATTACAGCATCAAATCTCATTTCAGAAAGTTTTTCAATCAGCTTATGATTTGGTAAATCAAGTTTATTTAAATCAGCAACGCCAACTTCCATTGCTTTATTTCTATACTTTGCCGGCATTAAACTTATTCGGTAATCTCTTGTTAAAATTTTTATTGATTTATTTAAATGCTCAAGATGATCCAGAACTAAAAAACTTGCCCTAAAATCCTTTTCATCCTCGGGCATTAAAATTAAAAACGATCCTGAACGTTTTAACGCTTCAGAAAAATCAAGTTCATTTAAAACAATAGCTTTTAGTTTTCTGGTTATTAAAAATCTGGAAATATTATTTTTTATTGCATCAATCATATTTATTCGTTTTCTTCAAGAAGTTTTAGAAAAGCTGTTTCATCAATAACTTTTACACCTAACGATTCAGCTTTAGATAATTTTGATCCGGCTTTTTCACCAGCAACAACATAATCTGTGTTCGTACTAACACTTGATGTTACTTTTCCACCCAAGTCTATTACTCGCGCTCCCGCATCTTCACGAGAAAATGATGAAAGAGTGCCGGTTAATACAAATGTTTTTCCCGTTAATTTAGTTTGCTTTATTTCTTTTTTTTCTGATATGAAATTTAAGCCAGATTTTTTTAATTCTTCAATTAACTTAACATTCTTTTTATCTGAAAAGAATTGCTTGATACTTTTACTAATACTCGGTCCAATTTCATAAACCGAAGTAATTTCTTCTTCGTCTGCAACAATAATATCATCAATACTATTAAAATGATCGGTAATTTTTTGTGCCGCACCTGCACCTATGTATCTAATTCCAATGGCAAAAAGGACTTTAGAAAAAGGTTGACTTTTACTTTTTTCAATAGCATTTAAAAGATTATCAATACTTTTTTCGCCAAGTCTTTCAATCTTAATTAAATCGGCACGTTTATTTTTTAATTTATAAATATCTGAAATGTGATTTATAAAACCTTTATCGACAAACAAATCTATTAAAGCATCACCCAATCCTTCAATATCCATTGCGCCTCGAGCAGCAAAATGAATTAATCTACCTTTTATTTGCGCCGAGCATTCGGGATTCTCGCAATAAAAAGCAACTTCATTTTCTGGTTTGAATATTTTAGAGTTGCATACCGGACATTTTTCTGGTGGATTTGTTGCCTGACTTTTTTTTGCTCGTTCACTTAAAACAACAGATACAACTTTTGGAATTACATCGCCGCCCTTTTCAATTACAACTGTATCTCCAACTCTAATATCTTTGCGTTGTATTTCATCAAAGTTGTGCAATGTTGCACGACTAATAGTTGATCCCGCAAGCTTTACAGGCTCTAATTCGGCTACCGGAGTGATTGCACCAGTTCTTCCAACTTGCCATGTTATATCATTTAATTTTGTAAATGCTTGCTTTGATTTAAACTTATATGCAACCGCCCAGCGTGGTGATTTTGCAATACTTCCTAATATTTTTTGCTGATGAATAGAATTTACTTTTATAACCGCACCATCAATTTCATAATCAAGAGTATCTCTGATTTCTTCAAATTTATTACAGACTTTTAAAACTTCATCAATACTTTTACAGATTTGATATTTATCGTTTACCATAAACCCAAGGTCTTTAAGTAACTTAAGATTTTCTTGTTGCGAATTAAATTCTTCATCAACACTTATTAGCGAATATAAAAACACATTTAATTTTCTTGATGCAACAATTTTGGGATCTTGTAATTTTAATGTGCCTGCTGTAGAGTTACGCGGATTGGCGAAAAGTTTTTCTTCTTTTGATTCTCTTTCTTTGTTAAGATTTTCAAAATCCTCAATTCGCATAAAAACTTCGCCACGGACTTCAAAATCATTTAATTTATACTTTTTAACTTTACTTAAATCGATTTTTAATGGAATTGATCTTATTGTTTTAACATTGGTTGTTATTTCTTCACCAGTAGTTCCATCACCACGAGTTGCGGCAGTTTTAAATTTCCCATTAATATAATTTATGCTAACTGATGCGCCATCAATCTTTAATTCAACAACATATTCAACTTTTTCTTTTTCAGATAGTGCTTCTTTAACTCGTCGATCAAAATCAAATAAATCCTGCTCATCATAAGTATTTGAAAGACTGAGCATAGGTATTTTATGTTTTACTGGATTGAACTCTTTGGTAAGATCTTTTCCAACTCTTTGCGTGGGAGAATCAGGAGTAACTAGTTGAGGATTTTCAGTTTCAAGTTTTTCAAGTTCTTTAATAAGCTTATCATAATTTTCATCACTAATTATCGGTTCAGCTAATACATAGTAATTGTAATCGTGCTTAATAATTTGATTGCGCAGTTCCTCAATTTTTTTTTCAACAGAAACAGACATTTATTGTTGTTCTATTTTAGGTGGTGCGTTTAAATATATTAGTCCGTTTTTATCAAGCTTAAAGTGGCGAACAGAACCACTCCGACCTATAAAATCAACATCCTGATTATTCATTTGCAAAGTTACGCCGCCAGAATTTCCAACAGTTGCTTTAAATTCACTCAACGCATTAATTGTAAATTTTGAGTTCGCATTCAATGTAAATTCTTGAGTTCGATTGTTATCAAGCACAACAAAAACCCAGGCTGTTTCTTTCGCATAAAATGTAAGATGAAGACTATCAGAAGAAACAATTGTATCGGTACTATCTACAATTATTTGTTCGGCAGGTTGCTCTTCTACATATCTTTGATTGCTTTGTTCAATCACTTCATCAATTGGTGTTTCTTCAACAACAATCTTATCGCTTTTATCAAAAATAAAAAGATATAAAAGTGCTGCAATTATAATTAACCCAACTCCACCAAGTCCAAAAATCATTAATTGTTTATTGGCTTTTTGTTCATCTTCCGCTGATTTATGTTTCGGTTCATCAGCATAAGATTTTAATTGCGATACTGGTTTTACTACTGATTTTTGAACTTCAACGATTGGCGTTTCAATTTTGGGAGCTTGAGTTACAGGTTCTTTAATTGGTTCAACTGCCTTAACTTCTTCTACAGATGGATTAAGATTAAACTCACGATTTTCTTTTGCAGCTTCAAATTTCTTTAAAGTTATATTCTCATCTAATCCTATTGTCTTTGCATATTGTTTTAAAAACGCTTTAACATAAATATCAGGCAAGAAAGCAAAATTACCCTGATCAATAGCTTCAAGAAATTTTAAATCAATTCTTGTTTTATTAGCTAATTGTTGCAGCGTTAATCCGCTACTTTCTCGTTGTAATCTTAATTCGTCAGCAAATTTATCAAGCATAATTTTAGTTTAGTTTGTTATTCAATTCTTACAAGTTTTGCAGCAAAAGCACCATCCATTAAATGTTTATGCGGATAAGTTTGTATGCATCCGTTTTCATCTACAAGATTATCAGATACTTTGGATTTTGCAGATTCAAATTTAAAGTTTGGATGTGATTCTAAAAACTTTTTAACTATCTCAAAATTTTCTTCCGGTTCTATAGAGCAAGTGCTGTAAACTACAACTCCATCCTTTTTAACCAGTGTAGCTGCCTTAGATAAAAGTTTAAACTGCATATCAGACATTCGTCTTAAATCAAAAATATCTTTTTTCCATTTAATATCAGGTTTCTTAGAAAGCGTTCCGGTGCCGCTGCAAGGCACATCTGCAAGTACTCTATCAAATGGCTCCGATTCAAACTCAAGTGCATCACTTTCAATTGTATCCACAATTGTTAATCCAAGACGCTCATTATTTTTTCTTACAAGTTTTAACCTTCCATCATAGCGATCAATAGCAATAATCTTTCCGGTATTTTTCATCAATGATCCAAGATAAGCTGTTTTACCTCCAGGCGCTGCACACATATCAAGCACATTCATTCCAGGTTCTACATCCAATAGTCTAACAGCTAAGCCTGCGCTTTCATCCTGAATATTAAAATATCCTTTTGTGTAATAATCCCACGCAGTTATGTTTGTAAGATTCTGAAGCTGAACAAACTCTTCAAGAAATTTGCCGGGGCGATATTTAAGATTAACTTGTTCAAGTAATGATTTAAAATCCTGTATGGTGGTTTTAATTGCATTAACTCTTAATGTAAGATACGGTTTTTCATTATTCGCATTTAAAAGTTTTTCAGTTTCTGCTCTACCAAATCTATCCAGGTAACGTTTTACCATCCACGCTGGATGAGAATAATATGCGCTTAAATATCCAATTATATCTTCATTAGGATCGGGATACCTGATTGCATTTTTACTTCTGATAATATTTCTAAGAATTGCATTTGTAAGATCAGCAGGTTTTTGTCCCTGTAATTTTTTTACAAACTCAACAGCTTCATTAACTGCTGCGTGATCAGGAATTCTATCTAAAAATAAAATCTGGTAAAGTGCTACGCGTAATCCATTTTTTAGATTTGGAATTGCTTTAGAAAACTGTCCTTTATAAAATCCGTTTAGAATCCAATCTAATCTTCCCTGCCATCTTGTAACGCCGTGCACAATTTCATAAAGCAGTGCTTTATCAGGTCCGTTAAGCTCAGAAGTTTTTAACTCATTATCTAAAAGTTTTTCTAAATAAGCATCAGTTCGTTCTACACGATTTAAAATTTTAACTGCAAGTCCTCTAACACCCTGATACAAATCTATAATTTTATGCTCTTCAAGATGTCCAAAATCTTTTGCTTCCGTTACCTGCTCATTAACGCTTTCAGTATTCTGCTCTATATTTTGATCAAAATTCTCTTCCAACTAATAACCTCTTTTTTCTCTATCTGATTTTGTTAACTCAAAAATTACTTTAAACATTATTTCATCTTTTTTATCAAAACTAATCTTTCTTCTGTTAAAAACAATCTTTGCTGTCTCTATTGATTTATTAATATCATAAGCTAAAGATGCCTCATCTCCGCCCCACGTAAAAGATGGAACATACTTATCAGGAAAACCCTGCGTAAAAATATTGCAAGAAAATCCAACAACTGTGCCTGTGTTAAACATTGTGTTAATTGCACTTTTAGAATGATCACCAATCATCAAACCAAGAAATTGCGAATCACTATTAACTTCTTTATTGCTTAACTGAATTTTTATTTTAGAGTAATTATTTTTTAAATCGCTATTGTTTGTATCAGCACCAAGATTAACCCAGCTGCCAATATAAGAGTGCCCGATAAATCCTGCATGCTGCTTATTTGAGTAATCCATAAAAATTGATTGCTCAACCTCGCCGCCAACTTTACAAACTTTACCTATAGAAACGTTTTCATAAATGGTTGCGCCGCTTTTTATTTTTGATGATTCACCAATAAAACAAGGACCCTCAATAACAGCGTTGGGATAAATAAATGCATTATCAGAAATTATTATTGGTCCGTTTGACGCATCAAGTACAACCCCCGGTTTTATTGTAACATTTTTTCCCACAAAAACTTTTTGTTTATTAAGTATGTTAACATACGAATTTACTTTATCTACAAAATTTTCTTTGGATTTTTCTACCAGGTAATTAAAATCATCGGCAATTTGTTTTCCGTTTTGATTGATTAAATCCCAAAGATAGTTTGCACATTTTAAATCAAGAATTTTAATCGGCAGTCCATTAAAATCAGAGACAGCAAATAAATCATTTAAATGTGTAATTTTATGTTTAAGATTTACACCCGAAAGATAAGCTGCAACTACAGTTTCTTCGTTAACAAAAACTTTATCTTCGCCGGGTATCAATGGCAAAATATCTGCAAGATCTTGCGGCGCAATAATCCTTCCATTTATAAACAAACACTCACTTGATTCAATCTTATTAACCAGGCAATCTGGATTTTGATGCTGCACAATTTCGGCAAGATATGGTCGGCAATGAAGTGATACTTTAACATCACCATAACTACGAATTATTTTTTCTTTAAGCGAATCAATTCCGCAAAGCAAATCATAAACCGGTCTTGCAAAAACGAGCGGTTCAAAGTTAGAATAGTTTATGTCTTCAAAAATGCAGATTTGCATATTGTTATTAAATCCTTTAGAAATCGATGCTTGAATTTAACATTTTTTGGGGTAAGATTCTCAAACAGAAAAAGCGGACTATTATAGTGTTATGCTGTCAATGAATGCTGTTTTTTGACAATCAAATACCATTACTTTATCAACAAACTGTAAAGGTGACGTGGTTTCAATCTCCGCAAGTATTAAAACTATTTACTTTCTGCTTTATTCCACAACGGTAATTCAAAAATTCATCATTGCAACTATTATATATATCGTGGTAAATGGTTTTATCATCTTTACAAATGCTGAATATATTGTTCCCCTCAAAAAATTTCACTCTGCAATTGCATGATATATAGTTTCTTTTGGAAAAAACATATTTGCAATTGCTTCATCAATACCTATATGTTGCATTTGTAACTCTATATGTTACAATTGCAAACCTGTATCTTCCATTTGCAACTCTATTTGTTGTAAGTGAAAACCTGTATGTTGCATTTGCAACACTAATGAAACTTAATACATGACTATTATTAAGCAACTTTGGCAGAGATATGATGAATGCAACGATAGCAAGTTGAGAATATTAGCTAAAAACCATAAGTTGCAACCGACTTTATACTTAAATTTTGATTTACCTATAAATATATATCCCTTTTCCTCTTTATCCTGCTCGGGGTCAAAGCCATGAAAAACCAAATTTAGATCATTATATGTAGTATGCCAGAAATTGTAGATAATTGAATAAATGCAATCTAAATAGTAATAAGTTAAAGGTTATTAAAATAATACGATAACTCGAGAATAGAATTTAATTATAAACGTTTAAGTATGGAAAATGAAATAAGAGATAGAATATATAATTTTTTTATTGAATCAAGAGATTTTAATGGTATTCCTTTAAGACAAGTTTCGCAAGAGTTTAATATAGATTATAAAGAATCAATTGATTTGATAAAAAACCTAGTTTCAAATAATACTGTTTCAATTCAATCTAGCACAAATCCTCACATTATCGGATTTAAACATCATTCCATAGAAAATCAAAATAAAGTACTTGAAGATGCAAAGAAGGTTACAAATAGTGTTGAAGACTTAGGGATAATTTCAATCTCAATCGAAAATACACAATTTCCTATTTGCCTTTATCCTTCAAGGGAATATCTTAAAACAAAGAGAGACTTATCTGAATTTAAAAGTAAAGAGTATACCAAATTACTGGCATTAGGTGAGCCACAATTATCACCAAAGTTTTTTAACATTGAAGTGCTTGAAAGATATGCAAATGATCCACGATTCAATTTCGAATTTGAAGATTATGCCGGTAGTATATCGTGTAAATATGACGAAAATGGTAATCCTGTATTAAGTGAAGAAGACCAAGTTTTTATTAAAACATTTGGGCTAGGTTTTGATTCACAACAAGATAGACTCGCAGTAGTTTATCTTCGCTACTTAAAGGATTTGACAGCAGAGCATCAATTATATTGGAATAACAAGGAAGTAGAAGGTAATTGCAAGGTACTTAAAGAATATTACGAAAATTCAATTCTAGGCAATTGGACAATTTCTTATTCTATCTTTTCAGCATTTTTAGGTGAATTAACCTGCTTAAATAATTTGGCTAATAAAATTTTTGGAAGAAATCTGTTTCGTAAGAATTTTGAAAATGAAAATCGACCTAAAGAGTTTACATTTTTCTTTTTACCTACTTTAAGAAATTATAATGAATTTGTCTTGTTACTTGATAAAATGATTTCAGATAACATTAACAAAGATTTTTTTAAGGGAAAAGTGGAACTCTATGAGTTAATCTATTTAGATGATAATTTAGTTGAGAAAAAGGATAAAGCCACGTTAAGACTTTTCGAAGAATGGATGCTATTAACTTATAAAGTCCAAGACAAACAAACTCTAAAAGATATATTTAAACCGCTGAAAAAGATTAGAAGAGAAAGGCAGAATCCTGCTCATAAAATTAGTGAAAATGATTACAACAAAAAGTATATAAATAAACAGAAAGAAATGATAAATGATTCCTACGAATCTATTAAAGCATTAAGACAAATTTTCCAACAACATCCCAAAGCAAAGGGAGTGGAAATACCGGATTGGCTTGATAATGGAGAAATAAAAATATTTTGAGAAAAAATAAAATCATTATGTTTTTGAATCATAAACTATGACCATATGGTTATGGAAATGTTTATAACAAGTTATTCAACCCGAAATAATTCAGTGGTGGGTTAGGTGCATAGTCGTTAAGCATTAACAACAAATTAAATTGCAGACCCCTTTAGAAAAAATATTAGTTAGTTCTTGCAAAGAAGAAATGATTGTATTTCTAAAAACTCATCCACAATATTTTAATGAAGCAATACGACTGGCGATATCTGACAACCAACCCTTTGCCTGGCGTTCAGCTTTTGTACTTTTTGATTGTATAGATGAAAATGATAATCGCGTGAAGAAACAAATCAACACTATTCTAAACTGTATTAAAGATAAAAAAGATGGGCATCAAAGAGAGCTTCTAAAAATTCTATATAAGATGAAGTTAAATAAACAGCAGGAAGGAATTGTTTTTGATATTTGCATAAGATTGTGGGAACAAATAGGAAAAGATCCTTCTGTAAGAATGACTGCTCTTAAGTTTATAATTAAAACCGCGAATAAATATCCCGAGCTTTTAGAAGAAATTAGTTTTCTTTTACAGGAACAATATCTTGTTACATTATCTCCGGGAGTTAAAAACTCAATCAGGAAAATGATTAACGAGGTAATAAAACAAGATGAATAATTACTCTATATTAACCCTCACTCCGTCAAATTAGTAACAGAAGCCGTTTTTCTTGAGAAGAATGAATAAATAGCGGGAACAATAAAAAGGGTTAGAAATGTAGAAAGAATCAATCCACCAACAACAGCAATACCCATAGAGACCCTGCTCTCAGAGCCTGCGCCAAGAGCTAATGCAATTGGCAATATTCCAAGTACAGTAGAAAGACTTGTCATTAAGATCGGTCTTAATCGTGCGGCGGCTGCGCTTATAACTGCATCATCTTTAGTTAAGCCGGCGGCTTTTCTCTGGTTTGCAAACTCAACAATTAAAATTCCGTTTTTAGTTACAAGACCAATTAACATTATAATTCCAATTTCACTAAAGATGTTTAATGTTTGATTGAAGTACCAGAGTGAAATTAGCGCACCAAGCAATGCAAGCGGAACTGTAAACAAAATAATAAAAGGATCGCGGAAACTTTCAAACTGTGCGGCAAGTATTAAGTATATCAACCCAAGTGCAAGTATAAATGCAAAAATTAAACTTGATGAGCTTTCTTTAAAATCTTTTGAAGTACCATCAAGTGCAGTTGCAAATCTTTCATCCAGAACTTTATCTGCAACACTTTGCATTGCATCAATTCCCTCACCCAAAGAAACTCCGGGAGCTAATCCCGCAGAAACAGTGGCAGAAACATAACGGTTAAATCTAAACAACTGCGGTGGTGCACTTTGTTCTTCAACAAACACAACATTATCAAGCTGTATCAATTCGCCAACATTATTTTTTACATAAGTGGATTTTAGATCAATTGGTGCATCACGATTTTCTCTTGAGAACTGCCCAATCACCTGGTATTGTTTTCCATCTTTTATAAAGTAACCAAATCTTTGTCCGCTAAAAGCAGATTGAATTGTTTGAGCAATATCTATCGTAGAAACACCAAGTGCTCTTGCTTTTTGTCTATCGATAGAAAGCTTTAACTCGGGTTTATTAAATTTTAAATTTGGCTCAATAATAGTAAACACATTTGTTTTCTTAGCTTCCTCAACAAACTTAGGAAGGAATTCTCTTAACAGTTCAAAGTTTGGGGCCTGCAACACAAACTGAACAGGCAAACTACCGCGTCTTCCGCCTCCAATTGTTTGCTGCTGTGTTATAAAAGCTCTTGCACCATTTAATGAATTAACAACAGGGGTAACATCATCTGCAATTTGTTGTTGAGATCTGTCTCTTTGATCAGGTTCTTTTAAAATTAAATTTATAAAACCTGAGTTTACTGATCCCGCTGCTCCACCGCTTGGCGAGGTCAAAGAAATTATGCCTTCTTTTTCCGGAACTTTTTCTTTGATAATACTTACAGCTTCATCAATGTATCTATCCATATACTCAAACGTTGCGCCTTCTTGTGCAGTAATGTTTATGGATAATCTGCTTCTGTCCTCCAATGGCGCTAACTCAGTTGGCAGTGTTGAGAACAACACATAGATAAGAATGATCGCAAATACTGTTACCGGAATTGCTAACCATCTATGTTCAACAAAATATTTTAATTGTCTTTGATATGTTTCATTAAGTTTAACAAAAAATGGTTCAGTAACATTATAAAACCAATTATGATTTTCTCTTCGTTTAAGAATTTTAGTACTTAACATTGGTGTTAATGTTAATGCAACAAAAGCTGAGATTAAAACCGCACCAGCTACAACAATTCCAAACTCTCTGAATAATCTACCGGTAATTCCCTGCAAAAAGATAACAGGCATAAACACGGCAGCAAGTGCAATTGTTGTAGAGATTACTGCAAAAAATATTTCTGCAGATCCTTTTTTGCCTGCTTCAATCGGATCCATCTTGTTTTCAATTTTTGTATAGATGTTTTCAAGTACAATTATCGCATCGTCCACAACCATTCCGATTGCAAGTACAATTCCGAGAAGTGTTAAAACATTTATAGAAAAATCTGCAACATACATTATAAAAAATGCACCGATAAGTGAAATAGGAATTACTAGAACCGGAATAATTGTAGTTCTCCAATCACGCAGAAATAAAAATATTATCATTACAACCAACCCAAATGCAACAAGAATGGTTTGTTCAACTTCGCTTATGGATTCACGAATAAAAGTCGTTACATCAAATCCGATTCCTGTGTTTATATCATGTGGTAAAGTTTTTTTAATCTGCTCTAATCTTTTATAAAACTCATCTGCAATTGCTATGTTGTTTGCACCAGCTTGCGAAATCAATACAACACCAACCATTGGAATTCCATCACGCTTAAGAATCGTGCGTTCGTTTTCTGCACCAAGTTGTGAGTAACCAATATCTTTTACTCTTACAATATTTCCTTCAGCTTCTTTTACAATAAGATTATCAAATTCAATTTCAGTCTGCAATCTTCCAATTGTTCTGATAGATAATTCAGTATCATCCCCTTCAATTCTTCCGGATGGAAGCTCAACATTTTCTCTGTTCAAAGCATTTCTAACATCAACAGGCGAAAGTTGAAATGATGCAAGCTTAGCCGGATCTAACCACAACCGCATTGCGTACTTTTTCTCACCCCAAATTTGAACTGCACTAACTCCGGAAATTGTTTGCAGTCTTTCTTTAAAAACATTGTTAGCAATTTCTGTAAGCTCAAGTAAATTTCTTGTATCGCTTTGAACGTTAAGAAAAACAATCGGCGTTGCATCAGCATCGGCCTTGGCAACAATCGGCATATCAATATCGGGAGGCAATACAGAAAGAGAACGCGAAACTCTATCGCGCACATCATTGGCGGCAGCTTCAAGATCAACATCAATATCAAACTCAACAGTAATTGTGCTTCTTCCATCACGACTTGATGATGTTAAAGATTTTATTCCTGCAATTCCGTTTATGGATTCTTCAAGCGGTTCAGTAATCTGGCTTTCAATTACATCTGCATTTGCGCCAACATAACTTGTTGATACTGTTATAATTGGTGGATCAACAGAAGGAAATTCTCGTATTCCCAAATAAGTATAGCCCAGCACGCCAAACACAATAATTATTATAGATAAAACTATTGCAAGTACCGGTCTTTGAATACTTATTGAAGATAAACTCATTTAGAATTTTTGTTTAATTGAATTCTGAAATTTTAACTTTAGACTTTGGTCTGATTTGCAAAATGCCTGATGTAATAACTGTGTCGCCATTACTTAAACCGGATACAATCTGAACTTTGGTTTCTTCGCGAATACCAATTTCAACTGCTTGTGGTGCAACAACTCCATTTTTATATAAGTAAACTCTTTGTCCTTTTAATTCGGGAACAATAGAAACCGTTGGAATTAAAATTGCATCACTAATTTGTTTAAGATTTAATTCTACATTTGCAAAAGCTCCCGGAATCAATTCTGAATAATATGAACTGCAAATTGCTCTTATTCTTAATGTTCTTGTTCCCGGATCAATTCTTGGTTCCATTGCATAAACTTTTGCTTTAAAAATATTTGTGCTTCCGCTTATTTTAAACTCAAGTTCATCACCTGCTTTTACAGATGTAGAATATCTTTCAGGAATAGAAAAATCAACTTTAATGCTGCTAAGATTTTGAAGCTTTGCCATAATTGTTTCAGTAGTTACATAACTTCCTTCGCTTACCGATCTTAATCCAACAACACCGCTAAATGGCGCTTTGATTTCAGTCTTATCAATCTGAGCTTTAATCAAATCATAATCTGCTTTACTAACATTTAATTCACCAAGCGTGTTATCATATTCTTCCTGGCTGATTAAATTTCCATCACGCAATTGTCTTTGCCTAAATTCTTTTTCTTCAGAAAGCTTTACTTTTGATTCAGCTCTTCTTAACTGTGCCTGTAAATCAGAATCATTAATCTTGATTAACAAATCACCCTTATTAACATGGCTTCCCTCTTTAAAAAGTATTTTGATAATCTTACCGGAAACTTCGCTTCGTAATTCAACTTCTTCATTTGCTAAAATTGTTCCTGTTGTAAGAACATTGTTACCTAAAGTTTCCAATGAAACAATATGAGCTTTTACAGTTATTACCTGGTCTTGTTTATCACCGGCAGTATTATTTGTTTCTTTGGATGATGAAGAAAGGAGTTTTGGTAAAAACACGATTAACAAAACAACCAAAACTATAATTGAGATGACTATTTTCTTTAAGTTATTTTTCATAAGGTATCTTGGTTTCAAACTAAAAAAATAAAGACACAATCAAAAGATAAAAATAAAAAAGCCCCGAAGTTTCGGGGCTCATCACATAATAAAATATTCTTTTATTGTTTCTTGCTGTACTTTTTGTTGAACTTTTCAACTCTACCGGCAGTATCAAGTAATTTTTGTTTTCCGGTAAAGAAAGGATGCGAACCACTTGAAATTTCTAATTTCACTAGTGGATAAGTTTTTCCATCTGTCCATTGAATTGTATCGCTTGTTTTTATCGTAGAGCGAGTTAAAATTGCAAATTCACAAGATGCATCTTGAAATACAACTGGTTTATATTCTGGGTGAATTCCTGGTTTCATTTCTGTCCTAAATATTTTTTTCTATAAATCGTGGGGATAAATATAGGCCTTTCGGCAGTATTATCCAATTTACTTTTGTGTGGATTTTGTTTGATTTTCTTCCGTTTTGGCACTTTTCTGCGTCGTTACCTTCATTTTTAACTGTTGAACCTCAACTTTTTCTTCGGTTGAAAGATTTCTTTGCATAAAATTCAAGTTAGACTTACTGATTTGAGATGAAGAGGCAGCTTTGGGCGATGGAGCAACAGTTCCGCCGAGACTTAATGTTTGCTCCGATTCAAAACTATCTGAAATATTTTGATCATTAGCCACTTCATTTATTACCGGCTTTTCATTATCCAACATTTTTTTATCTGTCTTAATATCATCACTTTGAGAATTTGTAAGTGGCTGCGCTTCACCTTTTTCTAGCGATAAAACTTTTTCAGGATGTTCAACTACAATATTTTTTTGTTGGATAGATTTTTTTTCTTTCTCAACAGGTATATTATAAGTTGCTGCAACTACATTAAAATCTTCTCTTAATCTTGGTTCAATAGTTAATGGATCTTCCATTTGCTCAGGTGTTATATCCACCACAAAAAAGATTATTACTGCTGAGGCTAGTGCAATTGCTGCGGGTGCAATTTTACCAGGAGTAAATATTTTTTCCCAAAAACTAACTTTCTTAGTTTCTTCTGATGAATTTATTTTTCTCCAAAGTTCTGTTTCAAAGTTTTTTGGTGCATCAACCTTGGTAAGATTTTTTAGATCATCAATAAGTTTTTTATTTGTTTTGTCTTCATTCATATTTATTAATCCTCAATCAAAATAAATATCTTTTAGATACTTCTGCAACTCTGCTCTGCCTCTATTTATCCTTGATTTTACAGTTCCAACTTCAATCTGCATTATTTCTGCAATTTCTTCATAAGACATTTCCTGTACATCTCTAAGTATAACAGCTTCTCTATACGAATCTCTAACTTTTAACAATGCCTTCTGAATAATTTCATTCTTCATACTTGCATCAGCAAGAACATCTGGCCTTGTAGAGTTATCGGGAATATCAAAACTTTTATCTTCTTCCCCGAATTTACTTATCGAGAAAAAATTTCTTTTCCGCCTTCTCTGATATTCTGTTCTTGCAAGATTACCAGCAATGGTGTAAATCCATGTCGAAAATTTTGCCAATGAACTGTAATTATCTTTATATCGATAAACTTTTACAAATGCATCCTGCACAACATCCACGCAAGCATCATAATCTCCAAGAAATCTGTACACATAATTTGTTAAAGGATTCTTAAATCTCAAAACCAAAATTTCAAAAGCTTTTTCATTTCCACTTTTCTGAAACTCCAGAATTAATTCTTCATCCGTTAATTCGTTAAGATTTCTATCCACCAGGAACTTTTACTCATTTAGTTTGATGTTTGTTTCAATTTCTAATCAAAATTTACGAAAAGTTAAGAAAAGCTTGGAATTTTTAACTGATTAATCAGGAATAATTTCGGCTATTAATATGCTTATTAAGGTATAATCATCAATTGAGGTTGTTTTAACAGATAAATCAGCCTTTAGCAAAGCTGTAAAAACATTTGCTAAATTTTTATCAGAGTATAATTTTCTTGCTAAGTGATAATCCTTAAGATAATAAGGATGTGTGCCCAAAATTCTGGCAACTTGATATTCGTTTGTATTTGCTGCTGTTAATTCAGCTAATCGTGCAAGACCGGCAAAGTATTTATTCAACATTGCAATTATCTGGATTGGCTCACTTCCATTGTTTAAAAGATTGTGAGCAACTTTAAGCGCATTTGATTTACTCTTTTTCCCAACAGCGTTCTGCAAATCAAAAATTGTATACTGCTTAAGTGAAGTTGATAATCCACGGATACTATCAATTGTAATTTCTTTGCTATCGCCGATATAAATAAAAATCTTTTCAAGTTGAGATTCTAAAGTATTTCTATTTTCGCCCGAAATATCGGTAAGCAATTGGGCATTTTCATAAGAAATTATTTTACCATTTTTTTCAACATTTGAGATCAGCCAATCAATTAAACTTTTACCCTTTAATTCCTTGGCTTCATAAAGATAGCCTTGATTTGCAAGAGTTTTGTACGGTTCAGATTCCGGATTTGTAATTGTTCCATCGTGCAAAAAAATTATCACAGAAAAATCTGCAGGAGATTTTAAATAATTTACTATTTCCTTTTTATCTCTTGGTTTTTCTGCTTGCTTAAGTGTTATAAGTTTTTTTTCTGAGCCGAAGGGAAATGTTGATGCTAATCCAACAATGTTAGAAAATGTTTGATTCTCACCATAATAAGTTTCTTTATCAAAATCTGAAGTGATAAATGGGGCAACTGCTTTTTCTATTTCTTTAAAAGTCGTTTCAATGCTATACGAGTCTTCACCAAAAAGATAATAAACAGGTAAAATCTTTTTTTGCTTTAACTGTTTTTCTATTTCCTGTATTGATGGAGCTTTGCTTTTTGCCATTGCTAACTTTTAAAATTAAAGATGACATCTTTTAGAAAGATGTCATCTTTTAATAATGTTTAACTCAATTTATCTTTCTTCAATCGTAACTGTTTCCATTACAACATCTTTTACTGGCTTATCTTGCGCTCCTTTTTCAACTTTACCAATTGCGCTTACTACTTCCATTCCTGCAATAACTTTTCCAAAAATTGTATGGTGATTATTTAACCATGCTGTAGCAGCAAGGGTAATAAAAAATTGACTTCCATTTGTATTTGGACCAGCGTTTGCCATTGATAAAATACCGGCGCTATCGTGTTTTAAAGTTGCTACAAATTCATCATTAAATTTTTTGCCCCAAATGCTTTCGCCGCCTCTTCCGGTTCCAGTTGGATCGCCGCCCTGAATCATAAATCCATCTATAACTCTGTGGAAAATAACACCATTGTAATAACCTTTATTTGCAAGCCCAACAAAGTTTTCAACTGTCTTTGGTGTTTCTTTTGCAAAAAGTTCGATTTCAATCGTACCCATATTTGTTTTAATAACAGCAACGCTCATTGTTTTCTCCTTTGGTTTAATAATTTCGCTCGATGAACAGGCTGTTAAAAATAAGCCCGTGATTATTGCCGCAGCAATAAAGAATTTTTTCATTTAACCTCCTTATGGATTTATAATGTTTGAATAAAGTAAAACTAATATTAAAACCCCAAGTGCAATTCTATAAAAGATGAACACGAATGTAGAATTCTTTTTTAAATATTTTAGTAAAAAATCTATTGCAAGATAACCGCTAATTCCTGAAACAACAGTTGCAACTATAAGATTTAATGCAAGATCATAATTGATAAAAGCTAGTGATTCCTTAAGCTGTAATAATCCGCTTGCAAGTATTGCGGGAACACTTAACAAAAAAGAAAATCTTGCGGCAACATCGCGCTTTAATCCAAGAAATAATCCACCTGTAATTGTTGTTCCTGATCTTGATGAACCAGGAATTAATGCAACTGCTTGTGCTAATCCAATTAAAATTGAATCTAACATTGTTACATCTTTAATATCTTTTTTAAACTTTGCTGTTTTCTCTGCAATTGCAAGAATTATTGCAAGTACAATTAAACTTCCGCTGATTACATAAAGATTTTTTGTTAATGCACCTTCAACCATATCTTTAAATAATAATCCAACAACAACAATTGGAATTGTTCCTGCAATAATCATCCAGCCAAGTTTTGAATTTAAAGATTGTTCGGAATATTTTAATCTTTTCTGAAAATTATTTTGCAAAAACTCAATAAATATATTCCAAAGATCTTTCCAGAAATAAACAAAGATTGATATCATCGTTCCAAGTTGAATAACCGCAATAAATGATGTCCAGTGTTCAGGATTTTTATCAGAAATTAATCCCATAATTTTTCCGGCAAGAGTTAAATGTCCTGTGCTGCTTATCGGAAGAAATTCTGTAATTCCCTGAACGATTCCTAAAATAATTGCTTCAATAATGCTCAAATAAACTCCTTAAAATTGATATGAGATTCCCAATCTAATTCCGAATGAAAGAGAACTAAAATTTACATTACCGATACTGTTTGTATCCGTAGTTTCTTCCGGCTTGCCAATTACATCATAACGAACATCTGCGCCGATGTGTGCAAATACATCTTGTGAAAGAGCTGTGTTTCCAACACCACGCAAAATAAATCCAAACCCAAAAGAAGAATAATTATAATCATTTGGATCAGCAGGAAGTTTTTCTGTGATTGATAATAATCTTAATCCTGCACCGCCGCCAAATTTAAAATTATAACCTTTACCATCAATAACATAGTTGTAAAGCAGCGATGGCATTAGCAAGGAATAAGTTAAATCATAATTTCCACCAACTGAACTTTCGTTGTAGGAATTTAAAAGATATCCTAACTCTAACTCTAATTGGGAGGTTTCTCCGATCATTCTACCATAAGATCCAGAAAAATTAACTGCGGAACTAAAGTCGCTTAAAACATCTGTATAATTTCTTTCTAAATAATCTTTAAGATCGGGCACACTTACAAAATCAATTCCCATTGAAGCTCTAACTTCGTTTTGTTTTTGTGCAAATGACATAAATGAAATTATTATTGCGATAAAAGGAATAAATATTTTTTTCATACTTCTCTAATTTCTGATTCAACAACTTCTAAAAGATTTTCTTTTTGTTTATTAACTATAAAAAACATTATCAATGCGGTTATGATAAATAAAATGTAACCAATAATGTGTGTTAAAAATGCGTAAGCAACACTTATCGTTTCACCAAATCCTAAAATTAGTACAAGCGTAGATTTTGCAAGTGTGTGATATGAACCTGTGCTTCCAGGCGTTGGTATCATTACACCAATTGCACTTATGCTCATGATAATCCAGCCCATTGCAAAAGTGATTGGTTGAATATTTTGCATATCAAGCATTAACATTCCAGCATAAGAACCGTAAGCATACAATAATATAATTGCAATCGTCCAGAAGATTGTCCAAAAATAATTTTTGGTTCCCTTTAAACTTGCAAATCCTTCCGCAAGCATAGTAAAAACGTACGCAATTCTTTCAGCAAGTTTATTAGAAAACTTTCCAACAAATTTTATTATTAACTGAGAAAATCTTTCTCTTGATTTCAATATCAAAGAAAGAATAATAATTGAAACAATACTAAATGCGGCCATAATATAAAGTGATGTAATCAACCAAGGAAATTTTTCTGAAAGATTTACGCTAGTAAGAAACAATGCCGCTACAACAGAAAGACCTAAAGATATCGTATCAATAATTCTTTCAAGTATAACTGTTCCAAACATTGATGAGCGGGACAACCCTTCCCATTTCCCAATCAAAACAGCACGAGTAACTTCGCCAAGTTTTGGTGTAACACAATTAACTCCATATCCAACCATTAATGATCCAAAAAGGTTTTTCATTGATGTGTTTGGTTTAACTGAATTCAGAATGTATTTCCATCGTATTGCACGAAAATAATGACCAAGCAGGTTTACAACAATAAAAATAAAAACCCAAAATAGATTTGCGCGGGATACAATTCCCAAAACTTCACTAAAGTTTACGTTGTAAAAAGCGATATAAAGAAATATCACGGAAAGAGCTATTGAAACTCCGTAGTTGATCAGAACTCCAACTTTACCGAATTTGTTTTTCTTATCTGATGTCAACTACTGCTGTTCCTTCTGGTGCTGAAAAAGTGAATTTGGAATCAGATAAGTTTTGATTGAGTTTGTAGTTTGAAAATACTACTTCCATCGCTCCTGTTGCTTGATTTGAAACTACAGCTTTATCAATAAGATTTTCTTTGTTGATATAAAGTTTAACTTCGCCAAGGTTATTTCTTTTTGATTTAGGTTTTAAAACCAAAACAGTTTTATTTCCTTCTGATGATAAACTTAAATCACACTCAGATGGATATTGATATATAAGATAGTTGATTGATAATAACCCGGAACCGGCCTCATCATAATTGCTTATGATTACTTTTTTATCCTTTTTATTGTAGTTCCAGGAAGTTGTTCCATCAGCAATAATTGTTTGGTTACCAAATTCCATTCTCAACTTGTTTTCTTTTTTAAAAAATAACTTGCCTGATAAACTTGATTTGCCATTCGATTTTTGATTTACATCTGCAGAGAGATCAGAAATAGAATCAAATTTGTTTTGTAATGATTTTAAAACTGATTCAGCACTTTGAGCAAAACCAACTATTGAATAAAATAATACTAAAAGGCTAATTAAAATTTTCATTTCAAACTCTAAATGTTAAAAAATAGTTTAGTGTTTGGACTACAAATTGCGTAGAATAGTTTCAAGTTGTTCTTCGTTCTCAACAAGAACTGAACGAGCTTTACTTCCATCATTTGGCCCAACAATTCCAGCTTCCTCAAGCTGATCTACGATTCTTGCTGCACGTGAATAACCAAGTTTTAATCGACGTTGCAGCAACGAAACAGAACCTTGCTGATGACGCACAATAACTTTTGCAGCATCTTCAAACATTGGATCTAAATCAGTTGAAACTCCACTTGAAGTTTCTTTTTTCTTATCATATAAAGAAGGTAAAAAATATGGTTTTGAATATGCCGGCTGTGAGTAAACATAGTTTGTTATTTTTTCTACTTCATCAGTAGAAATAAAAGCATTTTGCACACGAATTGGTTTTGGTGAACCAGTTGGAAGAAATAGCATATCGCCTCTTCCAAGTAATTGTTCTGCTCCGTTCATATCAAGAATTGTTCGTGAATCAATTTTTGTTGCAACTTGATATGCAATTCTTGAGCTGAAGTTTGCTTTGATTACGCCAGTTATAACATTCACTGACGGGCGCTGTGTTGCAAGTACAAGATGAATTCCAACTGCTCGAGCAAGCTGTGCAAGTCTTGTAATTGGTTCTTCAACTTCCTTTCCTGCGGTTATCATCAAATCTGCAAGTTCATCCACAATAACAATTATATATGGAATTGGATGATGCTTAATTTTATCAGTATCGTGTGGTCTTGTTTTGGGGTCTTTAACTTTTTTATTGTAGTCAACAATATTTCTTACGCCAGCTTTTGCAAGTTTATCGTAACGTCTTTCCATTTCATATTCTGCGCTCTTTAAAGCTAAGATTGCATTTTGAGGATTTGTAATAATTTCTTCATCAAGATCCGGAGAAACGGCTAAATAATGTTTGCGCAATTTGTTGTAAAAGGATAGTTCAATCTTTTTAGGATCAACCATTACAAACTTTACTTCTGAAGGATGTTTTGTGTAAAGTAAACTGCTTACGATCATGTTTATTCCAACACTTTTTCCGGAACCTGTTGATCCGGCAATTAATAAGTGCGGCATTTTTGCAAGATCAGCTACGTAAACATCACCGCTAATCGTTTTACCAAGTGCAAGCGGAAGTTCTGCATCAGATTCATTTATTCTTCCTATTACTGCACGAGCATTTACAAGCGATGCAACTGCGTTTGGAATTTCAACACCAATTGCGCCTTTACCAGGAATTGGAGCGATGATTCTTATTCCGCGTGCAGAAAGTGCTAGTGCAATATCATTTTCCAATCCAACAATTTTGCTAATCTTAACACCGGGAGCAGGAACAATTTCATACAATGTTACAACAGGGCCAGGAGTAACAGAAATATCTTTTATTTCAATATCAAAAAGTTTTAATTTTTCTTTAAGTAATTCTGCGTTGCGAGTTAATTCTTCTTCGGCTACTTGATAATTCTCTTCAGGTGCTGGATCTAAAAGATCAAGTCCTGGAATTTTATAATCAATGTTTTCTTCCCACTGATTTGGAAGTTTTTGTTCATCTTCAGTTTCGTTCTTCTCTTTCTTTTCAGGAAGTTCACCGGTTTTTTGAATATTAACTTTTTTTACTTCTTCGTTTAGCACTTCATTTTCAGCTACCGGAACTGGTACATCATCCTTACGAATAATTCTGATTTTAGTTTGTTCTTCTGCCTCCTTTTCCATCAACTCTGCGGCAGAAAGTTCTTCGGGCGTAAGTTTATCTTTCTTCCTTTTCTTATCACCACTAAGTTTTTTAATCTTATCAAGATTTTCTTTTTCTTTTGGATCAACTGCAGTATCAGTTTTTTTATCATCTTCTTCCGTTTCTTCAGAAATGGAAAAAACATTTTTAAGAAATAGAAGAATATTTTTGATATCAATATCAAGAGCAAAAATTAATAATGTTACAAACGCAAAGCCTAAAACAAGTATGCTTCCAATGCCGCCAATCAATCCGCTTAAAAAATTACCAAGATGATCACCAATAAAACCAGATAACTCGTAAGTATCATCAAGTAATCCATAGTTAATGCGCAACACACCAAAAAAAGCTGCAATAATAATTGAGCTTATTAATAGAAAGTTTGATACGTGAAGTCTGAATTTGAAATCGATGGTTTTGAAGAATGAAATTCCCCATAAAAAAAGTACAATGGGAATTGTAATTGAGAAATATCCAAACGTAGCTTTAACTAAGAACTTAGAAAAGTGCGCACCCGAAACCCCAAGCCAGTTTTGTATATCAACTTTATTATTAAAAGCTGAAAAGAAATCCTTAAAGAATGTTGTAAGATTTGCTTCGTCTCTTCTATCAAAAGTAATAACACTTAAAAAAAGAATTATGGAAATAATAATTAAAAATAATCCTAGTATCTGTTTTTTATTATTTGATGTAAAAGTAAAATAGTTTTTGTTAGAACTACTTTTTCCGTTTTTTTCTTTTACACTTTTTTTCTTTTTAAGCGCCATTGTTTAATAACTAATCTGTTTTCAATTTTTTCAAAACACCATTTGTGTAAACTGGAACAACATCAAGCATATCAATTGAACTGCAATATTCCAGATCAGCTTCAAATCCATTTTCTAAAAGAATCTTTCCATGATCAGATTCTCGCATCATTTTAATAAGATTATTACCATATTTTTCATATAAAGTTAACACTGCGGTTCCGGAATCATTTAGAAAAGAATCTTCTTTTACTTTTTTGATTTTAGAAATTAACATTCCTGCACAGATTGCATCCTCAATAGAGAAATAATTATTTCTGCCGGCACATACAATTTCAATATCTGTATTAAGAGTTATAAGATGTTTTGCAACAGCATTTATATTTACAAAAGAACAAGTATATAGATTTTCTGAGTACTTTGCCTTTACAATTGATTTACTTCCATTAGTTGTATAAAAAACAATTGTTTTTCCCTCAACAAGTTCTCTTGCATATTCAAACGGAGAATTGCCAAGTGCAAAACCTTCAATCTTTTTAGTGTTTCTTTCACCACCAAGTAATGTTTGTCCACCAAACATTCCACCAGAAACCTTAACAGCAAACTCAACTGAAGCAACAGGAACAACTTCTTTTGCACCATTATTAATTGCGGTTGCAATAGTAGATGTTGCACGAAGTACATCGATAATTACAGTGGTCTTTCCGGTAAAATAAAGTTCATCAACAATAACAGGAGAGAGAAATACGTTTAACTTCATAAATTATATTATCTTTTTACAAACGGAAGTTTAACAACTTTTGCAGGAACTTCTTTTCCTCTAATTAAAAAATTAACTTCACTACCAATATCAGCATATTTAGTTTCAACATAACCCATGGCAATTGGTTTTTCTAACATTGGGCTTACCGTTCCGCTTGTTACAACTCCAATTTTATTATTACTTATAGAAAGATCATAACCATGTCTTGGAAAAGTTTTTTCATCAGAAGTAATTGCAACAAGTTTTCTGTTCAATCCATTTTCTTTTATTTTTAGTAAAACATCTTTTGCGATAAAATTAGGTTTAGAAAGTTTTGTTATCCAGCCTAAGCCGGCTTCTAATGGATTTGTTGTTTGATCAATATCATTTCCGTATAAACAAAATCCCATTTCTAATCTTAAAGAATCTCTTGCAGCTAAACCAACAGGTTGAATATCAAATTCTTTTCCTGCTTCAAATATTTTATTCCACAAATCTTCTGCAACTTTTTCGTTTCCTTTAAAGTAAAGTTCGTAACCAAGTTCACCTGTGTAACCTGTTCTTGAAAAAATCATATCAATGCCGGCAAGTTTTAACTTTGTAAAATGATAATACTCAAGATTTATTTGTGTATCAGTAAGTTTCTGTAAAGTCTTAAGTGCATTTGGTCCCTGAACAGCAAGTAAAGAATACTCATCACTTTGATTATTTAACTCAACACCAAACTTGTTGTTCTTTTGCATCCACGCAAAATCTTTATCAATGTTTGATGCATTTATTACAAGTAAAAATTCATTATCAGAAATTCTATAAACAAGTAAATCATCTACAATACCGCCATCTTCATAACACATTGCTGAGTACTGAACTCGACCTGCAAAAAGTTTTGAAGCATCATTAACTGTAATGTGTTGAACAAACTCTAAAGCTTTTTCACCCGTAACAAAAACTTCACCCATATGCGATACATCAAAAACTCCAACTGAATTTCTTACAGCTTTGTGTTCTGCGATGATTGAAGAATATTGAATTGGCATTTCATATCCTGCAAACTCAACAATTTTAGCCCCTAAGTTCTTGTGAATATTATAGAAAGTTGTGCGTTTCATGATTTTATCCGAATAATTTTAAAATTTATTTGTTTTGTGTTTTTTGCCAGTCACTTAAAAACTTTTCTAAGCCAATATCTGTAAGAGGATGATTAAACAATTTATCGATAACAGAAAATGGCATTGTACAAACATCTGCGCCCATTAATGCCGCATCAACAAGATGCAAAGGATGTCTGATACTTGCAACTAGAACTTGAGTTTTATAATTATAGTTTTTGTAGATCTGAACTATTTGAGAAATTAATTCCATTCCATCATGACTAATGTCATCAAGTCGTCCAACAAAAGGACTTATATAAGTTGCACCAGCTTTTGCAGCAAGTAATGCCTGTGATGGTGAAAAACAGAGTGTAACATTTGTATTTATATTTTCTAAACTTAACGTGCGAACAGCTTTTAATCCTTCTTTAATCAAAGGAACTTTTATAACAATGTTGTGATGAATTTTTGCAAGTTCGTGTGCTTCTTTTAAAATTCCATCATAATCTGTTGAAATAACTTCAGCACTAACAGGACCATTAACAACTGCTAAAATTTCATCAAGTAATTTTCTAAAATCTTTTCCTTCTTTTGCTACAAGTGAAGGATTTGTTGTAACTCCATCAAGAATTCCTAATGCCGCCGCTTCTTTTATTTCATTTATGTTTGCTGTATCAATAAAAAATTTCATTTTAAAACTCCTTTTATTTTGAACTTATTGTTCAACCTTCCTTTCGTTTTCTCTCCCCTTAGGGGAGAGTTAGAGAGGGGCTTCCTATTATTTAAACTTCTCTGTTAAATCAATTCCTTTTTTCTTTGAATAGAATCTGAACTTGCCCATTGGTATGCTCATATCTTCTTCAATACGCAATCTAACTAAATATTTTAATTGGATTCTTGTAAACTTTTTATCCTGCAATCTGCTAGCATCTGAAGGATGACATTTAATTATCAGGCTAAATTCTCTTGAATATCTTCTAAACTTTTTCAACCAATCTTCAATATCATAAACAAGATGTGATTCTTTTGTCATGAATCCTGAACCACCGCAAACAGGACAAACATCTTTCATTGCCTGCATAATGTTCTGTCGAATTCTTTGTCTAGTAATTTGCACCAAACCAAAATCACTCATAGGTAAAACAGAAACTTTAGAACGATCTCTGCGAAATTCTTTTTTCAATTCATCATAGATCTTTTTTCTGTTTTTATCTTCTTCAAGATCGATAAAATCAATTACTATAATTCCGCCAATATCTCTTAAACGTAATTGTCTTGCTATCTCACGAGATGCTTCAAGATCGGTTTTAAGTGAATTAAGTTCCTGCTCTTTACTTTTTGCATAACGTCCGCTGTTAACATCAATAACAACCATTGCTTCTGTATGCTCGATGATAAGATATCCGCCGCTTGGAAGTGGAACTTTTCTTCCCATCAATGTTTTTACTTGTTCTTCAATTTTAAACTCATCAAAAATTGATGATGAAGATTTGTAAAGTTCAATCTTCTCAAGCAAATCAGGTTGAACAAGTTGCACATAACCTTTAATCTGTTTGTAAAGTTTTTTCTGATCAACAAAAACTTTTGAAATATCCGGAGTAAGTAAATCACGAATAACACTGTCCGTAGTACTTAAATCCTGGTGAACAATTGATGGTGGTTCTTCGCTCTTTGCTGATGCTTCAATTGTTTTCCATGTTTTTACAAGATTTGTTAAATCATCTTTTACAGCATCTTCGGCTTGATCTTTTGCAACAGTGCGAATTATCAATCCATAATTTGGTGGAAGAATGCCGCGTGCAATGTTGCGTAATCTTCTTCGTTCTTTGTAATCTGAGATTTTTTTTGATATGCCAATTTTATTATCGAATGGAAGCAGAACACAAAATCTACCCGGAATAGAAACAGAAGAAGTTACACGCACTCCTTTATTGTTTACAGGTTCTTTTGTAATCTGTACAAGAATTTCTTCTCCTTTACGGAGTTTTGGGATAACAGGTTCTACGGCAACAACTGTACTTCCATTGCCATTACTTCGGTTTGATCTAGAATCGTCATCATCAGATAGATCAACATCTGAATCCTCATCACCAAGCATGTCTTGAAATTGTTTGGTGCGATCGCCAATATCTGAAAAGTGGAGGAATGCATCGTGCTTCATTCCTATATCTATAAATGCGGCTCTTATTCCCGGAAGAACACGTGCAACTCTTCCAAGATAAATATCCCCAACCATTCTCCTGTTTTCAGGATAGTCAACAAAAAAGTCGGCTAAGTTTCCATCTTCCGTAATCGCAACACGCGTCTGGTTGGAAGATGAATTTATTATAATTTCTTTTATCATAATTAAAAAACTCTTTGTATGAAATAAAACATTTCATTATTAAAAACTTTTGGTACTCTAAATTAAGCAGTAGTGTGCTTTGAGAGCGGTATAATCCTATGCTGTTGGTTAACAACAAAGGTTGAGTTGCGAAACCTCTAAAAAAATGTAATAATGCTAACAGCATTAAAATCCTGTTTAAAAAATCTTTTTGTAGATATCGACTTACATAAGTCAATATCCTATATCAATGTCAGTCTGAGCTTGTCGATGACTGACTTTAATAAAAATTATTGTCACACTTCGACAAGCTCAGTGTGACATAAAAAATAAAACTATCTAATTAACTGGCTGTTCTGCTGGTGGATTATTTTTAGCTTCTTTCTCAGCAGCTTCAGTTAATAGCTTTCTTCTACTTAAAGAAAATTTACCGCCTTCAACTTTTAGAAGTTTAACGGTAATTTTATCACCAACTTTTAGATAATCAGAAACCTTGTTAACACGTTTATTATCTATTTCAGATATATGTAACAATCCTTCTTTACCAGGAAGAATTTCTACAAACGCACCAAAGTCTGCAATTTTTGTAACAACACCATCATAAACTTCTCCGACTTCCGGTGTTGCAGTTAATTTTTTGATGTATTCTTTAGCTTGTTGCGCATTTTCTTTATTTGGTGAAGCAATGTTTATTGTTCCATCATCTTCGATATTAATATCAACACCAAATAATCTTTGCATTCCCTGAATAGTTTTTCCGCCAGGACCAATAATTAATCCAATCTGGTCTGTAGCAACATTCATTGTAATTAATCTTGGAGCGTATGGTGATAATGAATCATTAGGTTTACTAATTGCTTCATTCATCTTACCAAGAATGTGCATTCTTCCTTCTTTAGCCTGATGAAGAGCTTTCTCCATAATTTCAAAAGAGATTCCCTGAATTTTTATATCCATCTGGAATCCTGTTATACCATCACTTGTTCCTGCAACTTTAAAATCCATATCACCAAGGTGATCTTCATTTCCAAGTATATCAGAAAGAACAGCAAAATCATTTCCTTCCTTAACCAAACCCATTGCGATGCCGGAAACAGCCTTTGTAACAGGTACTCCTGCATCCATCATTGCAAGCGAACCAGCACAAACTGTTGCCATTGATGATGAACCATTTGATTCAAGTATATCAGATATAATTCTTACTGTGTATGGAAAAATATCATCAGCAGGTAAAACTTGTCTTAAAGATCTTTCTGCAAGATTACCATGACCGATTTCTCTTCTTCCTACTCCACTCATTCTGCCAACTTCTCCAACGCTAAATGGTGGAAAATTATATTGTAGATAGAATTTTTTTGAGTATTCTGCTAATAAACCATCAACTGTTTGCTCATCGTCTTTTGTACCAAGCGTAACGTTTGTTAAGCTTTGTGTTTCACCACGTGTAAACAATGCTGATCCGTGTGTTCTTGGTAAGTTACCAAGTTCAATTGTTATTGGGCGAACTTGTGTTGTATTTCTTCCATCAAGACGAATACCTTCTTTTAAAATTCTTTCACGCATAAGATCTTTTTCCATATTGTGTAGAATTTCACCAATAACTTTTTCCTGTTCAGGATATTTTTCTGCAAGTGCTTGTTTTACAGATTCAGTAAGTTCTTTGTTTTTTGCAGATCTTTCTTCTTTTGCAAGAATTGAATAAACAATTGCTTTATAATTTGCTTCTGCTAAATCATAAACATCTTTTTTAAGATTTGCATCAACAGTTTTTTCTGCAACAATCCATTTTGTTTTTCCTGCTTCTGCACGTAATTGATTTTGAACATCAATAATTTTTTTGATTTCCTGTTGAGCGAACTTTAATGCATCCAACAACTCTTGTTCACTAACTTCTTTAGATTCACCTTCAACCATCATAATTGAATCTGCAGTGCCTGCAACAACAAGTTCGATATCACCAAGCTTAATTTGCTCGTGTGTTGGATTAACAATTAGCTCACCATTAATTCTTCCAATTCTAACTTCGCCCATAGGACCATCAAAAGGAATATCTGAGACTGCAAGGGCTGCCGAAGCTCCGCAAGCTGCAAGTACATCTGGATCATTTTCGCCATCATAAGACATTACCATTGCAACAACCTGAGTTTCATTTGTAAAACTTGTAGGAAACAGTGGTCTTATTGGTCTATCACATAATCTTGAACTAAGAATTTCTTTTTCAGTTGGTCTGCCTTCGCGTTTAATATATCCACCAGGAAATTTTCCTGCAGCAGAAGTTTTTTCACGATATTCAACTTGAAGTGGAAAATAATCCAATCCTTCTTTAGCTTCGCTAGCGGCAACAGCAGTAACGAGAACCATTGTATCACCATATCGAACCATAACAGAGCCGTTTGCCTGCTTTGCATATTTTCCTGTTTCAATCGAAAATAATCTTCCGCCTATTTCAACTTCTTTCTTAACAACCATTTTTTAACCTTACTTTCTTATGTTCAATTCTTTGATTATTGCTCTGTATCGTGCAATATCAGTTTTCGTTAAATACACGAGAAGTCTTCTTCTCTTACCAACCATCATCATCAACCCTCTTCTTGAGTGATGATCTTTTTGTGCACATCAAAGTGCGATGTTAAATCGTTAATTCTTTTTGTAAGAAGTGCGATTTGTACTTCAGATCTGCCTGAATCGTTTTCGTCTTTACCGAATTTTTTTACGATCTCAAGTTTTTCTTCTTTTGTCATTTTATCTATCCTTTATTTATTTGTACGATATAATTCCAGAACTAACCAGAATTAATTATTTAGTTTATTAAAAATTTTTAATCCGTTTTCTTTGTCTTTATTCATTTGGTCAATTAACTCTTCTGCGGAATTAAATTTCTCTTCTCCGCGTAAACGTTCAACCAATTCAACTGTAACTTCTTTACCATAAATTTCACGATTGAAATCATAAATGTAAACTTCGGTCACAAGTTCGCCTTCATTATAAAATGTTGGGCGATTACCTATACTTAAAAGTCCAATATGATTTTCATTCTCTACAAAAACTCTAACAGCATAAATTCCACTTGCAGGTAATAGTTTTTCCTGCGATGATAATTTTATATTTGCTGTTGGAAATCCAAGTTCTCGTCCGCGTTTATCTCCGCTAACAACAACACCACTAAAAGAATAATTTCTTGCAAGCAGCTTATTGGATCTTGCAATATCACCTTCGCTAATTGCATTTCTTATTTTTGTACTACTAACAACTTCGCCATCAATTAAAAATGGTTCTGCAGTTGTAACAACAAAATTTTCTTTTGCCCCGATCATTTTTAGCAGCTCAACATTTCCGCTTCTGCCTTTACCAAAATGATGATCGTGTCCAAGTACAATTTCACTTAATCCAATTCCGTTAATCAAATAACCATAAATAAATTCTTCAGCCGTAAGTGATGCAAATTCTTTTGTAAAATTCATTGTTAAAAGATTTTCAACTCCGTGCTTTCTAAGAAGATTAATTTTTTCTTCCTGTGTTGATAACATCTTAACAGAACTGCTTCCGCTTAAAACTGTTCGTGGATGTGGATGAAATGTAATTACAACATTTCTACATCCCTTTTCTTTAGAACAGCTTACCAATTTGTCAATGATCTTCAAGTGACCTGGATGAATTCCATCAAAAGTACCAAGTGTAAGAATAGTATTTTTATTCTTCGTTAAATCTTTAATACTACTAAAAACCTGCATTTATAAATTCATCACAATACTTATTAATAAATCAATTCTGTTTTTAATTACCCGTTCAAACTTTTTATTCAATCTTTTCAACTTTAAACATTGATGAAAACTCATTTAAATCAAAAGCATCATCAACTTTATAATCACCGATTTCAGTTCTTCTAAGTAAACTTAAAACACCACCACAGCCAAGTTCGTTTCCAAAATCATTTGCAATCACTCTAATATAAGTTCCTTTTGAACAAGCTATTTCAAAATGTAAATCCGGCAAATCAATCTTTGTTATTTCAAAAGAATAAATTTCAACTTGTCTTGGTTCACGCTCAACAACTTTTCCGGCTCGTGCAAGTTTATAAAGTGCCTTGCCTTTATGTTTTATTGCCGAAAACATTGGCGGAACTTGTTCAATATTTCCTAAGAACTTATTTATAACTGATAGAATATTTTCTTCAGTTAAATTATCCGGTAAAGGTTTTTCTGAAATTTCAGTTGCCAAATCCATTGATGGCGAACTTTTACCAAGTGTAATTATTCCAGTATATTTTTTTCTTTGTTCCTGGTAACTAGAAATTTCTTTTGTCTTTTTACCAGTACAAACAATCAGTAACCCAGTTGCAAGCGGATCAAGTGTGCCTGCGTGTCCAACTTTTTTTACTTTTGTTAATCTTCTTATCCTTGCAACAACATCAAACGAAGTCCAATTTACAGGCTTATCAACCAGTATTGCCTGGCCTGATAAGTAATCAAGATTCTGCGGATCCTTCATTTGTTTTATTATCATCATCTTCGTGAATTTTCTTTATCAGTCCTTCAATCTTTTCAACATAATCAAGTGTATCATCTATAAAAAATTTTAATTCCGGAATAAACTTAATTCTAATTCTGTGTGCCAGTTCTGATCTTATATAACCTTTTTTATCTTCAATCTTATCTAGAACAAGTTGTCGTTTTTCTCTTTCAAAAACAGAAAGATAAATCTTTGCTGTTTTTAAATCTGGACTTACTCTAACATTTGTAATCGTAATAAAACCAAGATTCAAATTAGAAAGCTTATGTAAGAAGATTAAACTTATTTCTTCTTTTATAAGATGTTCAACTTTATCAATTCTGTAAGACATTTATGTACCGCACAATCTAAAAATATTTACGCAAGTGTTTTCTTTGTTTCAACAAGTTTAAACGCTTCAATTATATCACCAACTTTTATATCGTTAAAGTTTTCGATATTTAATCCGCATTCATAACCGGCATCAACTTCTCTAACATCATCTTTAAATCTTCTTAAGTTTCCAATTCCACCTTCGTGGATTACAATTCCATCACGAATTAATCTAATCTTATTATTTCTTGTAATCTTTCCATCAAGCACATAACATCCGGCAACTGTTCCTGATTTTGGAACTTTAAATGTATCACGAATTTCAATTGTTCCAGTCACTTCTTCAGAAATCAATGGAGATAGTAAGCCTTCTAATGCTGATTTAACTTCACTTATTGCGTTGTAGATAACGCTGTAAAGTCTTATATCAACTTTAGAATTTTCTGCTAGTTTACGTGCATTGATATTTGGGCGAACGTGGAACCCAATTATAATTGCATTTGATGCAGCTGCAAGTAAAACATCACTTTCCGAAATTCCACCTACGCCTTTATGGATTACACGAACAATAACTTCCTGATTACTCAATTTCATTAATGAATCAGCAAGAGCTTCAACAGAACCATCCACATCGCCTTTTACAATAAGTGCAAGTTCTTTAACTCCGCCGATGCTAATTTGTTTTGCAATTTCATCAAGAGTGATATGATGAACTTGTTTCTGATCTTGTTCACGTTTTAATTGCTGTCTCTTCAAACTTATTTCACGAGCTTCGCGCTCTGATTCAAGAACAATAAAAGTATCACCAGCTTGGGGCGCGCCTTCAAATCCTAAAACCAAAACCGGTGTTGATGGCGGAGCATCTTTTACTTTGTTTCCACGTTCATCAAACATCGCTCTAACTTTTCCGTGATGAATTCCGGCAACAAAAGGATCGCCAACTCTTAGCGTACCTTTTTGTACAAGAATTGTAGCAGTAATTCCACGTCCCTTATCAAGCTCTGCTTCTACAACAGCACCGCGTGTAAGTCTATCTGGATTTGCTTTTAAATCAAGCAAATCTGCTTCAAGAATAATTTTTTCCAAAAGTAAATCAACATTCAATCCTGATTTTGCAGAAAGCTGTACTGATTGGTATTTTCCGCCCCAATCTTCAACAAGTACATTTCTATCAGCCATTTGTTGTTTAATCTTATCAGGATTTGCGCCTGGTTTATCAATTTTATTTATTGCAATAATAATTGGTACACCTGCAGCTTGTGCATGATTTAGTGCTTCAACTGTTTGAGGCATTACTGCATCATCAGCGGCAACAACAAGAACAACTATGTCTGTAAGTTGTGCACCTCGTGCTCTCATTGCTGTAAACGCTTCATGACCTGGAGTATCAAGAAATGCGATTTGTTTTCCACCACCAACATCAACGCGATATGCACCAATGTGTTGAGTAATTCCACCAGATTCTCCCGCAACAACATTTGTTCTTCTTATATAATCAAGCAAAGATGTTTTACCATGATCAACGTGGCCCATTATTGTAACAACCGGTGGTCGGGTTTGTAAATCTTCTTCATCGTCTTCAATATCTTCAAGAATTTCAGCGGTATATTCTTTTTGAAATTCAACTTGAAATCCAAACTCATCTGCAACAAGCGTAATATTTTCAACATCAAGTCTTTGGTTTATAGAAACCATCAAACCAAGCCCGATACATTTTGAAATTACATCACCAACCGGAACTTCCATTAAGTTAGCAAGTTCGCTAACTGCAATAAATTCGTTTACACGAATTACTTTTGAATCTAAAGTTTTAAGCTCCTGTAATCTTTCTTCTTCTGCTTCTCTTTCTCTTCTTTTCTTTTTCCTTGATGCTGCTCTATTAGTAGTTACAGTATCATCCATACTAAGCATAGTTTGTTTGATAGCTGCCTTTACATCCTTTTCATCAATCTCAAATTTCTTTACACGTTTTTTCTTTTTAACTGCCGTTGGTTCTTCAACAGGAGCAACTTCGGTTGTGGTTTTCTTTTTAGTCTTTGGTCTTTTCTTTTTCTTGATTGCATCAGCAACAGAGTCTGTGGTTTCAACTTTTTTAACAACTGGTGCTGCTTGAGAAGTTGGAAGTCTTTTAACCTGTTGTTTTTGTTTTTTATCTTCACCAAGATCTATTTTACCAACAACAGTTAATCCTCTTTTTTTACCGGCTTCTGTATCTTTTGGTGAAACAAATCTACTTGGAGTAACAGGAGCCGCCACTTCTGGTTTTGCTTCAACAGCTATTGCTTCCTCAGGTTTTTCAACTTCTGCAATCGGTTGATCAACTGCTTCAATAACTTCTACAACTGGAGCTTCAACTTCTTCTTGTTTTTCTTCAACCGGCGCATCAGTAATTACAATATCTTTTACTTCTTCTTGAACAGATTCTTCTTCTTCAATCTTAACTACTTTTTCATCTTTATCAGACTTGTCTGCACGTTTCTTATTGAACTCAGCAATTTTTTTATAATGCTGTTCAGCTTTTTCTATATCTTTCTTAAAGTGCGCATTAATCTCAACTATCATTTCTTCCGATAGAATTGATTGATGAGATTTTACTTCGTGTCCCTTAGTTTTTAAAAACTCAATAAGATTTTCAGACGAAAGATTAATCTCCGTGGCGTATTTATATAACCTAACTTTTGGCGATTTTGTTTCAGACATTTAATAATTACCTTTTCTTGGACTAATCTTCTTCTTCAAACTGCGATTTAATTATCTCTAAAATCTCTTCAATTTTTGCTTCATCAAACTCTTCAATCTCTTTCAACTTTTCTGGTCCTGCAGTTAATACTTCAATTGCTGTATCATATCTGTGATTGATAAGAATTTCATAAACTTCAACGCCAAGTTCTTCTTTAAGATCGATAAGCTCGATATCTTCTTCGTATTCTTCAAATGGTTTTTCTTCACGTAAGATTTCTATATCATATCCTGTAAGCTTCATTGCAAGCCTGATATTAACACCGTTTCTTCCAACTATTAATGAAACCTGGTCGCTATCAGCAGTAACAATTGCTTTTTTCTCTTCTTCATCCAACTCAATTTTTTTCAATTTAGCTGGAGCTAAAGATTTTTGGATAAATAAAATCGGATCATCAGAATAATTTACAACATCTATGTTTTCATTATTAAGCTCGCGCACAATTGCGTGAATTCTTACGCCCTTCATTCCAACGCAAGCACCAACAGCATCAATTCTTGTATCCTGAGATTCAACAGCAATTTTAGCTCTTTCACCAGGTTCACGTGCAATTGATTTTATTTCGATTATTCCATCATAAATTTCCGGAATTTCAATTTCAAATAATCTTCTTAAAAACATATTATCTGATCTTGAAATAACAATTACAGGTCCGCTGTTTCCTTTTCTAACTTCTTTTACTATCGCACGAATTGTTTCTCCCTTTTTATATTTTTCAAAAGGTATCTGTTCGTTTCGCGGCAGTATTAGTTCATTCTTATTATGGTTAACAAGAATATCATTTTTTCTTATCTGGTAAATATCACCAACAACAATTTCACCAAGTAATTCGTTGTATTCGTTGTAGATAATTTCTTTTTCAAGTTCGCGTATTTTTTGATTTAAACTTTGCTTTGCAAGAACAACAAGTCTTCTACCTAAAGTAGCAAGTTCAATTTTTTCAACAAAGTCTTCACCAACTTCAAGATCGTCGTCGTTTCCTTTTTTATTCACTTCAGCAAGGCTAATCTGTTTGTTTGGATCTTCAACAACATCAACAATTTCTCTTTCAAGAAATATTTCTATATCGCCTCTATCCATATTAACAACTACATCAAACTTTGCTTCTTCACCAAATTTTTTCTTTACAAGCAAACCAAATATTTCCTCGAGAATACCACCGAGTACGTCTTTATCAATGCCTTTTTCCCTTACCATCTGTGCAAAGGATTCGACAATCTCACTATTCATTTATTATCTCCTATTACTAAGAAAAACTAATTATAACTTTTGCAGTTGTTATCTGATTAAATTTAATTAAAATATCTTTACCACTTGAGTGAAATGTTAATTCATCTCTTTCAATTGAAATTAACTTTCCAGTAAACTTATTTTCTGCTTCACTGGTTTTATAAACGATCTCAAAATTTCTATTGATGTGCTTTGGGTATTGTTTAAGAAATTTTAGCGGTCTATCAACGCCGGGTGATGAAACTTCCAACCTGTAAGAATCTTTTAAAAGATCTTGTTCTTCCATAGCAGAATTAATTTCGCGGCTAATCTCCGCAAGATCATCAGCGTTGATGTTTTTTTCAGCATCAATATAAATTTCGATAATCCTTTTTCTGTTATCGCCTCTATACAATATTTCAATTACAAAATAGCCAAGCTTTTCTGCTATTTCGCTCGAAATTCGAATAATATTTTCTTTAATTATATCCATACTAACAAAAAACGCCCTCAACGGGGCGAATCACTGGCTCAAAAATAGGATTAATTATTATGACAAACAAGAAAATTTTGGGATAGATTTATGCGAAAAATATTCAAAATCCAAAGATTTGTCTACTAATAGATATAGAATCCAGGGCAAACTTATTAACTTCTTTTTTTTATTATAAAATTTTTAAGCATTTTAGCAGAGAATCATCATTAAAATCAAACCAAATTCTTTATTGGAAAATCTAATATGAAAAAATTTTTAGACATTGCATTACTAATAATAATTAGCCAGGTAATTTTGTTTGCACAAAGCGATCCTTTACCTTTTGGCAGAACTACACTTTTTGCCGGATCTGGAATTTGTGAAGTCTGTCATGCAAGTGATGGCGTTGTAATGACAGTAAACGGTCTGGATGTTTCTCCAATTTCTCATTGGCGATCAACGATGATGGCAAATGCTACTAAAGATCCTTTTTGGCGTGCTGTTGTTGCAGAAGAAGTTCACAGATTTCCAACTTTGCAGCAAACCATAGAAACAACGTGTACAAAATGTCATTCACCAATGGGATTTACTGAAGCAATGTTTAATGGTCAATCAAATTATTCTATGGCTGAAATGAAAGCTGATCCAATTGCGAATGATGGTGTAAGCTGTACTGTTTGCCACCAGATTCAGCCAGATAATTTTGGAATGGTAACTTCTTACTCAGGTAATTATCATATTGGTCCCGATAGTATTTTATTTGGTCCATATCCAGATCCCGAATTAAACGCAATGATTGAAATGGCAACTTTTCTTCCTGTATATACAACACATATGAGTAAATCTGAATTATGTGCAACTTGCCATACGTTGTTTACTCCTTATTTAGATAATCAAGGACAAATTGCAGGAAATTTTCCTGAACAAACTCCTTACATCGAATGGAAGAATAGCATTTATCCATCACAAAATATTAATTGTCAGGATTGCCATATGCCGATGATTTTGGATTCTGTTGATATCGCTTCAGTTCCACAATCGCACCAGGTTTATCGGACACCATTCCGCAAACATTTTTTTGTTGGTGGAAATGTTTATATGCTAAATATGTTAAAGAATAATATTCAAACTTTGGGGTTAACAGCAACATCAGAAAATTTTGATTCAACAATTGCAAGAGCAGAAGAAAATCTTACAAAAAATGCTGTTGATTTGTTTATCACCACAACTTATGAAAATGATTCTTTAAATGTTTTTGTAAAGATCGAAAATAAAACAGGACATAAAATTCCATCCGGAATTCCATTTAGAAGAATGTGGATTCACTTAACAGTTTCAGATCCACAAAATAATATTGTTTATGAATCCGGAAAATGGAATGAGTTTGGAGAAATAGTTGGATTGAATTCTGATTTTGAACCGCATTATGATTTGATCACAGAAGAAAATCAATCACAGATTTATGAAGGCGTAATGAAAGATGTTGATGATTCGGTAACGTATACTTTGCTTAGAGCTTCGTCATATATAAAAGATAATAGAATTCCACCAAAAGGATTTACAACAACTCACATAAGTTATGATACCGTTGCAATAATTGGATCGGCTTCAATCGATGAAAATTTTAATACTGAAAATCTGACAGAAGGAACGGGCAGTGATATTGTTAATTATAGAGTACCCGTTACAAATGAAACGACTTATAAAGTTTTTGCAGAAGTTTGTTTTCAGACTATCAAACCAAGAGCAGTTGAACAGTTTGCAAGTATAAGCGAGCCTGATATTACACAGTTTGTTGGGATGTATAATAATCTTCCAAACATTCCGTTTATAATGGTTTCAGATTCATTAAATGTTTTTGTAACTGATGTTGCAAATGATGTGAGCACTTTAAAGGATTTTTCTTTATCACAAAATTATCCAAACCCGTTTAACCCAGCTACAAAAATTGCTTATCAAATCTCAGTACCAAGTAAAGTTAGCATTAAAGTGTATGATGTTCTTGGAAATGAATTAGCAACACTTATTGATGAGTTCAAAACTGTTGGCAATTATAGTGTTACTTTTAATGCTGGCAGTTTTGCAAGCGGATTATATTTTTATAAGATGGAAGCAATAACATCAAACAATAAAAATGTTTTTAGAGAAGTTAGAAAGATGATATTGCTAAAATAAAAAAGACCCTCATCCCTAATTCCCTTCTCCTAAGGAGAAGGGACTTTTAAAATTTAATTTGTACGCCATAATCGTCGTCAAAATTTTATAAAAAAATTTTTGTATTGTCTAAATTTTTCTTTTGCAAAAGGAAATCTTTACATCAAACAATTTAAAACAAATCAAAATCCAAACTTTTAATATCAATTTTCCTTGTACAAAAATTGATACAATAATAACTCGAACTGGAAATTAAATCATATATTCAATCATAAATTAACGGAGGCAAAAGATGCTTCGCAAAATCTTTATAGTTGCTTTTGTACTACTCTTTATAAGCTCAAATGTTATAGCGCAAAAAACTGCTCCACCATTAGCTGCAACCCCTAAATTTTCATTTGGAGTTTTATTTGGTTATACAAATAATTTTGGTGTTAATATTTCAGGAACCATATCTGAGTTTTCTTATGACATTCCTTTGGCCGTAAAGTTTAGCGGTGGTTTCAATTTAAGAGAACCTGGCAATCCTTTAGATGCTAGGCGTATTTTTATTAATGATAATACTAATGGAGATCCTGCTGAATCTGGTCATAATTTTGACTTAAGATTAGATTTTGCTTATCCAATTAATATTCTTAACATAAGAAAATCTTATTTGATGGTTGGCCCAAGATATTCTATGCACACATCAACATTTGAATTTGTTGGTGGTAATGAATTTTTTGATATAACAACTTCTCAATTTGGTGTTGGCGCAGGTCTAGAAACATATTTTGGCATAAGCCCAAACCTAAGTCTAGTTTTTTCCGGTGGCTTTGATTATTACTTTGACTCTCAAATTGGTGGACACGATTCTGCTTACAACCCTGATGGAACAGAGGTTAGTGGAAGAGAAGATTATACATATACTGATGCAGATAACGCAATCAATCAACCTAAATATGAATTTAGATTTATGGCTGGTTTAAATTTTGGATTATAAAAATTAGTTGTTGTGATCGATTGAAAAAAAACGTCCCGAATTAATTTCGGGACGTTTTAGTTTTAAAGATTATATAATCAATGTTTGAATAATTTAATCACTTCATCAACAACATTTTGCGTGTTTGTACAAAACTGCCGGCCTTTATTGAGTATAAATAAACTCCACTAGATGATTTTGAAGCATCAAAGAATACCTCATAATTTCCTGGAGATTTTTCTTCATTTACCAGTGTTGCAATTTCACTTCCGAGTAAATCAAAAATCTTTAACTCTACATTACTTTTTTCTTTGATTGAGTAATTAATTTTTGTGCTTGGATTAAATGGATTTGGATAATTCTGATCCAAAGCAAATTCTGAAATTGCACCAAATGTAACTTCAATTGTATTTGAGTATTCAGTTGTTCCATCAAAATCAATTTGTTTTAATCTGTAATAAGATGTTCCAACAAAAGGAGTTTGATCTGCAAATGAATAATTATGAATTTCTGTAGAGGTTCCATTTCCGTTTACAAATCCAATCTTATTCCAGGTTGAATTATCAATCGATTTCTCAATATCAAAACCGGAATTATTTAATTCCGTTGCGGTTATCCAATTTAAAACAACATTTCCTTCAACCACATTTGCTGTAAAAGAAGTAAGCTCAACAGGAATAGAAGCTGAGAAAGGCATAAACTTTATTAAGCCATGAAGATTATTATCAACTTTATGATAAACGTGAGTCTCTATCAAAGTTGAATCGTAAACGCCCCAATCATTATTCTGAGCATATATATCGTTTGTGCAATTGTTATAAACATCAAAAGTATCTATTCCTTGAATATTTCCATAAAAAATATTTTGTCCATCATCTGTAGTATCTGCGTTTTCAATATTCCCTAAGTTTGGATTTGGACCTGCCTGAACTGTAGTCCCGTTTTGAATAGTTATTCCCCACCAATTTCCATAGATCTCATTCTGTGTAATAATTGGAGTGTTAAATGGACTTCCATTAACATTTATTCCACTTCCAGAAACCAGCGCATTTGGATTAATATTATTGTTATAGATTTTATTATTCTTTACAACTGCATTTATAACTCCATCAGAAGTACTGTAAAGTGAAATGCCAAAACCATTATTATAAATTTCATTTCCTTCAATAATCATATCTGAAAAAGATGTTGAGCCGCTAACCCAAAGACTGATGCCGCCGGTTGGAATGCTTGAACCGCCGTAAATAATATTATCACGAACAATTGGTGAGTTGTTTCCTTGCAATCCAACACTGATTTGATTTTTTGCTGAAGTACCTTGTGTATTATTTTTAATTAAGGTATTGCCTTCAATCAATGGTGATGAACCAAGTGTCATTGTAATTCCATATTCATAACTCCGCTCAATTACACTACTTAAAATTGCTGGACTTGATGAACTTAACTGAACACCTCTCCTGCATTTCCATAAATAAGAATTAGATAATGTTGGATTTGCATTCAAACATCTAAAACCATAATAAGCAAACTCTATTCTAGCATAGCTGATCATACATGCTGAATCAACTGAGTTTTCTAAAAAGTAAAAGCCGTTATACGCATTTCCTAATGAATCCTGCAATGATGATGAAAATATAATAGAATCTATTTGCGTTCCTACTGCCCAAAATTTCCCATCAATATCAAATCCCGAAGTTGAGCCAGAAAACAAAACTGTTGTTCCTGGATTAATATAAACTCTATCATTTGTTGAAATTGTTATTTTATTGGTTATTGCATAATTAGGAAATGTTCCGGTTACAACTCCGGCTGAGTTTGTAACAAGATCATCAAGATTCCAGTTAACACCTGTATTTGGTGTTGTGTATTGTGCAAAAGCTTGCGCGGAAATTAAAATCATCACAAGTAAAAAGTTTTTCATAATTTTCTCCTAAATATCTTTAAAATTAATTTCTTTCTAACCATCTCTGAAAAAGTATATCTTGCACATAAAATCCAGTGATGTCATTAACTAAAATTTCTTTCACAATTAACGAATCAACTGCAGTCTTAACAGAACTTGGAGTGTTTAGTTTGTGTTTTGATATAAAATTTTTTGAAAGTACAGATTTAACATGTCCTTCTGCAGCAATTGCTCTTATTATTTTCCATTGATAATCTGTTAATAGATTTCTGTAGTTAATAAAAGTTATTTCTTTATGTTTTTCCAAATATTCGATTACAAATATATTGTACATAGAATGTTTGGAAGTTAGTCCATTCTAAAATTTGATCACAGTGTTGTTTGTTTATTTTTTTATCAGATTTGCTAAAATGGTTTATAATAAAATCTGAATAAACCTGTTTTTCTATTTTATCAAGTTCTATCAATTGAGTGCTTTTATAAAAGGGTCGGTTTTTATCCTCAAAAATAGAAAGTAATAAATGCTTTTTACTCCCGGAAAAAAGAAAAACTGTATTTGTTAATTTTTGAATATTTGTTCTTAATAAAGCTTCAACATTTTTTTCTGGATATTGGGGGGGGTTGTAAACCCCCCATTTTGGGGTTAAATTTTTTTTTTTTGGGAATTTAAGTAATTATCAATTGCTTGATTGAATTTTTTTCTTTTGGGATTTTAAGTAATTAAAAATTCCTTCGATTGATTTCTCAGCTTCTTGCTTAGAATCAATTGTGAGTTGAAAACTCGGTGATCCAGTTAGCGAATCAATTGAAATAACAGGCCTTAAATTGGAAAAAAGATCTTTTACTTTTTTAAAAAATTTTTCTGGTTTTGATTCGATAGCATTAATTACTGAATTACCAAAAACATTAATAAACTCACTTAATGATGTAGATGCTAAAACATCCAGATAAATACACGCGTTATTTTTATCTATTTTTAAGGAGTTAAAGATATGATATATAAGTGAGGTTTTGCCAATTCTTCTTTGTGAGAATAAAGTAATATTCCTGTTATTTTGTATTGCCTCAATGATTTTAGTTGTTTCCTTTTCGCGATCACAGAAAAACTCCTTTGAAATGTAACCGCTAAGTATAAAAGGATTGGATATTTTCATAGTTTTCTCCATTACGTAATTTGCGTTACGCAAAATACGTAATAATTATAAAATCAACATAATACTTGTAAAATATTTTATAAATTTGCAGGTTATAAATATTCCTAGTAACCAGGAGAAAAAATGGAAACCCATATTAAACAAGTTATTAAACGAACAGGAGCAATTGTTCCTTTCAATCAAGAACGAATTGCTAATGCAATTTACCGTGCTGCAGTTGCTGTTGGAGGAAGAGACAAATCAACTGCACAAAACTTATCTGAGAAAGTTGTTGAACTGCTGAATAAAAAATTTCCTGAAGGTACAACTCCGCATATTGAAGATGTGCAGGATGTTGTAGAAAAAGTTTTGATTGAAAACGGACACGCTAAAGTTGCTAAAGAATATATTATTTATCGTGAAGAAGCCGCAAACAGAAGAGATGCTGAAGGAAAATACGCATCCAAGATAAATGAAAATGTTCCGTGGCAAAAAATATGGCGCAATCTTGATTGGGCAGTTTCTCACAACCTTCACACTGTTGATCATTTGAATGAGAGAATTGCAAAAGGTGAGTTTCCTCATATCGTTCACGAATCTGAAGCACTTTATGAAAGTGATGTTGAAGTTGCAGCAAATTTAATTATTGAACGACTTGATTCACTTAGAATGGTTATGATCAGCGGGCCATCTTCATCCGGCAAAACTACAACAACAATAAAGCTTGAGCAAAAGTTAATTAAAAAGGGATTTAAGTTTAAAGCTCTTAATGTTGATCATTACTTTTTTGATTTAGAGTTTCATCCTAAAGATGAGTTTGGTGATTATGATTTTGAAACTCCGCAAGCTTTGGATTTAGAATTGATTAACGAACATCTTGTAAGATTAAGTAATGGCGAAGAAGTTAAGATTCCGTTTTACGATTTTAAAACCGGAACACGAAAGCTTAATGCAACTCCATTGAAACTTGCAAAAGATGAACTTCTTTTAATCGATAGTTTACACGGACTTTATCCGGCATTTAGTAAAGATATTTCTTTAGAAGTAAAATTTAAATTATATCTTGAACCACTTTTACAAATGAAAGGAAAGGACGGAAGATATATTCGCTGGACAGATTTAAGATTGATACGAAGAATGTTACGTGATTCAGTTTTTCGTGCTTATAATCCACAGCAAACTTTAGAACATTGGCATTACGTGCGCGGCAGTGAATTAAGAAACATAATTCCTTATTCCAACACAGCAGATTTTGTTATAAGCAGCGGAATGCCTTACGAAGCTCCAATCTATGCAAACAGAATGTTAAAACTTTTTGAAGAATGGAAAGAAAAGTATAAAGGCGATCCGCTTAAAGCTGATGCGCTTGAAAGATCTGAAAGAGTTTACAATGTTTTAAAAACTATTACTCCTGTTGCTGATGAATCATCAGTTCCTGGTGATAGCGTATTGCGTGAATTTATTGGAGGAAGCACACACCAGTATCATTAATTCAATTTATCATTTTAGTCATTTGGCTAAAAATGAAATTTTAAATAAGACACTCTGACTTGGAGATAATTGTTTTTTGCTCCATTTATGGAATAAGGGATTGGAATAGTATTTGACATTTACAAATTTTTAGTAAAAATTACATATAAAAGATTTGGAATAATGTGAGCAGTAAATGAAAAGATTTAATCACAAAATATCTATTGTTTTACTTTTAGTTTTCTTTAGTTTATTTCTGGTTGATAACACTTCAGCCCAGAAAAGATCTTATGAGAATAAAAAATCTAAAAGATATTATTCCGACACATATCATAAAAGCTCATCATTAAAAAGTTCTGCAACAACAAATGATGATAGTTACAAGTTCAATAGAAATTACAATCTTAACATAAGAAATAAAGAAACAAATACTAGAAGAGAAATAATACAAACTAGAAATGATTTTAATAACACAGAAAATTATTTTCATATAGATAAATCAGGCAATTCTCTTTGGGATGGAAAACATTGGGTGTATTCAAGATATCCCTTAAACATTTATGTTAAAGAATCAAACTCTCGATTTTACAAACCAGCTTATAAAGATTATATTAAGTACGCAATGGATGTTTGGAGAAAAGCAGAAGACAGAATTGAGTATCGATTTGTTGAATCGGTAAATGATGCAGACATAGCATTAGTTTTTGTAGAAAACCTTGGCGATGAATATGAGGAGGATTATCTGGGATTAACTGATTATGAAACCGATAGAAATAAACAAATCGAGTTTTCAAAAATTCAGATCAGTTTAATAAAAAATGGAAATGAAAGAATTTCTGCTGGGGAAATCAAAGCAACTATTATCCACGAGCTTGGCCACGCTTTTGGTTTAGGCCACAGTAAAAACGAAAACGATTTAATGTATCCATACATCTCACCAGATCACAATTCAGAAATGAATTTTGATGAGCTATCCAAAGGAGATAAGCTTGCAATCGAAGATTTACTCGATTTAAGTTATGATGAAGAATATGTTTTAAAGTAGATGATCAATCTGCCCGGGAAAAATATTTTTTAACCATCCAACTTTTTATCAAACTATTTTATAAGTTTAAGTGATAATAGTTTTGAGTTCCTAAAAACCAAATCTTAGGAGGAACAATGGCTCGCTTGCTTATTCTTGGTGCTGGTATTGCGGGACAAACCGCAGCTCTACATCAGCAAAAACAAACTTGGCAGCAAACACGAAGTTGTGGTTGTCTCACCTAACAGCAAATGGAATTGGATACCATCAAACATCTGGGTCGGTGTTGGGAAAATGCAGCCGGAACAAGTTACATTTCCACTTGCCCCTGTTTACAAAAAACAGGAATAACATTTCATCAGGCAAAAGCAATTAGTATAAATCCAGAAGGGGATTCAAGTACTTCAAATCCTTTTGTTACAATTGAATACACATCACCAGAAAAAACTGGTAAGCAAGAAAAAATAAATTACGATTATCTTATCAATGCAACAGGACCAAAATTAAAATTTGAAGCAACTAAGGGATTAGGCCCAAATCTTAACAGCTATTCTGTTTGTACCTATGATCACGCCGCACATACATCAAAAGCTCTTGATGAATTGACTGAGAGAATGAAAAGAGGCGAGAAAAAAACTATAGTCATTGGAACAGGACACGGAAATTGCACCTGCCAGGGTGCCGCTTTCGAATATCTGTTTAATGTTGAATATGAATTACGAAGAAGAAATGTTAGAGACAAAGCAAACATTGTTTGGATATCCAACGAACAGGAACTTGGTGATTTTGGGATGGGTGGAATGCACATTTCGCGTGGTGGGTATATAACCCACTCTAGAGTTTTTACTGAATCTCTTTATACTGAAAGAGGAATTAGCTGGATTACACGGGCACATGTAAAAGAAGTTGATAAGAATAAATTAGCTTATGAAAATCTTGATGGCGAAGAAAACACAGTTGATTTTGATTTTGCAATGTTACTTCCTCCATTTTCTGGTGTTGGAATGAAAGCATTTAATAAAGCTGGCGAAGATATTACTTCTGATTTATTTGCTCCAAGCGGATTTATGATTGTTGATGCTGATTACTCTAAAAAATCTTACGAGGATTGGAGCCCTGCAGACTGGCCTTCAACTTATCAATCACCTAAATACAAAAATATTTTTGCTGTGGGAATTGCTTTTGCTCCACCTCACGCAATTTCAAAACCGATGACAAGTCCTAATGGAACTCCAATCTTTCCAACTCCACCAAGAACTGGAATGCCTTCAGGTGTAATGGCAAGACAGGCAGCTCATAACATTGCAGATATGATGAATGGAAAATCAACAAGTCCTACAAGAAAAGCTTCGCTTGCAAATATGGGTGCTGCTTGTATCGCTTCTGCGGGTGCTGGGTTTTTTAATGGAACCGCTGTATCGATGACAATGTTTCCTATTATTCCTGATTTTAAAAAATATCCTGATACTGGAAGAGAATTAAAATATACATCTGGTGAAATTGGACTTGCTGGACATTGGATAAAACATTTTTTGCATTTTGCATTTATTTACAAAGCAAAAGCAAATCCTTTTTGGAAAGTTGTACCGGAATAAAAGCCTTACCCTAACCCTCTCCTAAGGAGAGGGAATAGAACTGAGTTGAAAATAAAACTATCGGAGATATTATGAACGAAAGAAAACCATACGAACAAACTTATTATCCGCCAGTACCAACTGGATTTACAAAATATATGAGAACTAATCTTTTGTACCAGTTCTTCAGATTTCTTGTTATAAATATTAAAATGTTAAGAATGGTTAGAAAGCATTAGAACTTATTCCTGTGCCGGCATACCATAAGCAGTCCATTCTTCTTTAGATGGACCGTAAACACCGGGAACTTTAAGTCCATTTAATCTCATTACAACTGTTAGCTGTGCACGATGATGAATTTGATGTGAGATTATAACTCCAAGGGTCATTCCTCGTTTCCACATTTCTCCATACATATCATCTTCAGCTTTTAATGTTTCATCAGTCCAATTTGATTTTATTGCATCAAGTAAATTTGATGAAGCTTCTTTGTATGAATCAACAATTTCTCTTGCAGTTACTGGAATGGCAGAATCCGCTTCAACACTTTTAAATGTTAATCCTGTACGATGAGCCATTTCACCAATTGCTGTTGTTATGTGCCAGGCTAATTTTCCAGCAGTTCTTACATTTTTATTTACTTTTTTTGTTAATGATTCATCTGTAAGACTATTAAATACTTTTAATGTGGATTCGGATTCAATCTTCCAATCGCTGATGAAGTCCTCTAATTTATGGTACATCTTTAATTCCTTTCTATTTCATCTTTGAACTTGTTTCGGCATCTCTAATAATTATAAAGACCCCGAAACGAGTTCGGGATGACAAAAATTTAAATCAAATTATTTAATATCTCTTTTAGCTTAGCAATATTATCTAGCCAATCTTTTTGTTTTGCTCTTTCTTTTTCAACAACTTCCGGAGAAGCATTTGCAACAAATTTTTCGTTAGATAATTTTTTATCAATTCCTGCAAGCGAACCTTCTAATCGAGAAATTTCTTTTTGAATTTTTTGTTTCTCAACCTCAAGATCAATTAATCCTTCTAGTGGAATAAATATTTCCACACCACTCAAAACGGCTGATGCGCTTGCTTTTGGTTTCTGAATATTTGCGTCAACATTAAGCTCTTCAACTTTTGCAAGTTTCTTAATGTATTCAATTTGATGATCTTTTACTGAAGAAGATTTGATCATCGCATTAACTTTTTTAGAAGGCGCAATGTTCATCTCACCACGAATATTTCTTATTGCCGTAATAATATCTTTTACAAAATCCATTTCTTCATCTGCAGAATCTTTAATCAACTTTTCATCAACAGCAGGATAAGTTGAAGTGGAGATGCTTTCTCCATCTTTTCTTTCATCCATTAATTGCCAAAGCTCTTCAGTTATAAACGGCATAAATGGATGTAGCATTTTCAAAGCATCTTCAAAAATTGAAATTGCACGGGTAAGAACTGCAGATTTAATTTCTTCATCATCAGCATAAAGTCTGTTCTTAATCATTTCAACATACCAATCACAGAAATCATTCCAGATAAAGCTATAAATAAGTTTTATTGCATTGTTAACCTCAAACTCATCCATTGCTTTGTTTAACTGAAGAACTGTTTTGTTTAATCGAGAGATAATCCACTCATCAGCAAAATCAATATGAGATTTTTTTAACTCTTTGTTAAGAGGAATCTTTTCAGCGTTCAGGCAGGTTCATCAATAAAAACCTTCCGGCATTCCAGATCTTATTAGCAAAGTTTCTTCCTAGCTCACATTTCTCTGTGCTAAACATTACATCCTGTCCAAGCGGCGCAAGATAAATTACAGTAAAACGCAGAGCATCGGCACCATAATCTCTAATTACATCTAGCGGATCCGGTGAATTGCCGAGAGACTTACTCATTTTTCTTCCCTGCGAATCACGAATGATACTTGTAAAGTAAACATCGCTGAAAGGAATATCTTTCTGAAAATGCATTCCAGCCATAATCATTCTTGCAACCCAAAAGAAAATTATATCCGGACCTGTTACAAGCGTGTTTGTTGGATAATAATATTTTCGTTCATCATCAGCTTTAAATATTGCATGCGCCCACAGCCAGCTTGATGCCCATGTATCAAGCACATCTTCATCCTGTCTCCAGTTTTGAAAATCTTTTGGCGGAACAACATCACAATAAATTTCGTGAGTTGTGTTGTTATACCAAACAGGAATTCTATGTCCCCACCAGAGCTGGCGAGAAATACACCAATCGCGAATTCCTTCCATCCAATGGAAATAAGTTTTTTCCCAATGCTTTGGATAAAATCTTACTTTGCCTTCCTGAACAACTTCAACAGCAGGTTTAGCAAGTTCATCCATTTTCATAAACCATTGCTCACTTAAATAAGGTTCAATCGGAACATTGCCTCGCTCAGAATATCCAACTTTGTTTTGATAATCTTCAATCATATGAAGGGAGCCAAGTTCATCCAATCTTGCAACAACTTTTTTTCTAACTTCGTAGCGATCAAGATTCTGAAACTCTTCAGGAACATTATTATTAGTGGTTGCATTATCATTAAAGATATTTATCATTTCCAGTTTGTGGCGTTGACCCATATCATAATCATTAACATCATGTGCGGGAGTAACTTTAACTGCACCCGTTCCAAATTCCATATCAACATAATCATCTGCAAAGATTGGAATTTCTCTATCAGCAATTGGTAACAATATCTTTTTACCGATAAGATGTTTGTATCGTTTATCATTTGGATTAACGGCAACGCCTGTATCACCAAGCATCGTTTCGGGTCGTGTTGTTGCAACAATTACAAATTCTTCAGAATCCATTACAGGGTATTTGAAGTACCAGAGTTTTCCGTTAACTGTTTTAAATATTACTTCTTCATCAGAGATTGCGGATTTGTTTGCTGGATCCCAGTTAACCATTCTGTAACCGCGATAAATTTTCCCTTCTTTGTAAAGATCAACAAATGCTTTTATAACTTCTTGATAATATTCATCATCCATTGTAAAACGTTCGCGCCGCCAATCGCAGCTAACTCCAAGTTTTTTAACTGCTGGATAATTATTCCGCCGTATTCTTTTTTCCATTCCTGGCAATGTTCTAAAAATACTTCGCGACCAATTTGATATTTATCAATCTGCTTATCTGCCAAAAACTTTGTTACTTTTGTTTCCGTTGCGATTGATGCGTGATCAGTTCCGGGAACCCAGCAAGCATTAAAACCTTGCATCCGTTTTGTGCGGATGAAAATATCCTGAAGTGAATTGTTGAGAATGTGTCCCATCGTTAGCATACCCGTTATGTTGGGCGGCGGAATAGCAATTGTGTATGGCTTTTTTGTTTTGTCTATATCGGAATTAAAAATACCATTGTCGTTCCAGTATTTATACCATTTATCTTCAACTTCTGAAGGATTATATGCTTTAGGAATATCAGAAAAACTTTTTGCGGACATTTATTACTCTTTTAGTGAAAAATTTGTGTGTAAATATAAGGAAATTTGGGTAGTTAGAATAAGACGATTGAACGCGGATGATACGGATCTAAGGGATTATCGCTGATTTAAATCAAAGAAAAACTAATAATCTTAAGGTATCTCCAATCATCAGACTAGTAAGAGTGCGATGATTTATTTAATCTCGTAAAGATAATTCGGAAGTTTTATTTGTATTCCTGAATACGGTCCATTTAAATCAGTCCATTGATCTCCAACTGTTCCAACAATTTCATAACCTTTATTTGTAAGTTCGGTACGAATCTTACTTTTAAATTCCTGGGCTTTTAGTTTTTGATCTTCTTTGCTTTGGGTAATTAAAGTATCAAATCCTGTATAACCTTCCTGGATTAAATTTTTATAAGTAACATCGTACTCATTTGAGTTTCTCCCAGTAAGAAAAATGGTTTTAATACCTTTGTTAAGAAGATAAAAGTAAAGATCCTGTGTTTCTTTTATTGCGGGAGCTTTTAATTCTTCATTCCATTTTTTATTAAGATCATACACATATCCAAAATCCATTTGCTTAGCTAAGCCATAATTGTTAAGTGCAGTTTCATCAACATCAAAAATTACCACTGAATTTTTATTCACTTCAACTTTATCAAATTTTTGTTTTGCATCTTTTATTACTGTTCTGATTTCTTCATTATACTTTCCCGATTCATAATAATCTTTAACAATATCCTTTGCTGTTCTAAGATTTACGAGCTGATTGGATGAGCAGCTAATTAACGCAAAGATTAAAAAAAGTAAAAAATAATTTTTCATAAAACTTCCATAGACTTTTAAAATATATACACTAACTCCTTTACTTCACTCAGAGTTACTAGAATTTAAACAATGAAACAATTGAATAATGTAACAATGAATCAATAAAATAAACAGATTGCTTCAGTCTCCCAAAGGGATGCCTATGGCAGAAGACTCCTTCGCAATGACTAACTATTCTTAAAGAAAAAAAGTAACGGCCGTTCTAATCTTGCGGCCCACTCCCTTTCATTATGTTCTGCGCCTGGAGAATAGAAGTAATCAATATCCTGTCCTATTACATAACCTTTTTTGGAAAGTTCAACAAACATTCTCTGTCCGCGCACATTTCCATCTTCTCCGTGATCAATATAAAACTTAACGTGTTTTTTATGTCCATTGTAATCTTCAACTTGTTTTATACTTCTATCATTGTTATAATAAAACGAACTTGACAAACATCCTACCATAGAAAAAACATCTGGATAATGCCATCCAGCATAGAACGAAATTAATCCGCCCATTGATGAACCCATTATTGCCGTATTTTCTTTATCTGATAAAGTTTTGTAAACAGAATCTATAAATGGCTTCAGTTCTGTTACAATAAACTTTAAATAGTTTTGTCCTTTTTCACTCCAGCTGTATTCATCAAGTCTATCGGGCGAATTATAAATTCCCACAACAATAATTTCTTTAATCTTTTTTTGCTTGATAAGTTTCATTACAGTTTCATCAACACGCCAATCTTTTCCTACATAAGCGGTTTTGGGATCAATAATATTTTGTCCATCGTGCATATAAAGAACCGGATATTTTTTATCAGGATTTTTTAGTGGATTATATCCAATTGGCAGCCAAACAACAATATCTCTTTTATTTTTAAGAATTGGTGAAAGAACATCTTTATGATATTCTACTTTTCCAACAATTTCATCTTTTTCCTGTCCGGGTTTTCTACGAGTTTTTTTTACTTCTTCAGCCATTATTCTAAAATATTATTAAACGGCTGTAAAGATAATTAATTTATATTTGTCTTCGTGATTTTTAACCAAATAAGTGTTTAGTCATTAATAACTTCATCAATTCTAATTGGCTTATTACGTTTATTTTGTGGATTTTTGAGATGCAGAATTTTAATAATCTTTTCTAAAAACGGAGATTGATTTTATGGCTGTTATCAGACCTTTTAAAGCACTTAGACCTACAAAAGAAAAATCACAATTAGTTGCAAGCGTTCCTTATGATGTTGTTAACCGCGATGAAGCAAAGCAGTTTGCGGAAGGAAATCCTCTTAGCTATTTGCACATCACAAGATCAGAAATTGATTTGCCTGAAGTAAAAGATGTTTACTCAAAAGAAGTTTATCTTAAAGCAAAGGAAAATCTTAATAAGATAATTGAAAACGCTCCATTAAACGTTGATGGAAAATCTCACTTCTATCTTTACAGATTAATTATGGATGGAAGATCACAAACAGGAATCTGTGCAACTTTTTCTGTTGATGATTATGATAATGATGTAATTCTTAAACACGAAAAAACCCGTAAAGTAAAAGAAGATGATAGAACAAATCATATCATTACAACTGAAGCACAGACAGGAGTGGTATTTTTAACTTACCGTGGAGTAAAAACTGTTAATGATATTGTTGATACAACGATAAAGTCCGTTAACCCAGAATATGATTTTACTGCACCAGATGGGATCCAGCATACAGTTTGGATTATGCCAAATGAATACTATGAGATAATTGAAAATGAATTTGCCAAGATTAATAAACTTTATATTGCTGATGGACATCATCGTGCAAAAAGTGCAAGCCGAGCAAAAGAAGAAAAGATGAAAGCTAATCCACATCATAGCGGAAGCGAAGAGTATAATTATTTTATTGCTGTACTTTTCCCGGAAGATCAGTTAAAAATTCTTCCTTACAATCGTGTTGTATTTGATTTGAATGGATTAAGGAAGGCAGATTTTATGAATTCTGTTGCTGATAAGTTTACAATTACTCCAACTACAGATAAAGAACCCAAAACCAAAAATATTTTTTGCATGTATATTGAAAAAGAATGGTTTGTTCTAAAACCAAGAGATTCTGTTTTTGCAAGTTTATCTTTAGAAAAATCTGTTGGAGAAAAACTTGATGTAAGTATTCTACAGAATTTTTTATTAAATCCTGTTCTTGGAATTGATGATCCGCGCACAAATACAAGAATAGATTTTATTGGTGGAATACGCGGAACAAAAGAATTAGAAAAACTTGTTGATTCTGGTAAAGCTGCTGTTGCGTTTTCACTTTATCCTGTGGGGTTGGATGACTTGATGAATATATCTGATGCTGGAGAAATTATGCCACCAAAATCAACCTGGTTTGAACCTAAATTAAGAGATGGACTTTTAACACATTTAATTTAAATCGATACAAAATTATTTAAGGAAAAATATCATGGAAAAAAGAATTTATAACTTCAGTGCAGGTCCGGCAATTCTACCGGAAGAAGTTTTACTTGAAGCACAAAAAGAATTGTTTACGTTACCGGGAGTTGGAATGTCTATCCTGGAAATCTCACATCGCTCAAAAACATTTGATGCAATTCTTGCAGATGCTAAAAACGGAATCAAACAATTATTAAACGTTCCTGATAATTATGAAATTTTATTTTTACAGGGTGGAGCAAGCCTTCAATTTTCAATGGTTCCGTTAAACTTGATGCCACCAAAGAATAAAGCAGATTATATTTCAACTGGAAGCTGGTCGAAGAAAGCAATTAAAGAAGCAAAACGAGTTGGAACTGTAAATGTTGCAGCAACAACTGAAGAAGGTGAAGGAGAAAATAAATTTTTCAAACGCATTCCAAAGCAAAGCGAATTGAAACTAGATCCCGACGCTTCTTATGTTCACTTCACATCAAACAATACAATTTATGGAACACAATGGATGAGTGAACCTGAGGTTGATAATGTTCCGCTTGTTTGCGATGCTTCTTCTGATATTTTACATAAGCCAATCGATGTTAGTAAATATGCATTGATTTATGCCGGCGCTCAGAAAAATATTGGGCCATCAGGAGTTGTGCTTGTTATAATCAGAAAAGATATGCTTGAAAGAAGTCCGGATTCACTTCACACTATGCTTAACTATAAAATCCAGGCAGAAAATGATTCAATGTATAACACACCAAACACTTTTGGAATTTATATTATTAAGCTTGTCACAAAATATCTTTTGAATCTTGGCGGACTTGAGAAGATGTATGAAATCAACAAAGCAAAGGCAAAACTTCTTTACGAGGCTATTGATAACAGTAATGGATTTTATAAAGGTCATGCAGAAAAAAAATCACGTTCATTGATGAACATTACATTTAATCTTGCAACTCCCGAATTAGAAAAGAAACTTATTGATGAAGCTACAAAAGCAGGTTTTAGTGGATTAAAAGGTCATCGTTCTGTTGGCGGATTAAGAGCATCAATCTACAATGCATTTCCAACAAAAGGCGTTGAAGATCTTGTAACTTTTATGAGTGATTTTCAGAAACGAAATAGTTAATAATAATTTGTCATTGCGAGTGAAACGAAACAATCAATTGTACAACAGATTACTTCATCGTTTCGCTCTTAGAAATGACTTAAAGGAGTAAGATGAAAAAAATATTTTTTGTGTTTGTAGTTTTACTGTTAATAGTTGCTTGCAGTAAAAAAGACACTAAGTTTGAAGCATTTAGTGCTGAAGCTTTTGCTTATGATATTGGTGATGGATCCGCTGAAGTAAATGCAACTGTAAGAGTAAAAGGATTTACTCAAACCGAAAAAGACAATAATTATAAAGCCGAAGTAGCTTACCAAGTTGATATGATAAAACCGGACAGTTCTGTACAGCGCTCAATATTTAAATTCGTTCAACAAAGCGAAGAAAAGGAAGCAATTGGCGATATACCACTTGAAGCACAATTTTCTCTTGATTCAACTTACGAGGCAGGAACTTACACGCTGGTTTATAAAATATCAGACAAGAATTCTGAAAATAAAATTGAAGCAAAAGTTAACTTTGATTTAAAGTGGGAACTCTAAACTAAAATTCATCAAAATATTGGGGCGGAATTAATTTTCTGCCCGAATATCCTTCATCCATTCCATGATAATAAAGAATATCTGATTCATCACTTCTCCAGCAAAGATAAACTTCTTCGCTGCCGATCATTGCAGGAAAATCAACCAAACCAATCTGGAATTTAGTGTCTTTATAAAAACATCCAACTTCTTCAAGTTCGCTCAAAAACCCATTAACATCACTAGCAAGTTTTTTAATTCTTAAATCATCTTCAATTCCGCTGTTAATTTCTTCAGCAATTAAACGCATTTCTCTTGTTGCCTGTAAAATATCTCTAACAATATTTTTTACCAGAGGCAAAGTCTTGCGTGCTTCAGCAGGAGTAAAATATTTGGTTTCTGTTGTCATTGTTTTCCTAAGAAATAGTTCTCGGCAAAAATACAATTTTAATCAAATAAAAAAAGCTTGATATTTAAGTATGCAAATTATTTATAAAATAATTATGAATCCTTTTAGTGGAATTCCTTTCTAACATCTTAAAAACGAAAGAAAACAATGCCAGCACTGAATTATTGTACTATAAATGAGTATAAAACTTATGATAAATATATCGAACAATTTACAAATCAAGTAAACTCAATAAATCCTGATGCCCTGGATGAACAAAAGAAACACGCGTTTGAAATATTAAAACTAAATCTGCAAAGGACATCAAGGCTTGATAAAACTTTTGAGTCTGCCGATGAAATCAAAGATTTGTTTTCTCAAATTACAACTAAACAACAATGGATTGTAATTACAGAAACCTGGTGCGGAGACTCTGCACAGATTGTTCCTGTTATTGCAAAGCTTGCACAACTTAATAATAAGATTGATTTAAAAATTTTATTGCGCGATTCCAATCTGGATTACATGGAATTGTATCTTACAAATGGCGGTAAAGCAATTCCAAAGTTAATTGTTTACGATGAAAATAATGATGAACTTTTTCAATGGGGACCAAGACCTAAAGAAGCTCAGGAGCTTTTTACAAGACTTAAAAACGAAGGAATGGAAAAATCAGATATCAACAAAGAACTTCATTTGTGGTATGGTAGAAATCGTGGTAAAGAAATTGAGAAAGAAATATTTGCACTTGTTAAGCAAAAAATTTTGATTTAATTACTGAGAAAATTTGTAATCCATATATTACCTTTATTGAGAAAAAAATTACTGCGTTTTTTGTGTGGAATCGGTTTGCTTTCGTTTATTGCAATTATCCCTTTTTAGGTGATTTAGCATAATTTTTGCAATGATTAAAGCTCGTAATAAAAGCAAAACAATACTTGCTATTTACCATCTAAAATAAAATTGCATAAACTAACTAATCTTTCTACTTACTAAAGGAACTTGTTATGAAAAAAGTTCTACTGTTCTTTATAATTTCAACTTTTATTTTCCAAACAAATTTATTTCCACAATCTCCCGTAGTTCAACAAATTATTAATACTGTAAACCAGGATTCGATAATTAAATTTGTTAGCGAACTATCTGGTGTTGTTCCAACAATTATTAATGGAACTTCACAAACAATTGTTTCCAGACATAAACTACAACCTGGTAATGCTCTTGCAGAAACTTATATCAAACAAAAGTTGCAGAATTATGGATTGACAACTACAATTCAAATGTTCAGCACAACAGGCAAAAATGTTTATGGTGTAAAAACCGGAACAGAATTCCCAAATAAAAAATATATTATTTGTGCACACTTTGATGATATGCCAAGCGGAGCGACTGCCCCTGGCGCAGATGATAATGGAAGCGGCACAGCAGCAGTAATTGAAGCAGCAAGAATTTTTTCACAATATTCTTTCCCATATACAATTGTTTTTGCGTTGTGGGATGAAGAAGAACAAGGCTTAGTTGGAAGTGAATATTATGCAACGCAAGCTGCAAATGCCGGGGATTCTATTCTTGGAGTAATCAATATGGATATGATTGCTTATGATGGCAATAATGATAGTAATGCTGATGTTCATACAAGCTCAATTGCAAGCACAACAGCACTGAAAGATAAAATGCTTGAAATAAATTTAGCATATGGAATTAGTCTTGATCTTGATGTTGTGCCAGCTGAACCTTATAGTGATCATCAATCATTTTTAGATCATGGATATAGTGCGATTTTATTGATTGAAGATAATGATGATTTTCATCCACAATATCACACTATAAATGATAATCTATCATATTATAATCAACCATATTTTATAAAGATGTCTAAACTTTCAATTGCAACATTGGCAACTTTATCACTTAACCTTAATCTTGATATTCAGCATACACCAATTGCTTCAATGACAACATCTGAACCAATTGTTACCACAGCATTTGTTTCATCTGGATTAACAATTGGAACCGGTTCACTAGCTCCAAGATTGTATTACAGAACTAGAACCGCTACTGGTACATTTGGTAATTTTATTGAAATTACCGGAACAACAACAGAAAGTAGCAACTATACATTTAACATTCCAGCTTTACCACTTGGCACAGTTTGTCAGTATTATGTTGCTGCACAGGATGCAAATTCATCAATTGTAAAAACACTACCAATTGGCGGTAGTGGATTTAATCCTCCAGGCAGTACACCTCCACCAACATTTTATCAGTTCTTCGTTGCCCCACTTAATGTAGCAATGTATGATGAAGCAAATGATATAACTAATTGGACATCAACTGGTGGTTGGAATATAACAACAACAAAATTTGTTTCAGCTCCAACATCGTTTACAGATTCTCCAGGTGGAAGCTATACCAATAATGTTACTTCTTCTTTAAGATATAACAATCAAGTTGGCTTAACAAATGTACTTGGTGCTGTATTGGAATTTGATACACAGTGGGCAATTGAAACTGATTGGGATTATGGTCAAATACAGTTATCAACCAATAATGGCACAACTTGGATTTCGTTAACAGGACAGTACACAAATCCTGGAACCGGATCATTTCAACCATCAGGTGAGCCGCTTTATGATGGAACACAATCTACATGGTTACACGAATCAATTGATATTTCTGCTTATGCTGATCAGCAAATTACTTTAAGATTTTATTTCCGCACCGATGGCTCACAAACTTTCGATGGCTGGTATGTTGATAATGTTAAAGTTTCTGTATACAGCGGAATTATTCCAGTTGAGTTAGTTTCGTTTACAAGTTCTATAATTAACAACTCTGTAAACTTAAATTGGATAACTGCAACGGAATTAAATAACTCAGGGTTTGATATTGAGAAATCGATTGATAATTCAACCTGGAATAAGATTGGATTTGTTGACGGAAATGGAACTTCAACAGAAATACATAATTATTCATTTGCAGATCAAACTCCTTTTGTTGGAACATCTTATTACAGATTAAAACAAATTGATTTTGATGGAACGACTGAATACTCAAATATTATTGAAGTTACATTTGGTGCAATTTCAGAATTTGCTTTGGATCAGAATTATCCAAATCCATTTAATCCAAGCACAAAAATTAATTACTCAATCAAAGAAAAAAGTAATGTAGAGTTAAAGATTTTTGATTTACTCGGAAGTGAAATTGCAACACTGGTAAATGAAGAAAAATCTCCAGGAAATTATGAGGTATCTTTTGATGCGTCATTCCTTTCCAGCGGAGTTTATCTCTACACAATTAAAGCCGGCAGTTTTGTACAAACACGCAAAATGCTTCTTATGAAATAAATTTCTTAAGCCTTCCCTTAGGGAAGGTTTGGAGGGGCTTTCTTTAGGCACGAGAAATCGTGCCTTTTTTATTACAACTTAAGAAATCATTTCATTACTTTTGCAGTTAATAAATCCATAATGCTTAAACAAATAAAGGTTTCCAATGGCTGAAGAACAAACCACAAAATCAGGATTTAAATCCTTTCCGCTAAATTATTGGGTTGTGATAATGATGGAGTTTTTTGAACGAGGCTCCTATTATGGAATGATGAGTATTCTTTCCGTTTATATGACTGACCAACTCAGTTATACAAAAGAAAGTGTTGGAGTTATAAAAAGTGTTATCCAGCCAATGTTATATGTTCTTCCTATTCTTTCCGGAGCAATTGGAGATAGATTTGGTTATAAAAGAATATTAACGTTTGCATTTATTTTTCTTGGTCTTGGATATTTCCTTACAAGTCAAACCACAGAATATGCAATGGTATTTGGAAGCTTAATTATTATGGCTGTTGGCGCAGGTGCATTTAAGCCAATGATTTCGGGTACGATTGCGAGATCAACAAATGAAAGTAACAGTACACTAGGTTTTGGAATTTTTTATTGGTCAATAAATCTGGGTGCATTTTTATTTCCATTAATTCTTGTTCCTTACATCAAAACTACTTTTGGCTGGCAATATGTTATGATGGCATCAGCAATTGCAACTGCATCAATGTTAATCCCAACTTTTCTGATCTATAAAGAACCTAAAAGACCAGAAAGTACAAAAACACTTGCAGAAGTTTTAAATGGTATTATAATGGTTTTAACAGATGTAAAGTTTATCGGTTTGATTGTTATTTATTCTGGATTCTGGATTCTCTATTTCCAGATGTTTGATTCTGTTTTATGGTATGTTCAAAAATATGTTGATGCTACTCCGTTAAACAATTTTGTTAATGGTGCTCTTGGTGGCATCGGAATTAATATGAATTGGAAATTTGATGTCGAACATGTAACGGTAATAAATGCGGGTACGATTATTTTTCTTCAATTAATTGTTTCAAACATAGTTAAGCACACAAAAGCTTTGCCAACTATGATTGCCGGAATTGCAATGGGCACAATAGGAATGGCAATATTAGCAATTAATACAAACATCTGGGTATTTATGATTGGCATTACAATTTTTTCTATTGGTGAAATGACAGCACATCCAAAGTTCATAAGTTATGTTGGATTGATTGCTCCAGAAGATAAAAAAGCTTTATATCTTGGTTATTCTTTTCTTTATGGTGTAATTGGAAGTAGCGTTGGAGCTTTGCTTGGAGCATTTCTTTATGTTCACTTTGTTGATAACTTAAATCAGCCAAGCACTCTCTGGATTATATTTAGTATGATTGGCGTTGTTACGATTATTGGTCTATTGCTTTACAACAAATTTGTAAGTCATCAAGGACCAACACAGAATACTTAAATAATTTTTTATAACATATTGTCAGTCTGAGCTTGTCGAAGACTGACACTTTTTTATCGTCACACTTCGACAGGCTCAGTGTGACATGGTTTTACTTATTCATTATTATTGAAGTTCAATCAATTATTTTCGCAAGGAAGCTATGCAATCCAGAAGAAACTTCATTAAAACCAGCAGTCTTGCAATTGCAGGATTATCACTTTCAAATCTTTCATTTACAAAATCATTTGCTCCAAATTCATTTGAAACTAAACGTCCCCCAATTTCTGAAAGAAAATTTGTAAGCGAAGCTATCGAAACAAAAATTGTTGAGATGAAAAAAATCATTAAAGATGAAGAGCTGAGCTGGCTTTTTGAAAATTGTTTTCCCAATACTCTTGATACAACTGTAACTCACAAATTAATTGCCGGTAAACCAGATACGTTCGTAATAACAGGTGATATTAATGCAATGTGGCTTCGCGATTCATCAGCACAGGTTTGGCCTTACTTACAATTTATAAATGAAGATAAAAAACTAAAAGATCTAATCGCTGGAGTTATCAACCGCCAAACAAAATGTATTTTGATTGATCCATATGCAAATGCTTTTAATGATGGACCTGGTGAGAGCCAATGGAAAAATGATATTACAGATATGAAACCAGAACTTCATGAACGCAAATGGGAGGTTGATTCACTTTGTTATCCAATAAGACTGGCTTATGGATATTGGAAAACAACAAATGACGTTTCTGTGTTTGATGAGGACTGGAAATCAGCAATGAAATTGGTTCTAAAAACTTTTAAGGAACAACAACGTAAAGATGGGAGAAGTCCTTACAAATTTATGCGAGAAACTGCGTGGGCAACCGATAGTTTGCCGCTTGGTGGATATGGTAATCCAGTCAACCCAGTCGGGTTGATTGTATCATCTTTCCGCCCGAGCGATGATGCAACAACTTTTTCTTTTCTTGTTTCCTCAAATCACTTTGCAGTTGTTTCCTTAAGACAACTAGAAGAAATATTTGTTGATGTTGTTGGAGATAAATCTTTTGCTAAAGAATGTAAATCACTCGCAGATGAAGTTGAAGAGGCATTAAATCAATATGCAATTGCAGAGCATCTTAACTTTGGGAAAATATTTCCTTATGAAGTTGACGGTTATGGAAACAAACTTTTTATGGATGATGCAAATGTTCCAAGCTTACTTTCGCTTCCCTATCTCAATTCCATTTTCCTGGATGATGAAGTTTATAAGAACACTAGAAAATTTTTATTCAGCAAAAACAATCCATATTACTTTGAAGGTAAATCCGGTAATGGGATCGGTGGACCGCACGCAGGACTTGGTAAAATATGGCATCTTTCTGTAATTATGCGCGGCATAACAAGTGTCGATGAAAATGAAATAGTTGAATGCATTAAACTTCTTAAATCAACACATGCAAATACTGGATTTATGCATGAATCTTTTGATAAAGATGATGCTACAAATTTTACTCGAAGTTGGTTTGCATGGGCAAATACTTTGTTTGGTGAATTTATTTTAAAAGTACTCAAAGAACATCCACATTTACTTCAAAAACAATTTTAATATTTATGAAAATTATTCAATTTATATTCTTCACTTTATTTCTAATAACTCAAAATAATTTTTCTCAGGATTATACTCAATACGTTGATCCATTTATTGGAACTGATTATCACGGACACACTTACCCTGGAGCAACTGTTCCATTTGGAATAGTGCAACTTAGTCCCGATAACGGTAGAAGCGGCTGGGATTGGAGTTCGGGTTATCATTATTCGGATAGTTTGATTGTAGGATTTTCTCATACCCACTTAAGCGGAACTGGAATCGGTGATCTTTGTGATATTCAGTTTATGCCTGCTTCTTTTCCAAACAATATTTCTGATGAAGAAATTGTAAAACAAAAATTCATTTCTAAGTTTGATCACAACAATGAAAAAGCAAGTGTTGGATACTATTCCGTTTTACTTAAAGATTATAATATATCTTCAGAATTGACTGCTGCACTTCGTTCGGGATTACAAAAACATACTTTTAAAAAAGATGGAAAGGAATTCATTCAACTTGATTTAGCTTATTCTAAAAACTGGGATATGCCAATAGATACTTTTATTAAGATTGTTGATGATCATACAATTTGTGGTTACAGATATTCAACTGGCTGGGCTAAAGATCAGCGAGTTTATTTTCATACACAATTTTCAAAACCAATCGCAAAATCATTTTTGATTCAGGATAGTGTTTATCTAAAAGACAGGAAAGAAATTAAAGGAAAATATTCTCGCGCAATTTTTCAGTTTGATTTAAAAACTAATTCTGAGTTGTTAATAAAAACTGGAATCTCATCTGTAAGTTTTGAAAATGCTAAACTAAATCTTGAGAATGATATTAAAGATTGGAACTTTGATAAAGTTAAAAATTCAGCTGTCGAACAATGGAATAAAGAATTAAGTAAGATTGAAATCAAATCTTCAAACAAAAGTTATTTAAAAACTTTTTACACCTCACTTTACAGATCAATGCTTGCCCCAATTGTTTTCTCAGATGTAAATGGAGAATACAAAGGTGCAGATGGAAAAATTCATCAGGCAAAAAATTATACTAAGTACAGCATATTTTCTTTGTGGGATACTTTTCGAGCTGAACATCCCCTGTTTACAATTACTCAGCCGGATAAAGTTAATGATATGATAAACTCAATGTTATCACATTACGATGAGTATGGATTGCTTCCGGTTTGGGAACTTCTTGGAAATGAAACAGGAACAATGATTGGTTATCACGCAGTTCCTGTTATAGCAGATGCAATACTAAAAGGCTTTAACGGTTTTGATGTTAATCATGCTTACGATGCGATGAAAAAATCTGCAATGCAAGATCATCTTGGATTAAACTCATACAAAAAACTTGGTTACATTGCAGATGATAAGGAAGTTGAATCAGTTTCTAAAACTCTTGAGTATGCTTATGATGATTGGTGTATTGCTCAGGTTGCAATATTTCTTGATAAAGAAGAAGACTACAAATACTTTTCAAATCGTGCTGAGTATTACAGAAATCTTTTTGATCCAACAACAAATTTTATGCGTGCAAAGTTAAGCGATGGAAAATGGAAGACTACTTTTAATCCAAGATCATCTGAACATAGAAACAACGAATACACCGAAGGAAATGCCTGGCAATATTCCTGGTTCGTCCCGCAAGATGTTGAAGGATTAATTAGTTTAATTGGCAGAAAAGAAAAGTTTACACAAAAACTAGATTTGCTTTTCTCAATTGATTCAAAACTTGATGGTGAAAATCCAAGTAGTGATATTTCTGGAATGGTTGGACAATATGCACACGGTAACGAACCTAGCCAGCACATTTCATATCTTTATAATTTTGTTGGGCAACCCTGGAAAACACAACAAAAAGTTCATCAAATCTTAACTACACTTTATAATGATTCTCCTTCTGGACTTTGCGGAAATGAAGATTGCGGGCAAATGTCTGCGTGGTACATTTTTAGTGCTTTGGGTTTTTATCCATTTAATCCGGCTGATCAAAATTATATAATTGGTTCACCATTGTTTGATGAAGCAATCATAAATCTTTCTGATGGTAAGAAGTTTGTAATCAAAGCAAATAATCTTTCTGATAAAAATATTTATATAAATTCCGCAAAACTCAATGGCACAAATCTTACAAAAAGTTTTATCACTCATAATGATATTATGAATGGTGGTTTACTTGAATTTGAAATGAGTGATAACCCAAATCATAATCTTTGGACAAATCATGAATCGTTCCCGCTATCAATGACAACGATTACAAATGTTGATGAGATTGATAACAAAGAATATTCTGAAAAAATTAAAGAAGCATTTAAGCATGCCTGGAATGCATACAAAAAATATGCGTGGGGACAAGATCAACCAAAGCCGTTAAGTAAAACATTTAGGAATTGGTATGGCGAGAGTTTGCTGATGACGCCAGTTGATGCTTTTGATACAATGGTGCTTATGGGGTTGAAAGAAGAATCTGAAGAAGCAAAAAAACTGATCTTTGAAAAATTAAATTTTAACAAAAATATTTCTGTTCAGAATTTTGAGGTTACAATCCGTTTGCTTGGCGGATTGATCTCGGCTTATCAGCTAGATGGAGACAAAAGATTTTTAGATTTAGCAGAAGATCTTGGCAATAGATTACTTCCTGTTTTCAATTCTAAAACTGGAATGCCCTACCGATATGTTAACTTACAAAACGGCGAACTTCGTGACAGCATAAACAATCCGGCAGAGATTGGAACCTTAATGCTTGAATTTGGTATGCTAAGTAAGTTAACGGGAAACAATGAATTTTATGACAAAGCCAAAGATGCAATTACAGAAGTTTACAATCGTAGATCAAAAATTGGTTTGGTTGGAACACAAATAAATGTTGAAACCGGTGAGTGGACAAATACTGATTCGCATATAAGCGGAATGATCGATTCTTATTATGAATATCTTATAAAAGCTTACTTGCTGTTTGGTGATGAAGATTTTAAAACAATGTATGATGAAAGTATAAAATCTGTTAACAAATATTTGCTTGATTCGGTTGAAACGGGTTTATGGTATGCCCACGCTGATATGAACACTGGAGTAAAAACTCAGACTGTTTTTGGTGCGCTGGATGCTTTTATGCCTGCAATGCTTGTGCTTGGTGATGATCTTGCAACAGCAGAAAAGATCCAGGAAAGCTGTTATAAAATGTGGAATCATTTTGGAATTGAGCCTGAAGAAATCAATTATAAAACTTTTGAAGTAACTGCGCCTTATTATATCTTACGCCCGGAAAATATTGAATCAGCTTTTTATCTTTACAGGAAAACAAAGAATCCAAAATATTTAGAAATGGGAAAAACATTTTTTGACAGCATAGAAGAGTATTGTAAAGTAGATGAAGGTTATGCATCTCTTAAAAGTGTAATGAGTAAAGAAAAAATGGATTCGATGGAAAGTTTCTTTTTAGCTGAAACATTAAAATATCTTTACTTAATTTTTGCACCGGAAGAAACATTGGATTTAAATAAGTTTGTCTTTAACACCGAAGCTCATCCATTAAGAAAATTGAACAAGTAAAATGAATAATGAATCATGGTGCTGGCAGCCTGGAAAAGTTGATTTATCAGATCGATATTTTGAACTTAAGTTTGGCAATGATCCGCGACCGGTAACAAGAATTGGAATTGGCGAAGACAAGATTTTTATTGTTGAGTTTTTATTGAATCACAAAAATGATGTTGAAAAACAACAGGAAATATTTTCTGAAATTATCTGGGAAATTGAACTATACTTGATAAATAATAGTGAGCCCGATCCAATTGAGTATATGATCAATCATACAAAGAAATGCGCTAATATGTATTCCAGGATTCACTGGAATTATTTTCCCAAAGGTGCAAGTAAATCTATTTTGTTAAAAAAAGAATTTTCACTCAATGAAAAAGTGAATTCAATAAAAAAATTCTTTACAAAAATGTTATCGGAGAGTTAAATCTTTTCGTCTTCAGAATTACTTTTATCAACTTTAAATTCATCACCGAAGTAATTTATTAATATCATAACTCCAATTCCTGCAACTGCTCCGACTAAAATCATTGCGTTTGCTTTACTTATTTCATCATACATAAAGTTAAGATTAAAATAATAACTGATTTTAAAATAAACCATACTTCCTGCATGAGAGATTAGATTGCCAAACCCAGCGCCAAAGTAAGCGAACAACAGTGTTTTACAAAGTTTATAAACAACAATGAATCTTGTGTGTGTTTTTGCAATTTCTTTTATCAAACCATAAACAGAAAAAATTCCAATTACCATCCAGAAAAACTCGCTGTTAGAAATGAAATCTGGAAGGACGAAAATAGTAAACAGCATCATTACTAATCTTGTAATAATGGTTACATATAATTGTGGATAATCAAGAAAGTATAGCTTGCTTACAAGTGTATCATTAATACTTTTAAAGATGCTATTTTTATTTACGATTTCGATTTTCTCAAAACCACAACTGGGGCAGTCTTTAGTTTCTTGTTCGGATTTCTCTCCGCAGTTTGGACAGATTGATGAGTACATAATTTTTCAGTGAATATTCTTCACCAGATACCTTTTAATCTTCTGAGTTGTGGTTTTTTCAAACTCACTATCACGAACATAAAACTTTCTTATCTGCTTAAATGCAGGAAGCTCTTTATTTGTTTCCTTAACTGCTTCAGAAATTATATCATTAACAAGTTCAGGAGTAATCTTAACTTTATTTTTTTCTGAAAATTCAATAAAGGCTTCTGCATCAGTTACTATTTGCACGCCAATAATTTCAGTATGCTTTTCATCTTCCTCACCAAAAACCATACATTCCTGTACAAACGGATTTCTGTTAAGTATATCTTCAATCTCTTCAGGAAAAACATTTTCTCCACTTTTCGAGATTATAACATTTTTTTGTCTTCCATTTATATGCAAAAATCCATCTTCATCAAAAAAGCCAATGTCTCCGGTTTTAAACCAACTATCATCAAAAGCCTCATCTGTAAGTTTTTGATTTTTATAATAACCAAGCATTACACTTTTGCCTTTAATATAAATTTCTCCAATACCATACTCATTAGCATTATTGATTTTGATTTCAAGTCCTGGCAAAGGTAAGCCAGCTGCATTGTCTTTAAAACTATATAAACGATTAAGTGCAACAATTGGTGATGTTTCAGTCAATCCATAACCCTGAACAAAATTAAATCCAAGTTCTCGCAATCCTTTTGCAACTTTTGGATCAGGAGCGGCGCCGCCTGCAATAAACAATCTTATGTGTCCTCCAAACTTATGATGAAGTTCTTTAAAAATTAATTTCTTAGAACTCTTCCATCCGAATATTTCAAAAATATTTGTGAGCGAAATTAATGGAGGAACAATTACTGATTTTAATTTGTCTTCTTGAATTCCTTTATAAATTTTCTTAAACATTTTATCGTAAAGTAAAGGAACCCCAAGAAGGATTGTAGCTTTAACTTTTTGCAGATCATCAACAACAGTTTTTAATGAACGAGCATAGTGTGCTGATCCACCGGCATATAAAGGACATAATAACCCGCAAGTACATTCATACTTGTGATGAATCGGAAGTACAGAAAGAAATCTATCTTCGGGAGTAATCTGAATCATGCTTGTCATTGCCATAAGATTTGATGCAATGTTTTTTTGTGTTAGCATTACTCCTTTTGCTCTGCCAAGTGATCCGGAAGTAAAAATAATTTCTGCCATTACATCGGGATTTACATAAGGTAATCTTTCAATTGTAGCTGATTGTTTTTCAATCATTTTTGTCATCGAAAGAATTCCGTCTTTATGTTCTTTCGAATCCATATTTATGTAATACTTAAGATTAAGCAGTGAATCTCTTTTTTCTTTCATCAATGGTTCAAAACCATCAGAAAAAACTATTGCCTTAGCTTCAGATTCGTGTATGATATTTAATACTTCGTTATGGTTTAAGTTTTTGTCAATCGGCACAATAACCATATTAAAGCACATTGTTGTAAAGTATGTAAGCGACCATTGCACACGATTTTCACTAATCACCGCAATGTGATCTCGTTCTTTAATTCCAATATCAAAAAGCGCTTTGCCAAATCTTATAACATACTCGTTAAGTTGTTTAAATGTTACATTCGAAATCGGCGTATCATTTAAATCCTCAAGCGCAAGTTTATTGCTATATTCTTTTGCAGAACGTAGCAACATATCCTGAATTGATGTGATGCTCGGAACGCTATACTTAGGATAATCTTTTACCATTTTATTTTCCTCAACTACAAAGTTTTTTGAATTGAAACTGCACCACGCAAATCATCGAGTTGATAACCTGTCGCTTTATCATTCCGATATTTTTTTCTAATAACATCTTTAACTTCCAGTCCAATTTGGTCCAATGAACCGTGACAGCTTAAACAAGGTGCTTGAACTAAAATGGGTTTTAAATAAATAACGGAAGTTATTCCATCTTCCTCGATAGTGGTAAAGTATTCTGTGGTTTCTTTAAGCTCACCTTTTCGTTTTAATTCTTCAAAAGTTTTGAGAGCTTCGGCTTCAATTTTGTTTGGAGCATCATTTTCATTTCGATTCTTAAATGAAACCCGTTTAATATAAATTCCCTTTTTAACACCGTAATTATTAGTTAAAACCTGTGCTGTATCAGAGCAAACAGACACTGCGGCAACTACACCATTTGTTTGCATCTCTTTAACAAGAATTGTTTTAAGTGATTCCATAAATTCTTTAGCATCTTTTCTCAACCCCTTCTTAATGTCTTCGCTAATTTTAGTTTTAGGTTTGTCTGTGCAGCCAATTGAAATGATGAGAATAAATATTAACAGTGATGAAATGAAAGTCTTCATTGTAACCTCTCCTGTTTTAAAATTATCTTTTTGTGATATTAATTTAACAATAATATCTATCCATTATAAAATTATCTTTATGTTTGAATATAAATTCTTACAGATATTTTGAACTTAAAACACGAACTAACTCAAAAAACAATTTTAACTTTCTGGATTCCTTTAGCAGCTACCTGGCTGATGATGTCTTTAGAAGGTCCTTATCTTTCAGCATTAATTGCTAGACTTGCAGAACCCAAATTTAATCTTGCCGCATACGGAATTGCGTTTTCACTCGCTTTAATAATCGAAGCGCCGGTTATTATGATGATGAGTGCTTCAACTGCTCTTGTAAAAAATTATCAATCATTTAAACAATTAAGAAAGTTTAATTACATTCTCAGCGCATCGCTTACGGTAGCAATGATAGTCTTAGCTATTCCACCTATATTTTATTTTATAGCGGATGATTTAATTGGTTTACCGCGAGAGGTTTCTTACTTAACACATCTTGCCGTTATGATATTAATTCCCTGGCCTGGCGCTATTGGTTACCGTAGATTTTATCAGGGAATTCTAATCCGAAATAATTTAACAAGATTAGTCGCTTACGGAACGATTATACGATTAATCTCAATGAGCATAACCGCATTTATCTTGTATAAGTTTACTAATATTCCGGGAGTTGTTGTTGGCGCAAGCGCGTTATCAACAGCGGTAATATGTGAAGCTATCGCCAGTAAACTAATGGTTAAGAAATTTCTAGTAAAATTAAAATCTCAGGGATCCGCAACACAAAGTGAATTAACAATAAAAGAAATTGTAAAATTTTATTACCCGCTTGCGCTTACATCTTTGCTAACACTTGGCATACAACCATTTGTAACTTTTTTTATCGGACAAAGCAAAATGCCTCTTGAGTCTTTTGCAGTTATGCCTGTAGTAACGTCATTTGTTTTTATTTTTCGAGGGTTAGGGTTGTCGTATCAGGAAGTTGTAGTTGCTTTAATCGGTGATAATATGGCTGGGTTTCAAGAGTTAAAAAGATTTGCGATTAAACTTGCTATGTTTGTTGCCGGAACTTTAATGTTAATAGCATTTACTCCACTTGCTGAAATATGGTTTAAAGATGTTTCAGGATTATCAGAATCTTTAACTGAGTTTGCAAAACTTCCACTGATGATTATGTCGTTCTTTCCGGCCCTAACCGTTCTAATTAGTTTTCAACGTGCTGTTCTAGTTAAAGCAAACGAAACAAAACAAATAACTTACGGAACTGCAATTGAATTTGTTGGGATTATAATTGTTGTAGCTATTTGTATAAAATATTTTTCTCTCGTTGGTGCCGTTGCAGCAACAATAGCTTTTGTGATTGGAAGAATGGCGGCTTGTGGATATTTGTTGCCGCCATCAATTTCCTCGATAAGAAAAATTAGTAAGTCTAATCTATAAGTTCAAAAATTTCATCAAAAGATTTTTTATCTCTCTGTGCAATTATTTCTCTTGGATGACCAACAGCAACACACGCTGCAAGAGTATTTGGAGATGTTATACCAAGTAATTCTTCAAGTTCATTTCTTGCAATCAGTAATCCGGAAAGCCAGCAAGCTCCGTAACCTAAATCAAACGCTGATAAGATTAAATTTTCTACAGCAGCACCAATTGATTGAATGTTGGGAAAATTTCTTAATCGATTTACATTTTCTAAACTTAATTCTCTTCCCTTTAATAACTCCTCAATCACTGTTTTGTAAGGACTCATCTCAACAGCAACGATAACTGGTGCATCCATAAAAAATGATGAAAATCTTAAAACTTTTGCTTGAGCCATCATTTTTTCTTTAATGTTTTCGTGCGGAAAATATTCTAAAACTTTTTGTTGAACGATTTTCCCCATTTGCTCAATTATTTCTTCATTAATAATTGTAATAAACTTCCATGGCTGCGAATTATTAATGCTTGGCGCAAGCCCTGCTCTTCTAATCATTTCCTTAACATCATTAATGGGAACCTTTTCATCAGTAAACATTCTTATGCTGGCCCTTTTTTCAATTACATCTTTTAATTCCATAATAACTCCTGATTTTAAGAACTGTTCTTAATTGATTTTTCTAAAATTATTGTGTTGATAATAAGTTTTTTTAAAGGAATATTCTGCAACCAAAATGCGTTTTATTTTGTTTGTAAATATAACTAGTCAAAGGTGATTTATAATGAAAATCTCAATTGTATTTTTAGTAATTATTAGCATAACAAGTTTATTGATTTATTTTAATTCTCCAGATTCAACAACAATGGCAAAAGTTTCTAATTTAATTAACTCTGATACTACTAAACATAAAGGTGAAAGTATGAATGAAAAGCTTGTTAAGACCGATGAAGAATGGAAAAAAGAATTATCACAGGAACAGTATAGAATCTTACGCGAAAAAGGAACTGAACGTGCCTTTACTGGAAAATATTGGGATCATCATGAAATTGGGATTTACATTTGCGCTGCTTGCGGAACAGAACTTTTTGAATCAGATACAAAGTTTGATTCCGGCTGCGGCTGGCCAAGCTATTTTGAACCGATTGAGAAAAAAAGAATTGTCTACAAAGAAGATAAAAATTTTGGAATGAAAAGAACAGAAGTTATGTGTGCAAAATGCGATGGACATCTCGGTCACGTTTTTGATGATGGACCGCCACCGACAGGATTAAGGTTTTGTATTAATTCTGGTTCACTTAAGTTTGTTCCAAAGGAAAAATGATTGCATAAGAAAATAAAATTCATATCTTGCATCTTTCAAATTCTTCCAAATAGAGAGGTTTATAGTGTCTAATCCAATAGCTGCTAACACAATTGAGATGACTCAAAAACCAGGCTGGAAATTTCCAAAAGATTTTTGGCTTGCAAACTTAATGGAACTTTGTGAGCGTGCAGCTTACTATGGTTTTTTTATTTTACTAACTGTTTACCTTACTGATCTTGTTGGATTTTCAGATGTAATGAGCGGAACAATAAGTGGTTTATTTGCTGGTTTTTTATATTTTCTTCCACCATTTTCTGGAGCAATAAGTGATAGAATTGGATTTAAAAATGGTTTGATAGTTGCCTTTGGTTTACTAACAATCGGATATTTTTTTCTTGGTGTAACTCATTCAAAATATAGCGTTCTATTTTTCCTTACTGTTTTGATGATCGGGGCTTCATTTATTAAACCATTAATCACCGGAACAGTTGCAAAAACTTCTGATGAAATAAATCGAGCAAGAGCTTTTTCCATTTTTTATTGGATGGTAAATATTGGTGCTTTCAGCGGTAAAACTGTTGTTCCATGGATACGAAAAGGAATTGGTTTAGAATACATTAATTTCTTTTCTGCAGGAGTGTCTTTTATAGCATTAATAATTGCGATTTTTCTTTTTAGAAATCTAGAGTTAAAAACTGAACGAAAATCATTTAAAGATATTTTTAACGGCTTAGTTAAAATATTAACTAATTCAAGATTAATAGTTTTAACTCTTATTATTTCTGGATTCTGGTTAATTCAGGCCCAGCTTTACCAAACCATGCCAAAGTTTGTTCTTAGAATTGTTGGGCAAGAAGCAAATCCTGAGTGGATTGCAAATGTAAATCCATTTATAGTAGTTGTATTTGTTCTTATTGTAACGCAAGTTATGAAAAAACATACTGCTGTTAATTCTATGCTTATCGGAATGTTTATAATGCCGCTTTCAGCGTTTTCAATGTCACTTGGTCCCTGGCTGCAAAACATTGCCGGTAATGAAATTCCTTTAGCTGGACTTTTATTTCATCCATATACAATTATGATGGTTGTAGGAATTAGTTTGCAGGGTTTAGCCGAATGTTTCATCTCGCCGAGGTTTTTAGAATACTTTTCTCTCCAAGCGCCAAAAGGCGAAGAAGGAATTTATCTTGGTTTCAGTCATCTTCATTCATTTGTTTCTTACATTGCTGGCGGAGTAATGTCCGGTTTCTTGTTAGAAAAATATTGTCCGGATCCAAACACATTACCGCAAGGAATTACTGAGTTGGAAAAAGCTGCTTACTATACTGATGCACACACCATTTGGTATTATTTTGCTGCAATCGGAATTTTTTCAGCTTTTGCTTTGATTGTTTATAAGTGGTACTACAATAAAAAAGATAGGCAGTTGGCAGCTTAAAAACAGGGCTGTCATTGCGAACGAAGTGAAGCAATCTGTCAGATCACTTCGCTTCGCTCGTGATGACAACAAATTATTTAATTCTTTTCTTCCTTCAACTCAGCAGCTCTTCCACCAAGATGTTTAAAAAAGAATTGTTCCATTGCACCATAAAAATCAAATCTGTTTTCTTCGTTTCTAAATCCATGTCCTTCATTATCTTTAACCATATAAGGAACATCAATGCCCTTTTTCTTTAATGCTTCAACCATTTGATCAGATTCATCTTTATTTACTCTTGGATCATTTTTTCCTTGAGCAATTAATAACGGAGCTATAATCTTATCAACGTGAAAAACCGGAGAAGCATCTCTTAACAGTAAAGAATCTTTTTGTGGATGCCCAACCATCTCATAAAGCATTTCTTTAAACGGTTCCCAGTAAGGTGGAATCGAATTTTGGAATGTAAAAAGATTTGAGACTCCGACATAGTCAACACCACAAGCATAAAGTTCTGGTGAAAAAGTTAATCCGGCCAAAGTTGCATAACCACCATAAGACCCGCCATAAATTGCAACTCGTTTTGGATCAGCGATACCTTCAGCAATCAACCATTGAACGCCATCAGAAATATCATCCTGCATTGTTTTGCCCCATTGTTTAAAACTCTTTTCCCAAAATTCTCTACCATATCCAGTTGAACCTCTAAAGTTCATTTGCAATACTGCGTAACCTCTGTTTGCAAGAAACTGAACTTCCGGATTAAATCCCCATCCATCTCTTGCCCATGGTCCGCCGTGTGGATTTACAACAACAGGAAGATTTTTTGGATCAACACCTTTTGGTAAAGTTAGATAACCATGAATTATTAAACCATCTCTTGTTTTATAGGTAATTGGCTTTTGATCAGCCATTTGTTCTTCGTTAATCCAGGGACTAACTTCTGCAAGTTTTTTTATTTGTTTGGTATTTGTGTCATAAAAATAGAATGCACCTAAAGATTTATCTGTATAAGTTCTAACTAAAAGTTTATCTTCATTCTTGTTGATGCCTGATACAAAAAATTCTTTTCCGCCTAGTTTTGATTTTAAATCATTATAAATGTTTTCGGCTTCTTTATTAAAAAAATAGTATTCCTGTTTCCATCCAGTATAATTAGCATATGTTAACACTTTATTTTTTCTTGAAAATTTAATCCATCAACATCATACTCGGAATTTTGATAAAGAACTTTTATTTCTTTATTGTTTGCAAGATCATATTCAACAATAGCAGATTTATCTCTTCCAATGTTTGATGCCATATAAAGATTTTTATTATCAAACGTAAAGAAACGCGGAGCTAATGTTTCTTTAAAAGAAGTTGTGATAAGAGTTTTAAATTCTTCGTTTTCATTATTACGATAAAGAATGCTTGTGTTTACACCGTCAGTTGTTATTGCTATTCTTAACTTACCATTATGATCTGTTTGCCAGCCGGTAATGTTTCCGGGATTTTGTCCAACCACTGTCATATCGCCTGTGTTTACATTTATTCTATAAACATCAAATACTTGCGGATTTTCTTTGTTCATCTGAATTAGCATTTCATTTGGCATATCAACAAGATCATCAACTATACCGGCTCTAACTTTATCATACGGAGTTAAATCTTTTTGATTTTTACCATCTCGATCAACAGCAAACAATCTAAAATTTTCATCTCCTTTTGAATCCTGAATATAAATAATTCTATTGTTACCTTTCCAAAAATAACCGGCAATATCTCTTTCGGTTGCAAATGTAACTTGCACTGCAGTTTCTTCACCTATCTTCTGAACGAACACATTCATTCGTGAATTAACAGGCTGCATAAATGAAAGATAATCTCCATCAGGCGAGATCTGGTAGCCGCGTTTTTCTGCATTCTTAAAAAAATCTTTCATTGGAATTAACGGAACTTCGCTTTGCTGTGGTAAAAGCGAGATTGTAAAAAGCATAATCAATCCTATCACTAGTGTACTTTTCATTTTTTCTCCTGTTTATTTGTTTCTAAAATATTTAGAAAAGTTGGAAGTAAAAAATCACAAAAGAATATCCAAATCTCTTAATCAAATACACAAACGGCTTTAATAGAGGATGGAAAAGGTAATGAACATTTAAAATAAAAAACCCGTACCGATTTTATCGGTACGGGTTAAATAAAGTAGAAATATTATTAGAACCCAAATGAAATTGAGAAGACGTGATTAGCATCAAAAATTTCTACTGGAACATAAGCATAATCAACTGAAACATCTATGTTACTAACTTCTTTTAAATTTACGCCAACTCCAACCGCATAATTCTGAAAAATATTTGGAGTTCCGTCAGTTGACTGAGGTGAAAATAAATAACCGCCTCTTACAAATAATAGATTTTTGTATGAATACTCCAATCCAAATTTATAATCATCATATGCGTAGTTATTATTTTGGAATGAAGAGGATAGTAATAATGAATTTTCTTCATCAAAACTTTGTAGATAAGATAAACCAATCGCAATTTCAGATGGTAATTCTGCAGAAGCTCCATCGATTGCCAAATAAGTTGGTCCTCTCTGCGAACTTTGATCGTTGGCTTGAACAAATAATCCATTACCACTAAACTTCATAGTTCCACCCAAATTTTTAACTACAACGCCAAGAGCTAATCCTTTTACATCAAATAAGTTTTTATACGAAACACCAAAATCAAAACTAAATCCACTTGAAGCCACTTTATCAATAGTTTCATTAATTAGATTGAAGTTAGCACCAATTGAAACTTTATCAGTAAGCTGTTTTGAATATGTTAAACCAATAACAAAATATCCCGGGCTTATAATTTGGCCAGTTCCATCGGGCTGATCCATTGTTGTTACATTTATATCTCCAATATTTAAAGATCTAAATGACAATCCAATTGAACCTAAATCGCCTACTTTTCCACTAACTGCAGCATAGTTCATGCTCATATCTGCAAGATAGGTGCGATGTGAAAATAATGCGTTTGCGGAAGCTAAACTGAGATCCACTCCCGCTGGGTTCCAATATATAGCTTCTAAGCCAGTAACTGAAGCAATCGGGGCTCCAACCATTGCTAAGTATCTTGCTCCTATTGGGATTCGTAGTTCTGGAGCTGCTGAAGTACCTGCACGATTTTGACCACCACCGAATGTTTCAACAACTGAGAAGCTTAATATCAGAAGTAGAAATATTACTCTTTTCAAATGAAACATAAATTCCTCCGAATAATTAAAAATTTAATTGAGGTACAAACTGAGTGTTGTTTGTACCTCGTATTTATATCAATATACTTTTAACATTTGTTGTTCTTGAATAACAGCTAACTTTAATATTTTCGTAGTACCTAACTCAGGCATATCAACATGCACTATGTAAATACCACTAGCAACAGGGTAGTTATTATCATTTTGTAAGTCCCAAGAATCAAACTGCCCTTTGGTGGATTCGTGAGTAATTGTCTTTACTAAAACACCACTAATATCAAATACCCTAATTGTTGCATTATCTGGTAAATGACTAAATGTTACATAGTGATTAGTTGGTGATGTTTCACGATAATGATATCCATAATAAGGATTTGGGAATACATTGATTTTTTCAACATCAGTTTTTGCTTTTGCCATACTCTGCTCTACAGTTGGAGCATTGAAAGTAAATGAATCATTTACGTCGTTTGGTTTTGTGCTGATAAGCCTGTATACAGAGCCTGTTGGAGGTATTTGTTCGGTAAAATTATTTGGGAAGTTAGGATCACTAACGCTTCCACCATTAAAATTAACCAATACCATTCTTGCCATTACTTCATCACCAATAGCATCAAGTGCTGCGGTAGTATCGCCAGAAGCAAGGTTATTTACATAAGAATCATACCCTGCTGTTCCTGCAGATTTATTAACAGGTTGATACCAGTATATCCAATCGGTTTCTGCATCGTTATCACCACCGGAAATTGGACAGTCTGATCCGCTAAGATCAAAAACATTATTTTCAAGATTATCTAAAACCCAAGGAATCATTCTGTAGTCATCACTTGGATCATTAGGTGTAGCGATACCAATATTCCAGATCTCAAATGGAACATCAACGTTTGCTTCGTTTGTAAAAGCTAAATAAGCTTTACCGCCAGCGGCAGTAAATCTTAATTCATAATCGTAAGGTATTAGTCTTGTACCATTACTTCCACGAAGTACTCGAGATTTAAAAAATGTGTAATCAAAGCTTCCACTTCCGTTAGCTCCAGTATGTATTCCCCATCTCGTTCCTGATGGGTTCGCATCTGGTCTATCAGGATCTCCTGCTAATGTTGTTGGGAAACCACTACCATTAAATCTGAAGGCAGCATAGGATGGATCGTGTGGGCCATTAGCATTAGAAACTTCTTGAAAATCTTTGAAATCAGGTTGAGGACCTGTTACCTTAACCATAATACCATCCACTATTGGATAGGTTTCACCACCAGCTTGATTGGTTAATCCTGAAACAACAGTAGTATTTAATGTTTTGTCTAATATACTCCAGGTAGTATTTCCACCTGTGGTATCAAACTTAACCTCATATGTATGCCCGGTTAATGCTGTTGGATCAACTACAATTGCAATAGCATCTCCATCACTTCCGCCAGTATGAACAACTGCTAAAGTATCACCAACTGTACCATTATAAACTGTACCTGGAGGTGCGGTTTGTGGAATAGCTGTTTGTATTACAAAAGCAGATCTTAATGCATGAAAAGGAAGCAGTGGTGCAGGATTATATGCATATGATACTACAGCAAAATAATATTCTTGTCCATTGCGTAAATCGGTTCCATTAATTTTATCATTCTCAATATTTAAATATCTTTGTACGCCTGCATCTTTACCATCAGCTGAAAGTTGAGGAATACTTGTACCATTAACATCCAGTACTGTATCATAAATAGCTGTAACACCATTTACAACATCAAAAGTGCCCAATAGTACTCCTTCACTTAATGAAGAGGAAGGTGATGGTATTTGATAAACTTCATAGCCTTCAAATGTATAATCTTTATCTGCAAAATTTTCAATTTTATCAATACTGATAGCATCATTTCCCCAGTTTAATACTAGCTTCTGGTCTAAGTTAGCAATTTGTACAACTGGTGGATCGATAGATGGTAATTGAAATAACTGATCAAAAACAATTTGAGCTGTTTCATCGTTCTTCTTCATATTGGTTACACTGCTTAAATGATCTGTACCTATACCAGCAACCAATGCTACTACAACTTGTGCAGTATCACCAAGATGCATCGTGATAGGTCCATTAGTAACCATAATACGTCTATCGCCAGGACCATCCACTGCACCATCTAATTTTCCGGTGCCATCTACAGGATTACCTGATAATAAGTATGTCCCAAAGGATGTAACATCAGCAACTGATTCGGGGAATGGAGTAGAATTCGGATATCGTGGGATAGGTAAATAACCCCTCATAAGGTTATAAAACTCTAACGTACCATTATATTCAAAATCAGGGTCACCCCAGGTTCCGCCGGCAGCAAAATAAGCGTAAGAACTCATCGGTTTAGGATTAATATACTTATATCCTTTTCTCCATTTAAGATTGAACATTGCGCTATCGTTTGGATTTCCTGTATAAGTTGAAACACCTTGTAAAAAATCATATCCAGCAGCAGGTGGAGCCAATCCAAGCCCATCATAAGTAGCATCTGGTGTTCCTGAATTGTAAGCATATCCTAAATTTAATGCAGTATCGCAACCTCCAAAGTCATCACCAGAGGCTCCAACATCCGGATCAGCCCATTGAACAATGTACATACTATCAATGCTAGAGTTAGCAGCGGAAGTTGGTGTTCCTTTATATACTAAATCAACTTTCTTATAAATTACATTTCCTAAAGCACCTGTATATGAGTATGCCCAATAAGTTTCTGATACTTCAAGTCCAATTGGTGGTGAACCATAATTTGAAGCTGAAATAGCATCATTATATTTAATAAACAATGTTTGAGATGCCCCTGGAATTCCAGGAATATCTATTTCTGGATTATATGTTCCATTTTGATCAACATCTTTATATGGAGCTCCTTCATTAACTGGCCATTGGTTCCAATCAATTTGATATTGATCTCTTAATGCCTGAATGTCCGCTGCGGTAACAGCGCCAGTAGAAACATTGTTAAATGTTGCAGCATCTTGAAGAAGATTGCCAGTTAAAAAATCTGGTCTAACTCTATATAATCTTGTAATTGGAGAACATCCTGTACCGTATGTATTTCCATTTACTCTAACAAGAGGAGTAGAGCCATCATTAACTTTACCTCCCCAAACTAACCCTTCAGCAAAGATTGCTCCAACTGTAGTTCCACTTGGAAATGCACCATTCCAGCCAGAAGCCACGACCCAGTCGTGAAATCCTTCTTCACTAACCCAACAGGAGATATTATTAATATTAATAAGACTCTGTGATGGATTTACATTAGTTTTCTGAAGTGGTTTTTTCCCTTTATCCTTATCATTTCCCTTATAATTAGCATGTAAGCTAAAGGGCGAAGAAATAAGGAAAATAAATATCAGTATAAAACTCAAATATTTAGATTTTTTCATATTAAATAACCTCCGCAAATTTATATTTTTCATGGAGCGACATAAAATTCTCTCAATAAATTAATAATTAATCAAAACACCAAGTCGCATTTGTCTTGGGGCACTAAATAAATCATAACCGTATACATTAAATGCTGATTGTCTATTACCATAATTAATTGACCTGTATAAGTCAGCAAATCTATCTGTATATCTTTCACCTGCTATAATGTTTTGTCCATCTTCTGTGTTTAAGAAACCATCATTGTATGCGTTACCTGTTTTATCATAAACATTTGTAACGTTTTTAGTGTTAAGTAGATTTTGGACTGAAAAATAAATATCAAAATCTAATTGAAAGATGTTTATCGTTTTATGAATTCTTAAATCCACATTATAGGTCCACGGGGTTGTTGCAGAATTAATAGGACCAATTGGTCTTCTACCTCTAGTATCCCCTGTTCCAATTGGTGTAATTCCACCAGTCCAAGCAGAAGCCTGTCCCAATCCACCTGTTTGAGAGTAAGTAAATGGGTGACCACTGTTAAATGTAAAAAGAACATTGATGCCTGACTGTTCAAGAATAGAACCACCATCACCCTTATCAAAACTATAATCTAAAAAGATAGAGCCTCGATGTGTTTGATTATAATCTAGTGGTATTAGCATAGTTGGAACGTTACCATTAACTTCAGTAGAACCAACGCCGCTGTTTGAAAGCGAGTTTGTTCCTTGAGCTGATGAATAAGTATAATTCATTTCAGCACGAACTCTTTCAATTCTTCTTAATTTAAAGCTTAACTCAAGACCTTTTGTGGTTGCAAAATCTTGATTAGCAAATACATTATATTTACTTCTCAATGCACCAGGTGCAGTATTTATAACAACATACTGAAGTTGTCCTTTGATATCCTTATAGAATGCTGTAATATCAAATGCGGCAAAATCTGTAAACTGATGAGAGAACCCAATTTCGTATTGAGTTGTTCTTATTGGTTTAGGATTATAAGCAATCGGATTTGTAAATAAATTTGCACCAACAATTTGTTGAGCTGCCTGGTAAACACCACGATATGCTACATCCAAACTAGGTGATTGAACGAATTTACCATATTGTAAATGGAATACTGTTTGATCTGTTACAGGGAATGCAAATCCTAATCTAGGGGATATATAATTGAACGTACTACCATCAGTAAAGGCTGAGTCTGGTATTAAATGAGTAATTCTATCGATAGTTGGAAGTAATGGATTTGTCCATGCCCAGCTATCCATATCAATATAATCATATCTTAATCCAGCATTAATGATAATATCATTAACCTCTATTCTATCAACTAAATAAGCTGAACCAAGAACGGGATGCTTGGGAGCAAAAAGACCTTCTTCATCGGTTTCATTTCCAAAAACATCAAAACCAAAATTATTCATGTTTGTATACATTGTAGTACCAATCAAGTTGGCCAATGAATCTCTTGCAGCATCTGGATTTGATCTAACTACTTGTAGGAAGTCACTAGCATCAAGTTGTTGATAACGTCTTACAGTCCATCTTTGGAAAGAACCACCAATCTTTAATGCATGCACATCTAATTGACCTGTATAAGCAAGTGATCCACTGAAATAATTATTATGATCTTTTCTATATCCAGATAATAATGTTCCCGGTCTATTAAAAGGGAAACCATAAAAATCATAAGGATCTGGGCTAGATGTATAATTAGTATAATTCCATCCAAGAGCAGCACCAGCTAAACTATCACTGTAAGCTAAAAAATTATCTTCAAAATTAGGATCATGCACTTTTGTACGTGAATCAAAGTATCCAATATTAGCATCCAAAAATGAATTTGATGATAAAATATATGTGCCTTTAAGATTTAATAATAAATTTGAATCATCCGTTTGAGCTAAACGACCAGCATTAAATAAATTAATATTAGTGTTTGCTGTTCTTTGGCTTTGTTTTGTAAATGCGGTTGCAAGTCTTAATATCAATGGATTATTATCAAACAATAATGTACTGTTTATGGTATATCTATTATCCATTAAACCAGGAATGTTTCCTGCATCCCAAGTAAGATATTGATATTCAGATGTTGAACCACCAAAAAAACCAGTATCATATACTTTAGTAGTATCTAACAAAGCACCATCTGAAAATGCTGTTGGATTACTTTCGAAAAACTTAGGATTGTTATCTCTCATAAATGCATTTTCACCAGATATAAACAGTTTCAATTTATCTGTAAAGATTGGACCACTAAGTGTGACAACATAATCAGAATAACCGTATGAATACGTTCCTAAGAATTTTTCACCAGGAAAATTACCAAAATTGTCTGTTTCAGCTCTTAGAGAAAAATGATAATCGCTGGTTCCTGTTCTAAACTCTGACGATACGATACCTGCGTTTGCATTTCCAAATTCTGCAGTATATCCACCTGCTTGTACAAGAACTTCTTGTAATGCATCGGGAGTAAGAGTTACTAAAGATCCACCATTTCTATTAAGTACGTTTTTAACATCTGAACCTTCTACTGTATAACCAGTCTCATCTGGTCTGCTACCACGAATGAATGTTAATCCGTTTTGTCTAACAACACCCGGCTGCAATGCAACAACAGCATTTAGATTTCTTTCGGCAAGATTACTAAAATCATCTCCGCCAATAATTCTTACAGCGTTGGTTGAACTTTTTTCAATAAGCGGTCTTTCAGAAACGATTACAACGTCTGATGTAGAAAAACCTTTTAAGTTTAATTTGTAATTTGCTTCAGCAGTTAAGCCAGATGTAACTTTTAAATTACTAATTGTCATATCTTGATAACCGATATAAGAAGCACGAACATTATACTGCCCTGCAGTAACATTATTAACCACATATTCACCGTTAATGTCTGTTGCCGCACCTAAACTTGTTCCTACAAGAATAACGTTTGCACCTACTAATGCTTCGCCTGTTTCTTGATCGGTAACTTTACCTGAAATTCTACCTGCTTGTGAAAAAGCAATGGAAGTAGCAAATAGAGTTAAAAGTAATATTTTATAAAATTTTGGAAACATATTTTTCCTCCGTTATTTATTAACTTTTTTAATCATCAACGAGAACTGAATTTTTTATACTACCTACTGTATCATAAATCACTACAGTATATCTACTTTTAGCGCCAACTGTATAATCAAAAGATGTTTCAAGAGAATCGTTATAAGCAACTTTAAATGAATAATTCCCAGCTTTTAGTTTAGTTCTTCCACTAACTCCACCAAGCGCAAGTGGTGAAGCAAACTCTATATCCAGGGTATCATTTATAGTAACACCATTAATAGTTGCATCAGTTGAACCATTAAAAAATGAGACGAACCCTGTATCGGCAGGAAAAAGTAAAGCTCCGTTAGGAGAATCTTTGGTTTGCCAAGTATATCTCTGTAGAACTTTTATAACCTGGGCATCTGCAGGAGTTCCAACCAAAAATACTCGCAATTTATATTCAGTATCAGCAGCAAATCTATATTCTTTTGCAGTGCCTCCTGTAAAGGTTACATTGAGAACTTTATTTCCTGAGGGAATATTTAAAAAAGCTGCTTGAGCATTTGGAAGTTCCGCTCCAAAATCCAAAGAACCAAGGGATTGATTGTTAAGTGAGATTGTGGCCGTTCCACCTCCACTAACTAAGTTTACAACTTTTAATTGACTGGTATAATTGATACTTTCGGGAATAGTTTGGACGCTAGTATCGACACAGCCAACAACATAAACTAAGATGCCAAATAACATTGCCACCAACAGTTTATTTTTGTAAGGTATTCTCATTTTACCTCCTCGTAAAATATTTGATTAATGAGTAGAGAAACTAATAATTAAAGAATAAAATTCTTTCACTTACTTAAGCTTCTATTTGAAGGGATAAAAATGTTGATTCAAAATGTAGTCAACTATTTTTGCTCTCATCTCTCCAAGATAGAATAATTCTTGACTTTATTTACAAATAAAAACGAAATACTGCGAACAAAATAATATATAGAGTCGTCTAATATTTCTGAGTGATTGAAAGAGGAATAGTTTGAGATTAAAAAAGTAATAATAAAACAATTACTTTAATCAACTATTATGCGGAATTTTTAACAAATGTTAAATCTTAGTATCAATCAGTCAGTAAAATCATCCTTTATTAAAATTATTTTAATTTTATATGGGAACGTCCTAAAAATTATTGACAAAGTCAACAATAAAAAAAAAAAGTTTTGTCGCCAAATAATTAGTGTTTGGCAAATTTTTAGTTCCAAGATAGACAAATTTGCTTACAATCTAGTTAACATTTTAAATTCAATTCCTTGAAATGCTGGCTCATATCTACATACTCCGCCGATACAAATGTTTCCTGCTTGTCTTGATCCTACCAACAAACTAAGATCAGTATGATTGCTTAGTTTATATCCAAATTGTATAAAGCTCCATAATTTTCTTACTAATCTATCTTCTTGCGGTTCTCTTGTTTGCATTTCTGTAACAATTGATACATTAAAACTTGGGGAGCGTAAATATTCTAAAGCTAATACATCGTTGTAATACATTTCATCTGTATTTAGATTTTCTGTTTGCTGGTGTTCTAATACAACTTTAATTGTGTTTACATCATCAAAGTAAAATTTGTTTTCTAAAATCGGAGTAATGCTTTGTGTGTTTGCAGATAATTCTTCATTATACCCTAATGCCGCAATCGTTGTTATGGATTCATTCCAGCTGTGCGTGGCCTGTAAATATAATTCTTTTAATTGTGTTGCGATTGGAAGTGCTAAATCGTTTACACGCTGGTAATATGAGCTTGTGGGCAACGTTTGAGTTATTCCATAATTTGCAATCAATGAAGTTTCATCTGAAAAGTTATAGTTAGCCTCTATAGCATAACCTTCTTCATTTGATTGATCAAGTGGTGATGGATGACGATTTAAAAGTTGATATGTATATTCTTTTCTAAGTGATGGCGCGGTGTTATAAAAAATTGTTCCGTCGCTTGATGTAAATGCATAATTATCATAATGCTTATATTCTCCAACGATTGAAAAAACATCATAATAAAAATTTAAACTTCCGTAAAATGCTTCACCAATTTTTGATTCGTTATTTTGGAAAGCACCAAATTGAATATCTTTATTCCTTTTAATTCCATATTCAGCATAACCATCTAAGTTCCAGTATGATGGTTGAATTCTAAAAGATGCAAGTGTTGTTCTTGCAAGTTCTTCAATTGCCGGTTGATTGGACGCAAATGTTGCACCAAGTTTTACAATATCAAATCCATTGTATTGTAAATCAGCTGCGTGAAGAATATCGTTTCTTTCATTGTTTGAGTTTGCTGCCGATCCAGAAAGCGCTGCAAGTGTAAATCCCATATAGTTAGCTTCTACTTTTACTCCAAGTAAATTATTATCAACTCTTATGTTTCTATCTTCATAACTTTTTAAAATTAATCCGCGACCAAAAAGTTTATAAAAATTTCCTGCAACTATGTTTATTCCTTCTTCAACATCGCCAACATCAACAGAAAAATATTTATAAGCAATATCAGCATACTTATCTTTGCCTCTGCTTACAGAAGGATCGGGGTCGTTTGGCTGAAATGCTTCAAATCTTATTCCTGCACTAAAAATATTCTTCGTGTAATCAAGTGTTAACCAGTTTTCAAATATTTCGGTTTTATCTTTTGTGTTATAAGAGTATTCAAGTTGATTTGACATGCCCAAACCATCGGGCATTAAAAACCAATCGTTGCTACTCTGTGAATAATTTTTTGTTGTAATGATTAGTAGTAATACTATAACAAAAAGGTAAGTTCTATTTTTCATTTTTTTGATTTGCAATAAAATTATTTTTCAGAAAAATCACGCTAAAAATTTAATCGACTAAAAATCTACTTAGCTATAAGCCCTATTATAAGGCTTTCAACTTTTTTTTCATCACCTTTCATATAACCAAGGTGAGAGTATACAATGTTTCCGCTTTTATCAACAAGCACCGTGTATGGCATTTGCTGCGCGTAATATTTTCTTGCAACTTCACTGTTTGTATCAAGCAAAACAGGAAATTTGTAATCTTTAGATTTTATATATGGTTTTACTTTTGCAATTGTTTTTTCATTATCTGTTGAAATGGCAAGCATTACAAATCCACTATCTTTAAACTCTTCATACATCTTATTGTATTCAACCATTTCTTCTAAGCATGGTTTACACCACGTTGCCCAAAAACTGATTAGAATTGGACCGTTGCCTGTAACGCTATTTAACTCAACATATTTACCGTCTAAGTTTACAAGTTTAAAGTTTGGCGCTTTTTTCCCGGTTATCTCTTCATCGTTTTGAGCAAATAATGATAAGGGCAAAATGAATGTTAAAAAAACCAATAAGAATATTTTCATCTAGTTCTCCGGTGTTTCAAAATGGATATCAAAAAAAATAATGCTCTCATATAAAACAATGTTTGTTAAATGTTTATTGATAAATTGAATAAATTATTTTATCCGCAATCCCAACGGGATTTTATACTGAAGTGTCATCGTCACTTCACTAACAACATTTTTTTTGTTTGAACAAATCCATTTGAAACGATTTTATACAAATAAGCGCCACTGCTAAGATTTGCGCCATTAAAATTTACTGTGTGATTACCTGCCGATTTATATTCTTTCAATATCGTAGCTACTTTGTTACCAAGAATGTTATACAGAGTTATTTCTACATTTCCGGATTTTTTTAATCCAAAATTAATTTTTGTAGTTGGATTAAATGGATTTGGATAATTCTGCCCGAGATAATAATCCTTTATTAAAGAACCATCCTCCTCAACAGAGTTTGGAAGAGTTGTTGCTTCAAAATCTATAACTGTTCTTGCTGTTGGATTTCTAAAAGTTCCGATTTGCACTTGAACATTTGCAGTACCGTTTATATTGAGCGCTGTAACATGAAGTGATGACTTTAGTGTATCCCCTGCAGCAAGAGGAGGAGTATTAAAATCCGGCGTGGTTGCTACGCTATCTAATTGCGATGGAAAACAATTTTGTGCAAAACAAAGTGATGAGTACCAGCCTGAAGGAAGAGTGTTTATTGTTCTTGTTGCAAAAACACTTTGTTCAAAGCTAGATATGTTTATAATTTCAAAATCAAAAACAATTTCGCTGCCAAGTGTGCTGTCTTTATGAGTCTCATGCACAATAACTTGAATATCCTGCGCTTTAATTGAACTCATTATAAAAAGAAAAAATAAAACAGTAACAAATGTTTTAGAAAACTTGTTCATCGCTAATCCTAATAATTAATACTTAATAGATCCTAAAATAATTGGTGAGGCATTTGCGTGCCTCACCATAAAATATACTTACTTTAAAATACTCATCTTTTTAACTTGTGTAAAATCACCAGATGTCATTCTATAAAAATATACACCAGATGATAAACCAACTGCGTTAAAATCGATCTCATAATTTCCCGGAGTTTTAATTTCGTTTAACAATGTTGCAACTTGTTGCCCTGTTAAATCATAAACAACTATTGAAACTAATCCGTTTTGCGGAACAGAATATTTTATTTTTGTACTTGGGTTAAACGGGTTAGGATAATTTTGTACAAGTGCATATTCTGTTGGGATATCAAATACTACAGAAACAACATCGCTATAACTAAATGAACCATTAAAATCAATTTGTTTTAATCTATAATAAATTGGTTCTGCACCTTTGCTGGTTTGTTTTTCGCTAAATGAATATGATCTGGGTTCTGTTGTTGTTCCAAATCCTTTTACAAATCCAACAGTAAAAAAGGTTTTACTATCAAATGATCTTTCAATTTCAAAACCGGAATTATTTATTTCTGTTGCTGTTGTCCAGTTTAGATTTACATTACCATCTACAGCTGCTGCACTAAATGACGTTAACTCAACTGGTAATACTGATAAATCAGGTATAGCAACTTTTGTTCCTTGCAAAATTTCTTTTCCATCAAGATTTTGGATAAATGAAACCAGTTCACAATTATCAACAACCCAAGCTGCATTCATTGTAAAGTTTAAATTAATATCAACAGTATTGCTTGATGAAAAATCTAATGCTGTTCCAAGTTCATTAGGAGCCATCAATCTTTGAGCATTATGAACGATTGTTTGTCCTTGCCAGTTAAATGGAATATCAGATTCAGTTAATGCAAGGTGTAATACAAGATTACTATAGGAAGCAGGTACATTAGCTAATTTGGTAACACGAATTGTTAAAGAATAATCCAATCCATTGTTGTCTCCATATATTTCAACGGAATAGGCAGAATTTTTTACTGTTCTTGATTCGTAAATTGGCAAATATGTTGTATACATACTTACTGTATTACTTCCACCAACAACATATTCAACACCATCAAAAACTGCTGTAGGATATCCGCTAATTCCGTAATAAGTATTTCTTGCATTTGAATATGAATTGGTAAATGAATCGCCATTATGATTTTTAATTACCGCAACATCTTTTCCATTAGTAAGTAAATCATGTGCACCCATTGATGCTCCCGGACAATACTGACACCATGTTCCTGTACCAATTTCAAGAAGCACCATATCTCTGGGGGTTGTATAAGTATCAAATCCTTCGGTTCTACTATCATTTGCAGGATCTAAATCACCAGTAAGATTTGTGGTTACTGTAATTTCATAAAGATCGTTAGCTGCTGGAGCCGTAAAATCAGGGAATGATACGGTTTGTTCTGCCCCTGCTGCTAAAGTTATAGCAGTACAATTTTGTGTATAGATTGATGTTCCGTTTAATTTAATTACACAAGTTGCATCAAATGTTTCCGAATTCAATCCAAAGTTTTTTAACAATGCTTGCGGCGTAAATGGTGTGCCTGCAACATATTCTGGTTGAATAACAATATCTTTTATCATTGCATCGTGTGCAAGAGGAACAAATAATTTTACATCATCTATATACCAGTAATCTATATTAAATGAGTTACCAGAAAAGAACCAGCAAACTTGAAATGTAGAAGATCCAACATCTGCATTATTAAGCGTAACAATTTCTTCTGCTTGAACATCACCAGTTGGATTAACTTTTGACCAAACTGTATTCCAGGTTCCACTATTTGATCTTGTAGCAACGCCTACAGTATAAGCTCCACCATAGTGATCAATTTTGTGTTTAAACTGTAATGTGATAGTAGTTTGTCCAGTCAAATCAACTATAGGAGAAATAAATCGAGAAGTTGCGTTAAATGTTGGAGTATAATTAAAGCGCAATTCGGGTGCTGTGCCACCTGCATTTACGCTACTTACAGCGGACCAGTTTGTTGGCTGTACATCAACAGTCCAGCCTGCTGGCGGATAACCACCAGAAAAATTTGTTTCTAAAAATGTTTGCGAGTTTACCTGGAAGGCAACAAACAAAAGAACAAAAAGAGTAAAAAGTTTTTTCATATCATTCCCCTTAGAATGATTAGTGAATAAATAAATTAGTTAAGGTTAAAGAACATTAAATTTTTTAAAAAGTTGATCCGGCCTGATAAACTGATTTATTTACAGAGCTTTGAATAAATGCAACTGCTTCAAGCTTATTTAAATTCCAAACTGTATCAATAACATTTTCATATTCAAATGTATTTGTGCTATTTAATGTAGAAAGCGGAATTCCCTCATTATTTGGTGATAGCATTCTTAATACATCAAAAAATTTAGTTTCGCCGTTAGAACCTGGTGCTTGTTCAAATTCAATATCCGATTCAACAATAACATTTCTTAAAAATAACTCTGCCAAGTTTAAGGAACTTTTGTTTTTTACTTTGATATCTATCTTAATAAATAATCCACCATTGTTAATAGTTTTGGTAACCGTTATTTTAAAATCTGATGGTACAGTTAGCCTTGTGTTTAAATTATCTTTAATTGCATTTGAATCAATGGCATTTGGTTTTATTAGTCCATCCAGAATAATTGTTGGCGCAAAAAGAATATTGTAATAACTCATTCTATAATCACAAAACTCTTTTCCCGCAAGATAAAATGGATCAACCGGAGAAGGAAAATTTGTTGGAAATTTTACTGCAACAATTTTATCGCTTCCGTAACTATGTACTAATGATTGGATAATTTTATTTGATGTGACACAGGGATTGCAACTAACATTTGCAAAATCTTCTAATAAAACGGTTCGCTCTGAACTGATTGTGTTGTCATCAACTAAAGTAATTTCAATTTTAACTTCACCGGTTTTTAATGAAATTGGTTGAGTTGGCGGATTTGTTTTACAGCTTAATAATAAAAGCGGGAAAAGTAGAATGTAGAGTTTTTGCATTGCACTATCTTTATTTACTTAGAGAATGTTTACCCAGATTTTAGGTAAATCAATAAAGCTTGGCCTAAAATAAATTAGAATGGTAAATAGTCAAAATAGATTGTAAAATATTTTTTGAAAAGTTGTTTTGGGAGTTATTTGGCTATTATTAAACGCAGAATACATTTTATTGTGCATGGGCAATCCAACTACCGCTTATACTGAATATTTTAGAATCAGCCCAGGTTTTAATTTTTAATGTAAATCCGTCTCTTGAAACTGATATTGCTTCAACATTATATCTTACGTTTGTTTCTTTGTCCGCATCTATTTGCGAAACTGATAAAAAGACACTTGGCTTTTGTTTAAATGGATCTTTAAATCGAATCTCTATTGTCATTGACCTTTCGCCATTATTACTATCAAGGGAATAACTAGAAAGACTTGGCGAAACCGACCAACCACCGGATTGTATATTTGTTTGCGGGTAAAAATTTGAAGTGACAAACAACAATAAAGTAAAACAAAGAAAAATTACTCTTTGATAATTTTTTTTTAGTGTTCCTGTTTGCATTTACTTATAAGAAGTTTTTTTTCATTCAAAACTTAGTTTTAGATTTTATTAGTTACAATGCTTTTTCTTTAGACGTGATTGTAATCAATTACTTTGCAAGATTTAATTTTTCTCTCACAGATTTACTCAATCCTTTTACAACTTCATTGTAAGAATGATCAATCCATTCTTTTAAATCACTCCAACGAATATTGCCCTCAACAGTAATGGTGTTCCAATATTTTTTGCTCATATGCCATCCTGGCTGCACATTTTCATTTTGCTCTCTTAACTCAATTGCTTTTTCAGGATCGCACTTTAAATTTATTTGTAAAGGAATTTTTTCAAGTGGAATTAGTGCAAACATTTTTCCACCGACTTTAAATACAAGTGTTTCTTCATCAAATGGAAAATCCTCGATTGCTCCCTTTTTGCTTAGACAATAATTAGTGATGTTTTCTATATTCATATTATTGTAACTTTCTTAAGAGATAAAATAGTTTTAAACAATGAGTAAAAATACAGATAAAATTTCGACCAATGTTTTTCTCCTTACCGGCGAGTGGAGTGACTACAGCGGCAATAATGTTCTTAAGTTTATTGGAACAAGCGAGGAACTCGGAGCAATTGAAATTTTAATCACAAATAATAAACCGGTATTCTTTGTTGAAAACTTAGCGATATTGAATCCATTACAAAAAAACTATCTAAGAAAAGAAACCAAGCTAATAAATTTTAGTCATCAACCAGTTGATGCAATTTATCTTAACACTCAAAAAGAACTAATCACTTTAGCTGATTCTCTTCATCAATCCAATATAAAAACACTTGAATCTGACGTTGACCCATTAAGAAGATTTTTAATGGAAAAAAATATCAACTCGCAATTAAAAATTACTGGGGTTGCTGAACAAAAAAACTCTACAACGAGATTTACAAATCCATTAATTGAGCCTTGCACAATCGCACCAAATTTTATTGTTGCTTCTATAGATATCGAAACTGGAGCAAAAACAAATCAACTTTATTCAATTGCTGTACACGTTGTTGGGAAAAAGGGTGAGCATAAAAAAGTTTTTATGATTGGAGATAAACCAAAACGATCACCAGACTATCTTTCCTTTTATCAAGATGAAAGAGAATTGCTTAATAATTTTTTTATCTGGTTTAAGGAAATTGATCCTGATATTATTATTGGCTGGCATGTTGTTGGTTTTGATTTACTTTTTCTTGATAATAAATGTCGTGAGCTTGGAATCAGTCTTGATATAGCTCGCGCTAATGGAAGGGTTTCGATACGACAAAGAAAACCGAGCGGACATTTTATTTCTGTTACAGGAAGAGTAGTGATTGATGGTCCCTCAATGTTGCGTGCTTCATTTTTTAACTTTGAAGATTTTAAACTTGAAACTGTTGCGCAGGAACTTTTAGGAACAGGAAAAACAATTACTCCAGATGAAAACAAAATTGAAGAAATTGATAGACAGTTTAAGGAGGATAAAATTTCTCTTGCAGAATATAATTTACAAGATGCTGTACTTGTTACAGATATTTTCAAGAAAACTGGTTTGATTGAACTTTCTGTTCGTCGCGCTCAAATTTCCGGTTTACTTATGGATCAGCTTGGAATGATGACAGCGGCATTTGATCATTTTTATTTACCAAGATTACATAAGGCTGGATTTGTTGCGCCAAATTTAAAAGATATTCATGCATCAGAACATGCTGCTGGCGGTTATGTTATTGATCCGAATCCGGGAATTTATGAAAATGTTATTGTGTTGGATTTTAAAAGTTTGTACCCGTCAATCATTCAATCTTTTAAGATTGACCCTTATTCACTTTTGATGAAAGATACTGATACAATTGAAACATTAAATGGTTACAAGTTTTCTTTTTCACTTCACATCTTACCTGATTTTATTGATGAGTTGATGAAGCTTCGAGATATCGCTAAAAAGAAAAAAGACAAACAGCTTTCTCAGGCAATTAAAATCTTAATGAACAGTTTTTACGGTGTTATGGGTTCTTATGGCTGCAGATTTTATCATCCAGATTTACCAAGAGCAATTACAGGAAGCGGACACAAACTTTTACTTGGCAGTAAAGATTATCTTGAAAAGAAAAATCTAAAAGTAATATATGGCGATACTGATTCTTTGTTTGTAATGTTAAACGATATTTCTGTTGATGATGGCGAAACTCAAGGGAAAAAAGTTGTTAAAGAATTAAATACTTACTGGAAAAATAAACTTAAAAAAGAATTTAAAGTTGAATCATATTTAGAACTTGAATATGAAAAGTATTATAAAAAGTTTATTATAACTCCTGCACGCGGAGCTGAAATTGGCGCAAAGAAACGTTATGCCGGATTAGTAGAAAAAGATGGAAAGCAAAATATAGAGTTTGTTGGAATGGAATTCGTGCGTTCCGATTGGACAAAACTTGCAAAGGAATTTCAAATAGAATTGTATGAAAAAGTTTTTAAAGGTGAAGATGTTGAAGATTGGATTCGTGAAGTAATTCAAAAATTAAAATCCGGCAAACTTGATGATAAACTGATTTACAGAAAACGATTGCGAAAAGAAGTTGAAGATTACACAAAAAATGTTCCGCCGCATGCACGAGCTGCAAAGTTGCTTAATGAACCAAGAGATATAATTTATTATGCAATAACTCAACGTGGACCAATTCCAATTGAATTAAAACATAATGATTTTGATTACGATCACTACATTGAAAAACAACTAAAACCAATTGCAGATTCTGTTTTATCTTTGCTTGGCCAAAGCTTTGATACCATTGCTGGAAGTGATCAACTAAGTTTTTTTTAACTTAACTATTTTATATTATGCCTAAATACATTGCATTCTTAAAAGCCATTAATGTTGGCGGACATACTGTTAAAATGGATCATCTTAAAAAAATTTTTGAGAAGATGAGTTTTGAAAATGTTGAAACATTTATTGCAAGCGGAAATGTTGTGTTTGAAACTAAATCTAAAAAAATTGATGCAATCAAAAAGAAAATAGAAACTGAATTAGAAAAATCTCTTGGTTACAAAGTTGCAACATTCATCAGAACAACAAATGAACTTAAAACTATATCGGAGTTCAAGGCTTTCAAAGATTCTGATTTGAATAATGAAAACAATTATTTATATATAGGATTTTTAGAAAGTTCTCCGTCTAAAGAAAATCAGAACAAAGCAAATGCTATGCAAGATGCTGCTAATGAATTTCATTTTAATAAAACAGAACTTTACTGGTTATGCAGAAAAAATTTTAGTGATTCGGGAATTGATGGGAAAAAACTTGAAAAGGTTCTTGGAATGAATTTAACTATGCGCAATTCAACAACCGTAAGAAAAATGGCTGCAAAGTTTTCTTAATTGAAGATTATCTTTGCTTATTAAATTGAAAGGAGAACAATTTTGCAAATAGAATTTATCGGCGGCGCAAGAACCGTTACAGGTTCACAGCATTTACTTCACATCAATGGAAAAAAGATTTTACTTGAATGTGGATTGTTTCAAGGTAGGCGAAGTGAAACTTATGAGAAAAATAAAAACTTTAAATTTAATCCGGCAGAAATTGATGCATTAATTTTATCTCATGCTCATATCGATCATAGCGGCAACATTCCAAATCTTGTTAGCAAAGGATTTGATGGTTTGATTTATGCAACTTCTGCAACTGTGGATCTTTGCCAGATAATGCTTCGCGATTCGGCACATCTGCAGGAAAAAGATATTGAGTTTGTAAATAAAAAACGTAAGAAAAAAAATGAAAGTCCCATTGATCCGCTTTATACTTTAGAAGATGTTGAAAAGGCAATGCAGCAATTTGTTGGTGTTCAGTATAATCGAACAATTGATTTGTTTCCAGGAATTCGTTTTACATTTAGAGATGCGGGGCACATTCTTGGTTCAGCCGGAGTGCATTTAGAAATTGAGGAAGCTGGAAATAAAAAAATAAGTTTAGGATTTTCTGGTGATATTGGAAGACCTGACTCGCCGGTAATAAAATCGCCAGATATTCTTCGAGATCTTGATGTGTTAATAATGGAATCAACTTACGGAAACAGATTACACTCACCGGCAGAAGAAGTTGAGGAAGATTTTTCATCCACAATAAGCAAAGTTATTAATGATGGTGGAAAAGTTATCATTCCAGCTTTTGCAGTTGGAAGAACACAAACTATCGTTTACATGCTTCACAAACTTTTTGATCAAAACAGAATTCCTGAAGTTCCAATTTATGTTGATTCACCTTTAGCAGTTGAAGCAACGAATATTTTTCGTTCGCATCCTGAATGTATGGACAGAGAAACATATCGCATATTCTTAGAGGAAGGAACGGATCCGTTTGGTTTTGGAAGATTGAAGTACATAAAAAAATCTGAGGAATCAAAAGAGTTAAATGAAAAATCAGGACCAATGATAATTATTTCCGCATCTGGTATGGCGGAAGGTGGAAGAATCTTACATCATCTTGCGCACAATATTGGAAATTCTAAAAATTTAATTTTATTTGTTGGATATGCCGCCGAACACACTTTAGCTCGTAGAATTATGGATGGAAATGAAAAGGTTAACATTTTTGGTGAAGAATTTGAAGTTAAAGCTAAAATCAAAAAAATGGATTACTTTTCCGGGCATGCTGATCAAAAGGAATTGTTGGATTACTTGCGTCTAAATCAACAAAACAAACTAAAAAATATATTTTTAGTACATGGTGAAGAAGATATGGCATTGCCGTTTAGAGAAAAATTATTGGAAAAAGGCTTTAAAAACGTACAATTTCCAGCTTCTGGCGAAATAATAAATATTTAAATCGGATAGATTTATATCTTACATTTGTCTAATTAAGTGTTATATTTGCCTCCTGCGAATTTGACATTTCGATTCTTCTTTTTGAAGGATCATTTGGAAAATCAAAATAATTAAAATCATAATTAAGGAGACGTGAAGCTTGAAGATCACAAAGCAATTTACCAACCGAGAAAGTAAATCTTTAGATCAGTATTTACAAGAAATCGGAAAAGTTGATCTTCTCACTCCCGATGATGAGATTGAACTCGCCATCAAAATTAAAAAGGGAGATAGACTAGCCCAGGAAAGATTAATAAAAGCAAACCTCCGATTTGTTGTGAGCGTTGCAAAACAATTTCAGAACCAAGGCTTATCTCTCGGCGATCTCATCAATGAAGGAAATATTGGCTTAATTAAAGCCGCTGAAAGGTTTGATGAAACCCGTGGATTCAAATTCATCTCTTACGCTGTGTGGTGGGTTAGACAATCTATTATGCAGGCAATTGCAGATCAATCAAGAGTTGTAAGACTTCCACTTAACAGAGTTGGAAATCTTACCAAGATAAGCAAAGCTTACAGAGATCTTGAACAAGAATATGAAAGAAAGCCCACAACAGATGAGCTTGCTGCAATTCTTGAAATGACTTCTGAAGAGGTTGCTTATGCACTTCAGATTGCAGGAAGACAAGTATCAATGGATGCGCCTTTAAAAGAAGGTGATGATGGAAAAAATTCCTTAGTTGATATTCTTCCTAATGAAGAACAGCCTTTGCCGGATAATACTTTGATGACTGAATCTTTGAAAAAAGAAGTTGCAAATGTTCTCTCAACTCTTTCAGAAAGAGAAGCAGAAGTAATAAAATTATACTTCGGAATTGATGGAGATCATTCAGCTACTTTAGAAGAGATTGGCGAAAGATTTAATCTTACACGCGAGCGCGTTAGACAGATTAAAGAAAAAGCTTTAAGAAATTTAAGGCAATCAAAAAGAAGCGGCAGACTGAAAGCTTATTTAGGATAACAAATAATTCGTTTCAGGTTTTAGAGCCCCGATTTACCGGGGCTTTTGTTTTTTTAACCAATTTTTTAGACTTTCTCTGCGGACTTAGCGTTATTTCTTTTGCGTCCTTTGTGTGAAATATTTTAGGGGTTGGTTCACGCAGAGAACGCAAAGTCTTTTCGCAAAGATCGCAGAGCAAGTTAAAATCTTTTCACATCGTTTATAAAGCAATTAAACCACTCATATAAAACCCCAAATAAAATTATTAATTTAAAGTAACTTTCGGCAATTAAAATCAATCTAAAGCTAAAAAGTTCATAGTGTATGATAAAACTTATACCATTATTCTTAGTTGCACTAACTTCAATTCTCTTTTCGACTGAAGAAAGTAAAAATCAAAACAAATCTTTAACACTTATTAAGATTGATAAAGAAATAAATGTAGATGGCGTAGTTGATGAAGTTTGGAAATTTGCAGATTCAACAACAAATTTTTTTCAGTTAGATCCTTATTTTAATCAAACAACTTCTGTAAATACTGTTGCAAAAGTTTTAACAACTGAAGAAGCAATTTATTGTTTGATGATTTGTTATGATGAAAAACAATATGTTCAAGCAAACACAGGGATGCAGGATGCTTATACCGGCGATATTGTTTCAATAATGTTAGATACTTTTGGTGATAAACAAACTGCTTACAAGTTTGCTGTTAATGCATCTGGAGTTATTTCTGATTCAAGAATGCTGGATGATGCACGCAACAGAGATTACAGCTGGGATGGAATCTGGGACGGAGAATCAAAAATCTATGATTGGGGTTTTGTGGTTGAAATGAAAATTCCATACAAATCAATTAAGTATGATAAAAATCTACCTGAATGGGGATTAGATTTTGATCGCTGGCGATCTTACAACAAAGAAGATATTTATTGGTGCGAGTATGAGCAAAGTGAAGGACAAAGAATTTCTAAATTTGGAAAACTAATTTTTCAGGATTTTAAACCATCGATAAGCGGTTTAAACTTAGAGATTTATCCTGTTGGAATTGCAAAAACAACTTATCTTGGTAATAACAAATATAAATTTGATCCAAGTGCAGGCTTAGATATTTTCTATAATCCTTCAGAACAACTAACCTTTTTATTAACTGCAAATCCTGATTTTGCGCAAGTTGAGGCTGATCCTTTTTCATTCAACATAAGCAGATACGAGGATTATTTTTCCGAAAGGAGACCATTTTTTACAGAAGGAAATGAAGTCTTTAATCCCGCAGGAAAACAACGAAGCTCAGGATTTTACAAACCATTAGAACTTTTCTATTCAAGAAGAATTGGAAAACTTTTACCAGGCGGAAAAGAAATTCCATTAATCTTTGGAACAAAAGCATTTGGCAGATATGATGACTGGGAATATGGTGGATTCGTTGCGCTTACAGGTGAAGAAGATTATTTAGACGACACGACGCATTTAAAAGAACAGCAGGCTTATTTTGGTTCTGCAAGAATTAAGAAAACGATATTTGATAATTCATCAATTGGTGTTTTGATGGTAGGCAAACAAACAACAAATAATACTTCCGGTGTAATTGATATTGATGGTGCTTTTCGTGGATCTGATTGGCAACTTGCTTATCAGTTTGCAAGATCGTTTGATGATGGGGATGGAGATTATGCTGCTTCTGTTGGATTTACAAACATTACAGAAACCTGGGGAAATTTATTTCGCACCAGAGCAATAGGCAATAAATTTAATGTTGATGAAATTGGTTATGTGCCCTGGAGAGGGACTGTTAATTTGGTGGGCTTAACTGGGCCAATGTGGTACTTTGATGATGGCGTTATAAGAAATATTTTTTTGTATTTCGGACCTGCAATTAATTATGAGCATGCCGATCTATATACAGATTACGCTGGAGTTATTGGTTTTAATATGCAGTTTAGAGATGGCTGGGGTTATGAAATAAATACAGATATTGGTAAAAGCAAAGATGGAGATATTGTTTACAATTCTTATAGTATAAATCTAAGTTCATGGTTTAACCTTTCACAAAAATGGAACGCAAATGCCTGGGGCGGATATACTCACACTTACAATTTTGATAGAGAATACCTTGCATTTTATTCGTGGGGCGGATTTGAAGCTGAATGGAAGGCTTTAGACATTTTAGAAGTTGGTACATCATACGATATGTTTATAGAAGGAAACCCAGATGGATATATTGAAGACATTACATATAATGCTCGTCCGTTTTTTTCACTAACACCAATTAACAATTTAAACTTTAGAGTTTTTACTGATATTGTTTTTAAAAGATCATCAGATAAGGTAGAAAGAATAATTGGCGGATTTTTGTTTAGCTGGAATTTTTTACCAAAGAGGTGGATCTATCTTGCAATAAATGAATTCCGTGATAGAAGTGACGAATATGATATTAATAACAACTTACTTCCAAACCGAATGCACACAACAGATCGTGCGGGAGTTTTTAAGATAAAGTATTTGTATTATTTCTAAAAAGCAAAAAATACAATCAACAGAACAACAACAAAAACTCTAACTCCAATTGATGTGTACTTTGGATATTTCTTTTTTATCCAACCCCATATTTTTGCAGCAATTATCATTGCAATAATTAAAATTATTGTAGCAATTGATGCCTCTAAAACAGTGTGGGTCGTTCCAATTATTCCGGCAAGACTTTTACCCCCCCAGAATGCGCCAAAAATAATTATTAAGTGCAGCCAGTAAACAAGCAATGATTCCCGACTGGCATCTAGCACAAAAGATTTTTTAACATCAAAATTTTTATCAACCAACCAGCAGAGATAAAATAAAACAAAAATGTATCCCAATCTTTCTAAATAAAATACTGGGTTAGGAAGAATTGATGTGAGTGTTTTGGGAAATAATCCAGAGTAGAAAAGATGGCCAAAAATTAATAATACAAATCCTGTAATAGCTGAAACGTTTACAAATTTTTCTTCTTTGTTTCTGTTACGAGCATCAACAAAATATTTTGCATAAATGCCGCCAGCTAATAAAAAGTTGAGCCAGGGGAAGATTGGAAAGAGTGAGCCGTTTAATCTGTTAAAATAATTTGCGATTATAATTGGCAAATAGTTTGCAAACTCAATCTTCCATAAAACAGGTGAAATAAGAGTTACAATAATTAATGATACAATTAAAAAATAATGATAGGATTTATCAGACTTTATTAATAATCTGGTTAAAAATAAAAACAACAAACCAAATCCGATGCATTGTAAAACATCAACTGCAAAAAAACTTTCTAAAATTTGCGGAGTTGATTTGCTGATTATTTTTGACAGCGAATAAAACGGAAGATGTAATGCGTAACCAATAATAATTATCTGAAATATTCTTCCAATTTTTTTCCAGAAAGCTTTGCCAAGTTTTCTCATTTCATCCAATTTGCCGCCTGAGGATACCTGAAAAGCAAATCCAGAAACAAACAAAAATGATGGAGCAACTAATCCATTTATAAAATTTAGAACACTAAACCAGCCTGTTTGCCTTAACTCGGGAAGAAGGAATGCATTAAATACGTGAACTTCAATCATAATTATAATTACAAGTCCGCGTAACAAATCTGCTGATATGTATCTAACTTTTTCTTTCATGGTTATTATTTATTTATTTATTGTGTGATTGTTTTTCGTTAATTAAAAAGTAATAATACTTAGTAATTCAGGTAAAGAATGTATGTCGTATTACTTTTTTACAAGAAATTATTTGTTTTCTATCGAATAATAGCAAAATGAACACAATTTTTCTGGAATAATACTTGTTTAATATGTAGCAATATTTTCAAAATATTGCATTCTACTAACTAACAATTACAAAATATATAGGAGGCTCCATGAAAAAAATTTTAGTTTTTACTTTTCTTGTATTTACAATTACTCTTAATTTATTTGCACAAAACTTGCCCGGCTTTATCGAGTCAGATTCACCACAGGTAAATGGCGGAAAACACTTTAAGCACATTGCAACTTCGGGAACGTTAAGCGGTAATTGGACAACGATTGATAATCCTGCAACTAATGGTAATCCTGATGCAAAATTATTTATTACACATAATTATGGTGATTACAATAACCATGTTAATGGTTTATGGTATAATACCGGAACATCAAAGTGGACAATATTCAATCAGGATTCCGGTGTAGTTCCAATAGTAGCAAATTCAGAATTTCATATCTTAGTTGCAGATGAATCCCAATCCACAGTATTCCAGCATACTGCCGCATCAGGCAATATAATATCAAACTGGACAGTTATTACTCATCCTGCTTTAGATGGAAAACCTAATGCTAAAATTCTTGTAACACAAATTTTAATTTCTTCTGCCGGAAACAAGTACAATAACCACGAAATTGGTGTTTGGTACGATGGTACTAAATGGGGAATTTTTAATGAAGATTTAGCTGCAATGCCTGTTGGTGCCTCATTTAATATTTTGGTTTTAGATGATGTTAATTCTTTTGTTCAAACTGCAACTTCAGGAAACATTATAGCTGCTACCACCGTAATTGATAATCCATTTTTAAATAATAATCCAAATGCATTGGTTTATGTAACGCAAAACTATAACCCTGGTGGAGGATCTGGCACCTATAACACAGCAAAAGTTGGAACTTATTATAGTACTACTAATAATAAATGGACCATTTTTAACGAAGATCATGCTAATATGGTTGAAAATTCTAAGTATAATGTTTACTTCGGTTCACCATATTTTGTGCATAAAACAAATTCCTTAAATATCTCTTCGGATCTAACTAAGGTTGATAATCCTTTGATTAATTTAGATGCTGATGCCAAAGTTTTTGCATTACATACCTGGAATCCATTTGGATCTGGAACAACTTTATATGATAAAAAATTAGGATTTTATCATGATGGTAGTATTTGGGGAATCTATACTGAAGATGATTCTGACATACCTGAGAATATATACTTCAATTTAGCCATTGCACCAAAAACAGATTCAGCTTTTTTGCATACAACTTCAGCATCAAACATAACAAGTAACTATACTATTATAGATAATCCTCTATTAAATGGTTATTCAGATGCAAAATTGCTTGTTCAACATATTTTTAAGGGTTCAAGATACAATGTTAATCTTGGTGTTTGGTATAATGGAAGCAATTGGACAATATTTACTGAAGATGGCTCAACAATGCCAGAAGCAAAAGATTTTAATGTTTGGTTATTAAATGATAATAAATCTTTTGTGCATACTGTTGATAGTGCAAACAACATTGGCAATCCATCCTATAGTTATATAGATAATCCTTTAACGAATAATAATCCGGATGCAAATATTTTAGTAACAGCTATTCTTAAAAGCAGCCCTTATCATGATCATGTTCAAGGAGTTTGGTATTCCAGTGCTGCGGCAAAATGGGTATTATATAATGAGGACATATCAGCACAGACAATTGGTGCTAAATATATTGTTTACGTTGCAAATTCTTCAGGCTTACCAACATCTGTTGATGACGAAAATAATTCTGTAGCAGTAAATAATTTTGAATTGCAGCAGAATTTCCCAAACCCATTTAATCCAACCACTCAAATAAGATTTTCTCTTGCAGAACAATCACAAGTTACGTTAAAGGTATATAATATTCTTGGAAAAGAAATTGCAACCTTAGTAAATGATGTTAAAGGTGCAGGAGTTCACGAGGTTAGTTTTAATGGTACTGGTTTAGCAAGTGGTGTTTACTTCTATACACTCCAGACAGGAAAATTTACTCAAACTAATAAAATGATCTTGGTAAAATAATCCTTGTTATAATTCTGTTTATAAAAAAGGCGAGTATAAAAACTCGCCTTTTTTTACTATCTTAATTTTTCCTCAATCTCAAATACCGGTTTAATATCTACAGGAAGTTTTTCAAGTTTTTTTCTTAATGTTTCTATGGTTGGTGAGTTAACAGCATACTTAGCAATCAAATCTTTTGCACCTTTATAGTTCCCTTCTGCCTGAATTGTTAAAACAAGATTACAAAGTTCTTTTAGTGCAGAATGAATTTTATCAAAATCTACTTTCACTTTTTGTGTGCTCTCATCAAAAACATATCCACCTTTTTCTAAAAGATAATTGTATATGATTGCATTACCGCCGCCGTGTGCTTCACCAATTCCAAACCTCATACTGCGAAAAGCTCCGGCAAGAAATGTTACAAGTATTTGATTTTCAGATTCTTTTGGATAAACACCTTTTTCTATCATAAACATATTGTTGTACATTCCAAGAATATCCGCCTTACATTCTTCCATAGTTGAGTAAGTTTCTTTTAATTCCTTCTTTACTTCTGTGTCCTTGCCATTAACATTTATAAAACCAGGACCAACACCGTGAGACATTTCGTGCATCAAGGTATGATTGAAGAAAGCATCGAAAGTCACATCCTTAAGTTGATCAGAAGAAAGAACAATCTCAGCAATTGGTTTTAATAATTTTTCAAATTTCGCTTCGTGAACATTTTTTAGCATTACTTTTTTTGAGCCTTTTACTTGTCTTACTCGTTCATCGTTTGGCAGATTAAATGCAAGTGTTTGAACGCCTGCTTTAGTGTCGCCAGCAGTAAACACTTCGTTAGCCACAACGATTGGAGATTCTGATCCTCTTGTAAAGTTTTTATGTTTATCATCAAGCGGAAGATTTTTTTCAATATCATTTAAATATTTTGCAAATACTTCAAGTTTTTTTGATTCACCAGGATCTTTAATTGTTACAAAGCTTTCAAACGATGCTTTGTAGTTGAACATCTCGTCTTCATAAACTTCATAAGGACCAATTACAACTTCAATATTATTATCCTTAACATCCATCCAGTCCATATCGCTCTGATAATAATCATTACTTAAAAATGCATCGGCTCTTGATGTTAAATATTTTTTTAATGATGGATTATCTGAAAACTCTGCTGCTTCTTTTAAAAGATTAGATGCTTCGGTTAATTTATCTTTAAAATATTCGTTATAAGGAATTGCAACTAACTTCCCATTTTCTCTTCGGATAATTGTAAACTCGCCTGTAAAAGATTTTTCATCTTTTGGATTTTGTTTAATGAAGTTTTCAAATTCTTCTTTTGCCATATCTTCAGGATAAAAATTTGCACCTAATGGTTTTTTATCTGCGCCGATAAACGGTACATTGTCTTCAAGTCTATCAAACGGACCAAACATAATGTTAAAGAGTGTAAGTGTATGTTCAAGTTCAAGCTTTAGTTCGGGTTTATCGGTTATAATTGATTTGTTGGAAAGATCAGAGATTATTTGAGATTTTATTTGATTGTTTTTAGAATAAACCTGCTCAAGAAATAATTCATCAATAATTTTTGAAGCACGATAAAGTTTTTCAAGAACAATTTTCTCTCTATCTGTTAAAAGTGTTTCATCATATTGTATTTCAACGGGAACAAATTTGGCAATCTTTTCTTTTAGCATTGTAACTTCCTCTGATTCCTTTTGTGGATTTTGACTTTCTGTACAGGCGATCATTAATAAAAACATAAACGATACAGCTAATATTTTTTTCATTGTAAAACCTATTTAAATAAAAATTTGTGCGATTTAGTGGCAGAAATATAAAAAAGAATAGTTGGATTATTTTAAGGTAATTTATCAGTTTTTTCTCATCATAATCTATTAGCCGCTAATCATTAATTTCTTCGTATGATGGTTTTTTCTTTTTAAGTTTAATCTGAAAAATTGTAATCATATTTAAAGGTAAAGAGATGCCCAAACAAAAATTAGTTTTTTTCTATACTCTTGTAGTATTAACAATAGTTACTTCCGTTTTTCCACAATCGCCAAAACGAAGCGATGTTCCTGATAAACACAAATGGAATTTATCAGACATTTATCCCTCGATTAATGACTGGAAAGCAGATCTAAACAATATTGAAAACAGTATAAATGATTTTACGGCATATAAAGGTAAGCTTGGTAATGATTCACAAACTTTTATTGATGCATTAAATTCATACTTTGGTATGTTAAAAATATTTTACAAATCAAATACATATGCCGGCAATCTTAGCAATGAAGATGTAAACATTTCAGAAAATCAAGCTTTGCTGCAACAACTTTCTTCTGTAGGAACAAAGTTTGGCGAAACAGTTTCTTTCTTTGAACCAGAGATATTATTAATACCCAAAGAAACAATAGAAAAATTCTTTAAAGAAAAACCAGAGCTAAATGTTTATTCAGTATATGTTGATAATATTCAGCGCTTAAGACCGCATACACTTTCTGAATCAGAAGAGAAAATGCTTGCAAGCTTTGGTTTGATCGCAGGAAATCAAAATACTGTTTACTCTCTTTTTGCTGATGGAGAAAAACCAAATCCGAAAATAACTTTATCAAACGGAGAAGAAGTTGAACTTGATGCTTCTACTTACACAAGAGTTAGAACTGCTGAAAACAAAGATGATAGAAAAAAAGTTTTTGAAACTTTCTTTAATAGTTACGGTGATTTTAAAAACACTCTTGGAGCTAATCTTGTTGGTAAGGTTAAAAAAGATTGGGTGTTTGCAAAGAATAGAAAATATGAATCAACTTTACAATCATCTTTAAATGGAGATAATCTTCCTGTTTCCGTTTACACAACTTTAATTGATCAGGTAAATAAAAATCTTCCAACACTCCATCGCTTTTTAGATTTGAAAAAAAGACTGCTTGGTGTTGATACTCTTCATTATTATGATTTATACACAGCACTTGTTAAAAAAGTTGATTTACATTTTACAGTTGAACAAGGTCAGCAAGCAATACTTGATGCACTGACTCCTTTAAAATCTGAATATTTATCAACTGTAAAAAAATCTTTTAATAACAGATGGATAGATTTTATTCCAACCGAAGGAAAACGAAGTGGCGCATATTCTACAGGCGGAGCTTATGATGTTCATCCATACATTCTAATGAACTGGAATGATGATTATGAATCACTTTCTACTCTTGCTCATGAACTTGGCCACACGATGCACAGTTTTTATTCAAACGCAAACCAACCTTTTGCAAAAGCAGATTATGCTACTTTTGTAGCCGAGATTGCATCAACAATAAATGAAACTTTGCTTAATAATTATATGGTAAAGAATGCAAAGAACGATGATGAAAAACTTTTCTTGCTCGGCAGTTATCTTGATTTATTACGCACAACAATTTTCCGTCAAACATCTTTTGCTGAGTTTGAACTTCAAATCCACAAAAGAGTTGAAGAAGGACAACCATTAACAGGTGATGATCTTTGTAATATTTATTATGATATTGTAAAAAAATATTATGGACACGATGCCGGACATTGTGTTGTTGATCCTTACATACAATATGAGTGGTCTTACATTCCTCATTTTATGGGATACACTTATTATGTTTTCCAATATTCAACTTCACTTATTTATGCGACTGCATTTGCAGAAAAAATTGTTACTGAAGGAAATCCTGCTGTAGATAATTTTTATAAAATATTAAACGGCGGCGGTTCCAAATATGCAGTAGAGTTAATTAAAGATGCCGGAATTGATCCGTTATCTCCCGAACCATTTGAATTGACGATGAAGAAGATGAATAAAGTTATGGATCAGATAGAAGAAATTTTAAGTAAGTAAAAACAGCTCTGAGAAGTAGTCTCAATGCTTAAAACTTGTCATTCCTGTGGAAACGGGAATCCAGAATGACTAAAAAAATGGATTCCCACTTTCGTGGGAATGACAATTCTAATATTTAATTTTTGATATAACGTCTTAATTTTTTGGCAATTTAAATCTTACCCTTAAAATTCCATCTTCAAAACCTGTTGAGATTATTTGAAATTTTCCAATTTCTTTAGTAGATGAAACATGAACGCCGCTGCACGGACAGGCATCATAATCCCCAATTTTAATAATGCGAATTGTATCGCCAGCATCATGCGGCAGTTGAGAAAGTTTGAAGTTATTAATTGCCTCTTCTCTTTTAAGAAATTCTTCTGTTACTTTTAAATCCTGAGTAATAACTTCATTTACTTTTTTGTTTATTGTTTCAACTTCTTCTTCAGTAAGATTACGATCAAAATGATAATCACATTTAGATTTTTTCTTTTCAATATGATTTGAAAATGATCTTCCTTTATTAAACATTCTTACCATTGTTTGATTTAAAATGTGTTCAGCAGAATGCATTTCGGGATTATAATCTTTGTTTGATTTTACTTCATCCATATTTCTTTTCGTTTTGTTTTTCTTCTATGTCGCTCAGTGTAAACTCTGTGGTACTCCGTGTAAGAACTTCTTTCCTAAAGTTCTACAGAGAAAATAATAATTTAATCATTACAAGAATAGTTTTTGTCTTCGTTATTCACCCACATTTTTTTATTATGCAATATAAATTTTAAGGAATGATAATGAATTTTCTAAAACGATTTAAAGATGTTTTCATTAAGAACCAAAAGTTAAAAATGCCTTTAGCTGTTATTGTGTTTTTATTTGGAGTACTGTTTATTGGAACAAATTTATTTTTTGCAAACTATACGAACGATTCTTTTCCACAGGAGTATAAAATTATTTCACCAAAAATTCCAAATCACGTTACAATATTTGGTGAAGGAGTTCCATTAGAAAACTTTGAAGTATATGAAAGAGTAGATCGTGAAATTTTGGTAAACACTTACTGGCATAGCTCAACAATACTTGCAATAAAAAGATCTGCAAGATGGTTCCACGTTATTGAACCAATACTAAAAGCAAATAATATTCCCGATGATTTTAAATATCTTGCAGTTATAGAAAGCAACTTAGAAAATGCTGTTTCGTCAGCGGGAGCCACGGGCTACTGGCAATTTATAAAATCCGCAGCAGCACAATATGGATTAGAAGTAAATGAGCAAATTGATGAAAGATACAATATTGAAAAATCAACAATCGCGGCTTGTAAATATCTTAATGCTTCATACAATTCATTTGGCAACTGGACAATGGCTGCGGCTTCTTACAACGCTGGCATAAATGGAATTGAAAAATGGAGCGGATTACAAAAATCTACTAATTATTGGAATCTTGTTCTTGGGTCTGAAACATCACGCTATGTTTCAAGAATTATTGCAATGAAATTAATTATGGAAAATCCTTCTGCTTATGGTTATGATTTGAAAGCAGAAGATTTATATAAACCACTTAAGTTTAAGGAAGTTGATCTAAATACTTCAGTTACTAACTTTGCAGATTATGCTTCATCTCTTGGTGTAAATTATAAAACACTTAAACTTTATAATCCGTGGCTACGTGATACTGAACTTAAAAATAAAACCAGCACTTTGTATAAAATTAAAGTTCCCGAAGAAGGGAGCATTAATCTTATAAGGGAGTAGATGAATTAGAATTTAACACTCATCAATTGTCGTTTAAGCGATTCACAGGAATCGCTTTTTTAATTTCCAGAAAGCGGTATAACCTGTCCATTATCGCTTCTTATCCACAACACTAAAGATTTTGTATCACTATAAAAATTAACTATCCAATCAGCGGAGTTGTTTACCGTAAGTGTTGTATCAATAGATTTACTCGGCAACAAAAACATATCTATTTGGGCTCCAATGTTTTGTGTAATAAAACTAGTGCCGCCGTGTGTAAGGGCTGTATCTATTGTGGCAGGACTATCTTTATAATTTGCATTCGGATCTATCGCAAGTGTTGAAAGCCTGCCAAAAACTCTATCAAGAATATCGCTCGCAGTACTGTCTTTAACAAATGAAAGCATGGTTGTAAAGTTTATTGGTGATTCTATTGGTCCGGCAGCAAATACCGGAACGTAAAACGCATTTTCTTGTAATTGATTCGATTGAACTATATAAACATACGCGTTATCTGTTTTAAGTAAATCAACATTACCATTTTCATCTACATTCCAACCATAAATAGCAGATAACTTTGCATCGGTTGCAAAATCTAATCTTGCTTTTTGTAAAACCTCATCAACTTTTTGTTTGGCTGTTATATTTCCCAGGCTTTCTTCCGGGTCAGTTACTTTATCACATCCAGCAAAATAAAAGGTTGCGGTAATTGTTAGTGCTAATAATATTTTTTTCATTACAATCTCCTTTATAATTCATAGTCGCAGGACTGGAGTCCTGCGCTACAAAAAATAATTATCAAAAAATCATTTTGTAATAACGTTCAATCTGTTCACGTAATTCTTCAAGATGTACATTGCGTGATACTCGAATAGTTTCCTTGCCTTCAAAATAAACAAGAATTGTTGGAACTGAAAAGATAGAAAGCTGTCCTGATATTTCTTTTGCTTCGTTTAAATCCACATAACAATATTTTATTTCAGGAAGATCATTCTCAATCATTTCAACTACTTTTGGTTTTAACACTTTGCAAACATTGCATTCGGGAGTGCTTAAGTAAAAACATACCGCAGTATTTATTTTGGATATGTTTAAAAACTCATCAATGCTTCGGGGTGATTCTATTTTCATTTAAAATTATACTTTTCGTTAATTAGATTTTGTATTTAGCCGTTTATCAAATAATTCTTTTCTTAATAATTAAATATGATAAACTTTACACCTAAAATTAGCAATCAAACATACCAAGGAAAAACCAGTATGAAATTTATCATTACTTCTTCACTAATATTTTTGATTTCTTTATCCCTAAACTTTGCTTCAGATTTAAAAATGCCAAAAGAAATTAAAAAAACTTATACTACTCAAACTAGATCTTACGATGGAAAACCAGGGTCCAATTACTGGCAAAATTATTCTGCGTATAATATCAAAGCAGAGATTGAACCAAAAACAAGATTGTTAACAGGAACTGAAAAAATAATTTACTTTAATAATAGTCCCGATACCCTAAAAAATATTGTACTAAAACTTTACCAGGATATGTATAAAAAAGGTGCCGCAAGAAACACAGAACTAAATCCTGAAACAGTAACTGATGGAGTAAAGCTAAGCAAATTAACTGTTGATGGTAATAATTTAAGTTTAAATGTTAATGATAAGTTAATAACGTACCAGGGATCTAATCTTATAATAAAATTATCTTCACCACTTCCACCAAAATCCAACAAAGAAATTAATGTTGATTGGAATTTTATAATTCCAAAAGGAACTGATATACGAATTGGCTCTTACGGCGAATCAACTTTTTTTGTTGGTTACTGGTATCCCAAAGTTGCAGTTTATGATGATATACGCGGCTGGGATATGATTAGTTATAATGCCGAGCATGAATTTTATTTTGATTATTCTGATATAAATGTTGAAATAAAAGTTCCAAAGGGTTTTGGTATTTGGGCAACTGGAATGCTGCAAAATCCAAAAGAAGTTTTTAATGATGTTTATTTAAAAAGATATAATGAATCTCTTACATCAGATAATTTAATTAACATCGTTACCAAGCAAGACAGCGGAAAAGAAATTTATAAACATCAAAATGGATTTACAACATTTAAGTATTCCGTAAATAATATTTCAGATTTTGCTTTTGGTATGAGTGATTTTTATTTGTGGGATGGAACAAGCATTGAAATTGAGCCAGGAAAAAGAGTAGCCTGTTTTTCAGCATACAATCCTGCTTCAGATTTCTTTACTCAGGCTGCAACAATGGCGAAAAGATCAATTGAGTTTTTCTCTAAAGAAATGCCTGGGGTAATTTATCCATATCCTCAAATAACGGTTTTTAACGGCGATGGTGGAATGGAGTTTCCAATGATTGTAAACGATGGACAATTTTCTAACACAATTAATGATGTTTATGTAACCACTCACGAAATTGCCCATATGTATTTTCCATTTTATGTTGGTACGAATGAAACGCGCTATGGTTGGATGGATGAAGGAATGGCATATTTTCTTCCGTGGGATTTACAAATAGAACTTTCCAAATTTGATCACAGAACTCGTGCGGCAGTTGGATTTTCTAAATGGGCAGGAAATGAAATGGATATTCCAATGATACTTCCATCTGTGCTTTCACGCGATCCACATTTAAGTATGATAAGTTATTACAAACCAGCTCTAGCTTACGAAATGCTTAAGTCTGCCTTGGGAGAAGAATTGTTTGCAAAAGGTTTAAAAGAATTTATTGCAAGGTGGAATGGAAAACATCCTACACCCTGGGACTGCTTTTACACATTTGAAGATGTTGCAAAAAAGGATTTAAGCTGGTTCTGGAATCCGTGGTTTTTTGAATCACATATCCCTGATCTGGCAATTAAAGATTTAAAGACGGAAAATGGTAAAACAAAAATATTGATTGAGAATGTTGGTAATCTTCCCCTACCAATTGATTTAACATTAATACTTGAAGATGGTTCACAAACAAAATTACTTGCTTCAACATCAATTTGGGAAAATGGAAATAAAGAAGTTTGGTTAGAGATAGAGGAAAAATCAAAAGTAAAATTGGTTGAGTTGTTAAATAAAAACACACCTGATGCAGATGCAAGTAATAATAAAGTAGAAGTTAAAGATTAAATTCGTACTTCGATGGCATTGCCACTCAGTATGACATAAAAAAAGAGGATTGAAATAATCTCAATCCTCCTAAATTTTAATTGTACATTGTTAATTGACCATTGTACATTAATGATGGTGGTGTCCGCCAGCTCCGTGAACATGACCATGAGCAAGTTCTTCGGCCGTAGCATCTCTAACATCAAGCAGTTCTAAATCAAAGTTTAAGTTTTTTCCTGCAAGAGGATGATTGAAATCAATTGTAACTGTTTCATCTTCAACACTTGTAATTACAAATGGCATTTGAACTCCATCAGGATTACTTGCCATATATTCCATGCCAGCTTCTAAAATAAAATCCTGTGGAAAATTTTCTTTGCCAACTGCTTGAATTGCGTCTTCATTATATTCGCCATAACCATCTTTTGCATCTAGTTTCAATTGCTTTTTTGTTCCGATAATCATTCCATTAACAGCTTCTTCCAGCTTTGGTAAAACCATTCCGCTTCCAGAAATATATGAAAATGGTCCGCCCTGATCTGTTGAATCTAAAACATTGCCGGTTTCATCTGATAATGTAAAGTTTAATGTTACAACCTTGTTTAATTCTATTGCCATTTAATTTCCTAATAAATTTAATTGATGAGACAAAATAACTAATCTGGTCTTTATAAAAAAAACTGTGTTGCAAAAACAGGGATAAATAGTCGAATTAATTATTGCGATTAATTAATCCAGCCAAAGTTTGTAACTTTGTTTTGCAATAATGAAGAGTTAAAGATTATGGAATCAATAAAAGAGATTTATAGAATTGGCAATGGTCCATCAAGCAGCCATACAATGGGACCGCGAAAAGCTGCTGAAATTTTCAAATCTAAATATCCAGATGCAAAATTTTTTAACGTAATATTGTATGGAAGTTTGGCTGCAACAGGCAAAGGGCATCAAACTGATATTGCTTTGGCTGATGCATTAAATCCCGCAGAATTAACAATTGATTGGCAGCCTGAAACGTTTTTAACAAGACATCCAAACGCATTGCAATTAAAAGCACACGATGCTTCTAAAAAACTATTGGGTGAATGGACTGTTTACAGCGTTGGTGGAGGAAAGATTACTGATTATGAATCTGATGAAAGTGAAAACAAAGTTTATGATTTAACAACGATGAAGGATTTGATTAGCTGGTCAAAAAAATCAGGAAGATCCTTTTGGGAATATGTTGAGTTAACTGAAGGAAAAGAAATTTACGATTATCTTCGTGATGTCTGGTCAATTATGCAAGATTCTATAAAGCGTGGAATTGATAGCGATGGAATTTTGCCCGGTGGATTAGGACTAGCAAGAAAAGCATCATCCTATTTTGTGCGTGCAAAAAATTTTAGCGGATCATTAAAAGAAAAAACATTAATATTTTCTTATGCTCTTGCGGTTACAGAAGAAAATGCTTCTGGGGGAAAAATTGTTACAGCGCCAACTTGTGGCTCAAGCGGAGTTGTTCCTGCAGTTTTAAAATATCTACAAGATAGTTTTACTTTTTCTGATGAAAAGATTTTACGCGCACTTGCAACTGCGGGCTTGATCGGTAATATCGTTAAAGAAAATGCTTCTATCTCAGGGGCAAAGGTTGGATGCCAGGGAGAAATCGGAACTGCGTGTGCAATGGCTTCTGCTGCGGCCACACAATTACTTGGTGGAACTCCATACCAGATCGAATATGCTGCTGAAATGGGAATCGAGCATCATCTTGGTTTAACTTGCGATCCGATAAATGGTTTGGTGCAGGTACCTTGTATTGAAAGAAATGCTTTTGCTGCTGAGCGTGCGCTTAATACATCAACATTTGCTTTGTTATCTGATGGAAGACATTTAGTATCGTTTGATAAAATTGTAAAAACTATGAACCAAACCGGACACGATTTACCAAGTATCTACAAAGAAACTTCCGAGGGTGGAATGGCTTTACTTGATATTTAGTTTTTGGGATTGTTCTTAAAAAACTCCCAGATCAAATCTGTTGCAGAAACATTTTTCACAGGATTATCTGCAAACCTTCTTATCTTTTCTCCACCTGGCCAGGAGTGGCCGCCGCTTAGCATTTTATACAAAACTATTTCGGTTCCGTTATTATTCTTGTAGCTGGTTTTAATAAATGATGAACTTTCTGATTTGTTCATAAAATAACAGTTAAACTTTTTTACCCAAAGATTAACGGTTGTTTCAACCGGAAGTTTTTCTACATCAACCAAAGATTTTTCTCCAATTCCACCGCTATATGGAATGTGTTCATCATCCAGGCTATTAAAAATTATTAATGAAGCTTCGCTTTTAGGATTACAACTTGTTGTATCGAACATTGCTGCAACTACTGGTGCAAATGCTGCAAACTTTTCTGGAACTTCACTGGCAAGCAAATAGCACATCATTCCACCATTAGACATTCCTGCTGCGTAAATTCTTTTTTCATCAACGTTATATTTTTCAACTATCTCATTATAAACTGCACTTATAAAATCAATATCATTAATATTTTTTTTATCTGCATATCCGCAGCAATCCCAGGTATTCCAGGTTAAAAGTTTTTTATCAAATGAGCCTGTGCCATAAGGATATACAACGATAAATCCTTCTTTATCAGATTTATCTGAAAAACCAGTTTGTTTGTCCATCAATTCCGGATTTCCTAATCCACCATGAAATACAAATACTACAGGATATTTTTTTTGATAATTATATCCCAACGGAAGATGAGTTTTATAAAATCGATCACGTCCGTAAATCATTAATGTATCTTCAACATCCTGTGCCAAAGCTGGTAGAATAAAGAGTGATGTAAGAGTAAATAATAAAATAATTTTTTTCAATGATGATTCTCCAATGCAAGCTTTTTGTTACAATTACTTCAAAAGTTATGCTGATAATAAAACTATAATATAATAAAAAACCCTCTTGTCGGAGGGTAAAAATTTCATTTTTAGCAGTAAAATTGATCTTGTACACCCGGGGGGACTCGAACCCCCGACCAATAGATTAAGAGTCTACTGCTCTACCAACTGAGCTACGGATGCGTTGTAAAAATACAGAAAAGCCGTAGTTTCTCAAAGTTTGGTTGAGTTGTGATGGGTAAATAATTTTAAAATAAAAAAGACCACAGCAACGTGGTCTTTAAAAATGATAATGGCTATTTGGTTATTAAAATAGGCTATTAATTTCTTTCTTTTCTTCTTTAACAGCAAGCTTCCACAACGAATAACAAAAAGCAACAATCACTACAAATATGATTGATAAAATTATTGATTCCATTTTTTCCCTCTTTACACTTTCTATAACAAATAAATACTAATGTTTACAAAATAATTATGCAAAACTTTGCATTGCTTCATCAATATTTTTATAGAGGTTTAACACGCTATAAAGACCAGTTAATTTAAATAAGTAAAGTGCCGATGGCTGTGGAATAATATATTTTATTTCTCCACCGCGCTCACCCATCTTTTTAAGTACTACTACAAGTACACCAAGAAAAGTTGAATCGATGTACTCACAACTACTAAGATCGATAATAACCTTTAAGTTATTCGTCATAATATCATAAACTAATCTATCCTTAAAATCTTGCGCTTCTTTAAATGTTGCTCTGGAAATATTAACCTTTTCAACCAAAACATCACCCAAGGTATCTCTATTAAAATCTTCTAGCCCGAGACCAAAGTCTTTGCTCATTGTTTGTGTTCCCTGCAACATTTTCTTACCACAGTTTTTATTTATAAATTCTATTTGGGTGGGTAAATACAAATTAAAGGCCAAACTACTTTTTGTCTTAAAACAAATAAAAAAGCAACTTTCCTTTAAATATAAGATGTATCCTGTGTATAATAAAAAACATATTGCTGAACCGTAATGAAGCACATTAAAACTCTTGCCACATTTTGAGCAGAGAGATTCAAATGAATATTTAAGCAGTTTGAGCGTTAATAAATTCACTTTAGAGATACAATCAATCTTAGCGATTAACGTCTGAAAAGAAGCTTTCTTTTCTGGTAATACACTAAATTTTACGTGAAGAGTAAGTAAAATATTTTTACTGTCTGCGCAAAAAACATTAAATTAAGCAATATTTCAACAATTAGTTTATTATTTTTTATAAATATAATGGTGTGCTTTTTGTAAAACACTGGCAAATTAAGCAGCATTATACACCAAGTAAAACCAGTTTAACTAAGTGTGGTTTTGTAGATAAAATGTTGTAAGATAAAATCATTTTTTTGCAGGAGTGATAATGAAAAAATTCTTTGTTTTTGTTTTATTAATTGTAGCCGGATATTTTATTTATGATAACTTTCTTAAAGAAGTAACTCCGTACCAACTTACTGATGCTTATAACAAACAAAGAGAAGGCGTTAGCATTGAAGCCCCGACAGTTCAGCCAAGAGATTTTGGAAGTTATAGCGGTACAATAAAAAACATCAGCGATAAAACTTTAAACAACATTGTAATCAATTATTTGATTGACGCACAACCTGCATCAGCAAGTATAGATAAACTTGCACCAGGTGAAGAAAAAAAGTTTGTTACAAACAATGTGATGTTAAGACATATGGAAGCTGCACATCATTTAAAAGATGTAACTTATGTTGAAGAATAGTTAAAAAAATTTTTAGATAATTATTTTATGTGCTGATTAAAAACTCTTGTCAGCAAAAATATAAACTTGATAGTGTTTTGTAAAAACTTATTACAATTTTAAATAATATTTTTTCTTTTGATGAAAATATTTTTATTAATTTTTCATGTTTCTTCTTTTTATAAGTAAATCTTTATACTTTAGCCACACAAAATTTCTTATACAATAAAAATTAATTTTTCGTACATGCTCAGAGATATGAAAAAGAAAAAATCAAAAAAAATCTCCCAGGAAAATCCAAATCAGTTAAGCCTTGAATTTTTATTTAAAGAAACATCCATAGATGTTCATTCTCCCAAATCTGCTACAACTATTTTTAGCACACAATTTAATACTGCCAAAAGGTTGGCAATACAACTTGCTGAAGGATAAAATAATTTTTATTTAAAATAAAAAAACCATGGCAAGCCATGGTTTTTTTTTGATCAATATTATTGGGAATTATTTTTTATTAAGAATATTCTTTACTGCTTTATCAATCCATTTTTCCAGCGACACAATAAGGTTTTCACCAGAAAGTACCAAAGCCTGATTTTTTGGGCTTAAAAAGATGGTTTCACCAACTGCATTTTCTGATTCAATTTTAGTTTTTAACCATTCAGAAAGTCGTTTTAACCAGAGCTCTCTATCTTTTTCTCTTACATCACCTTCAAATACTATCAACTCTTCTTCCTTAAATACACATCTAACCTCATTAAACTTAAATTTTTGTCCATCTGCACCAATATGATTAAACATTGAATTAGATAAATAATTTACTTTATACTCGCCAACTGCCTGATCAATATCTTTCCAAACTTTTGCAACAGGATCTTTATCCATTTTAACCGGTGGAGCAACCTGGCACAAGTTGTATTGATTAAATAAAAATTCTAAAAATTGTGATACTTCAAAAAGTTTTTGGTTTGAATCTAATCCGTCCCATCTTTTACGACTGTTAGTTAATCTTTTATTCTCGGTTGAACTTAAATTACTATAACCATCTTTAACGTTTTGCAGATTAGCCCACTTCTCTAACGGATTATCCTGATATATCCAGCAATTTGATGCAATCCAATTTTGTGTTTCACTATCAAGTGCATCTGTAAAGAAAGAAAAATAATTTGAGTCAACTGAATTTGTTAATCTATATTGTGCAAAAACTGATTTAATAAACTTTACTGCTTTTTGCTGATCATCAACAACGCCAACAGAATTTATCGCTTTGCTTATTGATTCTTCTCTAATGCTTCTTGTTGTAACTGAATTTGATGTATCGAGCCATGATAAAAATGTCATTGGTGTATCAATACGACTTATCTCTCCGATCATATTAACGCAGCTTAATAAAAGATAAGTTCGTAGTGCGCTAAGTTCGTATTCTTCATTTGAAGCATTTATCCATTTAGCAACTTCATCATCCTTTAGTGATTTTGATAGACTAACTCTTCTTAGTACAAACTGAATTTTATTTTGTAAACCGGTTTCTACCTTATTCCAATTCGGTAAGTCGGTTGGTATAACCACTTTATTAATCACTTTCTCAAGATCTGTATCAAAGTCATCTGATAATTTAGTTTTTACTACTTCTTTTGTTAATTGATCTTCCACTTAACTACCTCAAATTTTTATAAATTATTAAGTTGTTACGATGCTGATTTAGGCCAAACAACTTAGTTTAACCTGTATTTTACATCCATTTTATTCAGTTTTTGCATATAGTTGCAATTATTATTCCATGCGCCAGAGGGTATAATTTCAGATTTTTTCATTTATCCTTGTAAAATAAGGCGATTTAACTATTTGATTGGTAAAATTTACAGCTATAAACTTTACATCAAATCTTTTTAGCTTTACGCATAAAATTATTAAGAGAAATATGGAAGTATTATTAGGATATTTAGCAGCAATTAGCACAACTATTGCGTTTATTCCGCAAGCTGTAAAAGTTTATAAAACAAAACACACAAAGGATATTTCACTCGGAATGTTTTCTTTACTTAATGTTGGTTTTATTTTATGGTTAACTTATGGTTTTATGATAAAATCATACCCAATAATTATTGCGAATTCTGTTACAATGATTTTTGCAATTTATATTTTAATAATAAAAATTAAACAAGATGTTTTTTCACTAAAAAAGAATTGAGATATTTATTGCAGAAAAGTAGTTCCAAATTTTACAGCTCAAGTTTTTTTTCTCCATTGTTAGTAATCATTGCGGCATCTCTGTGGGCTGTTGATGGAATTGTACTTACACCTTCCCTTTACAGTTTACCGGTTACACTTGTTGTGTTTGTAGAAAGCTCTATTGTTGCACTCATTCTTACCCCTTATTTCATAAAATATTTTGCCAGATAAAAATTTTAGCTCCCAAGGATTGGCTGGCATTTTTAGGTGTGGCATTGTTTGGCGGCGCAATAGGTACGATGGCAATTACAAGAGCTTTGTTCTATGTTGATTTTGTAAATCTTTCAATTGTTGTCTTCATCCAAAAAATGCAGCCTGTTTTTGCAATAGCTTTAGCTGGATTATTTCTGAAAGAAAAATTAAAAAAGGAATATTTTCTTTGGGCCGGAATTGCACTTATTAGCGCATACATTATGACCTTCGGTTTAAGCTTTCCTAATCTTGATACCGGAAGTAAAACAACACAGGCAGCTTTATTTGCTCTACTGGCTGCGGCAAGTTTCGGTTCCTCAACAGTTTTAAGTAAACGCGCATTAAGAAATGTTAGTTACGAACTTGGAACTTATTTACGTTTTTCATTAACTGCATTAATTATGCTTACCATTGTTTTATCATCTGGAACAATCGCATCAACTTCACAAATTTCTACAACACAGTTGTGGGTGTTTTTAATAATTGCTTTTACAACCGGCGGTCCTGCAATTTTTCTTTACTATTATGGATTAAAAAACATTAGCGCATCAATTGCAACAATATGCGAACTTGCTTTTCCTTTAGTTGCTGTTGTATTGGAATATTTTGTACACGGAAATATTTTATCACCAATACAATGGATTGGTGTGGCGTTTTTGTTATTCAGTATTTTAAAAATAAGCGGATTAAATGTGTTTGATTGGAAATCTGCTGAGTAATATTCTGATGCTTTCAAATGTTAAATGCTAAAGTTTCAATGCTCAATGTTAAAACTTAATTCATCATTGAGCATTTAGAATATATCCTACTTAACTAATATCATTTTCTTAGATTGTACAAAATCCCCGGCTTTTAACTGATAAAAATATACTCCGCTTGCAAGTGAGGATGCATTTAAGTTTACTTCGTATTTACCTGCAGGTTTTTCTTCGTTAACTAATGTTATTATTTCTCTTCCGAGAATATCGTAAACCTTTAAACTTACTTTACTCAAACCAGCTATACTGTAACTAATCTTTGTGCTTGGATTAAATGGGTTTGGATAGTTTTGGGATAAGGAAAAGTTAGAGGGAACATTTGGAGTATTTTCTACATCTACTGTTAATCCGTGAACACGAATTGTATCAAATACAGATAATCCTTTTAAAGTATAAATATAAAGTGTGTCTCCTCCCCACGGTACATTTGAATTTTGTTCGCCATTAAATAACACTCGCCAAGATAATTTATCACCCAATGAATTGGAAAGTAAAACAACATCACCATTGGATAACGTATCTCTTTTTGTTGGATTTGGTTCTAAAAAAGCAAATTGAATTCTTTCCCAATCTGTTTCTGCTTTTTGGTAAATTCTAAAATTCAGATTTGGATTAACAAGAGGAGCAATTGTCCCAAATATTTGATCTAAATAATTTGAAGAGTCATCGAATGTAAATGAAAAGACGAATTTGTAATCAAATGGATATCTGTATGATTGAATTGTCTGATAATTGAATTGATCTATTACATATTGTAAGTTAAGTGAATTGGGATTACTCCATCCACTTTCCATTTCATCTATTTCAGTTATTAAATCTTCAGTATATAGCGCCATTCCATCAAATATTAAAGATTCATTACTTGGATAAAATGGTTTTTTATAAACCGTATATTCGTTAAGCGACTTATTAAAAACAGAAAATGTTTTGGGTTCATCAGGAATGGAATCATTAAACGTTATAATATACTCTTCACCCCTGAATTGAGTAGAATCAATTATATTAATTGCAACCGGAACTTCTGCATAATGTCTTATCCATTCAAAGTTTTGAGCAGGAAGAATTTGTCTTGGTATTTGCTTACCAAACTCAATTGTAATATCAGAATAAGAACTGTTTCCATCTGTTACTTCAAATTTTATCCTTAATCTGTCTGAGTTTGGAATATTAACAAGATTGATTGGAATTATTTGAGCAGAAGTATCACTTGTAATATTAATGTTTTGAGAAACACGAAATACTGTATCTGATTTTATACTATACCACACTTTTAAAAGTAAAGGCTCATTCTCAGGATCACCAAGCAGTAAATTAAAATTATATGTTTCATCTGTAACGGTGTAGCCTGGATATAATTCATCATTAAATATTTTTACAAACGGCTTTCCATTTCCCGAATTATTTACAGTAAAATATTCGCTTTCATCAATCGCATAAATATATCCATCAATATTTTTTGCACAGATAACTATCTTTGCAAATGAACCGTCTTCAACCAAACTACTATTCCAACTATATGAACCGCTATTAGGAATATTTTTAGCAATCGTTTCCCAGGTGTTTCCATAATCCGGACTGAATAAAATATCAACTGTACCGTTTGAATTAATAGAATTCCAGGTAATCGTTTCATTTCCTAAAACAACTTTATGATAATTTAAATTTGTTAGTGTTATAGAATTTTTAACCGCTATCGTATCAAAATTTGAGTTATATAATGCTTCTGCATATTTCATTTTTAATAGAATTTCACTTTTATTATAGCTGAACACTGAAGCAGTTACAATTCGCTTTGTTTCCATTGAGTTTAGTGGAAAGTAGTTTCCACCCCACATATAATCTCCATCTTCACCTCTGGTTGGGTAAGGAATAGAATCCTGGTAGAACACACTTGATGGATATTGATAATAACCAGGAAGCATTCTATTCCACATATCCAAATCATCCGACATTGAAATACCGCCCGCAGGTACAAAATATTGATGGCTTGCTATTTTTGTTCCGGATGGAGAATGAAGAAAAGTTTCACCAAACATTCCAACTCTTCCTTGCCAATTTGGATTTGCTGATGGATTAATAAAATTATCAAAATCAGAACTTACTATTAAATTATCTTTAGGATAGTATAATGAAACATCGTCATTCCATTCAGGATTCTCAATCCCTATATATGTTCCTATAAGATTACCAAAAACCACTTTGGGGTAATTATGATGTGAGTTGTTTTTTATATCATAAATCTTAAATAAAATATCCTGATATGTTGGATTGTTTAACTCAACATATCTTATTTTCACTTCAATTCCGTGTCCAGTAATTGCTGTGTTATTAGTATCAGGATAAAAATGATTTAAAATATTATTTTCTCGATCGTAAAAATCATCTATCACGAAAAGAGCTTCTTCGTCTCCAACATAATTATCTGGACCATACAAACCATTCCAAACTCCTGTTCCATATTCCGGATGATCCAACCAAAGAGTTGGCCAGGTTTCAAGATCTGTGCTTATCGCAACTCCTCTACCTATGTCATTCAAATTAGGATTAAAATATCCCAAAACAGGTTCGAAAGTATAAGATACTCCACCACCGCCTTCGCCTCCCCCAGGTCTATCAACGGGAGTGATAATTACAGAATAGATTGTGTCTGGGATCCCATCTGGTGGAAATCCACTTATCCAATAGTCTTTTATAGGAAGCTGTAGACCAAGAACAATGCTCATATCTCCAACATAACCATTGTCTGGGTGAATCCAACCAAAACTTGGGCCTTCTGATCCTGGTTGAGCAATTACACCTGTATTCATAAATACGGTTTTAATTTGATTTGAGTTGAGGTTTCCAACTCTGCGATTTTGCGGATCACCGTGTTGCGAGAATATTGCTGAAGAGAAAAAGAAAAATAGAACAAATAACAAACAAAGAGCTTTAATGTTGTTCATAACGAACCCCTTATATAAATTTTACTTAATTGTACTCCATAGATTTTTCTTCTTTACACCAAATGAAACAATTTTTGCGTCTTTAGGAATTTCAAATCCGCATAGCAAAGATTTTGCTTTTGTCTTTGCAGGAAATTTTTCTTCGTAAGCAAGTTTGTTTGCTGCTTGATCTTGTTTGTAAGCCGGGTTTTTTGTTATGTAGGATGAAACAATTCCTGCACCCTTTAAACCTGAGCGATATTCATTTCCGCTTGCATCTTTAATTGTAATGCTCATTGTATATTCAGAGCCCATTGCAATGGTTTTTTCTGTAAAATTTTCCAGAGTAATTTCTGCAACAACAAATTTGTTTCCGTCTTTAGGCTTTGTGGAAAAGTTTGTAAACTCCAAAACTTTGTGCAGCTTAACCGAAACATCTGAGTTTTTTACTTCTGCAATTACCGAATTATTATTTTGTGAAAATGATAATACGCTTGAGATCGTAAGTAATATTATAAGTAAGTAGTTTTTCATATAAATCTTTTAAAATGCTTATGTATGTTTAAAAATTATTCTTTTCAAATTCAATTTAATTAAAGTTGCCGATTAAGAATATGACAATAATCATTCCGAAAGTAAACATAAGTTTTAGTTAATATTCAATCATTTATAAAAACTATGAGCATTTTTTGATTTTCTCTTGAAGTAAAAATTGTACAGAAGCGTAGCAAAGCTTTAAGACAATAGCGCGCTGATGACACTGATTGGGCAGACTAACGCTGATAAAAAACTTTGTTACTAAAATTCATCATAACTAAATTGCGCGCAATATTTTTTAAAGGCAGAGTTGTGGATATTACAAGCAAACTACAAGATATTAAATCCGGATTTCATAAAACTTTTTGGGTTGCAAATTTTATGGAGCTTTTTGAAAGGCTTGCATATTACGGGCAGCAAATTGTTTTTATGATTTACATGCGTAATGATCTTGGTTTTTCTGAAGCAGAAGCCGGACAGCTTTCAGGAATTTTTGGCGGATTGATTTACTTGCTTCCTATTCTTGGAGGAACTCTTGCTGATAAATGGGGATTTAGAAAAGCATTTAATGTTGCTTTTACAATTCTTGGTCTTGGATATTTTTTAATTGGTTCTGTTGGAATGTCATCGTTTTCCGAAATCTATGGAAATATGAATCAATACTGGTTGTTAATGTTGTTCCTGGTTTTTACTGCGTTTGGTGGATCATTTATAAAACCATCTGTACTTGGTACCGTTGCGGTTACATCAAAACCGGAAACAAAATCTCTTGGCTTTGCAATTTATTATTGGCTTGTAAACGCTGGTGCAATGATTGGTCCAACAATCGCATATTTTGTGCGCGATAGTTTTGGAAATCAGTTTGTCTATATTGTTTCGTCAATCAGTTGTTTTGCAATGTTAATTGTAAATATAATTTTATACAAAGAAGTCAAATCACCAGCAACAGAAATTGTTGAATCGTTTGGAAAGAAACTAGAGAATTTAGTTGTAGTGCTGGCAAACTTTAGATTTATGATTTTTCTTTTAATCTATTCTTTGTACTGGATAATCTTCTGGCAAGAATTTATAATCGTACCTTATTACATAACAGATTACATCAGCGCTTCTGCTCCTTACGAGATAATTCAATCATGGTCTGGCGCCGGAGCAATTATTTTATTACAAATTCCGTTAAATAGGTTAACTAAAAATATTCCAACATCTAAAGCAATTTTATACGGATTTGCATTTTCAAGTTTGATCTGGGTGATCATTGGAATTTACCCAAGCATCCCAACTATTGCGGCAGGAATTGTTGCCTTTGCAATTGGCGAAATGATTCAGGCTCCAAGATATTACGAATATATTTCTGATATTGCTCCTGCCGGGCAACAAGGATTATTTCAAGGATATGCTTTTCTTCCGATAGCAATTGCAAGATTTGTTGGTGATCCGCTTGGTGGCTGGCTATATCAATCATCAAAAGCTGCTGGCAAACCAGAACTTGTTTGGTTTGCATTAATTGGTATCGGTGTGCTTGGTACAATTTTAATGTGGCTCTATAATAAGTTTTTAGCTGTTAAAGAAAATTAGTATGTTGATTTCTCAGTGAACCTATGTGATCTTAGTGTCTAAGTGGTAAAAATACTCTTTCACCACTTAGACACTGAACGCACTGAGAAACACTTAGAAAAATTCCCAAATCCACATCACAACTAACTCTGAATCCTTTTTGTAATTTTCAAATCATATTAAACACAAAAATTGAGGCTTATGGCTACAGAACAGGTTTTATTGTACGCACTAATTGCGCTTATCATTTTTTGGATTGGTAAAAAGTTTTATTTGATAAAATCAATAAAACAATACACTCCATCTGATGCTTCGGCAAAAGTTAAAAAAGAAAGAAATGTTGTTTTTCTTGATGTAAGAACTGAAAAAGAAAGAAAACAAGGTTCAATAAAAGGTTCACACCATATTCCTGTTACAGATATTAAAGAGAGAGAACAGGAATTAAAAAAGTTTAAAGATGCTGAAATTATTTGTTACTGCCAGACCGGAAGTAGAAGCTTAACGGCAGCATCGAGGCTTAAAAAAATGGGATACAACGCAAGTAATTTAAGCGGAGGAATGGTTCGTTGGAACGCATCAAGTTTAAAATAATTGTTAAATGGGCAAAGCGCATTTTACCTGTTGTTGCAGGCGCAATTGCGGGATATTCATACTACAATTATGTTGGTTGTAACGGAAGCTGTCCAATTTCCGGCAATCCTTATGTTAGTACTGCTTATGGTGCTTTTGCAGGATTTCTTTTTGTTGATTGGAAATCAATTTTTAACAAGAATAAAAAAGAAGAAATAAAGGATAGCAATTAATGCAATTTGGTTTTTCTAAAATAACCGATTACTCTTTTGAACAGGCTATTGAAAAGATAACCGAAGAATTGAAAAAAGAAGGTTTTGGAATTTTATCATCAATTGATTTTAAAGATACCTTTAATAAAAAATTATCTGTTGATTACAAAAAATATATAGTGCTTGGTGCTTGCAATCCGCCATTAGCACATAAAGCTTTACAAGCCGATGAAGAAGTTGGTTTATTTCTTCCTTGCAACATAGCTGTTTATGAAAAAGATGGAAAGACAAACATTTCTGTTTTTGATCCGATTTTTATAACAACTGTAATTGATAATCCACAGATTAAATCTGTTGCTGAAGAAGTAAAGAAAAAATTAGCAAGAGTTTTAGAAACAGTTTAATTATGTCATTCCCGCGAAGGCGGGAATCCACCACATAAATTATATAAATAGATTGCGGTTCAAGTCCGTAATGACAAAGTAGAATAAAAACAAAGAATCATAAGAAAGGCAAACAAATGACCGAGCAATTAACCAAAGAAACTTTTTTAACTAAAGTTTTTGATTACGAAAAAAATCAAGAGTGGAAATTTAATGGCGAACTTCCTGCAATTATAGATTTCTGGGCACCATGGTGCGGACCTTGCAGAATGGTTGGGCCAGTACTTGAAGAATTATCTGAAGAGTATAAAGGAAAAGTTAACATTTATAAAGTTAACACTGATGAAGAACAAGAACTTGGCGGCGTGTTTGGAATTAGAAGTATTCCATCAATACTTTTTGTTCCTATGACCGGACAACCAAAGATGGCTGTTGGCGCACTTCCAAAAGATTCAATAAAACAAGCAATTGATAAAGAATTGTTAGTTCCAGCATCCTAAAAAGCTTTCATAAGCCTCAATGATTAAACGCATTCTGGTATCGGAGTGCGTTTTTTCTTTTAAAGATCAATCTTGTTGGTAATTATCTAATGATTATTACAGTTCGACAGTATTTTTGTTAACAAGTAAGATTTTCTTCCTTAATCGCCGAAACCAGTTGCCAAATCTTAAGTTTTCTTCATTTATTAAAGCATTTGAAGTCTTTTTAATAAAAACTATCGCGGTATAATATTTGAAAAAATAAGGCATATTAAACTTCGTGCGGGAATATCAAACTTAAATTTTGAATTACACCAAAGGATTTGTGTTATGAAAAAAATAATACTTTTATCAACAGTTCTTTTTGTTCTAATCATTGGGTGTTCGTCTGCGCCGGAAATGGTGCAAGATCAAAAGCTCGTTACATATCTATCAAACGGAATTTGGCTGGGTTCTTTGCCTTGTGCCGATTGTGAAGGTATTGATTATCAACTTACCTTAAAAAATGATTTTACCTACAAACAAAAATCTGTTTATAAAGGTAAAAGCGAGGAACAATTTATTGATGAAGGCAACTGGTTTTTTGCATCCGATTCTGTTATCGAACTTGATAGTTACGATTACGGGAAAATGTTTTTAATTAATAAAGATGAATTGATAATGCTGGATCAATATGGCGATAGAATTGAATCAGAATTTGAAACAAAATATCATCTTCGTAAAGATGCTAGCACAGTAAAAGAGATTACAGAAATTGAAGAAGTAAAAGAAACACTCCCTTTAAAAGAACATATGGAAAGCAATACTCAATTATATCAAGAAAAATTTGTTAATGGAATTGATTTTGTTGCTCGTGGTAACGAGCCTAACTGGACTCTTGAAATTGATTTTGAAAAATCTATGAGTTTTGCAACAATGGATGATATCAAATTAAATACTCCGGCTGTAAAAGGAACAAAAGCACAGGATTCAGATGTAACCCTATATCGCGCTAAAACAGAAACTGGTGAACTTGCCGTTACTATCACCAAAATAAAATGTCAGGATAATATGTCTGGCGAGGATTTTACCTATAATGTTAAGGTTGAAGCAAAAAATTCTGGTGATCAAGAATTTAAAAAATTTGATGGCTGTGGCGGATATTTATACGATTATAGGTTAAATGATATATGGGTTATGGAAGAGATGACAGGGCTTAAATTGAAAAAAGAAAAGCTTACCAAGGGCGCACCACTATTTGAGTTTCATTTAAGTGAGATGAGATTTAGTGGTCAGGCAAGTTGTAATAACTTAACCGGAAAAATGGAAGTTGTTGGAAATAAAATTACTTTCGGAAATTTAATGGGCACGCTAATGGCCTGTCCAAATATGAAAGTTGAAAAAGCAATTATAAAAGCACTTGATCAAAAAACAGTTACTTACAGCATAGATAAAATGAAGCTTACGCTAGTAAGTGGTAAAACTAAAATGGTTTTCAAGAAAGTGGATTAGAATATTTAAAGATTAAAAGATTTAAAAATTAAAGGGACACAATTGTGTCCCTTTTTTTATTTATACCTGCGAATTGCTTCTTATGATTTTTAAAAGCAGTAATGCTAAAATTAAAACTATTACAAGCGAAACTATCTGAAAAGTTAATCTCCAGTGTTGACTTGAGTTTGTATGATATGTTTTATATTCAAGTGTCTTCATACTCTTTACCCAGGCAATAAAAAAATCAGCCATTGGTACTTTTCCCAGTAAATATTTTTTTGTACCCGAATCTTCACAAGGAAAACCAAGGCATTCTATGGTCTGACTTATTTGCTCTGATTTATCCAGCAGTCCAAATCTTTTGTATACTCCAGCGCCAATAATTGTTGCAACAGAACCATTGCCAAAAACAATTGGTCCCGAGTCAACATCTTCAATCACTTCATCATTGCCTGTGTATTCTTTAATCATTGGTAATCCTAAAAAATAAGATGAATAATTTCGAATATATAGTTTTATTAATCCATCAAAATAATTTTCTGGAATTTCTTTAAGTATAATTAAGATTAACCCAAACGATGAACCTCTTCTGCCTTGTAATGTTTCACCTTTACTACTAACAGAATGAGGGAAAATATCTTTGCTTTGTTTAACATCATCAAACCAATTGTCTATTGTTTTTTTATACTTGCTGGTAAACAATTTATCATGGATAGAAAGCGATACAATGCCAGGAACAATATCAGCGGGCCAGTACTGATTTGGATATGATTCAAAGAATGGGGAATCAGAGTCTAAAATCATTTTTGACAAAGTATCACAATTAAAATTAAAATCAGAAATGAGTTTGTCTCTTGTCGAAAAAGTATCAGAAAGTAGTAGAGTTTTTGCTCTTAAATAATTTGTCCAGCTAAAGTAAAATGCTCCATATTGTAACGGTAGGTTTTTGTAAAAGCTTTGCTTGCAATAATCCTGCTCTAATTTATCAAGCGAATTGATTGCCTCATCAACAGCTTTATTTTTTAAGGGAGATCCTTCTGGTAAATCAAGAGCAAATTCACACCAGGCCAATCCGTACATTAAATAAGAAAAAAACAATCCTTCCGGATATTGTTTTTGCATTTCATAAGCAACTCCATTATCTAAAGATTTTTCCAAATAGTTTAGTTGTTTTAATAAATCTTGATCTATTAAAACGCCACTATGCTTTTGAAGTTCGGGCTGATAATAAAGATTATAGTTAGCATAGATAATTACTATGATTATCAGAATCAATATAGATGATATAATATATTTAAATAATTTCAATCTTATAAATAAAGGAAATTTAGAAGCCAAGGATTTAGAATCCATGGCTTCAATGGGAATTTTTTATTACTCTTTATTTTCTGTTGAAACTTTTGCAGTTAAAAATTTCATAAGTGTTGCTGCGATTCCATCTAATGAACCGGAACCATTGCCACCACCGGCAACAAGAATATCAGGCATAATTTTTTTATCGCCTTTCATCACAGAATCAATAACGTTTACAAGTGTTGTTCCCTGCTCGCCAACAGCTTTACGTAATTCATCAGCAGCTTTTGCACGAGCTAAACCAACAGCTTCAATTTCTGCTCCCTTAGCTTTGCCTGTTTCGCTAACGTAATAAGAATCGCCGCGTCCTTCGGCTTCTCGTTTGTATTGATAAGCTTCGGCTTGAATTTTTACCTGGGCAGCTTCGTTCTTTTTTATATCAACATTAACAGAAGATTTTGCTAATTCAGCTTGCATATCCGCTGTGCCTTTTGCTTTTTCTGTTGTAATTCTTTGCTGCTGTGCTTCTTCTTTTTTCTTATATGTTTGAATTTCCTGGTTAGCAATTTCTCTTTGTGTTAAAACCTGTACAAGTTCTTCAGGTAATACAACATCCTGAATATAAACACCACGGGTTTCTACATTGTAATCTTTAAGTTTTGCTTCAATGTAAGTTGTTGCAACAGTTTGTATTTCATTTCTTTTTTCGATAAAAGAAATTGCCGGCATTGATTGTAGTTTGTCTCTAAAGTGATTTCCAACTGCGGCTTGCAATACTTCATTTACAAGATTACGAACGGATCCAACCATAGAAATAACTTTTGATGCTTGAGTATCAGGAATATGAATCTGAACTTGCAAATCAATTTTAAATACAAATCCTTCTCGTGATTTTGCAACTATCTGTTTTAAATTCTGATCAAGATTATGTGCTTGCGAAGAAGCATCAGCCCAGTTAAGATTTAAAATTGCTGTAGGTACAATTTCAGCTTTATAACAATGTGAGTTAAGAGGATATTTTCCAGTTCGTAAAGCTTCTCTCCAGATTCCTCTGTGTCCCGGTCTAACGATAGAACCAAATTTAAAATCAGAACCTGAAGTATCTTGAGATGGTAATCCAACATAAGATTTTATAACTGCAACCTGCCCTTGTTCAATCACAAGCATAGGAGCAATTTCAACATTAACTAAAAACGGATTTAAGTTATACATTCCATAAAGTAATGGATCGTGTTGTAAACCAATTCTTCCGCCATTATCAATAAAGGATTGAAAGTCTTGATAGTTATTGTGTAATGTGTTTTTGTTACCAAGAATCGTTTCCATTAAAGACATATCAGAAACGGTATTTGAAGTTTCGAGTTTTGATATATCATCAAAGGCTCCAAGTCTGCTTGCAATATCTCCCGATGAAAGCGGATCACCATCATTTACAGTAACTATACCAACAACATCAATTGCTTTTCCTGTTTCATCATGCTTTGGTTCTATTAAAACCACATCAAGTTGTGCTGGTTTTAATCCGAAAGCTTCCGGTGTTAATGACCCACCACGTTTTGCAGCAAGCTCTCTAATTTCCGGCGCAACTGATGATCCATAAACTTGTTTTTTTGTTATAACTAAAAATCCAACTGGATGAATTGGCAGTAAAGATCCCGGAGGTAGTACTGGTCTTTGCACACCTTTTTGTCCGCCTTTAATGATAAAATCTTTAACATGCGAAAAATTTCCAAACTCAGTTTTATAAATTGCTGATTTAGCACCCATCGGAAGCGGCTTACCAACTTGTGCAATTACAACTCCAATTTCTCCCGCAGGAACTTGCACCCAAGGGTGTTTTGCGATATGAAAGATTGGCCAGAGTTTAAACCTTAATCCTGGCATTAAAAGTTGTTCCTGATATCCAGCCTCACCATTAAATGCAATTGGGTTATCATCAGTTAACTTTGAAAACGAAAATCGTTTATTAACTAATCCAATTTCTGTTGGCCCGATGCTTTTTAGTGATTTGAAAATTATTATAACTGCAGCGATCAAAAAGATGAGAATAAGCAGAGTAACAATAGGAATTTCTATGAGCGCAGAATTAGTATCCATAAGATCCTCCAAATAAAAAACAGTGTAGAATAATATAGAGCTAAATACTTTTATCGATTTGGAAACGATTTTCACAAAAAGTAAAAGTTTATTTAACAGACTATAAGAAACTTAATTCAATATTTTTCAAACTTCAATTAATAGTTAGCAACAAATCTATTTTAATATTCACAATGGTTTACAAAAACCTACGGTTTACTTTTTAAAATTGGAATTTCATTCTTAATGAATAAAATACTTTCGGCACTTTAATTGCATTGTAAGAAAAAACAGGAGAGCTTATGAAAATCTATAAAACGATTTTTCTTAATATAGTATTACTATCCTCACTTCTACTTACAAATTGTTTCGTGCCTCCTGCATCAATATTTAAACTAAAACCACAAACAAATAATCTTGAATGGCATAAAGGGAAGGAGATTGCAACTCTAACAAATGATTCTGTTTCAATTATAATTTCTTTTGATAGAAGTTTAAATGATGATTACTTGTTTGATTTAGATATAATTAATTACTCAGAAAAAACGCTACTTGTTGAGCCACAAAAATTTAGTTATAAAATGATTAGCGGGACAATAAAACAAAATGAAATTCTTACAACAACATCAGCAAGAGATCCAGAAAAAGTGATTCTTGATTTACAAAAAGCATACGCTATCCATCAAAGCCAGGTCCAAACCCAAACAATGTTTTATTCGCTGGGATACTTTTTACAATTTGCGGCTCAAACAAAAGCCCTTGTTACTAATGATGTTGAATTATCAAATAGAATAGATCAACAATCGCAAAGAACCAAAGAAAATGAATTGATTGATGCTGTTAAAAATCAAATGATCGGTGAATTTCTTGCAAACTCATATTATATCTGGGAAATACTTGCATTAAGAAAAACAACTTTAAGAAAAAATGAAAGCATCAGTGGAAAAGTGTTTTTTCCTGTTAAAGAAAAAGCAAAAAAACTTGAGTTTACTTTTCCTATTGGAGAAAACGAGCTAAAGATATTTTTCAATCAAGAAGTTTTTTTACCCTAAGGAAAAAATGATTTGGATTTTACTTATAAGTGCCAAGCCTGGGGACCTGGTATTATCACAAAACCATTTTCACAAATTCATTTGCTTCTAGCTTTGCAAAAATTATATCGCGGACTTCTTCTGAAGTAACAAAAACTTTTAAGTTAAGACTAAAATATTTTCCTTTAGAACTTACATTTGAGGACGAGATTTTAAACTCAAATCCTTCAACAACTTCTTCAATGGCTTTAATCATTTCATCTACGTTTGTACCAATAACTTTGTAATCCCAATTACATGGATATTTTATATTTGGTCTTTTGCTAGAATCTAAAATCATCTTTTCTTACTTCTTATTGAAATGGTAGCCGCAACCTTCAGGTTGCGTTGTGGTACATTCTCGCAGGCTTAAGCCTGCGCTTACCAACAAGGATAACTATTAATAAACTTTTAATCTTTGTTAACTAAAAATACTCCAGCGGTAATTATCAGTCCGCTTAATATCATAAATAATGTAATCTCTTCATTAAGAAAAATCCATGCTGTTATAATTGTAACAAATGGTTCAAAGTAAAGATAAGCGCCAACTTTTGCAGATTCCATTTCACGCAAAGCATACGCCCAGATTACATATGCAACTCCACTGCAAAACAAACCTAAAAATAAAATTGCAATCCAGCCAATATTTGATAAATTTTTAATTGAATTTATTGAAGAGGAATTTGCCGTAAACGGAATTATAATAATCGCCATCATTACAAACAGGTAAAAGATGGTCATCACTGGTGAATATGTGAGTGATATTTTTTTATTAACCATTGAATAAATTCCCCACGTAAAGGCACTTGATAAGATTAAAAGATCACCTTTGTTTTTTATCAAATCTATGTTTGCGGGATTTCCTTTTCCAACAAGTAATAGTAATCCAGTTGTTGCAATGATTATTCCAATCACTTTTATGCTATTAAGTTTTTCCTTAAAGAAAATCAATCCAAGCAAAGCCATAAAGATTGGGGCCGTTCCAATTATCCATCCAGTGTTTGAAGCCGTTGTATATTTCATTCCTGTAACTTGTATCCACAAATGGAAGACTGCTATTACAGCGAGCAATAAAATGTACTTGTGATTTTTTGCATTAATCTTAAAATCTCTTTTTTGAATTAACGCAATTACAAGTAATAATGTAATTGCAAGAATCAATCGCATTGAGATTATTGTTTCTGGAGTAAGTTCATCAAGCAAATACTTTGTTGCAATAAATGAAGCACCCCAAAATGTTATTGCAATCAGCGGCAACCAGAATATGTAGGATTTTGTTTTAATCTATTTAGATTTTTCTGTTTTCTTTGCGGATGAGTAACTTTTTAAATCATATTGAATTTCTTTACTTGGCATATCCATCTTTACAACTTCAACTTTGGCTTGAGAATAAAATTGAGTTGCTAGTGTATCATGAAAATCAGAAAAAACAACAACGCGTGTTATTCCTGCTGCAATTAAAGCTTTTGCGCAAGTTGTGCAGGACATATTTGTAATGTAAGCTGTTGATCCAACAATATTAACACCGTGTTTGGTTGCCTGAACAAGTGCGTTAATTTCTGCGTGATTCGTTCGCACGCAATGATTATCCACTATCAAACATCCATCATCTTCGCAATGTGGTTGGCCTGGTAATGATCCGTTATACCCTGTTGCAAGAACAAACCTGTCTTTTACAAGAACACATCCGCAATGCATACGCGGACAAGTTGCGCGCTCTGAGGCTAGCATTGCAAGTTTTAAAAAATATTCGTCCCAGCTTGGTCTTTTGATTTCTGCCATTAGTTTTATCCAAAGTAAGTTTAAAAATTAATATGAAAATTTATTGTTGTGCGAGACAAATATAGAGAGGCAAAAGTTGAAAATAAAAAATTACTTGATCTATTTTACTCTGTAAGACCAGCGTTCTTTACTACGACTTTTTTTTGCGGCACGCTGGTGATTATGACTTTTATAAACCTTACTGCTTCCACAAAATTTGCAGGACTTAGTAAAGCTGTTAGAACTCATTTCCCATTCAGAATTACATTCCCGGCAAATGAATAAATTCTTTTGTGGCATTTGATAACTCCAGTTTTTTTAGTTCTGTTTTTATTCTGTTTTTCAAATTCTTTTTTTCTGACAGATAGCTTATCATTTTTCCGCGATTAAAAATTACCGAGTATAGATTTGCTCCAAGTAATTTAGCTTCTTCCATCTTTGAGTTATATGTTAATACATTTGAAAGATCACTTGCAAAAAAATCATGTTTGGCTGCGCAATCACCTACAGCATAAATATTTTTATCAGAAGTTCTAAAATATTCATCCACCAAAACTCCTCTATCGCGATCGAAAATAATTCCAAGTTTTTCGGCCATATCAACGTTCGGTCTTGAGCCGCAACAGATCATAACAAAATCACAATCTATTACTTCATCGGAGCTAAGCTTAATACCTGCCACGGCATCAATTCCGAGAATACTCTTTATTTTTGCGTCCATTATTACACGTCCGCCAAGATTTTCAATAACCTCTTTCACTTTGTTGCTTGTGTCAGAATCAAAAGAGGATGGCATTAATCTTTTTGATTTTTCAATTATCGTAACCTGTTTGCCGGCTCTTAAAAGTTCATCACATAACTCAACTCCAATGTAGCCGCCGCCGTAGATTACAATATTTTCTGCACATAAAGCTAATGTTTTAACTTTTCTAATTTGCGCAGCATCTTTATTGATTAACATTACTCCATCTTTTAGTAATCCTTCAATCGGCGGTTCAATTGCCTTTGATCCGTTTGCAAGAACTAATTTTTCAAACTCAATTTTTTTTCCGCTTACAAGATGCAATGTGTTTTGAACTCGACTAGCAATGTCATCATAAAAAATATTAAACATGCTGTTAAATGCACCTGATACTGATGTAAGAATCTCTTCGACAATAGAACTTTGTTTATCTGTTTTTATTATTGCGATGCTTTTATCAGTGTAAGTATTTTTTGCAGATAGTGTGCAAACAAGTGCGGGTTCACCATTTCCAGCGATAACGATTTGATATTTATCCATCATCAACTCCTAATAATCGTAAACATAATTAACTAATGACACTGAAACCGGAATGAATAACTGAAATGAAACGGAACCGAAGTTAAAGTAGAATAAGAACGCTGATAAATACAAAACCGTTTTCCGGTTTCAAATATTTTTTCACTTACAGATATTTTTTAATCTGATAACAAAATAAACTTTTTAACACCAATAGCAAGTAAAATATTTGTAACCATTAAAATTGATGAGAAAAAAGCATCCAAATTAAAACCATTTCTTTTTTTTGAAGAAAACTGCCATTCCAATCACAACAAATAAAGTAATAATCCAAAATCCCCAGGGATACATCCAATCAAAACCTAATTCCGGGAACGATTTAAAATTCATTCCATAAACTCCAGCAAGAAAAGTAAGCGGAATAAATAAAGTAGAAATAACCGTTAACACTTTCATCACTTCGTTTAGTTTGTTGCTTGTGCTTGAAAGATATGTATCGAGCATTCCCACAACCATTTCGCGGTAAGATTCAATAGTATCAATGATTTGAATAGTGTGATCATAAACATCTCGCAGATAAACTCTGGTTTTCTCTTCAATAAATTCATTTTCATTTCTTTGCATTGCAGAAATTACTTCTCGTAAGGGCCAGATAGCACGGCGTAGTAAAATCATTTCTCTTCTTAATAGGTGGATTGTTTGAAGGTCGTTTTTATTTGGTTCAATTACAAGATTATCTTCAAGTCCCTCTACATCTTCTCCAATTTTTTCAAGAATGTGAAAATAGCTGTCAACTATAGAATCAATAAGCGCATAGGCGAGATAGTCAGTACCATTTTCTCTTAATCTGGTTGCGGATTTTCTAATTCTTTCTCTTACAGGATTAAAAACATCACCCGCATCTTCAAGAAAAGTAATTACAAAGTTTTTTGTTAGGATTAAACTCACCTGTTCATTCTTTAATGCCTTATCTTTTTCATCTAAAAAAAACATTCTTAAAACAATGTAAAGATAATTTGGATACTCATCCAGTTTTGGTCTTTGATTTGTGTTAAGTATGTCTTCCAATGTTAATGGATGAATATCAAAATGCTTTCCGATTTTTTCCAGAATTTCAACTTCGTGAACTCCATCAATATTTATCCAGCTTGTTGTTTCTGTTTGTTTGTATGCAAGCAATTCTTCAACATTTAAAACTGTTTTTTCAATAAAATGATCAGACTTATAATCAAACAACGAAATAGTAATTGGCTGCTTTTCCTTATCGCCAACATAAATAAGTGAACCGGGATCAAGTCCAATTTTCTTTGGCTTATTTTTGATTAGCCGGGCTACATTTCTTAGCTGCTTTTTTGTTTGATGTTTTATTTTCTTGCCGGTGTTGTCGAGCATATTTGCCTCAAAGATTTTTCAAAACTATTTTCTTAAGTGTGTTAATCCACATTGGATGATCATTTAAACTTTCCACAAGTTGAACTTTTTCTCCGCCGTTGGCTTTAAATATTTTTTGATATTCTATTCCGATTTCTACAGTTGTTTCTAGACAATCGGCAACAAACGCAGGACTAAAAACTAAAAGTTTCTTTGCACCTTTCTTTGCCCACTCCTCAACTACTTTATCAGAAAATGGTTCAAGCCAATCTTTATCCAGACGGGATTGAAAACAAACTGTATATCTTTCTTTGGGTAGATTTAATTTTTCTGCAAGCATTCTTGTTGTTGCAAAACAAGTTGCTTTGTAGCAGTATGTGTTGTCTTCGTTAATTTCTTCTTCGCAATTATGATCTGTGCAGGGTTTACCATCTGAATATACTTTATCAACTTGTCTAACCGGTAATCCGTGATAACTAAAAAGAATATGATCGTAATCATTTAGGTGATATTTTTTTGATTGTTCAATTACGCAATTCAAATAATTTTCATCATTATAAAATTGTGAAATAATTTTTATTTCCGGAATCACCCACCATTTACTAATTAACTTCATCGCTTTTTCAATTGCTGATCCTGTGCTTGCAGAAGCGTATTGCGGAAACAATGGAAGAATAATAATTTTTTCATATCCGCGTTTTTCCATTCTTGCACAAACTTCATCCAGACCTGGGTTTTTGTAACGCATTGCAAGTTCAACTTCAAAATCATTACCAAGTTCTTTCTGTAATTTTTCTTTTACTGATTCACCGTAAATCATAATTGGAGAACCCTTATCTGTCCACAATTCTTTGTAAATCTTTGCAGATTTGGGAGAGCGGAATGGAACAATAATAAAATTCACCAAAAAAAATCTTCCGATAGGATTTATATCAATAACACGAGGATCGTTCAAAAACTCAAACAAATATTTTCTTACATCTTTAACGGATGGACTATCAGGAGTTCCGAGATTAATTAAAAGCACACAAGTTTTTGCCATTCTACACTACAAATTTGTTTATGGATTTATCACAAAAATAAGCTTAAGTTTGATTACAAATTACATTATTGTTTATAAACCTTAAACTCAAATTCTTACTTTATGAAATCATTATTATCAGTAATATTTATTCTTTTTGTTATTTTTTCGTGTTCAGAAATTGATAAAGATTGTCTTTGCACAGAAGAATACAGAACTTATCTTGTAACTGTTGTTGATACTCTCGGTGTTCCGGTTGATTCTTTAAATATTACAATTAAAGATAAAGATGGTGATGAGTTAGATGTTCAACAAGAACCTTATTATTTGGGTGAAGGAAAATACACAGTGTTAAATGATTCTTTTACTCATATAATGTGTACTTGCGGAACAGCGCAAGCAATTTATTTTTCTGCAACCGATGGAAGCAAAATTGCTAATGGCGAGTTTATGTTTAATACAGATGATTGTAAATGCCATATCAATAAAGTTTCTGGTCCAGATACATTAGTGCTTAAATAATTTTTAATTGTATCCCGATGTCATTCCCGTGCAAACGGGAATCTCTAACACAAAAAACAGATTCCCACTTTCGTGGGAATGACAAACAGTTTAATCTTTTCTAATTCCTGCCAAAAAGCTCTGTAAGATTTAATGTTTGTGTTCTTGTTTTGCTAGCAAGCGTAACATAAGTTAATGCTAGCTCTTCTTTTCCCGCGCCAAGAACAGTGCTGATCAATCCCAACGCTTCGCCAAGATTTTCTGCTGATATGTTTTTTGTTACACGATTCCAGATTTCCTCTTCAAGCGCATTAAATGCCGTGTGAACTTCGTGCAAATCAAATCCTGCATCAAATCTTTCTTTAGCAATTTGTGCAGAATATTCTTTCATTGGAAGAAGTCTTTTTTCTCCTACACATTTTTCTGTTAACGTTAAAAGATTTAATAATCTTTTTTTGTTTTCACTTTGTGTTGATTTTGAATATGATTTAAGATGTGCGCAGTTTAATGATTGAAGTGCGCCATCTAAAATTTCTGAGCTTTGAGTTTTAAGTAATTCTTTTAAATCCATTTTGTAAACCATAATTAATTTATTTATCAAAATTAAGAAAGGTTACGTTAATATTTACTATTTCAACTTTATCCAACTTACTCTTCTGTCTTTCACAAAACCTAAATGTTCAATAAGATTTGTTGCTTTTGGATTTTTTTCCTCAATCTGTGCAAAAGATATTTTACCAAGTTTTTTGTTTTTATGAATAAGCGAAATTAGAATTTCTTTTCCATAACCTTTTTTTCTGTATTCATCCAGTACGTGCAGCGAGCCAAGTGCACCATCATCGTGAGTTAAACCCCACGCAACAAGTTTATCTTTCTTAAATATCGCAGCGCTTATGGATTTTGAAATTCTTTCTTCTACATAAGCGGGAGATAAAAATTGTTTATAGTTTGATTGTGAAATAATAAACCCGATATGATCTGTTGTTAATGGAATTACTTCAATTTTGTTTTCAGGAACTTCAACATCTTCAGGTAGATAATAACGCATTGTGCTTAATATCCACTCAGCTTTTCTTTTTTCTGTGATAATTGGAATCATCCAATCTTCTACAGAAGCAAAGTACGTGTTGCTTCTAGATTTCTCTAACAAAACTTTAAGATCCTTTTCATTATTGCAAACAACGTAAACCCATACTACATCGCTCGTGCCTTTGATGAGATATGAATTGTTTATCTCAAAAATTTCTGTAATTGGATTATTCTCAATAAATCGAATTGTACTGATGTTAGTAATGAAATCTTGCTTAAGATTTTCTTTAAGTTTAATCAGATCAATTTCCATTTGATAAATTCTTCTCCTTAACAAAAAACATTAACGCGGTTGTTATCAAACCAAAAACTAATGCACCACTCCATAAAATTACAGAACCATAATTTTCATATACAACAGTTCCCAGCCACGGACCGGCAGAAAATGCAAAGCTAAATGTCATCTGATAATATCCCATATACTCACCACGTCTATCTGCAGGAGCAATTTCAGAAGTGTATGCGGCGGTTATTGGGAAGAATGTCATTTCGCCAATTGTAAAAACTATAATTGCAACCACAAGAGGAAATGTTGTTGTTGCAATTGCAAATCCACCAAAACCAATTGCTGCAAAAAAAGCTCCGAGCATTAAAGTTTTTTTGTAAGATACATTATTCATCCAGTTGTTAAGGGGAACTTCTGCAATGATTATTAAAATTGTGTTTATCGAACCAAATAATCCGAATGCAGCAGTAGTGTATCCCAAATCGTTAACGATATATAATGGAAGTGCGCCAAGATGCTGGAAGAAAACAAGATTGGCAGGAATAATTGCAAAAAGAAAAAATAAATAACTTTTATCAGAAAGAATTGCGAATTTTATATTAGAAATATTTTTTTTATCAGTTTGCTCTTTTTGTGCACCTGCAAGTGATGACCATTTAATTGAACTGGTGTAAATCCCCGCAGCAATTGATGCAATAGCATTAGCGTAAAACAAATAATGGTAATCAATGAGCGTTAAAAATCCGCCGATGACAGGACCAATACTCATTCCCGCATTAATTGCCAAACGGTTTAATGCAAATGCCATTCTGCGCTGTGATGGTGTAACAATTTCAGTAATAAAAGAAAGATTAGCAGGACGAAATGATTCGTTAACTGCGGCAAGAATAAATGTTGCAGCAAGTATCCAGTTGTAGTCCGTAATAAAAGAGTAAACAAAAAATAAAATTCCCGATCCGAACAAAGCAAACTTCATTACCTTCAGCGAACCGATCTTATCAGAAAGTTTTCCTGTTAACGGTGCGGCAATAAAAGCAGCAGCTCCATAAACAAGCAATGCTGTTCCTGCTTCAGTAGGGCTCACGCCAATTTTTTTTGTAAGATAAAGTGCAAGAAAAGGGATAACCATTGTTCCTGATCGATTGATGAGCGATGTAAAGAACAACGCCCACATATCGTGCGGAAGACCTTTTAATCCTTTCCACGGATTCATAAATCTTACCAGCCCATTTTCTTTTTTAATTCTGTAATATGCGCAAGATGATGTTTGCAGTGCCAGGCATACATTGCAAGCGATGTGCTTAAATTTACTTTTCCCCATTCAGGATGCTGGAATGTTCTTTCAAATTGCTCAGCAGTCAGTGAGTTAAGAAGTATTGCCCATCTTGTATGGAGTGATTCTAAAAGATTTAACGAAACATCAATCGGAGTTTTAAAAGTATCCTGTAATTCTGCCCAAAGATGTTCTTCGTAAGTTTTTATTGCAGGATTATTCTCTGTTAATGCAAGCTTAAATCTTACATACGAATTTAAATGACTATCCGGAAGATGATGAACAACTTGTCTTATTGTCCAGCCACCGTCTCGATAAGGAGTATCCTGTTGCTGCTGAGAAAGATTCTCAATTTCTTTTCTTAGTTGTGCTGGAAGAGTTTCGATTGTGTTGATGAATTCTTTTCTCATTTCTTTTGTCACGGTTATGTTATAATCAAACTTACCAATTGGGTAGCGCGGGTCTTTTTGCATGGATAATCCTTATGTGAATTATTAGTTGGTGAAAGTTAAGAAAAGTTATATACTCATTTAAATTAAAAAAGGCACGATTGCTCGTGCCTTAATTGTGCAGTGTACAATGTTACTTGTACATTATTTCATCAGGATCATTTTCTTAGTAGAAGTAAAATTATTAGTTTTAATCGAATACAAATAAACACCGTTACTTAAGTTAGAAGCATTGAATCTAATATCGTATTTACCAGCTTGCTGATTTTGATTTACAAGTGTAGCAACTTCATTACCAATGATATCATAAACTTTTAATGTTACAAATGAACTTTGTGGAATGCTGTAGCTTATCATTGTAGATGGGTTGAAAGGATTTGGATAATTCTGCTCAAGATCAAAAACAGTTGGAGCTGTTAAATCCACATTGATAACATTAGAGTACTCAAATGATCCATCGAAATCAATTTGTTTTAGTCTGTATGAATAATTACCAACAGATAGTTTAGAATCAGTAAAAGAATAATTCTGAATCTCTGTGGTTGTACCATTGCCATTAACAAAACCAATAGTTACAAATTCGGTTCCTGATTTTCTCTGAACTTCAAATCCATTATTATTGGTTTCGGTAGCTGTAGACCAGTTAAGATTAACATCTGTACCATTAACGTTCATCGAAAACGAGCTCAACTCAACCGGCAAAACACCTGAAGGTAACTCAATTACGGAGCCATCTGGGAGGGCTGCAAACAAACCAAATGGTGCCCCGTTTTGGTTTCCGGATGGATTAAGAAACCCTGAAGCAAATACAGATGCAGCGCCACCGCCTAATCCTGCCAAGTTAGCTATAAATGAGGCTACTAGAGTTGTTCCATCAGTCAGATATAAATCTAATGTGTAGTTTCCGGCAGGTACTGTAAAGTATGGTGTAATGTCGCTGTAAGCCGCATCATTTACTAATACTAAGTTACCGACTTCTCTTGCCTTTACATCAACAGTTGGAGCATCAGTAGAACCATGCAATACGAATAAATCAACACCCGAGCCTGTGCCAATTTCTTGAGCCATGGGTTTTACAAATAAAGTAAAGTCAGTGTTTCTGCCATCAGGGTTTGGTAAATATCCGCTAGTTAAAACACCATTTGCGAACACAACATATTTTTCATCTGCAGAAAGTATAAACGGAAAATTTGCCAAAGTATCATTTACAGAAGAGCTGTTGCCGGGGGCAACACCAATATTTAAAGTTACACCTGCAGGAAGATCTATAAACGGAGTTGCGGTTCTGAATGCAAAATCAGGAATAGCCAACGCATCATTAATATAAACATCAACACTGCCAGCTAATACATCTGCTGAGTTATGTATAACTTGCACTCTTGCATTAGGAGCAGTAGCTGAAGGTAATTGCAAAACAGTTCCATTTGGTAAAGCTGCAAATAATCCAAAAGCTGCACCGTTCTGGTTAGCGGCTGGATCTAAAAATCCGGAAGCAAAAACTGCAGCTGCGCCACCACCTAAACCGGATAAAGGAGCAGTGAATGAAGCAACATAATTAACTCCGTTACCAAGATACAAATCTAAAGTAACGTCCTGAGCAGGTGCAGTTAAATAAGGAGTAATATCTCCGTAAGCAGCGTTATCAACAATTGTAGCGCTTGATAACTGGCGTACTTTTACATCAACAGTCGGTGCATCTGTTGAACCATGCAGTACAAACAAATCCACATCACTAGTTGTGCCTGTTTCTCTTGCCATAGGTTTTACAAATAATGTAAAGTCTGTATTTCTGCTATCGGGATTAGGAGTATAACCACCAGTTAAAACACCGTTAGCGAAGACAACATATTTTTCTCCAGAAGCAAGAACTACAGGAAAGTTCTTAAGAGTATCATTAACCGATACACTATTACCGGGTGCAACACCGATATTTAGCGTAACACCTGCAGGAAGATCAATAAACGGAGTTGCTGATCTGAAAGCAAAATCCGGAATTGATAAAGCGCCATTAACATAAACATCAACACTGCCGGCTAAAACATCAGCAGAATTGTGTATAACCTGAACTCTTGCAGTCTGTGAATATGAATTGAAGCCCAGAATCAAAAAAACCACAAAGAAAGTTTTTAAGTACTTCATAATGTCTCCTTTTGTTATTTATGTTTGTTGTTTGTTGGATGTAAAGAACTAACAACTTAACAGATATAAGGGGAATGGAGTTCCTTAAAAAAAAATAATTTTATTTGAAACTTTTTTGTAAAAATGTTTGTTATGAAAATTTCATATTGATCCGGTTACATTAAAAAAGGCACGATCTCTCGTGCCTTAATTGTGCATTGTACTTTGTTAATTGTACATTATTTCATGAATATCATCTTCTTAGTGGAATTAAAATTATCAGCTTTAATTGTATAGAAGTAAACTCCATTACTCAATCCTGAGGCATCAAATCTTACATCATACCTGCCTGCCGATTTTGTTTCATTTACCAAAGTTGAAACTTCATTGCCCAGAACATCATACACTTTTAATGTTACAAAAGAGTTTTGTGGAATGCTGTAACTTATAATTGTTGATGGGTTGAATGGATTGGGGTAATTCTGGTTTAAAAGAAAATTTATTTTGTTCTTAATCTCTTCTTTAATCCCTGTGGTCGTTGCGGTAAATGATTCTGGATTACTATAGTTGCTCCAACCTGAAATATTTTTAGCCCTTACACGCCAATAATATTTTTGGTCCAGTTCTAAATCAACCAATGTAAATGTTGTATCTGCAATAGTTGTATCTATCATATTGGTAAATAAAGAATCTTTTGAGACGTTAACCGTGTAGCTTGTTATGTTAGGGGAAGAAGTGTGCCATTGTAGAGTAACTGTGTCTGGGTAGACCTGTTGATTGTTTATTGGATAAATAAGGAGTGGTGTTTGCGGTATCGCTAGCAAAACAAATTCAACAAATGTTAAATTATTTGCATTTATATCGTGTAAATACCAAAACCCATTTTGTCCTATTCTGTATATAGAATTTTTAATCATAAGGTAATTAGAAGGAAATTCTTGTGAAATATTATAATTATATTGCAAATTATTATTTACATTATACAGTTTAATTACTGCCTGCTCTGGATATTTAATACGACCAAATTGAGCGTTTATTCCCCAAAACTCAATAGCAGGGATAGCACAAGAAAATGAACCAAAATGAGCTGGATTTATTAAACTATCCCCAAATTTAGTGTATTTATATTCTGTTGAAATAAACCCAAATGGTGGTTCATAACGGGGTCGGTATTGGTATACAAAAACATTTGTTGCATTTGCAACTATTAGGTTTATTTCCTCAAAGTCGTTAATTGGTAAAATTTTTCCAATTTTATTTATTTCATTTATCCCCTCGTTATATTTATAAATTTCTACTGAATCAGATAGTCTTTTATAAAAGTGTGGGAAACTATATGCATAGTTATTTGCATAATCATATGTTGATAAAAAGGAACCTGCCCCCCACCAAAAATGATATCCTCCAACAAATGATTTTACTATTTTCAAGCTATCGTTTTCAATTTTAATCAACGTTGATTTTGTAGGTTGATAACCAGTAAATAATAATAAATAGTTGCCAAATTTTTCCACTAAATTTAGACTATCAGCCCAAAGACGAAATAATTCAACTGGGGTATCTCTGTCTAAAATAGAAAATAGCACAACACTGTCTAGTGAGGTTGCAATTAAATAATTGTTAATAATAATAGAAGAATTATATTTATCCGGCTTATGATTGCTTAGAAAAGGGACTGAATTTTTAAATACTAGATTATTTGATAAATCTCTTTTTAATACTAATATTTTACTATCCATTGTCACGTATGCAAAAGAATCAATGTCTGCAACTGATCTAAAGAACGATTGTGGGTAAATTGTTGTTGATAGGTACAATAAAACCAAAGTAAGAATGGCTTTCTGTTTCATAAATCCTCCAATAAAAATGATTTGGAACTATCTTTACTTATCTACTTAAAAAGAATAATTCATCATACCTAAAATACAATTATTTCTTTTATCACTATAATTAAATTTTTATATTTTTTTTAACTAGCAATCAGCATACTTAAAACAATCAACAAGATGATCATTTACCATTCCTGTTGCCTGCATATGTGCATATATAATTGTTGAGCCAACAAAATTAAATCCGCGTTGTTTTAAATCTTTACTTATGAGATCAGAAAGTTCTGTTCGAGCAGGAATTTCTTTAAGGGATTTAAATTTATTTTTAATCGGCTTGCCATCAACAAAGCCCCAAATGTATTTATCAAACGTTCCAAATTCTTTGCGAATCTTTATAAAAGCTTTTGCATTAGTAACAGCACTTTCAATCTTAAGTTTGTTGCGGATAATTCCTGCATCTTTCATTAAGGAATTTATTTTTCGTTTATCGTACTTTGCAACTTTATTAAAATCAAAGTTATCAAATGCTTTGCGGAAGTTTTGTCTTTTGTAAAGAATTGTGCGCCAGCTTAATCCAGCCTGAAATCCCTCCAGCAGAAGAAACTCAAAAAGTTTTTTATCACTATGTACAGGAACTCCCCATTCTTTATCGTGATATTTAATATAAAGTTTATCGCTACCCGGCCAGGGACATCTATTAATTGTCTGCATAATTTATCTCTAAAATTATTACTGTAATTTATTAAACCTTTTAAGGTTGACCGTTTAATTATTCGGTTTTAGAAAAACCGTTGAAACGGTTATAAAAATACTGTTTTTTGAATCGTTCGCTCACCAATTAAGTCTTGGGTTAATAAGAAAAAAAAGGATAGCAACCATTTTAACGGTTTACAAAAACAAGTGGCAAACTTAATTTAAGCTAATTATTTAATTAATAAGATGCTAAAAAAATTTTAATTCTTGTTTGTGGTTAACAAAACATATCTCGATTTTTAATGTGAAGATTACAAAACATTTAACCCGGAGTATTGTTATGAAAAAATTGCTTTTCATTCTTCCGCTACTTTTACTTGTTCTTGGATTTACCGCTCAAAGAATTCTTGATGATAAATTAAAAAACTTGCTTCAGCAATTTAAGACTGATGAAGAAAGCGCTAAATTAAATTTGTTCTATGCTGTAAGTGGACCTTCGTTCTATATTCCAAATGTAAAAGTATTAAAGGATATGGCTGTTGGCGATAGGGTTTCGTTCGTTAATTCCATTGGTAATAATGTTAAAGAATATGTTGTTACAAAAGAATTTGTTAAAAAGTATAATCAATTGAGAGAAGATAGAAAACCAACCTTACCAGAAGAGCCAAAATACTCCGCTCAATTAAAAGAAGAACATCGAACCAATTTGGTTAACAGCATTGCTGAAACAGAAAAAAGCAAAAAACAAATGGCTGCAGATCAGCAGGCAATGTTTGATGAAATAATTAATGTTTACAAACAGCAACTTGCAGAAATTGATGATCCTGAAAAGACAATGTTTAAACCAGAAATGGATGAGTACATTAAACAAGGATATCAAATACAGATGGATGAGTATAAAAATAAATTAGCCGAGTGGGAAGTTGAGTATCCTATTGATAATCCTAATCAAATGATCAAGAAGTGGATAAATGCTTTTCTTGATAGATCGGCAGATATAAACTTTGATGCAAAATTAGAAAAAGATAAGTATGGCAAGATGAGGTTTGTTGATCAGCAATATGAGCACAAAGATAGCCAGTGGAAATTATACTTTAGGGCAGGAAAAGAAACTGTAACCGCGGCAAGAACATTTGCGCAAAATTGGTTAGGTGAAATTAAATAATTGTACCATAAAAAATTTTAATCCCTCTTGATCAATAATTAAATCAAGAGGGTTTGTTTTTAGGGGTTTTATTTTCTGTTTTTACTTAAATCTGGTTGTATTAGTTTTCTTTGGTAATTTAATTCTAAAGGCAAGATGAAAAATTTATTTTTATTTTCAATTTTATTATTCGCAGTTATCAGTTGCTCAAAAGATAATGATTCAAACCCAATCATCACCGAAAAAATAGCAACTGGCTTTGTGCGCGGAAATGTTAATGGCACAAGCTGGTATTCCAATAAAATTACCACAAGTAAAAGTGGTAATACCAGGACAATAAAAGCAACTCAAGAGTTTACAAATAATCCAACCTTTACATCTGCAATTCTTGAATTTAAAATTGGCGTTAATCAAGTTGGTACTTTCGGAATTGGAGAAGACGAGCCCGGTTATAAATATTACGTAAAAGCTTACTATACATTAGTTGCTAATAGTGCAACCGAAAATGAATACTATAAAGCTTATTATGAAAACACCAGCCTTTTAACTATAAACCAAATCACTGATTCAAATTTAAATGCTGTTTTCAATTTTATATCACACACAGATGACACACTAAAAACAGCGATCTTTACTGGCGGAGCTATTCAGATAGATTATTAGAAATGGGTTTTATAAATCAATCCAATAGGTAACAGATAATCCCAAATTCAGACCACTAAAATCATATTCCTCGTATTCATTATTCTGCAATAAATATCCTCCGGAAATTGTTCCAGCTTCTTTTGTAATTCTATACTTTGCGATTGTATAAGCAAATAATATGTTGATATCTATTTTGTCATAAATATTATACGCTGCCTCTACAATTGGTGTTAAGCTAAATTGATGTTCAAAAAAATTAAGTTCACCAGTGTAGCTTTCGTTTAACATTAAAGTATAATGACCAGGCATTATTCCAAAGTTAAGTTTTAATTTTTCCAATAGACTTGCTTCATAACAGACTGCAAGTTCAAATGAGGACATGTGCAAATATTTATCAGGCTCGTAAAGACTTGCCCCCTGTATTGGTTCGGTTACGTCTTTTTGGCTGTAGGAATATTTTAAGGATAGTTTAACCGGAAATGATCCCAAAGATCGATAGGTTACGAATAAACCCGCAGAGAAAATACTTTTAATGTTATAATTATAAAAACTATTCTCGTGTAAAATAGTCTCATCAACAGAGGGAAAAAGTCTTGTGTGTAAGCCAAATCCAATTTCTTGTGGTAATAGCGATATTGAAAAAGATAAAACTATTAAACAGGTGATAATAATTTTTTTCATACCCGACCTAAATAAAATTATTAAGTAAACAAATTTGCTTGTATAAACTTATATCATTTTAAAGTTACTTCCTAAAAAAGAGAACCTGATTATATAAAACAGTTTGATGATAATTCTCTTTTACAGTAACTTGATTAAAACAACTCTGAGATTTAAATGAAAAATGTTTTTATCTTTTTACTTTTATTCATAGTCACACTTTTCCCTCAAACTAATAAAGCACCTTCGTATTATGAGATAGATGAAAAACTTTCTAAGAACTTGTATGATATCGTTCTTGAACTTGATCTTGAACATAATTTTGATGTTGGCGAAGATGGAATTGAACAAATTTCACTAGCAGTAATAGATTTGACTTCAGATCAACCAAAACTTGGTGGGGTTAACTATGATAATTTTATTTATCCGGCTTCTGTTTATAAAATGTATGTGGCTGCTGAAATTTTACACCAGGTTTCTGATGAAAAATATTCTTTATATGAGTCTTACGCCACCAATGAACCAAATGTTGTTGATCGATCAAAACAGATTGATAACGACCCACGACCATTACTTAAAGATGGCGATAGTGTTAATGTAAATTATCTTTTAGATTTAATGATAACCAGAAGCGATAACTCGGCAGCAAATTGCTTGATTGATATTGCTCAAAGGAAAAATATTGATAGTCTTTTGCATTCTTATGGTTGGTATGGAAGCGAAGTAACAAGAAAATTTTTAAAGCGAAAATTTGAAGATCCTGGTTATGAAAAAATTAGAGGAACAGAAACTTGTGCTTTACACGCTGCTGATTTTATGTATAGGATTTACACAAACACATTGGTTAACGAGTGGATAAGTCTGCAAATGAAAACTTTGCTTGGAAGACAATTAGATAAAACTAAATTAGCGGCAGGATTACCAAGCAGTGCGATGTTCTATCACAAAACAGGTTGGTTTTCTTTCTGGACAAATGATGTTGGAATTGTTATCGATGGAAAAGTAAAATATATAATTGCATGCTTCGTTCCTCTCGAAGAAGAGCTTGCTTTACCTAAGTTCAAAATACTTTCAGAAAAAGTTTATGAGTTGATAAAGAGTAGAATGTAATTTTCTTGCTTAGCGTATTTTGGCATAGCCATCCCTTTGGGAGCGTGAGATGTTTTGAGGAATAGTTCATGCAAAGTGCGCTAAGTTTTTTCGCCACGATCGCAAAGAAAAATCACAAAAATAATTACCTCATTGATTTTACTGTTGCGGCAATTCCATCTTGATAATTTGTGGGTGTAAAGTTAAATGCTTTTTCAAACTTTGTGCTGTCAAATAAATAATCATACTCGTTCTGGTACAACATTTCAATGCTTTCTTTAACAACAGGAACAAACATTCCAACCATTTGAATCATCCATTTTTTTAACACCATAAATTTTGGTTCAACACCAAATTCTTTTGCAGCAATTTCAACTAACTCTTTTCCGGTTAAAACATTTTTATCTGTGGGTAAATGCCAGATTTGATTATATGCCGAATTTGTATTTCCCAATAGTGCAGTTGCTTTTCCTGCATCAGGAGTGTAGGTCATCGAATGTTTTTTGTTTGCATCCAAAAACCACTGTGCTTTCTTTCCTTTTTTAAGATTATTGAAAACAGTAACAGTTGCAAAACTTAATGGAGTGTTTGGTCCGTAAAAATCAGCAGCGCGAGCAATAATTGCATCCAGATGCCCATGTTCAACCTCACTCATTATCATTTGCGCAATTTGTGCTCGCACTTCTCCTTTTTTGCTTGATGGATTGACTAGAGTATCTTCTTTCATCCACCCTTTAACCAAACCATATGCGTAAACATTATCAAAAAAAACGAATTTTGCTTTATGAGTTTTACACGCTTCGATTACATTTTTCATAATGATTGGCCATTGGGTTTGCCAAACTCCAATCTTATATTCTAGACCAACTGTTAAATAAACAACATCTGAACCTTCAACAGATGTTAACACTTGCTGGGGATTTGTCAAATCAGCTACAACTAATTGATCATTTTGGTTTACACGTTTTGGGTTGCGACTAACAAGTCTAATCTTATCAGTGTATTGTGTTAGCGCTTTTGCCAGCTCGGTTCCAATTATGCCCGTTGAGCCCAATATCGTTTGCATTTTATCCTCTTAAATTTTATTGATTCAAATATGGGATAAAAATATTTTATGAGATATAATTAAAATCACACAAAAATGATGTTGTGATAAAGATTGCTGTAAATAAACTATTTTAAACTATTGAAAACCGCCGGACTTTTAATGATTTTTGAAGCATAAATTTTAATGATTGAAAATGATAACAATAGTTGATTATGGCGATGTTTGCATTGGTGAAGTTGCAGCATCAGTAAAAAAAATAACAGATGATTTTAAAGTATCAAAAAATGAGCTTGATATTTGCGGATCAGAAAAAATAATACTTGCCGGCTGCGGAAGCGCTCCATCTGTTATGAGAAAAATTCAGATGCTTAATTTGTATTCCGTTTTACGGGTTATTAAAAAACCTATTTTGGGAATTGGTTTAGGCATGCAGTTAATGTCAGACTATTCAACTGAAGGAAATTTTTCTTGTCTGGGATTTTTTCCTGGTACAGCAGTAAAATTTGATTCTAATCTCAATGAATCTACGTACAAAGGAATGCACAAAGTTAGTTTTTGTAAGCAAAGTATTTTATTTGATGGAATTGAAGACAACACAGAATTCTTTTTTAACAATTCATATTATTTGTTGCAAAACGATCTATCAACCTCAACTTGCCAAAACGTAATAACATTTTGCTCCTCTATTGAAAATGAAAATGCTTATGCAGTTCAGTTTCATCCTGAAATGTCTGGTGAGCCTGGATTAAAACTTCTGGAAAATTTTATAAAGATTTAAATGACAACTTCTGAACAAAACACCAACTCAATTTTTGAAACAGAAATAATAGTTCGTCCTGATGATATTGATATGAACAATCATGTTCACAACTCAAAATATCTTGATTACATTCAAACTGCAAGATTTATACAGATGCGCGATTGCTACAAAGTTCCGATGGAAGAATATATTGGAAAAGGATTAAACTGGTTTGCAAGTGAAGTACATCTTGAATATAAGCGCGAATTAAAGTTTGGTGATGTTGCACTGGTTAAAACTCAAGTTGGTGATTGGAGTGGTGCCCAGGTTACAATAAACGTTTGGGTTTATAACAAAGCATCAAACAAAATTTGTGTTGAGGGTAAAATGCTTTACACACTTGTGTCAATAAGCTCTGGAAGACCAACAAGAATTCCTGATGAGCTTATTGAGAGACATAGAATTTAATTTTTTGGGATTATGAAAAATCAATGCTGGCTTTTAAGGGAATGGTTGTTTTATTATCTCTTGCAATAATTTTAACAGGCTGTCATTCATTTTATGAAATTCCAAAAGAAGAATATAAAATCCTTAATCAACTGGATGATATAAAGATTGTTTATAAAAATGGGAGAGAGTTTGTTGTTGAAAAAGATGATTCGACAAACATTGAATTGCAAAATTCTACATTAATCGTACAAAGTGGAAATGATAAAAAAATCATCAATATGAGTGATGTAAATAAGTTAAAAGAGCGTAGATCTGATCTTGGTGGAACAATTACTTTGTCAGTCGTTATATTTGCTTCTTTATTGGTTTTGTTTCTTTCTGCTAATCCCTTTAAAATGTAAATGAACCGGGCAAAAGTTCTTCATCAAACAACTCTTTCTTAACTGCGAATTCAAAAAAATCATTTTTCATTAAAACAGATTTGACGGGAACTGAAAATGACGCAACATATTTTCCTATCAAATTATTTGAGTAAATATTATAAATTGATATTTCATTTTGATTTGCAATTATTAAATATTTTTCTGAGTTGTAAGCCCTGTTTGGAAAATGTTCGTTAAATAATTTACTCTGATATTTTTCAATTCTTTCGTTTGAATTAATCAACAAAGTATCTTTTATCCTAAAAACATATTCGTCTTTGTCTTCATAAATTTCATTGTCCTTTTGCTTTGTAATCAATTTAAAATTAGCAAAATCTAAATTGTCTTTAATCTTAACAGGGTTTTGATCCAACAAAGAATCCACAAACAAATTCCAATTTTGTTCTGTTGGTAAATCAGCTTCAATTATTTTTTCTGTAAATATTTTTCCTAAATCGCCAGAATACTTTTTATAAAGAGCTAAATACTTTTCAATCCCAATTCGTTTGATTATAAAGCTTGTATAGAGTCCGGAGATTGGATATGATATTGATGCATCTGTCTTTTGAAAATCTAACTTGCTAAGCAAATCCTTATAGTTTGCAAATCCTGATTTAATCATGAATACACCCATTTCAGAAATTGTATGAGCATCAAGTCCGCCACGCCCGCCAAATGCAACAGCTAAACCCTCTTGCAAAAAAGGGTGTGTAAAAAGCGGAAGTTCTTTTAGTTTAAAATTGATTAGAAAATGAACAAGCTCGTGATAATGAGTATTGTAAGTTGTTACAATATAATCTTGGGCAAGAATATAAATACCGCGAGTTGCAAAGCCAGTTACTTTGTGAATTTCAATTTCATCTTTACATAAAAAGTAATAAATCTTTTTTAGTTTGATTTCATTTTTCTGCTGTTCAGAAAACTTAAGAACATCAAACATCTTATTAACAAATTTTTCTAATAGATCAATTGAGTATTCATTAAACAATGTTTCATCACTAACAAAAAACTTAAAGTGGTCTGAAGAAATTGTCTTCCAGTTTCTGGTGTGATAAAAAAACGATGAAATAATCACTGAATCTTTTAAATAGTATTCCTTATTGATATTTAGAGAAGGAATTTTAATGTTAAGCAACGAATATTTATCATCAAGTCTTTTTAATTGGTGTTCATATTTTGTTTTGTTAACTAGCAAATTCTTAGCTAATTCCAGAGCAAAATCGTTTGCAATTAAAAATTTGTTTGTAATCCCTTCATACTTAATTCCAAAACGATTTGAGATTTCTAATTCTTCAGAGTAAATGTATTTTGAAATATCAGAAGAGTTTGTGATAATAAGATTTGCAATTTCTTCAAGTTGCACAGTTGAACTGTTTTGAGAGAAAGAAATATTAGCAAGTAAAATTATCAAACAAAAAAATTTCATCACCAATCCCGATTAACTGATGATGAAATTTAAAATCACACAAGAATAAAAAACATCCTAAAAAAATCCCATTTGCTCTCTAAAGCTTTCATAAATTCTATCATACTTGGGCAGCGCACCTTCAAACTGGCAAATCTCACTGGCAAAATCGTTTGCAAGTTTATTTATATATGGAATTTCTAATCCATGTAAATAACCAAGACAAAGTATTGCAGAAAACGCATCCCCGGCGCCTGTTGTATCAACAACTTTATCATCTGTATTGCTGTGGTTGTAACGTTTTCCATTTTCAAAAATTGATGCTCCATCTTTACCGCGAGTAACTGCAATCATATTTATTTCAAATTTTTCCATTAGTTCAAAAGCAACTTTTTCTGTGCTATACTCGCTTTGTAAAATCATATCATTAATAATATGCATCTCATCATAATTTGCTTTAAGAAAATTTGCAGCTTTAAGAGTTGAAATTAAAATCTCTTCGTTATAAAAATTTTGTCTAAGGTTAACATCAGCAAAATATTTTAATCCGCGGTTAAACAAAGAACGTATAGTTTCTCTTGAAATTTCGGAACGTTGAGCAAGAGTGCCAAGGTACAAACAATCCGTATCTGCATTTATAAGATTTTCATTTTCCTCGTTCAGTTCAATAAAATCAAATGCACTTTCAGCATCAATTTTAAAGTTAGGATTTCCATCAGCATCAACAGTTACGTTTGCTTTGCCAGTCGCGTGTAAGTTATCATGCTGCAAAAACTCAAATGATAGTCCGGAATGTTTAAGTTCGTTAACAACTTTGTTACCTAAAACATCTTTGCCAACACGACTAATAATATTTCCGTTATCAGTTAATTTTTTTATGTGATAAATAAAATTTAGCGGTGCACCGCCAAGTTTTTTATGGTCCGGGTAGATATCAAATAATATCTCCCCTATTGAAGTTATATTCATAAGACGGGAATTATTGTTTCCGATAATTTGTTAAACGATTACCACTTAATATGAGTACTAAATGAAAATTTATCAATACAAAACATCACAAAAATTAAATATTTCCAAGAATGATGCCTGGAATTTTTTTTCCAATCCGACAAATCTTTCTAAAATTACACCAAATTGGCTTAGTTTTCAAGTAACTTCTTCCCTTCCAGAAAAAATGTATGCTGGTTTGATAATTTCTTATACAGTAAAACCACTGTTAAACATTCCAAGCACCTGGGTAACCGAGATTACTCATGTTAACGAACAAAATTATTTTGTTGATGAGCAAAGATTTGGTCCATACAAAATGTGGCATCACGAACATATTTTTAAAGAAGCTGATGATGGAAATATTTTAATGGAAGATATTGTTAGCTATGCGGTTCCGTTTGGATATTTAGGAAGGATTGTAAACTCAATTATCATATCCAAAAAGATTAATGAGATTTTTGAATATAGAAGAATAGTTTTGGAAAAGATGTTTGGATAAAAATGAAAAATCATCAACAAACTGACTGAATTAACATAAATTCAGTCAGTATGATGACTGTATTTTATCGTGTTATTCTGTTTTTTGCATTTCGGATTGTTTTTGCTGCTCCATTTGTGCCCATGGATTTGTATTCGTATTCCATGTTTCAACTTTAATTTTTAATGATCCATCAGGTTGTTGTTCCCAGATTGTCATATACTTTCCGTTGTCGGGCCATTCAGGAACACCTGGGCCAGACATATTCATATCATAAGTCCCGATCTCAACAATAAGGTTTCCGGAAAAAACAAAATCAGTTGGTTTGATTTCAAAGTGAGTTGTTTTCCAACCTGAATTTGCCTGAGCATCGCTAAGCTCTTTAACTTTTGCAATACCTTTTATTGTTGGTTGATAGCTTGGCATTGATATAATATCATCTGCGTACATTTTTAACATCGCTGTCATATCGTTATCAAGCATACACTTAACAATTTGTTTGTTCATTTCTTCAATTTTTGCTTTAAGCTTTTCTTGATCCTGAGCAAAACTGTTTGATATAAAAACAAAAGTAACAAGAACTAAAAATAGTTTTTTCATAGAGCCTCCTATTGATAAAAAATATTGTTTGTTATTCGCCCAAATCAATCTAAGAAACAGAAAAATTTTATCCAACAAAAAAAATATTAATTCTTGAGTATGCTTTAAGTTGTGATTAATTTGGCATTAAATAATTACAAAAACTAAATATGCAAAAAACTGATTACGGAAAAATCGCAAATACATACAACAAACGTTATGTTGAAAATTATTTGATGAATATCGAAAGGGAATTAAAGAGCTTAATTTCCACAAATAATTATAAAAACATTTTAGAAGCCGGTTGCGGAACCGGAAGATGGATTAACTGTCTTAACCACGACGACTTTAATATTTATGGTCTGGATTTTTCATTAGAAATGTTAAGTATTCCAAAGCAGAAAAAGCACGATTTAAATATTATAAATGCTAATGCAGTTGAGATTCCGTTTAAGGATAACTTTTTTGATTTGATATTTTGTGTAAATGCAATTCATCATTTTCCTGATAAGAAAAAGTTTGTAGAAGAATCTAAAAGAACCCTAGCTAACAAAGGAATGTTGGCTGTTTTTGGTGTTGATCCGCATATTGATAAAGACTGGTATGTTTATAAATATTTTACTGGAGTTTACGAAAACGATTTAAAAAGATTTCCATCGCTTGACCAATTAAAAATTCTGTTACCCCAAGGTGGATTTGAAAATATAAAGATAAAATCTGTTGAAAATATTTCTGTAAAAAGAATCGGACAAGAAGTTTTTGATGATCCTTTTTTAGAGAAACATGGCAATTCTCAACTAGCAAATTTAACTGAAGATGAATATCAAAAAGGAATTGAAAAGATTAAAAATCAAATAGAAAAAAATCCACAAACTGTTTTTACGACATCAGTAATATTTTATCTTGTAACTGCAAAGAAAATTTAATGGAGAACAAAATGCCGATACTAATAAACAAACCAACTATAATTGAAGCCGCCGGAAATAAACCCAAAATTATTGAAGAATTTTTTGGAAGAGTAAATTCTAAAACTTCAGAAGTTAGCATTGCAAAGATGACAAGTCCACAAGGCTGGGTTGAACCCGGACAGCAACCTGAGTTTGATGAATATACCGTGGTACTTAAAGGAACTTTGCAAGTAAAAACCGAAAAAGAAATTATAAATGTAAAAGCAGGATCTGCGATCTTAACAAATAAAGGGGAGTGGATTCAATACAGCACGCCGCAAGAAGGCGGAGCAGAATATGTTGCGATTTGTTTACCAGCTTTTTCTCCAAACACAGTTCACCGAGATGAATAGAATTTAAACTTCTCACAATTAAGAACTTAGATTTATTTCTCTTCTTTGTTATGAAAAGCTAAGAGTCCGCACCTTTCATTTTTGTCAATATTTGCCCAATTATAGTCATAATTTCTTGTGGAATATTATTTGACTATAACAAGTGTCAACAAAAAAAAGAAGGCATCTTATCTATGTTTGAGTTTAAGTTCACAGAAGAACAAACTATGCTGCGCGAAATGGTTCGCGATTTTACCAACAACGAAATCAAACCTATTGCTTCTAAGATTGATGAAGAAGCAAAAATTCCTAGAGAATTAATTACAAAAATGGCTGAGCTTGGTTTTCTTGGGATATCATTTCCAGAAGAATACGGCGGCGGCGGATTTGGTGAAGTTGGCTATTGTTTGATGCAGGAAGAAATTTCCCGCGGTTGTATGAGCACTGCTACTTTTATTGGTGCACATCAATCAATTGGTACAAATGCAATTTATAATGGCGCAACTGAAGAACAGAAAAAGAAATTTATTCCTCCGCTTGCAAGTGGGGAAAAGATTGCTGCATTTGGATTAACTGAAGCACAAGCTGGTTCAGATTCTTTTCATCTAAAAACAAAAGCTGATTTAGTTGGTGATGAATGGATAATCAATGGTGAAAAACTTTGGATTACAAACGGCGGAATTGCAGATTTTGTTTCTTTGTTTGCAAGAACAGAAAAAGGAATTAGTCTTTTTGCTGTGGATACAGATACACCGGGTTTTAAAGCCGGTCCACCAGAAAAGAAAATGGGAATTAAGGGTAGTGTAACAAATCCACTAAGTTTTGAAAATGTACATATACCAAAAGAAAATTTAATTGGAACAGACGGACGCGGATTTATTTATGCTATGAAAACTCTTGATGCAGGAAGATTAGGATTGGGCGCTGCTTGTTTAGGCGTTTCAAAAGAATTGTTAGAGCTTTCTACAAAATATGCTAAAGAACGTGTTCAGTTTGATCATCCGATAGCTCATTTTCAGGCAATACAATTTATGCTTGCAGAAATGGCTGTTATGATTTACAATATGGAATCCATTGTTTACCGTACTGCAGTAGATTATGATTTAAAGAAAGATATTTCAAGACAGTCTGCAATCGTAAAATATTATTGTTCAGAATCTTTAGATAAGATTGTGGATTTTGCTGTTCAGGTTCATGGTGGTATGGGTTATTCACAGGAACTACCTATTGAAAGAATTTATCGTGATAGCCGTATTAATAGAATCTTTGAAGGAACAAATGAAATCCAAAAAGGAATTATTGCTAGAGAATTAATTAAGAAAAACGGTAAAGTTTAATCCAATAAAAGTTTTGGAGAGAGAAAAATGCCAGTAAAAAAATCAGTTAAAAAACCTGCTGCTGCAAAAGCTAAGTCTAAACCAGCAAAGCTTTTTTACTATCGTATATTCTTTGATGACAATGAAAAAAAGAATTATATGAAAAGTACGCTTACTCATAAACAAGTTGAAAAACACCTTAAAGTATATGAAAAAACTCATCAAAAGTTTTTGAATACTGAATTTGTTGAATACCTAAAGAAATACGACAAAAAAACTGAGATGATTGAAATAAGCGATATCTCGTACTAGCAATACTGTTCTCATCGCTTAATATTCCCGGCGGATTGTTTGTTGCCTCCTTCAATCTGTCCGGGATTTTTTATATTCTAACATTTTTCTGCGGATTAATTAAAATAAAAATTAGCTTATTTTAGATAAGTCAATTAACTTAAAATAACGAAAATCTAATTTTAACTAAAAGCTTAAAAATAAATGAAAATTGAAGATTTTAAATCTGGGGTTTATCAACAGCAGTTTAAGTTTAAAAACTTTATTCCTGCCAGAATAAATTTTGAGTGGATTTGGTCCGATCCAAAAATAAACTCATTATTATCACAAGCAAACCAATATCTGGGAGAGCTAAATGCTTTTTCGTTTTATGTTCCTGATGTAAATATTTTTATTCGAATGCACTTAGTAAAAGAAGCAACCACTTCAAGCAAAATAGAGGGAACAAGAACCGAGTTTAATGATGCGCTTTTAAATAAAGAAAATATTAACCCTGAAAAAAGAAATGATTGGGATGAGGTTCACAACTATATAGAAGCAATGGATTATTCTATAAATCAATTAGATAAAATTCCGGTTTCAACAAGACTATTAAAAGAGGCACATAAAATTTTGTTAAAAGGAGTTCGCGGAGAATACAAAACACCTGGTGAGTTTAGAACCAGTCAAAACTGGATTGGTGGAGCAACGTTAGATGATGCGGTTTTCATCCCGCCACCACACACTGAAATATCGGAGCTAATGTCTGATATTGAAAATTTTTTACACAATGAAAATATAAACGTTCCTCATTTAATAAAGATTGCCATTGCACATTATCAGTTTGAAACGATACATCCCTTTTTAGACGGTAACGGGAGAATAGGAAGATTACTAATAACACTTTATTTGGTAAGCTCCACAATTCTTAAAAGACCAACTCTGTATTTATCTGATTACTTTGAAAAACACAGGACGCTTTATTATGAAAACCTAAACCATGTAAGATTAACTAATAATTTGTTAAGATGGATAAAATTTTTTCTGGTTGCGGTAATTGAAACTAGCAAAACCGGCATAGAAACATTTCATAATATTTTAAAACTAAAGGATGATGCTGAAAAGAAGATTTTAAAAACTGGAAAGAAGATTACTAACGCACAGGTGTTATTAAAAAATCTTTTTAGTAATCCAATAGTAACATCGTCAGATGTTTGCAAGATGTTAAAAGTAACGCCTGCAAGCGCTAACTCTTTGATCAATGATTTTGTTCAGATTGGAATCTTAAGGGAGATTACCGGGGCAAAAAGAAATAGAGTTTTTGGATTTAATAAATACATTGAGCTCTTTACTAAAAACAATTAACCTTGTTTAACAACTAAAGAACCAATGATGTGTTTTTAATTTTAACAAATCCATAAACCAGTTTTAAAAATCTTTTATTTATCTTGCACAACCCAATTTTAATTATAGACGGAAACCTAATGACTGACAATAGAGTAGATATTGAACAACTATCTATAAACACAATTCGCACACTTTCAATGGACGCTGTACAAAAAGCTAATTCCGGACATCCCGGAATGCCGATGGGAATGGCTCCGATTGCTTATGCACTTTATTATAAATCTATGAAACACAATCCAGCAAATCCCAAATGGCTTAACAGAGATAGATTTGTTTTATCTGGCGGCCACGGAAGTATGCTGCTTTATTCTATACTTCATTTATGCGGATATAAAATTTCATTAGAAGATTTAAAAAGCTTTAGACAGTGGAATAGTTTAACTCCTGGTCATCCAGAATTTAATCATACTCCAGGAGTTGAAACAACAACAGGACCATTGGGACAAGGATTTGCCACTGCAATAGGAATGGCAATTGCCCGTGATTATTTAGCCGCACTTTTTAATAAAGATGATTTGAAAATTATTGATCACGGTATTTGGGGAATGTGTGGTGATGGTGATTTGATGGAAGGAATTTCTCACGAAGCTGCTTCTCTTGCGGGTCACTTAAAGTTAAGCAAGCTTGTATTTTTTTATGATGATAATCAGATAACAATAGACGGTTCTACTTCAATTTCTTGTTCTGATGATGTGGCAAGAAGATTTGACGCTTATGGTTGGCAGGTGCTTACAATTTTAGATGTTAATGATTCAGATCAAGTTGAGCGTGCAATAAATTTAGCAAGAACTTCTGCTGATAAACCTACAATAATAATTTCAAAATCTCATATTGGTTTTGGAAGCCCAAACAAGCAAGATAAATCCTCGGCACATGGAGCCCCACTCGGTGAAGAAGAAGTTAAATTGACAAAAAGAAATTTTGGTTTGCCAGAGGATAAAACGTTTTATGTTCATGATGAAGTATATTCTCACTTTAAAGGAATAGGTGAATGCGGACAGGAAGCTGAAGATTTGTGGAATGCAACTTTAGATCAATACAAAGAAAAATATCCTAAAGATTATGCTTTGTTTGTTTCTTTAATAAATAGAGAATACAATAACGATTGGTTGCATCATTTGCCAAAGTTTGAAGATTATAATGAAAAAATATCTACACGAGTTGTTTCCGGCAAAGTACTTAATGCTGCGGCAATAGATATTCCGGCTTTAATAGGTGGTTCTGCTGATTTAAATGAATCAAATATGACACATATAAAATCTTCAACATCTTTTTCGTTGGCAAACAGAAAAGGAAAGAATATACATTTTGGAATACGTGAACACGCAATGGGTGCGGTATTAAATGGAATGGCAGTTTATGGTGGATTAATTCCATTTGGTGCAACATTTTTAATTTTTTCTGATTATATGCGCCCGGCAATTCGTTTGGCTGCATTGATGAAACAAAAAGTAATTTATGTTTTTACTCATGATAGCATTGGACTTGGTGAAGATGGTCCAACACATCAGCCAATAGAACAAATTGCTTCGCTGCGAGCAATACCAAACTTAATTGTAATTCGTCCTGCTGATGCTAATGAAACCGTTGAAGCGTGGAAGTTTGCAATAAACCACAAAGGCGGACCAGTTGCATTAATCTTAACAAGGCAGAAAGTTGATGTAATTGATCAAAATAAATATGCTTCACCAGCAGGATTAAATCGTGGCGCTTATATATTAAAAGATTCAAAACAAAACCCAGATTTACTTTTAATCGCAACTGGATCTGAGGTTTCCTTATCTATAAAAGCTGCAGAAAAATTAGAAGCAGAAGGAAAAAATGTTAGGGTTATAAGTTTTCCTAGTTGGGAAGTTTTTGAACAGCAAGATGATGAATATAAAAAATCAATCTTTCCAAAAGATATTAAAGCAAAAATTTCTGTTGAGATGGGAATTGGATTGGGCTGGAGCAAATATGTTGGCGAGTTAGGCGAATCATTAAGCATTGAAATTTTTGGAGCATCTGCACCCGATAATGTTTTGTTTGAGAAATATGGCTTTACTGTTGATAATTTGTTAAGAGTTGCAAAAAATGTTTTGGCTAAGTTTCAATAAAACAAATTATGAGCAAACTAAAAAAACAGTTCACAGAAAAAGAATGGAAAGATTGTTGTGGTGGTTTTTGTAAAGATTGTAAAATTGCAGAAGCTTATCGTGAAAAGTATGGCAAGAAAGAGGGAGAAAAAAAATTTATTAAGGATAAAAAGAAGTTTTAATAACATCATAAAAGGTTGTATATGAAAAAATTAATTGCTTTACTTGTTTTAGTATTAATTGGAATTCAATTTATTCCGGTAGAAAGAACAAATCCTTTAGTGGTTTATGATATTGATGCACCGGCAAATATAAAAACCGTATTAAAAAAAGCTTGCTATGATTGTCACTCAAATGAAACAGAATGGGCGTGGTACACAGAAATTGCACCATTATCTTTTCTTACTGTTAAAGATGTTAATGAAGGAAGAGGGCATTTAAATTTTTCTGAATGGGGCAACTACACAAACAAGCTTGGACAAGTTAAAAATGAAATCTGGGAAGAAGTTCGCGAAGAACATATGCCACCATGGATGTATCGTGTTGTTCACAGCGACGCAAAGTTATCGCAAGAAGAAAAAGATATTTTAAGAAATTGGGCAATGGATAAATAGTTCTGGATGGAAAAAAAATCTAAAATAAGTTTTGGTGAGCTTTGGAACGAAGTTGATTTTACAAAGCTCTCCACTATTTCGCTTGTGTTTTCAAATCTGCTTGTAATAATTTTTGCAGCAGTAGATAATCTTTCTGCAAGAGAAGTTTTGTGGATGTACTGGTTTCAAAGCGTAATAATTGGAATTTTTAATTTTATTAAAATTTTATCGCTTAAAGAATTTTCTACCGAAGGATTTAAACAAGGAAATAAACCCGTCCCAAATACAAAAGCAGCAAAAATTTCTACAGCCATTTTCTTTCTATTTCATTATGGATTTTTTCATTTAATCTACGCAATGTTTTTGGGTGTGTTTTCGGATTTTTCAAATGCAACATCTAATGGAAGCGGAAAAATCTACTTGCTTATTTCTGCATTAACTTTTTTAATTAGCTACACAATTGAATTTATCAACTCAAAAAATGAAGATAGCACAGAACTACCGAATCTTGGAGCTTTAATGTTTGCCCCTTATGCCAGAATTATTCCAATGCACTTTACCATAATTCTTGGCGGATTCATTGGTGCTGCGGGCTCATTTCTATCGGCGGATACAAATCTTACAATTATTATTGTGTTTACTGCAATTAAAACTGTTGTGGATTTAATTACTCATTCAGTTGATTTTTCAAAACATATCAAGCCAAAGAAAGTTGCTACTGATTAATGATTGGACATTATTTTATCTAATCTGTATTTTCAACTCGTGAAAAAGCTAGTTACAATATTTTTTCTTTCAATAATTCTTACATCAATTGTTTTTTGCCAGAATAATGATTCAAATAAAATCAACTTCCCAGATTCATTAAAAATTAACCTTCAAAAAAATCCACTTACAGAACTTCAAATCAAGTTTGATGAATTTGAAATACATCGTGAACTAAATAATTTAAAGCTAAGCATTTCAATTGATGGTGATCCAAATACTGTTTGGTTAAGAACTGCACTATTAATATCAAAATCAGATAAAACTAATCAGGATTTTTCTCCGCATTTTTTATCACCGCTTGAAAGAAAATACCACGAAGATTCAAAATTTGATCCAATAAAATATGTGCTTGGTGCCGCACAAGTTGGTGCTGTTGGTTATCTTGCATACAAGCATATCAAAAAGTATGGATTTCTAAAGTAGCTTAAGTAAGATTTGTTCCCTTTATCCTCAAATTCTCCCATTCTTTAATTATAACTTAAAACCAGGAAACAAAATTAGATATTACGGTGTCTTAACTATCAGAACTAATTAAGAAAGAGGTTTGATATGACAATTGATTTTACAAATCGTGAATTTCGTGTAAATGTATTCGGAATTCTTTTTGCTTTGTTTGTGGTAATTGTTTTGTTTTCAATGTCTGGGTGTTCCTCAGGTTATGATCAAAAGACAAATGATAATCAAATAAGTTTTTCTGGTGATAAATCATTTTCATTTAAAGATAGTGGTTCAGATTGGCGAGTTGATTTTGATGACAACGAAATATCTGCACTTTATAAAGATGGAAATCGCATTCCTGATAATGAAATAGAAAATCACAAAAAAATGATTTACGAAAACCTGGGTCAACTTAACTCAGAATATGATCATTTATCAGGTAATGTTCATCGATTCCATTTTGATGCGGATAAATTTGAAAAAGATATGGAAAAGTTTAAAGATGATTTTGATAACGATAAATTTTTCCACTTTAAACTTGAGTTTGATGAGGATGAATTTGAAAAGAACATGGAAAATCTTGAAGAAAAATTGAAAGATTTAAAAGATAAAAAGATCGAACTATATTTTGATTCTGAAGAGTTTGAAAAGAATATGAAAGATCTTGAAGAAAATCTTAAAGACATGCCTGTTCCACCAATTCCACCAGACTTTGAAATAGATGTTAATATTGATATGAACAAGTTTAAAGAAGGAATGAAAAATTTTGGTGAATCATTTAAGCATTTTGATTTTAAGTTTGATAGCTCTGATTTTGATATGAGTGATTTGCGCGAAAGCATGAAAGAGTTAAAGAAAAATATGAAAGGCCTTAAGATCGAAATGCACGATCTTAAAGGTGAAATGAAAAAACTAAATTCATTTCTTGAAGAACTTAAATCCGAACTTGTAAAAGATGGTTACTTAAACTCCACCGAAGAAGATTATAACTTAGAAATGAATGAAAGCGGAACAAAAGTAAACGATAATGATGTAAAGATTGATCATCACAAAAAGTATAAAGAATTATACAAAAAGCATTTTGATAAAGAAATTGATGGAACGATAAAAATAAACAAAGATTAATGTATAAAAAGTAATCTCATCTCCTCCAGAACCCACAAAGAAATTTGTGGGTTTTTTATGATTTTAAGCCAAAATCAATTTATTTAACAAAAATTTTTATCAAATATTTTTTTTTATTATTATGATGTCACTAATTCGATTCGTCCTGCACTAAGTATTGTTACCAACTTGTTTTGTTTTTCAATCAATACAAAAAATATATATAAAATTTTTCTGGTCGTAGATTTTAGCTTGTTACTTAATTGATCAAGAACGGATTTATTAAAAGATTTCATTCTGGTTCATCTAATAATCACTAACTAAATATCAGGAGGCTTAGCGTATGAAAGTAACTTCACTGTTCATATTAGTTTTTGTGGCAATATTGGTTTATGCGGGAGTTGAAAGATCAACGGGTATAACTGGTGTTACACAAAAAAATGGTAATGGTTGTACTTGTCACAATCCCACACCAACCGCAACTGTGTTTGCAAGAATTGAAGGTCCATCTACTTTACTTAGAGGGCAAACCGCACAATACACAATAAAACTATCAGGCGGTGCCGCAGTAAAAGGTGGATTTAATGTTGCAGCACTTTTAGGTGATTTAAATGTTTCCGGTGCCGGTGTCCAAAAATTAAATGGAGAATTGACACATACTTCTCCACAAACATTTGTTGATACGGTTGTATCCTGGACATTCGACTTTACAGCTCTTAATAATGATTACACAGATACCTTGTATTGTGCTGGTAACAGTGTTAATGGTGATGGTATTAACTCTAATTTAGATAAATGGAATTTTGGTGCAAAGTTTCCTATAACAGTTCAGGATGTTGTTCCTGTTGAATTAACATCTTTCACAGCATCTATTTCAAACAATGTTGTAAGTTTAAAATGGATAACTGCAACCGAACTTAATAATAGTGGTTTCTATATTGAGCGAGCAAATGTTAAAACCTCTAACGAGTGGGAAACTGTTAATTTTGTTAATGGAGCGGGCAGCACAACAGAAACTAAACAATATGCCTTTAGTGATCGCTTACCATTACAGGGTTTATCTTATTATAGATTAAAGCAAGTTGATTACGATGGAAGCTTTACTTACTCGAGTATTGTTGAAGTAAATAACAATGCTGTTGTAGATAATTTTATTCTTGCACAGAATTATCCAAATCCATTTAATCCATCAACAAAGATTAGCTGGCAATCACAGCTTGATGCACAAACATCATTAAAAATTTATGATGCACTTGGCAACGAAGTTGCAACTCTTATTAATGAGTTTAAACCTGCTGGTTCTTATGAAGTAGATTTTAATGCGAGCAACTTTACTAGCGGTGTTTATTTATATAAAATTGAAGCAGGTAATTTTTCACAAACAAGAAAAATGTTGTTAATAAAATAAGTTCTATTTAATAAAAATCCTCTGCTATTTGTTAGCAGAGGATTTTTTCTTTTAAGCTTTCTTGCTACGATTTTTAGGTTTACCACTCCATTTTTTCTTAGCATCTTTTCCAAATCTTCTTGGTCTATTATGTCCCGAACCGCCTCTTCCCTGTTGTTGTTTTGGCGCTTTAACAGGATTGTGATCAATCAATGGAAATGGATGACCTTCAACTACAGAAATCTTTTTAGCAATTAATTTTTCTATATCACGCAAGTACTCTTTTTCTTCAGCATCACAAAATGAAATTGCTGTACCTTCGGCTCCGGCTCTTCCAGTTCTTCCAATTCTATGAACATAAGTTTCAGCAACGTTAGACATTTCATAATTAATAACATATTGTAAATCATCAACATCTATTCCGCGTGATGCAATATCTGTTGCTACAAGTACACGTGTTGATTGCGCTTTAAAGTTTGATAATGCACGCTGTCTTGCATTTTGAGATTTGTTACTGTGTATAACTTCCGCGGTTATATTATGTTTTAACAAAAACGTAACAACTTTATTTGCACCGTGTTTTGTTCGTGTAAATACTAATGCTGTTTTAATGTTTTTATCTTTTAAGATTTCTAATAACAGCGCGCTTTTATTTCCTTTATCAACAAAGTAAAGTTTTTGGTTTATGATATCTACGGTTAGTGATTCCGGTGTTACAGAAACTTTTAAAGGATTGTGTAAGATTGTGCTTGCAAGTTTAACAATTGCAGGCAGCATAGTTGCAGAAAAGAAAAGTGATTGTCTTTTTTTAGGAAGCGCAGCTAATATTTTTTTTACATCGTGGATAAAACCCATATCCAGCATTCTATCTGCTTCATCCAAAACAAAAATTTCTACATCACGAATGTTTAAATGTCCCTGATTCATAAGATCCAACAAACGACCCGGTGTGGCAATTACTATATCAACTCCATTGTGTAATGCGTTTACTTGTGGAGCCTGACTAACTCCTCCAAAAATTACAGTGTTTGTTAAACCGGTGTGTCTTCCATAAGCACTAAAACTTTCGCCTATTTGTATTGCTAATTCACGTGTTGGTGTTACAATTAAGCTGCGTACTTTTCTTTTTTTGTGATAAGTTTTATTTGCGCTTAACAATTGCAAAATAGGAATTGCAAACGCGGCAGTTTTTCCTGTTCCGGTTTGTGCACAACCAAGCAAATCTATGCCAAGCAAAACAATTGGTATTGATTGAACTTGTATGGGAGTTGGTATTGTATAGCCTTCTTCATTTACTGCTTTTAAAATCGGCTCAATAATATTTAATGATTTGAATTGAACGTCTGGTTTTTGTGAAGTGTCGTTATTTTCTTTTTTCGTCAAGATCTAAATCCTTTGTCATTTATAAATGTGTTTGTATCAAAATTACGTGTGTAATATTGCAGATAATCTAACCTTAAGTCAATTATGCTTTGGGAATAATTAAGAGTGTGTGATTAATCGGAATTATTGAAAAAAGAATTGGTACAATAAAACTATAATAAAAAAGCCGCGATATTTAATCACGGCTTAATGATCTAATATTTTAGAATTGATTACTTTTTACCGAACAATCCACCAAGCAAATCCATTCCTTTGCTCATCAAATCACCTTCAGGAACTTTTCCATCAGGAGTTAATTTATCAACAACATCCGGAAGTAGATTTGAAAGTTGTGATGTAACTGCGTTTGAATCCATACCAAGTTTTGATGCGATATTTTTTACAGTATCATCGCCCAACACGCCTTTAAGCTGATCCGGAGAAACAGGAAGATTTTTTCCGGTTCCAACCCAGGAACCAACAACATCGCCCAATCCTTTTGCTCCAAATTGGCTGATTAAATTATTTAATCCGCCCTGTCCGCCGATCAATCCCATTACACTTGAAAGAAGATCGCCTTGTTTGTCTCCACCACCAAGTGCAGATTTAACAGTGTTTAGTATATCCATTTTGTGCCCTCTCTTTTATGGTTAATAAATACAAATGCAAGATATAAAATATTGATTAAATGAAAATTGTCAAATTTTTTTTCTGCGATAATTTTCCGCTTATATTACTTTATGCCCGAATAACCCTTGCTTTTTTCAAAAAAAACAAATCATTTGGTTTTAAGCTATCAATATGATATCATTACGATATCAATTTTAGAAAGGATTGTAAAATGGACAAGATAACTGAAAAATCAGCGAGTAAATTAAATGGATTTGTTGCATTGTTTGTTGTTATCGGATTTTTTGTTTTAGATGTTTATCTGGTTTCTGTTGGAATCAGAAATGAAGATCCAACTATAATTTGGTTTTTAATTCCGCTAGTGTTTATATCATTTTTAAGTTTTGGCGGATTTATGATTGTTCAGCCAAACGAATCAAAAGTGTTGATGCTTTTTGGGAAATATACTGGCACCATTAGAGTTGCAGGATTTTGGTGGGTTAATCCTTTTACAGTAAAAAAACATGTTTCTTTAAGGATAAGAAATTTTAACAGCGAAAAATTAAAAGTAAATGATCTTCACGGAAATCCGATTGAGATTGCCGCTGTAATTGTATGGCGAGTTGTAGATTCCGCACGTGCAATTTTTGATGTACAGAACTATGAACAATTTGTTGCTATACAAAGTGAAACAGCAATTCGTTCAATGGCCTCAGAATATCCATACGATGTTTCTGATGAAGTTACTGCATCATTAAGAGGAACTCCACAAGAAATTGCAGAGAACTTAAAGAAAACTCTTCAATCAAGATTAGAAGTTGCAGGTGTTGATATTATGGAATCAAGGATAAGCCACTTAGCTTATGCACAAGAAATTGCACAAGCAATGTTAAGAAGACAGCAAGCACAAGCGGTAATTGCAGCAAGAACTAAGATTGTTGAAGGAGCCGTTGGTATGGTTCAAATGGCGCTTAAAGCGTTAAGCGAACAAAACATTGTTAATCTTGATGAAGATAAAAAAGCAACAATGGTTAATAATCTTATGGTTGCACTAGTTTCTGAAACATCAACGCAGCCCGTAATTAATACTGGAACTTTATATCAATAAAATAATTAGAGATGACATCTTTTGAAAAGATGTCATCTCAAAATCAATTATAGTCAGACAAGAAGATGAAACCACTTTCAAGTTATATTGGTGAAGAATTAATTTTAATTCAGCCTTCGTTTTTAAACGAGAGTTTGAATTTCATTCTACAACGGAGCAGTTAGCAAAAATGTACTTTCCAAAGTTTTTTAGCTTAACAGCAGTTGTTGAAGGATTTGGTGATAAGTATGAAATCATCAGGCCAACATTCTGGAAATCAGAAATCGCAATCAAAAAGTTTGGCGATGATCTTTCTTTTGCATCTTTAACAACTAACTTTTTTAGAACTAAAGGAACTATCGATTTACAAAATGGTAAAAAAGTACTGTTAAAACTTGGAACATTTAAAAGAAGTTGTGATATTTTTTCAGAATCTCAAGAGCTTTTAATTTCTATCCAGACCAAGTTTTCATTTAAAGATAAAAACGTTGTTACAATTCATAAATCTTCTTCAATTGTTGATGAAAATCCCTGGATGATAATGATGATTTATTACTTTTTAATTGAAAGTAAAAAAAACGGAGCCGCGGCTGCATAGTTTGAGAATTAAAAATGGCTGAAAAGAAAAAATTTTTATTACGTATTGATGATAAAGTTTACGCCGCCCTTGAAAAATGGGCGGCTGATGATTTACGCAGTATTAACGCACAGATTGAATATCTGCTTACAGATGCTATAAAAAAATCTACTAGAACAATTCCTCAAGCTTCCAACAATCCTACAAACAATGAAAATAAACCCGACCTAATTGCAGATAATTGAAGCAAAAGAGCTTTGAAAAAAGCTTAAATTCTCAGAATATTTTACTCTTTTAGTCTTTCGTGAAGTTTACATATTTCTTAAGTTTACACTCACGATTTTTACTTAGGAGATTATATGGCTTATATAAAAATATTTTTATTTCTAATTATTGTTTCACTTCTTTCATCTTGCTCATCTTTAACATTAACTCCTGCAGAATTTGGATGGCCAATTGAGGGAGTTTTAAAAATTGATAAAAATGGTTTTGTAAAGGAAGATAGAAACGCAGTTTCGTTTGATACAAAAGCTCTTTTTCTTGAAGAGACACAAGATTCTTTAGGTTATGCTGGAAAAACACTTCACGTAATAAGAAATCACGAAGGTTTTTATTTTATGACTTCTGTTGATTTTAAAAACGTTTACGTTTTTAGTGTAGAAAAAAATTCATTTACACTAGAAAATAAAATTGAACTTGGTGAAATTGGATTAAAAAACCCTGCGTTCAATCAAAGAAAGCCATTTATTGAATTGATTGATGATGGCAAAAGTTATAAACTAACTTCAGAAGGAATTGAGGAAGGTGCACAATGAAAAGATATTTAATTAACTATTTATTATTTGTTTTCTTATTTAATGCGTCTGCATTGTTTGCGCAATCAGACTATGAAATGGTGCAAAGCTATAAAGAACGATATCAAAATATTTCTAACGGAATCAAATCAGCTGCAAGTTTAGATGATTTAAGTAATTTATCTACAGAAGTAATAAATCTTAAAAGAGATTTTTCAGCTAAAAAAGAAATTCTTGATCAAAGTCTTTACCCTGAAAATTACACATCAAGCATTGAAAAGCTACTTGCCTCAATAGAACTCCGCCAAACTGATTTTACTGAAATTGATGTTCTAAATACTGAAGTAACATCACTTAGATCAGAGGTTGATTTATTAAATCAGAGAAATAATGAATTGATAAATCAAATAACAAAACTGGAATCACAACGAAGAAAAGATGCCGCATCAATTGAAAAACTTGAAAACCTTGTTGCTGATTTACGCAGCACAATATTAAAAAGAGATGAATTGATTTTTGGGATTGTTGATAGCCTTACCCCAAAACTTGCCGGCGATGTTTCTACAATGACGCAGCAAGACAAAGAACAAGTTTATTCTCAAGTTGAAAAAAATAATATTCTTGCGGTTGTAAAAAAATCTTTAAGAGATAACAGTAGATTTCTTGAAGTAACATCTTTAAACGCAAATGATCTTGATGATGTAAAACAGCAGCAGCAAACTTTTGTAACGATGTGGCGTAAAGTTGGACCAAAGTTGGTTGATGTTTATGCCGGCAAAGGTGATAAAACTGCAGAGCTAAATGATATTGATAATCTTTTCAGCATCTGGTCTGATAAAATTAGAAGAGAAGATGGGAATCAATTAACGAAGAGTTTTCTCTAAATAATATTAATCTGCGCGGATTTACAAACGGAAATGATTTTACAACCGTAGTTACAACTTTTATAAATGATGAAATAAAAAATTATGGTGTAAAAAGCAAAGAAGAATCTGAAAGAACATTTTCTGTTTTTGCTGATAGTGTTTGGTTTGGTAAAATTACGACTGAATGGTTGCCATATTTATTAGAACATAAACTTTTAACGGCACAACAAAAAAATGAAATCGAAAAAAAGCTGGCTGATTGGAAATCAATAGTAGCGCCAAAAGATAATACCTGGCTTTACGCAATTGTTGGATTAGCGGTTGTGTTTATTGTTGCTTTGTTTTTTATTCTTAAAAAGAAGAAACCTTCTGTTGAAGAAAAACAAATATTAAACGAAGATCAAAATTAAAAATAAAAGCCCCGAGTATTCGGGGCTTTTTTGTTTCCATTCTGTTAAGCAATAATCACTCCTGCAAAAGTAAACTTCTATTCATCAATTCGTTGGCTAAGTTCAGGTATGCAACAGAGCCGCTCGATTTAACATCAAACAGCATTGTTGGTTTGCCATAAAATTCTGCTTCTGTTATTGTTGTGCTTTTAGGAATAACTGTTTGTAAAACATCGTTACCAAATTTTTCTAGAAGCGCTTGTTTTGTCAATCCCCATGCTTTTGTGTTCGGTTCAAACATTGTAAGCAGAATTCCCTCAACGTATAATCTATTATTAAGATTTTCTTTAACCCACAAAATGTGATTGTACATTTTCTTAAGCGCCGATATAGAAAATTGTCCTGCACGAATTGGAATCAAAACTGAGTCTGCTGCGGTAAGAGCAACCGTGGTCAATCCTTTTAGGTATGGCGGACAATCAATAATAATATAATCATAATGTTCAAGTGCATATTGATTAAGAATGTTTTCAAACAAATAAATATTGCGTGTTAACCGATTCATTCTTTCTTCAATTTCTCCGGAGTTAATACTGCAAGGAATAAAATCTAATGTTGGTAATTCTGTTTTATGAATTACTGAATCGATGTGTTTAACAAAACTTACAACTTGAAAAATATCGCCGCGTAAAACTTCATTTTCAAATCCAAGTGAAACAGAACATGCGCCCGAAGGATCAAAATCGATAAGCAAAGTTTTCTTTTCTGCAATAGCAAACGCAGCGGCCAGATTTACTGCCGTAGTTGTTTTTCCTACCCCGCCCTTAGGAACTGCAATCGCAATTTTCTTACCCATAAAACCTTAAGTTGGGGATTTAAATGTTTTAATAAGAAGTCGTGTCGAAACTATAAATTTAGTTTTGCTAAAACAATATGATCATACTAATTACTTTGTGTGATAATTATCATAAAAACATCTAAGAAAACATAAGTGAGTTTTTGTTATCGCATAAATGTTTTATGTTTAATCAGCAAAACGATTACACAAAAATCAATAAAATCTTTCTGGAGGCAAAATGAAGATTGGAATATTAGGTTCGGGAGAAGTTGGACAAACACTTGGTTCTGGTTTTATAAAACATGGACATCAGGTTAAGATTGGAACAAGTAATCCAGACAAACTGAAAGATTGGCTGCAAAAACAAAGCGCTAATGCTTTTGTTGGAACATTTGAAGAAGCTGCAATGTTCGGAGATATTATCGTTCTTGCAGTTAAAGGATCTGCAACTCTTACTGTTTTGGATAAAGCCGGAAATAAAAATCTTAATGGTAAAACAATAATTGATGCAACAAATCCAATTTCTGATGCTGCGCCGGTAAATGGAGTTTTACAATTTTTTACTGATATAAATTTTTCTTTGATGGAACAGCTACAAAATAAATATCCTGATGCAAATTTTGTAAAAGCATTTAGTTGTGTTGGGTCTTCACTTATGGTTAATCCGGATTTTGGCGGAATAAAACCGACCATGTTTATTGCCGGAAACAATGATGATTCAAAATTGCAAGTAAAAGGAATTCTAAATACTTTTGGTTGGGATGTTGAAGATACGGGCTTTGCGGAAGCAGCGCGAGCCATTGAGCCGCTGGCTATTTTGTGGTGCATTCCCGGGTTTAGAGAAAACAGATGGAGACATGCTTTTAAACTATTAAAGTAATAAATATTAATTGCTCTGTGTTTCTCCATGAAATGAATTATAAAATCCTTACACCGAGGATCACAGAGAAACCACGGAGTAACACTGAGAATAAAAATTTAGAGATGAGAATGAAGAATAAATTAAAAATTACATTTACTACATTACTAATTATGATTTCTTTTATCAGTTGTAATGAAAGTAAATCACAAGCAAATGAGGAAATGAAAAATATTATGAATGATAAAAATCCAAATTTAGAAACAGCAACTTTTGGTTCAGGATGTTTCTGGTGCACGGAAGCAATCTTTGAAAGAGTAAATGGAGTTATAGCTGTTGTCTCTGGTTATTCTGGCGGAACAGTTGAGGATCCATCCTACAAAGAAGTTTGTGATGGCACTACCGGACATGCGGAATGTACACAAATTACTTTTGATTCTTCTGTCATTAGCTATGATGAGCTGCTTGAAATATTCTGGAAAACTCACGATCCCACAACCTTAAACAAGCAGGGCAATGATGTTGGAACACAATATCGATCAGTTATTTTCTATCATAACGATGCACAAAAACAAAAAGCAGAATTTTATAAGAACAAATTAATCGAAGAAAAAATCTGGGATAAACCAATTGTAACCGAGATAACTAAGTTTGATAAATTTTATCCGGCAGAAGATTATCACCAGGAGTATTATGATAACAATCCGAATCAAGGTTATTGTTCGTTTGTTATCACTCCAAAAGTAGAAAAGTTTGAAAAAATATTTAAAGATAAGTTGAAGAAATAATCTTGGCGTGAAATGCGGTTAAAAACTTTCTCGAAAAGAGCGCAAAGAAGAGCCTGCTAAGTTCGCCGAATGTGCTTCTCAATTAATTTTACTTAAATAATTTCTATTGATATTTTAGTATCAATGAAAATAAAACTCTATGCTCAAATTATCGCAGTACTGCTTGCGTTGTTTGTAAACTTCCTCTGGTCAACCTCGTTTGTGATAATAAAATTTGGATTAAAAGAAATTCCGCCGCATACACGGGCAACAAAACTTTTGAACGAAACACGAGATTCAAAAGACAACCTTAAAGGTAGCCTACACATTTAAAATTAACGAAGATAAAATATGAAACCACTCAAAGATAAAATTTCACTTGTAACTGGAGGAACACGAAATGTTGGAAAAGGCATTGCTTTGGCACTTGGAGAAGCCGGCGCAACTGTATATGTAACCGGAAGAAGCATTTCGGAAAAAGACGTTAAAGGAATTACAAAGGCAGGAGGGAAAGGAATTGCTTTAGTTTGCAATCACGAACATGATGATGAAGTAAAAAAAGTGTTTGAATTAATAGAGAAGAGTGAAGGTAAATTGGATATACTTGTTAATAACGCCTGGGGCGGATATAACAGATTGAGAAACAGGAAAGCCTATCCTGAATTCAAATGGAAAGCAGCTTTTTGGGAACAACCTTTTGGTTTATGGGAAGAAATGATCAATGTGGGAGTGCGTTCAAATTATATAGCAAGTGTCTATGCAACCAAATTAATGCTAAAACAAGAGTATGGTTTGATTGCGAACATTTCATTTTACGCAAGTCGAAAATACTACGGAAATGTAATTTATGGCGTTTCAAAAGCGGCTGTTGATAAAATGACAATGGATATGTCAGAAGAATTGAAGAAACATCACATTACTTGTGTTTCATTATATCCCGGATATATCGATGATAACAAAAAAACACCAAATCCTAAAAAAGAATCTTCTCAATTTGTTGGAAGAGCAATTGCTTCACTGGCCTCTGATAAAAATATTTTTAACAAAACAGGTAATATCTTGGTAGCGGCTGAACTTGCAAGAGAATACGGTTTTAAAGATATTGATGAAAGCCAACCTGAGCCATATGACAATTTGTGAAAATATAAACAATGTTATGACTTTATTATTTTTGTGTAGATGAAATTAAAACTCTCCAATCAAATTACTGCAATACTACTTGCTCTGTTTGTAACCTTTCTCTGGTCAACTTCTTTTGTGATAATAAAATTTGGACTAAAAGAAATTCCGCCGCTTGTGTTTGCGGGATTAAGATATTCAATTGCGTTTGTTGTGCTTCTTCCCTTTTTATTTACAAGCAAGAATAAAGATGTTGTAAAAAATCTTACACGAAAAGATTGGCTTAACTTAACTCTGCTTGGAATATTATTTTACGCATTTACTCAAGGCACACAGTTTATCGGACTTTCTTTATTGTCCGCAGTTACAGTTAGCCTGTGGTTAAATTTTACTCCGCTGATTGTTGCTGTACTTGCAATATTTCTGATAAAAGAAATTCCAACATTGTTGCAAAGATTTGGTGTTGCTTTATTTATCGCCGGAATACTTACATACTTTTATCCGGTTAGTTTGAGCAATAACCAAACAACGGGATTGATGGTTATGACAATTGGTGTTATTGCCAACGCCGCTTCTGCTGTACTTGGAAGAAGTGTAAATAAAAAATCTCATCTTAATCCTGTTGTTATAACTGTAATAAGTATGGGTATTGGTTCTGCTATACTTTTATCAGTTGGAATAACTCTCCAGGGATTTCCAACTATAAATGTTGATAACATTTTTTATCTTCTCTGGCTTGCGGTTGTTAACACGGCATTGGCATTTACTTTATGGAATTACACACTTAGAACTTTAACCGCAATGGAATCCAGCATAATTAACGGAACTATGCTTATACAAATAGCTGTGCTTGCGTGGATATTTCTTGGCGAAGATATTTCAATTAAAGAGATACTCGGAATGCTGATTGCTTCTTTGGGTGCGGTTTTGGTACAACTAAAATTTAAGAAATGATTTTTCTTTTTTGATCTTTGTGGACTTTGCGTGAAATGCGCTTAAGAGGTTTCTCGCTAAGAGCGCAAAGTAGAAAACGCAAAGCACACGAAGAAAACACAGAATATTTTTATTGAAGTTCGTGGTTTTAAGATTTAACTTGGTGGTAAGGAACAAATCACAATAATTATTATTTCTGAACTAATTAGTTTTGAAAATTATAATACTCTTTTGATATTGTATTGAAAGGAAAAGAAAATGAAAATTGTTACAACTATATCATTCTTGGCATTCCTAATATTAAGTTGCAGTGCAAGTGATAAAATAAATAACACTATTAACACAAAAAATCAGAAGGAAATAATTATGGATGACACAACACCAAAAGTTACCGGAGTTGGTGGGATTTTCTTTTACTCAGACAATCTTAAGGAAACGAAAGAATGGTACACTAAAAACCTGGGCATTGAAATAAATGATTGGGGTTCCTCCGGTTTTGATTCCAGAAATATCAATAACCCTGATGAAATAAATTCTCTTCAGTGGAAACCTTTTAAAAAAGGAGATGAATATTTTTCTCCTTCAAAAAAAGAGTTTATGATTAATTACACAGTTCAGAATATTGAAGGACTTGTGAACAAGCTAAAAGAAAACGGAGTAACCGTACTTGACAGCATTGCGAGTTATGACTTTGGAAAGTTTGTACATATTATGGACGCAGAAGGAAATAAAATAGAATTATGGGAACCAAAATGAAATGGTAATAAAAGTTAAGAAATAATTTGTTCTTTGCGGACTTGGCGTTAATTGTGTTTCAGAAGTTTCACGCTAAGCTCGCAAAGTAGAACGCGCAAAGCTCGCCAAGTAATAGCTCCTAATGCCCTTCTCCATAAACTTTTTCGCCAGCTTCTATTTTTAGCTTAAGATAATTTTGTAACGGAGGTAACGGACACGTTGCATATTTTGTAAAAACACACGGCGGGTTGTACGCTTTATTAAAATCTAAAAGTATTGTTCCTGTTGAATCCGGTTTGTTAACATACATAAATCTTCCGCCGCCGTAAGTTTCATCGCCGCTAGTTTGATCTGCAATAATAAGAAACAATTTGTCTTCACCTTCATCAACAGCATCTATTCTGTGTGTTTTTCCATCAAGTTCAAACACAATTGCCCCGGGACATTTTTCTTTACTGATTTGTCCTAGAACATTCTGTACATCAATTTCTTTTACGGGATTATAAGCCTCATACTTTGCAGTTATTTTCCAGCTTTCATCTATAGGGAATCTTTCAACACCTTTAAAGTTTTTTACAAGATCAGAATTAAGATCACGAAAACGAATTCCATAAAGAGTATCTCTAACAATAAGATTAAATTTTATAGAGCCAATTTGTAAAACAGTTATGTTTTTTTTCTGGTCATCAATTAAAACAATTTCTTTAACAGGTTTGCCAATATATAAAACCTCAACACCTTCTTTAGCTATAAATGTTACAACTGAATCAACAAAGAAAAACGAACCAATATGTTCAGGCAGTTTAGATGACTCAACAACAATATCATTATCCTTAGAAGAACCAAAAGTGCTTTCACCTTTTTCTAACCAGAATCTGCCAACAAGATTAAGCCAGCCATCATCAGCCTTTAATCTGTTTATTCTTTTCTGATCCCATTCATTAATTTCTTTAACATAGTTTTGATCAGCGGTTGGTTTTTGTATGCAGGAGGATAACGAAATCAATAAAACAAAAATCATAAACGAGTATAAGAATCTTTTAAGCATCTGCTCTCCAAATAAGTTTTGTTTTCAATTATTATTTTATTGGGATAACAATTTTAAACGTTGTGCCATCCTTGCTTTCAACATCAAGCGTTCCAGAAAGTTGTTGTGTAAGCATTTTTACAAGCTCCAATCCCATTCCGGTTGAGTCCTCAATTTTAAAGTTCTTTGGCAGCCCACGACCGTTATCAGCAACAAGAAGAATTGCAAAATTATTTTCTTCTTTTAGTTTAATGGTTATCTCACCATCACTATCTTTATCAAAAGCATACTTAAGAGAATTGGTTAGCAGTTCATTAATTATCAAACCAATTGATGAGGCATCTTTGGGTGAAACAATAATTTTATCAAACTCAGTTTTAATTTTAATTTTTTGATTGTCTTCAATAAAAGAATCTGTGAGTGATTTGCTGATTTGACAAAGATAATAATCAAGCGCAACTTGCTGAGATACGCCAGTTTCATTTAACAAAGAATACATTTGTGCAAGCGAGCCAACGCGGTGTTCCAGCTCTTCAAGAATTTTATTTGTTGATTCATCATCAAGTCGCTGTCTTTCTAAATAAATCAAAGACTTTATCAATGCAAAACTATTCTTTACGCGATGAAGTAATTCGCGGTGAAGCGCTTCTTTTTCCATAGCCGCGTTTTTAAGAACCTTTTCGGCCTTCTTTCTTGCCGTTATATCATTTACATATCCCCAAAGCTCAATTAAGTTATCGTTGTCATCAAATACGCCAATCACATTTTCTAATGTATCTATATGTTTACCTTTTCTTGTAATGATAGCTCCTTCATAATCAATAAGCTTTTTCTTTTTTCTTAATAGATTTAAAAAATCAATTCTATCCTGCGATTGTTCATAATGCTCAAAAGGGTTTGAAGCTAATAATTCTTCTACAGTGTCATATTCCATCATTCGAGCATATGCTGGATTGCTTGCTTTCATTTTTCCTTCCGGAGTTGAAATAAAAACACCACTAAGATCTTCTTCAAAAAATCTACGATATTTTTCTTCGCTTTCTTTTGTCTTTTTCTTTTCAGCTTCAAGATCTTCTAAAATATTTAGTAAAGCTTTTGATTTATCCTTTAAGAACGATTCGTTTTTCTCAAGCTCTAAAATTTTTTCTTTAAGCTGCGGATAGTAACTTTTTACAGATGATGTCTCTTCCAATCCTAAAAATTTTGTTCTTATTTCAGTTAGTTTTTTTTCCATATCAGAGTGCATTGTTATAACACTCCTCTATTGATTTTAAATCAACTAATTTTGGATTGGTTGCTAAACATCCATCCATAATTGCTTTTTCTGCCAGTGTTTTTATGTGACTCTTTTTTACACCAATATCTTTTAAAGTATAGTTTAATCCAATACTGTTTTTTAGTGTTCTAATTTTCTCTTTAAGGACATCGTTAGCTGACTTTAAATCCTTAGACGAAAGTTTTGGCTCAAATAATCTTGCAATATCAAAATATTTTTCAGGGGCAGAATCAAAATTAAAATTAATTACTGATTCCAGAAGCAAAGCATTACATTCACCATGAGCAAAATCCAATGAACCGCCAAGACTATGAGCCATTGCATGTACAAGTCCTAAACTAGCATTTGAAAATGCAAAACCCGCAAGCAAACTAGCCATCATCATATTATTTCTGTAAATCATATTGTTAAGTTCATTATAAGCGGCGGGTAAGTTTGTAATTATAAGCTCAATTGCTTTTAATGCGTTAATGTCTGTAATTGGCGAACTAGCATTTGAAACATACGCTTCGATTGCATGAACAAGCGCATCCATCCCTGTTTCAGCCGTTAACTCCGGGGACATAGTTGTTGTAGTTCTCGTATCAATCAGCGCAACATCTGGAACAATAAGCTTACTTATAATCGCAAACTTTCTTTGATCTTTTGAATCATTAATTATAGCAAATTGAGATATGTCTGCACTCGTGCCCGCTGTTGTTGGAATGCAAATTAATGGCAATCCTGGAATTTTAACTTCATCAATCCCTTCAAATTCACTAACCGGAACATTGTTTGTAAATGTTATACTAATTGCTTTTGCACAATCCATCGGGCTGCCACCGCCAAGCGCAACTACTATATCGCACTTCTCACGCCTTAGAATTTCTGCTCCTTTCATTACTTCAGTATCTTTGGGGTTCGGTGTAACGTCATCAAACAAAACATAATTAATGTTTTCTGATTTCAAATTATCTTCTAATTCTTTAAGCCAGCCTGCTTTCGCTAATCCTTTATCGGTTACTAAAAATACTTTTGACGCTTGAAATCTTTTAACATACTTTGCCGCCAAATAAAGTGCGTCTTCTCCGAAAACAAACTCAGGCACAAGAAACTTTCTAAGGTGCGAAAAATTATTATCCATTTTTTTTCAACTCAAATAGCTTGTTTTCAAGCTCAATTGTTTTTTCTTTCAGCTCAATCATTTTAAGCTCCCTTCCCACAACAATTTTTTCAAATCGCTCAAGTTCTTCTTTTCGCTGTAATATTTCTTCCTCTGATTTTTTCTTTTTAGTGATGTCTACACTTAGAGCCGAAGTTCCTATTATTTTTCCATCTGAAATAATTGGACTTAATGATACTTCGTAAAATTTTGTTTCATTATTAAATTGATTGGAAAATTCAAAGATCAAGTTTGTACCGGTAAGTGCTTTTTCATATATCGGTTTCCAGAAATCTTTCTGTTCAGATGTTAGGGAGCCAAATACGTTCATTCCTTTTTTTAATTCAACATTAAAAATTCTTAAAAAATCAAGCTTAAAGTAATCATTGGCAAAGATGAAGTTATAGTTTGTGTCTATAGACCAAATTGATTCGTTTCTATTATTGACTAATGAATTTAAATTAGCTTCAGATTCCTTTATTAATCCTTCTATATGTTTACGTTCTGTTATATCTAAGGCTATAAATGTAACACCACCAGAAATATCTTTTAAATTAAGTGGGGTTGAACTTAAAAGCACATCAATTATTTTTTCATCCTTTCGTTTCCATTTTGTTTCAACTGTTCCAATGCCAGATTTTTCAATTTGATTATATTTTTCTTTGCCAACAAATTCATATTCTTCATCTGTTGAATAAAAAATCCTCGCGCTTTTACCAATTAGTTCTTCACAACAATATCCAGTCATTTTGCAGATAAGATCATTAACTTCTAAAAGTATGCGATTTGAAGTTACGCCAATACCTACTGGCGAAGCTTGAAAAATACTTTTAAGTTTGTTTTCATTTAATCTTAATTCTTCTTCTATTTTCTTTCGTTCATTGATATCAGAACTAGAACCGGAAATTTTTAAAGCAATTCCGTTTTTATCTTTTTCAACTACTTTACCCCGACTAAGAACCCAATTATAATCACCACTTTTTGTTTTTAATCTATGCTCAATAGAAAAGGACAAACCATTAATTAATGTTTCTTCAAAAGTCTTGCCTATTTTTTCCAGATCATCAGGATGAGATATCTTGTCCCAATTATTAAAATCTAAAGGGATTTCATACGGTTTATACCCAAGCATTGTGTAGTAAGTGGGGCTGCAATATATTTCCTTTGTTGGAGTAAACACCTCCCAAATTCCATCACTCGTGGCTTCCAATGAATTTCTTAATCTTCGCTCACTTTCAACTAAGGCTTCTTCTGTTTTTACCCTATCATCAATATCAAGATGGATGCCTACTGCACGAATAGGCTTTCCATTTTCATCACGCTCTGAAATTCTACCCCAGTTAAGAATCCATCTATAGCTGTCATCTTTGCATTTTAATCTGTGTTGTACTTTAAAATTTTCTGTTAATCCTTGCTCATGTTCTTTAGCAGCGTTCATAACCCCGTCATAATCATCAGGATGCAAAAGTGATTTCCAGGTATCCAGAGTTTCACTAATATCTTCAAGATCATAACCCAGCATTTTTGCCCAATACTCGGTACGTTTAACTTTTCCTGAAACAAAATCCTGATCCCACAAACCGATTTGCGCACCTTCTAAGGCAAGATTTAGTGTTTTATTGGTTTCGATTAAATCTTTTTCAATTCTAACTCTCTTATCAATATCGATATGAACGCCCATTGCGCGTATTGGTCTACCTTCATCTGATCGTTCAAATACTTTTCCCCAATCTAAAATCCATTTATACTCTCCTGATTTTGTTCTAATACGGTGTTCAACACTAAAATTATCTGATTTACCTTCTTCGTGTTTTACTACTTCCTCAATAACATGACTAAAATCATCAGGATGAATGTGGTTTCTCCAAAACTCTGAAGTGTTTTCAACTTCATCTAAAGTATATCCAAGCATAGATGCCCAAATTTCACTTCTATAAACTTTTCCTGTAACATAATTTGAATCCCAGAATCCCACTTGCGCACCCTCAAGCGCTAAATCAAGAGTCCGTTTGCTCTCAAACAAAGCCTCTTCCGTTTTTAATCTTTCAGTAATATCTCTTGTTACGCCAATAATGCCAATCGGATTTTTTTCATCATCAACCAAAAACCTTGCTTTAATTTCTGTTGGAAAAATTGTTCCGTCTTTTTTTATCTGGTCTATATTAATTGTTACAATATTTCCTTCGGTTCTTTTGGATATAAAATCACTGATTTGTTCACCGAGAATTTCTATTGCTTGCTGTGCGGATTCTGGAGTTAAATAGTCTTGCGGATTAAGCATCATCATCTCATCTACATTAAAGCCATGCATTTTTTCTACAGAGGGACTTATGTATGTAAACCGGAAATTCATATCCATAGTCCAGATAACATCATCAATTTGTTTTTCAAGCGTATTAAATTTTTTCTCGCTTTCTAAAAGTTGCTGTTCATTTTTAAGCAATAGATTGCGGGCTTCAAAAAGCTTGAATGCCATTTTTATGGAAGCAATTAAAACTGTTTCCCCACTGTTTTTAACAACATATCCGTAAGAAGTTATCTTTTCTGTTTTTTCAACAATTTCTTTTTCTGTGTGGTTTGATAGAAAGACGACAGGAACTTCACAAAATTTTAAAATTCGTTGAGCAGCCTCAGTTCCATCAATTCCCTTTCCAAGATCGATATCCATAAGGATTAAATTAATGGTGGGGTTTTCTTCAACAGTTATTATTGCTTGCTCACCAGTATTGGATATTATTACTTCATATCCATTTTTCTTGAGCATTGAGGCTTCAGACATTGCTATGATTGCCTGATCTTCAACAAGCAGAATGGTCTTTTTTTCGCTGGACTTCATACAACCTCGGCAAATTTGAGATTTATTAACATTGCCCTAGACCTGTAAGATTAAACATTGATTTAAAAATAGTTTTTCCATAATCGAATTAACTATCTTTATTATCGAAACAAATGTGCAGAAAATTTAGTTAAATATCTATATTCTGTAATAAAATTAGAATTTTTATAAAATATGCAATTATCAATTTACGAAATCCTTAAAAACTACTTTGGTTTTGATTCATTTAGAGGTTTACAAGAATCGATAATCAAAAGAATTGTTGATGAAAAAAAGCACTCACTTGTCTTAATGCCAACAGGCAGCGGAAAATCTTTATGCTATCAAATTCCTGCTCTTTACTTTGATAACAGTACGATTGTTATTAGTCCACTAATTGCATTAATGCAAGATCAGGTTGATGCATTGCGCAAAAAAAATATTTCCGCAGCATTTATCAATTCAACTTTATCTAAACAAGAAAGAGAAAAAAGATTAAACAATTTTGTTGATGGAAAAATTAAAGTGCTGTATGTAACTCCGGAAAGATTTCGTAAACCAGATTTTGTTGAACAAATAAAAAAAATAAAAATAGATTTACTTGCTGTGGATGAAGCTCATTGTATTTCGGAATGGGGACACGATTTTCGCCCAGACTATTCCCGCATTGGTGAGTTTAGAGAACTGCTTGGCAATCCACTAACTATTGCATTAACAGCAACAGCAACACATTATGTTCAGGAAGACATTGTAAAAAAACTACATCTTACAAAAGACGAAATAAAAACATTTCATCAAGGAATCGAAAGACCAAATCTTAGACTTGAAGCTGTTGATGTTATAGATGATAAAGAAAAGTTAAAGGAAATTTTTTCAACATTAGAAAAATATGATGGAAGCGGAATAATCTACTTTTCTCTTATCAAAACTTTAGAAAGATTTTCTGAAATTCTTAGTGACAAAGGATTTGCTCACGGAGTTTATCACGGAAAACTTGAAGACCGACAACGCAAACAAATGCAAAGAGATTTTTTAAATGGTAAACAAAGACTTATGCTTGCTACAAATGCTTTTGGAATGGGTATAGATAAAGCTGATATAAGATTTGTTATCCACGCTGAGGTTCCCTCTTCAATCGAATCTTATTACCAGGAAATTGGCCGGGCCGGAAGAGACGGTAATAATTCTTTGTGTTTACTGCTTTACAATCAACAAGATCTTTATACTCAAATGGAGTTTATTAAATGGTCAAATCCTGATGCGAATTTTTATTCTGCTTTGTATGATATTTTAAAAAGGGAAATCGGTTTAATCAATTCAAGCGGAGTTGACTATGTGCGCGAACAAATAAGCTTTAAAAACAAAAATGATTTTAGAGTTGAAACTGCGCTTGCAATGCTGGATCGTTATGGGGTTACTGAGGGCGAACTTGAAAAACAAAACTTGCAAATCGTAAATGATTTGCCCGATATTTTGCAGGATGAAGAACACTTAAAAGAAAAACTTTTAAATGATAACAAAAAACTTCTTTCGGTTGTAAACTATTTTCGCGGAGAAAAATGCCGCAGAGTTTTTATTTCGGATTACTTTGGTTTTCCCGGTGAAAAACCTTGTGGCAATTGTGACAATTGTACGATAAACCATACGAGTGAATCCTAAAAACATTTCTTGATAATAATCACATAAAATCAAACTGTTAGTTCTTTTTATTACTTTTCCCTTGACACAAGCGTGTTATAACACATATCTTTGGTTAACATTAAAAACAAATTACTAAAGGAGAAAATTATTATGGCAATCTGGAGTGTTGATCAAGCACATTCTGAAATTAAGTTTAAAGTTAAACACTTAGTTGTTTCATCAGTTACCGGTCAGTTTACATCGTTTAATGGAACTGTTGAATCTGATAAACCAGACTTTTCAGATGCAAAAATCCAGTTTGAAGCTGATGTAAACAGTATCAATACAAAAAATGAACAAAGAGATGGGCATTTAAAATCACCTGATTTTTTTGATGCAGCAAATCATCCAAAGCTTACCTTTGTTTCAAAATCAATAACAAAAAAATCTGATGATGAATACGTTGTTGTTGGCAATATAACAATTCGCGGCACATTAAAAGAAATTTCTTTAAACGTTACTTACAACGGAACAACAAAAGGTTTTGGCGGAGTTGATGTTGCGGGATTTGAAATTGCTGGTAAGCTAAATCGTTTTGATTTTGGTTTGCAATGGAATACCTTAACCGAAGTGGGTGGAATTGTAGTTGGCGAAGAAGTTAAGATTGAAATTGCTGCAGAATTGCAAAAACAATAATGGCGTTTAGTTAAAAGTATTTTGAGCACTTAAAATTTTTCTTTTTCTTCCGATAATAATCCATAAGAATATTTCTATAATTCGGGAGTTAAAGAAAATGCAAAAAGTGTTAGATAATGAATTTGTAACAATTACAGTTCATCCAGATAAAAAAATTGTACATCATCAATTTCATAAATTTATTTTTGGTGATGCATTTAGAAGCGCAATGATTTCGGCGGCAGATGCTTTTGGAAAAAATCACTGCACAAAATGGTTGTCTGATGATCGGGGAAATTCGGCAGTAAAAAGCGAAGACCTTGCCTGGGCAAAACAAAATTGGGAACCAAGGGTTTTTAAAGCCGGATGGAAACATTGGGCAATTGTTCTACCAGAAAAAGTTGTTGGACAAATGTCTATGAAAGAAATAATTGCAAGCTATACTGCCTTGGGATTAAATGTTAAAACATTTACTGACCCACAAATGGCAATGAGTTGGTTGGAAAAACAATAAACAACAACCAAAAAACCTTCACCTTCGGGGGTAATTACCAGTTGCCCCGAAGGTGGAACTATTTTTAAATCTTCATTTTTCTTCAATAATAACAATTTTAATAATTAATCCTGCCATTAGTTTAAAAAACTAAATAATGTACTTATATTAATTGTCACAACTTCGCATATATTTTTTTCACTTAATAATTTATAAAACTTCAGGAGGCAAAGATGAAGTACATTTATTCATTTTTAACAGCATTTGTTTTCTTTTTTTCTGTTTGTGATTTTAGTATTGCTCAAAATCTCTGGGAGCCCTCTGGTATTGATGGAGGAAAAACAAACACAATTGTAAAAGTTACAGACAATATTTTTCTTGCAGGTCATGTTGGCGGCGGACTATTTAGATCAACAGATGGCGGAGAAAACTGGTACTCAATTTCAAACGAAATTGATAACATTGGCGTTTTTGTTTTAAAGATTAGCGCGGCTGGTGATGTTTATGCCGGAACGCTGCAATCAATTTATAAATCTACTGACCAGGGAATCACCTGGAATAAGGTTGATAGTAGTTATCCTACAAATGGATATGCTGAGGAGATTGCCTTTGATCTCTCCGGAAATATTTATGTGCCAAATGCTTATTCAGGAGTTTACAAATCTACTAATGGCGGTAATAGCTGGACTTTATATAGTAATGGGTTACCTTCCTCTATGTATGTTAGAAGGATTGAGTTTACATCAAACAACATTCTTTTGGTCTCTGATTTATACCGAGGAATTTATAAGTCCACAGATTTTGGTGTTAACTGGACTCAATCTAACACTGGATTAGATTCTACTTATTATGTAACAAGTTTTAATTCAAATTCTTCGGGTGAGATTTTTATTTCCACCGCAGGCAACGGACCTTTTAAATCTACTGATAACGGAAACTCTTGGGTTTCAATAGAAGGGGATTTGTCTCTGCCTTATACTTCAGATATTGATTTTACTTCTAGTGGAGATCTTTATGTAACTGTTATTCAACAATTATATAAATCAACAAACGGCGGAACAAATTGGACTAACATAACTACAATGTTTAATGGTTTTGGATTTCAAACTGCCTATGTAGATAACAATGACAATATTTGGGCTACTACAACTAATTCCGGAATAATTAAATCTTCAGACGCTGGAGCAAATTGGATTAACTACACAAGTGGTCTTACATCAACTTTAAATAATTCGTTTTTTTCTGATGCTTCGGGTATTCTTTATGCAGCAATTCAGGGTAAAGGATTTTATTCATCAACCGATAACGGAAATACCTGGAATAAAATTACAATTGTTAATAATGAAGAAGATACTTTCATAAAAACTGCAGAGCTTATTCCCTCGGGAGGAGTGATTGTGTATAATGTTTATAATGGAATAAAAATTTCTACTGATTTAATAACCTGGACTTCATTTTCTACTGGACTAACAAATCAAAATATACAAGAGTTAGCAGTAAGTGATAGTGCCTTTTTTGCAGCAAGTTCAGATGGAAAATTTTATGTAGCCTATAGATCTGCAGCCAATTGGATTGAGATAACAGACACAAGTGTTGCTGGATACCCTTATGATCTTTTTGTTAGCTCTACTGGAGCTTTATATTATCTGTTTGATGAGGAAATTTATAGATCAACAGATGATGGAGATGATTGGGTTTATGTTGGTATAGGAATAGATGGATATTGCTTTTCTATAACAGAACATCCGAATGGAAATATTTTTGTTGGAACAAATAACGGAGTTTATCGCTCTACAGACGCAGGAGATTCCTGGACAAAAGATGTTTCTGGTTTAACCGATGGGGCACTTTCACTGGCTATTCATAGTGATGGAAGTATCTTTGCTGGCGGATATAATTCCACAGCAAGATCTAATGATCTTGGACAAACATGGGTTCCTTTTACTTCTGGAATGTTTAATTGCAGAATCACTGATCTTGCATTTGGTAGTGGTGATGTTTTATTTGCATCAGCAGAAAATATGGGAGTTTATAGAACAACCAACGCAGTAACCTCTGTTGATGAAAATGAAAGTGGAGTTGTAAATAACTTTAGTCTTGAACAAAACTATCCAAACCCCTTTAACCCAAGCACAAAAATTCAGTATGCAATAAGCAATAAACAATTTGTACAATTAAAAGTTTATGATGTTTTAGGAAATGAAGTTGCCACTCTTGTTAATGAATTTAAACCTGCTGGAAGTTATGAAGTAAACTTTAATGCTGCCAAACTTTCTAGTGGTGTATATCTTTATAAGTTAAATGCGGGATCATTTATTGAAACCAAAAAAATGATCTTGTTGAAATAAGAATTTTCAAATCTAAAAGCCCGCTTCATCGGCGGGCTTTTTGTTTGTGATATTTTTAACCACTCATCAAAAAGCACTTTATCCGCATAATACAATTCGTATTTTAGCATAACTATTTAAATAACTTTTCGGATTACTTATGAAATACATTTTAATATTTTTTATCTCTGCGGTTACGATGTTCGCTCAAGTAAAGGCAGATGATGTCAAATCTTTTACCTTAAAGAACGGAATGAAAATTTTTGTTCTTGAAGACAGTTCAATTCCTAATGCAAACATGTACTTTTTCTACAAAGTTGGGTCTCGCAACGAGTACGTTGGCATAACCGGAATCTCACACTTCTTTGAACATATGATGTTCAACGGTGCAAAGAAATATGGCCCAAAACAATTTGATCGCGTTATGGAAGCAAATGGCGGATCAAACAACGCATACACTTCTGAAAACATTACTGCTTATACTGATTGGTTTCCATCAAGCTCAATCGAAGTAATGTTTGATCTTGAAGCGGATAGAATTGCAAATCTTAACTTCGATCCCAAAATGATTGAAAGCGAACGAGGCGTTATTCTTTCTGAAAGAAGCACTGGATTAGAAAACAATCCTTTAGAACAACTCTGGCAGGAAACACAAGCAACAGCTTTTATTGCTCATTCATATCAATGGCCTGTAATTGGCTGGGAATCTGATATTAAAAGCTGGACAAAGGAAGATTTAGAAAATTATTTTCATACTTACTATGCACCAAACAATTGTATTGTTGTAATTAGCGGTGATGTAAAATTGAATGAAGTTAAAAAACTTGCTGAAAAATATTTTGAACCGATTCCTGCAGGACCAAAACCAAGAAGCTTACACACAGTGGAACCAGAACAAACTGGCGAGAAAAGACTTTTTGTAAAGCGCGAAGTTCCTACTCCATATATCATGATGACTTATCATGTTCCTCAAAATGGAAGTGAAGATTATTATTCGCTTGATTTGTTAAACTCAATTTTATCTGAAGGTGAATCCTCAAGACTTTATAATTCTATTGTTGATAATCAACAACTTGCTTTGGAAGTTGGAAGCATGTATATGGATGCTTTTGATCCAACATTGTTTTTCTTTTATGGAATTTGTAACGATGGAATAACTGCTGCACAATTAGAAAAAGCGATTCTGGATGAAGTAGATAAAATTATTAAGGATGGTATAAGCGAAAGTGAATTGCAAAAAGTAAAAAATCAAAAACTGATGAACTTTTACAAAACGACAGAGACAATAAATGGAATGTCCAATACAATCGGAACTTATGAGTTGTTTTTTGGTGATTACAAGAAAATGTTTTCTGCTCCGGATGATTATAAAAAAGTAACCGCAGAGGACATTAAAAATGTTGCAGTTAAATATTTCACTAAACAAAATAGAACTGTGGGAGTTTTGAATACGGAGGAAGCACAATGAAAAAATTTTTAACTTACGCCAGTGTCATGCTGAACTCGTTTCAGCATTTTTTAGTCGCCGCTGTTTTCTCATTTTTATTTCTGTCATCTAATAGTAATGCACAGTTCAAACTTCCGAGGTATGAAATTGTAACCCTTGATAATGGATTAACAATTTATCTTATGGAAAAGAAAGATGTTCCTATAATTTCTTTTTCTGTTTTATTCGATGCTGGTGCAATTAAAGATGGTGAAACCAAGGGTTTATCTTCTTTTACAGCCGAAGCATTAAAATTCGGGACAAAGAATTACAGCAAAGATCAAATAGATTCTATCTTTAATTTCTATGGCAGCAGTTTAAATACTTACGCAAGATTAGATTATTCCGGGTTATACACTGAATTTATGAAAAACGACTTAGATAAACTTTTGCCTGTTATAAAAGATATAATTACAAATCCAACTTTTCCTGAAGAAGAAATAATTAAAAGAAAACAAAGATGGGTTGCAGAATTAGATCAGGCAAAGGAAAGCCCAAGACAAGTAATTGGCGCTTACTACAATAATTTTTTGTTTACGGATTCTCCTTACGGAAATCCCGTTGATGGAATTAAAAAAACGATTGAGGCGGTTGATCGAAAAGCAATTTCCTCTTTTTATTTAGATAATGTGCGATCAGAAAACTGTGCTATTGCTGTCGTTGGTGATTTTGATTCTGACAAAATGAAATCTGAACTTACAAATGAACTTGGATCCTGGAAAGTTACAACTCCAAGACTTATAAATGATTTAAGATTTACGAACAAAAATTTAAAAGAGCCTGCTGTTTACCTTATCAATAAAGATAATGCAACAGAAACCACATTTATGATTGGTGGATTTGGTGTGCCAATGAGTAATCAAGAACAAATCCAGATTGATGTTATCAATACAATTCTTGGTGGAAGATTTACAAGCTGGCTAAATGATGAGCTTCGTGTTAATGCTGGTTATACTTACGGTGCTAGAAGCAGATTTGCATCATACAAAACTGCTGGAACCTTTTATATCAGCACATTTACTGCAACAAAAAACACAGAGCCAGCAATTGATTTAGCAATAAAAACTTACAACAGACTTTTTGAAAAAGGAATTGATGAAGCAACTTTAAAATCAGCAAAGAATTATGTTAAAGGACAGTTTCCTCCGGAGTATGAAACCGCTGGTTCGTTGGCGGGATTTTTAACTCAAAAATATATTTATGGATTAGAAGATTCATACATAAACGATTTTGAAAAAACTGTTGATGGAATGACCGTTGAAAGCGCGAACGAGATTATCAAAAAATATTTTCCAAAAGATAATTTGCAATACGTGTTAGTTGGTAAAGGCGATGAGATAAGAAACATTGCTAAGAAATATGGAAAAGTAATTGAGAAGAATATTTCTGAGGATGGATTTTAGGTTAATGTACAATTAACAATGTACATATATAATTAAAAGCACGAGAATTTTTTTTCGTGCTTTTTTTATTTGAAATAAATCGTAATCAAATCAACATAAACTCTAATTTTATTAAGGATAGAATTTTTTGTTGATACAATTTTATCCCCAACAATTTGGTTCCATTCGTTTTCAAATAAATCTTCATAATCATAATAAAGCTGAATTGAATAACAGTCAGATTCAAGATTTCCTTTTTCAAAAACTGCATACCCACCGTAGTCCCAATCAAACCCGGAAAAGGTAAAGTGTTTACCGTTTAGTTTAACTAATTCTTTAAGCTCGGTTCCAACCTTAATTCCGTTATCAAGTTCCCATAGCGCCTGGTCGCCATGAATTTCAATCCACTCAGGATTTTTAAAATTAACAGTGTCTTTCCATTTTATAAAAAAAGATTGTGGTGTGTCTTTAAAAAAAACACTGCCAATAACTCTTTCGGTTCCCTCTGCATACCATCGCTCAACCCGTTCAACATTTTTCTTTCCAACAATTTTTACCAGTTCATTTTCTGATGTGCCCGAATTTAAAATGCTGTTACCAGAACATGGGGTTAAAATAAAATCGTTTTTGGGTTGAGAATAATTTGATTGAAAAAATAAAACCACAAGCAGTGAGATAAGCTGTTTCATTAAAAGTCCCTCAATAAATTTCAAAACTATATTCTGACATATAAACTCTATTCAATTTTTTGTTCTGCTACTTTAAAAAAGTAAACCGTAAATTTTTCAAACTCGTTATAATTACACTCTTTAATTTAATAAGATTTGTTGATGTAGCGCCAGTATGCTTATAATTCGTTTTAACATCGATTCAACAATTAATTATTTTTTCCGGGTTTCCACTTTTCTAAAAATGCAACAAACTTGTCTTTATCATAATCCTTATCTTTTTCAAGTTCGCCTGTGTTTTGTGAACGCAGCAAACTTCCGTCTTTTTCCAGAACAAAAAAATGAGGATATCCTTCAATTGCAGGATATTGCGATAAAAATTTTTCATTTTTGTTTTCTTTGCTAAAGTTGATTTTAAGTATTATAAAATGTTCATCAAGCAAGGATTCTATTTCTTCAGTACTGTGCATAAATGCATCAATACGATGACACCAAACACACCAATCGCCACCAACATCCAGAATAATTCTTTTATTTAATTTGGTAGCTTCATCTACGGTTACTTTCAAATCTTCAAACGGATCTTCTGTTGGATCAAACAGTTTTTCTGTTTGCGCGAACAAAGACAGGGTTGAAAGTAACATCATAAAAAGAAAAAGCTTTGCTTTCATATCTTATCCTAAATCAATTTAAAATTTTTAAGCTGTGTTTTTTTGTTTTGATAACTTGTGCCGTGCAAATTCAATTATTCCTGGAAGAATTGAAATAAAAATTATCACAACTATTACAATAGAAAAATTATTTTTTACAACTGGTAAGTTGCCAAAAAAATATCCGCCGTAAACAAATAATGCACACCAAAGAACTCCGCCGACAATGTTAAACAAAATAAATTTTGAGTACGTCATTGCACCAACTCCAGCAACAAAAGGAGCAAAAGTTCTTATGATGGGAATGAAACGTGCAATGATAATTGTTTTGCCGCCATGTTTTTCATAAAACTGGTGTGTTTTTTCTAAATGTTCTTTTTTCAAAAAACGAATTTTCTTTTCAAACACCTTGGGACCAAAATAATTTCCGATCCAGTAATTAACCGTATCTCCTAAAATTGCAGCAATTGTAAGAAGTAAAAACAGTAAATGAACATTAAGTGATCCAATTGCGGCAAAAGTACCTGCAGCAAAAAGTAATGAATCTCCCGGTAGAAACGGAGTAAAGACTAATCCTGTTTCTGCAAAAATTACTCCGAATAGAATAACATAAGTAAGCGTGCCATACTGTAAAATGATTTCGTGTAAATGTTTATCAAGATGTAGAAATAGATCTACTAGGTACTGTATAAATTCCAAAAAAATCCTATAAAAAATTAATGTTAGATGCGTTCGTTTGTGTATTTAAAAATGATATGCAATAAATACTCAAAATTGAAAACACAAATTATGTAAGTATCATTTCATACTTTCAGCATAATTATGCCGAAACTTAAAAGAATTTGCATCAATAAAAAAACCATAATCTTAAATCCTTACCGACCCGAAATTAATAATGAGCCAATCTTAATCTTCTTTACGCATGTACTTATGAAGCCCAAATAGTTTTTTGAAAAGATGCTTAAAACTACAGGTTTATGTAGTGTATTGGTTTCTTCTGGGTTTTAGTTTTGAATCAAGAGTTTCACTTATGCTTAACTAACAATCATAAAAACAAAAAGAGGTGTACAATGAAAAAGTTCTTTTCTCTGCTTTTAATAATGGGTGCTTTAATTATAGTTGGTTGTGGTGATGATGCTGCCGGACCTACAGGAGCTGGTGGTGGTTTGGGCGGCGGTGGCAATGGTGGCGGTGGCGGTGTTACATATACTGTTACTTTAGCCCAGGATAATCAACAACAATATTATTTTGAATTTAAGCCTAGTGTAGATGCGGTAATAAATACAATTACAGCAAATTGCGCTGCGGCTAACGTAAACAATGAACAGGTAACTGACAATGGAACGACTGTTTATAATGCAAATAATCCTGCTTATGTCGGACCAATTACTGTTCTTGCACAAGGACAACAATGGACATTCACTATTGCTGGTAAACTCGGTAGCAGCACTGGTTCAGCTTACACCGCTACAGCAAACTTTACAGTTCAATAACTAAAAATAATTTAACTATCTAGAGGAGATCTCAATGAAATCGTTCAAACACTTACTGGTATTTTCAATTTTATTTTTTATGTCAGCAAATATTCTTGCCCAAACTACTGTTATGATAGGACCAAGAGTAACTGGAAACTATAACATTTATAACCAAAAAGGCAGCACTCTCAGCTGGAATGGAATAGGGGTTGGGGTAGGTGCTGTTGTTGATGCTTCTTTTTCTAAGCACATAGGATTAATGGTTCATCTTAATGCATTTGATATGCGTAACTTCTCTACTTCGCTAACCACTAATAATGTGGTTGAAGAAGAATCTCAATCTCTTTCTTATATAACCTTAGAACCAATGTTTAAAACTGAATTCAGCGGATTTTTTATGGTTGCAGGTCCATCCGTCGGAATTAAATTGAATTCAAGTGGCGAATATACAAGATCTCAAACAGGAGCTACTCCCCAAGTTAGTGCAGATAATTGGGATACAAAAAGTATTCGATTTGATATCGCTGTCGGAACAGGATATACATTTAAACTTTCTAATGAGATTGGACTCGGTACCGATTTTATGGCTCAAATTCCTTTAACTTCTACCTATAATTTTATAGGAGTTAGCAACAGTATTTTTACATTAAAACTTGGCGTATCGCTTAAATTTAAAATTTAATTCTCTCCTCGTTAGTTAAGACTCCCCCAAACCCTCGAAGAATATTCGAGGGTTTTATATTATTACTCCAAATAACAGGTAAAATTTAGCTTTAATAAAAATTTAACCATTATTAAACAGCTTTTTTTTGATATAAAAACATATTACAGTTAAAAACGTCAAAATTTGCATCTGGCACAATATCTGAAAATATAATCACAACTTCGGGCTTACAGTATAACTTAAACTACATACCATAACTTGTTTTTATTAAAAGCTTTAATTGACAAAAAACACGTTGACATTGTAAAATTTTTGTGTACTTTTGAGTGTCCGATTAATAGAGGTCTTAACTAACAACAAAAAAAAGAGGAAAATTTATGAAAACAATGTTTTCATTTTTATTAACACTTGTGTTTGTCTTTTCTGTAGCAACATTTGCTCAAGAAGGCGAAAAAAATGTACGTTATGGTGGTTATGCAAGATTATTCAGCATGGGCGATAATCCATACGTTGTTGATCCTGACAACATAAAATTAAACCCTGCATACACATCTATCTATTCTAACTTTTTATGGGGCGATATTGGTGGCGATAATGGAAATCCTACTGATGGATACGGACAATTTTTCGGATTCAATTACGCAGTAAGCAAAGAACTTACACTTGGAGCAATATTATCCAGAAATGATTACATGTCTAGTTATTCTATCTCCAGCTTAGATCCATATAATTTGGTTAATTTAGTTAACAACGCAGGCGCCACATATAATGTACTTCCATTAAATAATAATTTAGAAGTATTGGGTTCATATAGATTTGGCACCAGTGTTCTTGGTTTAGGTGTTTCATATGCTTCAACTTCAAACGAATTCAACCCTGCAGTTGGATCAGATGGCAGTGCATCCGCATCACAATTTGGTGTTAATCTTGGATTCTTAGGCAAAGCTTCTAGAGAAGTTGAATTTGATGTTGCTGTTTCTCTATCAATGCCTTCAGCTACTTATGAACCAAATGATAGCGTTACTTTTGATGCATCTCAGATGATAATTTCAGCTAATGCTAGAGCCCAAATAGAATTATCAAAGAAATTTTCTTTAGTTCCAACTATTGATTTCTTTACAGCTTCTGGAAGTATTGATGTTGATAATGAATCTTCCGACTTAAGATCACATATGGGTTTTGGCTTTGGACTTGGATTGCAATACAAAGTTGAAAACTTGATAATTGCTGGTGGTCCTGCACTAAGATATGATTCATATACTGATGCAGCTATTGATACAACTTATCCTGAGTTATCCGGTAGCTCATTCACTTTACCAGCATGGAACTTTGGAGCTGAATGGATGTTTAACGACTGGTTAATTGGTCGAATAGGATATGTTGCAAGTAATTATTCTTCATCCTATGAAGTTGCAGCTTCAAACACAACTGTTGATGAATATTCTAGCACAAGTTTTTATGAAGGAGATTTTAGACTTGGTGTTGGTTTTAGATTTGGTGGATTCAATCTTGATGCAACAGTTAATGATGATGTATTAAGACACGGATTTAACTTAGTTGGTGGCGGAGTTAGAACCTTTGCATATCTATCTGCAAGTTTCGGATTCTAAATTTTCTTTAATGGCTGTCTGAAAAATGACAGCCATTTTAATTTTAAACATTTGTTAAAGACAGAACTTTTTTAATAAATTTGCACAGGTCTTAATTAACTAATCTCAAATAATTTTAAGGAAATATTATGAAACAGTTACTTTCTGTTGTTCTGTTCGTTTCATTATTTGCTACTTTTTCTTTTGCCCAATATACCGAAGGTTCAAAAATCCTGGGCGCATCTGTTGGTCTTTTCAATGGTGGCGTTGCTCCTGGTTTGCAATTTCATTACGGATTAAATAAAGACATCGATCTTGGTGTTGGTGCTCAATATTGGAGTTATGGTGATGACTTTGGATCAGATAGCTGGAATTATACTGCTATTTCTATTGTAGGAATGGCAAATTATCACTTTAGAGTTGATGATGGAAAGTTTGATCCTTCTATTGGACTTGGAATCGGTTATGTAATATTAAGCGATGATTATGATGGACCATATGATTATGACTTTACTCAGAGTTATTTATATTATGCTGGACAAATTACCGCTCGTTATTGGTTTACACCAAAAATTGCTGGATTTGTTCGTCTAGGTGGTGGAGCTCTTACCGGTATTGTTGCTGGTGTAGATTTTAAACTTTAATAGAAAAATAAAGTTATTTTATAAAGCAGTGCCACTCGGCGCTGCTTTTTTTATTTTAAAAAGTACCTCATTTATTTCTTACCTTATCTTTATTTTTCCTCAACAATTTTTCAGCAATTATTGTTTAATTAATAACTAAACATGAAAGTATTATAATCATTCTTTATTTTGGCAGTGGAGATGTTTTATGAAAAAATGGTTGCTTTGCTTTTTTGTCTTTTTACTTTTCATTACTTACACAACCGCACAAGTTCGTTTTGGATTAAAGGCTGGATTAAATAGCTCCAATCTGTATGGAGACGATGCTGGAAGTTCAGATTCAAAACTTGGATTTATTGGCGGATGTTTTTTGCAGTATCAGTCCAACAAGAATTTTGCTCTTCAGCCTGAATTATCATATTCTATGAAAGGAGCAAAAACACAGGTTGGATATGTTAATTTTACTTTGGCTTATGATTATATAGAGTTTCCATTGTTGTTTAAGTTTATCCTTCCGATTGACAATAATCCAAAGATAATATCTTCGTTTTTTGCTGGACCATTTATTGCCCTTAATGCTAAATCAAAAATTATTACAAATGTGGCTGGAATAACAAATGAATTTCTAATTGAAAAAACTGCAACAGCAGAATATGGTGTGCAATTCGGAGGATCGATCGGGCTTAATATCGGAAAAAACGAATTTGGGCTTGATATTAGATATGTATTAGGGCTTTCCACAATTGATAAGTCAATCAATAGTTATGACATAAGAAATAGTGTGTTAAATTTTAACGTCTATTTTGTTTTCGAAAACAGATAAAGATTATAATCAAAACAGTATGTGCGTGTTGAGAACTATGTTGCTTTCTCTTTTCTCAATTCATTCCTTATTTTTCATCAACAATTTTTTCAAAGGTTATAAAATGAAATTTGAACGTAACGCAGGAATATTATTACACCCAACTTCGCTTCCTGGTAAATATGGAATTGGTGATCTTGGTTATGATGCTTATAGGTTTGTGGATTTTTTAGAAAAAGCGGGACAAAAACTCTGGCAGGTTTTTCCTCTTGGTCCAACTGGTTATGGTGATTCACCATATCAATGTTTTTCTGCTTTTGCCGGTAATCCAAATCTTGTTAGTCCTGATAAATTAAAAGAAGATGGTTTACTACACGATCAAGATCTTCATCATATTCCAGAACACGATCCAATGTCAATTGATTACGGAGAGATAATTGAATATAAAAAATCATTACTTAAAAAATCGTTTACAAATTTCAAACATCAACAAGAAAATTTTGAAAAAGATTTTACCAAGTTCTGCAAAGAAAATAAACTTTGGTTAGATGATTTTGCATTTTTTATGGCAGCCAAAGAAGCCCATGGCGGAATTGTTTGGAAAGATTGGGATGAAGGACTTGTTCTTCGCAAGAAAAAAGCATTAGATGAATGGAAAAAGAAATTAGCCGACGATATTCTTTATCAAAAATTTGTTCAGTTTATTTTCTTCAAACAATGGCACGAAATAAAAAATTATGCGAACAGCAAATCCATAAAGATAATTGGTGATATGCCCATTTTTATTGCTTATGATAGCGCTGATCTTTGGGCAAACAAAGAATTGTTTACTGTTGATGAAAAAGGAAATCTTGAAACTGTTGCTGGGGTTCCGCCAGATTATTTTTCAGCAACAGGTCAGCTTTGGGGAAATCCGCTTTATCGCTGGAAAGAAATGGAGAAAGATGATTTTCTTTGGATGCGAAATCGTTTTTCACAATTATTTACGATGGTTGATATTGTTCGCATTGATCACTTTAGAGGATTTGAAGCTTTCTGGGAAATTCCTGGTGATGCGCCAACAGCAGAAACAGGTAAATGGGTTAAGGCTCCCGGACACAAATTATTTAAATCAATCCAAAAACATCTAGGCGATGTTCCAATCCTTGCAGAAGATCTTGGTGTGATAACTCCGGCTGTTGAAAAACTCCGTGATGATTTTGAATTTCCGGGAATGAAAATCTTACAGTTTGCTTTTGGAACAGATATGGAAACAAAATTTTTGCCTCATAACTTTGTACAAAATTGTGTTGTGCTTACTGGTGCACACGATAATGATACAACTCGCGCTTACTTTGAAAAGGCAAAGCGTGAAAATCATCATATTTATGATCACGTACAGAAATATTTAAACTACTTTGGCGATGATATTGTTTACGAATTGATTCGAGCGGCTTATGCTTCGGCCGCAAATATTGTTGTTGTTCCTATGCAGGATATTTTAAATCTTGGTGGTGAAGCAAGAATGAATTTTCCGGGTAAGCTTGGCGGAAACTGGATGTGGCGTTTTACGTGGGATCAAATTCATAACGATTTACATTGGAAATTTTTTGGTTTAGCTATGCTTTACGAGAGACCACCGAAACCTAAAAAGAGCGTGGAGTTAGAAGCTTAGTACGTCTTTGTGGGAAAATCTGGTTTACCACTTAGGCACTAGATCACTTGGTTTCACTAAGAAAAGCAGAATCTATTTGGTTGATTTTGAATCATACTATTTGAAAATTTTAAAGGAGTTTTAATTGAAAAAAATATTTGTATCAACGATTTTGTTAACAGCTATTTTAATTGGTTGCAGTAAAAGTGCCTCAAAAGATGGGTTAAACTGGGAAACCAATCTTGAAACAGCATTGCAAAAAGCTAAGACCGAAAACAAAGCTGTGCTTGTAAACTTTACTGGCAGCGATTGGTGCCAATGGTGCATAAAGCTAAGTGATGAAGTGTTTTCAAAATCAGAGTTTGCTGATTATGCTGAAGAAAACTTGATTCTGGTTAAACTTGATTTTCCTAGAAGCATTGAGCAAAGTAACGAAACAAAAATGTATAATAATCAACTTGCTCAAAAATATGGAGTACAGGGTTTTCCAACAGTACTACTATTCAATTCAAGCGGTGTTATGGTTTTACAAACGGGTTATCAACCTGGCGGTCCGGTTGCTTATGTAGATCATTTAAAGAATTCGTTATAATTATTTAACCCTTCGAGGTTATAAATCCTAACCTCGAAGGTTGTATTTTACATTTCTATTAATATTGTTGTATCAACACTGTTTGTGTTGCTTTTCCAAAAATGAAAATTATAATTGCCGGGCGCTGGAAGTGTAATGCTTACCGGTATATCAACACTAACACATACTGCAGGGCACACAGTTGAGCCATCAGCGACAGCATATGCCTTAATAATTACATCATTGCCGTTTATTGTTTTCTCAAAGTATGTTCTTTTCCAACACATGCTACCACAAGAGTTTGATGCGGTAAACTCTATTGTTAAGTTTGATCTGTTTTGAACAGAAAAAGTTTCGATTGGAATGGTTGTGGTTATTTCATCATCTTCAAATTCCGAACATGAGGCAATAACTAATCCCATTAAAAGTATAATAATAAATTTCATTTTATCTCCCAGAAAAATATCTATTCAAATGTAAAAAAGCTTACGTGTTATTTCAAACACAAAAATTAAGTGTTCGGTGTATCTTAAGAATTTGCATTCAATCTTCTAATATCTTTTACTAAATTTGATCAAAAGAAGTTCAAATTTAGGTTAAGTTCAAGATTATATTAAAGCCGTAAAATATATTATGAATAAAAAAATAATCGTTATTGGTGCAGGAATTTCCGGTTTAACATCTGCTTATCTTTTATCTAAAAAAGGGGTTGATGTTACAATTATAGAGAAGAACGATGCTGTTGGCGGTTCAATTGAAAGTGTGATGGAAAATGGATTTTTATTTGATCGGGGACCAAACAGCGCATTAGAAACTACTCCCGTTATTGGACAATTGATCCGTGAACTTGAACTTGAACATGAAGTTTTATATGCCAGCAAGCAAGCAAACAAAAGATATATACTTCGTGATAACACACTACACTCGCTTCCAATGTCTCCACCAGGACTATTCAAAACCAAATTATTTTCCGGAAAAGCAAAACTGCGTTTGATGGCCGAGCCGTTTATAGGAAGATCAAATGATGGTTATTATCAAAGTCTTGCTGAATTTGTTAAGCGAAGATTAGGACAGGAGTTTTTAGATTATGCTATTAATCCTTTTGTTGCTGGGGTTTATGCAGGCAGACCAGAGGATTTAAGTGTTAAATCTGCATTTCCAAAACTTTATGCCTTGGAAGAAAAGTATGGCGGATTGATTGTTGGAACAATCCGAAGCATCCGCGAAAGAAAAAAACGAGCAGAGGTTGCTAAGCAATCTGCAAAAATGTTATCCTTTAAAAGCGGAATGATTACACTTCCCAAAGCGATTGAAAAATATTTTGGCTCCAACATTTTACTTTCGAGTGAAGTTACTTCTGTTGATAAATCCGAAAATAGATTTTCAGTTTCTTATCTACAAATTGGAACAATAAACAAAATTGATTGTGATGCTGTCCTATCTACAATTCCGTCTTATATCGCTAGTTCTCTTTTTACAAAGTATGATAAGGAATTTAAGACTCATGCAGATACAATTTATTATCCTCCGGTTTTAGTTTACTATTTGGTTTACGATAGAAAAGATATAAAACAAGATTTAGATGGATTTGGATTTTTAATTCCAGCTAAAGAAAACAAATCTTTTCTGGGTGCGCTTTGGAGTTCTATTATTTTTTCAGATCGAACAGATGAAACAAAAGCCGCGTTTACTTTGTTTGTTGGAGGATCACGCAATCCTGATTTTGTTAAAGAAGACAGAAATTCTTTATTGTTAAAAGTTAGAAATGAGTTTGAAGAGCTAATGGGAATTTCTTCCGATCCTATTTTTACTTCTGAACGATTCTGGGAAAAGGCAATTCCGCAGTACAATTTAGGATATGTTGAACACGAAAGATTTTTTGATGATTTTGAAAAACGAAATCCCGGTTTATTTATAAGCGGCAACTATCGTGGTGGAATTTCAGTGGGAGATTGTGTAAAAAACGCCGCTCTTGTCTGCGACAAGATCAATGAACAATTTACAATGCACAATGTACAATGAAAGTCCAAGAAGAATCAATAAAATATGGCAATGTTGTTTTAGAAAAGAGTTTTAATTTCAGTGTACGAGTTTTAAAACTTTATAGATTCCTGTTAAAACAGGATCGTTCTTTGGAGCCTATTTTAAAACAGATTTTAAGATCTGGAACTTCAATTGGTGCGAACATAACCGAAGCACAAAACGCTCCTTCAACAAAAGACTTTATTAATAAATTAAATATTTCATTAAAAGAAGCCAGGGAATCTGAATTCTGGTTAAATCTATTTAAAGCTTCAGATATAATTAATGAAAAATCTTTTAAAAGTTTACAACAAGATTGCAAAGAATTAATTAAACTTTTAATTGCAATAATTAAAACAGCAAAAAATAATTCAAAATAATTGTACATTGTAAATTGTGCATTGTACATTAAAAAGGAGAAATTATGTCAAGTTATCCAACAATTCGTCATCGTCGCTTAAGATACAATCCGCTTGTGCGCGATATGGTTAGAGAAACTGTGTTAACAAAAAATGATTTGATATATCCATTATTTGTTGTTCCTGGTGAGAAAATAAAAAAAGAAGTTAAATCAATGCCGGGAGTTTTTAATTTATCTATAGATGAGCTTATTAAAGAGTGTAAAGAAGTTAAAGCACTTGGAATACCTGCAGTAATTTTATTTGGAATTCCCGAACACAAAGATGAAGTAGGATCCGATGCTTACAATGAAAACGGAATTATCCAGCGAGCTGTGCGCGCAGTAAAAGCAGAAGTAAAAGATCTTTTAATAATTACAGATGTTTGTATGTGTGAATATACTTCACACGGGCATTGTGGCGTTTTACGCGGCGAAGAAATTTTAAATGATGAAACAGTTTCGCTTCTTGCCAAAGAAGCTGTATCTCATGCAGAAGCTGGCGCTGATATAATTGCTCCTTCCGATATGATGGATGGGCGAGTTGCAGCGATCAGAAAAGCATTAGATTATAAAGGTTTTACAAAAATTCCAATTATGAGTTACGCTGCAAAATATTCTTCCGGATTTTACGGGCCATTTAGAGATGCCGCAGAATCGACTCCTGCTTTTGGTGATAGAAAATCACACCAGATGGATATTGGAAATGTTAATGAAGCATTACGAGAGGTCGCTGAAGATATTGAAGAAGGTGCAGATATTGTTATGGTAAAACCGGCTGGGCCTTATCTTGACGTTATCAGAAAAGTTAAAGATACCTTCGGAATGCCAACTGCGGCTTACCAGGTTAGTGGCGAGTATGCAATGATTAAAGCTGCCGGTGCAAATGGCTGGATTGATGAAGAGCGCGTAATGGTTGAAGCTGCGTTTGCAATTAAACGTGCCGGCGCAGATATGTTTTTAACTTACTTTGCAAAAGACTTAGCTAAGTGGATTGACAAAACAAGAAAGTAAAGTGGGACAGTTTATTTTATTATGTGGATAATCGTAAATGTTTTAATTGGTATCGCTGTACTAACGATATTAGAGTATTATTTTACAAGAAAATTAAATCGAGTATTTAAAACACTTTTTCCTGACATTCCAGTTAAGAAAAAGAAAATCATTCTTTATTCATTTCTTGTTTTGTTAAATCTTTATCCTGTTGTATTAATGTTTAATGCAGTATATGCTGCGATAACAAAACAATCAGTGGCTTTTCCACAAAATATTTTTGCAGATTATTTTTTGCTGTATCCGTTCTGGATTCTTATAATTTTAATTCTTCAAGTAAGCGTTCTTTTTCTTTTTGTTGATTTGTCAAAACTAATTTTATATCCGCTTTACAAAAAACATAAACAAAAACTTTATCCGGTACAGGTTAAAATATTTTTAGCTCTTGTAGTTTTCTTTATTGTTTATATTCCGGCAAGAGTTATTTACGATTATAATTCTGTTGATGTAAGGCATGTTGAATATAAAAAGAAAAATCTTTCTATAGATTTAGAGGGATTTAGAATTGCTTTTATCGCGGATGTTCAAGCTGATAGATATACAGATGAAAAAAGATTACAGAGATACGTTGATAAAATCAACTCGCAAAATCCCGATTTGGTTTTAATTGCTGGCGATGTAATAACCTCTTCGCCTGATTATATAAAAACTGCTGGTAAGTTTATTGGCAAAATTAAATCTAAAAATGGAACCTATTCTTGTGTTGGTGATCATGATAATTGGGCATACAGAAGAGATTATGTAAGAAGTTTACGAGAGGTTAAAGAATCTTTACAAAACAACACTGTAGAAATGCCCGACAACGAATTACGTTATATTGATTTTGATTCGTCGCGAATTGGAATAACATTTATTACACATAATTATGTAACAAAAATTTCTGAAACCACTCTTAGGAATATTTCTTCTTCTAACAAAGCAGATTTAAAAATTTTTCTTACACATCAGCCGCAAGAGTTTTTGATTAATCGCGCTGTAAAAGATAAATATGATTTGTTTCTTGCGGGTCACACTCACGGTGGACAAATTACTTTGCTATTCCCATTTATACAGCTAACTCCAACTATATTTGAAACAAGCTATATTAAAGGCGACTTTACTTTCAACAACACTCTTGCAATTATTTGCGGCGGATTAGGAATGTCACTTGCACCGATTAGATATAATTCTACTCCGGAAATTGTTATGATAACACTAAAGAGTAAATGATTTGCTAACGCTTACAGAAATAAATATTTATCCTTTAAAATCACTTGGCGGAATAAGTCTGGATTCAACTTTTGCTGGTGAGCGTGGATTAAAATATGATCGCCGTTACTTGCTGGTTGATGAAAACGGGGAGTTTCTTACTCAACGGGATTTACCACAATTAGCATTGTTAAAATTATCTTTTGCAGAAAATGGTTTTAAAGTATTAAACATTGTTGATGACTCTTTTAATACTATTCCTCTTGAATCGGAAAGTATTGAAAAATCAAAAGTTAAAATTTGGGGTGATTTGTGCAACGCTATTATTGTTGATAAAAAACTTGATGAATGGTTTTCTGATATTTTAAAATTCAAATGTTCACTGGTTTATATGCCTGATAATGAAAAACGAATTGTTGAAAAGAAATATGAAACTGCTGATCATATTGTAAGCTTTGCAGATGCTTATCCATATTTAATAATTGGGCAATCTTCTTTAAATGATTTAAACTCAAGATTAGAAAATCCGATTCCAATGAATCGCTTTAGACCAAATTTGGTGTTTAGCGGTGGAAATCCTTATGAAGAAGATAATTGGAAAGTTTTTAAAATTGGTGATGTAAATTTAAAAGCAGTAAAACCTTGTGCAAGATGTATGATCACAACAACAGATCAACAAACCGCTGAAAGAAATAAAGAGCCGTTAAAAACGCTTTCTGAATATCGCAAGATAGAGGGTAAAGTAATGTTTGGTATGAATGTAGTTTGTAATAAACAGGGATTTGTTAAAATTGGTGATAAAATCGAACTCTTCTAATCTTTCCTTTAATCAAAAAATTAACATCTTGTTTTGATGCTTCTTTAACACAACAAAAACTATTCTTCCTTTCTTCTTTTAACCTTTCGTCATCATTTGATTGTTAATCCTTCTAATAAAATTAAGTTGGCAATGTAATTTAATTGATTAAAGAATAGTAAGGAGAAAACCATGAAAAAGATGTCTATGCTTTTTGTTGTTTTGTTATCCGTTTTTCTATCCGGTGTAAATTTGTTTTCACAGCCCGTCCCAAAACGTTCCATAGAGTTGAACGAGAATCAAATCTTTGAAAATCTGCTAATAGGAACAAAATCCTGTAACAAGGGTTTGTGTGCTTCGTGTGTTTACTTGATGGGGGAAATGTGTTGTAAAAAATCTGTTATTCCATTAATGGCTTTATTGCACAGTGCTGAGTGTGAAGAAATCAGAATACTATCCGCATTATCATTATGCAAGATTGGTGATGAACGTGGTGTTTATGCAGTAAAAAGATCAGCAATTTATGATGACAGTGAAAGAGTAAAGAGATTGTGCGGAATCTTTTACAATGCAGTTTTGGCTGGTTATGTTCCTGCGCCAACAAAACTTTCAAAAGGATGATTACTCAAATCATCCTTTAATATTTATAATATTGGGTTTAACTTAACATCAATAAAAAGTTAGTATATAAGGTTGGTTGGATTTGTTGATGTTAAGATTAAATATTTTACTGTTGCTGTTTGTTTCTTTTCTCTCAATAGAAATATTTTCACAAAGAACTTCTGAGTGGGAAGTTTTGCAATCACCCACTACAGATTTGTTAAGAAAATTATTTTTTGTGGATTCTGAAAATGGTTGGGCAACAGGACTTACCGGAACAATCGTTCACACTTCAGATGCTGGAAATTCGTGGTCACTTCAAAACAGCAATGTTACAACTCCAATTGTAGATGTATTTTTTATTAATAAAAATCTTGGGTGGGCCCTAACATATCCAGACGTTCCGCCTTTTGGAACAACGCTACTAAAAACTACAAATGGAGGAATCGATTGGATAAAAATTGATTCTCTTTTTCAATTAAAATTTATGAGTTGTATCTATTTTGCTGATGATCAAACTGGGTGGATTGGTGGAACCGGAATTTCAAAAACAACTAATGGCGGTTTAACCTGGCAGGAATGTTTAATTGATTCGGGTGCTTATTCAAACTATCCGGTTTATGATTTAAATTTTTTTAATAAAGACTTTGGTTATGCTTGCGGTGGTCGGGTTGATGTTGCTGGTGTAATCTGGAAAACAATCAACGGTGGAGAAAGCTGGTCATCAATTGGCTTAAGCCCAGATCAGATTTTTGATGTTTTTATTTTTGATTCATTAAATGCAATTACACTTTCCGGAGATCCTGAATTATTATTTGGCGTTGCAAAACTTACAACATCTAACGCTGGCACAACTTGGGAATATGAAGAATTGCCAATCTTTGGAATTTCGTTCGCTTTGGATTTCTTGAATAAAGATGAGGGTTATTCGGCATCAGGTTTTCAACTTCTGCATACTGTTAATGGAGGAAATAATTGGGAACCTGAAATTGTAATAGATAGCTTAACAATTTTTGATCTTCAATTTGTAGACAAATATACTGGTTTTGCGTGTGGACAAGATGGGACACTTTTAAAATTTACTTCTTTCAAAAAGCCTCTGGTAGATAAACCTACTTTCGAATGGTTTAATAATTATCCAAATCCGTTTTCTGAAAAGACAACGATAGGATTTACAGTTTTATCTCAAGATTTTGACACCCCAACAAAAGCAAAGTTAAAGATTTACGATATACTGGGAAATGAAATGGCAACTTTGTTTGAAGATGATTTTTACTGGGGATTTTATGAATTTGAATTTTCTCCAAGAAAACAAAATTTAATTTTATCAAGTGGCATTTATATTATATCTTTAATTTCAGGAGATACTTTTATCTCTAAAAAAATAGTTTATTTAAAATAGGATTAATATGAAGAACGAAATCGCTTTTCCGCAATCTACATTAAAATTTTTAGCTGCTCTTTCTAAAAACAACAGCAAAGTATGGTTTGAAAAAAATCGTATAAGATTTGATTTTGAATTATTACAACCTGCAGTACAATTTGTAATTGATCTTGGTGAAGAACTAACAAAACTTTCTCCAAACATAATCGCAATTCCAAAGGTTGATAAATCTATTTTCCGTCAGCATCGTGATGTAAGATTCAGCAAAGATAAATCACCTTACAAAACTAATCTTGGTCTATATTTCTGGGAAGGCAAGGGAAAGAAAATGGAATGTTCTGGTTTGTATTTTCATATCGAACCAAAACTTTTTTTTCTTGGTGCAGGAATGTATCAATTCACAAAAGATCAATTAAAAAAATATCGCGAAGTTGTTTCTAATCCAGCAAAAGGAAAAGAACTTTATGATCTAGTTAAAAAACTTCTGAAGAATAAAAAGTATCAACTTGGTGGAAAAACATATAAAAAAACTCCGCGTGGATTTGATCCTGATTACGCATATAACGAATTGCTTTTACACAGCGGTTTTTATGTTTATTACGAAAGCAAAGATTTTTCTGAGTTAACCAAGAAAGATCCAGTTTCTTTTTCTTACAAAACATTTAAGGAAATGTATTCCATTCATAAATGGTTTGTAGAAAATATTGCTTAAAGGTTGGGTTCTTTTTAATTCATAAAACATAAAAAGTCTCTTCCGTTAATAATTATATTTAACCGTCTAACAATCGATCTAAAAACAAGTATATTGTTTTAACTAATTTTAGTCTATCGTTTATAAAATAACATTCTTAAAATTTAAAGAGAGAAGTATTATGAAAAACTTTTTCTTTTTCTCACTATTAACTGTTTTACTAACTGCTCAAATTATCACAGCACAAGTAAATGCAAAAATGTTTCAATATCCGGATGTTTCTCAAACACACATTTCATTTACGTATGGTGGTGATGTTTGGATCGTTTCGAAAGAAGGTGGAACTGCAAACAAACTTACCTCTGCAAAGGGTACTGAATTGCTTGCCAGATTTTCTCCCGATGGAAAACAAATTTCATTCAGCGGGAATTACGATGGAAATGTTGATGTTTATGTAATGCCTTCGCTCGGTGGATTACCAAAAAGAATTACTCATCATGGAATGACTGATAGATTAATAGATTGGTATCCCGATGGAAAGAATTTGCTTTTTGCTTCTTCACGAGAAAGCGGCAAACAAAGATTTAATCAATTTTATAAAGTATCTAAATCCGGTGGCTTGCCGGAAAAACTTCCATTGCCTTATGGTGAGTTTGGTGTTATTTCTCCTGATGGAAACATGATCGCCTACACTCCAAGAAGTGCAGCGTTCAGAACATGGAAAAGATATCGTGGTGGGTTGGCTGCTGATATTTTTCTTTTTAATCTTGAAACAAAAGTATCTGAGAACATAACCAACAACATTGCTGGTGATGAAATTCCGATGTGGTCTGGTAATAAAATTTACTTTTTATCTGATCGTGGAGAAAATAAAAGAAATAATATTTGGTGCTACGATCTTTCCAACAAGCAAACAAAACAAGTAACAAACTTTAATGAGTTTGATATTCGTTTTCCGTCTATGGGTGTTAATGAAATTGTGTTTGAGGCTGGCGGATTACTTTATCTGCTTGATCTTACAACTGAAAAATCTCGCGAAGTAAATATCAATGTTGTAACTGATGAATCAACTTTACTTGCAAAAAATGTAAGTGTTGAAAGAATGATTCAGAACTTTTCGCTTTCGTATAATGGTAAACGAACACTTTTTGAAACGCGTGGAGAAATTTTTTCAGTTCCAACAGAAAATGGTCCTGTTATAAATCTTACACAATCATCCGGAGTTGCAGAAAGATATCCGGCCTACTCTCCAAATGGAAAATATGCTGCTTACTTCAGCGATAGATCCGGTGAATATGAATTAACTATCCGTGATTTAGAAAAACCCAATGGAGAAAAATCATTAACAAATTTAGGCGCGGGATTTAGATACAGACTTTATTGGTCGCCTAACAGCAAAGCTTTGGCTTTTGTTGATCAGACAATGACAATTAGTATTTATGATTTGGATAAGGATAAAATAATAATGGTTGATAAAGGAAAGTGGATGTATGAAGGAGGTTTGCAAGGATTTTCGGCGAACTGGTCTTCAGATAGCAGATATTTAGCTTATGGAAAAGAGCTTGATAGTCGCACAACAGCAATTGCAATCTTTGATACAAAGGAAGAAAAAATCCACCAGGTTACATCGGGCTATTACAATGATTCTAATCCTGTTTTTGATCCTGCAGGAAAATATTTATACTTCTTAACGAATAGAAGTTTTAAGCCTGTTTATGGTGATTTTGATAACACATGGATTTATCCAAACTCAACACAAATTGCTGCTGTTACTTTAACTAATGATTTGCCTTCAATACTGGCTCCAAAAAATGATTCGAGTATTGTTAAAAAAGACGATGTAAAAAAGGATGGCGAGAAGAAAGAAGAAAAGAAGGAAGAGAAAAAAGATGAGGCTAAATCCAAAGAAGTTAAAATTGATTTTGATGGCATTGAACAACGAATTGTAATACTTCCTCCGGCTGCAGGAAATTATGGAAATCTTGCCGCAGTAACAGGAAAAATAATTTTTCATCGCACACCAAATAATGGTTCTGCTGATACAAAAAAATCAGTGCTTTACTATGATTTTGATAAACGTGAAGAAAAAACAATTGTTGATGATGCGGATGTGTTTCAAATTTCTGCTGATGAAAAAAAGATTTTGGTTGCAAAACAAAATTCTTTTTCTGTTGTGGATATCGCACCGGATCAAAAATTGGATAAAAAACTTCCAACAAATCAACTTGAAATGACTGTTGTTCCTCGTGAAGAGTGGAAACAAATTTTTACAGATGTTTGGAGATTGCAACGCGATTATTTTTATGATAAAAACATGCACGGTGTTGATTGGAATGCAATGAAAAAACAATACGGCGATCTGATTGATAACGCAGTAACACGCGGCGATGTAAACTTTATTATTGGTGAATTAATTTCTGAATTAAACGCCTCACACACTTATCGGGGTGGTGGCGATGATGAAATTCCACTACAAAGACAAGTAGGTTATCTCGGTATTGATTGGGAATTAAATAATAGTGTGTATAGAATTAAAAAGATTGTACGTGGTGCAACTTGGGATACAGAAGTGCGTTCACCACTTTTAGAATCTGGACTAAAAGTAAAAGAAGAAAATTATATTCTGGCTGTGAATGGTGTTGCAATCGATGTTACAAAAGATCCGTGGTCAGCATTTGAAGGACTTGCAGATAAAACAATTGAGCTAACTGTTAACGATAAACCATCAATTGATGGTGCATGGAATATTTTAGTTAAAACATTAACTGATGAAACTCGTTTAAGAAATCTTGAGTGGATTGAATCAAATCGAAAAAGAGTTGATGAAGCAACAAACGGAAAAATAGGTTACATCTTTGTTCCAAGTACTGGAATTGATGGACAGGATGAACTTGTAAGACAATTCTCCGCACAGTTTTCTAAAGAAGGATTAATTATAGATGAACGATTCAACAACGGCGGACAAATTCCTGATCGATTTGTTGAATTGTTAGACAGAAAACCATTGGCATTTTTTGCTGTTAGAGATGGAAACAACTGGCAATGGCCTCCTGCTGCTAATTTTGGTCCAAAGGTTATGTTGATAAACGGTTGGAGTGGTTCGGGTGGTGATGCATTTCCGGATTATTTCCGCAAGGCAGGTATTGGTCCTTTAATCGGCTCAAGAACCTGGGGCGGATTGATTGGCATTACGGGCGCACCGACTTTAATTGATGGAGGAACTATAACTGTCCCAACATTCAGAATGTATGATCCTGATGGCAATTGGTTTAAAGAAGGGCACGGTGTTGATCCAGATATTGTTGTTCCTGAAGATCCAACAACTTTATCAAACGGTGTAGATGTGCAGCTTGAAAAAGCTATTGATGAAGTTATGCGATTACACAAATTAGCTCCTCCTGTAAATCCAAAACAGCCACCTTACGAAAAGAGATAAAAAATATAAAAGGCGATCAGAAACGGTCGCCTTTTTTCATAACCAGTTATCATTCATTTTATTATCTTGCAAACAAAAATCAATCGGAAAATTAAAATGATAACTAGATTCCTAAATATTTTTGCTCTTACAGTTTTTCTGAGTTTTACAGTTTTTGCACAAACAATTAATGTAAAGATTATAGAAACCTCAGATGTGCACGGAGCAATTTTTCCCTACAGTTTAAAAGATAACAAAGAAATCAATTCGTCTCTTGCGCGAGTTTCAACTTATGTTAATCAACAGCGAGCAGATACAAATCAAATAGTTTTTCTTCTTGATAATGGTGATATAATTCAGGGAAATCCTGCTGTATATTATTACAATTTTGAAAAAACAGATACATTAAATCTTTATGCTGATGTAATGAATTATATGAAGTATGATGCAGCAACAATTGGTAACCACGATATTGAAACAGGTCATGATGTTTATGATAAGTTTAATAAAGAATTAAATTTTCCATGGCTTGCAGCAAATGCAATAAACACAGAAACAAACCAACCGTACTTTAAACCCTATACAACAATTGAACGCGGCGGAGTTAAAATTGCAATTCTTGGTTTGATCACTCCTGCAATTCCACAATGGCTCCCGGAAAAAATTTGGAGCGGAATGCGTTTCGATGATATGATTGAGACCGCACAAAAATGGGTTAAGAAAATCAGAGAAACCGAGCAGCCGGATTTAATGATCGGTTTATTTCATTCAGGTGTTGATTACACCTACAATAATGAAAATGAAAACACTTATAAAAATGAAAATGCATCACGTCTTGTTGCAGAAAAAGTTGATGGTTTCGATTTGATTTTTGTTGGCCATGATCATGCTGGCTGGAACTTTAAAACAAAAAGCCCTTCGGGTAAAGAAGTATTGATACTTGGTACAACTGCGGGCGCACAAAATGTTGCAGTTGCAAATTATACTTTAAAGTATGATAAGATGTGCTTGATTTACGACAAGAAAGAAATAACTGGTGAGCTGGTAGATATGAAAGATTATGCTATTGATAAGAACTTTGTAGATAATTTTAGAAAAAATCTTGATGCAATAAGAAATTATATTTCCCGGCCGGTTGGTGAATTTACAGAAATGATTTCTTCGCGCGAATCAATGTTTGGTCCATCTAAGTTTGTAGATTTAATTCACACTGTTCAATTACAATTAACCGATGCTGATGTTTCATTTACAGCTCCGTTGTCGTTTAACGCTAAGATTGATGCTGGAAAAATTTATGCTCGTGATATGTTTGATCTTTATAAGTATGAAAATTTTTTATACACAATGGAATTAAGCGGACAAGAAATAAAAGATTATCTTGAGTTCTCATACGGCAACTGGATGAATATTATGAAAGATGAAAATGATCATCTTTTAAAATTTAAGCTTGATGAAAATGGAAATCTTGTTTATTCAGAAAGAACAAAGTCTCCTGAGTTAGAGGAACGATTTTACAATTTTGATTCCGCTGCCGGAATTGAATATGTTGTTGATGTAACAAAACCATTTGGTGAGCGAGTTAGAATTATCCGTTTTATTGATGGCCAACCATTTGAACTAAACAAAAAATATAAAGTAGCAATCAATTCTTATCGTGGTAATGGCGGCGGAAGACACTTAACTGATGGCGCAAAAATTCCACACGAAGAATTAAGCAAAAGAGTTATCAACACAACAGAAAAAGATCTTCGTTACTTTGTAATGAAGTGGATTGAAGAAGAAAAAATAGTTGAGCCAAAACTTCTTAACAACTGGAGGGTTGTACCGGAAAATTTTTGGCAGACTGGCAAACAAAAAGATCATCAAATACTTTTTAACTAAGTGGTTCTAAGTGCTCTTTGTGTCTTCGTGGTAGATCTTTTTTTTCACCACATAGACACTTAGAACACTAAGTTTCACTAAGAAATATTTATTAACTAAAACATATTTTTTATGAACACAACAAAAAGCAAACAACTATTTGAAAAAGCAAAAAAATATATTCCGGGCGGAGTAAACTCTCCTGTAAGAGCATTTAAATCTGTCGGCGGCGATCCACTGTTTATTGAGCGAGGAGCTGGCTCAAAGTTTTATGATGTTGATGGTAACGAATTCATCGACTACATCGGAAGCTGGGGACCGCATTTGTTCGGACACAATCCGCCGTTTATTAAAGAAGCATTAAAACAAACTTTTGAAAACGGAACAAGCTTTGGTGCGCCGACTGAAATGGAAGTTAAAATGGCTCAGCTTATTACTGATCTCGTTCCTTCCGTAGAAATGGTGAGAATGGTTAACAGCGGAACCGAAGCTACAATGAGCGCTGTTCGCGTTGCGCGTGGATTTACTGGACGAGATAAGTTCATAAAATTTGAAGGCTGCTATCACGGGCACGCAGATCATTTTTTAATTAAAGCCGGCAGTGGCGCATTAACGTTTGGCGTTCCAACTTCTCCCGGTGTTACAAAAGCAAATGCTTCAGATACTTTGCTTGCTGATTACAATAATATTAATTCCGTTAAAGAATTAGTTACACAATACCGCGGACAAATTGCAGCAATTATAATAGAACCGATTGCGGGCAATATGGGTGTTGTGCAAGCGAATGAAGAATTTCTAGTTGAGCTAAGGGGAATCTGTAATGAAGAAGGCATTGTTTTAATTTTTGATGAAGTGATGACAGGATTTCGCGTTGCTGCCGGTGGCGCTCAGGAAATTTTAGGTGTTAAACCGGATCTAACGACATTCGGAAAAATTATTGGCGGCGGTTTGCCTGTTGGTGCGTTTGGCGGTAAGCGGGAAATTATGGAATTGCTTTCACCTAGCGGACCCGTTTACCAGGCAGGAACATTAAGCGGAAATCCGCTTGCAATGTGTGCAGGATTTGCTGCGCTATCTTACATTAAAGAGCATCCTGAAATTTATGTTCAGTTAGAAAAAGCATCGATGTATTTGGAAAACGGATTTAAGCAAAACTTAAAATCTGTTGGAAAAAATTATGCAATGAACCGTGTTGGCTCTATGGTGTGCATGTTCTTTACAGAAAAACCTGTTAATGATTTTAAATCCGCTTTAACCTCTGATACTGCTTTGTATGGAAAATATTTTCACGAAATGCTGAATCGCGGAATCTATCTTGCACCAGCACAGTTTGAAGCATTGTTTGTTTCAACAGCACATACAAAAGAAGATTTGGATAAAACGATTAAGGTACATAGAGAATCGTTGCTTGCGATATTAAAGTAATCTAAAATTAAATCTCACTTTGATGATTTATAAAAAAATTTTATTTAAGCTTGAAAAAAAGGAAGACTCCCTTTAATGAGGCCTATAAACGAGTTGGCAGTAAACACAATACGACACACCATAATAAATAAAGCATTTACATTTTTTTTGATACTTTTAAGTTTTAATGTATTCGGACAAAGTAATCCGACAGAGGAAGCACAACCAATTGTTGCAGAAGGTAAGCTTTTGTATAAATCAGAAATGGCTTCTTGGTATGGAGCCGACCTATTTTTAGAAAAAAATAAAGACACAGAAAGTATTGGCGGTTACTTTTCATATTCTGACAACGAATTTTCAAAATGTATTTTCTTTTCCAAAGCAGACAACCCTAAGGTAATCGGAACTATATCATTTGATAGTACATACAATACAGAGACAGCTGATTTGAGTTTGATTGAGAGAGAATTTACCAAAACAGAAAATGACTTATATGAAATTAGAAAAATTGCATTAACAGAAATAAACTCTGACGCTTTATTTAAAACATACAAGAACACTAATCTAAATTTAATCCCATTAATAAATGGTAAAGATAAGAAGGTTTATGTTTTGACAGGTCCTACAAATAGCGGAGTTGTGATATTCGGTAACGACTATGTTTTAACGTTTGATAATAACAACAAACTGCTAATTAAAAGACAACTGCATAAAAATATTATTCCAGTTTACTATGGTGAAAAAGAAGAAAAAGATAACCCAACCTTTAGTGCGGTGCATAGTCATCTATCTGAAACAGGGCCTTTTATGACTGCAACTGACATCTGCACATTAATGCTTTATGAAAAGTTTGCAAAATGGGAACAGCATCTGGTAATGTCAGAAAAATATGTGAATATTTGGAATTGTAAATCTGACCAACTTACAGTAATTCCAAGAGAAGTTTTTAACAAAATAAGTATGGACCCGGTGAAACGTAACAAGAAAAAAAAGAGTGACGAGTAGGGTGGGTGCCTACTGCTAACATCGTATTTGCAATGGTGAGGTTGGTGGAAGTAATTGAACAATAGTAATTCTTTAGAAATATAGTGCTAAATTTGAGCTGACGGAATTCTTATCACCGCCACTGCAAATACGTAGCCGTTACTTGCCGTTTTACAAAGAGACTAAACAAGCATATGGTTAAACTTTTACATGTAAGAGAAAATAAATGAATTGTAAAAATTGTAGTACTGAAATTACACAAAACTTTTGCCCAAAATGCGGACAACCAATACAATTGAAAAGAATTGACGGCCACTATATTGTTCACGAAATTGAGCATGTATTACATTTTGAGAAAGGCATCCTTTTTACAATCCGTGAGTTGTTGATACGACCTGGAGAAAGCATAAGACAATTCATTTCAGAAAACCGAAGCCGACTTGTAAAACCAATAATTTTTATAATCGTAACATCCTTAATTTATACACTTATAAGCCATTACTTTCATATAGAAGATGAATATATGAAACATGAGGGGTTTGAAAAATCTACCGTGGGAAAAATATTAGGTTGGATGCAAGCGAATTATGGGTATATGAATATTATAATGGGAATTTTTATTGCTATGTGGCTAAAGCTATTTTTTAAAAAATATGGATATAATTTTTTTGAATTACTTATTATGTTATGTTTTATACTAGGAATTACAATGTTGATTTTTGCTTTTAGTTCAATTATAGAGGGCTTGTTTCACTTTAAACTATTTTTTATAGCTGGAATGATAGGAATGGTTTATTCAATTTGGGCAATTGGAAATTTTTTTGAAAACAGAAAAATAAAAAATTATGTGAAAGCATTAATCTGTTATATTTTGGGCATTGTTACCTTTTATATAATCATCTTTGGCATAGGTATAGCCGTTGATTTAACATTAAAGTTATAAAATATGGAAAGTAAAAAAGGAATAAACTTATTTTTTGCATTTATTGCATTGATTCTAGGTTTGACATTGTTTAAACACATAGACTTTAAAAATTTCACACTTGAAGATCCTGTATTGGACATTCTTTATCTAATTGTTTTTATAATATCCATTTACTTGATCATAAAAGACTATACAAAACGACCTGAAAAATAAAAAACTGCCACAAACATAGGTTTGCCAAAATGGAGGCAGAAGTGCTAAATTGAATATTTGGAATTCTATTGAACTTTTGTACTAAATTTGAACATTCGTACTTTTAATTTCCCCTCTTCGGCAAGCCCCTAAACGTTGTGCTATTTGAGTGCGGTGATACGTAGCATAGTTTATAACAACTGTAGCTATAACTTTAATTGAGTTTATAAACATTTTTTAGTGTTTTGATTTCTCTTTTCTAAAAAAGTAATATCGCGTCCATCTTAAAAATTTTATAACATTTTTCGATTATTGAATTACAAAAAGATTAAATCTCCGTTTAATGTTTTATAAAGAAAATTTATTTAAGTTTGAAAAAAATAAAGTCTCGCTTTTATGAGACTTATAAACTTGTTATAGTCAACGCTCAATGTCTATCTAAAAACGCAGAATGATTCAAGACACAACATACACTTCAATGAATTATAATAAGATTACGTTGGCTTTTTCAGAAGTGGATGAACAGCTATTTTTAAAAAAATATTTCTCTGATTCTGTTTTTCAATTTAGAATTGCATTTATTTTAGTAATAATTCTTTATGGCGCCTTTGGTTATCTCGATTCGCAAGTAATTCCCGAATATTCAACAGCTTTCCATGCTATCCGCTTTTTATTTGTTATTCCAATACTCTTAATCGTATTTCTTTTGTCTTTCACAAAGTTGTTTCAAAAAATTTGGCAAGCATTATTGCTTATTAGTGTTATTGCCGGTGGTTTCGGTATAAGTATCATGACAATGTTTGCACCTGAAAATTATACATATTATGCCGGGATGATGTTAGTCTTTTCGGCAAGTTACTTTTTTATAAAACTCCGTTTCTTTTTTGCCACAATTGCTGGTTGGTCAATCCTGCTTCTATATAATATCGGAGCAAAATATTATACACACACACCTGATGAGTTACTTATCAATAACAATTTTTTCTTCATTAGTGCAAATCTTATCGGGATGTTTGCAGCGTATAATATCGAGTACTATACTCGTCGCAACTTTTTCTTAAGCCAGAAACTGGATAATGAAAGATTGCTTGTGTTAGATGCCAACAAGAATCTTGAAAGAACTGTGGAAGAACGAACCAAAGAACTATTAAAAGCCAAAGAGCAGGCGGAAGAAAGTGACCGTCTTAAATCAGCCTTCCTTGCCAATATGAGCCACGAAATCAGAACACCAATGAACGGAATTCTTGGCTTTGCAGAATTACTTAAAGAACCTGGTCTTACTGGTAAGGAGCAACAGGATTACATCAAGATTATCGAAAAAAGCGGCGCTCGTATGCTTAACATAATCAACGATATCGTTGATATTTCTAAAATTGAAGCCGGCTTAATGAAGATTGAAATTCATGAGTTGAATGTAAACGAACAAATTCTGGATATCTATAATTTTTTCAAACCCGAAGTGGAAGCACAGGGAATGACAATTTCGTTCAGCACTCCTTTGCCAGCAAAAGAAGCTATCTTAAAAACCGACCGTGAAAAAGTATATGCCATACTTACTAATCTTGTTAAAAATGCAATTAAATATAGTAACACAGGAACAATTGAGATTGGGTATAAAAAAAGAGAGTGTGATCTTGAATTTTATGTGAAAGACACCGGAATCGGGATTCCAAATGATAGGCATGGTGCCATCTTTGAGCGCTTTATTCAAGCAGATATTCCTGGTGAATGGGCTCAACAAGGAGCGGGTTTGGGTTTATCTATTACCAAGGCATATGTCGAAATGCTTGGTGGTAAAATCCGGGTTGAAAGCCAGTTAGGTGTTGGATCAACTTTTTGTTTCACATTGCCATACAATGCAGTGCTAACAAAAGAAATTGTTGTTAATCAATTTGCACCTTCAGATAAAACTGAGCTTGTTGGAAAACTAAAAATACTGATAGCTGAAGATGATGAAGTATCGGAAATGCTGATTGGCAATACGCTAAAAACAATTGGCAAAGAAATATTAAAAGCTAGGACTGGTGTTGAAGCCGTTGAGGTGTGCAAAAAAAATCCTGATTTAGATTTGGTAATGATGGATATCCGAATGCCTGATATGGGAGGATATGAAGCCACTCGCCAAATCAGGAAAATTAACAAGGAGGTTGTAATAATAGCTCAGACTGCTCATGGGCTATATGGCGATCGTGAAAAAGCAATTGAAGCTGGATGCAATGATTATATTGCAAAACCAATTAATAAAACCGAACTACTAATATTGATTCAGAAGTATTTCGGAAAGCAAAGTGTTATAAACAGTCATTCAAGCCTCAGAAAATAATGCTCCCTGCTATAACACAGAAATAAAATTTATACAAACAGAGATTAGTTTTAAGTACAGAAATAGCAGATAGCTTTTTTAGGTGGATAGTTGTATGCTTAAACAAATGTGTAAAATGATCTATCATTTTACTATTTCTTCTCTTTCATAATTTCCATTCGCCACTTCTAATGCTGTTAGATGTGCAAGTCTAACAACTTTTTCATACAATGTTGGATTTAGTGTGCTGACTTCATCTGTAGGTAGATGAAGATGATCATAACTGTTTGTTGTTACAAAATACAAACATGGAATATCTTTTTCATGAAAAGGAGTTGCGTCAGCGCCGCCACCGCTCCATGTTCTATCTACCATAGAGTTAAAACTTGTTTCATCAATCTGGTTTGCAATTTCCCAAAGCTTTGGTGCACTTTTTCCATTGCCAACCTGAATGCTGTCGCCATATCCAACACAATCAAGATTTATCATCGCGGCAATTTTATCATATCCTTTTTTCCAGCTATTAACAAAATGCTTTGCACCAAAAAGTCCTTGTTCTTCGCTGGCAAACAAAACAAAAATTACAGATCGTTTTGGCTCAATTCCCCCTTTAACAAATGCTTCTGCAATTTCTAAAACTGCGGCAGAGCCCGAAGCATTATCATTTGCACCTGGGAATAAAAGCCCCGCTTGCGATCCAACATGATCTAAGTGAGCACCAATTATAACATATTCCTCCTTTAGCTTTTCATCTTTTCCCTCAATCATTGCAACAACATTCATTGTTCGTGCATTTTTTTCATAGTTGGCATTCACTTCAATCTGTGCTTTTGTTGTAAGATTCATAGATAACGGTTTTTTCTTTTCATCAATTTTTGTCTGACAATCACTTATTGAAAATCCTGTTTTGCTTAATAAAGTATTTGCTGCATCCAAAGAAATATGTAATTGTGGAAAATCAATAGGTTGTTCACCTTCGCCATGCATTACACTTCCAATAAGTGGTTGTGGTTTTTCATCATTAGGCAATGAAAGAAATAAAATTCCTTTTGCGCCATGATTTTTTGCAACAATCGATTTTTCTCGTGGATAATTGGTTCCCCAGTCTTTATCATCATTTTTCCATTTTGGATTTTGTTTAAACACCATTACAATTTTATTTTTTACATTAATTCCATCGTAATCATCATAATGCAAATCAGGGCGAGAGATTCCATATCCACAAAACACAACGGGTAAAGTAAAACTGTTCGATCCTGTAAATCCGCGGAGAACAAAATCTTTCCCTAATCTATAATCAACTGTTTTGCCATCAACAATAGTTTTAAAAACTACTGGTGTGTCGATTTTATTATACTCAACATTTAGATATTGAAAATACTGTTCGTCTCCCGCCGACCACAAACCCAACTCATAAAACTGATCGGCTGCAAACTGTGCTGCTTTATTGTAGCCTTCACTGCCGGGCAATCTTCCATCAAAATCTGCAGAAGAAAGCAATCGAACATTCTTGATTAAATCTTCTTTGTTAATTTCGGAAAGGCCTGTTGCGTTTTGAGCATTAATAAAAAAACTTATTAATAATACAAGATAAACTATTAGTGTTTTTTTCATATTCGGATTGTATCTGTTTTTAATTTTACTACACCTAATAATACAAAAAGTGTTGATAAAAGATTATAAAAAAAATCGCCCCGAAAAGTGAGGCGATTTAATTCTTAGTGATTTCTAAAAAAACTAACTTAACAACGGCTCAATCTCTTTTCCGTTGCCATTTCCGTTTCCGTTTATCTCTTCATCGTCTTCAGGAACAACACGGGCAATATCTGCAATTGAGTCGTGTTCATTCAATCTAATTACTCTTACGCCCTGAGTGTTTCTTCCCATAACGCGCAAGTCTTTAACACTTTGTCTAATTATCATTCCTTGTGTAGAAATAATAACAAGTTCATCACGATCAACAACTTCCATCATTGCAATAAGTTTTCCAACTTTATCAGTTGTCTTAACTGTGATAACACCTTTTCCGCCGCGTTTTGTAATTCTGTAGTCGTTTATATCTGAGCGTTTCCCAAATCCTTTTTCTGTTACAACAAGAACAGTGGTTTGATCATTCCTAATTACAAGCAAACCAACAACGTGATCGCCTTTACCGAGCCTTACTCCGCGTACACCAGTTGCGGTTCTGCCCATATCGCGCACATCTTTTTCGTTAAAGCGAATTGCAAAACCATGACTTGTTCCTATTACAATATCATTTTTTCCGTCCGTCATCTTCACTTCTATTAATTTATCGCCTGCTGCAAGACTGATGGCGTTAATTCCACCTTTACGAACGTTTCCATAAGCAGAAAGAACTGTTTTCTTTATCGTTCCTTTTTCTGTTGCCATTATAAGATATTGATCTTCGCGGAATTCCTTAACTGCAACAAAGGCAGTAATGTTATCGTCTTTATCTTTATCAAGAAGATTTACTATCGACCTTCCTTTTGTAGTTCTGCCGCCTTCCGGAACCTCATGAACTTTCAACCAATAGCAGCGCCCTTTGTCTGTAAAGAACAAAATGTATTGATGCGTTGATGCAACAAACATATGTTCTATAAAATCATCCTCCCTGGTTCCGGCACCGGTTACACCTTTACCGCCGCGTCCTTGTCGTCTATATCCGCTAACAGGAAAACGTTTTATAAATCCGCCGTGTGATATTGTTACAACAACATCTTCTTCAGCAATAATATCTTCCAACGCAAATTCTTTATAATCTTTTATGATTTCGGTTCTGCGTTCATCACCATATTTTTCTTTAAGTACAAGAAGTTCATCTTTAATAATTTTATTTCTTGTTCTTTCGTTATCCAAAATTCCTCTAAGTCTTTCAATCAACTTAATTACTTCTTTGTATTCGTCTTCAATTTTCTTACGCTCTAATCCTGTTAAGCGCTGCAATCTCATATCCAAAATTGCTTTTGCCTGTATTTCGCTTAACTTGAATTTTTTCATCAAGTTGTTTTTAGCAGTCTCGGTGTCTTTTGATTTTTTAATTGTCTCGATTACTTCATCAATGTTATCAAGAGCAATTATGTAGCCCTCCAAAATATGAGCACGTTTTTCTGCGGCTTCTAATTCATACTTTGTTCTACGTATTAGCACTTCCATTCTGTGTGCTAAAAAGTGCTGAATCATTTCCTGGATATTCAAAACTTTTGGAGAACCATGAACAAGCGCCAGCATAATAACGCCAAACGTAACTTGCATTTGTGTATGTTTAAATAGCTGATTTAAAACAACTGCAGGCTGTGCATCTCGTTTTAACTCAATTACTATGCGCATTCCATCACGATCAGATTCATCCCTTATGTTTGATATCTCGGTTATCTTTCCTTCGCGCACAAGGTCAGCAATTTTTTCAATAAGTACCGCTTTGTTTACCTGATAAGGAATTTCGGTAATGATAATATTTTCTCTATCATTCTTCAGGGTTTCAACATTTGCCTTTGCACGAATAACAACTCTGCCTCTTCCTGTAAGCAATGCTTCTTTAACACCTTCATATCCATAAATAATTCCACCAGTAGGAAAATCCGGAGCCTTAACATGCTTCATCAAATCAGCAGCTGTTACTTTTGGATTTTCAATCATCGCAACGCAGCCATCAATAACTTCACTTATATTGTGAGGTGGAATGTTTGTCGCCATTCCAACTGCGATTCCACTTGCGCCGTTTATTAATAGATTTGGAAGATAAGATGGCATAACTGTTGGCTCTTGCAAAGACTCATCAAAGTTATTTGCAAAATCAACTGTGTTTTTATCAAGATCGCGAAGCATTTCATCGGCAATTCTTGCAAGTCTGGCTTCGGTGTAACGCATTGCCGCAGGTGAATCGCCATCAACAGATCCAAAGTTTCCCTGTCCATCAACAAGTGGGTAACGGAGGGACCATTCCTGAGCCATACGCACCATTGAATCATAAACAGCAGTATCGCCATGCGGATGGTACTTACCGAGAACCTCTCCCACAATTCTTGCGGATTTTTTATGTGGCCTGTTATGCGGTAAACCGAGTTCGTGCATACCAAATAAAACTCTTCGGTGAACAGGCTTTAATCCATCTCTTACATCCGGCAACGCACGTGCAACAATAACGCTCATTGCATAATCGATGTAAGATGATTTCATTTCATCTTCTAATGTTCTGGGTAGTACTTTTTCAATACTTTTTTTTTTTTTGTTTCACAAATATTGTCGGTTTCATTGTTTTTAATACAATACTTAAATAACCCAAAATTTTGTTTAAGATATTCTCTATTCTTTCTTAAAAAATCTATTATGTATTCTTTGTTTAGTATCATCTTATTAAAACCTATATATCTAGATGCTTTTCTATAAATGCTCGTCTTGGTTCAACGGCGTCACCCATAAGCGTCTCAAATATTTTATCTGCAGCAGCGGCGCTCTCAACGTTTACTTGCAACACCGTTCTGGTCTCGGGGTTCATAGTTGTGGACCAAAGTTGTTCGGGGTTCATTTCTCCCAATCCTTTGTAACGAGAAATAGTAACTCCTTTTGGTTGTCCTTCTTCATCAACTTCTTCGTTTTCATCAACAACACCTGCTTTAATTTTCATGTCTTTTCTAAACTGTTTTAATATTTTGTCTCTTTCTTCATCATCAAAAGCGTATTGTTCTTCTTTCCCTTTTTTAACTTTATAAAGCGGGGGCTGTGCAATATAAACTCTTCCTGATGTGATCAATTCTTTCATGTGTCTATAGAAAAATGTTAGAAGCAGTGTGCGGATATGGCTTCCATCAACGTCAGCATCTGTCATTAAAATAATTTTTCCGTAGCGGGATTTTTCAGGATTAAATTCTTCGCCAATGCCTGCGCCAAGCGCGGCTATCATCGCCTGAATTTCCTGATTCTCTAAAATTTTATTAAGTTTTGCTTTTTCCACATTAAGAATTTTTCCTTTGATTGGAAGTATCGCTTGGAATCTTCTATCACGTCCTTGCTTTGCTGATCCACCCGCAGAGTCACCTTCAACGATGTAAATTTCACAATGCTCGGGATCATTAATTGAACAATCTGCAAGCTTGCCTGGCAAGTGCATTGAATCCAGAGCGTTTTTTCTTCTTACAAGATCGCGAGCTTTGCGTGAAGCTTCTCTTGCTTCAGCAGCACGCATACATTTTTCAATTATCTTTTTTCCAACTGATGGATTTTCTTCAAGATACTCTGCTAATTTTTCACCAACAATAGTTTCAACAATCGATTTTACTTCACTGTTACCAAGCTTTGTTTTTGTTTGTCCTTCAAACTGTGGCTCCATAACTTTAACTGAAATTACTGCTGTTAAGCCTTCACGAAAATCATCACCCGTTAAAGTTATTTTGTTATTCTCTTTTATCAATCCGTTTTTATAAGCATAACTATTTAGTGTTCTTGTAAGCGCCGTTCTAAATCCAACTAAGTGTGTTCCGCCTTCAATTGTGTTTATGTTGTTTACATATGAATGTACGTTTTCAGAATATGAATCACTATACTCAAATGAAATTTCAACCGGAGTGTTTTCTTTTTCACCTTCAATGTAAACAGGCTTGTGCATTGCAGTTCTTTGCTCATCAAGATATTTAACAAAATCAATTAACCCGCCTTTAAATCTGTAGGTTTCTTCCTGCCCATCGTTTTCGTCTTTAAGAATCATTGTAACTTCTTTATTTAGATAAGCAAGCTCACGCATTCTCTCTGCAACAGTTTCAAAATTAAATTTTGTTGACTTAAATATTTCGCTGTCTGGTTTAAAAGTAATTGTAGTTCCGGTTTGTTCGCCCTTATATGTTCCTATTTGTTTTACTTTATCAACAGGAATTCCTTGTCGGTATTCCTGAACATATATTTTTCCGTCTCTTCTTACTTCAGCAGTAAGTTTTTCGGATAAAGCGTTTACAACAGATACACCAACACCGTGTAATCCGCCAGAAACCTTGTAAGAATCTTTATCAAACTTTCCTCCCGCGTGCAGAACAGTCATAACAACTTCAAGTGCAGAAATTTTTTCAACCGGATGTAGATCGACCGGAATTCCTCTTCCACGATCTTCTACAGAAACACTTCCATCTTTATTTATAGTAACAATTACTCGATCATTATATCCGCCTAATGCTTCATCAATACTGTTATCAACAACTTCATTTATAAGATGATGAAGTCCTCGCGAACTAACATCACCGATGTACATTGCCGGGCGCTTACGAACAGCTTCAAGTCCTTTTAAGACATTGATATTTTTTGCACTGTATTCAGCATTGTTATTTTGAGCTTTTGCCATAAATACTTTTATCCTTTTTGTTCTTTACCTGGCAGAAAATTTTATTTGGTTTATTCTGCTCTGTCCATAATAAGAATTTATCTTTTCTATTATTTCCTTTTCTTTAAACTTTAGTTCGCTTCGCCATGCTGCGTTTTCAACTCTAAGAGTTAAAATTGATCCCTGGATACTTTTTGCTTTTGCTACTTTACCAAATTCCGGAAAAATTTTTTCAAAATCATTTACTACATCATTTTCAATTATAACTTTTCTTATGTTTTTTAGTGCCGGATCTGTATTAAAAACATCTTTAATACTTTTAAATCCATCAGGCATAAGTTATGTTTCCGTTTTCCAGTTTGATAATCAAATCATTTTCTTCTTTTGATAAAAAAGAAAAATTGGCAAAATCTGTAAGAGTAATAAACGCTTGTCCAACTTCTTTTAAGTACTTGCTAATCTTTCCTGCGCGGTAAGCATCAAGCTCACCAAAAACATCATCGAGTAAAAAAATGGGTGTTTTGCCCGTTGTATCTTTTAAATAAAAAAACTCTGCAAATCTTAGTGCCGCCTGAAATGTTTTATGTTGTCCTTGTGAACCATATGTTCTAAGATTAATTTTATTAATGTAAAAGATAAAATCATCTTTGTGTGGTCCAACCAGGTTTAGTGTGCGCCTTATTTCTTCTTCCTTTTTATCAACAAGTAGTTTTGTAAAATTTGTTTTTATATCTAAAGCATCCGAACCATCTAAATAAAAGTGTTCAATTGTTGGTTCTTCTTTTGTATCAACAATTTTATTGTATGATGTTTTTATATACTCGCTGTATTTTTCTAAAAAACTTTTTCGGTGTAATATTATTTCTACCCCAGATTCAACTAATTTTTCAGACCAGGCATCAAGTTCTGCTTCTGTTTGTTTAGAGTATTTTTCTTTTAATCTGTTTAGTACTACTGATCTTTGTTTAAGCGTTTTATTATAATCAAGCAAAAGACTTAAATACGTGTTGCTCGATTGAGACATTACGGAATCGATAAATTTTCTTCTTTCAGAGGGTGCGCCCTGCGTAATGGAATGATCTGCCGGAGTTAAAATAACAACAGGAAATTTTCCTATTATCTGAGATGCTCTGGAAATTAACTTATTATTCTGAAAGTAATATTTTCGATTTTCTGGAACGGAAAAATAAATTTTTGTATCGTCCTCAGTTAAATCTTTAAAGTTTCCGTTTATTTCAAATTCATTTTCATCAAAAATTACAGCTTCTATATCTTTTGAATTAAAACTTTTTGTTGTGCAAAGATAGTAAGCCGCTTCTAATATGGATGTTTTGCCTTGCCCGTTACCGCCAACAATATAATTTAAAGTTTCAGAAAAATTTAAAGTGGTGTTTCTATGAGCTCTGAAATTTTTTAAAGCTAACCTGGACAAGATCATTTTTAATTATTTAATCTCACTGGCATTAATAACATCATAACTTCTTCATTATCTTCTTTTTTAATAGGTTCTATTATGCCTGCTTTTGTTGGCGAATGAAGTTTAAAAGTTATTTGATCTCCTTCAATATGAGATAAAATATCATTTACATACGTTGTATTAAAACCAATATCCATGGGCTCGCCTTTATACTCGCAAACAATTGCTTCTTTAGCGTCTGAACCATGATCAATATCTTCTGCTGAAACTTCTAAAGAATTATCTGTGATTGAAAATTTAACCTGTTTAGAATTTGATGTTGAAAATAACATCATTCTTTTTATTGCTGATAAAAGTTCCGCTCTGTTTACTGTAAGTAGATTTTCATTTTCTAATGGAATTACGCTGTTGTAAGATGGATATTTTTCTCCAATCAATCTGCTAATAAATTCAAGTTCATTTATTATAAATGAAGCATATGTTTTGCTTAAATAAATTTTAACATCCTGATCGCCAATAGATTTAATCAGTACAGAAATTGCTCTTTCAGGCACTATATATTGTTCCTGAACATCAGATAAAAATGATTTATTAATAAACTTAACTAACCTGTGTCCATCGGTGGTTACAAATCTTAATCCTTCTTTTGCAAACTCGAATAGTGTGCCAGTCATTGCTGGTCTCATATCTTCTTTGCTCATTGCAAAAGATGTTTGGTCTAATGCTTTTTTAAGATCTGTACCGTTAATGATAACTTCTTTTTCTTTTGATACACTTGGAATTTCCGGAAAATCTTCTGATGGTGAATAACTTAAGCTATAAACACCCTTATCTGTTGATATTTTAATTTTACCTTTTCCATCAACAGAAAAATTAACCATAGCATCATTTAAAGATCTTACAATATCGTAAAGTAATCTGGCAGGAATAACCATTTTAACATTCTTATCAGATGTTACATTAATCGATGAGCGCAAAGCTATTTCTAAATCTGTTGCACTAACCATTAACGAACCATCTTTTATTTCAAACAAAAAATTTTCCAATATTGGCATTGGAGTACGTGTTGGAACAGCAGGAATAATTTTGGATAATAGTTTTTCTAGAACTTTGCTGTTTATCTTAAATTCCATATAATAAATCTCCTTTTGAAGCGTATAAAAATACTAAAAATAGGGAGTAATCTCAATAAATTTTAAGATATAAAAGATATGATTTTTAATATAGGCTATAAACAAAAAAAGGAGTTAAACAAAAGTTTAACTCCTTAAAAAAAACTACGTTATTTTACTGACCATCTGTATCAGCAAATGGATCTTGTCTATTCAAATCATCTGATGATGTCATTGAACCATAGAGAATATATGTTGTTGTAGTTGATGAGACCGTAACAGCGCTTGTAAATAGTAAATATATTTCTGTACCACCTATTAAATTCATAGTACCAGCAACGTCTCCTTCTGCTGTTGCAGTAGTAACCGATACAGGTACGGAGTATATTGTTTCAAATTCGTATTTACCTCTATCAAAATCATTTAAAGTTAAAGTTGCGCCTGGTAATACTTCGTGTATTTGCGCCTTTAAATTAACCCAGACTGTACCATCAGCTTCATTTTTTATAGTAATTTTATTTTCTATAAAAGGTTCGCAACTTGTAAAAGTAATTAAAGAAATTACCACTACGGTCAAAAGGAGTATTATTTGTTTTTTCATATTTACCTCTCTCATTTTAATTTTTTCTAATGAGACAATATTTTGTTTCTCAAATTTAATTATTCTACTTGTAATTTTACTAACACCATATTAATTAATATTAAATATATATATTAATTTTAATTATAATAATAAAGATGTTAATATGTTAATAAGCTTTCTTTTGTATGATTAAGATTAAAAAGTTTAATACATTACCAACACTTAAAGTTAATTATAGGTAAACAACTTGCCCATTATTAACACTGCTTCAAAAGATCAACTTAAATTAACAATTTATATACCACCAACTAACAACTTTTCAACACACCAAAAACACTTAAATCTTTAAAAAAACAAAGGCTCTAAAAAGAGCCTTATAAAAATCAGTAAATATTTCAGGAATAATTAAGCTCAATCTTATTTCTAATGCTATCTATTAAATCTCGCATATAATTATCATTATTTCGCATTAATTCTATACTTGAGCAAGCATGAATTACCGTTGAGTGATCTCTACCTCCAAAATGTAATCCGATAGTTTTTAGTGAGCTTTTTGTTAACTCTTTTGAAAAATACATTGCCAACTGTCGGGCAAGTACTATTTCTTTCTTTCTTGTTTTTTCTCTTATTTTATTTTCAGCAATGTTTAAATATTGGCAAACTGCTTTGCTTATATCATCAATAGTAATATTTATTTTTCTATCTGTAGCAATTTCTTTAACAGTTTTTTTAGCAAGTTCAATTGTTATTTCTTTAGAATTTAATGATGCATTAGCCAATAATTTTATTAAACAACCCTCAAGCTCTCTAATATTGGATGTAATGCTTGCGGCAATAAACTCAAGTATTTCGGTTGATACTCTCATTCCATAATCTTCGGCCTTGTTTTTTAGAATTGCAATTCTCATTTCAAGTTCAGGTGGTTGAATATCTGCAGAAAGTCCCCATTGAAATCTAGAAGTTAATCTTTCATCCAGTCCTTTAAGTTCTTTTGGTGGCTTATCGCTAGAAAGAATAATTTGTTTCCTTGATTGATGAAGTGTATTAAATATATGAAAAAACAAATCTTGAGTTTTTTCTTTTCCTATAAGAAACTGAATATCATCTATAATTAAAACATCCATATTTCTATAAAATCCAGAAAATTCATTTACTCTGTTTGATTGAATTGCTTCAACAAACTCAACAGTAAACGAATCTGAAGAAAGATATATTACTTTTTTATCAGGAAACTTTTCAAGAATTGTATTACCAATAGACTGTATAAGATGTGTTTTTCCTAAACCAACGCCGCCATAAACAAAAAAAGGATTAAACGAAGTACCACCAGGGTTATCGCTAATTGCACCGGCAGCAGCTCTTGCAAGCTGATTTCCCTCACCCTTAATAAAGTTATCAAACTTATATCGTGGATTAAGATTTGTTTCGTGTTTAGGTATTTTGGATTCAATAACAACGGGTTTAGCAACCTCAACAATACGGCTTTGTCTTACAACTTCTTCTTCTTTTTGCTCTTTTTCATCAGAAATTATATATGATAACTTACCGCTTTCACCCAAAACCAGGTTAATTGTTTTTTTTACAATAGTACTAAAGTGTTCATCTATCCACTCCCAAAAAAACTGATTTGGAAGTTGCACCTTTAAATTTCCATCCTCTAAGCTTACTGGTCTTATTGGAAGAAACCAGGTGTTGTAAGTCATTAAAGTAACATTTTCTTTGATGTGAGTTAAACACCTTTTCCAAACCGAATTAGCATCAAGAATAAGTGACTGATCAGCAGGCTCAAGGTTAATAAATTTTAAGTTATCCACAATAATTATAAGAGAAAGAAATAGTTTATAAAATTAAATTCTGTAACGATTTAGCTTGGTAAATAAAACAATTAACAAGTTGTCAACATTATTTAATTACAGCTAATTGTTTATTTTTTAAAGATTTATAAAGATTTTTTTAATGTTATCAAACAGAGGCATGTAAATATTACATCAAATTAAATAAAGAATAAAATGTGAAACGTTTCCACATAGAGAAGTTATCCACACATTATAAACATAAAAAATCATCACCTATCTTTTACAAAAAATAGAGACAAAACTTTCTTTGCGCAAATTATTTTAGGATAAATATTTTAAAATTATTTTTTAACTGGTCATAGTTGATTAAAAAAAGTTTTTATTCAAAAACACCAATAATTGTAAAAATTTAAGCTTTTTAGTGATTTAATTATAATGATTTTTTATTGAAACAATTAAATAATAAGAAGTTATCAAATATTAGATGAGATTTAAGACAAGATAACTTCCAAAATTGTTGTAAAAATTTGAATCTATCTATATTTTTGCAAACTTTATGTAAAATTAGGAGTTAGAAAATGAAAAGAACGTTTCAGCCAAGCAATAGAAAAAGAAAGAACAAGCATGGCTTTAGAGAAAGAATGAGCACTAAAAACGGTAGAAAAGTTTTAGCAAGCAGAAGAGCAAAGGGCAGAAAAAAACTTACCGTTAGTGATGAGAAGTAAAAATCTTGAAAAATTTTTCTTTAACCAGATTTGAACGGGTTAAAAAGAAAAATGATTTTGAAAAGGTTTATAGTTCCGCAAAAGTATTATTTAGTTCTGATCTTTTAATTAAATCGCTTTATACAATAGATCAAGAAAATCAATTTGTGGGGATTAAAATTGCGGCAGCAGTCTCTAAAAAGGCAGGCAAAGCTGTCTGGCGCAATCGGTTTAAAAGACTAATAAAAGAATCTTATAGGCTAAACAAACAATCTTTAGTAAGTAAAACCTTACAAAAAAATATTGGTCTTCTAATAATTTTTAGTCCAAACAGATTATCAGAATCTAAAAATAAAATTATTTCATTTAGTGAAATTTCCATCGGTGTGGTTGAGTTGATTAAAAAAATTGAGCAAAAGATTTGACAGGTTATTTTTGAACAGAAGAACTTCAACAAATAAAGCTTCTCTAATCACTTTCCAACTAAGCAATAATTCTTTAACAGCAGTTTATATCAGAGTTTTATAAATGGATAAGCAGACTACAATTGCATTTGTTTTAATTGGAGCTATTTTGGTTTTGTGGCTTTATATAAGTTCACCAGATCCAAAGCAACAACCAAAGGCCAAAGACACAACAACACTACAAGATAGCAGCAAGCAAGTTGCAAAACAGAAAGATTCTGTTGACTCAAAAGATTCTAAAATATTAGAAACAGAAACTCTTAATCTTACTGATTCACAAACACCAGAAGAATTTGTTTATATCGAAACGGAACTTGCAAGGTTTGAATTATCAAACAAAGGAGGAAACTTTAGAAAGATATATCTTTCTAAGTTTAACAACTGGTATTCTGCAGGTAAAAAAAATATTGATTATGATAATTATGTTCAACTAATTGATTATACACACGGCGGCTCTTATGATCTTTCATTTGTTTCTAACGATGGAAAAGGAATCAATACAAATGAGTTGACCTTTGTTTCAGACAAATCACCATCTACATATAAGCTTGCGAAAAAAGATTCGTTAACAATAAACTATACTTTTGAACTTGAGCTGGGAAAATACTTAACCAAAACATTTACCTTTTTTGCAAATAAGTACGAAGTAAAAAGCGACATTACATTTACAGGCTTTCAAAATTTAGTAAGTAATAACTCATATGATTTAACCTGGAACAATGGAATTCGTTCTGTTGAAAAAAATTCTGTTGATGAGGCTAACTATTCAAATGCAAGCGTATTTTATGGAGATGAGCAAGTAATTGTTGATGCTTCATCTGTTGGCGAAAAAGAAGTTAAGGAATTTCGTGGAAAGGTTGATTGGCTAACTGTTCGTAATAAATATTTTGCCGTTGTTATTATTCCCGATAACTCCCAAAAGATAGAAGGCGCCTATATAGAAGGAACAAGAGAATCTGTTGGTAAAGACGGTATGCACGAATCATACAATGCAAGATTTACTCTACCTTTTCAAAATCAAAATGTTGAAAAAAGATCTTTTACGCTTTTTGTTGGTCCCGTTGATTATAAAGAGCTGGAATCTTACGGGAGAAACTTAGTTAGCATTGTTGACTTTGGAAGTTTTTTTGGATTAAAGTTTGTTGTTAGACCAATTGCAGAATATATACTTCTACCACTGTTTCAATTTCTTCATACAATAATTCCTAATTATGGATTTGTGCTGATTATTTTTTCCTTAATTATAAAAATAGCAGTATATCCTCTTACAAAATCAAGCTATCAATCGATGAAGAAAATGCAAGCACTTCAACCAATGATAACTGAGCTTAAAGAAAAGTTTAAAGACGACCCAACAAAGATGAATAAAGAAACGATGAAACTTTATTCAACCTATGGAATAAATCCAGCCGGCGGATGTTTGCCAATGGTTCTTCAAATGCCAATCTTTGTTGCACTTTGGGGAATGTTCCAATCAGCAATAGATTTAAGACAGCAACCATTTTTTGGATGGATAAGCGATCTATCTCAACCCGATGTTATTTTTAATCTTGGTTCAAAGATTCCATTAGTTGGTGTTCAAGAAATTAGTGGACTTGCGCTGTTGATGGGCATAACAACATTTGTTCAACAGAAGATGACAATTAAAGATCCAAAACAACAAGCTATGATTTATATGATGCCTGTAATGTTAACTCTATTATTTATGAGTTTTCCTTCAGGATTAAATTTATATTATTTTATGTTTAACGTTTTATCAATTGCGCAACAATATTATATAAATCATCAAGGCGGCACAGTTGAATTGGTTCCTGTTGCTAATCCAAACAAGAAAAAAGGATTTATGTCTAAATTAATGGAAGCAGCAGAAGAACAATCAAAAACTCAACAGAAAAAAAGAAAGTAATTTTATTTGTGTCCCCTTAAATGGGGACAAAATCTTATGAGAGAAAAAATAAAAATATTTTTAGTTATTATTTTTTTGTTTTTCTCAAACACTTTTGGCCAATCAAATTACCTCTTAAATTTAAAATTAGAAGAAAAAAAATTACCCTTTGGGCTTTCCGATTTTATTCCTGTAGATAAACCAACAATTGCATTTGCGCTTTCTGGCGGCGGCGCAAGAGGCTTATCACAAATAGGAGTTTTAAAAGCTTTTGAAGAAAGCAATATAAAACCAGATTTTATTGTTGGAACCAGCATGGGCAGCATTGTTGGTGGAATGTATGCGGCAGGCTATGATATTGAAAAGCTAGATTCGATTGCAAGAACTACAGACTGGAATGATTTATTAGCACTTAACACTCAATCAAACAGAAGAGATTTATTTGTTGATCAAAAAGTAACCGAAGATAAAGCAATACTGTCTTTACGTCTTGATGGACTTAATCCAATTTTACCAACATCATTTAATGATGGACAAAAACTTTCCAATCATTTAAATATTTTAGCTTTTAATGCGCCTCTTCATTCTGATGATTCGTTTGATTTGCTTACAATAAAATTTAGAGCAGTTTGTGCAGATTTAATTACTGGCGATTTGGTTTTATTAGATCATGGATCATTAAGTAATGCTTTGCGCGCAAGTTCAAGCGTTACTTTTTTTTTAGCACCAATTAAAATGGATTCCTTGCTTTTAGTAGATGGCGGCTTGGTTGCAAACATTCCCGTTGAGGTAGCAAAACAAAATGGCGGAGATTTTGTTGTAGCGATAAACACCACCAGTAATCTTTGGTCCGAAGAATATTTAAATACCCCATGGATTGTGGCTGATCAAATTGTAAGCATACCAATGAGACAAAACAACGCAGACCAGCTTTCAAAAGCCGATTTTATTATCTCGCCAGAACTAAATAATTTTCTTTCTACCAACTTTACTTTTGTTGATAGCCTTATTGAGCTTGGCTATAACGCTACAATATCAAAAACAAAAGCGCTAAAATCAAAAATAGATTCTGTAGTTTATAATTCATTAAAAGAACAAGAGCAGTTTTTTAAAAGTGTAAAAATTGATACGAATTTATCACTAAAAGAAAAAGCCTTTTTTTACGGATATGAACTAGAAGACTCTGTATCAAACAAAAAAATTAATTATGATCTTTACAGACTTTTTGAAACCGGCGATTATAAAAAACTGGCAGCAAACATTTTTACTGATGCAAACGGTTCCGTGGTAACACTGGTTAAAGAAGAAAATCCTATCATCAAAAATGTAGATATTATAGGAATATCCTTAATTCATTCAAGCAAGATTAGCGAAACATTTTCTTCTTTAAATGGGGAGCATTATTCCGGTTCAAAAGTTTTTAAAAAGCTTGTTGAACTAATAAAAATTTACAGAGAAGAGGGCTTTTCACTTGCCGAAGTTCAAAGTGTAGAATTTAATGAAGAAGAAAACCGTCTTAAAATATTTGTAGATGAAGGAATAATTTCTCGGATAGATGTTGTTGGTAATTTGAAAACGAACAATAACGTTATAACCAGAGAATTTAATTTTAAAGAAGGGGATTTGTTTAAAATAAGCGAAGTTAAAAATGGATTAACAAACTTAAGAAGCACCAAATTATTTGATAATATTGATGTTGTTGTTAAAGAAGAAAATGGACAAAATATTTTAACTATTAAGGTTGATGAAAAGCCATCCAGCCTTTTAAGAATTAGTTTTAGAAGTGATAATGAATATCGTGCTCAGTTTGGATTAGATCTACGGGATGAAAATATTTTTGGAACTGGTACCGAGCTGGGATTAATTCTTTTTGGAGGATTAGAAAACCGTGCTTATATACTTGAACAAAAAGCCAACAGAATATTTAACACTTACTTTACTTATAAAATAAATGCATTTTATAAATTTAATGATGTTCGTGTTTATATGGATGCCGTTACAGTAAATAAAAACAAATATGCCCGAGAAGAAATCGGGAAATACAGGCAGATATTTTATGGGCTTTCACTTGGCGTAGGTACACAGGTTGGTCGATTTGGTAATTTGATATTCGAGGGAAAGTATCAGTTTGATGAAATCAAAAACAGGGAAAATAATCCCGAAGCAGAATACAAAACAAAAATTGTAAGCTTAAAAATATCTTCAACTGTTGATACTCAGGACAAATATCCTTTCCCTGAATACGGCGTTTACTTTACCGGTTTTTACGAAACAGCGCTTTCTGTTTTAGGCGGAGAAACGGGTTATAGCAATTTAGGATTTGAATATAAAAACTATATTTCGCTTTCAAACCGATCTGTCATTTCTCCTAAATTTAGTTTTGGATTTGCCGACAAAACGCTTCCATTAAGTCAGCAATATTCTTTTGGAGGACAAGAATCATTTTTTGGAATGCATGAAAATGAATATAGAGGAAGGCAAATTCTTTTAGCATCGCTTATGTACAGATATAAACTCCCATTTATTATTTTCTTTGATACTTATTTAAAAGTTAGATACGACATAGGATCAACCTGGCCAGAGCAAGAGAGTATAAGATTTAAAGATTTGAAACACGGAATAGGCGGAGCTGTTGCCTTTGATACGCCAATAGGTCCAGCAGAGTTTGCTGTTGGCAGAAGTTTTTTATTGAGAGATGATTTATCAAAAAATCCTGTTAGATGGGGCGAAGTGTTATTTTACTTTTCTATTGGATATTATTACTAAAAAATATTTATTAGAAAAGTTAATCCCACACATACTTCCAACTATTATCTTTTTGTCTTTTCCAGACAGTATGAAAAACTCCCTTAAACTCAGATTGTTTTCCATTTTCGCTTTCATCTTTAACTGTCCAGATATATTTTCCATAAGTGTAAGCCAGGTTTCCATCATTAGAAACATCAATAAAATCGGCTGTCCATTTTACTGAAGCATTTTTGTAAAAATCCTTATTATAATATTCTTTAATATTTTCTTTTCCTATAATTAGCGTATCGTTTTGTCTTTTGATAACAGCACGATCATCAGCAAAAAAATAAAAAGCTTCTGCAATTCCTTTTTTTTCACACATTTTTTCAAATGATTTTTCAGTTGCAAATATTTCTCTTTCGAGAATATTCTTATCTGTTGGCTGACCACAAGAAAAGAAAAATAATAAAACCATTGAAAAAACCATAAACGCTTTCATTTTATTACTCCTTAGATTTATTGAGTTTAGAAAGCTTATGTGAAAAAAAATAAATTGATAACATTTGCAATGATCCTGCGAATAGGTACATAAACGGAATTATCTTTTTTCCAACATGGAAGTATTCGTAAGCGACAATAAAAGATAACAGGCCTTCAATTAGAAAAAATAAAGAATCTATTTTTGGATATTTGTGTTGAAGCTGATGGTGGAAAATAGCTACGGCTAAAAAAACAAATCCGGCCAAAGCAAAAAACAAATATGTGCTGTGTCCGCTTTCGTATCTTTCATAAGCATGAATTAATATTACCATTCCAGCAAAAATGTGTGCAAACTTTTTAAGTCTATTTCTTTTTTCTTTTAGCTTATCTAAAAACATTTATGATTTCTCTTTTAATTTATAAAATCTCAACTTCTTCCGGAATTACCAATAGCAAAGTACAACCTGTACGAGAAAAAACAGAATGAGTTTTTCCCGGTGGAGTATAAAGATAATCACCAGTGTTTAATTGATCAGGACCAAAACGAATTTCACCTTCAAGAATAAAGGCTTCTTCACCAGCGGGATGATTATGATTTGGATATGAAGCGCCGGGCTCAAACTTTAGCAAAATAGTTGGCGATCTTTTAGTGTTTTTATCAGACCGAAGAACTTTAACATAAACTCCATCGGTTTTTACACCATCTTCAATCAACGGCTTCCATTCTGTTTCGTTTGATTTTGTTATTTGCTTTTCCATCTATATTCCTTTTGTAAAAATTAAATTCTATTTCTTTTCTTAAGATAATAATACCAGAGAAAATAAGCTGCTAAAGATCGATACGGGTTCCATTTTTGCGTAATACGAACAATTCCGGAATGTGTTTTTACTTTTGTTAATTCTTTAATTGTATTGATAAGCGCAATATCGCCCAAAGGAAAAATATCCTTTGATTGCAAACAAAACATTAAATAAATATCAGTTGTCCAATTTCCAATCCCCTTAATGCTTGTTAGTTTTTTTCTTACATCATCAACACTAAGTTTTGGTAATTCATCAAAAATCAAATCTTTGTTTATTATAGCATTAGAAAGTTCACGAAGATATTTTGCTTTTTGTCTGCTTATCTGGCAACTCCTCATTTCTTCATCAGAAAGCTTTAGAATTTCTTTTGGAGAAAATTCTTTAACATAACTATTAAGCTTTTTAAAATGCGCTTCTGCAGAAGCAAGACTAACTTGCTGTTCTAAAATTATTTTTGATAAAGAAATAAAACCTTGTGGTCTTTGCCAGTTAGGCGGAATTCCATACTGATCTTTTATCTTAAGAAAAAGATTGTGAGATGAAACCAGTGCTTGTATGTCATTATTATTTACTATCACCTAATTGATTTTATACTTGCCAATTTTTAATGCGGCTTCAAGATATTCGGGCAAAGCTGCAGAACCGTACCAGTTGTATAAATCCGCATCCAGTAGCTTAGAGTTTATAGCAGGATCAGTTTCAACAAGCTTCTTTGCTTCTTCAATGGTGCTAACATTAAAAATAAATAATCCGCGATAAGAATTATCGTTTTTTCCAAATGGACCGGCAACAATTAATTTACCTTCATCAACGAGTCGAAATATATTTGCCATATGTCCGGCAAAACAACTATCAATAAAAGCTTTGTCTGTGGTAGTGTTGCTGCCAGTTTTAAGTATAACAAAAACATAGCTTTTCATTCCATAATCATCTGCACCGAACTTTTTTGCAAGGGTTGAATCATAATCGGGATTTACTGTTTGTGCATGTAATAATTGAACAAAAACAAAAAATGAAATGACTATAAATAAATATCTCATATTTCCTCGCTTAGTTTGGTGAGTGATTGAGGGCAAAGATAGCAAAGATTCAATTACTTTTCAGCAATAACGAGCATTTCAAAATCTTCGGTTGTTAGTTTATCGTTGCGGGAAAAGGCTCCGAGTTTTGCGCCAAATATCTCAATCTTTTTAAATCCAAGAGATTTGAGTAGCCAGGTTATTTCAGAAGGGACATAATATCTTTCATTACTCTCAAGAGTTTTTTTGTTTCCATCATCATCAACAAATTCTGTTGTGTTGTGATCGCGGAAAGTCATCAGATCAAACGAGTTGTTGTGATATGTTGCGTTATCATCTTTAGCAACAGCGGCACAAAATTTTTCTATTGAATTAAAAAGTGGAAACAATCCATTTAAAGTTGTAAAAATAAATTTTGATTTTTCTTTAAGTGATTTTGTTACGCTCTTTAATATTTCAAAATTCATTTCATCTGTTTCCATTAAAGGAAATCCGCCTTCGCAAAGCATAATTCCAAAATCAAATTCTTTATCAAACGGTAAATTTCTTGCATCGTGTTTTTGAAAATCTATTTTAAGATTTTCTTTAGCTGCTTTCTCACGCGCGCTTGCAAGTTGTGATTCTGAAAAATCAATTCCTGTTACAGTGTATCCGCGCTTTGTAAGTTCTATCGAATGTCTTCCGGTTCCGCAACCAACATCAAGAATCTTTAATGATTTGTTGTGATTTAATTCCTGCTCAATAAAATCACACTCGCCAGCGGTTCCTTGAGTAAAGGATTCTTTATCATACGTTTTAGCGTAATTTTCAAAAAGTGTTTCGTACCATTGTTTGGGACTCATAGGCAGCTTTTCATATTTTATTCTTCATATAGTTCGTAGCGATACTCTTTGGCAATTCGATTCAACTCATCCCTTCCCTCAATTATCATTACTTTTCCTTCTCCAGCTTCTCTTCTTTGTTCTGATGTTAATCTTCCTGTAGTAATAAAAACTGCCTTATCAATTTGTCTAACGAAACAACCAGCTAAGAATTTTAGCCACTCTTTTTCTGTTGGCGATGAAGATTCTTTGTGGTTTTTTATCTGAACTCCAATGGACTTGTATTCCGTCCCAACCTCTCCAATTTTTTCTGCAATTAAATCAAGCCCTCTTTCATTGTTTTTCTGAATACCCTGGTGAAACCAAGAATAATATGGGTATATGTTTTTTAGAAGCCCTAAACAGTATTTTTCAAATAAAGCACCCTTAACAGTGTTAGAAACAAATGGTTCTTCTTGCTGAGTTTCGGTGTTAAAAACAATCTCTTGCTGTGTATTATCAGAGACAACGAGCTCACGACCTTCGGGAGTAAGTCGCCAACCAGGATTTTCTTTGTCAAATGGGTAAATATAGGCCTCATTAACAGCTTTATTATTTATCAATGCTCTTAGAGTTGCTTTGCCTTGCGTTGAAAGCGTCTGGCCGTTTTTATTTAACACATCATTTATGACACCATATATCTCATCAGTTGTCAATCCTCCTTTATCAAGCATAGCCTTGAAAATCAATTCGTACTGTTGTTCTTTTGTTAGTCCCGCATCCGCTGCTGTAACTTCTTTAAGTATCATAATAAATAATTCCTCATTTTTATAGAGCACAATTCAGTAGAGAATTGTTTATCCTCTCTTCTCCTTCGCCAGTTTATAAAGCTCCATATATTTCTCTGCAGATTTTTTCCAGCTAAAATCTTGTTTCATTCCGTTGTGCTGGATTTTTTTCCAGATATCTTTTTGTTTGTAAACATTTACAGCGCGTTCAACAGAGGATGCAAGAGCAAAGCTTGTGTAATCATAAAAAGAAAATCCTGTTCCGTGATCAAATCCATAATAATTTTCTTCATCCCAATCTTTAACCGTATCGGCAAGTCCGCCGGTTTTTCTAACAACAGGAACAGTTCCATATTTTAAGCTGTAAATCTGGTTAAGTCCGCAAGGCTCGTAGCGAGAAGCCATTATAAAAATATCTGCACCGGCTTCAATCAAATGAGAAAGTTCATCGTTGTAGCCAATGTAAGTTCCAACTTTACCGGGAAAATGCTGCGGCAATGCACGGAAAAAGTTTTCATATTTTTCTTCGCCGCTGCCAAGAATAATATACTGCGCATCAAGTTTCATCAAATCGTAAATCGCTTCAGAAAAAATATCAAATCCTTTTTGCATAACGAGTCTTGATACAACACCAATCAATGGTCTGTCATCATCAAAAGGAAGATGAAAATGTTCCATCAAAAACTTTTTATTTTTTGTTTTACCGGAAAGATCTTTTGCGGAAAATTTATACGGAAGAAATTTATCTGTTTCAGGATGCCATTCATCGTAATCAACTCCATTTAAAATTCCGAAAACATCCTGCTTGCGTGTTTGCAAAACTTTGTGCAAACCTGCGCCGTATTCTTCGGTTAAAATTTCGTGAGAATATTTGTTGCTTACAGTATTTATGATGTCAGAAAAAACAATTCCTGTTTTCATAAACGAAACAGAATCTTCAAATTCAACAGGTCCGTTTGGATAATATAAATCGCCGCGAATCTCAGCCGCGAATAATGTGGATTTAGAAAATCTTCCCTGGTAACCAATGTTATGAATTGTAAAAACCGTTGCAGTTTTATCAAACATTCTATCCCAATTGTAATTGTCTTTTATAAAAAGAGGAATCAATCCTGTTTGCCAATCATTGCAGTGAACAATATCCGGCGCCCAATTAAATCTTTGCAAAGATTCAATTACTCCTTTGCTGAAAAGTATAAATCTTTCATCTTCATCCATATCGTTTGTGTATATTGCATCACGATAAAAATAATGCGGACAATCAATAAAGTTTACTTCAACATTGCTATTCGGAAGTTTTGCCTGATGTAAATGCACAGATCTATCAATTCCGTTAACGCGAACAATCATTTCTCCAACTTTCCAGTTGTAACGCAATCCATGCTTTGATTCGTCGATTGAATTATATTTTGGAAGAAATATTTTTACTTCGCAGCCAAGCTTTTCTAATGCTTTGGGTAATGAACCGGCAACGTCAGCAAGACCGCCGGTTTTTGCGTATGGAACGCACTCTGTTGTTATAAATGCTATTTTCATTTTTTATAAAAGTTGTTTTGGAAACTGTTGAAACAGTTAAATATTAATAGTTGAATTATTAACACCGCAATTAATTGCAGGGTTAACCAAAGAAATAATTAAAAAAACCGTTTCAACGGTTTAAGAATAAAAGTATTTATTTTGCTTAGTGAATAATAAGACATAATGCTTTAAATTTCACTTAAATTATAAAATGATTTGAATAGGAGAAAAGATGAAAGAAATAATTAATGGATTATCAGTTTTTCTTGAAGGAAACAGCAAGAACAAATCAATAATCTTTTTACACGGATTTCCTTACGATCACACAATGTGGAAAGCGCAGATTAACGAGTTAAGCGAAAAATATTTTTGTGTTACTTATGATATTCGCGGACTTGGTGAATCTCCCGTTGATGATGGACAATATACAATGGAATCTTTTGTTGATGATCTGGAAATAATTATTGATCAACTAAAATTGCATAATCCAATTTTATGTGGGCTTTCTATGGGCGGTTATATTTCATTGCGCGCATTAGAAAGAATGGAAGAAAAATTTTCCGCTGTAATTTTGTGTGATACAAGAGCAGACGCTGATGGAAACGAAGGAAAGTTAAAACGTGCTGCTGCAATAAAAAGAATAAACACAGAAGGATTGGCTCCATTTGCAAAAGATTTTATTACAAACTGTTTTGGAGATGATTACAAAAAGAACCACAAAGATGAATTTGAAAAACGAATTGCAAAATCTTCTGGTTTTAATCCAGTAGGAGTAAAGGGTTCTTTGCTTGCAATGCTTGGTAGAAACGATACAACGGAATATTTAAGCAAAATAAAAATCCCAGCACTTGTTATTTGTGGTGAGTTTGATGCACTAACACCTCCAGAAGTAATGAAACCACTTGCAGAAAAAATTAATGGAGCCGAGTTTGTTGTGATAAAAAACAGTGGACATATGAGTCCAATTGAAAATCCAAAAGAAGTTAATAAAGCAATAATGAAATTTTTAGAAAAAATTAAAAAAAAGTGAGTCATCCCGAACTTGTTTCGGGATCTGATTATAATATCAAAGATGCTGAAACAAGTTCAGCATGACATCGCTATGATCATTGAACCTAAAGGTCGTGGCAATAAATGTTCTACTTGAAAAGCGAGTACACAACAGTATTCGGGTTCTCAACAGTAAAATCAATTTTTGATTCTTCGTGTAAATCTCTTACAAAATTAAATTTCTCAAGCAGTTTTGTTGAAGATAAATTTTCTTTGTGAGTGTATGCTTCTATCTTATTTAGTTGCACATTATCAAAACCGAACTCAATAATTTTTGACAAAGCTTCTTGTGCAATTCCTTTTCCTTGATACTCAGGAATTAACTCGTAACCTACTTCAGCTTTGTTTTCAAATTCGTTTAAATTCCACAAACAAATTGTACCAATAAGCATTGGATTATCTTTAAAGCAAATAACCCAGTAAAGCCAATTATCGTTTGCAACACCAATGTTTACTTTGTTTATAAATGCAATAGCTTCATCAATATCATTTGCCTTTGGGCGATCAATATATTTATTTACTTCATCGCTCGAACGCAGAGCAAATATTTCTTCTGCATCATCAAGCGATAGTTTTCTTAAAAATAATCTTTCTGTCTCTAAGATTGGGAAAGGACTAAAGTTTTTATTCATAATTCAAAAATTATTTTAGAAAATCACCATCTATAATTAATAATTTAACTTTTTCTTTTGCAACAGATTGATGTGAACTTAAATCATCGGAAACAATGTAAGTCATTCCAGTCTTAAGCAAGTGCACTTCTCCATTTTCTTGCTCATTTAAAACTTCACCTTCAAGACAGTGAACAATGTGTCCTTTTTTGCACCAATGATCTGCAAGATAACCAGCACTGTACTCAACAATGCGAACACGTAAACCATCATACTGTAATATTTGCCAAATTGCTGTTCCGGTTTCTCCGGTATGTTCTTGTTTTGGAATTTTATCCCAATCAATTAATTGAAAAGGTATTTTCATTTTAGTTTCTTTCCATAACTCATTGCTTTTATATTTCTACCGGCGGCACAGTCGGTAATAAGTTCATTTAATCTTTTTAATCTTGTTGTATCTTGTTTTGCACTCCTAACCCAGCGAGTTGTTACTTTTCTGTAAGTTGGAGTCGTAGCTTGATAAAATGCCCAGGCTTTTTTATTTGCTTTAAATAATTTTTCAAACGATTTATCAAAACTAACAAGAGGATTTTCGTAAGAATATACTTTTGATTTATTCTCTTTTCGTAAACTGAAAGCATGAAGCCCTTCAGGTTTCATCAATCCAAGCTTAGTAAGCTCTTCAACCTTTTTAATGTTAATTGCGCTCCAATTGCTTTTTGGATTTCTTGGTGTAAACCTATTACAGTAACTTTCTTCATCAATACTTTTACGTATTCCATCAATCCAGCCAAAGCAAAGAGCCTCATCTACAGATTGCGACCAGGAAACGGTTGGTTTGCCGGTTGATACTTTATAATATCCAACAAAAAGTTCTTTTTCTTTTTTGTGATTTTTTTCAAACCATTTTCGTAAATCTTTTTGTGTGGAAAAAAAAATTACTTTCATATAATAATTCTATTGTTTGAAAATAAAATAAACAGCAAGAATTAAGAATATAAATCCTATAAAATGATTCATCTTAAAAGTTTCATTCTTAAAAAGAGCGAGTGAAAAGAAAGTAAACACAACTAGTGTTATAACTTCCTGAATTACCTTTAACTGCACTAAAGAAAACGGTCCTCCAAATTCTTTATATCCAATTCTGTTAGCGGGAACCTGGAAGAAATATTCAAACAATGCAATTCCCCAGCTGATTAACACAATAGAAACCAATCCAAGTTTGTTGAACCATTTCATCTCAGCAAATTTAAGATGACCATACCATGCAAAAGTCATAAATGTGTTTGATAAAGTTAAAAGTCCGATTGTTGCAAGTTCTTTCATAAGCAGTTTAGTTTGTTTTAATAATAAAATTTTTAGATGTGCAGAAAATAATGAAAATATTATTTGATGGCAGTACGATTAAACATCTTATAAAAAACAAAAGGAGCTATTGTTAACCACACTAAAAATAAACTCCAAACTCTGCCTTCTGCAATATTATAGTCGTGTAAAAGTTTTTGCCATGAGTTTCCCATAATGTAATGTCCAAATCCAAACTCAAATAGAATAGTTAATCCTAACCAGATTAGCCCAATAAGAATTGCGTGTTTTACAGATTTAATTTCCCATTTTTTGAAGATGAAATAAAAAATTATTCCAAAGAAAAGAAGTCCTGTTACTGTAGAAATTTGGTGAGCAGTAAGATCGCCAACAAAATTTTTATAAGTTGCTTCTCGCAACACTCCATTTAATATTCCAACAAATGGAAAAATAAACCACCACAAAATATGCTTATAAAAGGTTTTCATTTTTAGTCGGTGTGATTAATAAAAAAAACACTCAATCAAAATTAGTTAAATTTTAATTGAGTGAAATTCTATTTTTAAAAAATATTTTTCTAATTGTGTTCCTGAACCCATTTGATCATTTTAATATCTTCATCCTGTATGTGGTGTTTTACCCAATCACCCAGAAATTGAGACACAGTAATGGACAAAGCCAATTTACCTGCATGAAACTTTTCGATTAAATCAACTGCCTTTTTAGTTAGATCTTCATGAATTGCTTTATGTGTTGGGTAGCCAGGATATTTTTTGGCCGCCATTAGTTTTTCCTCAGTTTGAAAATGTTCGACAACATACTTGCCAAGCTTATCTAATGTTGGTCCCATTGCGTCCTTTCCGTGTCCCTCAACAATAGCATGATGCAGTCCGTTTACCATTCTAAAAAGCTCTTTATGTTGCGTGTCAACAGTAGCATTTCCTGTTTGATACTTTACATCCCAATTAACTAAATCCATTTTTTTAACCTTTCCAATTAGAATCGTTTTTGATCAGCATATTTTCAACATATAGTATAATCGGAATTATTTTAAAAAAATTTAACGGAATCGAAATGCTGATCATCTCAATTGCGCTTAATAAAGAGCTTTACTTTATTTTTTTACAATTTCAACTCTGCGATTTTTGTACCTACCATCTTCTGTTGAGTTATCTTCAACAGGTTTTGTTGAGCCCCATCCTTTTGATGATAATCTTGATTTTTCAATTCCACCATTAATCAAAGCGTTCATTACAGATTTTGCTCTGTTTTCAGAAAGAGTTTTGTTTGATTTATCAGAACCAACATTATCTGTGTGCCCTTCAACACTAATTTTAAGATCAGAATTTTGTTTTAACATTTCAATAATCTGATCAACAATTGGTTGTGATTCAGATTTTATATCAGATTTTCCTGTTTCAAAATTTATATAAAGCGCAATGAAACCATCCTTGTTAATTGCTTCAAACATTTCATTTGCCTGTATTTCCTGCTTCATTGCTTCCATTTCTAACACACTAAGCTGAAAAGCTTCAACATCAATACCATTACCGGCAAAGTGATCAATCTTAACCCAGTATTCTTTGTCTTTTGAAACAAGATGGTAAGTTGCTTCCAGATCTGAATCGGTGGAAGTATTTTTGAACACCATTTTACCACCATTTTTTACAACGGCATTTTCATAGTTCTTCATTATCTGGAGCGGACTTTTCATTTTTTCTCCAGTGTCAAAGTTAAAACCATAATAAATAGTTGTTAAATTTCCTTCTTTTGACTCCTTAACGGTTGCACTCATACGCAACTCGAGTTCGTTAAAATTTTCAGTGCAATTTCTTATATAAAAATTGGGAAATCTTGTAAACAATTCCGGGTCTTTACATCCTTCTGCATCCTGCTGAGGAAAAACAATAGTGGACAAAACCAGAATCAGAGAGAAAGCGAAAAGAGATTTTTGCATAGGTACGTTCCTGCTTTAGTTAAAAAATTATTATTAGTTAATTAGTGTTGTTAATTTATTTAATGGTAATTCATTCATTTATAACTGCTCGTAAATATGATGACCATTATTTAAATAAGCCCATCCACATCAAATATCCATGTCCCTGCCAACATTTTTTACATTCTTATGAAACCATTCTCTAACAGAAGTTAAATTGTTTTCAGAATAAATTATTTCTTTATAGGCTCCAATGGCGCTAACTCAGGATTATATGGTTCAAGTGGAGCCAACTCTAAATCTCCATCATCATCAATATTTACAGGATCCAGCGGTCCTAACTCCGGATTATATGGCTCAAGAGGCGCCAATTCAAATTCTCCATCATTCTCAACAATTACCGGATCCAACGGTGCTAATTCAAAATAAGGTTCGTTAAAAATAATTTTTATTTCAATGTTTCTAAAAAATTCGCCACCATAACTTTCATCTTTACTATAATAGCTGCCTTTTGATTCAATTGTATATTTTTTATTAGAACTCTTCAACAAAAACTTATCGAACAATTTATAATTGGTGATCAACAATGGTTCACATCTTTGTAATTCAGACAAATCATTATCGGGAACGAATGTTACGGCTGAAAAATCAATAAAACTTTGAGTATTGAGTTGCTTGAGTCTGCATTCGTAATCATCCCACGCATAGGCATTTCCTTTGCCTTCAACATGATAAAGACCACCAGTAGGCGCTATCCATATTACATAGGATGGATTAAGCGGTTGTAACATACCAAAAGGGCGCCATAAAAGATTTAACTTCAATAACCAGTCTGTCTAATTCGTTAATACCCGAACTAGATGAAATATAGGTGCAAGTAAATATTTCATTTCCTTTTTTGTCGGACCTATAACCCATTGCTTTCCTCTGTTTTAAAACCACGACAGGATATGTTTTTTCAAATGAGGGTTTTGAAAAATCTGCGTTTTCATACTTTGCAATATGTGAGCTTCCTCCCAAAACCGCACAATGCTCCGATGGCCCACATTCCCTTCTTGTTTTGGGATCTTTAATATATCTCTCCAGGCGATGTTTCATAACTTCCACGGTCATAAAACCAGATATATGAGTTCTGTTTACTTCATATTCTGGATCTTTTTTATCACCATAAGGATGTGTTGTTGAATCATTTACGGTAATAGTATAATATGCTTCAATAAAACCAGATTGAGCATATATCTGATTGACAAACAAAAAAAACAGCACCATTCCTATTGGTGTAATAATTTTCATTATACTCTTTCTATAATTAAAGTATTAACAAAAAAACTAAAATTACCGAGGGTTACAATTTTATAAACTCAACTCTTCTGTTCTTTGCTTTGTTTATCCCAGAATCATTTTTTGCAATTGGTTCTGTTTCGCCTTTGCCGTCAGTTTGAATTCTTGTTTCATCAATTGAAAAATCATTTACCAAAGAATTCTTAACAGATAAAGCGCGTCGTTGTGATAAATCAAGATTAGATTTATCATCACCATCAGAATCTGTATGGCCAACAACTTTAATTTTTACTGTTGGATTATCTTTTAACACTTGAGCAATTTCTTTAATCGTTGCAAAAGATTCTGATTTAATTTTATCTGAGTTAACATCGAAAGTAATTCCGTAAGAAATTAGTTTGCCTTCGGTTATTAATTTGTTTCTCATATCGGGCAAGCCGGCAGCAATTCTAAAATTTCCAATTAAAGGAGTTGCTTCATCGGTATATGTTTCTATTCTAAAGATGTTGTATTTATAATTTGCCTGTAAACCTTTTGGAACATCTAATATTTTGTTTTCATTTACATAAATTCTAACTCGTTGTTTTTGTACCCAAATTGCAAAATGATATTTTTCTGAAGATTTTAAAGTTGCCGAAACACTACCTGCATCGCCTTGCCATTCGCGAGCCTCGGACCAATTTCTCCAGAACACGTTATCATAATCAGGTCGAAAATTGAAACCCGCTGTGCCGGGCTGTGAACCACCTGCCGGATTGTTTAAATCACCAGATAATAAAAAGAAATCAAGCCCATATATCGTTTCCATATTGGCGCTATTTATAGCAACAATATCAAACTCAATTGTATAGTTATCTGTAAAATCTTCTTTTGCGTCAGGAATGTAGTAACCAGTTTTGGTAAATTGAAACCACCTGCCATCATAATCGTTTGCTGTTACAATTTCACCGCTTCCATTTGTATTCCATTGAACAGGAAAATCACCAACGCTTTCTGAAGTAAAGTCATCGAAGAAAATAACTTTTTCGCCGGGAATAAAATCGTACTTGGAATTTATTTTGTTTCCTTCTTGTGCAAAGATGTTTGTGGATGTTATAAATACTACAGCGAACACGATAAGAAATTTAGAAAAGGTTTTCATTTTTCTCCCTTTGTTGTAATTATATTTTATAGACTATTTCGATATTTCATTTTTTATATTCTTTTGAGATACGGAAAAAATTCTGCTTTATTTTTGCAAAGTCTCAGTCACAAATTTACTCATTGCTTTCATATTTTGAATATGTTTCGGGAATCTCAAACAATGATTTCTCGGGTTTTTCCAGATTAAACTCTGTAGCTTCCATAATCTGGACTAACTTACCGTTTTGCCAGAGTTCAGTCTTCATAATAACACCCAGATCGTGAGAAACATAAGCAATGTTTGTCCAGTTGTCTTCTTTCACTTTTTGAACACTTTCATAAATATCACAGTTGTAATTTAACAGTTTAACTTCTCCGGTTATTTTAAAATCGTGAAAATCGCTAATAAAAATATTTGTGAGAATGTGTTCCCATGATTCTTGTTTCAGGGGAACCTCGATATAGTTTTTATAAGACGGGTCCATAGACCAAACAAGTTTTTTATCATTTCGTAATATTTCAATGGTGTGAGGTTCGGGATTGGAGATCGGTTTTGCATTTAATTGTTCTGTGCTGCTAATATTACTGCTGGTATCATTACTTAAATCAGTAGAAGCTTCAATGTTGGTAGTCATACTATACTCAACTGTTGTAATGTATTCCGTCCGGAATTTGTTGCCATCGAGCATAAAGTATTTTATCATATTGGAAACAGTTCCGTCTGCATTTTTAAAAACATAAATGATTGTGTAATCTTGTGGTGGCACATTGAATGCCAAGGCCGAAGATATCATTAGCCCAAAAATCAGCGTTAAAATCAAAATAGCTTTTGGCATTTTTAAACTCCGTAAATTTTTATTAGCATAAATTGAAAAACCTATTTTTAAGTTCTTACTTTATTGATATATAGAAGCATCCTACTCTCTTGTTAGATTAAATTCATAAGTAATTGTTTGTTCTTCTCCAGAATCTGTGGTTTTTGTTATGGTGTTTTTTTGAGATAAAATCTTATCCTCTGCCGTTCCAGTAAACGGGCCTAATAATTCATAAAGTCCTTCATCAATTTTATTTGTTGTTTTTTTGGGCGGTTCATTTAGGTTTTTACAAACCCCCTGTGCCTTAATTTCTTTTATTGTTTTCTTTTCTCCCTGTTTCGATGTAGCTTTTATTCTAATTGTATAAGTGCCGTCATCAAGAAAATTTAATATTACTCTCGCACTGTCAAGAATGATTCCCGAACCATCATCGTTCATTGAGCTTTTCTGTATATCAGCATAAGTGGTGGTTTTTTCATAATAAGTTCTTTGTCCTTGTTTGGTTGGACTGCAATCGTAGCATGGATTTATTTCATCAATTGTAAGTTCTTCCGAAAGATTAAAATGAACAGTTCCATTAGCCGTCTCTCTTCCAACTTTTTTTATCGTCCAATCATTTTCTGAGTAATTATCAATTGTAACGGTCTTTAAGTAATAACCATCAATTCCATTGCAATAAACGGGATATTCTTCTTTTTGAGTATCCTTTTTTGTGCTTGTTATCTTAACATTGATTTCTCCTTTAAAAGGACAAATCTCATATTTTTTTAAGCCGTTCAATAATTTTTGTGATACCTCTTTCAAATTAGCTTCAATTTGAGGAAAAGACTTTTCATTGTAATCACTGTAGGCAGAAGCTCTAATTGTTGGAAGATATGGTTTTGTTCGTTGTGGAATTAAAACGGCAGTAACAGAAAATTTATCGCCAACAAGAATTCCAATTTCAAGCGATATTAAAAAATCACAACCAAGAGCATTATGCAACTCATTATCACCCGAAGATGTACCTAAAAGTTGCTTTTGTTTTCATGACCAAGCATATCAACAACATCTGCTTTTGTAGTAACAAGCACACAAGGATATTTGTCTGTTGCTTGATCATAAAATATTGAAGCAAATAGCCCAATTGCACCCTCAACTTCTTTTCCCCTTGTTCCAACTAACTCTGGCCGGATGTAAAAATTTGTTTTTTGAGCAAGACTTGTTGATAAACCGATCAACAATAAAAGACTAAGAAATAAATATCGTGTTTTCATTTTGTTATTATCTCACAATCTGGAAGTAATTCCTTTATCGAAACTATCTCCGAATCAGATATAGAAGTTTTTGCAATGCTAAGTGTTTTAAATTCTTAAATGATTTTATATCTGGAAACAGCGTATAAATTGGATTGATATCAATAGATAGCGAACTAAGATTTGATGCAAACGCATCAGATTCGGGTAGCTTCGCAAGATCGTTATTAAACAAACCAAGGGTTGTTAAATCTTTAAATTGATTTACTTCATCTGGAACTGTGCTTACGAACTGACCAAAATTAATTATATATAATTCTTTAAGTGGATATTGTGAGGCTTTTTGTAAAATGTCAGACAGATCAACAGAAACGTTTCCTTTTCCTGAAGTGATTATAAGAATTTCTATTCCAGTAAAATTGTGCATAACATCTATCGTGCGTTGAACAGTTGGAATAGACATGTCTATTACCAAAAGATTCATTTGTTTTAGAAATTCTGGATTGATGTTTTTAGGCGATTGATCTTCATTATAATCTTCGGTAATCTCATCTCTAACGGGTTTGCCAAGCAACATATCACCCTCTTCACCAAGCTTTGCAGATTCCATCATCTGATTCCAAGTTTTAGAAATGTTTTCTATGTTTTCTTTTTGTAAATCGGTATGCACAGAATCAGTTTGATTGGTTGGATTTTTATTAACTCTCGACATCATTAATTGCTTAGAAAGTTTTTTAATTTCTTCGTTAGCTTTTTTTGATGCAGCTGGATCGGACCAATCGGTGTCTTCTCTTATTTGCGACATTTTATCTTTAATTTCCTGTGGTGTTAAATCTTGCTGAGCAAACAGATTACTTGCAAACAACAAATACAAAATTAAAACCAGGTTTTGTATTGTACTTATCTGAATTATTTTCCTAATCATAAATCTTTAATCTTTCTAGATAGTTTTTTTAAGATTATACTTATAGGCGCCACGTAATTTCTTGGAATAATCTGATACTTTTTTTATTCCCAAATATCCCGGATTGTATTTCATCTCAACGCCCGTTTGGAGCCTTGTGTGTTGGGCAATTATTTTTTCAAGCCTATAACAAACAGGTAAACAAGATTTTGTATAAGATTCATGTCTTCTTAAAACATCAAGATATTTTGGAGTAAATTTTTGACAATACTCATCCATTGCAGTTTTAAGTCTTCCTGTCACATCATCAAGCTGTGCTTTCCTTTCATCACCCATCTCACCCATTAGATTATTTGCTTCTTCAGAAAGCATCATAATATTAGCTAACATTTTCTCTTGATCAGGATCTTTATCTATTTCATCAAATTGCTGAGCAAATTTAGATTCAATTGCTTTAAGACTATCTGTCAGATGTTTGCGTAAAACCCCAAGTTCATAACTGCTTTTTAATTCAAGCTGTTTGTCTTCGTTCTTTTCAGAGTCATATTGAATTTCTGCCATCTTCTGATCGCCAAGTGCCTCAGACCATGCCTCAGTTCCTTCTTCATCAAGCTTATCAAGGTTTTTAACTTCTTTTAAACTTACATCATCCTTTTTCTTCATTACTTTGTTAATCAATTCTTCTTGTTCTTCTTCGGAAAGATTTTCATCATTTTGCAATTGTTCTAATTCCTCTTGTGAAAGCCCGTACTTATTGGCAAGATTTTTCATGGCTTCATTTTCAAGTTCCTCAGAATCCGCATCAGATTCTTCTTCACGATTTGCAAGCTCATTTTCAATTAATTCAGACATCGAATCAAGCTTATCAAAGAAAATATTTTTATCATCAATATCATCTGCGCAAGCATTACCCGGAATAGCGGGCAGCATACCTATAAATGCTTCAGGCTTTACCTGGCAAAGCGAGATAACATTAAGCGTTGTAAGCAAAACGAGAGATAATAAATATTTCATTTTAACTCCTGGTGTTTAGTTTATATCAAAGAAGATATAATCAAAAATATTTTTGTTTATCCTTTGTTGGATTTTTGCGAATCATACATTCTTTAATCCATTTTCGGCGGAACAATAGTATATTTGTAAACACTGGCAATTGCATGTTGCAAGACTTTTAACAGCCTCAAGTTGCATTAAACCAGGATCAACAGGCCATTCTTTAAGTCCTAGTGTTTTTGCATTAATTTCAGCATTGACCAGTTCAAGTCGATCATAAGTTGGAATCAGTGGTTCGGTAGAAAGTCTCATATCATTTATAATATCTATATACATTGGAGAAATTTTTTCACAATAGATTAAATGATTTGTAGCAATTTTTATTAAAATAGTTTGTCTCTGATCACGGCTAAGATCACCCTTTGTCAGCATTTCTTCCAGAGGCTCATTATTTTTTCTAGTATTGCCGTTTCAATAGAATCTTCTTTATTAAACTCAATCATTTTGTTGGTAATTCTTTTATCAACAGCCGCTATTCTATCTATAATTTGCTTTTGCTCTTTCATCAAATCATTAAGCTCTTTATTCTTTTCAAGATTTTTTTCAAACTCAATTAATTCTGGAGTTTTTGTAGAATCACCACTTACCATCTCGGCAATTTGCTGTGTTTGATAGGCCTCTGCCCAATTGAGTATTCCTTCCTTGTTGCCCTCTTTTTTCATTTTCTTTAATTGCTCAATCTGTTTCATTGATATGTTTGCTTTATCTTTTAGCATTTTATCCATCAAAGCTTTTTTCTCAGCAGCACTCAACTTTTTATTTTTTAACTTTTGAAGATCAGAATCTGATAAATTAAAATCCTGTGCAATATTTTTTTCAACAACTGGTTTTACTTTTTGGATTCTTTCTTCAAGCTTCGCTTTTCTTAAAGCACAGAGCGAATCTAATGGGCGCGTAACCCTATCAAGTTGCGAGTGATAATTTTCTAACTCTACAGTATCAATTATACAAATTGATTTTGCAGGTGGAGGGAGTTGCGTTAAAAATTGCATACCTGATTGTGAATAAATCGGGAATGCACATAAAAACAAAAAGAAAATCAAAATCTTTTTCATTTTATTTACTCTATTAGTGAATAAATACTTTTACAGTTTTATAAATTCAACTCTTCTGTTAAGAGCTTTGTTTATGCCGCTATCATTTTTGGCAATTGGTTCGATTTCTCCTTTGCCATCAGTTTCGATTCGTGCAGCGTCAATACCAAATTCTTTAACTAAAACATTTTTAACAGAAGCACCGCGGCGTTTGGATAAATCTAAATTTGATTTATCATCTCCGTCTGAATCTGTATGGCCAACAATTTTAATTTTTACATCAGGATTGTCTGTAAGGACTTTAGAAATTTCTTTTAATGTTCCGTATGATTCTGATTTTACAACATCTTTGTTTACATCAAAGTAAATTCCATAACTAACAAGCTTGCCTTCCGTTAAAAGTTTGCTGCGCATATCCGGAGCCGCATCAGTTATTCTTAAGTTAGAAATGTATGAACCAGAAGAAGCACCACGACTCAATCTGAAGCAAAGTCTGCTAAGCTTAACGCCATCGTAAATATTTGTTGGCATATCAAGCACTTTTGCTTGTTCGTGATAGATTCTAAGTCTTCTGCCTTGAACCCAAATAATAACGTGGTTTACTTTTTCAGCAACAACAGATTTAACATCAGATTTGCCAACAATTTTTTCAGATTCCCCTGATTTATATCCCCAGGTATTCCAATATCCTTTTTCAATTGAAATCATTATTCCACCATTACCGGGCTGGGGATTGTTATCCATTTCTTTTCTTTTGGATTCTCCATAAAGCAAAAGACCAGCAGCTATACGACCGCCCTTTGTTTTGGGTACAATATCAAATTCAATTATAAAATTTTTAGGAAAGTCTATATCATTTAAAAGAAAATAATTTCCATCTGTGCTGTTTAAATTAAACCAGTTTCCAGGCGCTATGTTTATTGTATTTATTTCACCTGCCGAATTTGTTGTCCATAGAGCAGGAAAATCTCCGACAGCATCCTGGCTGAAATCATCATAGAGAATTACTTTATCACCGGGAATGAAATCATATTTAGAAGAGCTTGAAAACTTAACATCATCTCCGGAACTATTAGAAGTTGTTTCATCATTTGTTTTTTCTGTTGTGCTGGTTGAATCTTCCGTTCCATCACCTGAATCTTCGCCAGCATTTTCAATGCCCTCTTCTACTTTGTCGTAACCTTTCTCTACACCTTCATCTACTTTATCATTTACTCTTTTTTCCCCTTCGCTTTTAATTTTTTCTTCAGTTTTCTTTTTTAGCTTTTCAAAAAACTGCGCTTGTGTGGTTTGAGTAAATAGTATTGCAAAAACTAAAGCAAGAACAAATAATAGATTTTTCATGATATACAATCCTTACTATTTGTGTTTAAAAATATTTATGTATAAAAACTTTTCTTACTGTTACGAAAGCTTTACATACTTGGCAGCAAGTGTTCCGCAAATCGGACAGTTTTCTTCTGGCTTGCCAAACTCAATATGTCCGCAAACAGGACAGAGATAAAAATCTGTTACATCTAAATCTTTACCTTGTTCTGCAGCAGCAAGTGCAAGCTTATAAAGTTGTGCGTGAACGTCTTCAGCTTCAACAGCATATTTAAACATTCGTTTTGCTTTGTGATTATCGGCTTCGGCTTGTGCTAACATTGGCGGATACATTTCTTTGTATTCGTATGTTTCACCATCAATTGCTTCTTTTAGATTTTCAACTGTTGTTCCGATACCATCTAAAGCAGTTAAATGTCCTTCAACGATGAATTCGTTCTGCCTCGGCAGCTGTTTTAAAAAGTTTAGCAATGTTTGGAAATCCATCGCGCTCTGCTTTTTTAGCAAACGCACGATATTTTTGGTTAGCTTGACTTTCACCAGCGAAAGCCTCTTTAAGATTTTCTTTTGTGGTTGGCATGATCTATCTCCCGTGTATAAATAGATTGTAGAATATGTAAGTAAAATATCTACTACAAACTTAGGAAAGTATTAGTGAAGAGTAAATGAATGGTAAAAAGAAATAAATTTAGAAGAATGCTTTGAATCCTGTATTAGGTTGATTTTTGTAACCAGGATTTATTAGAAATTTGAATGTTTGTTATGCTTAGATTTTAATTTCTCCAGTTTTATAAAAATTTATTGCTCGTTGTAAAATGTTTTGTATTGTTTTAATTGGTAGATCTTTGTTTGGGTCTAATAACATTATTTTCATTCTCGAACGGCTTTCTTGAATCAAAAAAGTTTCTTCAAATCTATTTCCTTCAACAATTCCAATGTAGGGCTGTTTTAATTTTTTATGAAGCCACAAATAACAAAACATTTTTCCTTTGTAACAAAAAAAAGGCATTCCATATTTCCAAACATTTGTGATGTCTTTGTCCTGAGATAGAATAATTTCTCTCAAAGCAAGAAGCGTCCCTTTCGTTGGTTCATCTTGTTTTAAGTAAAAATTTTCTAATTCTGTCATTGATTATTTGTAGATTTGATTGAGCATAAACATTCATACGCTCAACATTTTCAATATCAAGGTTATTTAATTGTTAGTGTTTCTAAAATACTTGCGGCTTTGCTTTTGTTAATCGATACTGAAGGTTCATTGTTAAATTTCAGTTCGCTACTATTTTTTCTATATTCAGCTTTTCGCTATCTACTATTGTTGTGTTATAAGTGTCAATACAACTCATAATTTGTTTTTCAGGTCCATTTATCCATTCGTTACTTCCATAAAATGCATCCTGGCTTTCTTTTCGTTGTTCTAAATTTTCATAACTACGAATTAGATAAAAACTGTTTTTGTCAATTAATGAAAATCCATAATCAACAACATTCACTTTCCAACGTTTCATCATTGGTAAAGATTGTTCTGTAAACACTTTATTAAATTCTGCTGCTGTATTTTCTTTCAGCTTGTATATTCTTATTTCTGTTATCATTTTACTCTGCTCGCATACATATACCAATTCCATTCCCAAGTCATTCCACTATCAGTTGAAAATGCTTGACTCCAAATTGGGTTGTCAATATCTGTTTTGTCCCAATGAAACAGAACTAAAATATCTTGTCCCATGAAAGTGTCCTTGCAATATAATTTTCCAATATTTCCATCAAACGAACCAACCATTGGCGGGTCAAACGAAACGTTATCGCTGTCAGCCCAATAAATATTCCAAAGTTTTGTTTTGGAATTAAAAAGTCTGATAGCAATTCCTTCAAAAGGTTCGCCATCAAAGGTTGCAGAAAATTTATTCATATTAGCAAAACCATTTAACAAATGTGTTGTGTCATCAGTTGAATTAAACTCTGTCCATTCTTTACAATTATTTAATCGTTCTTTTAGTTTTCGATTTCTAATATTCCATTTCCCAATATAAAAATCAAAGTCAGTATGTGAAGAACTTTGAGATGCAAAAATCTCTAATTCTCCTTTATCGTTTATTTTAAAGTCTTGCATTTTTAATTCCCTTTTGTTTGATTATTAATGTTTGTAGCTGATCTATTTACAATGATTGCCAACTTATTATTTACCACTGCGTAAAGTCCAGTAATATTTTAAAGCTCTATAGCAATTTATTGTTTGTTTGATCTAAGAAGATACTGAAATGTTTGTAGATTTGATTGAGCATAAACATTCATACGCTCAACAATATCAATTTTTTCATCAGCAAAATTATAAGTGTTTCTATCACGATACTTGTATAAACTTTTTGATTTATCACTTCGTACAACCAAAAACCATTCATCATCAAGCACACCATATTTATCATCAGCACTGATAAAAATATACGGCCGGCCTTCATTCAGTAAATCAATTCCGAGTGTATTGTTTTCGTAAGATAGATTTAACAAACCCATAATTGTTGGAAAAATATCTATCTGCCCCGCCATTGAGTATATCGATTTATGGTCGTTTATAATCTCGGGCGCATAAAAAATTAGCGGGGTGTGATTGTAATCTGTTGACATATCATATAATCCATCAATCGCAGAACCATGATCTGCAACAAAGACAAAAATTGTGTTTTTAAACCACGATTGTTTTGATGATAAATCTATAAACGTTTTTAATGAATAATCTGCATACTCGATTAATTGATTTAATATTTCATTGCTCTTTGGTTTAAAATAATCAGGTACATAATATGGTCCATGATCACTTGCAGTCATAAACGCAGCAACAAATGGTTTATTCTTTTTATTTAAATCATTTAAGTAAGGAATTGAAAAACGAAACATAAAATCATCCGGCACACCAAGAGTGGTTTTTATTTCTTCTGGCGGATAATCGTCCTTGGATACAACAGTCTCACAATCATTGGCGATTAAAAACCCTTCAACATTATCAAACTGGCCATCGTGTGTTGTAAAGTAAATCGTTGAATAATTTTTTTTTCTTAAAGTGCTAAAAAGTCCGTGATATTTTTTAATTGAACTTCCTTTCATCGGATGCTGGCGATATAAAGCCGGAAAGGAAAAAAGAGAACCGAAAACTCCATTAAAAGTGTGGATACCTGCGGTGTATGCATTTTCAAAATAGTATCCCTGATTTGCAATGCTATCAAGAAACGGAGTTAGATTATTTTTATTTCCGTTGCGGTACATTTTGGCGGCGCCCATGCTTTCCATTATAATCAAAACAACATTATAATTTGTTGGGCTTGTTTTACTTGCTTCAATTTTTCTAAGTATTGGAAAATTTTTATCTGGAGAGTTTATGTTTAAATATTTTTGAACATTAGAGATAGCTATCCGATCATCCAGAAGCGCAATATATTTATTTTCAGGTTTTCTGCTTTCTAAATAACTACTAAGTAAAGTAAAGTTGGGATTTAATCCCAGCATATTTAAAAAAGCATTGTTGGAAAAAAAAGCTGTGCCGGTTCTTATCGGGGATTTTTCTTCAATCCTGCCGCGTATTCCCAAAATCATTACCAACAAAAACAAAACTGAAAAAATGATTTTAATGGATTTATTATTGAAAGAATTTTCTTGAACACCAAAGTAGATTTTTTTAAGCAGCTTATAAAAAAGATAAACAAAAATTATAAATGGAATTACAACCAACCAGTATCTTGGCTCCTGTATTATCATATTAAAAACAAAAACAGGACTATCGATCCACTCAAATGCTGAAATTGAAAAACGAGAATAGAATTGATTAAAGTAAGGAATATCAACTGCGCAAACTATAAACGCCAGAAAAAACAAAGCAAAAATGTAGAGAAAGAAAAATCTTTTTGTAAAAATAAATTTGTAATCAAAAAAAGAAATTATTGTTAGAACTACAAATGGAAAAACAAGAATGTAGCCCGAGATTACAATATCAAAACGCATGCCCATAACAAACGCAAGCAAAACATCTAATTTAGAATCCGATGTGCTTATTCGGTTTATTTCTGTTGCAAATAAAATTATTCTGAATAAAGCAAAGAACAGAATTGCTGCAAGGTAAATTTTTACAAACTGTAAGATCGTAACGGGAAAATATTTTTTAATATTCATAGTTCGATATGCACATTAATAAGCTTTTAATCACAGCAGCAATACTTGCTTTACCAGTCTTGAATCTTTTTTGATTTTTTTATTAAACTCAATGCCCAATCATAATGGCTTGAAGTTGCAGAAACAAGATACTGCCCGAGAGAAGTTGTGCCCGTCCATTTGTATCTTTTCTTTTCAAAAAGTTCTTTTTCCGTGTGTTGGTTTATAATTGTTTGAATATCAGAAAAAGATTTATCAAACATCTTTCTAACTTTTTTGTAATCAACCGAATTATATTTTTCCCAAATGATTTTATTTAAAGCAGGAGTTTCTTTCCAGGAAAATCCCTTTGCGGGCATAACAGGTATTTCATTTTTCATTCCAACAGAATACCAATCCAAAAACATTAAATGCCAATGATGTAGATGAGCAAGAACATCTCTTATGTTTCTGTTCATTGTTCCTGGTGGAAAATCGGAATACGTTTCTTTTTCAGACAATAAATCTACAACATCAATTAACTTTTTATAATTGGAATTACTTAATTCAAGCAATTCTTTTTTTGATTTTGGTCTTGGCATATTGTCACTTTAATATTTTGTTTATTTATTACGTAAATAATTTTGTTATAAAAATTAGTTACAAGTAAGCTATTCTAAAATTGAAAAATTAATAAAAACTAACATCGTGACTTACGTACTTTCCATTTTCATAATTAAACTTTGCACTAAAAAATCCGTCTTTATACAACCAGGGTATAAATATTTTATCTCCATCCCAAAGATTTAGCTCAGTTAATTTGTCGTTTTTTATCCAGGCAATATTTCCTTCAGGCGAATCAATCAAATCGCCTTCAAAATCATAAGCAGTGAAAAGAAAAACATACCAATCTTCTTTTCCATCAAACATGGGAAAAGTTATAAAACCTTTCATTATAACAGACTTTACTTTTAAACCACATTCTTCTTCAATTTCTCTTATCGCACATTCTTCTGGAGATTCACCTAGTTCAAATTTTCCGCCAAGGCCATTCCATTTTCCCTCATGATAATCATTTTGTTTTTTAACTCGATGGATCATTAGCGTAGAATCAGTTTTTTTATCAATTACATAACAAAGTGTTGCAAGTTTCATTAAGTATCCAAAAAAATCTTGTAAAAATTTCTGCTATTGTAAAATACACTAAAGCAATATAAGTTCTAATCGATAATAAATCAGTAAAATATTTTTTAAAGTTTTTTATTTTTCTATTTGCAGATTTATTCCGCACATATAAATTAACAACTGTAATTATTAAGTTTTATCGGAGAAATTTTATAATGGAACAGAACGAATTAAACTTGCAAACCGCAGATGATAACGAAAATCCGTTTGCAATAAATGATCTAAACATTTTTGGTATCGATTCTCTTTTTGCAGCAAAAAGAAAAAACAAAGAGGAAGACGATGATTATGATGATGACGATGATGCAGAAGAGAAAGATGATTATTATGACGACGATGAAGAAGACGAAGATGATTTGTTTGAAGACGAACCCAAAAAGAAAGAAGATCTTGAAGATGAGTTTGATATAGAAGAATTAGATGAAGAAGATTTGTTTGATGATGAAGAAGAAGGTTTTTAGTTATTAAAAACGTTTGTCATTCCCCCACGGTTGAAACCGAGGGTTATAAAAAAATATTTGAAGTAGATTCTTATAATAGCCCACGATTTTAATCGTGGGATTTGAAATATATAGAAAAATTTCTTTTAACCGTTTCTCCATAGGAGTCCCACGGACAACGGTTTTTACTTACTAAACTACCCCTCCTTCATACTCAACTGAATTCTTTTTCTTTCAACATCAATCTCAACAACTCTAACCATAATTTTCTGATCTAACTTTAAAACCTCGGAAGGATCTTTAATAAAACGATCTGTTATTTGAGAAATGTGAAGCAAGCCGTTTTCTTTTATTCCAATATTTACAAAAGCACCGAACTTAGTAAGATTTGTTATTATACCCGGCAAACGCATTCCCGGTTTTAAATCTGTTATTTCGTTTATCGTTTCTGAAAATGAAAATACTTCTGCTTTGCCTCTTGGATCCAGTCCCGGCTTTTCAAGTTCCTGCATAATATCTTTTAACGTTGGCAAACCGACTGTATCTGTTACATAATTATTGATATCAATCTGCTGACGCAAATTTGCGGCTTCAATTAATGATTTAACTGGCTGTGATAAATCCTTTGCCATCTTTGCAACTATGGAATAACTTTCCGGATGTACAGCACTGTTATCAAGCGGATTTTCCGCGCCGGGAATTCTTAAAAACCCTGCAGACTGCTCAAATGCTTTTGCACCCAGTCCACTAACCTTTATAAGTTCTTTGCGCGAACGAAAAATTTTATTTTCGCGTCGGTATTTTATAATTGATTTTGCAAGCTTCGGTCCGATGCCCGATACATAACTAAGTAAATGCTGACTGGCTGTATTTAAATTTACACCAACCTGGTTTACAGCAGAGGTTACTACCTTATCCAGACCATCTTTCAAATCATCCTGGTTAACGTCGTGCTGATATTGTCCCACACCGATTGACTTGGCATCAATTTTAACAAGCTCGGCAAGCGGGTCCATCAACCGCCTTCCGATAGAAATTGCACCGCGGAAAGTTAAATCGAGATCGGGGAACTCCTCTCTCGCAGTTTCAGAAGCAGAATAAATTGATGCGCCTGCTTCGTTTACCATAAATATTTCTGTCGTGCTGGTTTCACCAATCAGAGATTTAATAAATCGTTCGGTCTCCCTGCCCGCAGTTCCGTTTCCGATTGCAATTGCTTCCACCTTATATTTTTTTAACAACCCTTTTATTTTCTCAGTTGCTTCATCCACTTTTGGCTGTGGTGGGTGTGGGAAAATAGTATCGTGTTGCAATAGGTTTCCCTGCTGATCAAGACAAACAAGTTTGCAGCCTGTTCTAAAACCGGGATCAATTGCCATTGTAACTTTTGGACCAAGCGGAGGAGACAAAAGCAACTGGCGCAGGTTTTCCGAAAATACACGGATTGCCTCTTCATCGGCTTTGGCTTTAGAACTGTTTTTAAATTCGGTTTCAATTGAAGGTGCCAATAATCTCTTGTGAGCATCTTTGATTGATAACTCAACCTGAACGGCAGATTCATTTTTATTTTTTATAAAGATTTTTTCCAGGTTCTCAATTGCGGTTTCATTATCTATTGAAATTGATACACGCAAAATTCCTTCCTGCTCTGCTCTGCGTATTGCAAGTAAACGGTGACCAGCGCAGCGTTCTAACGGTTCGCTAAAATCAAAGTAGTCCTGGTATTTTGTTCCTTCATCTTTCTTTTTCTCAATTACTTTTGAACTGATAATTGCATCGCGCTCAAATAGTTGTCTTATTTTATTACGGGCATCTGTGTTTTCATTAATCCATTCTGCAATAATATCTCTTGCCCCTGCTAACGCCGCTTCAATATCCGGCACTTCATCATTTAAATATTTTTCCGCAATCGCTTCTATCTTATCTTCCTTCTGTGTCATTATTATTTCTGCAAGAGGTTCCAATCCTTTTTCCCGCGCGGCACTTGCCCTTGTTTTTCGCTTGGGTTTGTACGGAAGATAAATATCTTCAAGCTCTGCCATATTCCAGCATTTATTAATTTTCACTTCCAATTCCGGAGTTAACAATTCCTGATCGTTAATGCTTTTAAGAATTGCATCGCGTCTCTTAACCAATTCCAGCAGTCGTTTCCATTCCTTTTCAATTGCCGTTACCTCTGTTTCATCAAGACTTCCTGTAGCTTCCTTCCTGTAGCGGGAGATAAAAGGAATTGTTGCTCCCTCCTCTAACAGCTTAACTGTATTTGAAACCTGTGATTTACTTATAGAAAGTGTGCTGCTTATATGTTTAACTAAAATTTCTGTCATTGTTTTTTGTAAAACGGGTTAGTGGATTATTCCGGAATCTCAATTAGTTGATCTCTTGATTGGCTGGTTAATTTGTTGTTAAACTCTTGTTAAATCAACTATCATTGGAACATT
>JADJHL010000010.1 GCA_016707585.1 Ignavibacteriales bacterium | reverse complement strand
AAGCTGGATTAAAATTAAAACTACACACAGAACAATTTAACAATGTTGGTGGATTAGATATTGCACTAAAACACAATGCAACAAGTGTAGATCATTTAGAAGTTTTGAGAGAAGAAGATTATACTAAGTTTAAGAACTCAGAAACTGTTGCTGTTTTACTTCCCGGTGTATCACTTTTCCTTGATTATCAATTTGCACCAGCAAGAAAGCTAATCGAGAACAATGCTATTATAGCAATTGCAACAGATTACAATCCCGGTTCATCACACATTCTTAATCTTCAACTCATAATGAGTTTGGCTTCAATCAAAATGAAAATGAAGATTGAAGAAGTTATAAATGCTGTTACAATAAATGCAGCTAAAGCTTTAAATCGAGAAAAGATTACAGGAAGTATTGAGATTGGTAAGCAAGCAGATTTTGCTGTGTTTGATGTTTCTGATTATTCGGAAATAATTTATAATGTTGGAAGAAATCTCTTATCTCATACAATTAAAGATGGCGAGATAATTTTTCAAAATTAGTCTTGTAAAGCTTGGTGCCTTTGTGGTAGAATGTTTTTGTTCTTTGCCACCAAGACTCAAAGTCACAAGGAAATTAATTAATTGAATTTCAATTTATTCTCTTTTTTGATCTTTGAATATGAAATAGTTTTTATTATACCTTTCAAATATCCATCCATTCTTGATTCAATCTCGTTCTTCCAGGCTTTGTCAATCAATTTTCTTTCTTTAATTGAAATAAAACCATTATGGGATTTCTTCATCACTCAAACTCAATATTATTATCAGTTACGCTCCAACGTGGACGAAGTTTAATTGTATCCGCAACAATCTTAAATTCTTCTGAATATTGAAATGGTTCAGGATAACCTTTTGAAAATGTTTTACTACTATCAGAATCAGAATAAAGCCATAGCGTATAAGTTCCAGGCTCAACTCTTGTAAAAGAGTATGTTGATGTTTTATCTGGAATAGCTGTATAAAATTTCTTTTCATCTTTTGGATTTTGCAAAACAAGAACAACATCTGGGTTTGTTGTTGTTAACTTTCCTGATATTCCTGTAAACTCAACGCCGGTTATGGTCTGAAATCTTAACTGGTAAATAGAATCAACTTTATTGCCTGCTGCATCCTTTATTTTAGAAAGATCAATTTTAACATCATAAACTGTTTCAGGCTTCAAATCTTTTAAAGGTTTAATTTTTAATGTAGCATCATCAATAAACTCAAGATCAAAGCTTACTTTATTTTTAGAGGTATCTGCAAACTGAATTGCATTAACAATATTTCTATCTGCAATAACATCATCAATAAATATTTCTATTTCAGGCTTTATAAAATCAATCGAACTATTTCTATTTGGATTTGTTTTATAAATCTTAGCAAAAGAAGTATCAACTTTTTCACTTACTGCAATACTTGTTAATTCATCTTCAAAAACATTTCCAATTAAATCTTTTAGTCTTTCAGCACGCAGGTAATAAATGTTTTCGGCTTTTAAGCTATCAGTTAATCCTAAAACAAATTCTTCTTTTTTTGATTTGCTCTGGTATGAATATCCGAAAGGAATTATTTTATTACTTGTAGAATCAATCAAGCTAAAATTATTTTTACTGTAAGAAGCTGAATCACATTCTTCGCTTAATGTTACAACAATATGATTTCTATCTGTCATAACCGAAGTTAATAATCTTGGTTGAAGAGTATCAACTTTCATCAGCCAAAAATCCAAACCTGCATAAGATGAATCATTACCAAGCAAAGAAATATTTTTGCTCGGTATTCCAATCCAATCCTGATCCGCTTGATAAAGTAAATCTCTGAATTGATCTTTAACAGCAAAAACTCTGTACGTTGATTCAGCTATTCCTTTTAACTTGTAATCACCATCTTTTCCAATCTGAGAAATGTAATCAGGTTTTCTGTTAAGATATTTTGTTGTATCATCTACAAACTTGTATGCAAATATTAAAGCTCCTTCTTTTTCTTTACCATAAACTTTGCCCGAAACTGATCGCTTATCTATTTGGTCTCCTGTAGCAAAAGAAAACGAGAATGAATTTGCCATCCTGTTTTTGTTGTTCACATCAACTACATCTGTACCGATTGTTACAACATAAGTAACGCTGTCTTTTAATCCTTCGGGAAAACTAATTTCAACAGATGTGCCGCTCCAGCTTATTTCAGGCTGTTTATCTAAAGCAGGAGAAATAAACAATGCTTCTTTAAATGATCGTTTATCTACATACTCAGAAAAATCAAATTCGATAAAATCATCTTCAAAGTTTGTGGTTTCATTATCGGGATATGAAAATATTATCTCAGGTGGAATCCTATCAACTTCTCCCCCGCCTGGCGGCAATTGGTTTGCACATCCAGCTAAGAATAATACTGATGTGAGTAAAAAATATTTTTTAATTACTTGTTCTGTTCGTTTAACCATTTTCTATACTGCGCAACATTCTTTAAATGATCTGAATATGATTTAGCAAACTTATGTCCACTATTTCCACCTGCTACAAAATACAAATAATTATTCTTATCCGGATAAAGTGCAGCCATTATTGCATTCTTACCAGGATTATTAATTGGTCCCGGCGGCAAACCAGAATACTTGTAAGTATTATACGGCGATTCAATTCTTAAATCCTGGTAAGTTAATCTTCTCCATCCACCTGGCAATAAATACTGTATTGTTGGATCAGCTTGCAAACGCATACCGATTTTTAACCTGTTATGATAAACTGCCGAGATAGTTGGCATTTCGCTTACAAGATTTGTTTCACCTTTTATGATTGATGCAAGTGTTAATACTTGATGAACTGATAAACCAACTTCTTTTGATCTTTGTTTTAGTTTATCATCAAAAAAATTGGTAAAACTTTTGTAGAATAATTGTAAAGCTTCTTCGGGTGAAGTGTTTTCATACATCTTATAAGTTTTAGAAAATAAGTATCCTTCAAGAGATGATACATTTAATCCTAGTGATTTTATAAACTCTTTATTGTGTGCAAGATTTACAAAAGCAGTAGAATCAATCTTAACATCTCGTCTAACTTTTGCACCAAGATATTTAATCGTCTGTCCATCATTTATTTTTACTGCTCTTAAATAATCTGCGGGACCGTTAACAAATAAATCAAGTAAATCTAAATAACTAATATCATTTTGAATTTTATACCTTGCGGCTTTTACTTTTGTCTGCGCTCCATAAATAAAACCTGCTACTTTAAAGTTAAACTTGCTTGGTATAATGGTTTGATCGTAAAGTCTTTCTGTTACGCTGGTAAACGATTCGCCGTCTTTAATCTCAAATGTAAATGGTGAAGGTTTATCAAAATGGTTGGATGTAAAGAAAGTTAGGTATCCGATTAAAACTATTGCTACAAATACAGATGCAACTATAGCCCACTGAGCTTTACTGAATATGTTAGATAGTTTTACTGCCAAGTACTTTTAATAATTATTGAAGAGAGTTTTTATTTACGGGTTGCAATATAAAGCAGTTAAGGGAAATTATTTATGCAATATTAATAGCTGTAGTTTTCATTAAATATGCATCCTACATTTCATTAACCCACGACTTAAGTCGCGGGTTAACGAGAAAGCATAAAATTTTCTAACCGTTTTAACGGTTTATATTAACATTAGTTTCTTTACTTATTACCAGTAAGTAAAAATATTGGGAATTTGCCGTGTGGTTTTTCATCAATGCTTGCTGTTATAATTTTAACATCCTTAAATCCTGCGTTAATTGCTTTGTCCTGGAATTCTTTTCTATCAAATCCAAAATGAAAAACACCGGTATCTTCCGTATGAAAAGTTCCATCTTCAATATCAAGATCCGCAATTGCAAGCACGCCGTTATCATTTAGCATTGTATAAAAATCATTAAACATTGATTGAATATCTTTTATATGATGCATTGTCATTGATGAAATTATACAATCAAACTTAATATCCAATTTTGTTTTTGTTAAATCCAGTTGAAGAATCTCAACTTCACAATCCAGGTTTTTTATTTTTTCACTTAACTGTTTTGTCATTGCTTCTGAAACATCAACAGCAGTTATTTTTTTTACAAACGGAGCCACTCTTTCTAACAGCAAACCTGTACCGCTGCCAAAATCCATTATGTGCATATTTTTATTAAACGGAATGCTGCTTAAAATAGAATTAGCAATGTTATCTACATTACCAACTCTGTTTGCATCGCTATCATAGCTTTCTGCTTTTAATTCAAAATGGTCTTTACTCAAATTGTGAAGCCTTAATTGATTAAATAATTACGTTTTTTTTGCGAACCTATTCTAGTTCGTTTTTTTCTTCCCACTCATCACTTAATTGAACCAATTTAAGATACTTGTTAGAAGATTTGAATCAATTTATCAGAATTAAATCTGAAAACTTAGATTAAAACTAACTGAATATATTATCTGAGAACTTATATCACTCCTTTTTGTATTGTAATAACCATTTATTTCAAATCCGAATACAAACGGCAATGTATTTTTATAAACATAATCTATTCCAAAGTCTATGAGTAGTTGCATTGATTTAAACGATTTGCTTGCAATATTAACTAATTCTGGACCATCGTCTAAGAACATTTCTATCTTCTTTCTTTCATAGGAAACATACCCCAATCCCAAATCTAAATATGGTTGAGCACCAAATTTATTCCGAAAATAATATCTCCCATACGCATATATTCCATTGTATTTTAAATTATGGTCAACCTTTATAATGGTGAATGATCCAGGTTCAACAATACTTCCAAAAGAAAAATAGCCCATTCTAAACTGGCTTCCAGCTGCAAAATTATTTGTTATTTTATAATCAGCGGAAATTCGAAAGCAACCTCCAAAGGCTGAAGGTATTTTTTTAATATACAAATCTTCTGGATTGTATTTATTATCTATCGACCAGGAAATATTATTCAACGCAGGTGTATAAACCAATTGAGGACTTATAGTGAATTGAAATTCTGATTCAACTTTACTTTGCTCTTGATAATCTTTGTTAAATTCTAATAATTCATTTTGTCTTTTTTGGGATTTTTCTTCATAATACTTCAGGCTATCCTCTTTTTGCTGAAAGAAATAAAAAGGTTTCGACCATTGTCTTATATCTTCGATTGCAATAATAACCAAGTTATATTCTGATTTGCTAAAGTTCTGTTTTATTTGATAAAAATCCGAATTAAAACGATCCTGCATTTTTTGAATATATTTTATTTTTAAATAATAAGCTATTAAATAAAACTTTATAGCATCCGAAATTCTGTTTTCATTATAATTAATTGAAAACTTTTTATACGCACTAACTGAGGCAGTACCTGCTATTGATTCATCGAACATATTATAAAGTTTATTATACTCTTCAGACATATTCTTTTGTCTAATAGAATCGAATGCAACAGTATTTTGAATATTTAATAGAAGTGAAAGATAAGGCTCTACCAAACTGTTATATGCAGAAGAATCATTAAACACATTTTTATTTTCTAAAATAATTTGTGCAATATTGCTAAGATTACCAGAAATTAATAATGAATCTAATTTCTGTTCAAAGTCAATTAAATGATTTTCTTGTGCAAATGATAAATTGATGTAAAAAAGAATTATAGAGATGAAAGTTAAAATCGATTTCATTTAGTCACCCAATTATTTTTATTAAATAGAATATCTAATACTCTCCTGATATAATTAAATTAGTATTAATAAATATATTCTGCACTAGTACAGTGTAAATTACAACTAATTATCTTACGCCCACCGCAACTTAAGTGTATAAAAAATAAACATCAAGAATTCAATTGTTTTACAGACATCAACAATTGGCATTACTAAAACCAAGAGAAAGGCTTAAAATCCTCAAAATTACGTTCGTAAAATTCAGAATAGAGCTCCACAGTCGTTGGGTCGCTTTCGTAAAATCCAGAATAGGGCTCCACAATCATTGGGTCGCTTTCGTAAAATCCAGAATAGGGCTCCACGATCATTGGGTCGTATTCGTAAAATCCAGAATAGGGCTCCACGATCGTTGGGTCGCTTTCGTAAAATCCAGAATAGGGCTCCACGATCATTGAGTCGTATTCGTGAAATTCAGAATAGGGCTCCACAATCATTGGGTCGTACTTCCCAAATCGGAAATAGGGCTCTACAATCATTGGGTTGTATTTCCAAAATCGAAATAGGGCTCCACAGTCATTGGGTCGTACTTCCAAAATCAGAAATAGGACTCCACAATCATTGAGCGTTACTTTCAAAATCGGAAATAGGGCTCTGAAGCTTTAGATCGTATTTCTAAAAATGGATAAAGATTCCGTTTTCACGGGAATGACATACACAATTCTTTAATAGTTAGGAAATAATTGGAAAGAAAAGTTTTGAAGGCTGATTATTTTTTACTTAATCGGGCTACATTCAATTTGGTCGCCGTTTAGTTTGAACATAACGTGAGTCATATCCTGCTTAACTTCATAAACTGCGTGTCTTATCTTTACGGTAACACCATTAAAAACAGTTTTCATAATCATAACAACCGGGTTATCAACATTAAAATAATCTTTTTCAATTTCTTTCAGGTCTGCGCACATTCTTTCCCAATGTTCAATAGCGGCTTTATGTTGATCTTTAAGAGCTTTATAAGCATTGTTCATCCCGGGATCAGGCAAACTCTCATCCATAAGATCAATTTTCTTTTTAATAGTTTCAGCTTGAGTATGTGCTTCATTTATCATTTCATATTTTTTTAAATACTTTTCACGATGCGTAAAATTAACTCCGACTTCAAGCAATGTTGGAACATCGTACTTATTGCCGGCACCACCTGCAACTATTTTACTGCTCGCAACAATCTTACCGCCAACAATTCTTCCATCAGGTTTAACAAGTGTTACATCATCACCACTTTCAATTATTGAACCTGAAATTTCTGTACCTGCATAAACACCGCCATGACAAATTATATGCTGATCTCTTATATATCCTGTATGAATATCTCCGCCGACTTTAATTATTTGTTTACCATCTCCTACAATTCCGCCTTTTACATTAAGATTTCCATCGCAAATAATTTCAGCGTGTTCTATTCTACCTTTAACATTAATATCATAAGGTGTTGTAATAGAAAATCCGGTTTTTACATCACCGCCAACATCCACAGAACTTTTTACGTGAACGTTACCGGTTGAAAAATCTACACAACCGGGAATTGCATAAAGCTTTTGTACTTCCACAATAAGCGATTTCGGATTATATGTAATTATTCCATCCGATGCAGCTTTAATGATAGATGCATCTTTTGGATCTTTGTAAGTGCCAGCACCGGCAGTGATATTAAAATCTTTACCAAATTTTCCGGGCAATTCATTTCCAAAAACATCAGTACCACTTGTACCTTGCGTAGCAGCTATTTTCTTTACTAAAAGATCATCTTTGTTTGCACTGCAAATAACATTAATTTCTTTGTAATCGATATGCCCATCATCTGTAATTTGAGGTTTAAGTGATTTTGTAGTTGAAAAATTATATCCAAAGATTGCATCATTTCCTACGGTAGGATAAACACCTTCTGCCACTACAAATAATTGATCCCACTTTTTATCGGCCAAGTACTTGCCGATTAGCTTTTCATTTATACCGAATTTAACACCGGCTACTTTTAGTGTAACAAGAACATCTTGCAAAACCAGCTCTGGTTCTGAATCATTGGTTGGTGCTTTTATACTAACTGTGGCTTTCATATTCTTATCTGTAATATCCACCTGAACTCGCCCACCTATTACATTAAACGTATTCTCACTCATTAAAGCTCCATTATTTCTAACTGATATTTCAAATGTTTATAAACATATTCAATTTGGATTATCCGCAGTTATCCAGATAAACCAAAGTAATCATAGTTGATAATCGAATAATTTTGCTTTTATTTTAATTTTGAATGGTGGAAGGAATAATGGAACTACCAGAAAAAGCTTTGAATTCTATTCTTGACATTTATCCAAGAAAATTAACAATTTCATTCTGCAAACATTTCTTTTAATGCACTTAATACTTTTACTTGAGTTGCCTTATTTAAAGTATCAACTTTTTTAAATAACCTTATTTTATCCACAGTTCTGACTTGATCTAATACGATTTGTCCCTGCTTGCCTTCAACTTTGCAAGGAATGCGAGTGGGATAGTTACGAAGTTTTGATGTGATTGGGGCAATAATTACAGTTGAGATGTTAAAGTTCATTTCGTTGGGGGATATTATTACACAAGGTCTAGTTTTCTTTATTTCACTTCCGATTGTTGGATCCAGATTAACAAAATAAACGCTAAAGCGAGAAAACATTTACCACACCCACTCTTCTTTATCCCAGCTTGTAGCTTTATATAAAGATTGAGGTTCCATCAAAACATCATCTTTATTTTTTGCCATTTTCTTAAAAGCAGAATCCCAATTTGAACGGTTAGTAGTAAGCGACTTAATGATTATTTGACCATCACCAATTTCAAGCTCAACGTCGTCAGTCAGTCCACTATCCTGAATAACAGATTTTGGAATCCTGATTCCTCTTGAATTACCAATTTTTACAACTTTAGTTATCATCTTAAACTTTCATAAATTTTCGTGGGCACAATGTAATTACATTCACAACGAGAATCAAGAATATTATCAGATGAAGTTTTATTTAGATCTGAACCTTATACCTGCATTTCTCCAAATTAAAGAAAAGATGATTTAAATTTCCCTCTCCTTTTTAGGAGAGGGATTAAGGGTGAGGTTAAATTATTCCTCTGTATCACTTATTTTATTTATCAAAACTTTCGTAACTTTTTCAATAGAACCGTACGGATTCTTGTGGTTAATTCCATCAGTTAAAACAATACTTGCTTCAGATGTATAGACTGAAACTCCTTTTTTAACATCCCATATATCATAACAAATTGCTGTTTGAGTAGTCTTTTTTATTTTAAATTTGTCATCCATTGCTGAATTAGTATTAATATTTGGTTTTAGCCTATCATCTCCTGATAAATCTATTTCGCCTATTGGAGTATCAATTTTCCAATCTAGCATTGCTTGTCTTATTTCCATTTCGCTACCTATCAATACATATTGAATAATCACCAGATAATCCGAATTAGAGCTAGAAAGTAATTCTTTTCCTTCACCTTTAATATTTTTAACACCTTTGAAATAATCCGGTGCCTTTTTATTCTCAATAATTATATTCTGGTTATCAGAAAGATCTTCCAATTTTTCTTTTACCTGATTTAGAATAACAAAATTAACATCTTTGGCTTCAATATTAGGGTATTTTTGCTTTGAATATGTCAACACATAAGGCGAGTATATTGATATTTTACTTTTTAAAGAAATCTACCGAATTAAATGATTTATCACGCAGTAATTCATTAAAGGTTAAATCACCAGAAGGTCCGCAAGCGTTTAATAATGAGAGTATACCAATTATTGAAATTAAGTATTTCATAAGAGCCCCTTAAATAAATGAATAAAAAATAATTTATTAAATCTCCAAAAAATGATTTTCACTTAATGCAGGAAAAGGTTTACAGGAAAGTGTATCTCTAACTCCGCTTTCATAAAGAGATTTACCTCTAAAGGCAATCATTGCAGCATTATCACCACAGAATTGAAGATCAGGAATAACAACATTCTTTTTATATTTTTCTGCAAGCTTTGTTATTTCTGATTTCAGAAAAGCATTAGCCGCAACTCCGCCAACAACAGAAATAGTTTTAACATCATACAATTCTAAAGCACGTTTTACATTTCTTGTTAATGCTTTAACGGCTGCCGATTGAAAACAGGCAGCAATATCATTTTTATCCTGTTCACTAAGTTTTGCAACTCCACCTTGCGATTGCACATAACGAAGCACAGCAGTTTTTAATCCGCTAAAAGAAAAATTTAATTTTTGTTTAAGATCGGAAACAGGAAAATCAATTTTATTTCCATCACCTTGCGAAGCAGCGTTTTGTATTTTTGGTCCGCCCGGATAACCTAAACCTAAAAGTTTTGCAACCTTATCAAATGCTTCACCAGCCGCATCATCAACGGTACTTCCGAGTTTATAGATTTCTGTAAAACTTTTTACAAGCAATAATAAAGTGTGGCCGCCGGAAACAACTAAACTTAAAAAAGGAAACTCAGGTTTTTGTGGCATTAAAAAACCAGAAAAAATATGTCCTTCAATATGGTTAACACCGATAAAAGGTTTGTTTGATCCGAAGGCTAAACCTTTTGCATATGTTAATCCAACAAGCAAAGCACCAATTAAACCCGGACCAGCAGTAGCTGCGATTAAATCAACATCATTTAATTCTATGTTAGATTTTTTTAAAGCATCTTTTACTAAAGGATTAACAATCTGCAGATGTGCACGACTTGAAAGTTCTGGTACAACTCCACCGTATTTTGTATGGAAATCCTGAGAAGCAATTAAATTTGCAGTTAACTCTTCATCCTTTATTACCGCAACTGAAGTTTCATCGCAAGAACTTTCAATTCCTAAAACAATCATCTTTTGCCAAACGTTAAAAAGCTTTTAGCAATGGTTCCTGCAACAGAAGGATTTTCTTTTAATCTTCTTACAGAATATGCATACCAATCTTTACCGAACGGAACATAAATTCTGATCTTATATCCATCAGCATTTATTTTATCACGCAAATCTTCTCTCACTCCTAGAAGCATTTGAAACTCAAATTTATCTTTTGCAATATTCTGTTCTTTAATACGTGTATAGGCAGCATCAATTAATGGTTTATCGTGTGTTGCAATGCCAACATAGTTCCCATCTTTAAACATCTGATCAAGAAGTTTTAAATAATTATCCCGCACTTCCTGCTTGCCTTTATATGCAATTGCGGCAGGCTCAACATAAATACCTTTACACAATCTGTAATTCGTTCCAATTTTATCTAACTCGACTACATCCTCAATAGAACGTTTCATATAAGCCTGAATAACAACACCCACATTTTTGTAGTCGGCATAAATTCTTTTATAAAGATTTAGTGTTTTATCTGTAAATGGTGAGTCTTCCATATCAATGCGAACAAAGTTTTTATACTCCGCTGCCTTTTTTACAAGTTCAAGAATTTGTTCGTAAGCAAAATGCTCATCAATTGCTAAACCCATTTGCGTTGGTTTGATTGAAAGATTAGCCATCAATTTATTTTTCTCGATAGCTTCTAAAACTTCTAATGCTTCGTTCTTACATTTTATTGATTCTGATTTATTAGCAACTGATTCGCCTAGCACATCCATTGTTGCATAAATACCTTTTGAGTTTAATCTTTTTACGAAGTCAACCGCATCCTGAAGTGTTTCCCCCGCGATATATTTTTTAGAAAAGAATCCAACTACTGGTTTTGGCATAAGTTGAACTACACGAACGATAAGATTATTGAAAGCGTCCACAACAAACTCCTTAAAAATTGCTTTCCAAATTTAGTGTATTTTATTGATGGAATAAAAAAAGAAATGAATAATAGAATTGTTTTTCTATTGCCATGACCTGAAGGGCATGTTGTATAACTCATAAATTTATTCTTATAGCAGTTGACTTTAGTCAACTGGAATAAATACTTTTACAACAGACCCTGAAGGTAGTGGCAATGATATACTATTTTATTCCCAGTGTTAGTAAGAGCAAGTTAAATTTTGTTTTTAAATCTTCTATCGAAGTATCATTTGAAAAAATAAAATCAGCACGTTTCTTCTTTTCTTCTTCAGGAATTTGATTCAATTCCCTTTTACAAAAATCTTCTTCAGAAATTCCAGATTCAAATTTTCTTTTTAATCGCAATTCTCTATTTGCAGTGACCAAAACAACATAATCAAACATTTCCTCCATATCAGATTCATAAATCAAAGCGGCTTCAACAAAAACTGCTTTTTTTGATTTTAATAAATCTTTAATTGAGTTATCAATACTTTTAATTACTCGTGGATGAAGAATTGATTCTAACTTCTCTCTTTTATTTTGATCAGAGAATATTTGTTCAGCAAGAAACTTTTTGTTTGGCTTATTTTTTATAAATGATTCTGCACCAAAGGATTTGATTACAAGTGATCGAACTTTTTCATCGTTTTCTAAAATATTTTTCGAAATATCATCTGCAAATAAAACAGGAAATCCTGCCTGCACAGCAAATCCTGAAAATGTACTTTTACCCGAACCAATGTTTCCTGTTATAGCAATTTTCATTTTCACAAATCCTTATAAAAAGAAAAGGGCTTAAAAGCCCTTTACTTAATTTTATTTTGCGTATCCAATTTTTCTAACTTCTCGGATAACAACAACTTTTATTTGTCCAGGATAATCCATTTCTTCTTCAATCTTCTGAGCAATTTCTCTTGCTAATCTGTCTGCAACAACATCATCAACTTTATCATTTTCAACCATTACACGAATTTCTCTTCCGGCCTGGATTGCATAAGTTTTTGCAACACCTTCAAAGGATTTTGCAAGTAATTCAAGATTCTCTAATCGTTTAACATAACTTTCAAGAGGTTCGCGTCTTGCTCCTGGTCTTGCACCGCTAATCGCATCAGCAGATTGAACCAAGGCAGCAATTGGATGTTCCATTTCTATATCTTCATGGTGAGATCCAACAGCATTAACAACAATTGGATGTTCTTTATATTTCTTAGTCAAATCATAACCAAGTAATGCGTGAGGTCCTTCAATACTTTTATCAACAGTTTTACCAACATCGTGTAACAATCCTGCACGTTTTGCCAATACAGGATCAAGTCCTAACTCAGAAGCCATTATCCCTGTTAAGTATGCAACCTCAACACTGTGCTGTAAAAGGTTTTGGCCGTAACTGGATCGATATTTCATTTTACCAATATGTTTAACAAGTTCTGCATGCATATTGTGTAATCCAAGTTGAAGAATTGTATTTTCACCTTCTCTAAGAATTTCTTCTTCAAGTTCTTGTGTAACTTTTTCAACAACTTCTTCAATTCTTGCCGGATGAATTCTACCATCAGAAATTAATCTTTCTAAAGATAATCTTGCAATCTCCCGTCTAAATTGATCAAATGATGAAAGGATAACTGCCTCTGGTGTATCGTCAACAATAACATCAACACCAGTTGCTGATTCAAAAGCACGGATGTTTCTTCCCTCTTTACCGATTATTCTTCCCTTCATTTCATCATTCTGAATTTGAACAACGGAAACTGTTGTTTCAATAGAATAATCTGCCGCCGTTCTTTGAATTGCCTGAACAATAATTTTTTGCGCTTCTTTTTTTGCATCAACTTTTGCTCTATCGTGTACCTCTTTTATTGTTGAGGCAGCATCGACCTTTGCCTGGTTAACCATATTTTCAATGAGCATTTTCTTTGCATCTTCAGAAGTTAACCCTGAAATCTTTTCAAGTTTATCATTCTGTTCAAATTCTAATTTTTTAATCTCAATAGTTTTTTCATCAAGACTAATTTTTCCATCCTGAACTTGCTTTTCGAGTTTTCTTAACTCTTTTTCTTTTTGTAGAACAAGCTCAAATTTCTTTTCGCTGCTTTCTTCTCTTTGTTGAAGTTGTTTTTCAAGATTAGAAAACTTTTGTTTTTTCTGATTTACTTCAGTATCAAACTCAATTTTCTTTTTGTACCATTCATCTTTTACTTCAAGAAGTTTTTCACGTTTTATATTTGCCGCTTCTTTTTTACCGTCTTGAATTATTGATTCAGCCTTTTCAGCAGCAGCATTAATACTATTTTTACCAAACTTAGAATTAAAAAACCAGCCTAACCAAGCAGCCAATGGTAGCAGTACAACTACTATTGGTATAAATATAATCAATTCCATTTTTTTTCCTCCGAACTGTATTTAGAATAAATACCGACACTGCCGCGGCTAATAGGAAAAACCCTATTAATGCACGGTGGGAACGCGCTCGAAAGCTTTTTACTTCCACTGTTCCAACACTAGGTCAGAATCCCCGACAAGTCGGGGTGAGGCCTGTAATACGCGCCGAAGTTCACACTCCCTATTAATTCAACTGTTAGTTTTTCATTAAAAAACGGCAGTGCGGTAAACTTTAAGATGGGTCAGACATTTCAGGTTCTTTAAGAAGAAGCTTAATTCTTTTAACTTTATCAGTGGCTTGTATAAGAAACTCACGGTTTTTATTTTTTTCAATAAATAAATCGTACGCAATATTTAAACAAGCAATAATAGCAATAGTTTGAGCAGGCTGATCGGGCAACTCGTCTTTCGTTTCCTCCATAACCTTATTAACATATATAGCCAGCTCTTTTGCTATTTCTTCATTTTCAACAAGTAAAGAATATTCTTTATCAAAGATTTTTATTTTTAGCTTCTTTTTATCAGTCATTGAATTATCTACACCATCAAACAATCATTTTATTTATTAAGAACTTAAGTGATAATCTATTTTAGAAATTATATCCTGTAACTTTAACTTTAAATTTTCCTTCTCCTTGCTATTTAATGTATTGAATATGTTACCCTCTTCATCTTGTTTGGATAACAAAATCTCTTGTTCTAACTCAATTATTTTTTTTTGCAGGAAGGAATTATCTTGACGTAGTTTTGCTATTTGAATTTCTAATTCGGTCTTTCTCTCTTCTGTATCTTTTAGTTTATTGCCTAAAGTCGCAATCTCAGCTTCAATTGCTGTAAGATCATGAATTAGTGAATCATATTTTGCCAAATCAACCAACTATTTGCCTCGTAATTGAGCGTTAAACTCTTTGGTTATTAACGATATTAAATTGTTAAAATCTTTTTCAACTTCATCTTCTGTTAAAGTTCTGTCTTTATCATAAAACTCGAGTGTAAAAGCAATGCTTTTTTTATTTTCACCCAAAGTTTCATTCTCAAAGATATCAAATACAGAAACTTCTTTTAGAAGATTTGAACTTTTCTTTTTAATAAACTCTTTTACATCAAGATATTTTACTGATTTATCAAGGACAAAAGCAAAATCACGAATAATTTTTGGATACTTTAACGGATCAACATATCCATTATTTTTCGCTTTTACATTTTTTAAATGAGTAAAATTAAACTCAAAACAGTAAACATCCTGATTGATATCAAATTGTTTTAGAACATCGCTTTTAATTTTTCCGCCTTTACCTAACTCAACTCCATTAGAGTTTTTTGTTAAATAATAAGCATAAATTTCATTTGCGGCCGCATAATAGGAATCATTTAAAACATTGTCAAGTGACACTTTGGCTAGAAATGAATCAACTAAACCTTTAAGCAGGTAGAAATCTGAATCGATAACTTCCGTATTCCAGCCTTTATCCTGTTCTTTTCCGCTTATAATAAAAAGCAAATTTTGATCTTCAGTAAAATCATCAAATGATTTTATTTCACCCTCATTTGTCTTATTGAATACATCACCAATTTCAAAAAGTTTAATATCCTTTACACCTTGTCTAAGATTTTTTGAAACAGTAATCAAAGCACCTGAAATTAAAGTGCTTCTCAAGTATTCCATATCAGCACTTAATGGATTTGCAAGTTTAACTGGACTTCCAGAAATCTTAACTTCCTTTTCAGATTGAAGAGGATTGTTTATCATTTCAAAAAATCCGAGCGAAGTAGCGGCTTGTCTTATCTTTTCATCAACTTCCGTTTCATCGGTTTTCTTTTCAAGTGTGATATTTATTTTTGAAACTGTTGGAATGTTATCATAACCATTTATTCTCGCAATCTCTTCAATCAAATCAATTTCACGTTCTATATCAGGACGAAATGTTGGGACTGAAACTAATAACTTATCTTCATCCAAAACTTTAATTGCTAATCCAAGTCTTGATAAGATATTTTTAATCTTTTCTGATGCAACATCATAACCAAGAATTTTTGTTGTGCGGGAAAATCTTAATTCTATTTCTTTAGGATTAATAACCTTTGGATAAACATCAATAATTCCATTTGCAATTTTTCCATCAGCTAAATCTGCAACAAGTTGTGCACATCTTTCTGCAGCATACTTAGTAATGTTTGGATCAGTTCCTCTTTCAAAACGATATGAAGCATCCGTACTTAATCCTAAAGTCTTAGAAGTTTTTCTTATGCTTGATGGATGGAAGTAAGCACTTTCAATTAAAATATTTTTTGTGGTTTCTGTGATTTCCGAATTTTCTCCACCCATAACTCCAGCGATTGCAACTTCCCTGCTTGCATCGCAAATCATAAGTGTATTAAGAGGAAGTTTTCTTTCTTTAGAATCAAGAGATGTAAAACTTGTTTCTGACTTTGTACTCTTAACAACAATTTTATGATCACTAAGTTTATCAAGATCAAAAGCGTGCAGCGGTTGTCCACATTCGTGCAACACAAGATTCGTAATATCAACAATATTATTTCTTGGTCTCAAACCAATTTTTTCTAATCTATCTTTTAACCACTTTGGCGATTCTTTTATCTTAACATCTTTTACAACTTTAGCAATGTAACGTGGACAATTAACTTCATCTTCAATAATAACTGAAGCTAATTTATTTACATCTTCACTGGATTCACTAAGTTTAATTTCTGGTATGATCAAATCACGATCAAATAATGCAGCTAAATCTCTGGCAACTCCAATGTGTGATAACGCATCAGGACGATTTGGAGTTATTGCGATTTCCAAAATAACATCGTTAAGATTTAATGCTTCTGTTATAGATTTTCCTGCTTCAAGCTTTTCATCCAATACCATTATGCCGGAATGATCATCACTTAAGAGTAATTCATCTTCAGCACAAATCATTCCATTGGATTCAACACCACGAATCTTTGCTTTTTTAATTACAAAATTTCCATTCGGTATTTCAGTTCCGATTGGAGCAAAAACAATTTTCTGTCCAGCACTTACATTTGAAGCACCACAAATAACTTGCAAATCATCTTTACCATCAAACACTTTACATATTGTTAGCTTATCTGCATTAGGATGTTTTTGAGTTTCTTTAACAAATCCAACAATAAAATTTTTATATAGATTAGATTGATCAACAACATCCTCAACTTCCAATCCGGACATTGTTAACTGAGAAACTATTTCATCAGTGCTGATTCCATTAAGATCAACAAATTCTTTTATCCAACTAAGTGCAATTTTCATTTTCTTATATCCGCATTAAAACTGTTTTAAGAATCTTAAATCATTATCAAAGAAAATTCTTATATCTGTAATTCCATACTTTAATAAAGCAATTCTTTCTATTCCCATTCCAAAAGCGTAACCAGTATATTTTTCAGAATCATAATTAACAAACTTGAAAACATTTGGATCAACCATACCGCATCCAAGAATTTCTAACCAGCCGGAGTTCTTACAAATCTTACAACCTTTACCATGACATAAATAACACGTAATATCCATCTCTGCGCTTGGTTCTGTAAACGGAAAGAAACTTGGACGAAAACGATATTTCAAATCTGAACCGTAAAACTGTTTTGCAAATGAAACCAAAGTTCCTTTTAGTTCTGCAAATGTTACATCGGTATCAACATAAATTCCATCAACCTGGTGAAACATACAATAACTTCTTGCACTAACAGCTTCGTTTCGATAAACTCTGCCTGGCATAATTGCGCGAACCGGCGGAGCTTGTTTTTCCATCAATCTTATTTGCACAGGAGTTGTGTGTGTGCGTAATAAAAAATCTTTGCTTACAAAAAATGTATCCTGCATATCTCTTGCCGGATGATCTGCCGGAAAGTTTAGTGATTCAAAATTGTAATAATCAGATTCTAACTCAGGACCATTAGCTACAGAAAATCCTAATCCTTTAAAGATTGATTTTATTTCATCTAAAGTTTGAGTAAGAATATGTTTACTGCCAACAATGTAATTCTTTCCCGGTAAAGTAAGATCGATTTCATTTTCTTTGTTTGATTGAGTCGAAGATATTCTCTCTTTAACTTCTTCAAAGTAAGATGAAACTTCATTCCTAAGTAAGTTTAGTTTTTTACCAAGTATTGGTTTTTCTTCCTTCACAACATCTTTAAGATCTTCAAAAAGTTGTGATACAAGTCCGTTTCTGCTGAAATATTTTAACCTGATTTCTTCAATATCTTTAATTGAAGAAACTGATTTTATATCAGTATAAAAACTTTCTTTTATTTCTGTAATGTTTTTATCAAGCATAAGTTTTGTTTAAATGGAAAATACCCTCGACGGATGAAAAATTAAATAAATCCGAAGAGGGTATAAAATTAGTTAATCGAAAACTTAACTACTTCAGAAAAAGCAGTTGGATTTTCAGCAGCTAAACTTGCAAGAACTTTTCTGTTAATATCAACACCTTTTTTATTAAGTGCATCAATCAATCTTGAATAAGTTGTACCATTAATTCTTGCAGCAGCATTTATTCTTACTATCCAAAGTGATCTGAAAACTCTCTTTTTAAGTTTTCTATCTCTGTAAGCGTGGTTTAAACCTTTTTCAATTGCGTTTTTTGCTGAAGTTAAAACGTTACCTTGATTTCCCCAGTATCCTTTGGAAAGTTTTAACAGTTTTTTTCTTCTTCTATGCGAAGCAACTTTATTTTTTGATCTTGGCATTGTTAATCTTTCTCTATTATTGAACCATTATCCGAACACGTTTTTGTTCAGCATCACTAACAAGTGTGCCTTTTCTTAACCCTCTTTTTCTCTTTGTAGTTTTAGAAGTAAGAATGTGGCTTTTATAAGCTTTCTTTCTTTTAAAACTTCCAGACGCAGTCTTCTTAAAAGATTTAGAAGCACCACGATTGCTTTTCATTTTTGGCATATTAAATTATTCCTGCTTATTTGTTTTCTTTGCTTTTTTAGATTGAGGAACTAATATGGTAGCCATATTTCTTCCTTCAAGTTTAATTGGAGACTCAACTTTAGATACATCTTCCAACTTTTCAATAAACTTTTTTAATAACTCTTCGCCTTGTTCAGTGTAGGCCATTTCACGACCCTTAAACATAACGCTTACTTTAACTTTATTTCCTTCTTCAAGAAAATTTTGCGCGTGTTTAGCTTTAAATTCAAAATCATGAACATCTGTATTAGGATGCATTCTTATTTCTTTAAGAATTGAAACAACCTGATTCTTCTTCTGAATCTTTTCACGCTTTTGTTGTTCATATTTGAACTTACCAAAATCGATAATCTTACAAACAGGAGGCACTGCTTGCGGGGCTATTTCAACAAGATCCTGTCCCCTTTCTTCAGATAACCTAATTGCATCTCTAACTGTATAAACACCTAATTGCGAACCATCTACATCAATTACTCTAACTTTTGCAGCTTTTATTTCTTCGTTTATACGAACAGATTGTTTCTGACTGATACTTAACCTCTTTTAATGTTAATAGATAAAATCAAACTTTATTTTTAATTTCGATCACAATTTTATCAATAAATTCTGATAAAGCCAAAGAACCCTGGTCACCTTCTTTGTGTTTTCTTACGGAAACTGCATTTGCTTCCTTTTCTTTTTCACCAACTACAAGCATATATGAAACTTTACGCATCTCCCAATCACGGATTTTATAGCCAATTTTTTCATTTCTTTCATCAACTTCGTAACGAATACCTTGTTTTCTCAACGTATCAGCAACTTGATGAGCATATTCTATATAATTCTGAGAAACGGGAACAATTGCAACCTGAGTTGGAGCTAACCACAATGGAAATTCGCCAGCATAATGTTCAATTAAAATTCCAAAAAATCTTTCGATCGATCCGAGTAATGCACGATGTACCATGAAAGGTCTGTGTTCTTTTCCATCTTCTCCGATGTAAGTCATTCCAAATCGTTCTGGCAAATTAAAATCAAACTGGATTGTACTTAACTGCCATTCTCTACCAAGTGCATCTTTTATTTTGATATCGATCTTTGGTCCATAAAAAGCACCGCCACCTTCATCTACTTCATAAGATAAATTTTCTTTTTCTAAAGCTTTCCTTAATGAATCTTCGGCTTTGAGCCACAATTCAGGTTCACCAACAGCTTTTTCCGGCATTGTTGACAGATAATAATTCATCTCTGTAAATCCAAAAGAACCTAGAACATATTTTGCAAATCTTATAACTTCAATAATCTCAGATTCCATTTGATCATCGGTACAAAAGATATGCGCATCATCCTGGGTAAATCCTCTTACTCGAAGCAATCCATGGAGAGCACCACTTTTTTCGTATCGATATACTGTTCCTAATTCTGCCCAGCGTAAAGGCAAATCTCTGTAACTACGTAAATGAGTTTTATATATCATAATATGAAAAGGACAATTCATTGGTTTGATATAATAATCCTGTTCATCAACCTTCATTCCCGCATACATACTATCTTTATAAAATCCTAAATGTCCGCTTGTTTCCCACAACCAGCTTTTTCCCATATGTGGAGAATAAAGTAACTCATATCCATTTTCTAAATGTGCTTTACGCCAGAAATCTTCTACTTCTAATCTTATTCTTGCACCTTTTGGATGCCAATAAATCAATCCTGCGCCAGCTTCTTCATGAACACTAAATAAATCTAAAGATTTACCAAGTTTACGATGATCTCTTTTCTTTGCTTCTTCAAGCATGAAAAGATAATCATCCAACATTTTCTTTTTAGGGAAAGTTATTCCATAAATTCTTTGTAACTGTTTATTCTTCTCATCACCGCGCCAATAAGAACCGGATATGTTAAGCAGCTTAACAAACTTTATTTTACCAGGATTTGGTAAATGAGGTCCGCGGCAAAGATCAGTAAATGAACCTTCTTTATAAATACTTATCTTTTCTTTAGTCTCATCCATTTCAGAAAGAAGTTCAACTTTATATTGATCACCTTTCTTCTTAAAATATTCAATCGCATCTTGTTGAGATAATTCTTCTCTTTCAAATCTTGTATCAGTTTTTGAAAGAGCTAACATTTTATCTTCAATTTGTTTTAAATGATCTTCGGAAAGCTGAGTATTAATATCAATATCATAATAAAATCCCGCTTCTATTGCAGGCCCAACACCAAATTTTGCTTCGGGAAAAATATCCTGCACAGCATGAGCCATTAAATGCGATGATGAATGCCAATAAACCTCTTTACCTTCAACATCATCAAAAGTTAAAAACTTAACAGTTCCATCTCCCTCAATAGCACGATGTAAATCTTTTATTGCATCATTAAACTTAACTGCAAGAACTTCATCTGCTAATCGAGATGAAATTGATTGAGCAATTTGATAACCGGTTATACCGTTATCAAACTCTTTAACTGCTCCATCTGGAAATGTTATTTTTATTTTACTCATAATTAACTTCTTATAAAAAAAATCGGAGTAAACTCCGATAAAAGATTTTTGAGCTGTGCCTCCTAAAGATCCAATGTGTGGGCTCTAAAGGAGTCGAACCTTTGACCTTCTGCACGTCAAGCAGACGCTCTAACCAACTGAGCTAAGAGCCCAGTACAAAATCATAATTACCAAAATACAAATCCCAAACTTATAATTTGGGATTTGATATTAGTTATTTAAGAATGTACCGAGAGCCGGAGTCGAACCGGCACGTCCCAAACGGAACACAGGATTTTAAGTCCTGTGCGTCTACCAATTCCGCCATCCCGGCAGATTTCTTGAAGAAACTAAACTAATTGATTTCCTCAAAAATTAGCGTGTAAAAATAGAGAATTTGAACTTTCCGTGCAAGAAGCTATAACAACTTTTTATTTAATCATTTAAGAATGGATTTGATAGGTTTAACTTTAATTAAACTATCTTATTTCTCACTAACAGGAAAAGAAATTATTTTTTTTACATTTAGTAAGAATTGATTAACAATTGTCAATTCGCTCTATTAACATTAAAATCAATTTCCTTAAAATAATTGATGCTGGCACTTACTTTGTAAAAACGTTACGATTTTAATTATTTTCTAAACATTAATAATCAATCAATAAAAAATATGAACATATCTCACATAGAACATATCGGAATTGCAGTTAAAAATATTGATGAAGCAATTAAGTATTATGAAAATGTACTTGGATTAAAATGCTACGCAGTTGAAGAAGTTGCTGATCAAAAAGTTAAAACTGCTTTCTTTATGGTTGGCCAAACAAAAATAGAATTACTTGAGTCAACTTCTCCAGATGGACCAATTGGCAAATTTATTGAAAAGAAAGGTGAAGGAATTCATCATCTTGCTTTCGCAGTTAATGGATTGCAAAACTCACTTGAAGAAGTTAAATCTAAAAATGTAATTCTTATTGATGAAAAAGGAAGAAAAGGTGCTGAAGGATTGAACATTGCTTTCTTGCATCCGAAATCTACATTTGGAGTTTTAACAGAACTCTGCGAAAAACCGGAATAGAAATTAATAAGCACTATACTATATAAAATATATTTTACAGGTAAACAAAATGGCAATGGAAGATAAAATAAAAGAGTTGATGGCACTGCGTCAGCAAGCTAAGCTTGGTGGCGGAGAAAAGCGCATCGAATCTCAACACAAAAAGGGCAAGTTAACTGCAAGGGAAAGAATCGCTCTTTTGCTTGATGAAGGCAGCTTTGAAGAATTCGATATGTTTGTTTGTCATCGCAGTATTGATTTTGGATTAGATAAAGAATCATACTTATCAGATGGAGTTGTAACCGGGTACGGAACAATTGATGGAAGATTAGTATATGTATTCTCTCAGGACTTTACTGTATTTGGCGGTTCATTATCTGAAATGTACGCTCAGAAAATATGTAAGGTTATGGATAAAGCAATGAAAGTCGGCGCACCGATTATCGGAATAAATGATAGTGGTGGTGCTCGTATTCAGGAAGGTGTTAAATCACTTGGTGGATATGCAGATATTTTCCAAAGAAATATTTTAGCATCAGGCGTAATCCCACAGATCTCAGCAGTATTTGGACCGTGTGCCGGTGGTGCTGTTTACTCACCCGCTCTTACCGATTTTATTATCATGTCCAACAAATCAAGTTATATGTTTGTTACGGGACCAAAAGTTGTAAAGACTGTAACCGGTGAAACTGTTACCGAAGAAGAACTCGGCGGCGCAATGGTGCATGGTGCAAAATCAGGTGTTACACATTTTGTTGCAGACAGTGAAGAAGAAGGAATCCAACTAATTAGAAAACTTCTCAGTTATTTACCACAAAACAATTTAGAAGATCCACCACTTTTACCATGTGATGATCCTATTGATAGACTTGAGGATGCTCTCAATTCACTAATACCGGAAGCAACTAATAAACCTTACGATGTTAAAGACGTAATACATGCAGTTGTAGATTATCATGAATTTTTAGAAGTACAAAGACATTACGCTCCAAATATCATTACAGGCTTTGCAAGATTTAATGGAATGTCAGTAGGCATTGTAGCTAATCAACCGAGCTACTTAGCTGGTGTACTTGATATTAACTCATCACGCAAGGCTGCACGCTTTGTTAGATTCTGTGATGCGTTTAATATTCCTATTGTAACATTTGTTGATGTTCCTGGATTCTTACCTGGAACAACACAAGAGTATGGTGGAATTATTATTCATGGTGCAAAACTTTTATTTGCATACGGCGAAGCAACAGTACCAAAAGTAACTGTCATACTTCGTAAAGCATACGGCGGTGCTTATGATGTAATGAGTTCAAAACATTTGCGTGGCGATATAAATTACGCATGGCCGGGTGCTGAGATTGCAGTGATGGGTCCAAAAGGTGCAATAGAAGTTCTTCATCAAAAAGAATTACAATTGATTACTGATCCTGAAGAAAGAATTAAATTTGTAAAAGAACGTGAAGAAGATTACAGAATGAAATTTGCTACACCTTATGTTGCAGCAAAGTACGGTTATATTGATGATGTTATCGAACCAAGAAATACAAGGTTCAGAGTAATTCGCGCTTTGCAATCACTTGCAACAAAGAAGGATGTAAATCCTCCAAAAAAACATTCCAATCTACCACTATAAGAAAGGATAAAAAATGTTTTTAGGATTATTACAACAGCAAGCTGCAATTGACTCATCAAATGCAGTAATTAAAAGAAACTCTGATCTATTCCTCAAACTCGATCCGTTTGGAATAGGAATGACAGTAATAGGTTATGTTGTAGTATTTGTGGCGTTATTGCTTTTGTACTTGCTCTTCTTCAATCTCACCAAGGTACTTCAGATAAACGTAAAAAGACTTTTACGAAGAGAAGGCAAAGTTATAGAAGTAAAAGAAGATATAAGTATCTCAGGTGAAGTGAACGCTGCAATCGCAATGGCATTACATCTATACTATTCTGAAATGCATGATAAGGAGGACACGGTATTAACTATAAATCAAACATCAAGAACTTATTCACCGTGGAGTTCTAAAATTTACGGATTAAGACAGCATCCAAGATAATCGAGGATAAATATTATGAAAAAATTTAAGTTTACAATTCAAGGCAACAAATACGATGTTAACGTTGTTAACGTTGAAGATAATATTGCTGAAATAGAAGTTAACGGCGCAACTTATAAAGTAGAAGTTGATAAGGTTATTGCTCAAAGTAAAACTCCAAAACTTGTACGCTCTGTTGCAGTTCCAACAACTGATTCAGTTCCATCACAACAAAAAACCAGTGCACCTGGCGCTCCAAAAGGTGCAGGTTATGTAAAATCACCTTTACCTGGTGTTATACTTAATATACATGTTAGAGAAGGAGAAACAGTAAAAGTAGGTGCAAAGTTAATCACCCTTGAAGCTATGAAGATGGAGAATAACATTAATGCTGATAAAGACGGCATAATAAAAACCATAAAAGTTAAATCAGGTGATTCAGTTCTTGAAGGCGATGTTCTTATCGAAATTGGAGACTAGCAATGGAACAATTATTCGAATTTATGGTTCACGGCTTCGATCAGTTCTTTAAGTACACTGCATTCCCCCATTTTACAATTGGGCACTTAATAATGATTTCCGTCGCATTGGCATTTATATATCTTGCAATCGCTAAGGATTATGAACCATTGCTTTTGGTTCCGATTGGATTTGGAATTTTGATTGGAAATATTCCCTTTCTTGAAGGAGCTAATCTTCAGATCGGAATTTATGAACCTGGCAGTGTTATGAGCTATTTATATTTTGGAGTACTTAAAGGAATTTATCCGCCGCTTATATTTTTAGGCATTGGTGCGATGACGGATTTTTCAACACTTCTCTCAAATCCAAAATTATTACTTCTCGGCGCAGCTGCTCAGTTAGGTATATTTGGCGCTTATATGATTGCACTAGTTCTTGGTTACTTACCGGAACAAGCTGCTGCAATTGGTATTATAGGTGGCGCTGATGGGCCCACCGCAATATTTCTTGCTTCAAAACTGGCACCTGAATTGGTTGGAGCTATAGCAGTTTCAGCATATTCGTATATGGCACTTGTTCCTGTAATCCAGCCTCCAATAATGAAGCTGCTTACAACTGATAAAGAACGATTGATAAGAATGAAACCACCAAGATCGGTTTCACGATTAGAAAAAGTGCTCTTCCCTATTGTTGGGTTAATACTCACAACTTTAATCACTCCAAGTGCAATGCCTTTGTTAGGTATGCTTTTCTTCGGAAATATTCTTAAGGAAAGCGGAGTTACAAAAAGATTAGCGGATACTGCAAAGGGTTCACTTATTGATATTGTAACAATCTTAATAGGTTTAACAGTTGGTGCATCAACACAGGCAACAACTTTTTTAACTGCAAAATCAGTTGGAATATTTGCTCTCGGTGCCGTATCATTTATGGTTGCTACATTTGGTGGTGTAATGTTTGCAAAGTTTATGAACTTATTCTTAAAAGAAGGAAATAAAATAAATCCTCTAATAGGTAATGCGGGTGTTTCAGCAGTACCGGACAGTGCAAGAGTCTCTCAGGTTGTAGGATTACAATACGATAAAACAAATCACTTGTTAATGCATGCAATGGCACCAAACGTTGCGGGTGTTATAGGCAGTGCAGTTGCAGCAGGTATTTTGTTAAGCTTCTTTATGGGATGATGTGCTAGTATATATTTTATTGCGAGTAGAAAACATAAAGTTTTCTACTCACTTATTCAACATAATCACATAATAGTTCAAATAAGAGTTACAAGCTCTTTCTCATTTATCTCATTTTAGATAAATTTCAATTAAGATTTCCAATATTTTCAATTAAGTGTAGTTCAATATTTTTTTGATCACTCATTAATCAATAATCAGTTGTTAAGTTATGAACCCTGAAAACATTCTCTGGATAGTTTTTATTCTGCTGTTCATCATAATCTTTTTAATAGACATGTATGTTACAGATCATCGTAAAGGAAAGATAGTTGTAAAAACTGCACTAATTTGGTCTGCTGTTTGGATTACAACAGCATTAATGTTTGGGGCTACAATTTATTTTTACCTTCCTGATGGCAATAGCAAAGCATTTGAATTTATTACAGGATATTTAATTGAATACTCTCTTTCAGTTGATAATCTATTCGTATTCATTTTAATCTTTAGTATGATGGGAATAAAAGAACAACATCAACCCAGAATATTAAAATGGGGAATCATCGGAGCTATTGTTTTAAGAATTTTATTTATAGTGGCTGGTGTTCAACTGATCAAAACATTTAGTTTTATGATTTACTTACTTGGAGCTGTGCTTGTCTTTACAGCAATAAAAATGTTTTTATCAAAAGAAGAAGAAATTCATCCTGACCACAACATATTTGTTAAGCTTGCAAAAAAAATGTTTAAGATAAAAACTGATGTTGGAAGCGATCACTTTTTTGTAAAACATAATGGTGAAACTTATGCAACAGTTGCATTTATTACTGTTGTACTTCTTGAATCCACTGATGTTGTTTTTGCTATTGATTCAATTCCGGCAGTATTGGCAATAACCCAGGATTCATTTATTGTGATAACATCAAACCTATTTGCAATACTTGGTTTGCGATCTTTGTTTTTTGCTTTGGCAGGAATACTAAATCTTTTCCGTTACTTAAAGTTTGGAATTTCTTTTATCCTACTTTTCATTGGCGTTAAGATGATAATCTCCGGCTGGGTTCATATACCTGTACAAACATCTCTGCTTGTAATTATGGGAACATTGTTAGTATCTATTCTAGCTTCCGTGATTATTAAAGAAGATGAAGAAAAAGATCATCACGTTCACCCAAAGCCAGATCAAAAGAAAATGAAAGATGAAATATTAAAATAATTTTTATCTAAACGATTTATATTTTCTGATGATCTTCATTAAATCGTTTTAATCTAAACTCTAAATCTTTAAACTGATCTCTTTTAACTAATGATACACAGGCACGAATTCCTTCGAGTCTTTCACTGCCTGTAATTGCTAATGATATTGCACTAACTCCATAATATAAAAGTTTATTTAATAATTCTTCCCCACTATAACCTGGATAAGAGAATGTAAAATAAAATCCGTCAGCAATTGGTTCATCTTCATCTTTATCATACACAATCTTAAAACCATTATCAGTAAATATTTTTTTCATTATATGTGCTTTTTCACCATACTCTTTTACTTCTTCAACAAAATTTAATTTGCCATCATTAGCCGCTTTAAATATTGCTGCAAGGGCATATTGAGATGAATGTGTAATACCTGCACTTAAAGTATAAATACTTCCAAAAACCATAGAGTAACCGAAAAGATCTTTTGCATAATAGTTTTTTAGTTTAGGATAATTTCTGTTATAAAGTTCATCAGAAATAATCATCATCCCTACTCTTTGTCCTGCATAGCTGAACGCTTTTGAACTTGAGATAGTAAGAATATAGTTGTTAGTATATTTTGCAACTGTTGGTTGATAAGGAGGGACACCAGGTTTGGACATATCAGTTCTGAAATCCATTGCAAAGTAAGCTAAGTCTTCTATGGCGATAACGTCATACTTGTTACAAAGATCACCGATAATTTTAAGTTCTTTTTCGGTAAAGCAAATCCAGGAAGGATTATTTGGATTTGAATAAAGCATACAGGATATATTTCCCTTGCTCATTATAGATTCAAGTTTATCTCTTAATTTATCACCACGATAATTATAAACATCAAAACATTCCATTTTCTGATTAAGCACTTTTAACTGCTGGCGATGAACAGGAAAACCAGGATCAATTAACAAAGAAGTATCTTTTTCTGCACAACATCTATTTATAGTCATAAAAGCCGCAAAACTTCCCATCATAGAGCCGCAAGTTGGGATGCAACCTTCTGGACTAACATCAATATCCATAAACATTTTTACAAAGCGTGATGTTTCCTTTTTCAGTTCCGGAATACCATAAATATCAGGATATATTGCGGCCACACCTTTTTTAAGAGCTTCAATTTCTGCATCAACACCAATTTTGGTTGGCGGAAGTCCCGGAATACCCATTTCCATGCGAACAAACTTTTCGCCCGTAGCTTTTTCTATCTCATCAACTAATTTTTTTATTTCTCTTATTGTTGCTTTACCGGGATTATCTAATTTACTTTCTATTATTTTTTGATTAACAATGTTAAAATCTATCGGTGTGTTTTTAGTCTGAAGGTTCATAGATCAGCCAGTAAAAAATTGATAAAATTTCTTTTATCAAAATTAAGGTGCGCAATTTGGGGAAACAAATTTAATTGACTTCTGAAAAATAAATTTTTTATTAAATGTCATTCTCGCGAATGCTGGAATCTATTTTAGATTCACTGGATTCCCGTTTGCACAAGAATGACAAACTGCATTTTTCAGAAGTCTCTTTTATTAATAGAATACTCTATGATTGAAAAATATTTATTAACATTTTCGCTATTTTTACTATCATAAAATCTTTACAAACAATGAAACCACTATTTTCAAAAATATTATTGGGAAAAATACCATGCACAATCAACTACTAAAAAAAATTGAAAATAAATCCGCTATTATTGGTATAATTGGTCTTGGATATGTTGGGCTGCCACTTGCATTAGAGTATGCATTAAAAGGATTTAATACTATAGGTTTTGATATAGATGCATCTAAAATCCCAATACTAAATTCCGGTAAAAGCTATATTAAGCATATCAAAACTGAAAAAATAAGTAAAGCTATCTCGAGTCGAAAATTCTTTCCAACGGCAGATTTTTCTAGACTGCCGGAAGTTGACGCAATAATAATTTGCGTACCTACACCACTTAATGAACACCGCGAACCTGATATGACTTACATTGAAAATTCAGGTAAAATTATAGCGCAATATTTAAGAGCCGGACAATTTGTATCATTAGAATCTTCTACTTATCCAGGCACCACCGAAGAAATTCTTTTACCGATGTTTGAGAATGCACCAATTACACAAAATTCAAATATCAAAATTCTCCCAGAGGGATGGCAAGCCAAAAATTCAAAAGTTAAGAAATTTGTTGTTGGTAAAGATTTTTATTTAGCATTTTCACCAGAACGAGAAGATCCAAATAATCCTAAATACTCAACCGCAACAATACCAAAAGTGGTAGGTGGAGTTACAGATAATTGTTTAAAAGTTGCTTTATCAATATATAACCAGGTTATAGTTAAAACAGTCCCGGTATCATCACCAAGAGCCGCGGAAGCTACAAAACTTCTTGAGAATATTTATCGTTCAATAAACATTGCACTTGTTAATGAACTTAAAATGGTTTTTGAGCGAATGGATATAGATGTTTGGGAAGTTGTTGATGCGGCTGCAACAAAACCATTTGGATTTCAGGCATTCTATCCGGGTCCAGGTTTAGGCGGACATTGCATCCCTATCGATCCATTTTATCTTACATGGAAAGCACGTGAGTTTGAAATCAGTACAAAGTTTATTGAACTGGCTGGTGAGATTAATACTTTTATGCCATACTATGTTATTGAGAAAGCTGGCGAAGTTTTAAACAAATTTAAGAAATCATTAAACGGCTCTAAGGTACTTATACTAGGCGCATCATACAAAAAAGACATTGATGATATGCGTGAATCTCCTTCACTTAAGTTGATTGAAATACTTAGAGAGAAAGGTGCAAAAGTAGATTATAATGATCCTTATGTACCAAAACTTCCTAAAACTCGTAAATACCAGTATGATATGGAATCTGTTGAGTTGAGTAAAAAGAATCTTGCTAAATATGATTTAGTTCTTTTAAGCACTGATCATTCTGATTATAAGTATAAATTTATAGCCTCAAGTTCTAAAGTAGTTCTTGATACACGAAATGCTTTTGAAAGAGCAGGAGTTAAATCTGAAAGGCTTTTTAAAGCTTAAAATAATGGAACGCGGATCTACTTTTATCAACAGGCAGGTAACGCTGATTAAACTGATAACAGCTTACTTAAACAATGAAATAATTTAACAATTAAGAGAATATGAAAAACTTTGCAATTACAGGTGTAGCTGGATACATCTCACCAAGACATTTACAAGCAATTAAAGATACAGGAAATAATCTTGTTGCGGCTGTTGATCCGCACGATTCAGTAGGAATACTCGATCGTTATTTTCCTAAAACAAGTTACTTTACTGAGTTTGAAAGATTTGATAGACATCTGGAAAAACTTAGAAGAACTCATTCACCTGAGAAAATAGACTATTTATCTATCTGTTCCCCAAATAACTTACATGATGCTCATATTAGATTAGGTTTACGAGTAGGTGCAGATGCAATTTGCGAAAAACCATTGGTACTTAATCCGTGGAATCTTGATCAGTTGCAGGAAATTGAAAGTGAAACAGGGAAAAAGGTTTACACCATTCTTCAGCTTAGAGTCCACCCTGCTTTAGTAGCCATTAAAAAGGAACTTGAAAAGGCAAAGAGTGGTCACAAACATGAGGTTGTGTTAACATACATCACTTCTCGGGGACCGTGGTATAATTATTCGTGGAAAGGAAGAGAAGATGTATCAGGCGGTGTAGCAACAAATATCGGCATCCACTTTTTTGATATGCTTATGTGGATGTTTGGTAGCGTGCAAAAGAATCATCTTTTCCTAAGAGAACCAAGCAAGGCTGCAGGATTTATTGAGTTACAAAACGCTAACGTTAAATGGTATCTTTCAATTGATGGCAAAGATTTGCCAAAAGATGCAGTTGAAAAAAATAAATCTACTCACAGATCTATAACTATTGATGGAAAAGAGTTAGAATTTACTGAAGGTTTTACTGATCTTCATACAAAAATCTATGAAGGCATAGTTGCAGGTAACGGTTTTGGAATTGAAACAGCAAGACCTTCCATTGAGGCGGCTTATGATATCAGACATTTGCCGGTTACTAAAGTAAATGAATTGTTTCATCCGTTGCTGTTTTAATCCTTAAGCAATAGCACACGGATGACACTGATTTTGCGGATCACCACAGATAGTAAAAATGAATTGGAGAATTTTTTATGAGTGATAATAAAAACTACTATGTAAATGAACACGCTGTTGTTGATGATGGTGTTGAAATCGGGGAAGGAACTAAAGTATGGCACTTTTCACATATTCAAAAAGGGAGCAAGATTGGTAAGAGTTGTGTTTTCGGGCAAAATGTAAATGTTGGTAACAATGTTACGATTGGGGATTATTGTAAAGTACAAAACAATGTTTCGATATATGAAGGGGTTACATTAGAAGATTATGTATTCTGCGGCCCATCGATGGTTTTTACTAATATACTCAATCCAAAATGTAAGTACCCACAAGTGGGAGCACAGTTTTACATTAAAACTCTTGTAAAAGAAGGAGCTTCAATCGGAGCAAATGCAACTATTGTCTGCGGAACAACACTTGGTAAACATTGTATGATAGGTGCTGGAGCGGTTGTTACAAAGGATATTCCTGATTATGCTCTTGTTGTTGGGAACCCAGGAAAAGTTATTGGCTGGTATTCTGAAGCAGGAAAAAGACTTAGATTTGATGAAATGGGAAAAGCATTTTGTGAAAAATCGGGTAAGAATTATTTGTTAAAAGATGGATTAGTTTGCAGTGACTAGTAAGTAGTGAGTTGTCAGTGTTATATAGCAAAATTAAATAGATTTATGCTTCCAATTAAAAGTGGAAGAAATAAATAATATAGTATAAAATGATTTTTAGAATATTAGGTAATGATCGTAAATATTCTATTTTAGTATAATTAGCGATTTTAGTTATCAGATTTTTAAGTATGTAGAATTCTATTACCATTTTGGATTACAAGATATTAGATATTTCAAGTATTTTTGCCCCAAAATCACCTAGCACAAAATAATCAAAGCAACCTTTCATCACTAAATCCATTCTTAAACCCCCAAGTAACAATCGCATTGACATCCGGATAACGCTAATTAAACAGATTTACTTTGATACTGCTTCCAAAAGTAAGTCACTATTGCATTTATTCTTTCACTAACAAATAATTACAACATATTAGTAACCAATCAAATTGATATTTCATGTTATAATTTTATAGCATATTATAAATAATAAAAGATTGAGTATTTAGAAATCGATGTTTTATAACTACACAAAAAAACTATGAAACGAAATAATCTTATTTTGTTCTTCCTGTTCTTATTTGTTTTTTCTTTCAGTGGATATTCACAGGAAGAAGAAAGAATATTATATTTTCAAATGGAACCACTTGATGATAGTCTGTTTATTAAAATACAGGAACGATTTTTTATTGAACCGCCTGATCCCAAAGCGGAAGTAATTGTGGACTTGCGAGATAACACAAATCAGACAATTTCTGTAAAAGGTGCACTTTACCCGTTGCTGGCACTAGAAGAAGATTTGAGATCAAGAATTCTTGTTTACCCATTTAAGCTAAACCTTGAAGAAACAATTAATTACGGCAGTGTATTTACTAATGTTTTAAATAAATTAAGATCAAAAAAAATAGTAAACCCACCAAGTGTTTTTCAGATATCACCAACATTGGGATACATAAATCCTTTTTTGCAGTTTATGGGTGGTGAACGGTTTGGTTTTGCATTAAAAAAGGATGTTGGTTTTTCATTTGGAATTGGTAATCCGTATTCGGGAGCAATAGAAACCAATTTCTACGAAATAAATTTTCATATACTTGGTTTAAAAGTTGGTTATATAAGCAATGATGATACTTTTATTGAACATAAGCACTCAAATAATCACAACAACATTTACATAACAAAATCATACCAGGTAAGTTATATTGTACCATTTGGTAATTTCTTTGAGTTCGGTTATTTCAAATCAATAGATAATTTTGACAGCCTACAGACTCTTTTATATTCATCGGAACAAAATATTGCCAGGTTAAAAAATGGAAGGATACTGGATCCTTTTCTTGTAGAGGGAGCTTTTTATAACTGGGAATTCAGGTATCCAATAAAAATACTGGAATCAACGCGAAGTAAGATATATGTAGAAAAATATTTAAATGAAATTCATATTGGATATACAGGAAGAGAACTTAGCCTGGCCGGGAGTGTTTTTGATTTAAGATTTGATGCAATGGTTAAAAGCAAAGAACGAGAACCACAATATGTAATGGATATTCTTGTTCAAAAAGTATTTGAGTACTGGGCTTTTGCAGCAATCACTATCGGTCCGAGTGTAATATTTGGAACTCTTGATAATGGAAAACCAGGCTTTACTTCCCTTTTTGTAAATGTAAGACTAAAAGTGGGAAGCTCCTTATAATGTACAATTTACAATGTATAATGAACAATGAAGGATTATATTGAATTGTGGGGGGTAGTTGGTTGTAAGTGGTTGATTGTGAGTAGTGGGAAATAATTAATTTGTTGTATGCAGTTATTAGTGAATGGAAGGAAAATTTTAGTTAACTATGACACAAAATATATTACTTAAATGTTGATATGTTGCTTTTGAGTTGTAATAATTACATTTTGGTACTCAATCCTGTTTCAAATCTAATACCTTTTTTAGGTCTGATATTTGTTTTAACTTTAGTGAGTGATTAAACTAATTATATCTGGAATATGAAAAATTACATCAGGCTATTACTATATATTGGATTTATAATGCTGTTATCAGCAGGTAATACTATTTTATTTGCACAGGAAGAAGAAGAACCGATATTATACTATCAAATGGAACCACTTGATGATAGTTTGTTTATTCACATACAAGAAGAACTTTTTATTGATCCTCCTGACCCGAAAGCTGAAATAGTTGTTGACGTTAGAAATGCTACTGATCAGACAATATCTGTTAAAGGTAGTCTTTATCCCCTGCTTGCATTAAAACCGGAAACACGAGCAAGAATATTAACCTATCCGTTTAAACTTAATTTAGAAGAAACTATTGGTTACACAAGTATTTTTACACGAATTATAGAAAAGCTGCGATTTAATAATATTCTAGATCCGCCAACTGTATTCCAGATATCACCCACCTTAGGCTATATAAATCCATATATACAAATAATGGGCGGCGAAAGATTTGGAATACCACTTAAAAAAGATATTGGACTTTCAATTGGATTTGGTACACCATACTCTGGTGCTTTAGAAACAAATTACACTGACGTAAGTTTTCATATACTTGGTGTAAGAGCAGGAATGTTTATATCTGTAGATGCAATGACAGAACTTAAAAGTTCTGAAAATCATAATAATCTTTATGTTACAGACGGAATTCAGTTTGCATATACCATCCCATTTGGTAACTTTTTTGAGATTGGATACTTAAGCGCTTCGAGCGAGTTTTCTGAAACACTTATAAGAAAATATACTATTAACACCGTAAACAAAAACAATTTAGTTTACAATTCGGATGGTACATTAAAATATCAACCTTACTTATTAGAAGGCGGATTTGTAAACTGGGAATTCCGATATCCTGTAAAAGTACTTGGAGCATTACGAGGAAAGTTTTATGCTGCAAGTTTTATTGATGAATACCATATTGGATTTTCGGGTCGTGAGTTAACACTGGCCGGAAGTGTATTTGATTTAAGAATGGATTACATGTTTGATAGTCCTGTAAGAAGCAACCAGTTTGTAATGGATATAAGCATACAAAAGATATTTGATTACTGGGCATACAGTTCAATTGCATTGGGACCAAGTGTTATAGTTACAAATCTTAAAGGAGGCGGTATCGGGTTATCATCAATCTTTGTTAATATAAGAATTAAGGTTGGGAACTCGCTTTAATACTGGATGCTGCTTGCCACTATGTGAGATGTTAGATACTAGAAGCTAAATTTTAGATACTGGGATTTATTTAAAATTAGAAATGCTTATTAGTTCTTAGTTAACACTATAAAATGATAACCTATAAATATTTACCACTTACAACCTACTACTTCCTACTTCCTACTTACTAATCACTATTTACTAATTGTTAATTACTAATTAAAGAAAAGATGTTTATATTTGAATTATTAACAATAAAATTTCAATGGTATAATGAAAAGAATCATTTTTCTTGTATTTCTAATCGTTAACAGTCTGTCATTTATATATGCACAGGAAGATGTTCAAATTGGGAGTAACCTAAATAATTACAGGCAGACGCAGGGTGGACTTTTTGATTATTCTGATCCTTCCGGAATTAATATTAAAGTACAATTATGGGGTTATGTAAAATACCCGGGCTATTATGTAATACCCGCACACAGCACAATGAATGACCTTATATCATACGCCGGCGGTCCGCTTGAGGATGCAATGATGGAAGATTTAAGAATTTACAGGGCAAAAAATGAAGATGGAAATAAACTTACCAGATATAATCTAAATGAATTACTATGGGAAGACAGTTTAACAACAGAGATAATTTTTCCGGTTTTAAATGCCGGTGATGTTGTACTTGTACCGGGAGAGCCGCGTTACTTTTTAAGAGAAGACATTTCATTTTACTTATCAGTTACAACAGCACTTGCTTCATTAGCTGCACTTATAATAAGTATCACAAAATAGAAACCGGATTATGAGCAATCAAAATTTAAATGAATTAAACCTTGAAGAAAATCAAAGCAGTACGTTAAAAGATTATTTAATTCTTTTTACTGCTAACCTTAAACCTGTAATAGCAATACTTGCTGCCAGTTTGGTTATATCAATAATATATGCAATTACAGCACCTAATATTTTTCGCACTTCAACATCATTAAAAATTACAAAACCCGGCGGTAGCATATTGCAATCCCCTCTTATGCCAGAAATTAGTGATTACGGTAATGACAGGTTTATTGCAAATGAAATTGAAATATTAAAAAGTTATAACCTGCGTGATAGAATTGCAGGAATATTATTAGACACTTTATTAAAGAGTAATGACCAGGAATCATTTAATCTTTTAGTGATTGATAAATTTGGTGAAGATAAAAAACCCGCAAGTGTTCCTGAGATTGCAGGTGTACTTGGCAATGCAGTGCAAATCGAACAAAAGCGCGGACTTGATATACTTGATATAAGTGTAGAATCGCAGCAGCCAAAAGAAGCATCGCTGATTGCAAATATATATGCACAGGAATACTTATCGTATAATCTTGAAATCAGCAGAAACCAATTAACCTTTATAAGGGATTTTTTAGCTGAGCAGAGACTTGAAAAGAAAGAACAATTAAACGAAGCTGAAGAAATTTTAAGATCGTACCAGGAGCGCGGTGGTATTATTGCACTTGATCAACAAGCACAAACACTTATTACGCAGCTTGCACAATTTGAAGCACAGAAAAATGCGGCACAGATTGAACTTGAGGCATCAACTGAAATATTGAAACAATACAGAAGTGAACTTGCAAAACAGGATCCGAAATTAGCAGATTATCTTGCATCGGCTACATCTGAAACATATATAAAAGCATTACAGGATCAGATAGCTGAGTTACAAATTAGACGCGATCTTGCAATGGTTAAAAGTGATACGCGCACAGATTTTACAATGCAGTTAAAAGAATATGATAATAAGATAAGTGATTTAAAGAGCAAGCTTGATGATAAGATAAAGGTTTTAAAAGCAGGTATTTTTGCAAGCAGTCCTGAAGAAGTAAAAGTATTAAGCCAGAAAATAATTGAAGAAGAAATAAAAAATGGCTCATTAAGAACATCACTTACTGAACTGGGTTTAGTAGTACGCAGGTATGATGAAAGATTTAACAGGCTTCCAAAAACATCCATCGAGTTAGCACGTTTCCAAAGAAACAGAGAATCATTAGAAAAACTATATACATTAGTTGAAGAAAAATACCAGGAAGCATTAATTAATGAGCAATCGCAGCCGGGCAATGTTTTAATTATTGATAATGCGCGTGTACCATTTGCACCTGCAAAACCAAACAGGATATTGATAATTATAGTTGGATTGTTAATCGGGCTTGGTCTTGCATTTGCATACGTATTCTTAAAGAACTACTTTGATAACACTGTAAAGACTCCTGAAGATATTCAAAGGAAAAATGTTAATGTACTTGGATGGATACCCCGTGTTGATGAATTAGTTTTAAAAGAGACCAGTGCTACAGATTTTGTTATATCAAAAAGGCCTGATTCAGTTACAAGTGAATCATTTAGAGCATTAAGAACAAGAATACAATTTTCCAGACCAGATAAAAATACTTTAAAGACAATTGTAGTAACCTCACCTGCACCGCAGGAAGGAAAAACTTTTGTTACAGTTAATCTTGCCGGAAGTTTTGCACAAGCCGAAAAGAAAGTTTTGCTTGTTGATTGTGATTTGCGCAAACCAAGAGTACACAGAATATTTGAGGCAAAAAAAGAACCTGGATTAATTGATTATTTGGTTGGGGAGAAAAAACTTGAAGAAATAATACATAAAAGTGAATTAAAGAATTTATCTTTTATAACATCAGGAACAATCCCACCAAACCCTGCTGAAATGCTTGATTCAAAACAGATGGATGAATTTCTAGCACTTGTTAGAGAGAGTTATGATTATGTAATAATTGATTCCCCACCAATTATAGCCGTTACCGATGCTGAGATATTAGCAAAAAAAGTTGATGGTGCTGTGCTAGTTGTTTCGTCAGAAATAACCGAGTACCAGATGTTGGAACGTGCAATACAACTTATACAGCATGATAATACAACACTTATTGGCACTGTACTTAATAATTTTAATACACACAGCGCTTACGGAACTTATTATAAGTATAAGTATTATTATTATTATGCAGCTAAGAAGTAGATGCTAATGGTGTGTAGTCCAAGGATGTCACTGATCCTACCCCAATATGGTAGATAAAAAGAAAAGCAACTATATTTAGTAAAAAGTAAAAAATATAGGAGCTCAAAATGTCAGAAAAACGAAGGAGTTATGATAAAGAATTCAAGTTATCAGCAGTAAAGATGATCACAGAAGGTGGAATGAGTTTAATGCAGGTATCAAGAGATCTTGGAGTAAATGAGAACTCATTGCACAAATGGAAAAAGGATTATCTGTCAGACCAACAGAATGCATTTCCAGGTAAAGGTAATTTGAAGCCGGAACAAGAAGAGTTGAGAAAGAAGGACCGAGAAATTGCTAGGTTAACAATGGAACGTGATATTTTAAAAAAAGCCATATCCTACTTTGCAAAGGTAAAGGAGTAAAATATATGTTCATCAAAGAAAACAGAATACAATATCCTTTAGCTTTATTCTGTGAAGTATTACAGGTAAGTCCATCAGGTTATCACGAATGGCTTAAGAAAAAAGTGAGCTTTAGAGTAAAAGAAAATCAAAGAATACTAGAGATCATCAAGTTTCATCACGAAAGAAGTAAAGCTACTTATGGATTGCCAAGAATATATGCAGCGATGAGAAAGGAAGGATTTGGAGTAAATAAAAAGAGAATAGCCAGGTTGATGAGAGTCAATAATATCAAGGCTAAAACAAAGAGAAGATTCACGGTTACAACTGTCCAGAATTCAAAAGCCAGACAGGTGCAGGCAGTCTTGTTTGTTATCATTGGTTACTTTGTAATGAATGGCATCAAAGAAGATATTTGATAAACTGATTCAAGCGGACGATTGTGCCACTGTCTAGCCAGTTCAATGATCGTGTCGGTTATTTGAGAAACTAATGTTGCGCTTAAATCAAGGACGTAGAATTCTTGTACGTTTGATTGTATATCTCCTGTGGTCATTCCTTTGGCAAACTGATCTTATCCTCAATTGGTCCAAGCGTTCTTTCATACTTCTTTACAACAACTCGATCAAATGAACCGTTACGATCTCTGGGTACCGTTAGTTCAATTTCTCTCTTGTCATTCTTAAGAGTTTTATGGGTTTTACCGTTTCGGCTGTCCCCGGTGTTCTTTCCAGAGGGGGAATATTTTTCACACCCAAGATGTTCTGTTAGTTCCGTTTTCGCCCATCAAGTCTTGGTAGGTCTTTGCAGTTTTAAGATCGGCTTTAAGTTGCTCGATCATTTCTGGAGTTAGATCCATTGTCTAAATCTCCTTCCTGACTACCGAAAGGTAGTTCGAATAATAGTTAAAAGTAATTAGTTTTTTATAAAATGAAAACCCTTCCATTAGCTAACGGACAGACTTTCGCCAAGTTAAGTGCTGTTCCGTTACGCTCCACAGCACTTAACTTATTTCTTACTTTAACCATTTACACAGAATTATTTACACTCCCGAATTACCCCAAGAGAAACTGCCGAGAAACCTCTCCCTAACTTTATTCGGGTTTGAGTTCGCTAATATTTTTCTTCCTCCATGTCACTAACAATCCTCATCGTCTCAAAACTTTTAGTTGTAACTTTTTTGATTAGTTCTATAACGTGATCCTTATAATCTGCAAACCTGTACGTGTTAAATTTTTTGCAATAATAGGGTCTAATGGTTTCTTTTCTTTGTATTGATCAAGTATCCATTCAATTGTGCTGCGGTTACCGAGTTTATTATCCCATGCTTCTTTTGGAATATCTTTTAATAATGTTAATTCATCAATTTCAATTATGCCGTTTAGCTTATCCGCTTTTAGTTTTACTTTTGTTTTTGGTTGATGTGCATTGTTTTCTTCCAGTTCTTGTCAACTGTCATTGCGAGGGTTCTTACCCGAAGCTATCTCTTTTTTTGCTGTAGATTGCTTCGCAGAACTTGCAATGACATTGAGTGGATATGGTTTTGCTTCTTCGTAGTTGATGTGTAGATCCATTAGCTGTTTGCCCACTTTGCCCATTGCCAAAAATCTTTGTGAAAAGGAATACGCTGAAACTCACGCTTTAAATCTAACTAGTATTTTTTTCTGTATACTGGATTGTGAAGTTCTGAATAAACATAATTAGATATTTCTTCTTTGGTTATTTGTTTCTATTTGTCGTCCCGAACTTATGTCAGGATCTAATTTCATAAGTTGTAAGATGCTGAAACAAGTCCAGTATGACAGTTGTGTGTTGTAAATTAAAAGATGACATTTTTAGAATATTTAAGTGATCTTTGAAAAATATTTATACAACTTCATCTTTAGTTTTGTGTTTTTTGCCGCGATTGTATTTACAACTAATAAGGGAATTATTAATTATTCTTTTACAAAAGCTAAACCATAATTAAGATATAAAAGTACTGATTATAAATTATGATGGTTTAAATATACAATCTTAATTTTTCAATCTTTAATTCTTATTATTAATTAATTATATATGTCAATTTGCGTTAGATTTGTAGGTATAATAATATCAAGTGTAAAATCTTTAACTTCTTTTAAAGTATGTTTGTAACATACATAGCATTATGGATAATCAATCAACATATAACATCGAACTTGATGAGTTACTCTTCTCTAATAAGAATAGAGAATATGGTTCATATATTCTTCGTAGGTCTTATGAGAAGTATCTATCGTTTTCAGTTTGGTTTGTTGTTTTATTATTTATTCTGATAACATCTGTACCTTTGATGTACAGTTTATTTTTTAACAAGAATGATAATGCAATTTACTCTCAGAGAATTGTTGAAGTTCTTCAGCTTTCTGAACCACCCTCTATCGATGCAAATAATCAAGTAAAACCTGCTGATGTTAAAACAATAAAATCATCTGATAAATTTACTTCACCAATTGTTAAATCAGATGAGTTAGTTAGCAATGATTTATTTTGGAATGCAGATACAGTTGGCTTGCAGAACATTTATAATGAGAATACTCTAGGTGTGGAAATTAAATATCCTTATGGATGGACTTACCTTGATCAGAATACTAAAAACAAACTTGATGGAGTAACATTCTGGGGATCAACCAATCTTTATAATCCACCTCCATATATTCATCTTGAAGTAATGGATAAAGATTTATTTAATCCTGCAAAGTTTAAATACACAAGCGAATTTGAAAATTATATTATCTACTATAATGATCCAGAAGAGCTTTCTGATCATTTTATGCGATTACTTTATATCAGAACTGAAACTGATGTGGATTATGAATTAAAGTTAATAATGAAGGGTAAAGAACAATTTGAAAGTTTTGAACCTGTTTTCTTTGGGATGGTTAAATCATTTTCATTTGGTGATTAGGTAAAAATGTATTTTTATTTCAATCAAACTTTATTTTATAAAACTGTTCTAAGGATTCTGGATTTGCAAGAGCTTCTTTGTTATCAACGTTTTCGCCATTTAATATTCTTGAAACAGCAAGCTCAACTTTCTTACCACTAATTGTATGAGGGATTGATGTAATTTGATGAATAACTGAAGGTACGTGTCTAGGAGTTGCTGAAACTCTAATATTTGTTTTTAGTTTTTCTACTAATTTTGAATCGAGCATTAAACCACTTTTTAATACTACAAATAAAATAATTCTAACATCATTATTCCAGTTTTGTCCAACAACTATACTATCAACAACTTCATCAACTGATTCAACAATTCTATAAATCTCAGCTGTTCCAATTCGAACTCCACCAGGATTTAAAGTTGCATCAGATCTTCCATAAACTACAACTCCACCAGTTTTTGTTATTTTAATAAAATCTCCGTGATGCCAAACATTTGGAAATCTTTCAAAATATGCTTTTTTATATTTTTGATTATCAGAATCATTCCAAAAATAAATTGGACTTGATGGAAATGGCTCTGCACAAATAAGTTCTCCTTTTTCATCTACTAAAGAATTTCCATTATCATCATAAGATTCCACTTTCATTCCCAATCCCCGGCATTGTATTTCTCCTGAGTAAACAGGGAGTATCGGACATCCAAGTATAAAACAAGAAATAATGTCTGTTCCGCCAGATATTGAAGAAAGTTGCAAATCTGATTTTACATTTTTGTAAACCCATTTAAAATTTTCTTCACTTAATGGCGAACCTGTCGAGAGAATCGTCTTCAGTTTAGATAAACTAAACTTTTCTTTAGGTACCAACCCTGATTTTTCTATGCTTGATAAGTACTTTGGACTTGTACCAAATATCGTGATGCATTCTTCTTCAATCTTCTTCCAGAGAATTTCATTGTCTGGATAAACAGGACTTCCATCAATCAAAACAACACTTGCTCCCAATTGTAATCCACTCACCAACCAATTCCACATCATCCAGCCACAAGTTGTATAGTAAGCTATCTTGTCTTCTCTTTTCAGATCAGTATGTAGATGTAATTCCTTAAAATGCTGGAGCAAAGTTCCACCCGCACCATGAACAATACACTTTGGTTTTCCTGTAGTTCCAGATGAATACATTATGTATACAGGATGATCAAATGGAACTTGCTTAAAAGTAATATATGTTGAAGTATTGTCTAATAAATCATTAAATTTTATGAAGTTAGGTGATTTAATATGATTTGAATTAGTCTCCTTATTCTTTAGATCATTGAACTCATCAATTAGAACTACTTTTTCAATTGATGGAATTTGCGAGGAAAGTTTTTCTATCTTTTCTAAACAATTGATTTTTTTACCAGCATAATTATATAATTCTGTTGCAAAAAGTATTTTTGGTTCAATCTGACTGAATCGGTCATATACGCCATCAAATCCAAAGTCTGGAGAAGTGGAACTCCAAATTGCTCCCAAACTTGTTACTGCTAACATCGCGATCACTGATTCAGGATAATTAGTAACAAAACCTGCAACCCTATCTCCCTTTTTCACTCCAAGATTTTGCAATCCCGCTGCACAATGAGCAACTAAAACATATAGCTCTTTATATGTGAGTCTTATTGTTGGATGATTTTCACGGATTGAAATTATAGCAACAACATCATCATTATATCTTAAGAGATTTTCTGCAAAGTTCAATTCAGAATCCTTAAACCAAACTGCACCTGGCAGAATTCTTTTTGATAGTACCAATGAATAAGTCTTAGAATGCACTATCTTTGAATATTCCCAAATAGATTTCCAGAATTCTTCGATTTCAGTGACCGACCAATTGTATTGTTCAGAATAATTTGAAAAGGTTTTTCTATAGTTAGAAGAAAGGAATGATAAATATTTTTTTACGTTGCTACTGTTAATTCGATCATCTGAAGGAATCCATATCGGTAGTTTTTCATCACTCATTTTTCTCTTCCTGCAAATAAAGCAATCTTCCATGCTGCTTCCGTTTGATTTGATTCAAGAGCAACCTTTGCAGTTTTCTCTAACAACTGTTTTTTATTCGATGGAGATAAACTAGAATTGACAAGAACTATTTGTAACATTTTTACAAAGTTCTTTTTGTTTTGAAAGTCTTCAAATAAAGCTAAAGAATAGTCGGGTTCATTTTCAGTATTTTGCTTAACTCTTTCTATATAATTAGTTACAGCTTTCTCTGAAGGAATTATTTCTATATTCCCTAATTTGCCAAGATTGTTTGCTGAGTAGATATCTGATTTCTTAATAAAATCAGGAATCTGATCAAAGCCAATACCTTTTTTTAAAATAGGTTTTTCAACTTCAAAGATATTATCGCCAAATGCGCGACAATAAAAATCACCGGACATCCTTGCAACTAAGTCAATTTTATTTGGATAGATAATCCCGTTAACAAATACTAATTCATCAACGTGGAATTTGATCACCTCACAAATCGCGATGTTTGCAGAAGCTCCACCATCACCATAACTCATCATATCAAGAAGTCTACACTCCATTTGAAACGGTGATTCCTTAACACGTTTTGGTTTAACTAAATCAGAATCAATTGGTGTTAGGCCACTTTTTACAAACTCATCAATTCCCCTTTCGTATTCGGTTGAAGCAAGACTAACTTGCTCAACCATTGAATAAGTTACAGCTTGTACAACACATTCTTTTGTCTCAATCAAATTTAGATATGTATCCTTTAATGTACCATCTCGGCCTCTTCTGGAAGGAGAAAAGGCAATAACGGGCGGATTTGCTCCAAACACATTATAGAATGAAAATGGTGAAAGATTATTTATTCCTTCTTTGGAAACTGTAGATACTAAAGCAATTGGTCTTGGCCCAATGCCACCTTGCAACAATCGTTGAACTTCGGGTACAGATGACTCAGATGGAATGATATGTTTCATTATAATTTCTTTTTTGCAAGAATTGACCGACTTGTTTTTGATTTTTTTATTCGATTTTTAAGAGCACCTAATCCAGTAATTTCCAATTCTATTTCATCACCGTCACTTAACCATACTGGTTTATGTTCTAATCCTTTTTCTTTTGCCTCGATAGCCCACGTTCCATTCAATTCCAAATAGCAGCCAGTTCCAACAGTTCCAGAACCAATTACATCACCAGGATATAAGGTAACACCATAACTAGCTCGTTCAATAATTTCTGCAAATGTCCAATCCATCCGGTTTACATTTCCAAAAGAAATTTGCTTTCCGTTATGTTTGGCTTTCATTTCAAGATTATACTTGTTGCCGAATTTTGTTTTTACAAGATATGGCTCCAATTCATCAGGAGTAACTAACCAAGGGCCAAGGGTAGTTGCAAAATCTTTTCCCTTAGCTGGCCCAAGACTTAATTTCATCTCTTCCATTTGCAAAACTCTAGCTGAAAGATCATTCATAATCATATAACCTGCAATATATTCATGAGCTTTGTTTGAGGGTATATTCTTACCTTTCCTGCCAATTACAACTGCACATTCAAGTTCAAAGTCCAAACCCTTTAAATGGTCGTCTTCAACTTTAACATTTCCTGGACCAAACACTGAATTGTGATTGCCAAAATAAAATATTGGGAACTGATCAAACTCAGGAATCATTTCTAATCCCCTGTTTCTTCTTGCAGTAAATACATGTTGTCTAAAAGCATATCCATCACGTAAGGATGTTGGATTTGGCACAGGCGATAATAGATTAAGACTATTATACTTTAATCCAGTTTTAATCTTTCCTTTTTTTATCACATCAAAAACTTTGTGCGCAAGTTTCATATACGCAATTTCACCCTCAAGAAACTTTTTCATAGTTGAGGGAAGTTTTATTTTTATTGATGAGGCAGACTTTTGAAGATCATAAATCTTATCGTTATAAAATATTCCAAGTCGTTCTTCTTTTTTATTTAAATATGAGATGAATTTCATTTGATTTCCTTAATTCAATTTATTTCTTCAGAAGCCATGATTGACTGTAATCGCTTACCATAGTTTCTTTCACATTTTTAGTTACGTTTAATGGCGTAAAAGTATCAATCATAACTGCGTATTCTTCAGTTTCTGTTTTACCTATCGATGCTTCAGTTTTTCCGGGCTGCGGTCCGTGTGGAATTCCCATTGGATGTAAAGTTATAGAACCTTCTTGCACACCAGTTCTGCTCATAAAATCTCCATGAACATAATACAGCACTTCATCACTATCAACATTTGAGTGATAATATGGAGCTGGAATAGCATCAGGATGAAAATCATATAAACGAGGGACAAAATTACATACCACAAAATACTGTGTTACAAAGGCAAGATGTATTGGAGGCGGTAAATGAATCTTGCCAACCTTAGGAGCATACTCTTTAATATTAAAAGCATATGGATGAAGAAATCCATCCCAGCCAACCACATCAAATGGGTGATGCGGAAGTTTATACTCAAACATTCTGTTCCGAACTTTTAAACGCAATCTGAAATCGCCAATCATGTCAATAGGTTCGGTGAACTCCGGAACACGGAAATCTCTTTCATAATACGGAGCTTCTTCAGTTAATTGCCCATACTCATTTCTAAAATGTTTAGGAATATCGAATGGAGTATCTGACTCAACAATAAATAATTTATTGTTTTTATAATCATCAAACTTTATCTGGTAAGTTGTTCCTTTTGGTATGATTAGATAATCCCACTCAGTAAAATCTATCTTTCCATACTCAGTTAGCAAAACACCTTTGCCATGATGAACAAATAACATTTCGTGCATTTGACTGTTGCGATAAAAATATTCTGTATCTTCGGAAAGATGTGCGGTCGACATAACACAATGATCATTTTTTAGAAACTCATTTCGGGCAGTAATTATATTACCGTTAGATTTTTTCTTATCAGTAATAAAATGATAATACTCAAGTGGTGCCTCTTTCCAATCATTTGCAGAGGAATCAATTTTAACTTCATCAATCTTTTCCACCTCAGTAGGCATATACAGGTGATACTTGTTAGAATAAATTCCTGAAAATCCTTTTGTGCTAAATAGTTCTTCACGATATAAAGATTTTCCATCTTCTTTGTAAAACGTCGTATGTCTTTTCGGTGGAACTTTTCCAACTTTAACATAAAATGGCATTTTAGACTCCTAAATATTTTTACTCAATTCTGAACTTTTCTTGAACCTGCCTGACGGTAGGCAGGCTTAAACTTGATCTTGAACTCATTCATTCTTTATCCAGGTTTCCTCTTATTGCCTGATCTCTTTCAATCGATTCAAACAATGCCTGAAAATTTCCCTGTCCAAATCCTTCGGCTCCTTCACATCTTTGAATTATTTCATAAAAAAATGTTGGTCTATCTCCAATCGGTTTTGTAAACAACTGTAGCAAGTACCCTTTACCTTCAAGATCGCAAAGTATTCCCAGTTTTTGAAGTTCATCAATATTTTCTTTTATGTTCCAGCCTTTTTCTTTTAACATTTTGTAATAAGTATCTGGCGGAGTGCTCAAAAATTCCATGCCATTCGCACGCATAGCTTTTATTGTTGATATAATATCATTTGTAGTTATAGCAACATGCTGGATTCCTGATCCGAAATACTCATCAATATACTCTTCTATCTGAGATTTTTTTATTCCATCAAATGGTTCGTTGATTGGATTTTTTATCGGGGCACCTTCTCGGGATCTAACAACTTTAGATAGCAACGCAGAATATTTTGTTGAAATATCACCTTCACCAAATTCAATAAACGTTTCAAAGTTTAAACTCTTATTTAAATAGTTTGCCCAAAGATTCATTTCATTAGTTCTTACGTTTCCTACTATATGATCAACACTTTGTAATCCTGTATCATCATTTTTAATAACAATATTTTGAACAGGTTTTGCATATCCTGGTTTAAATAATCCTTTATAGTTTTCTCGGTTTATAAAAACAATTTCAGCATCATCATATAACTTTATTGCAGCTTCTTCAATGTATCCGAATTCATCCTCTATTCTTTTAGGATAACGAACAGGAATGCCGCCATTCTGAAGTGAGGTCTCAAAAGATTTATTAACATCTTTAACTCTTACAGACCATCGTTTAACTCCATCACCATGCTTCTCAACAAATGAAGCAACATCATAAGTAGATGGTTTAACTGCTGAAGTCAATACAATTCTTACATTATTTTTTCAAGGAAATATGAAACTCTATCACGATTGCCAGTTTCCGGGCCAAGATAAGCAGTAATCTTCAAACCCAGTGCTTTTGAATGCCAGTACGCCCACATTTTTGCTGAGCCAACATAAAACTCAACATAATCATAACCGATCAATCCAAGATTGTTAGACATTTATAAAACTCCGATTAGTTAGTAAGGGTAAATAGTTGTGTTAAGTTAAAACTTTTAGGTAAGATAAAAAAGTAAATATTATTTGCGAGAGTTAAAGATTATCAAGCAACATAAATGAAATTGTTTTATTCTGAATTTTTGTTGTTAACGATTTGTGATCAAACTTACACAATTTTAGCAAAGGACAAATTGAACAATTTGGATTTGTTGGTTTGCAAATCTCTCTTCCCAATCTTATAAGATTTGTATGAAAAGAATGGGCAGTTTTTTCTGGAATGTTATTTAATATTTTATAAAAAGTCTTTTCCGGTGTGTTAGTTTCAACTAGTCCAATTCGATTCAAAGTCCTGTGAACGTGTGTATCAACCGGACAAACATTTCTTCCAAGGGAAAAAAGTAAAACACAACTTGCAGTCTTTACTCCAACTCCATTGTATGAAGTAAGTTCATCTAAAATCTCCGTATCATTTTTTGTTTTGATATGATCTAACGAAACTGATTTATCTTTTTTCTTTAATGATTGAAGAAGCTCATAAATTGCTGTTGATTTTTGTTTTCCTAATCCGGCTATCTTAATATATTTTTCAATTTTGGCTGGAGTCAATTCAGCAAGTTCATTCCAATTCCTAAAATTATCTTTAAGATTTCTATAAGCCTGATATGAATTTTTATCATTAGTATTTTGGGATAAAATTGTGCCAATAATCGTATCTAACGAATTTGGATTATTCTTAGCTTTTGGTGGGATGCCAAAATACTCAACCAATAAAGAATTTATTTTTTCAATTTTCTTTTTCATATCAAAACATTTTTACAAAGATATTCAATTTAGGGGGCTTCAGAAAATCATTATTAATAACGAATCATCTAGAATCCCTATCAATAATTAATCTAACTTTCAATCACTTTCTGGAGACTCCTTAAATCATTATTTTAGAAGAAAATTTTTGGAGCTTTAATGTCAACTCTTATGGTTAGTATTTCTGGAATTCGAGGTATTGTTGGTTCAGGCTTAGATCCTGAAGTGATAATAAAATATACCAGTGCTTATGCAGATTTTGTTGGTAAGGGGAAAGTAGTAGTTGGTCGCGATGCTCGTATTACTGGAGAAATGGTAAATCAAATTGTAACCGGAACTTTATTAGCTAAAGGGTTAGATGTAGTTGATATTGGAATTTGTCCCACTCCGACAGTTCAATTCACAGTAAAATCACTTAACGCACAAGGTGGAATTGCGATTTCTGCAAGTCATAATCCGAATGAATGGAATGCTTTGAAGTTGTTAAACAGCACAGGACAATTTATGTCTCCAGATGAACATCAGGAAATGAAAAAGTATCTTGATACTAAAAATAATTTTGTTGATTGGACAAAAATCGGAAAAAGAACAGTTTATACTGAAGGATTAACGAATCATATCAATTCTGTCTTGTCATTACCAATTATTGATTTAGAAAAGATTAAATCTAAAAAGTTTAAAATTTTAACTGATTGTGTTAATGGTGCTGGCGCTTATTGTATTCCAGATTTGTTAAGAAAGTTTGGATGTGAAGTAATCGAAATGAATTGTGAAAAAACAGGAATCTTCCCTCGCCTGCCAGAACCACTCCCAGAAAACTTAATTGAAACAATGAAAGCAGTAAAAATTCACAATGCAGATTTTGCTGTAGTTGTTGATCCTGATGTTGATCGTCTAGTTTTAATTACCGATAAAGGTGAGCCATTCGGCGAAGAAAATACAATAACACTTGCAACCGATTTTGTACTATGTAAAACAAAAGGAAATGTTGTTGTTAATCTTTCAACTAGTAGATCAGTAGAGGATGTTGCAAAGAAAAATAATTCAACTTGTTATCGTTCACCAGTTGGTGAAGCAAATGTTGTTCAAAAGATGAAAGAAGTTAATGCTGTAATTGGCGGTGAAGGAAGTGGTGGTGTTATTTATCCCGCTTTACATTACGGAAGAGATGCATTGGTTGGAATTGCTTTTACTTTACAATACTTAGCAGATTCTGGTAAAAAACTTTCAGCAATAAAAGATGAATTACCAAACTATTTTATTTCAAAGAAAAAGATTGAATTAAAAAATGTTTCTCCTGATGAAGTTATTGATAAACTAGTAAAAAAATATTCGTCAAATAAAATCAATACTGAAGATGGTTTAAGAATTGATTTTTGGGAATCCATCCCTTCGGGGGAAGATCATTGGGTGCATTTTAGAAAATCCAATACGGAACCAATTGTAAGAATAATTACAGAATCAAAAACTCAAAATTATTCCGAAGAACTTTCTAAAAAGTATTATGATGAGATAAATGTATTAATGAAGTCGTGATCTTTTTTGGATGTAACTGAACAGTGCTTTATCAAACGGCGTTGAAGTATCAAGTAAATTGTAATCAAAATTAGAATTCAGACATTCTCTTTTAATTTTATTAGTAAACTCATTCATAGCTTCTTGATAAGCTTTTTGAATTTGATATGGTTGAGTAGTTAACTCTTCGTCTGTTTCCAAATCTTTAAATATTGCATCCTTACCAAACCCAAAACTTCGCTCCATTGGATCAAGTATTTGAAATATTATTACTTCATTTTTTTGATGTGCAAAGTGCTTAATAGCTTTTAATGTTTTATCGACATCATCAAAAAAATCTGAAATTATTATTACTAATCCTCTGCGTTTAATTTTCTCTGCAACACTATTGAGTGAATCTGCCGTGTTAGTATTTGATGAGGTTTCCAGTATCGTTAGTTCTTTCAATATCTGCTGTAAATAAGCATTAGAAGATTTTGGCGGTAAATGTTTATGAATTTTATCCGAATAAATAGTAAGACTAACAGTATCCTGCTGTTTAATCATCAGGTAGGATAAAGCAGCTGTTAGAGTTGCTGCATAATCAATTTTAGAAATTACTTTATCCGAAGCGTAACCCATAGATTTACTGCTATCCAGTATAATGTAACTTCGTAAATTTGTTTCTTCTTCATACTGCTTAATAAAATATTTTTCTGTCTTCCCAAAAACTCGCCAATCCACACTTCTTAAATTATCTCCTTGCATATATGGACGATGCTGAGAAAACTCTACGCTAAATCCGTGGTATGGACTTTTATGAAGTCCGACCATAAATCCTTCAACAACTAATCTGGCTCTTAAATCCAGATTGTTAATTCTGGAAATTATTTGCGGATTTAGATACTCTTGATAATCTGAAAATGACTTACTCAATTTTTTGCGGATTCTTTTTTGTTAATGATATCATTCGGATCTAAACCCATAATATCAAGAGATTGCTGAACGATTTTAGCATACTTATGATCAGGATACTTTTCTAAAAATAAATTATACTTTTTTGTTGCTTCATCATAGTTTTTCATCTCGTTGTCATATAAAAATCCACATTGAAACAACGCAATTGGAGCTTCTTCACTTTCGGGATATTTTTCATAAACTTGAAAATATGTTTCAGCTGCTTTTGTATACGAATTTAATCCAGCAACTCCTTCAATAAGTTTTGATTCATACAATACAGCAGTTTGAACTAATGCTTTTGGGGCTAATTTGCTGTCTGGATATTCGTTGATTAAAGTCTCTAATGTTTTTATTACATCTTTATATTTTTTTTTCTTTTAAAAGTTGTTAGCCTGATCAAAATATTCTTGATCGGAAGTTTTAGAACAAGAAATTATAAGCAAAGGTAAAATGACTAAGAAAAGATATTTTTTCATTACTAATCCTGTGTGTGATAAAATTGTTTGTAAAGTTATTAAAACAAGTTAGAACTATCAATTCAAGAAAAATTATTATAATTAATATAAAAAAAGCCCCACATTTCGGTGGAGCTTTTTAAGATCTATAAAGAATCTAATTACTTGGTAAGTATCATTTTCTTTGTTGAAGTGAAATTCTGACCATCGATACCAGTTGCATCTATCTGGTAGAAATAAACGCCACTATTTAATAGACTAGCATTAAAAGAAATCGGATGACTTCCTGCTGCTAATTGTCCATTAACTAATGTTGCTACTTCCTGTCCTAATACATCAAATATCTTTAAGCTTACTTTGCTATCAACAGCTAAGCTAAAGTTAATTACTGTACTTGGGTTAAATGGGTTTGGATAATTCTGAGCAAGAGCAAATTCTGTTACACCTGAAAAATCAACTTCAATTGCATTTGAGTATTCAAATGTACCATCAAAATCAATTTGTTTTAGTCTGTAAGTATATGTTCCTGATTTAACAGTATTATCTAAATAAGAATAGTTTTGAATTTCGGTTGTTGTTCCGTGTCCACCAACAAAACCAATAACTTCAAATGAATTTCCACTGCTTCTTTCAACCTGGAATCCACTATTGTTGATTTCTGTTGCTGTTGACCAATCAAGTGAAACACCTGATTCATTAACATTAGCTTTAAATGAAGTTAATTCAACTGGTACAGTTCTATTGTAAGGGATAGCGAATCCGCAAACTTCTGCACCATTTGTAAATGCAGCTACCAATGCTGTTGTACCATTACTTACATCAACTGTTCTTAATTCACCGTCACCAGAAGTAACATTGTATGCAGCCATATAGCAAACATTAAGATCAAGATCATATTCCATATCCTGTGCATAACTTGCATCGAATCCTATACCAGTACCGATAGCAGTTGTTGCGCCAGTAGTTTTATGAACTGAATAAAGTATATCTGTAGCAATATCAACAGTATATAATTGACCTGCAGGTGAACAAGCTAAATTAATTGCAACTGTAAACCGGCCCAGAGTGCCAACCATTGTAGCAGCGCCTGTAGTAGTATTAATTGTATATAATCCTGTTGAGCTTACAGCATAAACATTCCCGGTGATTGGGTCAAAAGCCATACCGTTCAATGAAACACCAGCACCAGTTGGGCCAACTAATGTCATTGCACCTGTACTTTTATCGATGGTATATAATCCACCACCAGTGGTTCCATCATAATATTCAATTCCATACCATTCATTATCATTAATCATTGTGCCTGCACCAATAAATTGTCCAGAAGTTGTTGGAGCAATTGAAGTTAGAGTAGGTACTTGTAATGGGAATGTAACAGGGCCTTCAGGAATAGCTGAAGTAGGATCATAAGCATTGTAAGCATAAGTGATGATTAAATCTTGAACAGCAAAATCTTTATCTAGACAATTATTTGTAGCATTTGGATCGCCACCTAATTGTGTACAAACAGTTGCTGTATAAGTTTCAACACCAAGATTAGCAACATCAAAACTAACTTGAGAGAAGTACTTGGTACTAAAGCAGTAACGGTTTTTGTAGATGTATAAACGTTTGTTGTACCATCACTGATTGTCATTGTAACATCAAAAGTTTCATTTGTTGTACTTAAACTTTTAACCGTAGCTTTTGGTGTGAATGGACCAACTCCTAATAAACTTGCAATATCAACAGAAATTGTACTAACATCATGAGCTACTGGAACTGTATAGTCAACTTCAAGATATGGTTTATTAGTTTCATTCCAGCCATCAAATGTTATCAAATATGTTGCACTATTATCTCTTGAAGAAATACCAACTGCAAACCAACCATTTACAATTGCGGCACCTAGATCTGCATTAACTGTGCTTCCTAATAAATATGAATGCCAACCGGTTGTAAATGAACTTGATTCATTTGAGTATAAATAAGCTATAGGTTCATCCTGACCAGCTTGAATAGCAGCATAGATATCAGCAGCTGCACCTGAAACTGGATTTACAGCCATTGGAGTTACTGACCAGTAAGGCCAATTTGCTGCGCTAACATATCCGTGGAATGTTACTGAGTTTATAGTAGCACCAGCAGGAAGTGAACTAACATCAAATGACATCCAACCATCTGTTGTATTATGTCCATCTACAATACTCACCTGAGTTTTTGTAGCTCCATCTGTAGTTCCTGTCCAATAGTCTACATTTTGAGGATACAAACTTGATAGATCTTCAGTAAAAGCAGGAATATAAGCCTTATAAGTTTTAGGCGCTTTTCCATCTAATCTTTCTGGGGCTTTTTGTGCATTAATTACTACTGAAAATAGTACAAATGCTAACAACAATACAGAAATTTTACTTTTCATTCGAACTCCTGAAAATAAATTGAGAAATAAAGTTAGTTAAGGAATTAATTATAAGATACAGATTACGATTTGAGTATAACATATAAAATTAAATTTATAAAATATTTGACAACATGATTTGCGAAAACTGAAAAATATTTAAGCTTGAGTTTAAGCTACAATGTTATTTGATAAAAAATAATTGAAATAGTTTATCATCAGATAGCAATAAGAAAAGAAAAATTCAAACTTGAAACAATTTAATATAATATTATTTAAAACTGCAACTATGAAATAATGTTTTAAAAATATTTTTATTCTGTTTTAAGCTTAAACCATTTTTGTCAGTTCATCAATACACGTGCCACTATCTCTTCCTAAATTAAATCTTTTCATTCTTCTTAATTGATTCTTCAGCAAGTTTAAGTTTGTACTCTACAAGTTTTTGCTGTATTGATTTATCGGACACACCAATTATTTGTGCAGCAAGAATGCCAGCATTTTTAGCTCCATTTATAGCAACAGTTGCCACTGGTACACCTGAAGGCATTTGCACAATTGAAAGTAACGAGTCAAGTCCATCAAGTGATTTTGACTTAATCGGCACACCTATGATAGGAATAGTTGTGAATGCAGCTGTAACACCTGGTAAATGAGCAGCAGCACCAGCACCGGCAATTATAACTTTTAATCCTCTATCAATTGCTGTTGAAGCATATTCTGCTAAAACATTTGGACTACGATGTGCTGAAATAATTTTCATTTCACTTTTTATTCCGAATTCATTTAGAATTTCTGAAGCTTCTTTCATAATTGAAAGATCTGAATCACTACCCATTATTATTCCAACTTGAACTGTATTAGCCATTAAATTCTCCTTTAATTTTCTTTCCATTCAATTTGTTTAATTTCTTTTCCATCAGATTGAAGTAAAACAGCACCTAATTTATCCGTTCTTAATACTTTAGAATTAATATTATTTAGTGCTGCAATAACTGATTCAGCTGGATGCTTAAATTTATTTTTTATTCCCGAACTTACCAAAGATATTTTTGGCGAAACTAAACTTATAAAAATCTCAGATGATGCTGTCGGACTGCCGTGATGACCAACCTTTAGCACATCAGAATCTAAAACATTTCTAAAATTATTTGATAGAAAATATTCAGCTGGATATTCACAATCCCCAACAAATAAAAATGATGTTTTCCCGTAAACTATTTTAATAACTCCGCTTTTATCATTACCTGAGAATTTGGAATAAGCAATATTGTTAGGCTCATTTAAAAAATAAAGTTTAGTGTTATCGATATTGAAATCACTTTTGTTATAAAATCCTGTTTTAATTTTTTTAAGTTGTAGAAATTTTTCCAATCTTAAAGATTTTGAACTTGAATCCGGCAATGGCCGATAAACTTCTTTTATCCTATCATTATAAATTAATGAAACAAATCCACCATAATGATCTAAATCTAAATGTGAAATAAACCCATAATCAATTTTATCAATACCAAGATTATCCAATAAAGGGGTAATAACTTTTTCTCCATTATCAAAATATGGATTGGCTTCACCTGCATCAATCAATGCAATTTTGCCATTTGGAAATTTTATTAAAAATGAATCCCCTGCCCAACATCAATCATTAATACACTCAATTTATTATCAGCTAAAAGCTTCGCGTCATCAAATGATGAATAATAAAATAACATTGCAAAACAGGATATTGAGAAAATATTTTTAACAAGTAGTTTTTCAAACTTACTAAGCGCATAAATAAATAACGTAAGCACAGAATAAAACACAATTGAATCGTATAAAGTATAATTTCTAATCCAGAGAAATGATATTTCTAAATTTCCGGTATATCTAATAAACTCCATCATTATAAATGTTAGCAAATTATTTGAAGCCGCAAAATAAATTGTAATGCTTTGTGAAAACGATCCTAAAAATATCGTTACAAATGCAATAGCAGTTATAATTCCAGAAATTGGGATTACAAATAAATTAGTCAGTATAGATACAACAGAAAGCTTTTGCAAAATAAATTAGTGTAAATGGGATTGTCCCAATTTGTGCACTGAATGAAACACCAATAAACAAAATTAATTTTTTAATCCAATTCCATTTTAAGTTAATACTTTCAATCCACGTTTCGATGTAGGGATAAATTATTGCAGTAGATAAAACTGCACCAAATGATAATTGAAAACCCGGATCATAAATTTGTTGTGGAAAAATAAAAGAATTACAAATGCAGATATTGCCAGTGAATTAAAAATATTTGTACTTCGGTTGGAAAGAAAAGTAAGAATGATAATTATTCCCATAATTGTTGCTCTAACAACAGGCGGAGTTGCACCGGTAATAAACATAAATATTAAAAGCCCGGTAATTGTTAAACCACTTCTTATATAGATGCTGAATCTTCCAAACACAATTACAAAAATTAAAATTACATATCCAACATTTAAACCAGACACCGCAAGAATATGAACTACACCGGAGTTTACAAAAGCATTTTTAGTTTCTAAATCAATTCCACTTCTATCTGCCAATATTAAACCTCTCAATAAGTTAACAGTTTCTTCATCATGAAGTCTTACAATTATATTATCAATTGATTTTTTCAAACTAAAAGAGATGAGAAAAATATATTTTCACTTTTATCAATTATCTTTAAAGTATCAGTTTCGTATGCAATAAATATTCCTGCAATCCCTTTTGAGTTAAGATATTTATTATAATCAAATTCATAGGGATTTCTTCGATCTCTTCCTTTTGAAAAGTGCCTGTTAAGAAAATTCTATTTCCGGATTTAGATTTTCATAGAGATTTTTCTTTGAAGAGAATCACCTCTGAATTTACAAATTAGTTCATCATTACTCTTGATAAACTATCTTTAATAAAAATAGAATCAACTTTTACATTTAATACGATTTCAAAACTTCTATAAAGTTCAATGTTTAATACCCTTGCATAAAGTTTTGAATTTTTTTCTTTGTAATACTTTGAAAGCGGAGATTTGAATTCATAATATTTATTGTGGTTATTAAAAGTCCAAATAAAATAAATAATGGAGTAAATAAAGGTTTTACTTTATCTGATAATGATTGCAGGTAAAAATTTTGTACAGTAATAACAAATATAAATGTTAGAAATTATGCTAATAGATTTGCCAAACTTCTAACTTTAAAAAGGATGAAGCAATATTCCTAAAACAAAATAAACTACAAACTTAATAAATGGAAAATCTTTCAAGCACAATACTTAATTATTGTTGATTTAATATTTGTTAAATCTTTGATCTCTTCTGAAAATTCTTTTGCATACAATCCAGCGGATATAGTTAAAGCAGGATTTTCTGTATGAGATTTTACTGATAAATCTTCTAAGTTTCCATGGTCTGAACAAATAATTAAAGATAATTTATCTTTATCCATTTCAGTTAATACTGAAAACAAAAACTCATCAAGATTTTTATAGATTGAATCAAATTCATCTGCAATTCTTCCGTGCCCAAGATGATCAGAAAGGAAAAACTCATATAAAGTAAAATCATTTTTGTATGCAATTTTAAGTAGTCTTTTAGCTGCTTTTGGGTAAATAACCTTCAAGTTGATAATTTAATTTTTTGATTCCATCGTTCATTTGTGATTTCTGCGGTTAAAGCTCTTCCTTTTCTAATTTCAGATGGTATTAAGTTTTACACCACTTAACCTGCACATGGTGAAGTTGTACTTAAACGTGTTTTACCTGATTCCAAATAATCAAAAAATACCTTTGGATAAGCATTTGCAAAACAAACATTACGATTTAAATCTTTGTAATATTTAAATATATTTTTTCTTCAATAAATGGAATTGTTGTTGAATATGGAAATGGACCAAAATGTTTTCCAACTAATTGCGGAGCATTAATTCCGCAAAAGATTGAGACTTGCCCAGTTCCACTTTGTGGCAAACCATCAACACCTAAAGTTGCATCAGTTGGAAAAAGGTAATATCCATTTTTATTTAAATATTGATTTTCAAGGTGCGGTATTTCGCCAAATATATTTTCAAATGTTTTAAATCCATATTTAAAGAATGGATTGAATTCGTAATCTTTTTTGCCAATTCCAATTCCATCAATAAATATCATCAAAACCGGATTCAATTTTTATCCTGTTTTTTTGATTCAACAAGAATTGTTACTGGTCCATCATTTATAATTTTGACATCCATCATTGCACCAAAAATCCCACATTTAATTTTTTCTTTTCCAAGATTTATTTTCATTCTCTCTATAAATCTTTCATAAATCGGTATCGCAATTTCTGGTCGAGCAGCTTCTGTAAAACTTGGCCGATTTCCTTTTTGAGCATCTCCATATAATGTAAATTGAGAAATAATTAATACTTCACCATTAATATCTTTTAAAGATAAATTCATTTTTTCATTTTCATCTTCAAATATTCTTAAGTTGGTGCATTTATCTGCAACAAATGTTAAATCATTTTCATTATCATCATATTTGATTCCAAGAAGAATAACTATTCCTTTTCCAATTTCAGCTTTATAATTTTCTTTTGTGATGTAAACTCCGCCTTCAGAAACTCTTTGTACAAGTGCTCTCATCCTAGTTCTCCACAAATTATTCTTTCAATTCCGGAATAATCTTTAATGATTTTAAATAGTAAACTTTATCTTGCATCATCTTCATAAATATCTTTATGCTGATCTTTTCCAATTTCAAAATATATCTTACCTGATGGATTTAATAGATTTTTTGAAAGAGCAACAATCTTTTTATAAAAAGATAAGCCATCTGACTCATCAGTTAAAGCTTGTCTGGGTTCGTGTATTTTTAGTTCAGGTTCAAGAAACTGATAATCATTTACAGATACGTAAGGCGGATTTGATACGACCAAATCAAACTTGCCTACTTTTGAAATATCATCTTTCATCATATCAAATTTTATAAAATCGATATTGAATTTTACATCATTAGAATCGGCATTTAGTTTTGCAACTTCAAGTGATTTGTCATTGACATCAATTCCAATAACTTTAGAATTATTTAAACTTTTGCAAAGTGAAATAGAAATATTTCCACTGCCAGTACCAATATCTAATATTCTTAAATTTTCTTTTGAAGAATTTTCTTCAATTATTTTTTCAACTAATAATTCCGTTTCAGGTCTAGGAATCAAAACGTTTTCATTCACTATTAATTTCAATCCAAAGAAATCAACATTACCAACAATGTATTGCAAGGGAATCCGCATTCCCCTTTTCTTAATAAACTCGCGATATTGATTTAACTCCTCATCACTTACTGGTTTATCAAATGCAAGATATAATTCCAATCTTTTACATTTAAGAACTTCTGCAAGTAATATTTCAGCATTAGCTCTTGGAGTTTCAACTTGTTTTTTTTCAAGATATTCTGTTGAGAGCTTTATTGCTTCTAAAACTGTAATCATATATTAAAAATAATCAGGAAGGATAAGGAATGAAAACTAAATACATTATTCTGTTAAAAATCTATAAAGTATATATCCAAAATTAATTTGCAAAGCTGTAAATGTCACTCCACTAACAACATCAAAATCATTAGTCTTATCAAGCATAGCCTTATCACCGGTAAATTGATAGTCATCAAATGCATCATCAGCCTTAAGCTTATAGTAAGCACTCAGACCGCCTAAAACTAATGCTGAACCTGCAAGGATTTGAAACTCAGTGGAATAAAAAAAAGATTCTTCTTTTTTATCACCTATAAATTTAAGGCTGACTAAATTATTTTCTATAAATTGATTATTAGAAATTATCTTATCTTCATAGCCAGGTTTTGTTAGCTTCAATTCATTTGAGAAATTTCCGATAAACAAAGGAGTATTTCCCAACAAAGAATCATTTTCAAAAACATAAGCGTCTTGAGGAGATGAATCCAAATATATTTTATTTTCTGCTTTACGTTCAGATTTATAAACAAGCTTTTTAACTTCACAATTTTTAAGATCAATCGAATCAATAAAAGTTTTAGCATCCCAACGATCAACATTTTCCATCACAACAATTTTATAAAATCCATCAGCAAGTTCTGTTTGATAAGTTTGTTCTTCACTAACCAATGAATCATTTATAAAAATATTTATTGGGATTAAATCTGATTCAATCATAAGTTTAGATTTGCAATCTTGAGATTGAATCAAACTGAATGGCAGAAAGCCTAAAAGAATTTTAATATACAAATTCATAAGCCCTTAAAACTCCATCGTCATAACCGATTATTAATTTGTTATCAATAATAATTGGAGAAAGTCTGCATCTTGATTCAAGAGCGTATTTTTTGTAACGCTTCCATTTACTTTATTTACGATTGAAAATGATTTAAAAAGATTTGAAACAATTACACGATTATTTGTTATAAAGGGTGTACTGTTTAAAACTCCATCCAGTTCTGATTTCCAATTTAGTTGCCCTGAGTTTTTATCAATCGAATATAAATCACCGTTTAGATTTCCTATGTAAAGATATTTATCATCGATTGCTGGATTCATATTTATTCTTGCCGATGATTTAAAACTCCAATTTAATTTGCCATTCTTAACATCGAATGAATAAATTATACCAGAATTATCCGCAATAAAAGCAATTGATTTATCAATTGATATTCCTGAGAAAAATGGATCGCCAATTTTAACTTTATAATTCTGTTTTCCTGTTTCAGAATTTAATGATATAATTTCACCATTATCATTCGCAATTAAGATTATGCTATCAATGGATGCAGGATTAGAATAAATTTTTGATTTTGTATTGAACTCCCAAATCAAATTTCCTGAATTAGAATACTTTTTAACGTTGCCATCTTCAGTACATAAAATAATATCGTCATCATCAAGCAGCATTTGAGTTAATACTCTTCCTTCAATTTCAACAGTCTCAAGTTCCTTACCGTTAAACATATCATAATAGATTAGTTCTGTAAGATTTTCATTTTGATCAACAAGTGCATAAACCAGTTTGTACTTAATAATAATTGGAGTTGAATAAACTGATCCCTTTGATTTTAATACCCCAACTTGTTTACCAGAAATCAAATCGAAACAATGAATTCTTCCACCAAGATCCCCAACAATAATTACGGAATCTTTATAGATAACTGAATTGTTAGTAAAGCTGCCATAAGCCTCGCTTTCCCATATAAGATTTAGTGAATCACTAACCTCAACAGGATTGAAAAAGTTTCTTGCATTATTTTTTCCAAACATCAAATGAGAATTTGCTTCATCATTTAATACTAATTTTATTAAAGATTTTGCACATCCACTTAAAATCAGGATTGATGAAATAAGAATTAAGTAGAAAATATTTTTCATCAAAAATCCCATCCAAAGAAAAATTGATAAAACAATCCATTTTGAAATTCTGTAAAATCATTTTCAATCTTTTTGCCCATATCATATCGTAAAACTAAAACGTTAAAAAGATTAAATCGTATTCCAGCACCAACGCTACCATAAGTTGTTTCATACTTATTGTCCCACGCACTTCCCATATCAAAAAATGCTGCACCGCGAATTCCAAAAAATCCGATATCAAAAATTGGAAACTTAATTTGTATATGATCAATTAATGGAAATCTAAATTCAACTGATGACAACCACATTTTTTCACCTCGAATTGACCAGCGCGGCCAACCACGCAAATCCCAGCTTCCGCCCATAAAATATCTACGCGCTTCTTTACCTTCATTGTAAAATAATGCTAATCGTAATGCCAAAGCAGTGGTATAACCTAACCTTGCATAGCCTCTATAATCTGCAATTGCACTAAAATAATTTATGTTGCTAAATTTGATATCACTAGAATATCCAAGAAGAAATAACCAACGTGAACCATCAATTGGCCCGCTTGGTCCCCATAAAGAATTATCATGAACATAAGCTACTGAGTTACTTAACAGCACTGATTTACGAGAAGAAATTCCTTGAACGATTTCACGATCTTGATTCATTAAAGTAACTGTATATTCTATTCTGTTAAACTTAGAAATTGGATAACTTAAAAAAGTTGTTGCGCCAAAACTTCTTTCATAGAAGAATTCATCTGATTCAGTAATATCATATCTGTTACCACTAAAATTAAATACTCCATAGCCATAATTAACTCTTTTAGACAGATTTACTCTTTGCACTGCTATATTAAAACTTCGTAGGATATCACTTTGAACTGTTGCAGAGTTATATAAAAGAAAAATAAATTTATCATCTCCGAGTAAATCGCTTAAAGCTAAAATTGCGCCGCCACGTGTACCAAATAATGGATCTGTTGAAACAACGCCGGTTGCAAAATCCAATGAATATTCTTTTTCATAAAATAGTTTTTGCACTTTATCAGAATTTCTAAAAATACCTGCCTGCCAGTTTTGTGATGATGTGGGTATGTTATTAATGACTAATGAGATTGAATCAGTAACTAAAGGTTGTTCATTTAATTTGTATAGATGAAATGAAAAGTTTTCAAATCCGGCAAACAACAAAGTTGAATCATTTAAAAATCTTGGATCAAAAGCACTGGTTAAAAATCTTGTTACTTTCTTTTGCTCACTGCTAAATTTTTTATCATTAATATTTATCTGCCAGATATTTCTAACTCCATCAGCATCAGAAGTTAGATTTAGTTTTTTCTTGTTTGGTGATAAAACCGGATTGTAATTATTATATTTATTATAAGTTACGTAATCGATTTGATGTGAAGTAATATTATAAGAAAAGATATTATAATTCTTTTCATATTTTCCAGCTGTTCTATCAGATGAAAAAAGAATTTGATTTTGATCTAATCCAAAAGATGGATCACGATCATCAAAATAATCATTGGTTAATCTTAAAAGTGAATCAGTCAATAAATCAAAAGTGTAAATATCTGCAAATCCTTTTTGATCAACTGCGTGAAATACAATTTTATTTCCATCATCAGAAAATTTTGGAGAAGAAATGTAAATAAGATAATCTTTTTGAATCGTGTTATTTATTTTATCATTTTCAGTTGAAAGAAAATGAATAACGTCGGTCGCTCCACTTTTAACTACAAAAGCAAGTAAACCATTTTTTGAAACATCTATTGCTGATTGGAAAAGATGAAATGCTTCAAGCTCTTCTGTTTGTTCTCCAGTAATCACTAATTCTGGATCCTCAATTGGATTTAACTCCTCATCAAGTTCAATTCGATAAATGGAAGAATAACCACTTCTATTTGCAACAAAATAAATGTAATCTATTTTGTTTTGCTTGCAGTAAACTGGAGAAAAATTATAACCAAAATCCGTTAATTTTTCTGCATCAACATCTTGTGGCGCTCGCTCAGCATATAAAGGATAATATTTTTTCTTAAATAATATTCCCATTCATTATCAATTTCTTCAATGCTGATTCCCAAAATTTCTTCAATTGTTTCATTAAAATTTGAGTGCATCCAGAAATTTTCAAGCATCAATTCAATTTTTTCTGATCCATATTTTTCTTCAACAAATTCTAAAAAACTTTGGCCTTCTTTATACATTAAAAACGAGCCATAAATCTTCCAGATATTTTCCAATCCAAAATGATATCCATTTGTTACAGCATCTCTCATTACCATTTCTGCCTGTGCATCAGGTTCAGTCGAGTAATGTTCAGCCAAACCTTCTACAAACCAAAGTGGCGGTGTTCTATCTGTAGTCTGGCGATGATCTCGTAGTACTCTAAAAATTTTATTCATCATAAAAACATGAACAAGTTCGTGACGAATTACGTGTTTGAAATCAGACAATGAACCTGTTGAAGGTATTACAACCCGGCCTTTCAGGAACTCAAAGAATCCACCAACTCCGTCAGGAATAAAACCTGGAGTTGTATTTGTTTGTTGAAAGTGATTTGAAGTATTATAAAATATCAGTGGAACTTTGCGTGTAACAACATTATTCATTCTAACTTTAAGTTCATCAAAAACTTCTTCGGCATAAACGGCACCAATCTCAGCTACTCGTTCCATCTCGCCATAGTAATAAATATTAAAATGTTCAGTACGAATAATTTTCCAATCAAATTTATCGTACTGAACTTTGTTACGTCCGAAGTAATAAAATTGAGAATATGAATGACAGGAAAGAATCAGTAGAAAAAATAAAATGTATTTAAACTGGTTCTTCAAAATCAGTGCTCTTTTAATTTTAGATTATTTTAGTTTTTCTTTAAGAGTATGAATGTTATCAATTTCACTTGGGTCAAATCCTCTTAACACTCCTAAGTAATAACTTATCCAATCTCCCAAATAAATCAAATCCAATAGTCTTACCTTAAAATTTTCTTCGTTGCTTTTTAAAGTAATTATTTCTACACCTGATTTTGAAAAAATATCCTTTAATATTTCTAATCGTTTTTGGATTTGAGGATGATAAGTTTCATCAACTATGTTTACAATCTTTGCATGGAATTGTTTTTCCTGGTAAGATTCCCAACCGATTATTTCGTTATGATTCATTTCAGGAATTTCGTGATGAAAAGCATAGAGTTTAGAATTTTCGTTTACCTGGCATTTTAATCTATAACCAATTGAGTTTGTTGAATCAGAAACAGAATATATTACAGGAATAAAACCAACAAGTGATTCTGCAAACGTAATAGCTTTATTACCTGCTTTTGAAAACTCCACACCGTTATTCTTCCAGTTAGATAAAATATTTTGAGCTATGACATTTTGATTGCCAATTAGATTTATTTCTTGTAAAACTTTTAATAAGGAAAAGAAACTTAGTCCAAGTGCATAACGTGGTTGAAAACCCGGCTGAACTTTTACACAGGAAAGATTATTTTTCTTTGCAATTTTTTCAACTTCTCCGCCAGTTGTGATGCAAACAATTTTACATCCAAGCTTTATCGCTTGTTGCAAAGCTGAAATTGTTTCTTCAGTGTTACCAGAATAAGATGAAGCAATAAACAATGTATTTTTATTTGCAAACTTTAGAAGATTGTAATTTCTGTTTACGATATAAGGAACTATAAGTTCATCACCTAAAAAGTTACGCATTAAATCTGCGCTAATTGCAGAACCACCTAAACCGCTTACAATTATGTTTGATATTTCTGTTACATTAATTCCGGATATTTTAACTTCATTATTCCAGGCGAACTCAATTTGTTTATACGAGTTTACCAAAACATCAAACTGATTCTGCGGATCGTACTTTTGAACGTATTCTTTTATTTCCATACTAGATAATATTCCTTGTTCTTGTTATGTTATTATCATCAAAGAACTTTTTAACTTTTTTCTGAATATCAATTTCAGTTTTACATTGCAAACATTCTTCTGCTAAAATCTTAGCTTTTTTATATTCAAAATCTCTTATGATTTTTTTTGCGTATAAAATTGTATTTGGAGACATACTTAAAGAATCCAAGCCCAATCCAACAAGCAAAGGAATTGCTAAAGTATCTGCGGCCATTTCTCCACAAATACTAACTGGAATTTTACTATGCTTTGCTGCTTTTACAATATGTTCAATCGTTCTAACCACAACTGGACTAAATTCCTGATACAAATTTGAAACTAAATCATTACCTCGATCTACAGCCATCATATATTGAATTAAATCATTTGTTCCTATGCTTAAAAAGTCAACTTCTTCAGCATATTCCTTTGCCATAACTGCTGCTGAAGGTACCTCAACCATAATTCCAATTTTAATGTGATTATCAAATTTTATTTTTTCTCTTTTCAAATCACTTTTACACTCGTGAATAATATCCAGTGATCGCCAAACTTCATCAAGCGTTGAAATCATTGGAATCATCAACCTAACATTTTTGTTTTCACTAGCTCTTAACACCGCACGAATCTGAGTTCTGAATAATGTTTCATTATCTAATAGAAATCTTACTCCGCGTAAACCTAAAAAAGGATTCGGTTCTTTATACTCACTAATTCTATACTTATCACCACCAATATCAAATGCTCTAATTGTAACAACTTTCGGATAAATTCTTGATGCAAGTTTAGAATAAATAACAGTCTGTTCCTCTTCTTCAGGAAAAACGCCAAGCTCATTTAAGATTTGTTCAGATCGATACAAACCAATTCCATGCGCATTACTTGTAAGTACAACATCAATCTCACCAGTAACATCAACATTTGCTTCTAACTTTATTTCTTTTCCATCTAAAGTTACAGCTGGTTGATCTCTAAATTCTTCTAGACCTTTTTGAATTTCTTGTAACTTCTTTTGCTTTTCTGTAAAGAAATTTAATTGCACTTCAGTTGGATTTGTAATAATATATCCATGAAATCCATCAACAATAATTGTATCACCTTCAT
>JADJHL010000009.1 GCA_016707585.1 Ignavibacteriales bacterium | reverse complement strand
AGGTTGAAAACCAGGTTGAACTTTAATACAAGAAAGATTATTTATTCTTGCAATCTCTTCCACTTCACCACCAGTTTGTAATACAAACAATTTTACAACCAAGTTTAATGCCTGCTGTAATGCTGAAATTGTTTCTTCTGTATAACCTGAATAAGATGAAGCGACAAACAAAGTGTTTTTTATTTGCAAACTTTGGAAGATCATAATTTCGATTAACGATATAAGGAACTCTAAGTTCTTCGCCCAAAAAATTTCTCATCAAATCAGCACTTATTGCTGAACCACCAAGACCACTAACAATTATGTTTGATATTTCTGTTGCATTTATGTTTGATATTTTTACTTCATTATTCCAAGCAAAACTCAATTTGCTTATAAGAGTTTACTAAAACATCAAACTGATTTTGCGGATCATACTTTTGTACGTATTCTTTTATTTGCATTAAATAATATTCCTTGTTCTCGTTATGTTATTTTCATCAAAAAACTTTTTAACTTTTTTCTGGATTTCTATTTCTGTTTTACATTGCAGACATTCTTCTGCTAAAGCTTTAGCTTTTTTATACTCAAAATTTCTTATGATTTTTTGCGTATAAAATTGTATTTGGAGACATCGTTTAATGAATCTAATCCCAATCCAACCAAAAGAGGAATTGCTAATGTATCAGCTGCCATTTCTCCGCAAATACTAACGGGGATTTTACTATGCTTGGCTGCTTTAACAATATGTTCAATCGTTCGTACAACAACCGGGCTAAACTCCTGATACAAATTTGAAACCAAATCATTTCCGCGATCAACTGCCATCATATATTGGATTAAATCATTTGTTCCTATACTAAGAAAATCAACTTCTTCTGCATATTCTTTTGCCATAACAGCAGCAGAAGGAACTTCAATCATAATTCCCACTTTTATATGGTTATCAAATTTTATTTTTTCTCTTTTTAAATCGCTCTTACACTCGTGTATTATGTCCAAACATCTCCAAACTTCATCAAGTGTTGAAATCATTGGAATCATCAATCGAACATTCTTATTTTCACTAGCTTTTAACACAGCGCGAATTTGAGTTCTAAAAAGTGTTTCATTCTCTAATAAAAATCTTACGCCGCGTAAACCCAAAAATGGATTAGGTTCTTTATACTCGCTAATTCTAAACTTATCTCCGCCAATATCAAAAGCTCTAATCGTTACAAACTTTGGATACATACGCGATGCAAGTTTTGAATAAATAATTGCCTGCTCATCTTCTTCTGGAAAGACACCAAGCTCATTAAGTATTTGTTCTGATCTATATAAACCAATTCCATTTGCATTACTCGTAATTACAACATCAATTTCACCAGTAACATCTACGTTTGCTTCTAGCTTTATTTCTTTTCCATCTAATGTTACAGCTGGTTGATCTCTAAACTCCTCTAAACCTTTTTGAATCTCTTGTAACTTCTTTTGTTTTTCAGTAAAGAAATGTAATTGCTCATCAGTTGGATTTGTAATGATATAACCGTGAAATCCATCAACAATTATAGTATCACCTTCCTTTATAAGCTGAGTTGCATTATGAGTTCCAACAACAGCAGGAATATTTAGTGATCTTGAAATAATTGCTGCGTGTGATGTTAATCCACCATGATCAGTTACAAAAGCTAAAGTTTCTCTTCTGGAAAAAAGTAAAGTGTCCGCAGGAGTTAAAGCTTCACTTACAACTATTAAATTAGTTTCAATTTTTGATTGCCATCTTTTCTTCTGCAAGTTTCTGATAATTCTATGTTTTATATCTTCAATATCGTGTGCACGTTCTTTCATATATGATTCGTGAGATATAATCATCAACTCCTGGTATTTTGAAATTTCATCTGCAACAATAAATTCCGGTTGAATCATTTCTTTAGCAATTCTTGATTCGATATTCTGAATTAGAATAGGGTCATCAAGTATCATAACCTGGGCTTCAAAAATCGCAGCTCTAACTTCATCCATTTTTTCGCGGGCAATACCAAAGATTTTATTCAACTCTTTTTTGGATTGACGTAACGCTTCCTGAAAGTTTTCAATTGCTTCTGCAACATCTGTAATTGGAGCTTTACTTATTTCAAGTTTTTCTTTTGCAAATAGATAAACTTGCCCGATAACAATTCCTGGTGCGGCAGCAATACCAGCAATTTTATTTTCAGAGTTTTTGTATATGTCTTTAAATGATTTCATAATTCGTCAAATCCTCTCTCAAAATAAGCAACAATTTCATCACAAGCTTGCTGCTCATCAGCACCATCAAAAGTTAATTTTATTTCAGATCCCATCTCCGCCGCTAACGTCATAACACCGATAATACTTTTTCCATTAATACTTAAGCCGTCGCGATAAATAAAAAACTCGCATTTATATTTAGCAGCAAGTTTAACAATCGTTGCAGCAGGGCGGGTATGAAGTCCAGCTTTGTTTACAATCTTTACAGTTATTTCAATCATTACTTATTTCTTTTGATTAGTGAATCAGCCAGCCAATGAAATATTTCAATTTCATTTTTATTTGATAGTTTATTTATAGAAGTCAAGGCTCGCTTAGTATAATTTCTTATCGCAGTTTTTGCATCATCTAAAACCCCAAGTTTTTCATAAAGATTTTTATATTTAATAATTTCACTTTCTTTAATTCCTTTGTTGGCGATAACTTTCTCAAAATCAACTTTATCTTTTCCTCTAGATTTTTCCAACGCTTTAATGAACAAATAAGTTTTCTTTCCTTCCAGCAAGTCACCACCAATTCTTTTTCCAAATTCAGTTTTATCCGCAGTTATATCTAAAAGATCATCCTGGATTTGAAAAGCGATGCCAAGATATTTTCCATAATCAGAAAGAGCTTTTATATCTTCTCTTTTCCCATCAGCAAGATAAGCACCAAGCTCGCAACAGGTTCTTGCAAGGGCCGCTGTTTTCTTTTCTATCATAACAATGTATTCAGGCAAAGAAACAGTTTTTCTTGTTTCAAATTCTGTATCAAGACTTTGCCCTTCGCAAACTTCAACTAATCCTTTTGTAAATGAATCAAGTGCTTGCTTAGCATTTACTTTGCTATCTTTTAACAAAAACTCATAAGCTACAGCTGCTAGAATATCACCAGTTAAAATTGCAGTATTCAAATTATACTTTTTATGAAGAGTTAAATTTCCTCTGCGTAAATCAGCATTGTCCATAATATCATCATGAACAAGAGTAAAATTATGCAACATTTCTACAGATAAAGCTGCGTTATAAAACTTTTTATAATTCCCACCAACAGCTTTTGCAGAAAGTAAAACAAGTAAAGGTCTTAATCGTTTTCCGCTGCTAACAAGGATATAAGAAGCTGGATCATATAGTGAAAAAGGGTTTCGTTTCTTTAATGATATTTTAAGTTTTTGATCAATTATTTTTCGTTCTTTTTCATAGAAGGATGCGTATTTCTTAACTTGATTTAAATTCAAAACAAAAATTCCTTTTTGATTAGTTTATCATTTTTAAGTTGATCAATATTTTGCGAGCCAGTTAAGTACATAATTTTTTTAAGATACTCAAACCAATTTACGATTAATTTAATTACTGCATCTTCCCCATCATTCATTAAAGTTTGTAAAATAATTCTTGCAGAAGCGATTAAATCTGCACCAAGAGCAAAAGCTTTTGCAATGTCATCAGCAGAATTAATTCCACCTGATCCAATAAGAGTAAAATTATATTTTTTCTTTAACGGATAAATTTCTTTTATACAATAAGATGTTGGTAAACCCCAATCCCAAAATTCTTTTTGATTGGATTTATTTCTGAGTAATTCAACTCCAGCCCAGCTCGTTCCACCTGCGCCAGCAACATCAATTCCCTTTACACCAATATTTAAAAGTTTTTTTGCAACTTCGTAACTAATTCCAGATCCAACTTCTTTTACAATTATTGGAACTTTTGAAATCTTGACCAATTTTTCAATTTTTTTAATAAGCCAAAAAAACAGGGTTCGCCATTTTCTTGCAGTAATTCTTGTAAAGGATTAAGGTGAACTACAAAAGCATCGGCTTCCAACATTTCAATCAAAGTTAGAATATCTTTAAGATTTTTTGATTGAACTAATTGTGCCGCACCGATATTTCCAAGAACAGGAACGCTCTTTGTAGTTTTTCGTATTACTTTATATGAGTTATGATATTCTTTATTCTCTAAAGCTTGTCTTTGACTGCCAACACCAATTGGTATTTTTAATTCTTCAGCGATAAGAGCAAGCCGTTGATTAATTTTTTCTGCTTCAGCGGTTCCACCAGTCATACAGGAAATTAAAAAAGGAAAATTTATTTTTCTGGAAAAGAGTTTTGTCTGAAAAGAAATTTCAGATATATCAACTTCTGTAATAGCATTGTGAATAAAATCATACTTATCAAATCCATTTGTTTTTGATTTGAATGCAACATCATCATTTAGGCACAACTCAATGTGTTCTTTTTTTTTTTTTGAAGTTTCTGATATGGATTTAGACATTCTGATTTGATATTAATTTTAGTTGCAAAATATAGAAAATAAAATAAAATTGCTGTGTCCTGGTTGCTCTGTTTTCTCTGCTGCTTCTCTGATTTCACTGTGGTTTTTCTTCTTTACTACAGAGGTAACAGAGTCCAAACAGAGTTCATTAAGTTAGCGTATAGATTTTTTATAAAGAAATATTTTATCAACAAAAACTTCTTTACGAACGGAATTTGTTAAGATAATTTTATCTGCATTTTTCAAATCATCAAAGCAAAGAGTCTTTTCAATTGCTTTTGGATTTTTCTGTAAATAATAATTTCTATAAACTCCCTTTAATATTCCAGAGCTCAAAGATGGAGTAAAAGTGTTACCATCCTTTATAATAAAAATATTTGTTATTGCACCTTCAACTAATTCACCTTTTTCATTAAAAAGATAACATCATAAAAACCAAGCTCAGAATATTTTTGAATTCATCACTATAAACTTTTCTATTTGTCGTTTTGAAATATTGAAATTTGTTTTGAGAATCAATTACTTTATCTGAGATAATAATTCTGACTTCTATAGTCTCTATAACAATTGGAGAAATAAAATGGTTCAAAACTCCCCATTTATCTAAAGAAATCTTCAACTTATATTTTTTACTGTCTAACTTTTTAACAATTTCACTCAATCGTTTTTTAACTTTAGTTCGATCAAAAATAAAAAGAAAATATTCGGCTGCTTTTTGCATTCTATCAAGGTGTTCATTCAATAAAAATATTTTTTTATTCTCAACCAACATTGATTCAATGATCTCAAAATGTTTATTTGATTCAGATAAAAAACTTCCTTTCAGTTTTGTTTCTTCATATTCTTCTTCGGCAATACTGTCCCAAACAATTCCGCTGCCCAAACCAATTTCACCTTCACCTGATTTTTTATCAATGCAAAGAGTTCGGATTGGAACATTAAATGTCATTTTATTTTTTGTAAACAATCCAATTGAACCTGTGTAAATACCACGTTTCTCTTTTTCTAATTCATTAATAATTTCCATAGTACGAATTTTGGGTGCGCCAGTAATTGACCCACAAGGGAAAATATTTTTAATTACATCTGAGAATCTAATTTTCTTCTTTAGTTTGGATTCAACTGTACTAACCATCTGATAAACAGACTCATATTTTTCAACATCAAAAATGTTTTTAATTTTAACAGAACCATATTCACTTATTCTTCCCAAATCATTACGAATCAAATCAACGATCATTACATTTTCAGCACGATTCTTTTCACTTCGTTCCAACTCATATTTAATAAACTCATCATTTGAATGTTCAATCCCCCTTTTTGCTGTACCTTTCATAGGTTTAGATCTGATTTTTCTTCCTTTAACTTCAAAGAACATTTCAGGTGAAAGCGAAATTATAATCTTGCCATTGTAATTAATAAAAGCTATGTATTGCGCAGATTGATTAAATACTAGATTACTGAATAATCCAGCGTATGATCCTTCAAAATCAAACTTACCTTTTATTGTATAATTAATCTGGTAAGTGTCCCCTTCTTCTATATAGGATTTTATCTTCCTGATTGAATTCGTGAATTCATTTTTTGAAGTGTTTAGTTTGAAGTTTTTGATTTTATGCTTTTCTGATCCAACAAAATCAATTTCAGAAGATTTAATTTGTTGAACACTATTTTTATCATAAAAAAAGAATTGTATTAACTTTTCATTATTTGGCAAAAGTTTGTGTAAAGTTTTTTCAAATAAATAGCCTGCCTCATAATTCATTAACGAGTATCCAACAAATCCATTAGCAATAAGATTATCAATTCGATTTAATTTCTCATCCAAATTTCTTAAGGATTTTATTGTAACAATTTCTTTTGGTTTTAAGAAAAGATAAGAATTACTCTTGCCATAAATTGGTGGAGTATAAAAAAATGCAGCGTTTGGTGTTGTTAAAACTCTATTTATGATTTCTTGTATTTGCATAATTGTAGGGAACGGACTCCTGTCCGTTCCGTGCCTTTTTAATTACATCAAAATCGGATCGGTCAGGAGACAGATCCCTACATTATATATTTAATTGTCTTTATTAATAATCATTCTTTATTTTTCGATGTCGTTAATTTAATCATACTTAGGATAATTTATGAGCAAACCTCGTCTTTCCTTCTGGCAAATCTGGAATATGAGTTTCGGATTTCTTGGCATTCAATTCGGATTCGCACTTCAAAATGCTAATGTAAGCAGAATTTTTGAAACTCTCGGCGCAAGCATAGATTCAATTCCAATTCTTTGGATTGCAGCTCCTGTTACAGGACTAATTATCCAACCAATAATTGGACATTGGAGTGACAAAACCTGGAACAAACTGGGACGAAGACGACCCTTCTTTTTAGTCGGAGCTTTGCTTGCTTCCGCTACAATAATTTTTATGCCAAACTCTCCAACACTTTGGGTGGCCGCAGGAATGCTCTGGATTATGGATGCATCAATAAATATTTCTATGGAACCGTTCAGAGCATTTGTTGGAGATATGCTTCCATCAGAACAACGCACGGTTGGATTTTCTATGCAAAGTTTTTTTATTGGAATTGGAGCAATCGTTGCTTCTGCTTTACCTTATATGATGACAAACTGGTTTGGAATTTCAAACACTGCTGGTGCTGGAGAAATTCCTGATTCAGTAAAATTCTCTTTCTACATCGGTGGTGCAGTTTTTCTTTTAGCAGTTTTGTATACAGTTTTTTCTACAAAAGAATATTCACCAGAAGAATTAAAAAAATTTAGTGATGAAGAAAAGAAATTATCTCAAACAAAAACTTCTATTACAGAATTAATTTCTGCATCATCATTTAACAAAAATGGTTTGATTTTGGTTTTTGTTGGATTGGTCGGTTCTGCAATTCTTCACTTCTTGCTACACGAAAATGATTTTGGACTTTACGTTTTATTTGTTGGCTCAATCATTTTTGGATTATTGCAATTAGTTGCTGGATTTTTTACAAATCAAAATAAAACTTCCGGCGGATTAGTTTCTATCTTAAACGATCTTTACAAAATGCCAAAGACAATGAAGCAGCTTGCAGTCGTCCAATTCTTTTCCTGGTTTGCTTTATTTGCTATGTGGATCTATACAACTCCCGCAGTTACTCATCATATTTATGGTGCAACCGATCCATCTTCTGAATTATATAATCAAGGTGCAGATTGGGTTGGAGTTTTAATGGCTGTTTACAATGGTTTTGCCGCCATTATGGCTTTTGCAATTATGTGGATTGCAAAACTAACAAATAGAAAAACTGTTCATATGATTTCACTAATCATCGGCGGTATTTCTTTCGCATCATTTTACTTTATTAAAGATCCAAACTTACTTTTGGTTTCTGAACTTGGAATTGGTTTAGCGTGGGCTTCAATACTTGCAATGCCTTATGCAATTCTTGCAGGTTCACTTCCCGCAGAAAAAATGGGAGTTTATATGGGCATCTTTAATTTCTTTATTGTAATTCCGCAAATTACTGCGGCAGCAATTCTTGGCTTCTTTGTAAAAAACATTGTTGGTGGCGAAGCAATTTATGCATTACTTCTTGGTGGTGCTTCGATGATAATTGCAGGTTTGTTTACTCTAATTGTTGATGATGTGGATTAACTAATTTCTTATGGAACGATCAAATGGTCGTTCCATTTTCCTTTTTTTACTTAATAAAACCACTTGATGTCTTTAAATTATTTCTTCTTATCAAATGATAGCCTTATAGATTAAATGGATGCGAGCAAACTGAAATGGGTAGGAAGAAAAATCAGTTGAATAGTGGATGAATTATAAAGATGTTCAGAAGTTATTATGTAATTAGTCAAAAGTAATTATTATTGGCAAAAACTATTTGTCTTTTTAATTCATTAAGTTTTAATTACAGAAATATTCTTTATTAACTAAATCATTTATCAATCTTTTTTAAAATAGAATCTATTAATTTTTTTGAATTAATTTCGTCTTCAATAAATTGTAACGAATCTTCACGTGTTAAATATCTAATTATTGAATTATTTTTATGGTAATCTAGTAAAAACCAATTGCCTTTTTTGTAAACCCAAAAATCAAATACTGTGTTTTTAATTTCTTTGGTAGGCTTAAAATAGGTTGTTCCGATAATTTCTTGAGTAACAGTTGCAGTATCATTTTTAATTAAGAATGTGGTTGGCAGTATTTTACTTGTAGTAAATAAATACACTTCGTCGTTTCTATTTTTAAAGTCTCTAAGTGAACCATCCTCATTTCCAATACCATTTTGAGTTGCTCGAATCAATAAACTGTAAATCCCTGCCCAATTCTTCGACTCAAACATTTTATTGATCTTAAAAACTGACTCTTTTAACTTATCATTTTTTTCAGTCTTAAAGAAACAACTATATAAGAATAAAGCACAACAGAATATTATTATATATTTAAATTTATTTCTAATCATCTTCACGACTCATTTATCAATTTTTGTTTTTACAACTTCAACAAAAGTATTGCAGCTATTCCCACAGCTAAGGCAATTTTACCATAGAGATTAATTTGTTCTTTCCAGAAAATGTAAGCGGCAATTGCTGTTAAAACTATTACTCCAATATTTTGAATTGGGAAAACAATAATAGCTGGTAAAGCACTTAAAGCCGCTAACAAGAAATGAATAGCTAATACATTAGGAAATCCTAAAATCAAACCAATCTTATAAGTTTCTTTATCAAACTTAATCTTACCAATTAATATTCTTATAAAAGTGTATAAAAAAGCAAAAAAAAATATTTGAAATACAAATGTTCCCTTTTCTTCAATTGGAAAGTTTCGCTCAAACATCTTCATTGAGAGATCAACAAAACCAATTCCAATTAACAACAAGAAAAGATATAAATACTTAGCTGTTGATTCGGATGAGTTGCCATGATTTTTAAGTGATAGATAAAAAAAGTAAAGTGTTACTAACACCAAAGTAAAACCAACAAGCATTTGCAGATTTGGTTTTTCACCGTAAAGAATTATAGAAGCTAAGACTGGAATCAAAACAGATAATCTTGCACTAACAGTTGCTAAAGCTGTTCCAGCATAATTTATAGCTTTTGAATAGATCACAAAAGTTTCGGCGAAGAGAACGCCTAATCCAATTGCAAATAAAGTAGCACTAATTGAAAAATGAAATCCACCTTTAAAGAAAATAAAAATTAATGCAAAAACTGATGCGGTTAAATAATTTCCGTTAATCAATAAGAGTATATTGGATTTTTTTACGCTTCCGTGTTTTAAAATCAATGCTAAACTTGTTGAACAAATAATTGTTAAAATTAAAAATATCATATATAGTTTAAAATCCTTTTGAAGAAATAGCACACAGATGACACTGATCATTCAGATCAGCGCAGATCAGTTTAATCAGTGTTATCAGCGTGCCATTGTTTTATAAACTCAATGCCCACCTTTAGGCTGAGCAATTTCTGACGCTGTTGATCTTGGTTCTTTGATGAACAACCAGAATACAACTGAGAAGACAATGAACACTCCGCAAAGTATGTAAAGTAATTGGAAGTTTTGTGTTTCGGAAATAATATTTGCAACACCCTGACTCATCATTTGTGGAAGTACAACCGCTAGATTGAATATTCCCATAAACAATCCCATTTTATTTTGATTTACTCTTTCAGTAACGATTGAGAAAACGATAGAAATTACTGCTGACCAACCAATTCCGGTTAAAAACATTCCGAGATAAAAGTTTATTTCATACTTTCCAAAGAAAGCTATGTAGAAATACCCAATTGCACTGAATGCTAAAGCAATTGTGTAAGTTCTAACTCTTCCAATCTTTTTTGCGATAGCAGATAAAACTATTGGAAATACAGCGCCAACTGCATTCAATATTAAAAACCCAAGAGAAATAATATTGCCTGTAGTGGTATCTTTAGTTTGCATAACTCCGGTTAATAATTCAGCAAACTTATTTGCGTACACGTTTGTCATATCAAGATTTGGAATAATTTGTTTATCGATAAAAAATCCTGACATAACAAACATACTTTGAAACGCAATCCACGTAAATGTATGTGCAAGCATGATTTTTTGAAATTCATTTTTATCCGATTCAGCTTTCTTTCCCTGAATAATTATCCAGGCTCCAATCATAACAGTATAAACCAGGCTTAAAATCAATAATGGATTGTGCATAAAACGTAATTCATTTTGATAGAAATGGAATATCAAACTGAACACACCAAAAACTAAAAATCCATACAAAGGAAATATTGATTTGAAAATATCTAATACTGTATGTTTCTCAGCATTTACTTCAACTTGTCCAGCTAGTTCTTTTGGCTCTTCAATCAACAAGATTGGAAAGACGGAACAAACAAAAACAAAAATCGCTGCGATCAATAAGAGAGTTTCATTTCCATAAACCATAGAAAGAAAATATGCCAACACACCAAATGTTCCGGAAATAACTTGCATCCAAACATATCCAGAAGTTCGCTTCTTCCCTTCCGGAGTTAAGTCCGCAATTATGGATCTAGCAGGATTAAAAGTTACGTTAACAGATAAATCCAAAAGCAAAGCAATAACTGATGCAATTAAAATTATACTTGTAATTCCTGTTGCTTCAGATATAGCTCCGATTTGCGGTAACGCCAAAAACATTAGCGCGCCAACAATTCCTCCTATCATTATAAATGGTCTGCGTCGTCCTTTTAAGAACCAAACATTGTCGCTTATCATTCCAACAATTACCTGTCCAAATATTCCCGCAAGTGGACCAGCAAGCCAAACGAAAGCAACTTCGTGAATGTTTAAACCATACTTTTTATTTAGTATCCAGCTTAACGCTGCAATTTGTGTGGATAAAGCAAATCCAACTGCTGTTGCAGGTAAAGCAAGCATTGCATAAAATGTGTTCGTAAGTTTTTTCTGAATTTCTAACATCGAATTTTACCTTAAGTTAGTTTCTACTTCTCAAGCAAAAATATTTCTGCTGATTTCTTTTTAATATTTATTATTTTATTTGTTGGTATATCAAATTCATCACTTGATCTTAAGTTCTTGATTTTATTTATTGAGCCCAAAGTTTCTTTATAGTTATTCAAATCAATTTCAGAATCAATATCACTTCCATTAATAACTATCATTGTTTTTTCATTTTCAGTTTCTTTAAAATAGACATAGAGATTGTTGAATGGATAAAAGTGAGTAAGCTTTCCTTCAGAAAGAGATTTATGAGTTATTCGTAATTCCAAAAGGTTTTGTGTGAAGTTGAAAATATCGTTCTGATATTCTGTTCTATCGCAACTTAAGAAAGCATCAAGAGAATCATTTTCAAAGCCACCAGGAAATGGTGAGCGTATTGTTCCGTGATGCTCTTCTCCAACAATTCCAATTTCAGATCCATAAAATATTTTTGGTATGCCACGAGTCGTTAACAGAATTGTAAGTGCAAGTTTATATTTCTCGATATCATTATTTGCAACAAATAATCCGCGAGAAATATCATGATTATCAAAAAATGTTAAGAGATTATTCGGATCGTAGTAAAGAAAATCCTGTGCAAGAGTGTTAAAAATTCCTTCTAATCCTTTTTTTCCGCTCAGGTAATTTCGGAATGCATCAGACAAAGCAAAATCTGTAACACATGGAAGATGAGTATCCAGATGAACACCAAATTTATTTTTCTGTTGATAAGCAGCTAGATAAGCTGGTTCGCCAGTCCAGATTTCCCCAACAATATTAAAGTCTGGATACTCATTTAATATTGCTTTATTCCAATCAGCCATAGCATATTGATTGCAATATGGATAAGTGTCTTCACGAATTCCATCAATTCCTAAATACTCAATCCACCAAATTGTATTTTGAATTAAATATTTTTTTAGAAATGGGTTTGCCTGATTCAGATCAACCATATAATTTGTAAACCAACCATCCCAGGTTAAATCTATTGATTCACCGGGACTGTACGGATCAGGAAAAGTCATTTTATTGTGATTTGCCGGAAGATGATTTTCAACTGTTCCGTTTATCCAACTTGCAAATGGTAAATCTTTCATCCACCAATGATTTATTCCAATATGATTTGAAACGTGATCCATAATTATTTTCAAACCTTTATCGTGAGCTTGATTTACAAGCTCTTTGTAAAGTTCATTACTCCCAAATCGTGGATCAATCTTGTACAAATCTGTTGCAGCATAACCATGATAACTCATATACATATTATTTTCTAACATTGGAGTTATCCAGATTGATGTAACACCAAGATCTTTTATGTAATCAAGTTTGGAAGTAATTCCTTCAATATCTCCGCCTTTTCTTCCATTCAAATCTTTTGCTGTAAACTGATCTAAACTATCACCAATTTTATTGTTAGCTGGATTACCATCGCAGAATCTATCTGCCATAATCAGATACATTACATCAGATTGATTAAATCCTTGAAATCTATTTTTAGAATTTTCTCTTGCTAAGATTGGATATTTAATTACCTCTTCCTGATTTCCTTTTGCGAATCCAATTTCAAAATTGTAATCGGATTTAATTTCTGGTGAAATTGCCAAATCAATAAAAAGATAATTTGGACTTTCAGCTTTGTGTACATTTATTATTTCAATTGGTCCATGTTGTGGATAAAGTTCTACATCACTCAAATTTTTTCCATAAATCATAACTTGAACTGTATCGTGTTTCATCCCAACCCACCAATTCGGCGGTTCGATTCTTTCAATTGAAAAATCTTGTGACAGACTAATTTTTGACAGAAAAAATACTATTAAAAGCAACGTATATTTCAATATCTCACCGATGATTTTTACTAATCCAAAAATAGAGAATAATCTCTAATTATCTGATAGTTTAATCAAAGAAATGATATTACTATTCTGCGTTTTTAATTGAATTTTTATTAAAAATGATATTCTAATCCAATGTTAAAAAATCTCTTTGAAAGTACATTTGGAATTCTAAGTGGCTGTTTTGTTTCCGGGAATATATGAAACCAGGAATATGTTTCGAAATTGTATTTGTTAAAAACATTAAAAACATCTACAGTAATAAGTAAATGTTTTTCTTCATTAAAAACTATTTTATATGAAAGCCCCATATCAGCTCTTAAGAAAAATGGATATTCAAATGCTCTATCGTAGTTTACAACAATATAGTTTTTATTACTTTCAGAATCAGTTATTGTTTTTCTTGGGTGATATAAAAACCCCGAACCAACTATAAATAATAAGTGCGATTGAAAGTTGGGATGCTTTGGAGTTCTATCCTGCAAGAATATTCGTATAGTGTGCGTTTGATCCAAAAGTCTTCTTAAATACTCGCCGGAAATATTATTTTTTTCTTTAGTATCTAAGTAACTATAGCCAATCCAGGTATTAATTCCTTTTACCAATTCGCCCTGATATTGAATATCCAAGCCATACGCATAGCCTTTGTAATCATTCTGATTACCATAAACTAATTTTAGATTTTCAACGGAATATGGAATAAGCTTATCAAGATTTTTATAGTATAGTTCAACAAGAATTTTATTATTTCCTTTAAATATAGTCTCCCAACCAAGTATATAGTGAATGGCTCTTTGAGATAGTAAAGGTTTTTGTTCAGTTAGATTTTTATCTCTTATTTCAAAAAAAAATGGAGGCTGATAATAATAACCCCAACTAAAACTAAGTTTTGTAGATGGATAGTAATTATACCTTATACTTGCTCTTGGACTAAACAAATTCTCATCATTATAAAAATATTTCAGATACCTAATTCCAATGTTTGCTTGAAGTTCATCATTAAATATTATTTCATCCTGTGCATATACTGAAAAAGAATTGAACTGTTTAGACTGATCAGCAATTAGCTCATATGGCAATTCAAGTACGGAATCAACTCCGGCTTCAAACATATTTTCATTAACCTTATTATTCATATTGGCAAATCTAAATTTTAATCCTGCTTCTATATTATGACTTGAAGATTTGTAGCTTAAACTTGATTCAATATCCGACATTGTAATATCTAAATCATTATTAGTTCTTTCATATCGAGTTTTAAGATATAATTTATTGTCTTCAGGATTGTAAGCATCTTCTGAATAGTAAACTTGGGCTATTAGATTTTTATTTTCAGATTCATTAATAATGTAGTTAGAAACTGATGAGACGATTTCAATTTCTTTTCCTAGTTTTTGAGAAAGTTTTAGTCCAATAAGATTAGAGTTAAAATTATAAATTTTATTACCTGAAAAATCTAGTGATATTTCTTTTGCATCCATAAAACTTGTTTGAAAATGTCCTTTCCAATTTTCTGGTGTTAAATCAAATTTGTTTGAGGCATTAATAAATAATAGTTCTAAATAAGAATCTTCAGATAAATTGTAATTTCCAAAAAACTGAAAATCCATAAAAATTGGTTTATACTTTCCTGAAGTTTGTAGTTTAGTAACAAATAAAGTTGGATTCGCATAACGGAATGCACCCATCCAATTCAGATTTCCATTTTTACTTTTTAATGTTAAACCAGTACTCAACAAATTAATATTTACCTGACCATTAAGATATTCTTTATCATTATTGTTGTAATTTACCTCTAGTGCAGAGGACATTTTATCATCTAACTTAGCGGGGAAACATCCACCATAGAACTGTAAATCATTAACCATATTCTGATTAATAATTGATTGACTTTCTTCAACTCCCTGTCCAATCAAAAATGGACGAAATATTTCATAACCATTTAAATAAATTAAGTTCTCGTTAAAATTACCGCCTCTAACATTATATGAACTCGAAAGCTCATTATTAGATGTAACACCAGGTAATATCTTAACACTTCTAATCACATCGGAATAAAGATTTGGGATTTTGTCAAGATCTTTTTCATTTATCTTTTGCATTACAGCAGAAAGATTTTTTTTCTCTGATGTTACTACAACTTCCTGTTGCAAAAATACTTTTGGTTTTAACAAAACTGTTAATGTAATTTTATTTTTTGCTCCAGTTAAATTTATTTCTTCAATATTTTCTTCGTATCCAACCGAACTAAATTTAATACTATAACTACCCGCCGGAATATTTATAAAAAAATTCCCAGGTGGTCAGTTGTTGTTCCCCATTGAGTTGAGATAATAGAAATGTTTACGTTAGGTATTGGCTTCTCAGATTCAAATTCAACTACTTTTCCGGCAAGTTGAATTCTATTAGACTGAGCGAATGAACTGATGATAGATAAAATTAAAATTAATACTGTTGATTTCATTGTTCTCCCAAAGAATATTTATAATTGCTAGAACTTACAGTATCAAGTATTTAATAGTATCTCTCTGGTTTTGCAGTAATAAATAATGAGTTAATTCTTAAATGATAATTATGTGAAATAACAAAAATCTACAAGTCAATTATTTTGCAACCAAAAGATTGTTACTCGTTTACCTCAAAAAATACTTGTTAAAACTCGTTGTGCTTATTGCATTTTACCTCATTTAAGTTGATTTTTGTTTTCCAATTTGAACAAAATGAAACAGCAAACGGACGAAAAAAATATCGCGGTTAATCGTAAAGCAAGACACGAATTTGCCATTATACAAACCTTTGAAACAGGAATTGTTTTAGTCGGAACAGAAGTAAAAGCCTTACGAGAAGGGAAAGCAAATCTTGTTGATAGTTATGCTCTGATTCAGAACAATGAAGTTTGGCTACTAAGTCTGCATATAAGTGAATATAAACAAGGTAACATCAACAATCATGTTCCAACTCGTGATCGAAAACTGTTAATGAACCGATCAGAGATAAGAAAGTTGATTGGAAAGACAAAAGAAAAAGGTTTGACTTTAGTTCCGCTTAGACTTTATTTCAAGAATGGAAGAGTTAAGGTTGAAATTGCCCTTGCTAAAGGAAAAAAAGTTTACGATAAAAGAGCAGATATTGCTAAAAGAGATTTTCAAAGAGATCAAGAACGTAAAATTAAATATTGAAATATTAAAAGAGTGAAAGATTAGAATTAAAAATGAGTGCAGTAAAATTTCCATCATTAAATGAGCAAATGGATGTTATCAAACGTGGTGTTGTTGAGATAATTCCAGAAGATGAACTTGTTAAGAAAATTGAAAAATCATTAAAGACTTCTAAACCATTAAACATTAAACTTGGCTGCGATCCAAGCAGACCTGATTTACATATTGGACATTCCGTTGTTATCAGAAAACTTGCACAGTTTCAGGAACTTGGTCACCAGGCAATATTAATTATTGGTGATTTTACTGGAATGATCGGCGATCCATCCGGAAGAAATGCAACTCGCCCTGCCCTAACTCTTGAAGCAACAAGGATTAATGGTAACAGTTATTTTGAGCAAGCTTCAAAAATATTGCACAAAGAAAAAACTAAAATAGTTTATAACTCTGATTGGCTTGGTAAAATGTCTTTTGAAGACGTAATAAAGCTTGCCTCAAAATACACGGTTGCAAGAATGATTGAGCGTGATGATTTTACAAAAAGATTTAAAGCTGGTGAACCAATTAGTGTTCACGAGTTTCTTTATCCGCTTGCTCAGGCGATGGATTCTGTTGCCATCGAAAGTGATGTTGAACTTGGTGGAACTGATCAAAAATTTAATTTACTTGTTGGAAGAGATATTCAACGAGAATATGGAATTGAACCGCAAGTGATTTTAACAATGCCATTATTGGTTGGAACTGATGGTGTTGAAAAGATGAGCAAATCTTATGACAATTACATAGGAATTTCTGATGAACCTTCACAAATATTTGGAAGAACATTATCAATTCCAGATAATCTTATCTATCAGTATTTTGAATTAGCTACAAACGTATCGAATCAAAAACTAACAGAAGTAAAATCACAATTATCTGATGGGAATACCAATCCAAGAGATATTAAACGTGAGCTTGCAAGAACTTTAGTAACCATGTATCACAATCAGGAAGCCGCAGAAATTGCTCAACAGGAATTTGATAATATTTTCATCAACAAAGGTTTGCCTGATGAAATTGAAGAATTTAATGTTGGGAATAATAAAGAAATCAATATTTTAGATTTAATTGTTTTAGTAAATTTCGCTCCATCAAAAGGTGAAGCACGCAGATTGTTAACACAAGGCGGAGTTTCTATCGATGGAGAAAAAATAATCGATGTTCAAAGTAGTATTTCTGTAAAATCAGGAATGATTCTTAAAGTTGGCAAACGTAAATTCATAAAACTCATTTAACTTAGTATCAGAAAGGGACGCAATTGTATCTACCAACCAAAATATTTTTTACCAAAGGTGTTGGAAGACACAAAGAGTATTTAAGCTCTTTTGAACTTGCATTAAGAAATGCAAGAATCGAAATCTGCAATCTTGTAACTGTCAGCAGTATTTTTCCAATCGGTTGTAAACGTGTTTCAATTGATGAAGGTGTAAAGCTTATTACTCCAGGTCAAATTACTCATTGTGTAATGGCTCGTAATTCAACAAATGAACCAAATAGATTAATTGCTGCAAGTCTTGGCGTTGCTATTCCTGCAGACACAAGTGCTTATGGTTATTTGTCAGAACATCATCCATATGGTCAGCCGGAAAAAATTTGCGGTGAATATGCAGAAGATTTGGCTGCAACAATGTTAGCATCAACTTTAGGTGTTGAGTTTGATCCTGAAAAAGATTGGAGCGAACGTGAGGACATTTATAAAATGTCCGGAAAAATAGTTCGTACTTTTAACGTTACTCAATCTGCTGAAGGCGATAAAAACGGATTGTGGACAACTGTAATTGCAGTTGGAGTTTTCTTACCTTAGAAATAACTGAAATAGAATTAAATAAACGTCCTGAATTTATCGGGACGTTTTTTTTTAAGTAACATTCCAATCAAATGAATAACGATCGCAACAAATAACCCAACAATCATTGGTTCAACTTCACTAATCAAACCACTTTGAGTTTTTCTATATTCCATCCACATTGTACTCAAGCAAACTGCAATAACAATTTCTGAAAGTATAAAATGAGGAGAAATCCTAAGTTTTGGATAGTAAGCACTTACGACGGGAAGAATTATTCCCGGAATAAACAACGAACCTATTGTGTACCAAATCTCAACTACAGAAGGAATTAGGTATGCGATCAGAATTGAAATTAATCCTGAAATAATTATTCCAATTATTGTATAAGATTTTATCTTATCTTCGTTTGAATCAATTTTAATTCTAAAAATAAAATCTCTGCCAATAGTTGTAGCACTTAAAAATAAAAAACTGTTTAGTGTTGATATTATTGTTGCAAACATTGCAGCATAAAATATTCCTTTTAATCCGGAACCTAAAACTTTTTCCGCAAATAATGGATAAGCCATCATCGGTTGTGATAAATCCGGCAAAACTGCTTTTGCATACAAACCTGTTGATGTTGTAAGCAAATCAAACAGAGCAAAAAAGAATATAGAAATTAGAATTCCTTTTTTGGCGATGTCTCCGCTTTTAGCAGCATAAGCTCTTTGATGAAATCCAGGATCAGCAAATGTCCATAACGCTATTAAAAACCAAACCACAATAAATGCAGGTGAAGTTCCTCCTGTAATTGATAGATGCGATGTTGGTAAATTATTATGCAGGAAATCAAATCCGCCAAATGAAAAAACACTTACAACCAAAATGATTATAAATCCTGCAAACATAACAAAGAATTGAAAAGCATCAGCATAAATATTTGAACGAAATCCGCCTTTAATTAAGTATGAGCCTGATAAAATAAGACTTATAAAAAGTGATAAGATAATATTTGTGTTAAAGACTAAGGAAATAAGATTTGCAGTCATCAGCAAATATGGCGCTGGTGAAACAAGAATGAACACAACAATTGAAGAAGCTAAACCAACTTTTTTTCCGTAAACTTCACCAAGCTTGTCAGGAATCGTAAATAATGAAGCTTCACGAATTTTTTTTGCAAAGAAGATCGCAAAAAGAAAAGCAAATATGTAATATGGAAATCCTTGAGTAAACCAGCTCACTAATCCATAACGGTAAGTAAACTCCCCTACCCCAATTATTCCGCCATACCACGTTGAAACTGTAACGAGAACAAATAAAAATAACCCCATTTTTCTATTCGATAAAAGATAATCTTCAGAATTATTCTTTGTTTTTTTAGATGTGATAAAACCAATAGTTAATAACACTAAAAAGAAAAGTAAGATTACAATTATATCTAAACTGCTAAAAGAGATCATACTTTTTCATAAAATTAAAATCACGGATAATGAATACTATACCGCCCTTGATTTTTAGTTCAATCATTTCAGAAATTGAAACGTTGGAAGTACTTTCCTTTTCACCAAAAGCTAAATTTGATTTTTGTAATGGATATTGCAATCCTTTTGATGTAATGAACGTTTGCTTATTAAAAGCATAAAGGGAAATAGTTTCATTGATCTTAGATTTAATTTGAACCGTTTTGTTAAATGCAGAAAGAAAAGAATTTTCAGCTGAGATATGAATTTTAATTTTATTAAAGAATTTAATAACGATGCCAAGATTACAAATTGTATGATCTAACCTATCCCCTGTTACACCTAGCAAAATTACTTCCTTAAATCCTTTTTTGATTGCAAACTTCAAACACTTTTCAACATCGGTATCATTCTGCCGTTTAATTTTAATTATTGTGGATTCTGATTGAAAATATTTCAACACTTGTTGATCGATGCTATCCAAATCACCGATTATAAAATCTGGAATGATACCAAGTTTTTTAGCTGAGTTTGCGCCGCCATCTGCGCAAATAATTGTACTAAATCCCTTAGAATAAAAATACTCTACAACTTTTTTGGTTGGTGATTTTCCGTTTGCGATGATTATGCATTTTTTCATAACTATAATCCTAATTGAATTCCAGCAATAAAATTTCTTTCAGCTGCAGGAAAAAATTCTTTACCAATTGCATAAGCTGAATATAAGTTATCAAAAACATTATTCACTTGTAAGAATAATCTTGAATTGGTTAAACCGCCAAATAAATTAAATTCATAACTACCATAAAAATCTAAAACAAAATAAGAATCATTTTTATTGTCTGAATAATCCACAAAATCCGGAAATGTGATTAGGTAATTATTCAAATTATCATCAAAATTATCTGAGTAAAATTCACCAACATATTTTGCATTTAACTTCAGCAATATCTCAGAATAATTAAATTGAATACCGAGGTTTGAAAGAAATTCCGGGAAACCACTTATTTTATTGCCCGAAATGTCTATCGATTCAGTTTGATTTAAGTAATGCTTGCCTTCAGTAATAGTGTTTCTGCTGTAACTCGCATTTCCAAATAGCTCAAAATAATCAGATGGTTTAAGAATAAAACTAAATTCAATTCCGGTGTGAGTTGTACGTTCAACATTACCGGTTATCGGCTGACCAAATCTATCAACTTTTCCATTCTTAACTATTTCATTTTCAAAAAGCATGTAGTACAAATTTAGACTAATAGTTAGATTATTTGATTGATGAGATAATCCCAATTCTAAATCGTTCATTGTTTCTGGTTTAACTGATGGCGAATTATAATTGTAGGCCCAGTCAGAATTTAATTCAAACTGAGGGATTTCGCCTCCACTTGATTCAGCAGCATCATAATAATTTTTTAATCGTGGCTCTCTTGTAACTCTTGCCAATGAAATAAAAACATTTTGATTCTCAGTAAACTTATAATTTAATCCAAATCTTGGATTTATAAACAGATCACTGATTGTGAAATCATTTTCTACATATTTTTCATTGTATAATCTGTATTGATGATACGCCAACTGAAGTTCACCAAGTAGATTTATATTATCATTCAAGTTATAAGATTCGTGGATAAATCCACCAACAATATTTTTTGCTCCTTTGTAAAAATAGTATTGATAATCCTTTGTAACTCCAGCAGGAAGATTTTCAGCATAATTAATATTCCCCCAATGTTCGGATCGATGAAATCTAAACTCACCGCCAATAATTAATTGTCCGTTAACGTGATCGTAACTAAACTTTGGAATCCAGCCGAACTGTTTATTTTCAACTTGTGCACGAATCAATGCATTCGTTGGAATCATTGTAGAGTCATAGCCATTCAACTTTAATCTAAAATAATCATCATAACCAAAATCAGGAATTGCCCAGCTTCCATCGTAATCAAAAAATCCTGAACCTAACACAAAAAATAATGCTGAGTTTAGCTTCATTTTATCATCAATTTGATATTCATTCAATAATTCGAAGTGCGGTTGTGAGAAATTTTCAATCTCTTCTGATCTTCTCGCTAAGGTATATGTGTAACCGTTCTGATCAGACTCCCAATAAGAATAATTTTCTTTTCTAAGCTTTTTATCAATAACAGCAAATTTTGCAATTCCTGTGTAAGCTAAACCATCTGAAATTGGACCGCCAAAAAGATTTAGCTGTGTAGTTAACTGATCATCATAACGAACAACAGAAAAATGATACGAATTAAATTTGCTCCACGATTTATCTCTATAACCATCACTTAATATTTGAGATATTTTTGCATAAACTGAATATTTATTATCAATCAATCCGCTGGAAAAAGATGCGCTGTATTTTTTTGTATTAAAACTTCCAAGTGATGTCGAAATATCAAATCCAGGTTTATCGGAAAATGGAGATGTAATAATATTAATTGAACCGCCAATTGCCGGATAGCCAACAACTCCGGAACCTGAACCACGTTGAACTTGAATCAACTCTGTGCTTGCAAGTATATCAGGGAAATCCAGCCAGTAAACATTATGATCTTCAGGATCATTTTGCGGAATTCCATTTATTGAAACTGAAATTCGTCTTTGATCGAATCCACGAATACTTAAATAATTATAACCAATTCCATTTCCATTTTCAGAATAAAATGTTGTTGATGGTAGTTGTGATAAATAATTTGGAACATCCTGAACTATGTAATCTTTCTGAATTTCTTCTTTTGATATTTTATCAAATGATATTGGAGTGATTCCCTTTTTACCCACACTAGCTTCTATTAGAATTGATTGAGATGGAAGTATGATTTTCTTAAGCGTTATTAATAATTCCCCTGAACTAAAATCTATAATTGGAATTTCTATACTTTTATATCCTATGAAACTAATAACTAAGAAATCTAAATCTTGAAAATTCCCATCAAGTTTAAAAATACCCTCAATGTCCGTCGAGGTACCAATATTTGTTCCTTTAATAAGCACATTCGCGTATTCCAAAGGTGATTTAGAATCATAGTCAACAACAATTCCTTTTATAGATTTTAATTGTGGAAATATTTGAATGGCGACAAACAAAAAAAGAATGATAATTTTTTTCATATAGTACTCCTAAAAAAATAGCCGTTTGGAGAAACGGCTATCGAAAAAAAATCATTCTTAGCCCGTTTTCCTACGCTGGCATTACCCAGATCAGGTTTTAGGGTATTATCTCAGATATCCCACAGGTAAGCGGGATAACACCCCTAACGGCTCGTTAGTAAAATTTAAATAATTAGTTTAGTCTAATTTTTTGTCCTGCTTTTATTTCGTTTGAATTTATACCGTTCAATGATTTAAGTTTAGCAACAGTTGTTTTATTCCTAGTTGCTATTGAATATAACGAATCACCTTTTTTAACAGTATAATTTTGAGTTTTTGTTTTAACATTTTTTGTTGTTTTGGTAGTTTCATTTGGAACATCATTAATATTTGCATCAGAATAAATTTTTATTGTTTTACCTGCAATAATTTTGTTTCCTGAAATGCTATTCCATCTTTGAATATCTGAAATCTTTACTCCATACTTATCAGCAATACTACCAATTGAATCACCAGTTTTAATCTTATAGTAATTTACATTTGATGAAGTCTTTGTTGTATTATCTCCATAAGAAGAACTTGTTGTGCTGTTGTAAATCTTTAACGTTTTACCAGCAACAATTTTGTTACTTCTAATGTTATTCCATTTTTTGATTTGATTTGTTGAAACACCAAATTGCTCTGCAATCTCACCAAGGCTATCGCCTCTTTTAACTTTGTATTTGTATAAATTATTTTTTGTAACTGTATTTTTGGTCTCGTTAACAGCTACTGTGTTTGAAGTTCCATCAGGATATATCTTTAAATTTCTTCCAGACATTATTTTGTTGCCAGAAATATTATTCCAATCTCTAAGCTGATTTACACTTACACCAAACTTTGCAGCAATCATTCCTAATGTTTCACCACGTCTGATTTTATGATAAACCATTCCGGATTTTTTTGTTGTCTTGGTAGTTTTTGTTGTAACAACATTGGAGTTTGTTTCAGTCTCAGTGGTTTTATCAAGAGATGAATAATAATCTTTCATCTCTTCCGGTACATATATACTTAATGATTGACCGATTTTTATTGTAGTTGTATAAGGAATGTTGTTCCAGTTTCTAATATCACTTACTCTGGTGTTAAAAAGATCAGCAATACCTAATAAGCTATCATCATTTTTAACTTTATAAGATACAGCTACGGTTCCTTCTGGAATCATTGAAGCAGTAGATTCTTCAATTATATTTTCAACAGTTTCATTTGAGGCAATTTCTTCAGTAATTAGTTCATCAGTATTCTCATTCTCAGCAATGTTATCATTACTATTTTCTGAAACATTAGTATTGCCATTATTTAAATCAGTATAAGGAGAAACATAATCATCACCAGAAGTTTGATTATTTAATTCCTGCGCAACTTGTGTATCTGTATTATCAGAAAAATCATCCACATTTAAATTTGTAAGAACTGGAATTTTAAGTTGTAATCCTGTATACAGTTTTGATTTTGTGGATATATTATTTGCATCAGCTAATTCATTTTTACTGATACCATAACGTTTTGCAATCTTGGTAACAGTTTCACCTTTTTTAACATTGTGAACAAGAAATGTTCTTTTAGCGTCATCAGGAATATTTTTAAGATTTGATGCAAAAATTTCCATTGTTCCTTTAGGAATTTTTAATGGATATCCTCCACTAAAATTAGATGGTGTTGATAACTGTGTAAGTTCAGGATTCATTTCCTGCAAAGTAGTTAAATCTGTATTTGCACAAGTCGAAAGGAATTGAAGATCAATTGCGCCTTCAACTGTATAAACATCATACTCGTAAGGCTGATAATAATTGATGCTTGTAAATCCATATTTCTCAGGTTCCATTGCAATTATGCTAACTGCAATATAAATCGGAACATAATTTCTTGTTTCTTTTGGTAAATGTGGTCTAACCGACCAGAAAGAATTGTCCTGAGCTTTTCTAAGTGCGCGCGTTACTCTACCTTCACCACAATTGTATGCAGCTAAAGCAAGATACCAATCACCTAAATTTGTGTATAAATCTTTTAAATGTCTTGCTGCAGCATAAGTTGATTTTACTGGATCTCTTCTTTCATCATAATAAAAACTGGTTTCTAATCCATACATTTTTCCTGTGCCTTTTATAAACTGCCAAAGACCCACCGCACTTGCCCAGGATCTAGCTGTAGGATTCAATCCGCTTTCCATCATACTTAAATAAACTAATTGTTTTGGAGCTCCAACTTCATCAAAAACTTTGGTCATCATAGGAAAATATCTGCCAGATCTTTCAAGCCATCTTCTCATTGCACCGCTGCCTTTGCCAGTAAAATAATCCAACCATTGCTGAACATGTGCATTTACTTCTAAAGGTATATCAGCTGGAATAACAACTCTTTCGGTTTCCTCTAACTTTGTACTAGCAACTTCGATTTCAGGAACAGAGTCTTTCATCCATTCTTCATATGCTGCAAATGAAATTCCATCAGGTAGTTCATTTAACCCGTCAACAAATCCTTTATAGTCATCAATTATCGAGTTTTCTAATTCAAGGTAGGCTGCGTTTTCATCAATTCCAGGATAATAACTTAAATTATTTACTATTCTTAAAGCTGCTTCAAAGTTTTCAACTGTTTCCTTAGTACTGTTTAACTCTTGTTTTCTTAACGCCAAAACATAGTATTGTCTGGCTTCTTCCAGCATTTCGGATACAATTCCAACTCGGTTGTTGTTTTCTGTTACTTCAGTTTGGTTTTGATTTGTTATCTCTGGTGAGCTTGCACAAGAGGATAAAAGTAAGGAAACAAAAACAAATGCTGGAATCAGAATAAATTTCTTCATTAGTACTCCGGAATAATTTTTAACTATTGCAATATAAATCATCAAATTGGTTTAATCAAGTAAAATTTCAAATCAAATATGTTAACGCTAAGTTTTTTAAAGACTTAATTTTTTATAAAGGCATGTTATTGTGTTTTTTTCTCGGGTTCAAATCTACTTTATCTTTCAACAATTCAAAGGCATTTATCAATACTCTTTTTGTAGATTTAGGTTCAATAACATCATCCAAAAATCCTCGTTCAGAAGCGATGTAAGGATTTGCAAATTTTTCAATGTACTCATTTAGTTTTAATTCAAGTTCTCGTTCTGGATTTTCAGAAGATTCAATCTCTTTCTTAAAGATAATCTCAACAGCTCCTTTCGGTCCCATTACCGCAATTTCCGCAGATGGCCAGGCGTAATTAAAATCTCCGCGAATGTGTTTTGAGTTCATCACATCATAAGCTCCGCCATAAGCTTTTCTGGTTATCAAAGTAACTTTGGGAACCGTTGCTTCACTAAATGCAAATAACAATTTGGCACCGTGCCTGATTATTCCATTCCATTCCTGTTCCGTGCCAGGCAAAAATCCAGGCACATCAACCAAAACTAAAAGAGGAATATTAAAAGCATCACAGAATCGAACGAACCGAGCACTTTTTACCGATGCATTTATATCCAAAACTCCCGCCAGAACTTGCGGCTGATTCGCGACGATTCCGACACTCATTCCGCCGAGTCTTGCAAATCCACAAATAATATTTTCTGCATAATCTTTATGTACTTCAAAAAAATCTTCTTCATCCACAAGATTTAGAATAATTTCTTTCATATCATAAGGTTTGTTTGGATTATCCGGAATTATTGTACAAAGATTTTCATTTTCACTTAATAATTCAGAATCAAATTCGTGATTATCTGGTTTATCTTTAAAATTCAGTGGTAGAAAACTTAAAAGTTTTTTAACATTTAATAGAGTTTCGATTTCATTATCAAATGCAAAATGTGCTACACCACTTTTCTGTGCATGAGTATCAGCTCCTCCTAAATCTTCCGAAGAAACTTCTTCGTGAGTTACCGTTTTAACTACGTTTGGTCCGGTAACAAACATATAACTTGTTTTGCGAGTCATAAAAACAAAATCAGTTATTGCTGGCGAGTAAACTGCACCTCCTGCACACGGACCAAGTATTACAGAAATTTGAGGAACAACTCCGGATGCAAGAGTATTTAATAAAAAAATATCTGCATAACCACCAAGACTGTTTACGCCTTCCTGTATTCTTGCACCACCTGAATCGTTCAATCCGATAATAGGAATGCCAGCTTTCATTGCAAGTTTCATAATCTTTACAATTTTTTCTGCGTGAGTTTCTGAAAGCGATCCGCCAAAAACTGTAAAGTCTTGTGAAAATAATGCAATTGGTCTTCCTTCAATTTTTGCAAATCCTGTTTCAACACCATCACCAGGATAATTTTGTTTATCTAATCCAAAATCAATTGCACGATGTTTAACAAACATTCCTATTTCATCAAAACTACCTTCATCAACCAATAGCTCAATTCTTTCTCGCGCTGTTAACTTTCCTTTATCGTGCTGGCTTTTAATTTTTTGTTCGCCGCCACCAAGTTTTGCAGTTTCTTTTTTTTGAGATAGTTCATCCAGTTTATTTCTCATAAAAATCCCATTGGAAATATTAAACAGTGTGATTTAGAAATGGATTAAATTTTTTCTCGCCACCAATTGTACTTGATTCACCGTGACCTGGGTAAATTAATGTTTCATCTGGCAGTGCAAGAAGTTTATTGTTTATGCTTTCGATAAGAGTATCATAATTCCCACCCCAAAGATCGGTTCTGCCAATACTTTCGTTAAAAAGCACATCACCAGTAATGCAGGATTTTATTTCAGGGATGTAAATACAAAATTCTCCTGGTGTATGTCCAGGAGTAAATAGAAAAATTAGTTCAGATTTTCCAAGACCTAATTTTTTTTCTTCAGACAAAAGTTCATCAGGTTTGATAGAAGTTGAAAAATCCATTCCAACAAAACTTGCCTGCATTTTAGCATTTTCGATCAAAGGCAAATCTAACTCCGGCGCAAAATAGATTGGATTATATTTTTTCTTTACAAACTCACAACCTAAAATATGATCTATATGACAATGAGTGTTGATAAGATATTTTACTTTAAGATTGTTCTCAGTAATAAAATTCTCTAATAATTTTTCTTCTGATGAATCACTGCAACCTGGATCAACAATTGCAGATTCTTTGGATTCATCATCCCATAAAACAAATGTGTTTTCTGAGAACAAATTAAATGTAAATTTTTGTATTTGAATCAATATTAACTCTTAAAATTGTTTTTAATTCTGCTGAATAACTTTTTATTGTAAATATTAAAATTGTCTTTTGTTTCATCTATCGAATCACCGCCAAACTTTTGCAAAAAGAATTTAGCAAGCGACCATGCAAGCATAGTTTCTGAAATTACTGCACAAGCTGGAACTGCAACAAAATCACTTCGTTCACGTCTGGCATCTACTTTTTTCATTGTGGATAAATCTACACTCTCTATTGGAGACATCAATGTGGCAATTGGTTTCATCGCAGCGCGAACAATTATTGGTAAACCTGTTGAAACTCCGCCTTCAATTCCACCAGCACGATTTGTTTTTCTTCCAATAAAATCTTTTTTCATTACAATTTCATCATGAGATTTTGAACCAAATTTTTCCGCAAGTAAAAATCCTTCGCCAACTTCTACAGCTTTTACTGCATTGATTGACATAAATGACTGTGCAATTTCTGCATCTAGCTTTGTATCGTAATTCATAAAACTGCCGAGTCCAACTGGGATTCCAGTTGCAACAGTAATAAATGTTCCACCAAGTGTATCACCATTCTTCTTAGCTGTTTTGATTTTACGAATAATTTTTTCTTCGTGCTGATCTTCTAAAACTCTAACAGAACTTTTATCAGCTTTATCAGAAATTAATTTGCCGGTAAAGTTTGATGAAATTGAATTGTTAAAGAGTTTTTCGGAAAAATTCTTTTCAGGATAAATGCCACCTATACTTTCAACAAAACTTCCAATTGAAATTCCAAATTCTTCAAGTAGTTTTTTTGCAATTGATCCGGCAGCAACACGTGCAGCAGTTTCTCTTGCTGAAGATCTCTCAATTGAATTTCTAATATCATCAAAATTGTATTTTGAAACTCCAACTAAATCTGCATGTCCAGGTCTTGGAATTGTTACCTTCTGAATTTTTTCATTAATTGGATCAACAGACATTAAAGTTTGCCAGTTCTCCCAATCACTATTTCTAATCAGCATAGAAATTGGTGAGCCGAGAGTTTTACCAAATCTAACACCAGATAAAATTTCTGCTTTGTCAGTTTCAATCTTCATTCTTAAACCACGACCATAACCAAATTGCCTACGTTTAAGCTGTTGATTGATGAAATTTTCAGAAATTTTTAAGTTTGATGGAAATCCATCTACAATAGTTGTTAAAGCTTTACCGTGAGATTCGCCTGCGGTAAGAAATCTGATCATTTACTCTCCTAAGGTTTTAGCAAATATAAAAAAAAAGAGGCTGTCTCCGAAGTTATTTGTCAACCTGAACTTGTTTCAGGTTCTCAATCTATAAAATTATAAATATTGGGATTCCGAAATAAGTTCTGAATGACTGCACGAAGACAGCCTCAATTTAATAAATTATCTTCTAGTCAGGAATCTCCAATCCTACAAATCTTGTATTCCCTTCTTTATCCTGAACCTTTAGTAAAACAGCTTTTCCCTTTTTACTATCAATAATTTTTTCAAAAGAATTTACATCACTTACTTTTTTCTTATCAGCTTCCACAATCACTAAACCACTGCCTAATCGTTGATCAGCAGCTTTACTAAAATTATCAACCTTAGTTATAAGCACACCATTATTAACATTTAAACTCTCTTTGTCTTTTTCACTAAGATTTTTAATTGTCATTCCAATGCTTTCAAAACTAATTGTATTTGATTTGGAATCAGTTTTACTTTCATCATCACTATCTTTTTTTGCAGTAACTTTCTTTTCAGAATCATCGTCACGAGATTTTAATGTTATTTTTCTATCAATCTCTTTTCCATCTCTAAATACTTTTAAATTGACTGTTGACCCAGCGGTTTTTGATGCAACATAGCTTTGCAAAGCGTTTGGTTGATTAACTTCTTTACCATCAACCGAGAGAATTATATCTCCAGCTTTCAAGTCAGTTTCAGATGCTGCGCCACCTTCAACAACATCCTGAATAATAATTCCGTGTGGTTTATCCAATCCAACTGATTTTGCAATCGCATCATCAACCTCGCTAATACTAACTCCAATGTAACCACGATTTACTTTCCCATTAGCAATCAATTCTTTAGCAACTGATTTTGCAAGATTGATTGGGATTGCAAATCCATAACCAATGTAAGTTCCAGTTCCTTGTGTTGCGATGGCTGAATTAACCCCTACAACTGCACCGGAAAGATCAACTAAAGCACCACCGCTATTACCTGGATTAATAACAGCATCAGTTTGAATAAAGTTTTCAACACCATAACGATCTTTAATCAAACCTAAACCTCTGCCTTCAGCACTAATAATTCCGGCAGTAACTGTAGAAGAAAGTGATAATGGATTACCAATTGCCATTACCCATTGTCCTACTTTTAAATTATCAGAATCGCCAAGGTAAGCTGTTGTAAGATTATCAGCATCAATTTTTATAACAGCTAAATCAGTTAATGGATCAGTTCCAACAACTTTAGCATCAAATGTGCGTTTATCACCTAATCCAACACTAACTTTTGTTGCTTTTTCTACAACGTGATTGTTTGTTAAAATGTAACCGTCATCAGAAATAATAATTCCACTACCAGAACCTTGTTGTTCTTTTGGCATTTCATTATCAAATGGAAAGAAGAAAAAATCTTTGTGTGGATTATCTCTTTCTGCAACTACACTTATTTGTACAATTGCCGGAGTAACTTTTTCAGCAACTTCAATAAATGCTTTTGAGAATGATGTTGCATCAGCATCAAGATTTACCGGAGGTTGATTTGCACCAAGATTTATATCTGCCCAGCCTGGTCTAACCAATCCGAATCCCGATACAAGCAAAGCTCCGAAAAGAACTCCGACTGCAACAAGAGCAACTGCTCCCAAAACGCCTTTAACTTTCATTTTTATTCTCCTATAGATTTTTTGTTTTTATTAGATTCACTTTTTATTCATTGGTGTCGCTTATATCGATAATTCCTCTACTTATAAATTTGGAAAGATTGTATTCCTTTAAAATCACTTACGTGAAATTTTAAATAACGTTCCATCAATAAATTAAACTTGTCCATTAGATCAACATTAAATTTTTCTGCTAATCTATTGGTTTTTAGACAAAAGATTAACTCAAAAAGTTCCGCTGAAACATTTTCTAATCCTGAGTGTGATTCAAAACAATCTGAGCAAATTAGTCCAGTATTAAAATCAAAACCAACAGATTTATTTGCAGCAACATCTTTTCCACAAATAGCACATTTATCGATTGATAATTCATAACCAAGTTCGGATAAAAAGAAAAGTAAAAATCTTCCAAACAAAAAAGCAGGCTTTTCCTTTTTATCATTGATCATATTCAAAATCTTTATCAAGCCTTTAAACAACTTGTAGTTCGATTCGTGTTCTGAAGTTAAATTTTTAACAAGCTCGATTATAGCAAATGAATATTTAGTTGAATCAAGATCCTCTTTTAGATTTACAAAATGTGAGACGAGATTTGCGTCTGAAAGTATTTGCACATCACGTGTATTTTTTTTGTAGATGATAACCTGAAGATGATTTATAGGATCAATAATCTTTCCAATTTTTGATTTTGGTCCGCGGCCGCCTTTTATTATTGCAGAAATTTTTCCATCAGATTCAGTGTAAAGTGAAACGATGCTGCTTGTATCTCCATAATTAATTTTTGAAAGTACAACTGCTTCGGTTTTAACTATATCGCTCATCTTATAAAATTGTAAGGAAAAGAATATAAATCTTCTTCTGTAATAATGCCTTTAATTAAATGCGAGGGGGTTACATCAAATGCCGGAGAAAATGTTTTGATATTTGGATTAGCAATTTGATTGCCATTTATGGATAAGATTTCCGAACTGTTTCTATATTCAATTTCTATTTCACTGCCTGTTGCTATTTTTCTATCGATCGTTGTAGATGGAGCAACAATGTAAAACGGAATGTTATGATAATTACAAAGCACAGCAAGATTATAAGTTCCAACTTTATTTGCACTATCTCCATTTAGAGCAATTCTATCAGCGCCAGTTATAACAAGATCAATTTTGCCATGTTGCATTAAAACTGCAGCCATAGAATCCGTTTGAACAGTAAAAGGAATTCCATTTTTTTCAAGTTCGTAGGAAGTTAATCGCAAACCCTGTAATAGTGGCCTTGTTTCATCAGCGTAAACGTGATTTACATAACCTTCATCGAATGCCTTTTTGATTACTGAAAACGCTGTTCCAAATCCTGCGGTTGCTAACGCACCGGTGTTGCAATGTGTTAACACATTAGATTTTTTTGTAAAGATCTTTGATCCAATTTCAGCCATTTTATTTGAACAATGTACTTCGTAATCATAAATAGCTTTTGCTTCATCTAGTAAGATTTGATAAGTATTTGAAAAATCCGTAATTGAATAAAAAACTTTTTTCATTCTATCTAAAGCGTAAAAAAGATTAACAGCCGTTGGTCTTGTTGATGCTAATCTTTTATAAACTTTATTAAAATGATCTAAATGATTTTCTAAAATGTTTTTGAATGATAATGCTAATGCAAATGCCACAGAAATTCCAATTAACGGAGCGCCGCGTAACTCCAATTTTTCAATCGCAACGGCAATTCGTTCATAATTATCTGTATTAATATAAACTTCCTGCAAAGGCAGTTTTGTTTGATCCAAAAATGAAAGATGATCACCTGAAAATTTTATTGAGTAATAATTTTGGGGATTCATTTTGTTGTAAATTTTTACTTATGTAATTGAGCTATAAAATTCGTGGTAGCCGCAACCTTCAGGTTGCGTTTTTAAATATTGTAAATAAAACCCGCAGGCTTAAGCCTGCGCCTACCAATTGATCGAAGTGAAAATATAATTATTTAATAATTATTCTTGTTCATCAAATCTTGAAAGCATCATAAATTCTCTATATCGATCAGAAATTTGTAAATAAGATAAATCTTCCAATCCTTTTGTACTGAATTTCTCAACACAGAAAGAAGCCATCGTACTTCCGTAAATAACCGCACGCTTTAAACTGTCTGGAGATAAATCGCGGGTTTTATATAAGTAACCTGTAAATCCGCCTGCAAAAGAATCACCTGCGCCAGTCGGATCATAAATTGTTTCCATTGGATAAGCCGGTGCAGAAAAAACTGTATCACCTGCAAATAGTAAAGCGCCGTGCTCACCTTTTTTTATAATAAGAATTTTAGGACCGAGTGCTCTTATTTTTTTTGAAGCACGAATTAAGTTTGGCTCCTGTGCAAGTAATCTTGCTTCGCTGTCATTTATAATCAGCACATCAACTCTTGGTAATAACTGAAGAAGTTCATCTTTTTTTCCCTCAATCCAGAAGTTCATAGTATCGCAAACAATAAATTGCGGATCTTCCATCTGATCCAAAACTCTTGCTTGCAAAACCGGATCGATGTTACCGAGACAAATGTATTTTGATTTCTTAAAATTCTCGGGAATAATTGGATTAAAATCTTGGAAAACATTTAATTCGGTTAGAAGTGTATCACGCACATTCAAATCATAATGATATTTGCCAGACCATTTAAAAGTTTTTCCGCCTTCAACAATCTGTAAACCTTCAACATCAACATTATGATCTTGCATAATTTTAATATACTCTTTAGGGAAATCACTGCCTACCACACCAACCAACTCCACTGGACCGCCGAAATAACTTGCGGCAAGTGAAATGTAAGTTGCCGATCCGCCTAAAGCATTTTCTACTTTATCAAATGGTGTTTCAACTGTATCTAAACCGAGTGAACCTACAACTAATAATCCCAAAACTTACTCCTGAATATGATTGTTAATAAATGACATAAGAAAAATAGAAAAATACACGATGAATGCACAACTTTTTGAAATGTTAAATGCTCAATTTTGAATGCTCAATGAAAAAAATATTGTTTCATTGTTCTATTTCTATTCAATTGATAATTGTTCATTCTTCATTTTTAATTGTTCATTACTTCAAGAGTATCATCTTACCCATATCTGTAAAAACAGGAATATCTCCTTCGCCTCTTACCATTATTTGATATAGATAAATTCCACTTGCTACATCATCATTGTAACCTGTGTGCCAATCCATATCCATATTTGGATTATTGCGCTCTGCTTCTGTAGGACTGAATCTTGCTTCATAATATCCTGCACTTTGATATTCATTTACAAGAACTCTTACCCGCTCTCCTTGCATATCATAAATGTAAAGTTTTACATATCCGCCTTCTTTTAATCTATAAGGAATTATTGTACTTGAGTTAAATGGATTTGGATAATTATTAAGTAAACGATAATGCTCTACAACTATTGGTGGTGCTTCAGGTATTCCTGTTATGTTTATGTGGGATTCTTCACTCGGTGCTGATTGATTGCTTGTGTTATCAAGTGCTGTTATTTTATAATAGTAATTTCCTGATATGAATTTCTGTGGCGGATCATCAAAAAAAACTGTGTCTGATAGTACTGCAATTATTTTTGTTGTATCATACATAAAATCTGGAACTGTATCCCTGTAAACTCTATAAACACTAAAATCTGCCTCTGTGTTTTTGTTCCAGGTTAGTTTAACCAATCCGCTATCCATAATTGCTGTTAGGTTTGATGGTGGTTTTGGTGCAAGATCTCTGTAAGTATATTTTTCTCCTAAAGGTCCTCCGAACAAGCCAATATCACTTCTGCTTCCATCCTTATCAAGTATGTTTGGATCACCTGCATCTATTAAAGGAGAATACATTTGAAGCTTGAAATCCATACTATCCGGATTTACAAACATTGGGTCTTTATGTATGTTGGTGCTATCAGGTGCCGGGATGTTTTCGTTAATGATTCTTGTATTCCAGATATTGTTATATCTTACAGTAGGATTGGAAGGGAAATTTGCTTGTAATGATTTATCAGTATTTTCAATATTATTATTAATTATTTTTTGGTAATTACCACCAACAAGAATTCCTACATTTGGATGGTTAGAAAAAGTAATATCGTTATTATAGAATTTTACAGTATCAGATAATGATACTCCTTCACCTCCATCTACAAGAAATAGATTATTATAGATTTCATTTAATCCGGAATATCCACCAAAAAATCCTTTGCTACCTATACAGATATTATTTGTTATGTATGGTATAGAACCAAATGATAACCAAATGCTAGTTCCAGTTACGGAAATATAATTACCAATAACCTTGGGATGAATGTTTGGTATTACTCCGCTTATTTCGATACCATCAATAGAATTTCTTATTATGTTCGAAAGTATAGATGAGTTGGCACTTTGAGATACTATACCTCGCATTGCATTTTGAATTAAATTATATTCAACTAATCTGTAGCCATATTTCCCATTATTGTTTCTGATATAGATACCAAGGCGCGAATATGGAGTTGTATTTGAAACTATAATTGCAAAATTTTTAAATTTACAGCTATCTAAAACAGTAACTGCCCCTATAACCGCCAAGGATCTAGTATCAATAATACAGCTATCAATCCCAGAACCAATTAAAGAAAGTCCTGGTACCATAACAACCTGCTCTTTGTAAACACCATTAGCAACATAGACGGTATCACCAAAACTGCAAATGTTAATGCACTTTTGTATGCTGTCAGAAGCTGTAGCCCAGCTTGTGTAGGGCGGTTGGCTTATGCCGGTTTTGCTTACGTACCTTACGGTACCAATTAACAATGAAGAATTAAAAATTAAGAATGAAAGAAAGAGGAAAAGAAAATATTTTAGTTTCATTTAGGTCTTATCCCAATAGAGATTTTTGCTAGTAGAAACTTAAAAATATTTGAGGTTAGATGCGAATAGAATTTTGTAGGGAATGGACTCCCGTCCATTCCGTTGGACTTTGAGTTATTAATAATCTATGATAAAACAATAATAATATTTATTATCTCTCAAACGGATCGATCGGGAGATCGATCCCTACATTTCAATCAAAGATTTTTCTGGCATGGTCATCGCAATGACTTTATCATTGAATTATGAAACTGATAAGAATATATTATTGTTATAATAATTAACTTGCTGCTAAAGTTTAATGAATTATTTATAAAATAGATTTAATGATTATAAACGCAGATATAGAATCATTTAAAGCTGGCTTTATTGTTGCATAATTAGTATTTGATGAAAGGTTATAAAATGAAAAAAATATTATTGTTATCAGTTTTGATTTCTTTACAATTATTTTCCCAGGTTCCAATTCCTGAAACCGGTTGTTATCATGCAGCTTTCATCAATACAGATGCGCAATCAAGTTTTGAATTGTTGGCTGGTAAAAATATTGCAATTGAAATGTTCTTTACTGGATGGCCTGCAAATAAACTTCCGGATTTTCCGCTAACAAAGTGCAATTTGATTGATGCAAATGGTGCAATTCCTCATATTACCTGGATGCCTCAAGTACCTGGTTCACCTTTTCCTTTAACATCTATAATAAATGGATCTTATGATAATTATATTTTACTATATGCAAATCAAGTTAAAAATTGGGGCAAGCCACTTTTTATAAGATTAGGACACGAATTTAATGGTGATTGGTATACTTACGGTGGTGCAAACAATGGTGGTGGAACTTTAAATGGGTTTGGAGATTCTACAAAAGCAGATGGACCTGAAAGATTTATTGCAGCTTATCAACGCGTGCACGATTTATTTGAAGCTAACAGTGTTGATAATGTTGTTTGGGTTTGGTGCCCAAATAATGGAAGCGCACCAAATGAAACCTGGAACATTCCCGAAGCCTATTATCCGGGTAATGATTATGTAGATTGGATTGGTTTTGATGGTTACAATTTTGGAACAACACAAACTTGGTCAGGTTGGATAAGTTTTTTTAACATTTACAATCCACTTTATCAAAAGTTTAAGAATTATGGTAAACCGATAATGCTTGGTGAATTTGCTTCTGTTGAGCAAGGTGGTTCAAAAAGCCAATGGATAGCTGAAGCGTATAGCTGGTTACAATTTTATACTCAAATTAAAGCTGCAACCTGGTTTAATATTGCAAAGGTTGAAGGTACAGTTTTTACAGATTGGAGAATTAATTCTTCAGCATCTGCATTAGCTGCTTATCAAACTGCAATAGCAAATCCTTACTTTCTTGGCAGTATTCCAGCAACTGATGTAGAAAATGAAAATGTAGTTCCAAAATATTTTTCACTTGAACAAAATTATCCTAATCCATTTAATCCAACTACAAAAATAAAATTTGCTTTACCAAAATCTGGTGAGACAAAACTTGTTGTGTATAATATTTTTGGTGCAAAGGTTCAAATATTAGTTCAATCATATCTTTCTGCAGGAATTCACGAAGTTAATTTTACATCGGATAATTTATCCAGCGGAGTCTATCTTTATTCGCTTGAGTTTGATGGGAAAAAAGAAATGAAGAAAATGATTTTACAGAAGTGAGAGTGAGAAACGAAAATAGAAAGACGTGAGACGCAAGAGGTAACGAGAAAGTATTTATCAGAAATCGATATGATAATAATAGTTAAAAACCGATTGCTTCGTCACTTCGTATTTCTCAATGACATTCAGTTTTTTATTTCTATAAAATTTAAAAATGAATTTCTCTTAAGAACATAGTCAACAATTACATCAACAGATCTTCGTTGTCCATCCCACGCAAGTATATTTTTTGCATCTTCAGAACTTAACCATTTATACTCTGTATGCTCACTACTCAATTTAACTTCGCTATCTACCTTTACTTTTGCTGCAAAAACTGGAAGTAAACAAATGTAATCTTTATCAGGCGAGTAAAACGAGTTTACAGTTGGTGCAACCCAGAACTTTTCTGGAATCAAACTTGTTTCTTCTTTTATCTCGCGTAATGCTGCATTGTAAGCAGTTTCATTTTCTTTGAGTTTACCTGATACCATTTGCCATAAGTTTGGATAATATTGTACGGGTGATCTTTTAAGAAGAAGAAATTCAAGTTTGCCATTTCGCTCACGGAAAATATGTGCTTCGATTAAGTTTGAGATTATGTTCATTTTATTCTTTCTAAGTGAAACTAAGTGTACTTAGTGTCTATGTGGTGAGAAAAGAGATTTACCACTAAGTCACTCAGAGCACTAAGAAACACTAAGTTTTTAATTGTACATTATTCATTCTAAATTATACATTAAAAATATGCTCTTGCTTCGGCTTTTGCTGTATGAATAACTTTGTTTGTTCCCTGCACTCTTCCATCATAACTGATTGTTGTTTGCAAAAAAGACGAAAGTTTGTAATCAAAATTTAATCGCCAAAAATAATTTTTACCTATTTGGTTTCCTGCCGTAAGTTCATACGGAATTAAATTTTGAGTTGTGTTTGCAATAAGTTCGTTACGTTCAATTTCAACTCTCAATCTTCCTGTTCCCAGAAATGAAAGATTAAATCTGATTAACTGGGAATTCAAATCAATAATTGTTGGAGTTACTGGATAGCCATCTTCACTTCTGCCAGCTTTAATACGAAATCCAACTTCTATATTTCTATCAGGTCTGTAAGAAAATTCTGATATAACATTATTAGAATTTATTTGTCTCGTCCTGTTAGAACTTTCGATTGCAGAAACGTTATCATCCTGAAATACAATATCAGTTTGATTTGATATTTCTTTTATCATTTTAAACTTAATTCTTAAACTACGTTCACGATTGTAATATCGTTCAAATCCAGAGCTGAATTGACTTAATGCTGTTCGTTGTGAATATCTAAATCTAAGTGAAAGTTCCTGATCATTTTCAAATAGAAAAACATCTTGCTGAATATAATTTGAACCGCGTATAGTTGAGCTTTCATTCTGAAATGTTGAAAAATTTAACAAATAAATATTTGCATAATTCGTCTCGCGGCTGTTCTCTTCAATTCTCCAGAAAGTTTCAGATGAGATTGGACTTATAATTTGTCCGATAAATGAATTTTTATCTATAAGTTCCGCAAAATTTATTTTCCATCTTGTGCTTGTTTTTAAATCGATAACAGGGAAAAGTTCATCCGTTGGAATTGTTACCTGGATATAATCACCATCGTATAAAGTTGGTTCAAATTCATTTTCATCCGCAATACCATTGTTGTTCAAATCACCAAGAAAAATATAGTTGCCTGTTCCCTGCTCTACACGTACAAAAACTTTTTGCAGTTTTGCAGATTTTTGAGTTGAGACTTCATAATACAAATCACCGTTTAATAATCGTTCCCAAAATACAAACTTAGTTCGCGAACGAATTAAAATTGTTTCATTATCAAGCAAACCTTTTGTTCTAAAAAGTCCATCGTATTTTTTATTTCTAAAAGTTAAAACAAGATTTGTACTTACTTCTTTTAATCCTGAATAATTCATTTCAAGCGAATAAGTTTTGGATTTTGATTCCTTGAGCATCAACCCATTTAACGGTAAATAATCATCACGCAAAGAATATTTTGTAATAATTTTAAACCCATAATACTCAATCAATTCAAGATAAGGTGAATATTCAAAATACTTTAAACTTCCGGTAAGCAAAGAATCTTTTTGAATTTGTTTATCCTGTTTATCTTCAGCTAAAAATTCAAATCCAGGTTTAAATAACCATAAAGTATAAAAAGCATTTGCTTTATGTCTTAACCAATTACTTTTTAGAAATGCTGTTTTTGATTTTACATAATCAAGATTGTATTCAAAGTTAAAGTCTTTTGTATCTGTAAATCTTATAAGATTATTGAATCGATCGGAAGAAAAATCATCACCTTTTCGTAAAAATCCGGAAGTAGAATTAATAGTAAATTCCTGAATTGGTTGGAGTGATACTCCAATTTCACGTAAAGATTCGTCGTTAATTTTTGTTTGATTAGCAGAGTTATAATTTCTATTAAACTCAACATCATCAAATCTATCTAAGGAAGTAAATTTACCCTGAACAAATCTATCGCGGTAAGAAAATCCAGCTTTGCCAAAATTTAAATCTCCAAGTAAAATTTGAGTAGGCAAAACTTTTAGTGAAATATTTCTTGCATAACCATAATTATCACCTTCATCAATTGCAGACATTCTGTTTTTATCCCACAAACTTCCCGCATACTCTAAACTTAGAATTACATTTTCAAATGGCTTAACATCAATTGAAATATTTCCTATTTGTTTTAACTGTGGAGTTGGCAGATAGATTATCGGCAAATAATTACCACTTCCGATTCCAACAAAATTATAATAACCTAAACTCTGGCGATTGTAATCACCTTTACCTTCGCCAACATAACTAAAACTTACTGTGTATAAGGAAAGTGAATCGCCGGGATTATAAACATAATAAGTAAATGCTACAGAATTAATTGTAGTATCAACTTTTGTGTAAATACCTTTTATCTGTCCTAGTGAATCCGGCTCCGCAAGTTTTACGCCCGATTTTACTGCTTTATTTCGATCATCACCGGCTTGAGCTAAAATATTTTTATCGTCATCACTTAAGGAAATATCGATTGGCGCATCTTGATCATCGCCTTCTCGCAAATATTGAAATTTTACTTTTAGTTTATCATTAAAAAATTTTGCTGATGTTCCGGAACCAAAAAAACTGCGAGCAAATTGTCTATCAGTATATTCAAAATCAACATTAATTCTGCTTGCAGATGTAATCAATCTATTTGGAGTAAAAGTAATTGTTGCGTTAGAGTATTCAATGGTGTAATCATTATTTTCACCACGCTTCATTTCAATTCCATCGAGAAAAACTTTTTCGGTTCCTGCAATAATGATAATATCACGTTCATTATTAATTCCACCTAAACGATATGGACCTTGAGTTCCATCCAATCCAATTAAACTATTGCTATTAAATTTTCCTCTTGAGTTTGCAATTGAGAGATAGCCGGAAACATCACCATAATTAAATTCGCCCATCAAACCTTGCAGCTTTCTATCAATAACACCAAACTCACCAGATCTTTGTGTTAACTGGTAATCACCAAAAGTGCCAACAACATTTGGGTGTTTCATCTGGATAAAAACTTTATCAAGCTCTTCAAGTCGTTCAGTATTGCCTTCAGGTTGAATTGGTGTGTTTTCATCTGTTAATGCTGCAACAATTTCTATATCTTCAGAAATCTTGCCCGAAAGTTGCAATCTTAATCCGCTACTTAATGAAAAATCTTTTGTTGTACCAACAGTAAAACCACGAACTATTGTTCCACTTTTTTGCATATCGGAACCAAAAATTGCATCAGGTGATAATCCAGTAGATGTTGTGGTAAGAACACTAATTGTGTCTCCAAATTTTTCATCATACTTAATAACTAAGCTTCTTCTTTTGTATTCTTTTTTTAGATTTAGTTTTAGTGATCGATATGTTACAATAAGTGTATCAAAAATCGAGTAAGGCAGCGAACTTGAAAGACTAAAGTTGCCTTCAGAATATTTGAATGTATAATCTTCTGAATAAAGTTTTTTACCTTTTAAATAAATACTTTCTGTATTTGGTAAGATATGAACTTGAGAAATTGTATAATGGTTTTGAAAGTTTATAGCAATTGTATCAGTTACTAAAACAGAATTATAATCATTTTGTGCTTTGGCTTGGGTAAACCAAATCAAAAAAAATACGAATATTATAGTGTAATGCTTAAACGATTTCAAAAATTAGCAGTTTTTTTGTAGAAAACTAAGTTAAGCTACAGGTTTTATCAATACCATATTATTTATTTACCAATAATTGAGACAAAATCAATTTTAAATTTTATCCTATATTTTTGGAATGTCTTAGCTTATTATGAAAATTGTAAGATTTTTATAGATTTACGTTTACTTTATTTCAAAGTTTTTAGAAATATAGCTTAGTATTGTGTAATTTTAAGATATCAAAAAATCAAAAGTCTAATTAATAATTAATAAATAAATCTACAGAATTGTTAAAGGGAATATGCAAAGTTCAAAAATAGATTTTTTAGGCAAGTATAATGAACTCATACAGGCTGCAACAAGGTCATCAGCAGATTTTCCGAGTAAGTTGTGCGATTTTATAGTTAAAGAATTTGAATTAGAAGCTGCTGCTATATTTAAGATTAATAATAGTTCCGGTTTAGAACTAATCGGTAAATCTGCAACAGCAAAAAAATCTCTCTCAAGTGATGTTCAAATAACCTGTCCAAATTGTAAAAACCTTACCCAAAATAATCAAACAAGCCAATTTGTAAAGCAAACAAATTGTTCATTCAATATTACTGATCATATTATAAACGAAGGTTGTGTACTTTTAACCATTGCTGATGGACAAACAGCAATGTTAAAACTTGCGAAGAAATCAGATTTTACTACAAGTGAAATTGATAATATTGAAACAATAAGTGAAAGCTTAAAAAATCTTTTAAAATTATGGATCGGAAACAAAGGAATACTTAATAGTTCATTAAGTTCAATTATTGCAAATATTGCTCAGGAACTTAGAACACCAACAAACAGCATTATGGGTTTTGCTTCTTTATTAAACGAAGAAAACCTCTCTCCTTCTCAAACTGAATATGTTGGCACTTTAAAAGAGAATGCTTTTGAACTTCTTTCAGTAATAAATGATCTAATAGATTTAAGTAAACTTGAAAGCGGTATTACTCGAGTAGGATTAACATCTGTTAATTTTAAAGATTATATAAATGAAGTTGTTTCATTATTCAGCTCAAAGATTGAAAAAACAAGAATAGAATTTGTTGTTGATATTGATACCGGAATTCCTGAAAGCATCAAAATTGATACTCAAAAACTCAGATATATTTTATTAAATATTTTAACTAACTCAATCAGGCTAACCGAACGAGGTAAAATTTCAGTTACGGTTTCTGCACCCAATACTAAAAAAATTGTTTTTAGAATTTCTGATACAAGTGCGGGTTTAAACGCAAAGAAGAGTACTGAGTTCTTTCAACCTTTTTCACTGAACGAATTACACAATTCAAAATTTGGTAACTTAACTGGCTTAGGTTTAACCTTAACTAAAAAATATATTGAATTTTTAAATGGTGATATAAGTATTTCAAGCGGAGTTGGGAAAGGTATAACTTATACTTTTTCTGTTGCTGCAGAAATGTCTTCATCCATTGAAGGACAACTTGCTGGTTTACCAAAACCTGTTGGTACAAAAAACAAAGTTTTAGTTGTTGAAGACGATTATGCTACATCAAAATTGTTAAGCAATTATCTTACCAAATGGGGTTACGAACCAACAATCGTAAACTCTGCTCAGCAAGCAATGAAGATTGTTGAATCCCAACAGTTTTTAGCTGTAATTATGGATATCATTCTGCCTGATGCAAATGGATTTGAACTATTAAAACAGTTTAGAGAAAGTCCACTAACAAAGCATATGCCTGTTATTGTTTGTTCTGTTGAAGCTGAGCAACAAAAAGCTTTTATGATGGGAGCAGTTGAATACTTTGTTAAGCCAATCAACTACAAATATCTAGTAGAAGTGCTTACAAGTTATAAACTAAAAAAAGATTCCAACATTCTTATTGTTGATGATGACATACCTACATTAAATCTTATTAAAGAAGCTGTTGAGCAAGCTGGATTTAATGCAATAGCAGAACATCAATCATCAAAAGTGATTGGTATGATTGAAAATCTTAACCTTGATCTTGCAATTATTGATCTTGATATGCCGGTTGTAAATGGATTTGATTTAATCAAGATGATAAAATCAAATAAAAGTTTTTCTAAACTTCCAATTATAATTTATACTGGTAAAGAATCTTACCAGGATGATCTTAAAAAGATTGATGGTTTGTTTGCAGATTTATTACATAAGAGCAGCACAAATATTGAAGATCTTGCAGAGACTGTGAATGCAATGATAAATCGTTTTGATGAACCAGCAACTCCTGAAGAAGTAAAAGAATCCAAAGATTCTGTTAAGATATTATTAGTAGAAGATTATAAACATTCACAAATTATTGTTACAAGATTACTTAAGAAAAATAATTTTGAGTCAATAGTTGTAGTAGAAAACGGATTACAAGCATACGAGCAGGTTCAAACACAACATTATGATTTAATATTAATGGATATGCAAATGCCTGTTATGAACGGATTTGAAGCAACACAAAAAATTCGTGAACTTGATGATTATAGAGAAACTCCAATTATTGCACTTACAGCTTTTGCTATGAAAGGTGATCGTGAAAAATGTTTGGAAGCTGGCGCTACTGATTATATACCAAAACCGATAGATAGCCAGGAGTTTATAGAAAAAGTTAAATACTACACCGAGAAAAAAACTTCAAGGTTTTAGATTATATCAATCTCACTTTTAATTTGCGTAAAAATACTTTTGTATTTTTACGCATTCAATTTTATAGGAATTCCACAAAATGATTAATGAAACACCACGAGTTCGATTTGCGCCAAGTCCAACAGGCTATTTACACGTTGGTGGATTACGAACAGCCTTATACAACTATCTTTTTGCTAAAAAAAATAACGGCACTTTCGTTTTAAGGATTGAAGACACTGATCGTAACAGATATGTTGAAGGTGCTGTTGAGAATTTAATCAAAGCCCTAATGTGGGCTGGATTAAATTTTGATGAAGGACCAGAAACTGGCGGAAATTATGGCCCATATATGCAATCTCAAAGATTAGATATTTATAAAAAATATGCTGATGAGTTAATAGAAAAAGGCAAAGCATATTATTGTTTCTGTACTCCGGAAAGACTAAAGACTTTAAAAGAAGAACAAGAAAAACAAAAATTACCACAAGCAAAGTATGATAAACATTGTCTTCACTTATCTAAAAAAGAAATTGAAAACAATCTTAATGCTGGAATTCCAAAAGTTGTAAGATTAAACGTAGAGGGAAATAACACAATTAAGTTTGATGATATTGTTCGAGAACATGTTGAATTTGAAAGTAATAATGTTGATGATCAGGTTTTAATTAAAAGTGATAATTATCCAACCTATCATCTTGCAAATGTAGTTGATGATCATTTGATGAAAATTACTCATGTTATTCGTGGTGAAGAATGGCTCTCCTCAACTCCAAAACACGTTTTACTTTATGATGCTTTTGGCTGGGAACGACCAATATTTGCTCACCTTCCACTCCTTCTAAATCCTGATCGTTCAAAGCTTTCTAAACGACAAGGTGATGTTGCAGTTGAGGATTATCGAGATAAAGGATTTTTGAAAGATGCACTTGTAAATTTTGTTGCTTTGCTTGGATGGAATGCTGGAGATGACAAAGAATTTTATTATATGGATGAATTGATTTCCCGTTTTACTTTAGAAAGAGTTAACAAAGCAGGAGCAGTTTTTGATCTTCAAAAGTTAAACTGGTTAAATGCTGAACATCTTCGTAAAAAATCAATTGAAGAATTACTTAATTTATTAAAAGATGAAATTCAAAAGTCTGAATTCAAAAACCAAAATTATTCGGATAATTATTTGAAATTAATTATTGAAGCAATGAAAGAGAGAGTATCATTCATAAAAGAATTTATAGATACTTGCACCTACTTTTACGTTACTCCAGCTGAGTATGAGCAAAAATCTATTGAGAAAAATTGGAAACCAGAAACACCTGAACATTTAAATAAACTAAAACAAGAATTTGCTTTATTAAATAATCCAACCAAAGAAGATTTTGAACACGCTCTTGCCAAAGTTTCAGAAGAAATAAATGTTGGGAAAGGAAAACTAATTCATCCGTTAAGACTCGCAGTTTCTGGGCAAAGTACTGGACCTGGAATGTTTGATTTACTTTTTATTCTTGGTAAGGATGAAGTTGTTAAAAGGATTGAAACTGCAATTAAAAATATTTCAGTTTGATTTTTAATTAATAAATAAATAAAATTACTTTAGTTGTAATAAATGCAATTGATATTCCAATTGTAAAACTTAATAGCGTGCCTATTAAAACATACTCTACCATAACCTTATCTTTTTCATTTTTAATTTCCGCATATCGTAATATCGATTTAGCAGTAATTAAAAAACCAACAACCGCTGGTAACTCAGCAAGAAATAAAACAAGAATAATAATTCTTTCAAGATAGCCTATAATTCTTCCTGTTTTTATTTCATCTTTATTGTTGTTTTCACCTTTAAATATTTTTATTTGAAATGGTCTTATTATGTAACTGATTATTATGCTGCTAAACTTTGTTACTAATATCAAAGCGATAATAATTATCAATGTTTTTGCATAAACACTTGCCCATGTATTATACCAAAATAGATTTGTCACATCTTGAGAAAGTTTATTCTGCATATAAATTGACAAACCAATAATCACTAAATAATGTGCAACTTGATCAATTAAGAATATTGTTATTGAATCTTTCTTAATTGTTTTTTTTAATAAATCAATTACTGCATGACTTACTAATATTACCAAAGGGATTGTAAAACAGTGCCAACTTCCTACAAATAGATAACTAAGTAATGTAACAAGAACTATATGTTTACTAAAAACTAAAATACTTTGTTTACGTTTTACATCTTCATCTGTTTGAAGGATAAAATCTGCAAGAAAATGCGCAGCTAATAATGGCACTAATATTTGGGTTAACATATTGCTCATTGAATTTTCATCCATTAAATATTCTATAAACTTATATAAGCTTAATAGCTTTTATAGCCTACTTTAATCATTAAGCATCACAATTTTAGTTTACAACCTTAAAAGGTTGTAATTAATAAATACAACCTTTTAAGGTTGTATTGTGCAAATACAAGTTTTGAAGCTTATATAATCATTTTTTATTATTTCCAGCAATCGAAGTATTAAGTATTGCATTTTTAAAATACGCTATACTCTCAGACACAATCGCCCAACCAGCAGAATCAATCTGTTTTGAAACTGCTTGCTGAGTAATTCGAAGTTTAGAAGCAATCGCCCTTTGATCCATATTTTGTAATGCAAGTAAAACTATTTTACACTGATTGCTTGTCCATCTTGAAGAAATAAAGTCTGCATTGTAAATAATTAGATCAATAACATCTGAATTTAGAATAATATCTGAAACAAATTTAAGTTTACGTTTCCCTTTTTTATCTAGTGCTTTTCCTGAATTTTTATAAGCATCACCAACACCAAAAGAAGATTCAATAAAATCGACTGTCCCAATTGATATTGCCATTCTTGCATCAATTGAACTTAATTGCATTTTTGCTTTTAAATAAGCGCGATAAAATAATGCAATACTAAAGGCTAGTTCAGGTCTTTTTATAAGAAGCTGCCAGCTATCACCACGGAAAAGTTCGGGCTCATATTTTAAAGCATCAGGAAATACTTTATAAATGTCTTTTGAACAACTCCTCATTACTTTAATAAGTTGTTTATGTTGATCAAGCGATAATTTTGAAGATTTTACTATATCGCCAGTAATCACAGAGTATAACTTCTTAGATTTTTCTTTTGCCATAATTTTCTTTAATAAAAAATTTTTACTTTTTTCCGCTTGTCCTAGCCCAGGTATCTTTTAAAGTTACAGTACGATTAAAAACAATTTTTTCCTTTGTTGTATTTTTAATGTCTATACAAAAATATCCTTGTCTTTCAAACTGGAATCGATCACCTGGTTTTGATGATTTTACAAATGGTTCAAGTTTTGCATTTGGGATTATTTCAAGTGATTTTGGATTAATCAAATCTTTGTAGTCTTTATCTTTTTCACTTGCAGGATCTTCAACTGTTAATAGTCTATCATACAATCTAACTTCACAATCAAAAGCATCTTTTACACTTACCCAGTGAATTGTACCTTTAACTTTTTTTGTACTTGTGCCCGTTCCACTTTTTGTTTCAGGATCGTAGCTGCAATTAAGTTGAATTACTTCCCCATTTTCATTTTTAACTACTTCATCACATTTTATGATATAAGCGTAACGCAGTCTAACTTCGCCACCAGGAATTAAACGATGAAATCCTTTTATAGGATTTTCCATAAAATCACTTTTCTCAATATAAAGTTCTTTTGAGAATGGAACTTTACGATGACCCATTTCAACATCTTCTGGATTATTTACGGCTTCAAGTTCTTCTTCACCACTATAATTTGTAATTACAATTTTTAATGGATCAAGAACCGCCATTACCCTTTGTGCTTTCTTGTTTAAATCTTCACGAATAGCGAACTCAAGTAAAGCAAGATCAGTCATTGCATCACGTCTTGCAACTCCAACTATCTCTGCAAAATTCTGAATAGCCTCTGGCGTGTAACCTCTTCTACGATAAGCTGAAATAGTTGGCATTCTTGGATCATCCCAATCATCAACAAATTTTTGTTCCACAAGTTCAAGTAATTTACGCTTGCTCATTACTGTGTAAGTTAAATTTAATCTTGCAAACTCAATCTGCTGAGGATGATAAATCTCAAGCTCATTTAAAAACCAATCATACAAAGGTCTATGTACTTCAAATTCAAGAGTACAAATTGAATGTGTAATTCCTTCAATTGAATCTTCAAGTCCGTGTGCCCAATCGTAAGTTGGATAAATACACCACTTATTTCCTGTACGATGATGTTCCAAATGAATTATTCTATACATAACAGGATCACGCAAAAGCATATTTGGTGATGTCATATCAATCTTAGCACGTAATACTTTTTCACCATTCTTGAATTCACCATTTTTCATTCGATTAAACAAATCAAGATTTTCATCAACAGAACGTTTGCGGTTTGGACTTTCAATTCCCGCTTCGGTTACGGTTCCGCGTAATCCACGCATTGTTTCTGGATCAGAATCATCCACATAAGCTTTACCTTTTTTGATTAGTTGAATTGCCCATTCATACATCTTATCAAAATAATCTGAAGCGTAAAATATTCTATCTTCAAAATCACCACCAAGCCATTTCACATCTTCAATAATCGAATCAACGTATTCCTGGTCCTCTTTTATTGGATTTGTATCATCAAATCTTAAATTAAATTTTCCTTTATAATCTCGTGCAATTCCGTAATTAAGACATATCGATTTTGCGTGACCAATATGAAGATACCCATTTGGTTCAGGTGGAAATCTTGTATGAACATTTCCATTCCATTTGTTGGTTTTTAAATCTTCATCAATTATTTCGTAGATAAAGTTTTTGGATTTTTCTTTTAAAGATTCGTTTGAGTTGGGTGTCTTGTTTTCCATAATTCCAATATTAGTTGTTTGATACAAAAATAATGAAAGATGGATTAAAGAGTAAGTGTGTTTAGGTATTAAATCGCGTGGTACTTGGGAATTCTAAAAAAGGATGAAAAGTTAAAAAGGACGAGTAAGATTGAAAATTAAACTCGTCCAGAAAATTTATATGTATTTAACATCTGTAGAAAATATTCAATTTTATTTCTGTCTAAAGGATTAGGAATTCTTTTAAAATTAGAATAAACTTTTGAAATTCCTGTTAATCTTCCAAACTCATTAACCATTTTCTGGATAACTTTGCCGTCATCTTCGATGTCATAATGACCATCAAAGCCGATATATGTTTTGCTCATAGAACTTTCTTAATATTTAATCAAAAATAATATTATCTGGTTTATCAATAGTTTCGATATAAGAAATTTCCGGAATGTGATTCTCTTCAAGAAGATCTTCAATTTCTTCTTCTGAATAGTCATCAACATTTTCCCAATTGCTTACTAACAAATAAACAGCGTTATCTTGTTGATGTTTTTTGTTTTTTGCTTTGTAACTTTTTTTCATTGCAGCTCCTTTTAAGTTTTAACTAAAGAAACAATCATTATGCCAAACTCTTACCACACTTTATTATCGTAAAACATCTCAAATTATTTATACCTTGTTTACAAAATCTTTTATTGAAACATAAAGTGTTGGTTAGTTTTAATAAGTTGATTATCTTTTGCCCACAAATTTTGAAGATTTGCTAAATTAGAAATCTTAAAATTGTTCTAAAAAGAAATGATTGCCGAAATGGCGGAATTGGTAGACGCGCTGGACTCAAAATCCAGTGGGGCTTACACCTCGTGCCGGTTCGAGTCCGGCTTTCGGTACATTGCCTCCTTCTTGGAGGCTTTTTATTATGCAGATATTCATTTGGTTAATAATATTCAAATCGTAAAAAATTATTACAACTAGTGAAATTAGATTATAAAAAAATATTTGCTATTGTTTTTACTTCTGTATTGGTCTCATTTGTTTATAATGATTTTAATCCAAAAGGATTAAAACTTATTAGAGATGAAAGGGTTTTAAATTGGGGAAGTGATTCTCTTACTACATTTCCAATAATTAATTCTTTTAAAGTTGATTCCAATCTTATCGTAAATAAACCAAAAATTGATTCAGCAAAAACGGAAATAAAAAAAGATGTTGTGGAATTGTTTAAAGAACCCAAAGCAATTAAAATAGATTTTGCTTATAAGTTATTTAAACAAGGAGTGAAATTTATTGATGCAAGACCAGTTGAAGAATTTACCGAAGGACATATTAAAGGTGCGGTAAATATTCCATTTTATGGATCAGAAAATTATGAAAATATCTTAAACAAAATTTCTAAAGATGTTATTCTTGTTACTTATTGCAGTGGTGAAGATTGTGACTTAAGTATTTTACTTGGAGATGAACTTTTTAATAAAGGATACAAAAAAGTTTATGTTTTCTTTGGTGGCTGGAATGATTGGTTAAGTAAAGGTTATCCAACAGGTAAAAAATAGATGAAATTTTTATCCAATAAATATTTACTATTTATAATAAGGATTGTGATCGCTTTTATTTTCATTTATGCTGGCGCAGAAAAAATTTCTAATCCAGATGATTTTGCTTTATCAATTTCAAATTATAGGTTACTTCCAATTTCTCTTCTTAATTTCTTTGCAATTACTCTACCATGGATAGAAATCATCTCAGGTATTTTATTATTACTTGGAATTTCTGTGAAGGAAAATTCAGCAATAATTCTCACAATGCTTTCAGTATTTACAATTGCTATAATTATAAGTTTGTTTCGGGGATTAAGTATTGATTGCGGTTGTTTTGGTAAAGGGACTCAAATTGGATTGTTAAAGTTAGGTGAAAATTTATTAATGATTACGGGATCATTCTTATTAATGTTTTTTGGATCGGATTATTTTGGATTAAAACAAAAAAATTAAATATTTTTTTCTTTTTTGTTTAACACTTCCATTGTATCTCTTAAAACTCCCAACGATCTTTGACTCAATAAATCAATCTTAATCAAACCTAAATCTTCAATCGAATACATATCTGGTTGAGTTATAATCAAGCCCAAACCTTTGTTCTTCGCATATTCAAGTGCGCAATACTCAGTAATTTTATTTGGAGTAATTACAATTCCACTTGGATGAATACTTAAGTGTCTTGGAAAATTTCCAATCTTTGACGCAAGATCAACTATTGTCTTCCAGGGCTCTTTATCAAATCCCAAACTTCGAGATTCAGGAAAATTTGTTGTAACATTTGGAAGATTAACTGCGTTTGTCCACGGAATTAATTTACTGTATTTCGAAATTTCTCTTTCAGAAATTCCAAATGCCTTTGCCGTTTCGCGAAATGCTGAACGTGCACGAAAAGTAATTGTTGTTGATATCATTGCAACTTTATCAAAACCATACTTTTCAAATACATATTTTACAATTTCATCTCTTTCTTTCCATGAAAAATCTATATCAATATCCGGCACACTTTTACGCGCTTTATTCATAAATCTTTCAAAGTAAAGACTATGTTTTATCGGATCGATTTGAGTGAAACCTAAACAGTAAGCAACCAGACTATTTCCTGCAGATCCTCTTCCAATAAACATCATTCCCCTTTTCTTTGCTTCATTTACAATATCCCACACAATTAAAAAATAATCTGAAAGATGTTGATCTTTTATCACTTCAAGTTCACTATTTAATCGATCAGTTATCTTTTTTGTGATTGGGGAATATTTTTTTTCCAATCCTTCATTAACTATTTGAGATAATAGTAATGGAATATTTTCGTTTTTCGCACTGATAAACTTTGGATACTTGTACTCACCGAACCGCAAGTCAACTTTACATTGATTCGCAATTACCTCCGAATTTGAAAGAGCTGAAGGAATTTTCTTAAAGATTTTTTCTATATCAGATTGATCTTTTAAATAATAATCTTCATCAACTAAATCATTTTCATTTAATGTATCAATTGTTTTATTTAATCTTATAGCTGTAACAAGTCTATGTATTTCATAATCTTCTTCTTTTAAGAAGTAAATGGGATTTGTTGCTACAATAGGTATATTTTTTTCTATTGCAAACTGATAAGTCTTTAGTGAATTTTTTTTGTTTGTTTTGGTAGAAATGATTTCAGCATAAACGGAATTATTTTTATTCACCTTCTCAAGAAATTCTATAAATGGAGTTATAATAAAAAGATTCTTCCAAACTTGAGAAAGGATATTTAAGATTGAAAAATCATCATTAAGTTTTCTTTGAGTAATTATTTTGCAAAGATCAGAATAGCCTTCATTATTCTTTGCTAGTAAGATTATATATCCTTTTTCATCTTCTGGATCAGTTATACAAGAGCCTAATATTGGATTGATCTTACATTCAGAAGCTTGCTTAGCAAATTGAACTAAACCATTCATTGCATTTGTATCAGTTAATGCAATTGATTTGATATTCTGTTTTACACAAGTTTGAATTAAAGCTTCAATCCGGATTGTACCTTGAAGCAGCGAAAAATTTGTATGTACGTGAAGGTGAATCATTTAAGTTGAAATAGTTGATGTGAAATTAAAGAAAGAGGTAAGCTATGAAAAGATTTTTCAGTATTTATTTCAGATGTTTGAAAGCTTTTTCTGCAATATCTTTTCTGCAATACATTCCCTCAAAACTAATTTTTTCGATGGCACTATAAGCTTTTTGCTGAGCTAATTTTAAATCATAATTCTTAATAACACTAGTAATTCCCAATACTCTCCCACCGTTTGTTAAAATTTTACCATTTTCTTTTTTAGTGCCGGCATGATAAACAATTATTTCCTCATCAGAATAATCTAAACCACTAATCTCAAATTCCTTTTTATATTCATCGGGATAACCTTTTGAGGCTGCTACAACACATACAGCAGACCCACCAGAATATTTTACCGAATTAATATCTAGATTTTCATTTGCGGCAGAATAAAGTAATTCTAAAAAATCACCTTGCAGAACTGGTAATACAACTTGTGTTTCGGGATCACCAAATCTGCAATTAAATTCAATCACTTTTGGTCCTGATTCGGTTATAATCAAACCTGCATATAAACAACCAATGAACGCGTTTCCAGTTTCTCGCATTTGTTTAAGAGTTGGGGAGATTATTTCATCCTCAATCTTTTTTAATAATTCTGTTGTTATGATTGGAGCTGGAGCACAAGCACCCATTCCACCGGTATTTTTTCCTGTATCACCATCACCAATTCTTTTATGATCTTGAGCGGCAGGCAAACAAACAAATTTTTCGCCATCAGTAATTGCAAAAATTGATGCTTCTTCACCAACTAAAAATTCTTCAATAATAATCTTGTTACCAGATTTCCCGAAAACTTTATCTTCAAATATTTCTTTAATCGCTGATTGTGCATCATTTAAATTAGTGCAAATCAAAACACCTTTACCTGCCGCTAACCCATCGGCTTTAATTACTAATGGGTAGTTAGCAGATTTTAAATATTCTTTTGATTCGGATAAATGATTCTCAGTAAACTCAACAAATGAAGCTGTTGGAACATGTGCATCTATCATTATTTTTTTTGCAAATGCTTTACTTGATTCAATCTGAGCAGCTTTTGTTGATGGACCAAAAACTTTTATATCAAACGCTCTTAAATAATCAGCAAGTCCATCAACTAATGGTTGCTCTGGACCAATCACAACTAGTTCAATTTTATTTTGAGAACAAAAATCTTTAACACTTGTATGATCTGATACATTTAATGGGATATTTTTGGCAATATTTTCAGTACCGGGATTACCAGGAGCACAATAAAGCGAGGAAACATTTTTACTGTGTCTAATTTTTAATGCAATTGCATGTTCTCTTCCACCTGAACCGATAAGTAAAACGTTCATTATCCATCAGCTCGCAGTTTTAATTGAAATTGTTTTGTAAGTAGTTCAGTTAGATTATCACGTCTATACTTTTCTACAATTTCATCTGATGGAACAGGGAGAGTATTATTTTTATATTGATCGTAAACTTTTAGAATTGTGTTTTTTATTTCATCAATATTATCAGGACTGCAAATAAATCCTGCACCAGATTCTTCAATCGCCATTTTAGCGGCTCCTTCAGGAACACAAGCAAGTATTGGTTTCTTTGCTCCAATATATTCATAAACTTTTCCCGGGAGAATAGCATCAATGTTTCTTCTTCTTCCAACCATAAACCATAAAACGTTTGCAGATTTTAGTTTGGCAATTGATTCATCGTGATTCACATATCCATGATCTTTAACAAAAGCTTGTATCTTAAGTTTTCTAATCAGCTTTTGATTTTCTTTTCTCAAAAATCCAACAAAATGTAATTCAATATTTGAAGCGATATCAGGTCTCTCAATCGTTAACTGCTTGAATGCTTTTAATAAATAAGCAGGAGAGTTGTAAACCATAAAAATTCCGGAGTACATTAAAACCATTTTATTTTGTGGCTTAGGTTGAGCTGGAATTTTTTCAAAATCTTCATGATCAAATCCATGAGATATAATTACAACATCATCAAAAGTTAAGAATGGATAAGTATGTAATAGTTTTTCCTTTATTTTTCTATTTGTAACTGTAATCCTATCAGCAGCTTTTAAAGCCCAATATTCTTTTTTCTTATGAAGTAGTCTGTGAAATGGAGTTAAGTAGAATGCAAAATAACTTCGATACCATAAGTCTCGATAATCCGCAAATAATGGAACATCATGCTTCTTCTTAATTTTAGATATTATATCAAAAGCTGAAAAAGGTGGACAGGTTATAAAAATCGCATCAAATTTTTCTTTTGCAAGAATCTCATCAATTTTTTTAAAAGCTAGTTTTGACCAGGAAATTTTATTATCAGGAATAAAAATTGATTGACTGATTTTATCAAATATATTTCTAATAAATTCACTTGGCAGTTTCATTGTGCCCATTTTTGATAAAAGAGAATTTGGTTCACGGCTTCCAGAAACCCTGATTATTCTAACATCGGTATCAACTAACTCCTTTTGAAGTGAATTATCGTGAGCAAAGTAGGCTACATTACCACTTGTAACTACAGTTGGTTCCCAATTGTAGTTTTTCATATACTTAACAAACTTCAAAGTTCTTTGAACTCCACTTAGCCCCATTGGGGGAAAATAATACGCAACAACCAGAACTTTAAACATTATTTATAAAACCTTATTTATGACTTTGATAATTTGGAGACTCTTGTGTTAGAATAACATCATGTGGATGACTTTCTTTAAGTCCCGCAAGAGTAATTCTAATAAACTTACTTTTTGTTTTTAATGATTCAATATTCGCATTACCTGTATATCCCATTGATGCTCTTAAGCCACCAACAAGCTGATAAACTGTATCTTCAAGTGGTCCTTTGTAAGGAACTCTTCCTTCAATTCCTTCTGGAACAAGTTTTTTAATATCATCTTCAGCATCCTGAAAATATCTATCTTTACTTCCCTTTTTCATTGCACTCAAAGAACCCATTCCACGGTATGATTTGAAACTTCTTCCTTCATAAAGTATTTTTTCACCTGGACTTTCATCAACACCGGCAAATAATCCACCGATCATAACAGAATCTGCTCCAGCAGCAATTGCTTTTGGTATATCACCGGTTTGCTTAATTCCACCATCGGCAATTAAAGGGATTCCATATTTTTTACTAGCATTAAAAGTTTGGGCAATTGCTGTAATTTGAGGAACTCCTACACCAGCAATTACCCTGGTAGTACAAATTGATCCTGGTCCAATTCCAACTTTAATTCCATCTACCTTAATATTTATAAGATCAAGTGCAGCCTCATAAGTTGCTATATTACCAACAATTAGCTGTGTATATTTGAATTTTTTTCTTATTTCTTTTACTGTCTTGAGTACACCAAGCGAATGTCCATGAGCTGTATCTATAACAATTACATCAGCTCCAGCATCAGTCAATCCTTTAACTCTATCAACAGTATCACTTGAAACGCCAACAGCTGCTCCGACCCTTAGTCTTCCATGCTCATCTTTACACGCATTCGGATGCTTTTTCTTTTTCAAAATATCTTTAAAAGTTATCAATCCTTTTAATGTACCTGATTTATCAACAACTGGTAATTTTTCTATTTTATATCTTTGCAAAAGTATTTCAGCTTTTTCTAATGTAGTTCCAACTGGAGCTGTAACAAGATTTGTTTTAGTCATCAAATCAAAAACTTTTAACTTTTTATTGGGTTCAAATCGTAAATCTCTGTTTGTAAGAATACCAACCAACTTATTATTTTTATCAATCACAGGAATACCAGAAACTCTATAGTTCTTCATAATTTCTAAAGCGTCACCAATTGTTTGTTCTGGAATTAATGTGATTGGATTTCGAATCATCCCACTTTCAGATCTTTTTACTTTATCTACTTCGTTGCATTGTTCTTCAATTGTTAGATTCTTATGTAAAATACCAATCCCACCTTCTCGTGCAAGTGCAATTGCCATTGCAGATTCTGTAACAGTATCCATCGCAGCAGAGATAATAGGAATGTTTAGTTTAATTTCTGGAGTAAGATAAGTTGTTAGATCAACTTCTCTAGGAAGTACATTAGATTTCCCCGGAACTAATAAAACATCATCAAATGTTAGTCCCATTTCTAAAAACTTTTTAGGCAACATATCTTTATTCCTTAAATTTCAAAATCTATTATTTAATTCGGTTACTCAAAAGCTGCTATGCCTGTAATATCTTCACCAATAATCAAAGTATGCATTTCATGAGTTCCTTCATACGTGATAACTGATTCTAAATTTGCAGCATGACGCATTACTGGATATTCATCCAATATTCCATTTGCTCCCAAAATCTGCCTTGATTCTCTGGCAATATCCAAAGCAATTTGACAATTATTTCTTTTCGCCATCGAAACTTGAGTATGTTTTAATTTGTTTTGATCTTTTAACCTCCCTAATTGCAAATTCAATAATTGGGCTTTAGTAATCTCTGTAACCATATATACTAATTTACTTTGTGTCATTTGATATCCAGCAATAGGTTTACTGAATTGCTTTCGAGATTTTGAATAATTCAATGCCGAGTCGTAACAAGCCATCATTGAACCAACAACTCCCCAAGCAATTCCATATCTTGCCTGATTTAAACACATTAAAGCGTTTTTCAGTCCCGCAGTCTTTGGGAGCAAGTTATTCTCTGAAACAAAAACATTGTCAAATATCAACTCAGAGGTTACGGATGCTCTTAGAGAATGCTTCCCTTTCATCTCCGGAGCTGTAAATCCTTTCATCCCTTTCTCTACCAGAAATCCTCTAACAACTCCATCCAGCTTAGCCCAAACAACAGCTACATCAGCAATGGTGCCGTTTGTTATCCACATCTTTGCACCGTTTAGGATGTAACCTCCATCAGCCTTTTCTGCTTTTGTAATCATCCCACCTGGATTAGAACCAAAATCTGGTTCAGTTAATCCAAAACATCCAATTTTATTTCCTTTAGCCAATTTTGGTAACCAAGTATCTTTTTGTTCTTCACTTCCAAAAGTAAAAATGGGATACATAACTAATGCGCTTTGAACAGAGGCAAAACTTCTAACTCCACTATCACCTCTTTCCAATTCTTGCATAATTAGGCCATAGGAAACATTATTTAGTTCGGCACAATTATATTTTGCTGGCATTGTTGGCCCAAATAATCCCATTTCAGCCATTTTAGGGATCAAATGAATAGGAAATTTTGAGTTACGATTGTATTCTTCAATAATGGGAATGACTTCATAGCTCACAAATTCTCGCACAGTATTCCTAATCATTATTTCTTCTTCAGATAATAAGGAATCTATGTTAAAGTAGTCCACTCCAACGAATTTGTTCACAGTTTCTTTCTAAAATTGAATAGCTAAAATTATTAAAAGGTGATTTGAGAAACAATTTTAATAATAGAATAACTGGCATTTTCTACTCTAACATTTAACCTTGATTAACTTGCTAAATAATGTAATCTTTGTATGTGATAAAATTCAATCAAAAAATATTAAAATTTTCTGCGTATTTAGTATTGGTTGGCTATTTAAGTGCGACAATTGCTTACGCTGTACATTATCACAATGTTGATATTGGCAACAAAAACTCATTATTAAGCACTGATAAACATAACAATATTAATCATGTTTTTATAAATGGTTCAGAAATATTTTGTCCAGTCCATTTTGCTTACAACTCTTTAAATAATTCAACAATTTCATCTGATAATCCATTTTTAACATTTAAAAAAGTTCCTGAATTTTTTGGAAGCTTACTAGTCTCATCAAAACCAACAAAAGAATGTATTAATCATTACCAACTTAGAGCACCTCCTATTTCTTTCTTCTCTTAGCACAATTTTTAAACCATTTTTATACTTCATAAGGAGAAGAATATGAATTCTTTTGTAATTAAATATTTTTATTTATTTGTTCTAACGATCTTTAGTTTTATAATTTTTAATAGTTGCAGTGATGAAACTGATCCTGTAATTCCACCTTCAGAACATTTTGAACCCGAAGGATGGGTTGTGAGAGATGCGACAACAAAGCCAATTCTTGTAGTTTGGCAAGGAGTAATTCAGACTAATTGGAATTCAGTCGAAGTTCCAGATACACTTTATGCACCTTTGAATGCCTTATCTGATCATTATACAATTAAGTTTTTAGATCTAAATAAAAACATTATAAATCCACCAACTGATGTGGATCATGAATTTGGATGGATCATTACAGACACTTCAAAATTATCAATTGTGCGTGATAATCCAACTGATTGGGCATTTCATTTAAAGGGTAAAGCACTAGCGACAACATCTCTGGAGTTACAGGTTTTGCATGTTGGACACGTTGATGTTAAAACACCTAAAATCCCAGTTATTATTAGAGAAGATACAACTGCTTACGGAGAACCAATTGGTTTAAGATTAAGTTATGAAGAAGATGGAACAGTACTTGCAACAGCTACAGATTTAACCTCCACAGGTTCTGTAGATGTTCAAAAGGATTCCTTAACTGATCATATTGAAATTGAGTTTTATGATGACCAGAACAGATATTACCAACCTGAATATCCTTTACACACATTAGATTTTACTGTCGCTGACCCTTCGATTGTACAGATTTTGCCTGAATCTGGTGAGCCATGGGTTATTAGAGTTAAAGGCTTAACTACAGGTTCAACATCTGTAACTTTTAAATTGGTAGTTAATGGGGCTGCTGAATTTGTTTCTTTTCCAATCAATGTAAACGTTCAATAAATGAAAATAAATTATTTTAAATCTCATCATCTTTTTAAGATGATGAGTTTATTTATCGTTTTGTTTTTTCAGAATTATTTTGCTCAATCAAATGAATTGGGAACTCTTGAAGGAATTGTTCTGGATGGTGTAAATGATTTACCTTTACCAAATGCTGTAGTTAAGCTTTTTGAAATTGATAAATACGATGTATCTGATAAAAATGGAATTTTTGAATTTAAGTTAATTCCATTTGGCAATTATAATGTTGAAGTTTCTTTTGTTGGATATAAAACAGAAAAAACCTTAATAAACATTAACAAGGAACTTAATAAAGGATTAATCATACATCTTTTTAACCTACCGATTGAAACATCTACAATTGTTGTAACAGGTTCACACACAACAACAAAATTTGATGATATGAATGAGTTTATAAATGTACTAAAAGGAAAAGAACTTCAAAGAGAAATTGGGTTAACTTTAGCATCTACTCTAAAAAATGAAACTGGTTTGGCTATAAGAAGTATGGGACCGGCGCCTGCAAGACCAGTTATTCGAGGTTTAGGCAGTGATAGAATAGCAATTACAGAAGATGGAATTCAAACAACAGATTTATCTGCAACATCACCAGATCATGCTGTTTCTGTTGAACCATTTACAATTGAAAGAGTTGAAGTTGTTAGAGGTCCAAAAGTATTGTTAAAAAACTCAACAACAATGGGCGGAGTTGTTAATATTATACGAAACGAAATCCCTATCGAAGTACCAAAATCATTTACTGGTAATACAGGATTCTATGGCGAAACTTCCAACTCAGGTTATTTAGGTGCATTTGTTGGTCAATTACCTTTAGGAAAATTTGTATTTAGAAGTGAAGTGACATATAGAAAAGCAAATGATTTAAGAACTCCAAATGATGTACTAAAAAATTCTGATATAGAAACTAACAACTACAGCGCGGGAGTTAGTTTTATTGATGATTGGGGATTTACTGGATTTAGCATAAGAGAATTTAAATCAGACTATGGCGTGCCAGGAGGATTTGTTGGAGCTCATCCAAATGGTGTTAATATAAGTATGTTAAAGCGGCAAATAAACGGAAAATTTAATTTAAAAATAGATACCGAATCATTTGAGAATATTGAATTACAGCTTTCCCGAGATTATTATAAACACACTGAATACGAAAGAGCAGATTTAATTGGAGCTCAGTTCGTTATTTATAATTTTCGAGGAAGTCTAGATTTATCAAACAAAAAACTTGGTTTATTTGATTTTGGGACATCTGGTATTTCATTTGAAATAAGAGATTTTAACATTGGTGGTTTTGTATTTACTCCTCCAACAAAATCATTAAAAGTTTCATCTTATTCATACCAAACTTTTGAAGTTAGTGATTTCAGTTTTGAAGCTGCATTTAGATTTTCTTTTGATGATTTTAATCCAAGATTTGCAAATCCCAGTTCTGATCCTAAATTTGTGATAAAGAGAAATTTTCTAACCTATTCTCTATCTTTTTCTGCTCTTTATTCAATCAATAAAAATCTTTCTGCTGGAATAAATGTTAATAAATCATCAAGAGTTCCTACAATTGAAGAACTCTATTCTGAGGGACCACATTTGGCAGCATATTCTTATGAAATCGGAAATCCAAATCTAGAAAGTGAAAATGGAATTGGTATAGAATTATTTTCTTTTTATAAAAATGAAAATATCTTTTTAATGTTAACAGCATTTAGAAATGATTTTTCATACTTTATAACTCCAAGAAACTCAGGACAAATCAATAGCCAAACACTTCTTCCAATATATAAAACTGAAGGAGTTTCAGCATTATTTTATGGATTGGAAAGTTATTTTGAATTAAAATTTTGGGACAATTTTACAATTTCAAATTCTTTAAGCTACACTTATGGTGAATTTAAAGAATCATCTTCTCCCCTACCTCAAATTCCTCCATTAAAGAATATTGTTCAATTGAAATTTTCTCAAGACAATTTGTCAACTGGAATAAGTAGTGAAATTGCTTCATCGCAGCGCAGGGTTGATTTATTTGAAACTAAAACTGATGCTTATGTAATTTTTAGTTCTTATGTTCAGTACTCATTTGAAACAGGCAGTTTAATCCATAATTTTTCGTTAAATGGTGATAATCTATTCAATAAAGAGTACAGAAATCATCTATCACGTGTTAAAATTATTATGCCCGAAGCTGGAATTAATTTTAAATTTAGCTACAGATTATATTTTTAATAATACCAATTAAATATTATCTTTGGCCTGCAATTTTTCAGCTATGGAGAGATGGGTGAGTGGCTGAAACCAACGGTTTGCTAAACCGTCGTAGGGATTAAACTCTACCGCGAGTTCGAATCTCGCTCTCTCCGCAAAGCTTCTCATTTGAGAAGCTTTTTTATTTTATGACTAAATTTTATACTTACATACTTAAAAATAAAATTCACAATAAACATTATTATGGGCATACTTCCAATCTGGACAAGAGACTGAATGATCACAATTCTGGTCTATCAACTTTTACTAAAAAGTATCTTCCCTGGGCTCTAATTTACTCTGAAGTATTTAATACTCGAGATGAAGCAATGAAAAGAGAAAAATACTTTAAGAACATTGCCGGATATCATTGGTTAAAAGAAAGAAATATTATTTGAGCTTTAAGGCTGAAACCAATCCCATTGGGACTAAACCATCGCAGGGATTAAACTCTACCGCGAGTTCTCCCAAAGGGATGGCTTTGCCAGAATCTCGCTCTCTCCGCAAAGCTTCTCATTTGAGAAGCTTTTTTATTTTATGACTAAATTTTATACTTACATACTTAAAAAGTAAAATTCACAATAAACATTATTATGTTTATAGAAGTTTTTAATCAGACTTTTGCTAATTTTAACCCCAATTAAATTAATTATCCGTTTTTACATAAAATCATTTCAAATAAATGTTCAGCAAAACAACAGTGGGATATAGTAATATTATGTTTAAGAAAATCTCTTTATTCATTATTCTGCAATTACTTTTATTTATTACAATAAGTTGTGATCATAAACCAGATCCAGGGCTAGATGATAAACTAAAATTTGATAAACAAGAATTTGTTGATCAAATAAAGTTATCATTTAGTACAATCGATTCTCTTGATATAATCAAAAAATCTTTGGATGATAAATTTGATACTTTAAAATATATTTATTCCAAAAGGAATTATGAACCATTTATTATTGAGAGCTTTAATTCAAAATCCAAAATCGATTCCATTTTAATAATTTTAGGAAACGCATACGAGCACGGTTTAAATGCTGAGATGTATGATTATTCTATAATTAAAAATAAAGTAAAAGAGATTTTCGGTGATTATACAAGAGCAGATGACAAAGTAAATATAAATCTTCTTGCTATATCTGAAATATTATTAACAAATGCTGTCCTGAAATTTTCGGAACATATGCGTCATGGCGTTGTAAACCCAAGAAAACTTTATCCTGAAGTTTATTACTTGCCTGTAAATGATTCCTTAAATCAAAAATACTTTGAGCCATTAGAACAGAAAAATATTGTTACGTATTTACAGAATATCCAGCCTAAAAGTGAAAAGTATAAAAAGCTACAAACTGAATTATTGAAATTCGAAAAACTAAAAGAAATTTACTATCCTCATATTGCAGTTACAGAGAATAAAATTGAAATTGGAAATGAGTCTGCGTTATTAAAAAATATTTACCAAAAATTAATAGTTTTTGGATTCATTGATACATCAAAAACAAAATTGAGTATTAGTATAATTTATGATTCTACATTATCCCCTTTTATAAAAGAGTTTCAGAGAGCTAATGGTCTTATTGCAGATGGAGTAATTGGTAAACCCACTATTGAAAGACTAAACATTACACCAAAAGAATATGTTGAAAAAATTAAATTGAACTTAGAACGATTTAGATGGATTAATTATTCTGATACAGCAAAATATATAGTTGTTAACATTCCCGATTTTAAACTGTATGCTGTAGAAAATGAAATTGAAAAATTTGATATAAAAATATGTACAGGAAGAAAAACAACCTGGGAAACTCCAAATCTTTATGGACAAATTTCGTACTTTGTTCTAAATCCCACTTGGTCGGTTCCAAGAAGTATTATCGATGAAGAAATTGTTAGCGGACTTCGTCGTGATTCAAGTTATCTTAAGAAAAGAAATTTTGTTGCTTATAAATCTGGTAAGCAAGTTAGTTTAAATGGATTAACTGCCCAAGAATTAGCAGCGAATCGTTACAGCTTAGTTCAAAACCCCGGAGCTGGAAATGCCTTAGGAAAAATAAAATTTATGTTTAAAAATCCGTTTGGTGTTTATTTGCACGATACACCAACACGAGCACCATTTAGTTATGTTAATCGTGCTGTTAGCCACGGCTGTATGCGTGTAGAAAAACCAATGCAATTGGCAGAATATTTTCTTAGTAACAATTCAAATTGGACTTTAGATTATTTAAAGATAGAAATCGGACAAAAAGTTGAAAATCAAACTGTAGTCGAAGAGTATAAAAGTAAGAGATCAGAATTAAGAAAAAATTCCAGCTACGGTATAACAACTGAAGTTAAGTTGGATAAATATGTTCCCTTATTTGTTGATTATTATACAGTTTGGGTTGATAAAGATGGCAAGTTAAATTATCGAGATGATGTTTATGGCAGAGATAAAAAATTGAAAGAAAGTTTATTTACAATTAACAAGTAATTTATATTTATTAAAACCTTAAACATTTTTTTGTTACTGTTTTATTTGGGGCAGTTTCTTTTTACATTTAATCAGTAATTAACAGATTATCAAGTATTGAGTGTATGTTTACTAATAAAACTCTTCTTAACACAATAAAAATATTTCTTGTAGTTTTGTTTGTTTACAATTCCTTCGGATACTTATTACTTTACTTCCCTGTTCAAACTATTATCAAACATGTAGTTCAAAAATCAATCCACGAAAAGAAAATCAAACCTGAAGATTTAAGCATTTTAACTTTCAGCATAAAAGATTTAGAAGAAAATAAGTACGATTTTATCTGGAAAAAACCCGGTAAAGAATTCAGGTTTAATGGCAAAATGTATGATATTGAGGATGAAGTGGTTAACGGCGATACTATTAATTACACAGTATATTACGATCAAAAAGAAAATATTCTTGAACATCTTTTTTCACTTCAGCATCAAGATAATAAAAAAGATAAGACTTCAAATTCCGCTCAAAGAGTTTTATTGGTTGGATTTTATTATGAAGAGATAAATAATATCAAATCAAAAATCGAACGAAATACTTTAACAAATATTCCGCTAAAAAAAAATGAAGCGAATTTTGTAAATTACATTTCTGATATTCCAACTCCCCCACCACGTAAAATCGTGTAAATCAAATTAAAAATAATCTCAGAGCTATTTATTTAATTGTTTTTTCTGAGACTACACAATCATTTAAAGGATAAGTATATGAGCCTTTTTAAAAGGATTATACTGATGTCTTTTCTCTTTGCGTTAATGTATATAAACTTAAACGCACAAAAGAAAGATTCAATACTTTATATCTATCGCTCGGATATGCTTGATTCTATCAAATTTGAAACTGACGAAGTTATTGTAACTGGAACAAGGACAAATCAAAAAATAATTGATATTCCTTATTCTGTTGTTAGAATCAGTCCAACTCAATATAAGTTTGATAGAAAAGTATCTATAAGCGATGTTCTAAGTGCAGTGCCAGGCGTGTTTATGCAATCGCGTTATGGTAACCACGATGTTAGAATTTCTATTCGTGGTTTCGGCAGCAGATCAAATACCGGAATACGTGGAGTAAGAATTTTACTCGATGGAATTCCAGAATCAGAACCAGATGGACAAACGCGAATTGAAGCAATAGACTTCAATTCAATTGGTAGTATTGAAGTGGTTAAAGGTAATTCATCTTCACTTTATACAAATGCACCAGGTGGAGTTATTAATTTTATTAACGATTTAAATTTTTCAAAATCTTTTGCAACGCAGTTTAATGATTTTGGAGCAAATGGATTAAGAAGAAATGGATTTAAAGTCGGTGTAAGAACCAAACAATATGGATTATTAACTTCCTACACATATCACAATTATGATGGTTTTAGACCACATAGTGCCGATTACTGGCACATATTAAATACTGTTTTAGAAACAACACCAGGTGATAATACCAATCTTCAATTTCTTGGTTACTTTGCAACTGGATTGATTCGATTACCAGGCTCTTTAACTAAAGAAGAATATGATGTTGATCCTTATCAGGCAGCACAACGTGAAGTTGATTGGGATTTTCGCCGCATATCTAAAAAAGGAAGAGTTGGAGTAAGATTCACATCTAAATTTGGTGAGGATCTAAATCAGGAAATAGAAATAATCGGTTACGGCACTGTTAAATACTTTGAAAGAGTTGCAAGAAATTCTTATAGAATATTTGATAGATATGGGATTGGTGGATCAGTAAAATTTGTTACTAAAGCAGAGATATATAATCATGATAATGCATTTACAATGGGTGGAGATTTGTTTTATCAAACCGGTCCTGTATCAGAATTTAATAACATTGGCGGAGCAAAAGGTGACGAGCTATTAAACTATGCGGATGAAACTATTGGAAATACCGGCATCTATTTACTTAATAATCTTGAGTTATATAATAAAAAATTATATTTCTTAATGAGTGCTAGATATGACTATATATATTTCGATCAAATAAATAGATTACTTGCAGTGCGTAACACGAATAGAACATTTGCAGATTTTACACCAAAGTTTGCGCTTAACTTTAAAGTTACACCCTCAGTTGCTGTCTATACATCTTTTGGATATAGTTTTGATTCACCTGCCGGGAACGAATTGGATAATTATCCAACAAGTTCAAATCCTGGTTTAATGATCAATCCAGATTTAAAACCACAGAAATCAACAAACTTTGAACTGGGTATTAAAGGTAATCTGTTAAATGATGAAAGTGATTATTTTACAAACACACTTTTTGATTTTACTTTTTACACCACAATTGTAAATGATGAAATCGTTCCTTTTGAAGTATATGGAGATTCGTTTTTTAGAAACTCAGCAAAAACTAATAGGAAAGGTTTGGAAGCTGGAATTACCACCGAAGTGTATAGAGGATTGAAAGCTATTCTATCTTACACATATTCTGATTTTAATTATGATGAATATGATGCTGTAGTTATTGGTGTTGATTCTTTAGGTGAGATAACAACTTCAGCTGGTGATTTTAGCGGAAATGTTGTACCAAGTGTACCTAAACATAATCTATTGTTTGCTTTAGAATACACGCATCGTCTTACTTCAAATTTAAATGGATTTATTAAAGGAGCATTTCAATCTTTAAGTGGAATGTACGTAAATGATGCTAACTCAGTGGAAACTGATGGTTATCAATTATTAAATTCTACAATAGGATTAGAAATGTTTCTAGATAATTTTAATATATTACTTTCTGGTGGAGTTAATAATCTACTAGATCAGAAATATGTTGGATTTATAAATATCAATTCATCTAACGGAAGATTTTATGAAGCAGGAGAACCCAGAACAAACTTTGCTTCATTAAAATTTAATTATGTTTTTTAGTTTATTTAAAAGGAAATCATGGTAAATAAAATTTTTATTCTATCAATTAGTTTCCTGGTTATTAATACCGTCTCCTTTCCACAGGGAGGCGGTTTGATAATTGGAAACAATTACAGAATTTTTCCAAGTACAACTTCTCAATCAGAAGTATTTATTGTAAATCATCCAACAGATAATAATATTTTGTTTTCATCTGCAAATACTTTGCAGTTCACGCCATCATTTTTTGTTAGCGAAGGTATTTATGTTTCTACAAATCAAGGCACTAGTTGGAGTGGAAGTGATACGTGTAAAGGTGCAAATATTTTTTTTCACGGTGGTGATCCATCAATAGCAATTGATAAGAATGGAAGTTTTATAATAACAAGAAAAGGGTCGTCATCCTTTCCTGGTGCTTATTCTCATTACTCCACAGATAATGGAATTACCTGGTCATCACAAAAAACAATTTCCTCAGACGATTTAGAAAGAGCAAGTATTATTTCAGACACAGATCCTACTAGCTCGACTTATGGAAGAACATATTTAGTATATGCTTTGTTAACACCGCCTTATCCAATAAAATTTTCTTATACAGATAACATTAGTAGTAGTTGGCATTCTGTCGTGGCAATTAACAATCCAACTGTTCGTGGTGCGGGAGGTGAAATCGCTTTTGGACCAAACAATGAAGTATATGTTTGCTGGGCTGGCGTTTCAAGTACTTCACCATTTACAGAAGTGCAAGTTGGATTTGCGTCATCCACAAATGGCGGAGCAAATTGGAGTGTAATAGAAAATGCGTTTCCTATGAATGGAATAGTTGGAATACTAACTTCAAAACAAAGTATTAGAGTTAACGGTTTGCCAAGAATGGCAGTTGATTTATCGAATGCTTCTACAAGAGGAAATATTTATATCGTTACATCACAAAAAAATCTTTCACCTGCAGGCAGTGATCCGGATATTGTACTTAGAAAATCTACTGATGGTGGATTATCGTGGTCGAATGGAATACGTGTAAATCAAGATGTTTTAAATAATGGTAAAACTCAGTTTTTCTCCGGTATCACAGTTGATGATTTTGGTGGTGTTAATGTTATTTTTTACGATGATAGAAATACATCAAGTGATTCTTCTGGAGTTTTTCTTGCAAGATCTACTAATGCAGGAAATAACTGGAGTGAATACGAAATTAGTGATCATAACTTTAGACCTTCTGCAATTGGTGGATTAGGACAAGGTTATATGGGTGATAACATTGATATTACCTCAGTAGGAAATAAACTTTTCCCTGTTTGGATGGATAACTCAAGTGGAAATTACCAGATTTGGAGTGTACCGATTACAATTCAATCAGTAGGTGTTGATGATGATGCTCACGAATTAATTCCAAATGGATTTGAATTAAAGCAAAACTATCCAAATCCGTTTAATCCTAATACAGTAATTGAATTTAGTTTACCACAAAGTTCTGATATTTCTTTAAAAGTTTTTGATTTGACAGGCAAAGAAGTTGCTTTGTTGATTAACGAATTTACTGAAGCAGGTAATTATAAAATTAATTTTGATGCAGCAAAACTAAATATATCAAGCGGAGTTTATTTTTATCATTTAGCTACAAATGGATATTCGGAAACTAAACCGATGATATTGCTAAAGTAGTATAGATTTATCTATACTAAATATGCTGTTAGATTAAAATTACTTTATTATCTTTACAAAAAATTTTTACAAAATTAGGTGAAAGAATGATAAGAATATTTTTTGGATTTGTGTTATTTGTGTTTGTTGTTGTAATAACTTCTTGTGGAGAAAAAGAACAGCCAGAAGTAAAACAGATGAACCAGGCTAACGTTGAGGCTATGAATGGTTCAGTTCATAATGTAATGGTTGAAGAAAAAATGGATGCAAGCAATTATAGTTATTTAAAAGTAAAAGAAAATGGGAACTCTTTTTGGATAGCTGTTAATCAAATGGAAATTGCTCCTGGTGAATATGTAATTTTTTCTAAGTCGATGGAAATGAAAAATTTTAAAAGTGAATCATTAAATCGAACTTTTGAATCAATTTTATTTGTTGATGATGCAAAGAAAAGTGGAAGTGAAGAACAATTAAAGGCTCCTCATCAAAATATAACTGGTGGCAAAGATGCATCAATAAAAATTGAGTCTATAAAAGGTGGTTATACTGTTGAACAAATTTACAATCAAAAATCCACATTAGAATTTAAAACGGTTAAAGTGCGCGGTAAAGTTGTAAAAGTTAATAACGGAATTATGGGAACTAATTGGGTTCATATTCAAGATGGAAGTGGAACAGAAGGAACACACGATCTGCTGGTTACTACCAATGAATCAGTACAAGTTGGAGCGACTATTATTGCAGAAGGAAAAGTTGTTAAAGATAAAGATTTTGGTTCTGGTTATTTTTACAATGTACTTTTAGAAAATTCAAAAATTATTGCTGAATAAATAAAATTTAAGCCCGGAGTCTCTATTCTGGGCTTTGTCAATTGTATTATTTTTCGTTTTCAGATTTTATTAAAATATCTAAATACTCCTTCATTATTTCCAAATTTTTTTCTTTCTGCAAACCATAATTTTTCTTCGCGTATTCAGTAAAGAAATGATGTTGATTAAAGAATGCAATAGAGTGATTCATCCATTCAATATCAGATAATTTTTTAATTCCGCGTAACTCAAATTCCTCTCTTAATAAATCTCCCCTTTCTTTAATATTTTTTTCACCAAGATGTAAAAGATCTGCATCACAAATAATTTCTTCTAATTTATTTGTAGGATTTTGTGGGATTTTTGTCGCACGGATACAATCTAGAATTTGCTCAATTTTTTCAGAAGGATAAAAATATTTTTCAAGAAATTCTTTCGCATACATTGTGCTTTGCTCTTCATGTCCTGTACAACAATGAAAATGTCCTGTGTCATGAAACCAGGCAGCGATAAGTAAAATCTCTGAATCATTTTCTGATATTGATTCTGCTTTCCCAATTACCTCAACAGCATCCACAACATCAATTGTATGCTTTATTGTATGATAAAGAACTTCGTTCCCCAATTTAGCTTTAAAGAGTTCTCTAACGTAGTCTTCAACTTCTTTTATAAAATGTAAATCTAACATCGTTCTCTAACTAATTTCTCAGTAATTATTGTATATTATTTTGTCCAGATTTTTTGTGAATAAAAATATGCTAATTGTTAAGTTTGAATGGTGACAATTATCACAATAAAAATTAGAATCACACTTATATGAAGACACTAATATTGCTGCGACATGCTAAATCAAGTTGGGATTTCCCTGATCTCTCAGATCACGATCGACCATTGAATAATCGTGGTAAAAAAGATGCACCATTAATGGCAGAAGTACTTAAGAAAAAGAATATTGCAATTGATTTAATTATCTCAAGTACATCAAAAAGAACAATGGAAACTGCTAAAGTTTTTGCAAATACTTTAAATCTTAAAATAATAGAAGATCGAAATCTTTATCTTGCTTCTGAACCTGAAATTAAAAGAATTGTAAAAGAAATTGATGATTATTATGACAGTATAATTTTAGTCGGTCACAATCCAGGAATGACAAATTTGATTAACCTTGTTTCGAATACTGGAATTGATAATCTACCAACTACGGGAATGATAGGAATACCTGTGAAGGATACTTGGAATAATTTTGGCTCAGAAAAGTGTGAGATTATATTTTTTGAATTTCCTAAAAAAAATAAATAGTGCAATCTCAATTATTAATAAAAACTTTCAGCAAAAATTCTATTTACAATTTATAGGATTAGTTTTGAGTTAAATATTCATTAATAGCTTTAGCTGCTTTTCTACCTGCGCCCATTGCAAGGATAACTGTTGCACCACCTGTAACAATATCGCCACCAGCAAATACACCTTTTTTAGATGTTGCCATCGATTCTTCATCAACAAGAATATTGCCCCACTTATTAAAATTAATATCTGGAGTTGTCTGTTGGATAATTGGATTTGATCCATTGCCAATAGCTATTACTGCCATATCGATATTAAGAACGTAGTTTGAGTCTTTAATTGGAACGGGTTTTCTTCTCCCCGAAGCGTCAGGTTCACCAAGTTCCATCTTTATTAATTCAACTCCGGTAAGCCAGCCGTCTTTATCGCCAATAAATTTATTTGGATTTGCTAAAAGTAAAAATTCAATTCCCTCTTGTTTAGCATGATGGATTTCTTCCTTACGAGCAGGTAACTCAGCATCAGATCTTCTATAAATTATGTAAGCATTTTTTGCTCCAAGTCGCTTTGATGTACGTACTGCATCCATAGCTGTGTTACCGCCACCAAATACTGCAACGGTTTTATCTTTAACATTAAAAACCGGTGTATCAAATTCAGGGAACTTGTACGCTTTCATCAAATTAACTCTTGTTAAAAATTCATTTGATGAATAAACTCCGTTAAGATTTTCACCTTCAATATTTAAGAAATAAGGTAAACCAGCACCAACTGCAATAAATACTGCATCATAACCATTTTGCATTAATTCATCAATTGTATCAGTAAATCCAATTACAGCATTTGTTTGAAAATCAACACCCAGACTTTTTAATGAATCAATCTCAGCTTTAACGATATCTTTCGGTAAACGAAATTCCGGTATCCCATAAACTAAAACTCCACCAAGCTCGTGCAATGCTTCAAATACAGTTACATCATGTCCTGATTGAATTAAATCACCCGCACAACTTAAACCAGAAGGTCCACTGCCAATGATTGCAACTTTCTTTCCAGTTTTGGGTTTTAATTCAGGAGTTTTTAATCCAAGATGCTCACGTTCATAATCTGCAACAAATCTTTCTAATCTTCCAATTGCTACAGATTCACCTTTAACACCAACAACACATTTTGCTTCACATTGTTCTTCTTGAGGACAAACTCTACCACAAACTGCTGGCAGCATATTATCTTCTTTAATTTTAGAAGCTGCACCAAGAAAATCACCTTCTGCGACAAGGTGAATGAAATCTTTTATCTTAACCTCAACAGGACAACCATCAATACAAACTGGTTTTGGACATTGAAGACATCTCAATGCTTCCATCTTTGCAAGCTCTTCTGTAAACCCGAGATTTACTTCTTTAAAATTTCCACTTCTCACTACACCATCTTGTTCAGGCATCGGTTGTCTTGGTATTTTCATTCTATCTTTTTTACTAAGCTCGGGCATTTAAAAATCTCCAGTTATTTTTTATAATCTAATTATTAAGCTTTAAACCTTGTTCAAAAGCTTTATCGAAGTGACAAAGATGTTCGTGAAGTGCTTCTTGCTCACTTTCTTTATATGTGCGATTTCTTCTTTCAAGAGTTGCAAAATCAACTAAGTGTGCATCAAACTCAGGCCCATCAACACAAACAAAAACTGTTTTGTTATCTACAGTAGCTCTGCATCCACCGCACATTCCAGTACCATCAACCATAACTGGATTTAAACTTACAACTGTTTTTATCCCATAAGGTCTTGTAGTTTCTGCAACAGCTTTCATCATTGGGATTGGACCGATAGCTAGAACAAAATCAATTCTGGTTCCGTTATCAATCAACTGTTTAAGTTTTTGTGTAACAAATCCATGGAAACCATAACTTCCATCATCAGTTGTTGGATAAACTTCATCACAAACCTGTTTAAGTTCATTTTCGAGTATCACTAATTCTCTGGTTCTTCCACCAATGATTGAAATAGTATGATTACCAGCTTGCTTTAATGCAACAGCAGTAGGATAAGCAATCGCAGTTCCAACTCCGCCGCCTATACTTACTGCTGTTCCGAATTTTTCGATGTGAGAAGCCTTACCAAGCGGACCAACAACATCTAAAATAAAATCTCCAGTGTTTAGTGAATTTAATTCTTTTGTTGTCTTCCCTATTCCCTGTACAATAATTGTAATTGTTCCATTTGCAGTTTCAGAATCTGCAATTGTAAGTGGAATTCTTTCACCACCATCATTTAATCTGATAATTACAAATTGCCCTGCTTTTCTTTTAGCGGCAATTTTTGGTGCTTCGATAACAAAGCGTTTAATATTCTCTGCAAGAAATTCTGCATTCACAATTTTGTACATTTAATTTTTTTACCTTCTAAAGATCATTTATTTTTTATTTGTATTTGCTTCAACTACTGCAATTGCAGTCATATTGTAAATATCATCCACAGTTGCACCTCGCTGTAAGACATGAACAGGTTTATTCATTCCCATTAATATTGGTCCAATTACAGTTGCCTGTCCTATTCTTGCCATAAGTTTATAAGCGATGTTAGCAGCATCCAAAGTAGGAAATACAAGAACATTCGCTCCACCTTTTATGGATGTAAACGGAAAAGTTTTATCAAGTATTTCAGGAACCACCGCAGTATCTGCCTGCATCTCTCCATCAATTATAAGTTCCGGCATTTTAGATTTTACAATCTTTACTGCTTCTTTTACTTTTATTGATTCTGGATATGCTGCACTACCAAAATTACTGAATGACAACATTGCAATCTTTGGCACAACATCAAATGCTTTAACAACACTTGCAGCAGATATTGCTATCTCAGCTAATTGTTCTGCATTAGGATTAACATTTACAGTGCAATCAGCAAAAAAGTAAGTTTCTTTCTTTGCAATAACAATGTACATACCAGAAACAATTTTAAATCCTTGCTTTACACCAATACATTGTAAAGCTGGCTTGATTGTATTTGGATAACTTGTTGTATAGCCGCTAATCAAAGCATCAGCATCACCAACTTCTACCATCATTGCTCCATAGTAGTTTGGTTTGTGAATTAGATTTTTTGCATCCCAAAGAGTAGCGCCTCTTCTTTGTCTTTTCTTAAAGAATGCCGAAGCATACGCATCACACTTTTCACAATTTTCAGGATCGATTATTTGAAATTCTTTTTCATCATAACCAATTCTTTCAATTTCTTTCTTAATGATTTTTTCATTACCTAAGAGAATCGGAGTTGCAATTCCATCACTGTAAACAGTGTGTGCAGCACGAATAATATTTTCTTCTTCACCTTCAGGATAAACAACTTTCTTTGGATGTTTTTGAGCTTTGTGAATCATTACTCTTACAATTTCTTTTGAAAGGCCTAAACGTTCTTTCAATTGTTCTTCATAAGCAACCCAATCCATTTCTTTTACTTTTGCAACACCAGTTTCAATTGCAGCTTTTGCAACTGCAGGTGCAACGTACCAAAGTACTCTTGGATCAAATGGTTTTGGGATGATATATTCTTTTCCAAATTCAAAATCAGCACCTCCATAAGCTTGTAAAACCATTTCTGGTACTTTTTCTTTAGCTAATCTTGCAAGCGCTAAAGTTGCTGCCATTTTCATTTCATCATTAATTCCAGTTGCTCTAACATCTAAAGCTCCGCGGAAAATAAATGGAAATCCTAAAACGTTATTAACTTGATTTGGATAATCACTACGACCGGTAGCCATTATCAAATCTTTTCTGACAGAAGTTGCATCATCATAAGTAATTTCAGGATCAGGATTAGCCATAGCAAATATTATAGGGTTTGGAGCCATCGTTTTAACCCATTCTTTTTGTACAACTCCACCTATAGATAATCCAATAAATACATCAGCATCCTTGAATGCTGCTTCTAATGATGCAAATCCTTTTTTCTGAGCATAACCATCTTTGTACTTGTTAAGATCTTTTCTATCCAAGGTTATACAACCTTTGGAATCGAACATATAAATATTCTCTTTTTTAGCACCTGCTCGCACATAGTGGTTACAGCAAGAGATTGCTGCAGCACCTGCACCATTTACAATTATTCGAATATCACTTAATTTCTTACCGGCAACTTCAACTGCATTTATTAAAGCAGCGCAAGAAATTATTGCCGTACCGTGTTGGTCATCATGAAAAACCGGAATCTTCATTGTTGCTTTAAGCGTCTCTTCAATCTCAAAACATTCAGGTGCTTTAATATCTTCAAGATTAATTCCACCAAAAGTTGGCTCTAACATTTGTGTAAGTCTAATTATTTCTTTTGGATCGTGAGAGTTTACTTCAATATCAAATACATCAATATCAGCAAATCTTTTAAATAAAACTCCTTTTCCTTCCATCACTGGTTTTCCAGCCTCTGGCCCGATATCTCCTAATCCTAAAACTGCAGTACCATTTGAAAGCACTGCCACAAGATTTCCTTTAGCGGTGTATTTATAAACATTTTCAACATCTGCATGAATTTCTCGGCATGGTTCTGCAACTCCTGGCGTGTAAGCCATAGAAAGATCTCTTGCAGTTAAGCAAGGTTTTGTAGCTACAACTTCAATTTTTCCTTTGCGGTCGCTGCTGTGATATTGTAAAGATTCTTCTTTAGTTAGTTTCATACTAGACTCCTTTAAGTAAGGAAAATTTATTTTGTGAAAACTGGTTAATTATATTTTTGAATTGCTCAAAGTATTTTTGAGAATTGATTTGAGAGAGTTGAGAAAAGTTGGTCGAAGTTGTATCGATTGTCAGTAATTTTCTCAAAAGAAGCAGGACCAGGTAAATCAATATTTTCATTTAATTAGCAATAAAGGACAATTAAATTTAATCGTAAGAATTAGCAATACTAATATTTGTTAATCCAAAATTAGGTAAATTTTAATTGTTGTGCTACACAAAAAATTGCTGATTTTATCCATTTATTATGATTTGCTCATTGCCTCTTTTTGAAGTTTCTCAGATAATTCTTTACCAAGATATTTATCAATCATAGAATGAATTAAATAAAGAAGTGGAGTTACTAATACTGCAATAAAAAATTTATAAATATAGTTTACCAGTCCGATAACAAGAACAAGTTTCATATCCCAACCTGCACCAATGTAAAATGCAATAAACAAAACAACAAAACTATCAACTAATTGCGAAACTAGAGTTGAACCCGTTGCTCGTAACCAAATCTTAGATGATCCTGTGAATGATTTAAAGTAATGAAATACTGTTACATCAACCAACTGCCCAACTAAAAATGCAGTGAGTGAACCAATTATAATCCATAGCCCTTGCCCAAATATTGTATTGAAAGCTAAATCCATATTTACAGTTCCAGCTGATGTTGTTCTCTCAATCCAAAATCCCGCAGGGGTTAATCCAATAGAAAAGTAAACCATTAAAAATGCATACGCGATAAGGGCGGCGGCTGTATAAGACATAAACCTTACACCTTTTCTGCCAAAGTACTCGTTGATAATATCTGTCATTATGAAAACTACTGGCCAAAGCACAACTCCAGCAGTTAAATTAAATGATATATTTTCAATTCCTAAAATTGTAAGATTTAGTGGAGTTAAACCAAATGTTGATTCAAGTGAAAATATTTTAACGCCGATAAACTCAGCTAATAAAGCATTTGCGACAAAGAACGTTCCAAGAATATAAAATAGAGTTGCTGATTTATCTTTCATACTTTGCTCAAATTTTAATGGAAAATTATTCTAATTACACTTTAAAACAAAAAAGCGGTCAGGTTAATTCCCGACCGCATTTTGGAGAGAGTTGAATTGAGGTTATCTGCTTTTATTTCTACTTTCTGTTTCAGAAGTTCTTGTATTATTATTACTTGTTCTGTTATTTGAATCGTTTCTTTTTACTTCTGTATTTCTGTTATTATTCTGAGTTCTTTGTTCAACTTTTTGAGTTTCTTTTTTCTGTTCAACTTTTCTCTCATTCTGTTTGAAGACATCAGTATTAGATTTTTTCTCTTCACGTTTCTGAATTGTTACTTCGTTTCTTTTCTGAACTTCTTTATCCTGTCTTTTCTGAATTTCAATTTGTTCATTTCGTTTATTCTGTTCTAGACGACTTTTTTCTTCAGATTTTCTTAACTCATCATTACGTTTTATTTCTTCGTTTCTTTTAATCTGCTCATTATTTCTCTTTTCGATTTCAGAGTTACGTTTTTCTGTTTCTCTTTTTTCTTGAAGTTTTCTATCGTCTTCAACTTTTTTTCGAGTTACATCATTGTTTGTTTCTTTTCTTGTGTCTTCAGTTTTTTCTCGTTTGTTAAGATCATTATTATTTTTCTCTCTATCATTTCTAATTACTTCACGAGTATCATCTTTTTTAGTTTCTTTTGTTCTATCAAGATTTCTATCTCTCCCTAACTCAACTTTTGAAATTTCAAGAGTAGATTTTCTTTCTTTACGTTCAACTTTTACATCTCTTAATCCATCACGAGAAATATCATCAGGATTAGCAAAATATGTTCTTATTTCTTTATCGCGAGTTTTTCTTATTTTTTCTCTTGATAAATCATTAGGATCATTAACTGAAACAATATCTCTTCTTTCAATGTTTCTTCCACTTCGCTCACGAATTCTATCAAAGTCAACTCCATCATTTCGTACACGTCCATCATAGTATGAGTAATTTGTTCTCATCTTTGTTCTATTATGGACTCTGTATTTGTATTTAGGAGCAACATAATAATTGTAAACATTATGATCACAGAAGTGATTATACTTTACATAATTCCAATGATTATAAGAAACGTAATAATCATAGTTGTAATAGATGCCAATCGATATATCAAAGAGCGCATAAGGTGATAAAGGAGCCCAACCGATATAATCATCATCATATCTCCAATCAACCCAAGCTGGTGCCCATTCATAATCAGGAATCCAAATCCAGCCATAATAATCATCATAGTACCATCTTCCGTAATGATAAGTTATGTAACCAAAATCTTCGTAAGAATCCCAGTACCAACCGTAATCAGTATAAATCCATTGTCCCTGTCTGTAAGGAGCCCAACTTTTTCTAATCATTGTAGGACGCCAAACAGGTGAATCGAAACCAATTTCAATCCAGGTTCCGTGTGGTGCGAGAGAAGTATAAAAATATCCTCCAACTCTTTTTGCAAAATCGGTGTTTGCTTCAGCGTTTGCTGATAAACCGAAAAGTAATAAGACTGCTGTTAAAATTATCTTTTTCATGACGTTCTCCTTTGTGTCTTGCTTCAATTAGCCAAGCTTTATGCCAGTGAGAAAGTTTATTTATTAGATAAAAAAGAAGATTATTAATATGAAGTGTCTATTTGAGTGTACAGCAAAGTGTTTAAGAAAATAAATCAACTAACGCTTTATTTTTCGATCTTTCCAAACAAGATTGCCAAACATTCCCATAAATCCTGAAACTAAAATGTAAGGTACTTGAAGAATTTCAGTAATAAAAAATGGATTAAGAATTTTTGTCTCAAATAATAAATCAGTTCCCTTTTTTAATACAAGATATTCTGATGATATTTTTAAGATAAGTGAAATTAAAAAAGTAATAAAGAATTTTGTAGATAAAACAAATCCTAAAATTGGCTGGACAATTAAACTCAAATAAAACAAAAAGATTAAAACAAGTTTTAACAACAAAAGATGATCACCATAAAACAATCCTTTACTAGCCCAGCGTTTACGTTGATGATAAAAATCATTTAAAGTTGGATTTGCTTCTGTTGAAACAATTGCGTTTTTATCCAATGCAAATTTTATTTGATAACCAGAATCACGATGAATTTTTTGCATCAATAATTCATCATCACCTGAAGAAAGATTCATTTGATAAGTAAATCCTCCAACTTCATCAAAAACTTTTTTTCGATACGCGATATTTGCAGCATTGCAAATTATTGGATTTCCTGAACCAATCAATCCAGCACCTGTAATTACAAGTCCGGCAAATTCTAATCTCTGCATTTTGCTAAAAAGTTTTTCGTTGGAAATAAATTCCACCGGACCAGAAATTAATCCTGTTTCTTTATCCATAAACTTTAAAAGATTTTTCAACCAGTCTTTTTTGTGATTACAATCCGCATCAGTTGTTACAATTATTTCCCCTTTTGATTTTTCAATCCCAAATCTTATTGCTCTTTTCTTGTGGGCATTTGCAGAATAATCTTTTGGAACCGAATAGATAAAAACATTTTCTTTCTTTGGTAGATTTTCTAAAAGCTGTAATGAATTATCATCAGAGGAATCATTAACTAATATTATTTCAAATTTTTCTTGTGGATAATTTTGTGAAGTAAGATTTGTGTAAGTATTAAGTATGTTTTTCTCTTCATTTCTAAAGGGAACAATAATAGAAACAATTTCTTCTGGAATTTTCTCACTAACTTTATTTGTAAGCTTTGATAACCCGAAGTAGATTTTGGACAAAAATATTACATAATGAATTAAAAGAATCAGGAAAACAACAATTAGAATATTTTCAATCATCATTCTTTTTTAGAAGTAATGTTAATCCAATTAAAGATGGAATTAAAACATTGATAAAGAAAAGAAATATTGAAGCATTAAATCCGACTGAAGCAGATTCTCCAAGCATTGTAATAAAGAATACCGAAGCACCTTCACGAATTCCAAGTTCACCAAGTGAAACCGGAGGAATAATTGTTTTGGCAAACATTATAAGATTACCTGCCCACAAATATTCAAAGTAGTTATTGTGATTAGAAAATGCCGCAACTAAAACTGCATACTGAACAAGGAAACACAAATAAAATACAAATGAAATTAACAACATTTTAGTTGCATACTTTTTATCAAGTTTGCGAAACACTTTTATCTTTTCAAACAACCAGTGAAGTTTAATAGAATCCCTGAGTTTTGTAAACAATACATTATCCCAAAATTTATCATTGAATATCATCCAAAAGAATAAATAGAATAGCGTAAATACAAGAATGAATAATCCAAGTGTTAAATAGATAGTTACTCTATAATGATAATGAATGAATAATATGCTTGATATCGAGCCAAAGAAAGCTACGAGAATTAGTAGAAATAACTTATCTAATAGAGTTGCAAGAGTTACTCGCAATAAAGAATGATTTTTAAATACTATGGCTCTTCCAAAATACTCGCCAATTCTTGCGGGAGTAAATACACCTGCAGAAAATCCATAAAACAAAGAAAGCCAGATTTTTGAGTTATGATTTTCCTGCAGAACAATATTAGCAGTAATCTTCCATTTATAGAATTGCAGATAGATGTTAACGAAGCATAGAAGAAATGCGACAGCAATCAAATAAATATTGGCTAGTTTAATAGCAGTTAATATTTCCTCGAAGTTAACAGCATAGACTAAATAAAATAGTAACCCTAGAGCAATAACAACTTTTGCGGTAACAAGAATTATAGTTTTATACTTGCTAATAAGACTGTTTTCTCTAAAAATATTTTTTACCTGTTCAGACGTCATTCTTACTGTTCAATTTCAAATATATTTACTTTCAAACCTTCGGTACAGTTAGTGCAAATTTTATTTTGCTGTCTATCATCTAAAACTGATTGTCTAAATTTTTGATATTGTTTTGACGTCCAAATATCGGAAAAAGACTTACCATTTAGAATTCCCAAAGTGTATTCTGCATCTTTATCAAAGCAACATGGAACAACTTTCCCATCCCACGTAATTACAGATGTTCGCCATAAAGCAAAGCAATGATTTTTCATTTTATTTTTTATAGAAAATTTTTCATCTTTAACTAAATACCTTTTGTACTTAGGATTAGTCGGAAGAAATTTAATCGCATTTTCATATGATGATATTTGCATTGTCTTAAAAACAAGTTTATCAACACCAACTTCATCACAATATTTTCTAACTTCATCCAGCTGATGTTCATTTTGTTTCATCACAATAAATTGAAACTCAACGTAAGGTTTGCTTTTCTTCAATTCTTTCTTACGATTTATTAATAATCTCAATCCTTCATCAGCCTGTTTAAATGTTCCACCAACACGATATTTTTGATAACTTTCCTCGTCAAGTCCATCCACCGAATATATTAATTTATCAGGCGCATTCTCTAAAACTAAATCAACATTTTTTTCATTAACAAAATGTCCATTTGTGCTAATCGATATATAAACATTATTTGTTTTTGCATATTTAATCATCTCAGGAAGATGCTTGTTGATATAAGGTTCACCTTGAAAAAATAACTGCACATAAAATCCGGTATCTTTTATTTGATCAATCCAATTCTTAAAATCATTAAAGTTCAATAAACCAAGTGGACGTGTTAAAACACCAAGTCCAGATGGACACTCTGGACATTTTAAGTTACAATGATTTGTTGGTTCAATCGAATATGAGATAGGCATTCCCCACACAATTGGTCTGCGAATCATTCTTGAAAGATTAAAAGACAGAATAATCTTTAATGAGTTTAATGCTCTTTTAAAGTTAGATATTTAAGAATATTGATTTCCAATTTTACTCAGATTTTTGAAGTTGAAATTAACCAAAGACTGTCACTGATGAAAGTAATTGGTAAATGTGATTCAGATTAGTTGATATTGTTAGGCTTAAAGCTTTTCCTTACTTTTGCTTTAGAAAATTCAATTTTTGAGGCAAGAATGTTTATTAATTTCAGTGATATTCCAAAAAATCAAAATTTATTTCTCGATTACTTATACGAATTTGTGAATGTGAAGGAATACTATAAACACAATTTCCGAAATAAGGAAAACTTTCCGCAACTTTTCAAAGCTATTTCTGAATCGAGAAAAAACAGACAAATTGATCTATCAGCTATTCTAAAAAACCAGTATTCAACACTTCAAAATATTTCCGGAAATACTTTACGCAATATTGAATTGTTGAACGATGAAAAGACAATTGCAATTGTAACTGGTCAACAAGTTGGAATTTTAGGCGGTCCACTTTATACAATTTACAAAACTATCACAGCAATTAAATTGGCAAATCAATACAATGAAAAGTATGAAGGTTATAAATTTGTTCCCGTTTTCTGGCTTGAAGGTGATGACTATGATTTTAATGAGGTCAGATCAATAAATATTTTTGATAGTGAAAATCAAGTTTTGAATATTGGATACAAGCAGGAAATTGAAGATGATGAAGCTAAACTAAGTGTGGGCACTATAAATTTTGATGAATCTATTACTGATTTCTTCACTCAGTTTGAAGGAATCTTAAGAAATACAGATTTTAAAATTGATCTATTACTAAAACTCAAGTCTTGTTATCAAACAGGAAAATCATTCAAGCAGGGATTTAAAGAACTTCTGTTCTGGTTGTTTGATGAATATGGTTTAATAATTTTTGATCCTCAAGATCCGAAAGTAAAAACAATACTCAAACCGATATTCAAAAAAGAAGTAAATGATTTTACTATTCACACTCAAAAGCTTATACAAGTAAGCGCAAAGCTGGAAGAATTATATCATGCACAAGTAAAAGTAAAACCGGTCAATTTGTTTTATCATACTGATGATGGGAGATATTCTGTTGAGCCTGTTGAAGAAATTTTTAAGTTAAGAAGAAAACGAAAGCAATTCACTAAAGAAGAAATCTTAAATGAAATTGAAGAACATCCCGAAAGATTTAGCCCAAATGTTTTATTAAGACCAATTTGCCAGGATTATATTTTTCCAACAGGATTTTATATTGGCGGACCAAGCGAAATTGCTTACTTTGCTCAGGTAACACCGTTATATGATTTTTATAAAATAGTTATACCAGTAGTTTTCCCAAGATCATCAGTTACAATATTAGAAAAGAATGTTGGTGCTGCTTTGGATAAATATGATTTAACTTTAAATGATGTTTATCTTGGTTTAGATGAGCTAAAGGAAAAAGTAATTTCAGGATTGTCTGAGAATAATCTTGATAAAGTTTTTAAGGAATCTGAGACAGAGATTGAACTAACTTTTGATAAATTGAAAGAAAATCTTTTTGCTGTGGATAAAACTCTGGTTGATGCTAGTGCACGTTACAAAGAAAAAATGTTAGCTTCTTTTAGCGAGTTAAAAACTAAAGCAATAAAAGCACAGGAGAGTAAACACGAAACAACTATTAGACAGCTTACACGAATTTCAAATTTACTTTATCCGCTTGAAAATCTACAGGAAAGAGAAATTAACTTTGCATATTTTTATAATAAGTATGGCAGAGATTTAATTAGTAAAATTTATGATGATATTTCGGTAAGTGAATTTGAACATCAGGTGATAACTTTATAGTCATTTATTTCTTAGCGAACTTTACGTTAATAAACTTTGCGGGCTTTGTTTGAAATATTTCCAAATACTTTCCTCGCAAAGGTCGCAAAGAGTTTTCGCTAAGATCGCCAAGAAAGAAGAATCAGGTAACTATTGAATTTATTTGTTCTTCAAACTTTGGATTAGAAATATTAACACAATTAAATCCATTAACTTCTCCCCCATTATCTAAAAGCATACTTAATATTGCAAATGCCATTGCAATTCTATGATCTCCAAAACTCTCAAAAGTCATTTTTGGATTTTTGATTTTACCAGACACATAAAATCCATCTTCACTTTCTTCGATTTTTAATCCCAGCGAAATCAAGTTATAACAAATTGATTTTATTCTATCTGATTCTTTTACTCTAAGTTCCTTAGCATTTCCGATTACAAAATCACCAACAGCAAATAATCCTGCAATTGTCAGTATAGGAATTTCATCAATTATGTTTGGAATAATTTGTGACTCAATCTGAATATTTTTTAGTGAAGATGATTTTATAATTACATCTCCATACTCTTCATTGCTAGAAGTTTTAATATCTACAAAAGAAATATCAGCACCCATATTTTTTAACACATCAATAAAACCGGTTCTTGTTGGATTTAATGAAACATTTTTTAAAATCAACTCAGATTTTGGAGTTAACAATGTTAAAACAATATGAAATGCCGAAGTTGAAATATCTCCAGGTACAAAATATTCTTTTGCCTCTGGATAGTATTTACTTGAAGATGAAGAAATAATTTTACTATTTTCAAATCTAACTGACAATCCCAACATTTTTTCTGTATGATTTCTTGTTTGTTCATTCTCTATTACAGTAGTTTCACCATCACAATGTAACCCAGCAATTAAGATTGAACTTTTAACCTGAGCACTTGCAACAGGCATTTCATAATCAATATTATGAAATTTAGAATTTGGAATTACTGTTAACGGTAAAGTGATATTTTCGTTTGATTGAAACTCAGTCCCCATTTTTGATAAAGGTTCAATCACTCTTTTCATTGGTCTTTTAGAAAGAGATTCATCACCAATTAATGTTGAGGTAAAATCTTGCGCAGCTAATAGTCCTGCAATCAATCTTGCTGAAGTTCCGGAATTTCCGCAATCTAAATTTGATGATGGTGCTTTAAATCCTTTAAAACCCATACCGCCAATGATTATTTTTCTATCTTTAGTTAAAATGCTTGCACCTAATTTGTGCATAATAACCATTGTTGAAATTACATCTTGAGCCTGCGATAAGTTTGTAATCATAGATTTCCCAGAAGCCATTGCAGAGAAAATAACAGCTCGATGAGAAATTGATTTATCGCCAGTTAAACTTAATTCACCACTTACTCTCTTTATTTTTTCGAATCTTTTTTTCAATTACTTTTCACACCAATTATCAATTAAAGAATCAAGAGTTTTTTCATCAAGTTCACTTTTTTTATACATACTTTTTTTGATTCGCTGTCGCATGGCTTCATACAGAATTACAGCAGTTGCAACAGAAACATTTAAACTTTGTACCATTCCAAACTGTGGAATTAAAAACACTTCATCAGCTAACTCAGCAGAAGTTTCAGAAACACCTCGATGTTCATTCCCAACTACTATTGCAACTTTTTGTGATAAGTCCAATTCATAAAGATTTTTAGAATTTTCAGTTAGGGATGAAGCAAATATTTTAAATCCATCTTTTCTTAATTGAGCATAACATTCTTCAACAGATTTATATTTTTCTTTTTCTACCCATTTAAATGCTGATGCCGAAGATTTTTTGCCAATGCGAGGGAAAGTTTCAAAATTGTAAACTAAATTAACTTTGGGAATTCCAACCGCATCGCAAGTTCTAAAAATTGCGGAAACATTGTGTGGATCGTGAATATTCTCCATCACTACGGTTAATGAATGCTGGCGGGATTTAATGACTCTGGTAATTTTCTCGAGTCGTTTTTCAGTTTTAGTACTTCTCACAAACGTTATTTATGGAATATTAATTTGTATATAGTTTTATTTTCTTCTTTGCGGGCTTTGTCTAATTTTATTTCTTTCGCTTCCAAATGCAAATAGAATGAAGTCATCTCAACTATTTTTTCAATAACAGTTTCTTCATCGTGGGCCCAGCTTTCACACCCTTTTAAAGATGGAACTTCAGCTGTAAAGCCGTCATTAGTTTTTGTTACAATAAGATCAATAACCATTAACTAATAACTGCTTTCAGATTTTTGTCCGGCAATAATTTTTACTCCGGCACTTGCACCTAACCTGGTTGCACCAGCATTTATCATTGCTATTGCATCTTCATAAGAACGAATTCCACCAGAAGCTTTTACTTTTAATTTATCTCCAACTACAAATTTCATCAAAGCAACATCGTGAACTGTTGCTCCACTTTTTGAAAATCCAGTTGAGGTTTTAACAAAATTTAATCCAGCTTCTTTTGCAAGTAAACAAGCAATAACTTTCTCTTCATCTGAAAGAAGACAAGTTTCAAGAATTACTTTAGATGTACACAAGTGTTTTTTAGATAAATCAGCAATGGAATTTAAATCTTCAAATACAAATTGATAATCATTATCTTTTAACTTCCCGATATTAATAACCATATCAAGTTCTTCTGCACCATTTTTTATTGCTTCTTCTGCTTCAAGAAATTTGGATTGAGTGGTTGTTGCGCCTAAAGGAAATCCAATTACTGTACAGACTTTTACATTTGAAGATTTTATCAAGTTAAAACAAGTATCAACATAAGATGGATTAACACAAACTGAAGCAAAATTGTTTTGCATTGCTTCTTCACATAATTGATTTATTTCAGAGATTGTTGCATCAGATTTTAGTAAAGTATGATCAATCATTCCAGCTAATTCTTGTGCAGATAATTTTATCTCAGGCGTATTCTTTGATTTTTCAAACTCAGAAAAATCACTTAATATTTTTTTTATATTTTCTTCTGTAACTAAATCTTTCCAGCTCATTTTTCACCATAAAGATTATAAGCTTTAAAAGTATTACTTAGCAGCATTGCAATCGTCATTGGTCCAACTCCGCCTGGAACCGGAGTAATAAATAAAGCCTTCTTCGAAACATTTTCAAAATCAACATCACCAACTATTCTGTAACCTTTAATTTTTGTTGGATCATCGATTCGATTTATTCCAACATCAATTACTGCAACGCCATCTTTAACCATATCTGCTTTAATCATTTCGGCTTTACCTATAGCGGCTATCAAAATATCGGCTTGTTTTGTATAGTAGGAAATATCTTTTGCGGCAGAATGAACTATGGTAACAATTGAATTTGCACCTTCAGCTTTTTGAAGCATAATGTTTGCAATCGGTTTACCAACAATATTGCTTCTTCCAACAACTACAACGTGTTTACCTTTAGTTTCAATTTTATAACGGATCAATAATTCCTGAATTCCTGCCGGAGTACAAGAAGCAAAAGTATCTTTACCAATTACAAGATTACCCACAGAAATTGGATGAAATCCATCAACATCTTTTTTATGAGAAATAGTCTCGATTACTTTATCTTCATTTATGTGTTTTGGCAACGGAAGTTGAACAAGTATTCCGTGATAATCTTTATTTTGATTATAAGATTGAATAAGTGTTAATAGTTCGGCCTCTGAAATATCAGCACTTAACTTTTCCGTTTTAGTTCTCATTCCAATTTCTTCACAAGCTTTGCCTTTGCTTGCAACATATATTTGTGAAGCTGGATCTTCACCAACAATTATTGCAACAAGTCCTGGAACATTCTTTCCTTCAGCTTTAAGCTGAGAAATTTTATCTTTTAGTTCGCTGCGAATATCTGCTGCAACTTTTTTACCATCAATTAAAATCATAATTAACTCAATTATAAGTTATGTTATATTTTTTCTTTAAGTGATTTAATATTTTTTTATCGTTTTTAATCTCATTATAAAATGGATTAGAATTTTGCCAACCAGTTTTTCCGGTTGATCTTAAGTTTTCCAATCTTCTTAATGTTATTTCACAATAAACAGGGTCATAATCAAAAGTGACACATTTTCTTCCTAGCATTTCGGTTGCAATTAGAGTTGTACCAGAATGTGAAAAGAAATCAGTTACCAACTCATTCTTTGCAGAAGATGCTTCAATAATTCTTTTAATGGCTTTTAATGGCTTTTGTGCAAAACATCCATTTACATTTTCTTCCATTCGATAAAAAACCTGCTGTACATCAATCCAAACATTACCTGCACGAATAAACTGGGATTTACTTCTTTCACTATTCTCAGTAATATCTCCGCCAATTTCTTTGTAATAACCTTTTAAAACTTTTGGAATATCTGTGTACTCTGATTTTATATTGAACTTTGGTTTTCCAAATGTGTAATAAAGAAGTTCCTGACGAATTGCCATCCAATTGTGTTGTGTTCCGTAACCACGCTGATTTCTCATTGTAATAAAACTACGAGAAGTTAAACCAGTTGATTTCATCATTTCAACAAATCCACCGAAAGGTTCAAAATGATTTGATTGATCAGCACCAAGCCAAAAATAAAAGGAAGAATTTTTATCTGAGATTTTCTGGTTTAAAGAAATCCATTCTTTGCACCATCTTATAAACTCATCATTTTGTTTTTCAGTAAATGCAATAAAGTTGTATGGTGGATCCTGAACAGAAAGTTTTACTTTACTTTTTCCAAATATCTTTTTTACTTCTTCGCCTTTGCTAACATCCACACAAGCAATTTTATGCTTTTCTTTTTCATCAATCCAGATTGTTCCCTCTTTAAATCTGCAATAAGGAAGAAGCAGTTTTCTTAGCTTCTCATCCTTATCAATTCTGGGAAGTGGATAATTCAGCATCTTTGTTCACAGTAATTTTATCAAATTCAGGAAAGAATATTCTTTCGAGTTCTAAAGTTTTTCCTGTTTCAGTATCAATCTTAAAAAACATTCCTGTTAAGTGAACATTATCTTTTGCAGTTTCATATTTCTGCGGAGTTGCAAATAAAAATCTATTAATTGCCGCAGTCGATTTCATTCCAATAACAGAATCGTAAGGTCCAGTCATTCCAACATCAGTAATATATCCTGTTCCATTTGGCAAAATTCTTTCATCAGATGTTTGTATGTGAGTATGAGTTCCAACAATGGCACTTATTTTTCCATCAAGATACTGACCTAACGCCATTTTCTCGGCTGTTGCTTCAGCATGAAAATCTACAAATACAACTTTAGTTTCTTGTTTTATTCTTGTAAGAATCCAATCCATTGTTCTAAAAGGACATTCAATAGCAGTCATAAAAGTTCGTCCTTGCAAACTAACAACAGCAACTTTCCCTTTTTTGGTATCAGCTATATGATAACCGTTTCCGTGTGTGCCTTTTGGATAATTGATTGGGCGAAGCGAACGAGGTTCAACTTTTAAATAGTCCTGAGATTGGTGTTTATCCCAGGTGTGATTACCACCGGTGATTACATTTACGCCAATCTGAAAAAGTTTTGGTCCTTCTTTATCTGTACAACCTTTGCCGTCAGAAAGATTTTCACCGTTAACAATAACAAAATCAGCTTTGTATTTTTGGATCAATCCTGGGAGCCAGGTTTGAACTATATCCATACCAGGCTGACCAATAATATCACCAACAAAAAGTAAATTAATTGAAGACATGTTTTCCTAAATCGTTTAAAGAAATATATCTAAAATGAGAGTAATTGAGAAATTAAGATTTCACTTTGATTTTTGAATTGTCATCCTGAATTTATTTCAGGATCTTTATGAAGATTCCGAAACAAGTTCGGAATGACAATCGTTACTATTCCATACTAATTTTGAATGAAATGATATTTAAGGTTAGATTTAAATATGAAATATGAGAATCCTTTAGATATTCCGTTAGAGAAAGCTTCATTCAGTGTTGTGGATGTTGAAACGACAGGTCTTTCTGCAAATAAAAATAGAATTATAGAAATTGCTCTGGTTAAGATTGAAAATTTAAAGATAACTGATAAACTAAATTACCTGATAAACCCACAAACATACATTCCACCGTTTATTACATCTTTAACCGGAATTGATAATGATGATGTTATTGGTGCTCCCATTTTTTCAAATGTTGTGGATGAGATAATTTCTTTTATTGATAATACAATTCTAACCGCGCATAATTTTACTTTTGATTCCGGGTTTCTTAATTCAGAATTTATGATGAGTGGACGAGAATTTATTAACGAACATTCCTGCTGCACTTTAAAGCTTGCTAGAAATATATATCCAACTTTAGAGAGCAAATCACTTTCATCAGTTGCGCATTCTTTAAATCTTAGAAATTCAAATTCGCACAGAGCGTTAGGAGATGCTGAGATAACCGCAAAAGTTCTTTTAAAAATGATTAAAGAACTTCAAGTCAAAGACAACATTACTACAGTTGGACAATTACTTTCTTATCAAAAAGGTTATCAGGAATCACCTTTATTAAATGTTAAAAAAGAACTGCAGGAAGATTATCGCTCATTACCAAATGCGCCAGGTATATATTATTTCACTAACAAAAAAGATGAGATAATTTATGTTGGCAAAGCAAAATCAATTCGTGATAGAGTTAAAACTTATTTTTCAACTTCTGCACCTCGCAAAGCGCAAAAGATTATAAAACAAGCTGCAAGACTCAAACATGTTATAACTAATAGTGAATTAACCGCGCTGCTTACTGAAGCCGAAACAATAAAGATTCTTGAACCAAAACATAATTACCAGTTAAAAAAATTTGGCAATAAATATTTTATAAGAATTATTCGCACTCATCAGGCTCCAAGAATTGAATTGACAAACCATTTTGATTTTGATGGTAACGATTATTTTGGATTATTTATTTCGCGAAGAAAAGCAGTTGAGATATTAGAATTTGTTAATAAAGCTTTTGGAGTTAGGGAATGTACTGATAAGGAATTTAAGAAAAGTAAAACCTGTTTCTTGTATGATATTCATCGCTGTACCGGGCCGTGCATTGATGATGATGCAAATAAAGAATCTTATAAAGATGAATTAGAAAAAGTTTATGATTTTCTTTATGGTAAAAATCAATTTGCATTAGATAGACTCCTAAATAAAATGAAAGAATTTTCAGCAAAAGAAAAATATGAACAAGCTGCCGAGATTAAAGAATTGGTTGATTTTATTTTGGATCAAACGCACAAATCTTCAATTCTTGCTGAACCGGTTAATAGAGCTAATGTTTTGTTTGAAATAAATTCTCGTTTTGAAAATGATTATGTATTGATGCTGGAAGGAAAGTTTTTCATTAAGAAGTATTTGCATGATCATAAAGATACTTTTGAGCAAGCGTTAGATGACTATTATAGTGGGGCTATAAATACTGATTCAAATCCAACTGATGAAGATCTTGAAAAAATGAAGATTACTTTGAACTGGTTGGTTAAAAACAGAAATCAAGTAAAAGTTTTTTATTTGAAGGATTACACTTCTAAAGAACAGTTATTTGAAAAAATTTCTCAAGGTTCTGATAAAATATATTCACCGGATGAAAAAGTAATTCAAGTAAAAGAAGATCCTAAATATGATTATGATTTTTAGATATGAATGATATGTTTACTTTTATAATTGAAACGAAAAGTTAACATTAAAGCAGAAGCAGTAAGTCCAACAAACAAACCAATCCAAACTCCATCAACTCCAAGATTAAAATTGAAAGCAAGTAAATAAGCAATTGGTAAACTAATTACCCAATATGCAATAAAAGTAATGATTGTTGGTCCTTTAACATCAGTTAAACCTCTTAAAACTCCTATACCAACAGCTTGTGTTCCATCGGATAATTGGAATAGAGCTGCAATAATTAATAATCTTGAGGCAATTTCAATTACACTTTTATCATTTATATAAAGTGTTGGAAGAAAATCGTTGAGAATAATGAAAGTTATTCCTGCCAGAAACATTGTTGAAGCACCAAAGATAATTCCTGTAAATCCTGCTTTACGAATTTTGGAAACACTTTGTTCCCCCATCGCATTGCCAACACGAATGCTTGCAGCTTGAGAAATTCCAAGTACAACCATAAATGAAATTGATGCAAGATTAATTGCTATCTGATGTGCTGCAAGTTCATTTGCTCCAATCCAGCCTATCATAATTACAGCAAATGTAAATGCACCAACTTCAAAGAAATATTGAAACCCACTTGGTAAGCCCAGACTAAGAATTTTTTTAATGATCGGGAAATCAAGTTTACGAAAATGAAAATTTACATCGTACTGTTTGAACTTATCATTTCTCATAACATAAAACATAATTGCTAAAGCCATAAAAACTCGAGACACGAAGGTAGCCCACGCAGCACCAGCAATTCCGAGTACTGGAAATCCAAACTTCCCAAAAATTAAAACCCAGTTTGCAAAAGCATTTATAAGATTTGCAAGTATCGCTATAATCATGGCAGGTTTCATGATCGATAAACCTTCGATAAACTGTTTGTAAGTTTGATAAATCATCAAAGGAACTGCTGATAAGCCTACAATTGTCATATAAATAATTGAAAGTTCAACCACTTCAGGAGGTTGATCAAGATATTGAATAAAGTTTACACCAAGTAAAATTATTCCAAGCATAATAAAAGATAGCACAACGTTTACGAGTAACGATTGTCTAAAATAAGTTCCACACTCTGAATATCTTTTTCCGCCAACAAGAATTGCAATTATTGGACTAATCACAACTGAGCAGCCAATTCCAATTATTAAAACTAAAAATATTAAACTGTTTCCAAGTGATGCTGCTGCAAGAGGAACAGGTCCAAGTTGGCCAACCATCATGCTGTCAACAACACCCATCATTATTATACCCAGCTGGCCAATCATTATTGGATATGCAAGTTTGAAAGTTTTGGAAATTTCTTCTTTAATATTTTTTAAATCTATTGAATTCATTTTTGATAATTTTTCGAACGTAAAATAAGTTTGTGTTGATTAGTAAGAAAGAACTCCGCAAAATAAAACCCGATCTTGCGATCGGGTCTTCAACCAACCAGGAGCACTAAGCGGAATCAAGGAGGAATATTTTTTAAAAGATTTACTTAAACAAATATTAAACCTTTTACCTGATGCAAGGATAAACTTAAATCGTCATTTTGTAAATCAATTATGGATAGATGGATATTTGAAATGATAAAATCTAAGAAACACTAAATGAGAAAAGGTATCAAAAATTACCGTAAAGAATTTGGATAAGTAAATGCTAAATTATTTGAAGATGTAATTGCTTCGATTTCCTTAATGGAAAGTTTGGAGTCTTTTTTTTCGGCTACTTGTGCAATTACATTTACTTCATTTGTGTTTTGGGAACGAAATAATGAGTTTCCAGTAGCGATAATACTGGTGAATAGAAATATGGTAAGCAATAAAGATAACAACACTCTTAGCATAGCAGTTCCTCTTAAAAATAGTTTTGCCTTGTTGTGAAATTGAATAATTTAAATCTTAAAAGCAAGAGCCATATTGGAAAATTGGTTTAATCTTATTAGAAGGATATTAAATTCACTTTTGTATCGATTTGCCTGACTGAGAATCTTTTCTAATCTGATTGATTGTTCCTTTTAAAAAACTTCTTTATGTTCAGTTATAAATATTTAACAAAGTTTAGATTGAAAAACATTATTCACATTAAATAAATCCTACCAGATGAATAAACCAAAAACTGAATTAGTGCGCGGATTAACATTAACTGCATCAATTATGATTGTTGCAGGTTCAATGATAGGCTCAGGAATATTTAGAAAACCTGCTACAATGGCAGGCCAACTAATGTCACCTGAATTACTATTAATTGTTTGGTTAGTTGCAGGTATAGTTACATTTATTGGTGCACTTTGCAATGCAGAAGTTAGTGGAATGATTGACGCAACCGGTGGACAGTATGTTTACTTTCAAAAAATGTATGGAAATTTTTTATCATACTTATATGGCTGGTCTGTTTTTGCCGTAATACAAACTGGTAGCCAGGCAGCTATCGCTTATGTTTTTGGCGAGTACCTAGGTTATTTTATAAAATATCCAGAGTTACCAAAATATTTACAGGATTTCTCATTTTACATTCCCGTTGTCGGAAATATTTTTCCTTTTAATGAATTTGGACCTAAAGCTGCAGCAATTATCTCTATAATTTTTTTAACTGGAATTAATTATGTTGGTGTTGTATTTGGTGGTGCAGTACAATCATTTGTTACATTTATTAAAATTACTTCAATAATTTTTTTATCAATATTTTTATTTACTGGCTCTACAGGAAGTTTTGATAATCTATCTACAGGATTTACAATCCCAGAATCAACTTCGATAAATCTTATCTCACTTTTAGGTTTAGCTTTAGCAGGTGCGTTTTGGGCATATGATGGCTGGAACAATGTTACCTTTGTTGCTGGTGAAGTGAAGCAACCTCAAAGAAACGTACCTTTAGGTTTATTGTTTGGAACTTTAATCGTGATATTTGTTTATATGCTTGTAAATGCTGCCTATTTGTACGTTTTACCGGTTGATCAAATGGCAAAATCTCCATTAGTTGCAGCTACAGCAGCAGAAATTATTTTTGGAAGTTATGGAGCATCAATCATTTCAATTGCTGTTATCATTTCAACTTTTGGAGCGCTAAATGGTAGCATCCTCTCTACAGCTCGTGTAAGTTTCGCAATGTCTCGCAGTAAAATGTTCTTTAACAAATTAGGTGAAATACATCCAAAGTTTGGAACTCCACATACATCATTAATTGCTCAAGGACTTTGGTCCTGTTTGCTTGTTATGTCAGGTTCATTTGATACAATTACAGATTATGTAATCTTTGCAGCATGGTTATTTTACATGCTCGGTGCTTACGGTGTTATAATTTTAAGAAAAAAAATGCCTGATGTAAACCGACCATATAGAGTCTGGGGTTATCCTTACACACCAATAATCTTTGTAGTTTTTTCTTTGTTATTTTTAGTAAATACAATTGTGTCTGATATGGAAAATGCTGCAATGGGAGCATTGTTAATATTCTTAGGACTTCCATTATACTATTGGCGTAATTATAAAAATAAAGTAAATAGTACAAATTAGATTTTATAGGATTGCTTATGCAAAAAGAAATTTTATTCATTTTACTTGGACTTATAGCCGGAACATTTAGCGGCGTTATTGGATTGGGCGGCGGAGTAATTATTGTGCCTGCATTAATATTTATATTTGGACTAACACAGCAACAAGCACAAGGTACAACATTAGCATTAATGGTTCCTCCAATCGGAATTCTGGCAGCGTATGCATATTATCAACAAGGATATGTTGATCTTAAAATTGCAGCTTTAATTTGTATTGGTTTTATTTTTGGTGGATGGATTGGAGCTAAAATTGCAGTTGCACTTCCACAAAATGTTTTACAAAAGATTTTTGCTTTATCATTGTTTTTTATTTCATTAAAAATGTTTTTTTCAAAGTGATTTTTTAACCATAATTTTTAAATATTTATAGTACAGATACATTTTTAAAATACAGTAAATATTCTAATGGAAAATAAAACAGATAAATACCTAAATATCTTAATGGTAGAAGATGACGAACTAAACATTAAAATGGTTTCTTCATTTTTAAAACTAAAGTTTGAAATTGAACCTGCTAGATCTGGTGAGGAAGCAATAAAAAAATTACTTGAGAAAAAATATGATATTATTTTAATGGATATTGGATTAAAAAAAGAAATGAGTGGAATTGATGTAACCCAGAAACTCAGAAAAATGCCTAATTATAAAGACACGCCAATCGTTGCATTAACTGCATATGCCTTATCTGGCGATAAGCAAAGAATTCTAGAAGCTGGCTGTTCGCACTATTTAGCCAAACCATTTACAAAGCAACAAATAATCAATTTGTTGGAAAATATATCCAAAGAAATAAGCGAATAAAATAAATTCTTATTTCTAAAGAAAAAGAATAATTTTCAATTAAAAGTAAAATTGTTTTTTGCTAAACATTTGCAAATTAATCTGCGGAAAGAGAGGGATTTGAACCCTCGATACCAGTTTCCCGGTATAACAGTTTTCGAGACTGCCGCATTCAGCCACTCTGCCATCTTTCCGAATTACTCTTGCAAAGTTAAATAAATTTATATTCTTGATGAATCTAAAAGTTTTGTTAGGTAGCACTTTAACGATATATTTGTGAATATTTTTTTAGAATGTTCTATTCTTATTGATATTTGGAGAGGTGCAAGAGTGGCTGAATTGGCTACCCTGGAAAGGTAGTGTATTCGCAAGGGTACCGTGGGTTCGAATCCCACCCTCTCCGCATAAAAAAAACGAAGATTGATTATTTCAGTCTTCGCTTTTTTGTTTAGGACTACAATTATTTAGTTTAATTATCAAGCAGATTCTGCTGCTGTATCTTTGCTCCAAAGCCTATTGATTACTTTAAGTAAAACTATTCCGCTAATAATAAATACTGCAAGAAGTATAAAAGCAATTGTTAATCTTCCATAAAGAAAGTTACCTATTGAGAATAAAGAAGACCAAATCACTATAGAGCCAGAGAACCATCCAACTAATCCTAGAGGAATATTTTCGTGCGATGATCTTGCATCCTCTTTACTTATTCCAGCTTCAATACGTATAACTTCCCAACCTGGGCCAAAAGGTTTTACTCTTTTATAAAAATCGATTAATGTTTTCCTATCTGTTTCAGGTCCTAAATAGGCAACTACAACCCAACATATTGTTGTAAATGCAATTGTAATAAGTAATCCTATGTGCGTAGAAATTGTAACTCCATTTTTATTTAGTACCAACAAGATTATCGATATAACAAAAGAACTAACCATTGCAGCTACTTCACTCCAGGCATTTATGCGCCACCAAAACCATCTTAACAAATAGAGCAAACCTGTTCCAGCTCCAATCTGTAGAATAATATCAAAAGTATCTTTTGCTGTATCCAGGAAAAATACAAGAAAAGATGAGCTAAGAAATAAAATAACTGTTGCAATTCTACCAGCAAACACATAGTGTTTTTCTTGTCCATCCTTATTAATAAAACGACGATAGAAATCGTGTATTAAGTAAGAAGCTCCCCAATTTAAATGTGTAAGTATTGTGGAAGAGTTTGCAGCAATTAATCCACCAACCATTAATCCAATAAATCCTACAGGAAGAAATTTTAGCATTGCTGGATAAGCGATATCATGACCAAGTAATTTTGGATCCAGATTTGGAAATGCTGTTTGTATATCAGATAAATTTGGATAAATAATTATTGAACATAATCCAACTAAAATCCAAGGCCACGGACGTAAAACATAGTGTGCAAGATTAAAAAACAAGACTGCACCTAATGAATCTTTTTCTGATTTTGAAGCTAACATTCTTTGAGCAATGTAACTTCCGCCACCTGGTTCTGCGCCTGGATACCAAACTGCCCACCATTGAACAGCAATTGGCATTATAAAGACTGCTAAAGCAATATCCCAATTGTTCGTAAAATCGGGAAGGATGTTAAGATAATTAATTCCGTTTGGTCCTTTAATAGCAGAAAGTTTATCCACCATTCCGGATAATCCACCAACTTGAGGAAGACTTAATGCAAAATAAGCTGCAGCTATTACCGCAGTCATCTTAATAAAAAATTGAATCATATCAATTACAAGTACACCCCATAATCCAGAATGCGCCGCAAAAATTACATTAAGAAATCCAACTATCATTAATGTTTGCCAGCGATCCATTCCAAAAAGAATTGCCGCAATCTTACAAGCAGCAAGATTTACAGTTGCCATTATCATAACATTAAAGAAAAATCCAAGGTATATCGATCTGAAACCACGAACAAAGCTTGCAGCTTTACCTGAATATCTTATTTCGTAAAATTCAAGATCAGTCATAACACCGGATCGGCGCCATAATCTTGCATAGAAAAAAACTGTTGAAACACCTGTAAGAACAAATGCCCACCAAACCCAGTTACCAGCAACTCCGTTTCTTCTTACAATATCAGTAACAAGGTTTGGAGTATCACTACTAAATGTTGTTGCAACCATAGAAAGACCAGCGAGCCACCAGGGAACAGAACGCCCTGATGCAAAAAATTCTGATGTACTCTTCCCTGCTCTTTTTCCAAAAAACAATGCAGGAGCAAAACAGATTATTAGTGATGCTGCGATTATTATCCAATCAATCATTTGTAGCTGCATAACCGGTTTCCTTATTTCTGAATGCTTATGAAATATATGATCGAGATTTCTAATACGTATTTTAAAAATAGCTGAAAACTTTTAGCTATTTATAAATACTTCATTTATTTTTTTCAAATGAAAAATCTTTGAAGTTAATCTCAATATACTTTTTTACTTGCTCAATATCACTTTTACTTGTAAGATCTGGAACATGCTCTGCTAAAGAATAACAATAAACACTATTTTCATATTCATTAGCCATCATCTTTATTGCTTCCGGAAGTTCTTTCTCTTTTCTCACAGGATGTAAAGGAACTTTTTCAAGAAAAGGTAAAACAACATTATACTTTAATGAAAAGATATTCATACTTACCCCAACAAAATCATTTTTATCTTTTACACTTTCAACAATTTCAGACGAAGGTTTTTCAATTATATCAAGTAAAAAATTATTTTTACTTTTTTTTGTAACTGCAAACCTTTCAATTCTATTTTGTTCAAACTCTAATGCTGATCTATCATAATCTATCAATGCAGCAAGATACGTTGATTTAAGCATCATACTTAATGCTTTAACAGAATAAAGATTATCACTATTACAGACTGTAAAATAATTACTGTTCCATTCTGGTTTAGATTTTAATCCCCAGAGTAATGCATCAGCTGTGCCGAGAGGTTTTGTTCTTCCTTCAGGAACAGGTTGAACAGCATATGAAATTTTTAATCCATAGAAATTATTATCTGAATTATTATATCCATAATAATCTTTAATGGAATTATCATTCGCCCCAATAACTAAAACGATATCTCCATAACCTGCTTCTCTAGCATTAAATAAAAGATAATCCAAAAAAGGTCTATAATCTTTGCCAACACCAATCATTGATTTGGTTTTTAAATCAGCATCTTCAACAAGTTTATTATCTATTTCTAAATTTCTATCAGTAGGTTTTTTCATTCTGGATGAAATACCACCGGCAAGAATAATTAATTTTCCATTACCCATTTATAGATACCATGTTTTCTTCTCTTGAACCAGAATCTGCATTAATAATAAATGCCTCACCACCAGCGTTTTCAATTGCGATCTTTACTCTTTCTGGATCATCTGGAGCATATGCAAACATACAACCGCCACCACCGCTTCCATTTATCTTTGCTCCATATGCACCAGAATTTAAAGCAGCAGTTATCATTCCATCAATTTTAGGTGTTGATATTCCTAACACATCACACAATACAGCTTGATGTTCATTTAATAATTTACCGAGTATAGAATGATCTGGATTAATCATATCTAATTCTCTTCGAGCTATAAAAGTTAAATCTCTATTCTTTAAAGTTCCATTTAGGATATTAAATTGAGAATCTGTTAAATGATTTTTAAATTGTTTTATATCATCAAGCTGAATTGTTTGAAGTGAAAATTGCGGATATATATTTTTTAGAATAGAATTAACTTCTAGGATCTGATCTTTAACATGACTTAAAATAAACTTGGTATTTTTTGGCTGGCCTGAATTTCCTAACACAAATGATTTTAATTTTGTATCAAGTCTTGTAACTTTTGCAGCAGGGAAAAAATCCATATAAATAATTCCGCCAATTGATGTAGAATATTGGTCCATCATTCCGCCCGGCTCAGAAAACTCAAGCACTTCAGCTTCATAGGCATATTTAGCCAATACATCTGCAGGCAGTGTTACAGCCTGATCACTCATTCTAGCTAAGAAATTTATCCACGTTACAATTAAAGCAGATGAGCTTGAAGTGCCTGCATTGATTGGAATTTTACCTTCAACAATACAATCAAATCCTGTTGAAAACGTAAATGCTTTTCTTAATAGAACTGCTAATGAGCTTTTAAAATAATCACGCTCTTGAGTGTATGTAATTGGTTTATCAATTGAAAAAGATTCTTTCATTGAAATATCAGGAAGATTAATATTAATTAATTTATCGTTCCGTCTTTTACCTTCGATAGATATTCTAAGTGATATTGCACAGGCAACAATAGGAAGTTGTAAATAATCTTGATGTTCACCAAAAAGACAAACTCTGCCTGGTGTTGATATTTTTAATTGGTTTATTAAGCTATCCATAAATTCTACTCAGGTGTATTGTGACAATATTATTTTGAACTACCACAAATAGTTTTTCAATTTTATTTCGATTACAAATAATAGTTGCAATTAGTAATTTTTTAGTATTCCTAATTCTCTATTTTCATTCCATCGACCTCTTGTGAAATCCGGGAATTTTAATGGAGCACTACCAAGCTCAATTGATAATGTTGATAATGGAATAACTACCGACCACGAAGCGGCATCATAAACATCCTGATCTAAAAACCAACCGTTGTTTAAACTATCTATCAATCTGTAGATCATTACGAAATCCATTCCTCCATGACCACCATACTTTTCTATTCCTGCTTTTAATTTATCCCACAAAGGATGTTTGTATTTTTCTATTAATTGATTGTGGTCAGTTTCGTCTAACCACTTATGTCCTTTATCCACAAGCGAAAGTCTGCTTGGATAACCTTCGTGATATCCCTTTGTACCTGCCAATGCGTTTATTCTATTGTATGGTCTGGGTGTAACAACATCGTGTTGAACAAGAATCATTTTCCCATTTGCTGTTTTGATTAAAGAATTATTCATATCACCATGTTTATAACCAGATTTATTGAAAAACTCATTTGTACTTTCAATCTGTTTTGAATATTCATCCAGCGATGCTTGAAACGAACTCATTGAAACAAGTGATTGAAATGAATCTCCTCTGTTGATATTCATATATTGTGCAACTGGTCCAAGTCCGTGTGTTGGATAATGATTTCCATCGCGATTCATATGATGACGAATGCGCCACATATTGTAATAGTAATCTTTACTAAATAAAAGTTCGCGAAGATTATGTATGTATGCACATTCCGCATAAGTAAGTGTACCAAGAACACCTTGCTGAGCCATATTTAATAACCATAGTTCTTCATCACCATAACAAACATTTTCCATCATCATACAATGGCGTTGAGTTTCTTCGGCAGTATTAACAAGTTTCCAGGTATCTTCAAATGTATATGCAGCAGGAACTTCAACAGCAACATGTTTATTATGCTGCATTGAAAGTACACACATTGGTGTATGATCTTCCCAAGGTGTTGATATAATTACTAAATCTATATCATCACGTTTTATCATCTCCTTCCAAATATCTAAAGTGCCTGCATAAACTTTTGGATTTTGGCCATGACCTGATTTTTTTAGTTCCTCAATAGCAGCATCAACTTTAATTTGTTGAACATCGCATATTGCCGTAATCACTGCTTTTTCAGGACAAAGTGAATCAACAAGTTGAAGATGTTCTATGCCGCGATTTCCAAGTCCTATAAATGCAACTTTTACTTGCTTGATTGGTGGAACAGAAAATTCTATTAAGGATTTACCAATTTGTTTTGGTGCGCTTGAAAGATTATCTATCTTTTCAAGAATTTTATCTTTACTTAGAGTTGGAGTTATACCTTTTAAACCTAAAGCTGCTCCACTTAATGCAGAGAGTTTGATAAAATTTCTTCTGGAAAAATAATTCTTCATCCTATCTCCAAAAATTTAATTTATAATTAGGAAACAAATTTATTAAATGATTTTAACGATTATTCAAATTTACTCATGCAAATCTATAAATATTAAATTTGTAAAAATTTATTGATTATTATTTTTCATCTCTTAAGTGAATTTATTTTTTAAAATTTCTTTTTTATTAAGCAAATAAACTCAACTCAATAAATTCTTCTATACCACGGGAGTCTATAAATCGGAACTTCCACTATTATTTTACAAGGACCATAGACAATACTTTCATCATCGCCCAACCATTTACCTGAAGGAAAAATAATTTCTCTTATGTAAGTATTTTTTTCAAGAACTGGAGCTACCAGAATATCATTGCCCAACATAAATTGGTCTTTAATTTCAGAATAACCCTGATGTGGAAAAACATATTCCATATTCCTTACAATTGGCTCACCTGAAACTGCACTTTCCTTTGCAAGTTTAAGAATTTCGTCTCCCACGTTTTTGTGTAGATCAGCCATGTCTTTGCAAATTTTAAGATTTTCCTTATTCAAAATTCGCCACGGTGCAACTGAAAACTGCATCATTGGCATTAACGCACTACACTGTGCTGAACGAACAATTAATTCCTCATCTATAGTTGTAAGATTAAAAAAAGAACCAAATTCACCGCCACCAATCATATCAGGACATGTAAACTGATATCCCATTAATCCCTGTGCAATAATTCCGGGAATAAGAAGCTTGAGATCTTCCCAACTATGACTCTTATCTCTAAGGCGTTGCACTAAAGGTTGGCCGCCCATTTTCCAGCAAGCTCTGTATTCGTTCAATGGAAATTCAAGTCCGATTTTTGCAAAAAGTTCGGAATGTTCATTTGGAGTTACAATCTTGTTTGAAATTATTTTCCCGGTATAAAAATTTGGATCTCCTGCATCGAATTTAAATCCATCAATCGCATAGGATTCAACTAGTGATTTTAACTGATCTTTAAACCATTTCTCAGCTATAGGATTTGTAAAATCAAGCAGTGCACTTGCACCATTCCACCATCTGATGATTGCAGGTTTTTTTTCAAAATTATCTTCCATTAAAAAAGCATTTTCCTTTTCAAGCAATCTATAATTTGGTGAATCAGCACTAACAAAAGGACATACCCAAAGCATTACTTTAAATCCAAGTTCATGAAGTTTATTTATCATTTCTTTTGGATTATAAAATTTCTCTGCCTTAAACTCCCAGGCACCATAATCTTCCTGCCAGTTGTCATCAATCATTATAACGCCGGGTGGGAAACCGTTATCAATAATAGATTGTGCGTAATTTAAAATATCTTTTTCATTTTGATTGTAAGTCAATTCAATCCAGGTGTTGTATTGAGGCATAGTAAATAATAATGCTTCAGGGATTTTACCTTTTGGTGGAAAATAATTTTTGGATACAAATAAGTAAGCGTCTTTTAATGATTTACCCGCCCTTCCTGATTTTATCTGATCATAAGATGAAAATACTTTTAAGCTGTCATTGTTAAATTCAAATCTGAAAGGTTCCTCACACCAAACATAATTTCCAGAACTTGAAATTAAAACAGGTGAGCCCTGATTTTCTTTAACATCACCATAGAGATTATGTGTGTATTCAAATTTTCCAAAGGGCATTAAAGGTCCATCAACAACTACCCCACCCCACCAGGCTTCTTGATTTTCAAGCTGACATTTAAAAATATATTCCGTTTCGTTTGTCTGTGCCACCAATGAAGCAAAAAAGAACAAAGAAATAATTATTGAATTTAAAACGTAATAACTTATTCTAATACTATTGATCATTGTTTTACAAGGTTATCGTTTGCACAAAGTTAGAAATAACAAATGCTACACAGATAATTTTTGTCAAAATAATCAACAGCATTGTTTATTTAATCTTTTATTAATTATTTGGAATGACCTTAATCAATAAATAATCAGTAAAATTAAAATCAACTTTAGGATTGTTACCATCAATAATTGAAATAACTTTCCCATTTACATAGTCGATTATTTTATATTCTTTATTATCTAATCCCTTAAGTTCAATTTTGCCATTCCATTCGTCCGCAAAAAAAGCATAATATAAAGTATCATCTTTTTGTATTGAGTGGGTTTCCGGTTTATCATAACCAATATCGTATAGCTCACCTTTGTATTCAGCTTTAGATAAATAATTTTCTTTATAAATATCCAGCCACTTTTTCCAAATAATTTCTTTCTCGGAAGTAAGCAAATGTTTTTTATGATCCAATTGATCTGTTGGATAGGTGAATTTAGTACCGACAATTCCTCCTACTCCAATTGTTGAAGCAAAATCAGAGCCACTATCACTTAGCTCAACATGATCACCAAAATAGGGTGCATTGGATCCCATCAATGCTTTTATTGTTTTACCCTTTAATCTTATCTGCCACGAAGAAGTTGGGTCAGAGGCAACAGTTTGATTCATATAATGCAGATTATAAAATGAATAAGAAGTACCGCACGGACAAATCTGTATAACTGCATCAGGATTAATAGTTAACGCTATTTCAATAATTGATTTATAAAATTCAGGAAGTTTTTCTACGGATTCTTCCGGATAAGCATGATTATGAGCAGGATTATAACAAGGCGGAGCTGCATTTAAATGTTGTCCATCAATTTTAAATCCTTCATATCCCCATTCATTCATAATTTTTTTTACAAGATTTTTATGATACTCAATAACTGGTTCATAAGCCGGGCAAAGATAATAACTATCCCACCAGGTAATGTCCTGTTTGGATCCATCTTTGTTAAGCAATAAATATTCAGGATGATTTTTTATCAAATCAGTTCCCGGATCAACTGCTAATGGTGCCCACCACAACATTGCTTTTAATTTTTGCTGATGAATTGAATTAACAAAATTTTTCATATCAATATCGCCAGCAGGAAATCTTTTTGGATTTAAATACCAATCTCCTTCTGCAGTTTGCCAGCCATCATCAAGAGTTGCCCATTCATATCCCAGCTCTGCAACTTTTGGAAGTGTTCCTATAACTTCAGAGATTGTAAAATTTCTTTCATAACCCCAGGCACACCATTCACTTTGATATGTTGCTGGAGTAAACTTTGAAAATGTTAATCCTTTATTCTCCATCATCTTGCTGAATGAAGTAAGTGTATGAAAGTAATCTTTTTTGTGAAGTGAAATAAAAGTTTGAAAAGTTTCTATTGATTCACCAGGTGCAATTTTTTTTTGCTCAAGATATTTATAAGTAATATTGATTTTTGCTCCATCTTCACTGGGAGTATAATTAACAGGAATAGAAACAAGTTTTGGTGTTGTTTCAAGATGACCAACTGCGACACCTAAATCCGGTCTCCAAATATCACTTATAGGTGTTCCGCCACCATAATCACTCGAATTCATTCCCATATAATTTTCCTGAGAAAATCCTTGAACTATTGGTTGAACCCAATCTCGCCTATCATCGTAAGATGCGCCTTGAAATGACCAGAAAGCAGGAGTAATATTTTTTGCAGGTAAAATGTTGTAACAATTATTTATCCAACCTAAAACTGAAATCGTATCTAATCCTGTATTTGTATAAGTAGCTTTAGTAATTAAAAAATCTGGAAATGCTTTTTGAATTTCAGTTTTTATTTCTTTTCTAATTTGAATTTTTTCATTTGAATATTTTCCAGTAAGTATTAAACCAATACTATTATCATCCTTAATCTCTTTCAAATCAACAAGATTAAAATCTATAATAGTTTGATTTGAAAGAATTAATTGTTCAGATGGAGAAAAATTTTTCATTAAATTTTCAGTGTTTGGCAGATTACAAATAATTTTACTATGTAATTGATTATTATATTCTATGGTAAGTATATCATTTACAAGTTTTGGATTTTCGCCTGCAAATAGTGAGATAGTTAAGTTTATTAATAGAAGAGCAATGAGATTTTTCATCTTTAATATAAATAGCTTTAGTTACTAAATTATTTTACTTACTTAATCCAGAACAACAAATTATATGATTACAAAAAACTTACCAGTCTTAGTTCCAATGGTTGAAGTTAAAACATAAAAGTAAACACCTGGAGCCACTAATTGATTGTATCTGTTTTTCAAATCCCATTTAGCTATACTTGGCGCAGCACTTGTTAATCCTGTATGATCAAGTGTTCTAATCAATTCGCCGGAAGAATTAAATATTTTAATTGTTGCTTCAGTTGGCAGATTTGTAAATTGAATTTGGTGATCCGATAAACTTGTTTCCCAAATCTCGGCTATTCTATATGGATTTGGAACAACTGAAACTTTATCTAGATTTTCTGTTGCCACTGGCGCTTGTGGGATAACTTCAACAGTGTTATTCATATCATTAGGTGTGTTGCTGTATCCATTTTCAAGAGGACCAATAATTCCATTACCACTATCATAAGAAGCAACATAGTAACGATAATTAACTCCATTTATAACATCATTATCAAAAAATATATTTATAGTATCACCAACATCAAAATTCTTAAATGTATCTACTTCAACTACTTGTTTAAGCTGTGTCCAATTATCACTTCCAAGATCAAACCATGCGTATTGTGGAATTGTTCGATAGTTACCTTTTATTCCATTCTCCAAATCAAACTGTGCAAGAGGAACATAATGAGTTCCACCTTCAAAATCTTTAAAAGTTTTACTACCCCAAGTCAATCCATTATCCTGTGAACGATATATTTTGTAACCTTCAAATTCAGGATCAGCTTCACTCTTGCTGCCCCAAACAAGTTTTACTCTTCTGTTACCAGGAAAAACTTCAACGATTGGTGCTTTAGGTGCTTCTGTAACTTTCCATTTATTTGCAAACAAAGTTAATGCACGCTGAGAATTTACTTTTATATCTTTTTCACTTGTACCAAACACAGTTGCAAAAATTAATGTATCGCTTTCGCCAGGATTTAATGTAAATGGTTCTGAGCCGAGTGTTTGCAATCCATCAGCACCTAATCCTAAATAATAACCTTGCCCACCTTCTAAAACATCCGCAACTCCGTTATGATCAAAGTCATCATCAATACCATCATCATCGCTATCTTCTGGATCATTTACATTTCTAATATTATATTCAAAATACCAATCTGATCTTGCACCATTACCAGCCGGTGTTGTGGCAGCCATCCAAAAATGAAAGGCATCATAAGTTTTAACTTTGTGTGATAAGCCAGGCATTTGTAAAGCAACAATGCCAGCCCATGCAATTTTATCTGAAGGGATTGTTCCACCGAGCGGTGATTCTTCATAGCCATTATCATCGGTGCCGTAAGCAAGTTGTAAGTTTGGATCGTAATAATGACGATCATCGTCAAATCCGATTCCTGAATAAAATTGTGGAATGAAACTAAAGTCTGCATGAATTGCAGCACGTAAATCTGTAATTGGTGCTGTCCCAATATTTCTTATGATATAAACCCAAACAATAAAATCTTCGTACAATGTTCCTTCCCAGGCCATTCCTCTAACTATCATTTGTGTTTTTAAAAAATTTGGATGTGCTGTTGAAGATGTTAATTGATCAGTTCCACCCCAAGCTTCTACAACAGAAAAAGTTTCCTGATCAGCAAGTTGTTTGCCATTTGGCCCAAATCCAGGCCAGCCAGTTTCTGAATCAAATTTAATTGAATCATTTAATACAGGATATAAACTTGGCCAAGTTGTAGGCCAGGTTGTTGTATCTGTACTTAAAATTGCTTTTGGTGAATTAACAAATTCCGGGTATGGAAAAAAATGTTCTTCATCCCAATACGCTGCCGGGCCTTCATCAAGAGTTGCATCGCAAAAAGCTGAGTAATTATTTTGTGGATCAGGATATCCACCAATTACTCCAGGATCTTGATTGATTGGTGCGCCTAACATAACACCAATTCCTGTTCCCCAGCTAAATCCGCTACCAGCGGGATATTCAAATGAAGGTTCTCGTGCAAGTGATTCAGACTGTTGATTTCCGTTACACAACAATCCTGTATTATTAAATTCAGTTCTTACTTTGTTGATGTTAAAAATATTCCAGCGCTGATAATTCATTGGATTATTTTGAGCAGATATAAAAACTGAAAATAAAATTATAATCAATAGAATTTTTTTCATTATAAAACCTTATTCATTAACTATAGATTAAATAAAAGTGAGAATTGATTTAGTGATCCAAAATCACCAAAATCCAAAAAGACATAATCTAACTTTAATTTGTAGTCTATAATGTTTTTAAAATCTAATCCTAAACCGATTGTGTATTTTACTTCATCATAATTAAACTTATAGCCGCCTCTTAAGAAAACCATTTTATATAATCCAATTTCAGTTCCAACATTATGTCTAACTTCATAATCTCTGCTATCCAGTATATCATAAGCTACAAGTAACGACACATCTTCATTTTCTATAAAGTAGTTTGAAACTCCGAATCTTAATAGTAAAGGAATATCCCAATCGATTGTAGATAATTCCGCTGGAATCTGTTTGTTACCCGGATTATCCGGAATGTTATATGTTACTGATAAATCTCTTCCAGTAAATTTTAATTTTGTTCCAAAGTTTGATAGCGATGCAGCAAATCTTAATTTGTTATCAAAAAATGAAGTTTGAAAAACTGCACCTAAATCAACAGCAAACGCACTGCCTGTAGCATCAGCAATTGTTTGATTAATGTATTTTAGTTTGACACCGAAAGAAAATCTATCTGTTAATTCTCTTGCGTAGCCTAATCCAATTACCATATCACTTGCAGATAAAAATCTACCGGTACCATCTTGATCATACACAGTTGTTTCTTCAATTCTTCCATAATCAAGATATTGTAAATCAATTCCGAAACTTCCTACACCATCAAATTTGTACGCAGCAGCTAAGTAAGAATTTCGTGATTCAACTAACCAATCCATTGATGAAACTGCAAAAGAAAACTCATCATCTATTCTTGTTAAAGCTGCAACGTTCCAATAAAGTGCTTCAGGAGAATTTATTGAAGCAATTGCTGCATCACCCATAGCCATTGGTCTTGCGCCAACACCTATTTTTAAAAAGTTTGCTGCAGATGTACCTGAGTAATCAACTTGCTGAGCAAACGTTTCTTGATTTTGTAGTGTGATTAATGAGAATAAAATTACTAAATAAATTCTCTTTGATTTCCAGTTAAATAAAAAATGCTTCATAACTTATTCCTGTTAAAGAATTACAAAAAATTTACCTGTTGTTGTTCCGATCGGTGTATTTATATGATAAAAATATACACCTGGAGCAACTTGTTGTTCATATTCGTTTTTTAAATTCCATTCTAAAATGCTGGAATCATTTTCTTTATTTAAAGTTTTTATCAATTCGCCACTTGAGTTAAAGATTTTAATTGTAGCTTGATTTGATAAACCAGTAAACTGAAGTAAATGTTCGTTCCAACTTGTTTCCCACAAAGCAGAAATTATATATGGGTTTGGAATCACTCTAACATTACCAAGCTTATCTTCTGCAAGTGGAAGTTCCGGGCGAACGCTAACCGTGTTATTAAATTCATTTGGCTTGGATGATGCAGAATTTTCTAACGGACCAATGATTCCATTACCTGAATCGTAAGCTGAAATGTAATATCTATACTCAACACCATTTAATACAGTTCTATCAACATAAACATTTACTGTATCGCCATCTTCAAAATATGTTAGTTTATGATTTCCTAAATCAAATCCTTCTAACGAATCACCTTTAACAACAAATCGTAAAGTGTTCCATTTGTCATCCCCTAAATAATACCAAGCATATTCCGGTAAAGATTGATAGTAACCTTTTAAACCGTTTTCCAAATCATATTGTGCAAGTGGTATGTAATGTATTCCACCTTGAAAATCGGCAAAGCTTTCTGATCCCCAACTTTGACCGTTGTCTTGAGAACGATATACTTTATATCCTTCAAACTTTGGATCATTTTCACTGTCAGTTCCCCAAATTAAAGTTACTTTTTTATCATTAGTAAATGACTCAACAATTGGTGCAGGCGGAGCTTTTATCGGTTTCCAATTGTTTTTAAAAAGTGTTAGCGCTCTTTGAGAATTAGTTTTTATTTCTTCTTCTGTTGCACCAAAAACAGTAGCAAAAAGTAAAGTATCCATTTCACCAGGTTGCAATGTAAATTTATCAGATCCAATTACTTGAAGTCCATCTGCACCTGTTCCAACAAAATATCCAATCCCACCTTCTTGTGCATCAGGAACTCCGTTCTTATCAAAATCATCATCAACACCATCACCATTACTATCGTGCGGATCATCTTCATTTAATAAATTCCATTTGTAATACATCTCAGGATCACCACCACTACCAGAGTTTGAAGTTTGACCTTCCCAAAAATGTGCTGCATCATAAGTTTTAACTTTACCATCGCCACCGGGCATCCTTAATGCTAACACACCAGCCCATGCAATTTCTTCTCCACTTATTCCACCACCGCCAATTGGATTTTCTTCATAATCATTATCATCCCATCCATACGCTAGTTGTAGATTCGGATCATAATAATGTCTGTCATCATCCTGCCCAATACCAGGGATGAATGATGGAAAGAAACCAAAATCAGCATGCACACCTAAAGACATATCAACAATAGGTTTATCAGTAGGATTTCGAACTATGAACATCCACACGATAAAGCTTTCATAAAGCGAACCTTCCCATGCCATACTTCGCATCATCATTTGTGTGCGGAGCCATCTTGTTTGGCTATTGCCAGAACCAATTTGATCTGTGCCACCCCAGCCGAACATAAAACTTAGTGATTCCTGATCGGCTAATTTTTTACCATCCGATCCAGCACCAGGCCAACCAGTTTCAGGATCAAATAAGATTGGAACAGTTGGTAGATTATTATTTGTAATTACATCTGCTGATATTCCATTTACAGGATAATAATTTGGTAATGAGGTTGGCCAGGTTTGTGGCCATGAATTTGGATCAGTACTTATACAAGCACTTGTTGGATTTGTAAATTCTTGATAAGGTGCAAAGTGTTCTTCATTCCAAAAATCTGCCGGCCCTTCATCCATTGTTCCATCTAAATAAGGATAATTATTTGGATTTACTCCACCAACAACATCAGGATCTTGTGGATACGGTGCACCAACAACAACAGCAATGCAAGTTCCATAATCTTTTCCGCTGCCTTGCGGATATTGAAATGATGGTGATCTAGCAAGATTGGAATTTTGATTATTACCATCACACAACATTCCTGCATTGTTAAATACAGTAGCAACTTTATTAATATCAAGTTTATTCCATCTTGTAAAATCCATTGGATTATTAACTTGTGGTTTTAAGGATGAAATCAAAAATAAACTGATAATTAAAATTGATTTTGTTAATTGAATTTTCATTTTAAAGATCATCATATTAATTCCACAATTTTATACCAAGTCTTATCGTCCTTCCCGGACCATACATACTTGGATTATTTGTGTAGTCATAAGAAGTTGCTTCACTTGCATCAGCACCGGCAACTCCAGAATCAGCATAAACCCACCAAACATTTCTATCATTTGTAAGATTTAATACCTGGATAAATATCTGCTGCTTAAATCCAAATATTTCTAGGTTCTTAAAAATGTTCATATCAATTTGATGAATTGAAGGTGAACGTTCTCCATTTGGATTAAATGTTGATCGTGTATAAGGAAATCCAGAAGAAATACTTCCGTATAAAGAAAGTCCAAAACCATTATTCATTTCAAAATGAACATTACCCTGAAAAACATGCGGCTGATCCCAATTAGCCGGAAATGTTCGTGATTCATCTGTTGGTCGTTCAAAAAGAATTGAAGTGCTTACAAGTGTATTTGATAAAGTATAATTTAAGAATGCAGAAAAATTATCTGAGAAATGTTTTTTAAGTGATAACTCAATTCCTTTAACCGTTGCAAAATCAATATTACCCATTTCCTGGAATCGCTTGCCTTCACTCGTTTCGTTTAGCAACACACCAATTAAATTACTTGTCTTTCTATAAAAAGCCGTAACATCAAGTGAAACTTTTTCACTTAACAATGTTTGAAGCCCAAACTCATAATTAACAGTTTTTTCTGGTTCGATTGATGACGATGCAACAGGTGTATTTTCCAATTGTGGATTTGGTCTGTACTCTCCTGTCGCTTCTATCATATAAGTTCCCTGAAAAACTTTGTAATAATTCGGGAACTGAAAATAATGACCGTATCCAAATCTTATTGCCGCGGTTTGCGCTATAGGAAAACTAATCCCAAGTCTTGGTGTTATATAAAATTCAGATTTCGCTTCTTCAACCGGGGCTTGGGGATCAGAAATTTGTGTGATGTCTTTTAACACCAACCTGTTGGAATTTATATAATCGAACCTTGCACCAAGATTAACTATTAAACCCATATCTTCAAATTCCATTTTTTCATTTACATAACCATCAATCTGGTATGGTCTAAATGCATATTGTTCTAATGCTAAACCTCCATCAGGATTTCTTCTTATCAAATCTGTTTTTAATTGTTGAAAGGTTGAACCAACAGAGAGATTATGAATTTTACTAATCTGCCAAACGTAATCAACACTAACTTCTTTTCTATTGAAGTATGTATCAAAGAAAACCCAATCTTCACCAACAATAGAAAATTCAGCAGAACCATTTTGAGGAACTATATTGTAGAAAGTAATATCATCAAATACTGTTGATTTAAAACCACGCTCATAATTAGCAACTGAAAAATCTAAGTAACTGTTTTCATTTATAAGATAATTTAATTTTAAGTAAGCTAAATTATCTTCTAATCTAACTCGTGGAGTGCCAAAGGGATTATATTTAAAGTAATGATTGTAAACACCTTTGTTGGATTTAGAAATAAATCCGCCAAGACTTACTTTAAGACTTTGGGAGGCTTGCCAGATAATTTTTCCAAAATTAAATTCAGTATCATTATACTGCATAGGGATTTCTTTTGGTGTGCCGCTTTTATCCATACCTTCACTATTTACATACTCAGGATAAATGTATCCGTTGATATAACCATCAGTACTAAATGTTCTATGTGAAAAAACAAATCCAAGATTATTGTAAAATGGCAATGGTGATGACACTACTAATTCATAACTATAAGTATTATCGGATACAGCATCAAATCCAAAATTGTCTGTAAATGATTTAAAAGAAAATTTTGGCTGAGTTGTTATTTCATTTAAACTGGATATTCGAACAATGCCTGACATAGCTTCGCCATACTGTGGAGCAAATGTTCCGGTAAAGGTTTCCATAGAGCTAATTAATAATTCGCCCATCTGATCCACATTAAAATCTCCCCACAGAGCATCAGCAACATTAATACCATCAAGCAAATAACTTGCTTCGTTTTCTCTTCCACCTCTAAAATGTAACCCATCTGATGGTACAGTTGCAAATTGACCAAACACAGGCAAACTTGAAATTGGTTGTGTTCTGATTTGCTGTGTTACACCAGCCTGTTGAATTAAAATATCTTTTACAGTTGTAATAGGTATTTGTGAAATTTCTTCACCAGTTCGACCCTGTAATTTACTTGTTAAATCTTTTTGCACTGGCGGAATTTTGTAAGATGTTACTTTAACTTCCTGCAACTCAATTGTCTCAGTGTTCATTTTAAAATCCAGAGTAATTGTTAAACCGGATGATATTTTAACACCTTCAATAACCTGACTATTATAACCTACCATTTGTGCTTTAACATTATATGTTCCCGGCGATACATTAAGTATCAAGTAATTTCCATCTTTATCTGTTGCATCACCAAGCATTAAGTTTTCAATAAAAACGCTGCTACCAATTAATGGTTGTCCGTTTGTAGCATCAGTAACAGAACCAACAATTTTTCCACCAGACTGTGCAACAATTTGAAATGTTAATGATAATAGATAAGCACAAATAATTAAAATGTATTTATTCATGAGATAACCAATAGTTTAAAGTGCTTTTAATAATTATTATTTGTTATTGCCAGATACTTTAGATTACCATTTACTTTTGTACTGGTAATTTTATTCATTGTTTTTGTTTCAATCACCTGAACTGTTGAATCAATTGGTGTAACTGCATATAGTAATTCTTCAGCACCAGTTAATTTTAATTGATCAACCTGGTATCCCCATTCAAGATGTCCAACAATTGTATTAGTATTTATATCAATTTTTAAAACTCCGCCGATATCATCACCACCGGTGCCTCTATAATAAGCCACATAGTAAAAATTTGTTCCCATAATTCCGTCAGTTAGATATTGAAATCCAAAATCAAGAATTACTGATGTTTCAGTTTCAACATCAAATACAGAAATGATACTTGAGTTTGTACCAAGTATATAAATGTATCTTCCATTTTTACTTATTTCTATATCTGTAGGTTTTGTACTTAAACCAGATGAAATGAGGTGAGAATCATTAAAATCATTTGCATTAACAACTTTTAGTTCTGAGTTAGTTGTATTGTAAAAGTATAATTTATTTTTTAATGAACTGAATGAAACATCTTTTGGTCTAAAAGCATCAGGAAAAATAAAAGTCGATTCAGTTGTAAGTGAATTTAAATCGATAACAGAAAAAGATTTTGCAGAAGAATTTGTTACATAACCTTTTTGGCTGCTAAACTCAATATTAGTTGGCCCTAATCCCACAGGAAGTTGGTTAACAACTGTAAAAGTATTTGGATCAACTATTGTAACCTGACCATCGGTTAATTTTAGATTAACAATAAAAAGTTTATCAGAATTTGGTTCAACCTCTAATGCGGATGTTTGATAATCAATTGAACCAGGTAAAATTAGGCTATCAAGAAAAACATTTAACTCGCCCACTCTGTAAATTTTATTTCTATTTGATTTATCTCTTATAAAAGAAAATGGAAAACCGCTGTTTGAATATTCTCCACTAGTAAAAAACCAACTTGTAACTGGAACATCTTCTTCATTTGGTGAGATCATTGAGTTGCCGTGTTTATCTCTTACTCCACCTTTTAAAGAAACAGTATAATACTCTGCTGGTTTATAATTTGTAATTGGAGTAAAGATAACTATTGTATCAGATTCACCGTACGAAAATGCACCTTCAATTTTTCCACTAACACTTTCAACAACAACATTTGCTGGAAAGCTGTTTAAATCCATTGGCTCATTAAAGTACATTTTTATTTGATGGTTTAGGGCAAAATTTAAATTTGATTCACCAAGTTCTAACAATGCAAAACCTGGCCGTTCAATTTCAGTTGGAGCTGAAGGCATTCTATCTGGAATACATGAGTAAAAAATTATTGCAGAAATAAAAATCCAGAAGAAACCAATAGTAATCCTATTCATTTTTTATCACCAATAAATTTTCTTAGAATAAAGCAGGCATAACAATGTTATGCCTGCTAATAATTTTATTTCAATAACATCATTTTATTACTTACACTAAATTTACCAGAGCTAATTCTGTAAATGTATGTTCCGCTTACCATTTGAACGCCTTTATCATTCTTACCATTCCATACTAATCTTTTTTGTCCAGCGCTTAATTCCTGATTATCAATTAGAGTTGATACTTTACTTCCTAAAATATCATACACTTCAACTTTAACTAAACTTTGTTCAGGTAAAGTAAATTCAATTGTAGTTGTTGGATTAAAAGGATTTGGATAATTCGAAACTAATCCAAAACCTTCAACTGTTGAGTTATTATATTCATCATCAACAGATGTAATTGAATTATCACCGAGTCTGCGAACTGAAGAACCGCTTATAAAGTTATAATTAACAGCATAATATTCACCTTCAGCACCACCCCAGCCTTCTCTGATTGGATTTGGTACATACTCTTCATCTGTCCAAATCTGATCACCAACAATATATAACCAAGGTCTTATATCTGTGCCTGCGTTAATTTTAGAACGAGGTATTGCTATTTCAACGACATTGTCTTCAGTATTTTTTGCAAACGATATAACTGCGCCCTCAATATCTATATATACCTCAGATGAACCATTATAATCCCCAACAAATTTTTTAACAAGTACTTCGTTTCCAGATGAATCAGGATGTAATGCAGCGCTTAAGTCAATCAAATAATCAACCGGCAATTTATAGAAACCACCCCATCCAAGACCTGTTGTGTCGCCCCAATTAATATCAAAGTATAATTGAAAAACTGGAGGATTAGAATAATTGTACATTCCTGCAAAAGTAGCATTAGGATCGATATCCACTCTTACGTAAAGATAGGTTGAATCACTTGTTAAATAATAATCCTTAACATCAAATGATGGTCCTGTTAAAATATCACCTAATTCTTCTGCACATTCATCAACATCTGCAGGTTGAATTCCGGCAGAAACCCAATCAAGTAAATCTCCATCAATTGAAATATCAGAAACAATTTGAGTTCCTTGATGTTGATAAACTGATCCACCATACCAGAAATCATATTTCAACATTGTAGTTCCACCTTCTAAAGGTAATTGAGCTGCACCAGTTGCCCATTGAAAATCACCAACAGAATAAACCCAAGGTCTAAATTCACTACCAAAATTTATTAGATTTCGCGGAACAGAAAATTCAAGCTGATTATTTTCACTACTTATTGCCATAGGAACAAGAGCTAATAAAACAAATTCACCAGTTACATAAGTTGGCATTCTGCCGCCGGTGTAAAGATATAACTCAGCATGTTTATTTAAAGAATCAGGATGCAAAGTAGGAGCTAAGTTGATATAATACTTGTAAGCATTGTTCCACCAACCCCAATCAAATCCTGTTGTATCACCAATTTCAGTATCAAAATAAACTTCAAAAACCGGTGGGTTTGAATAATTATAAAAATTATTAAAATTAGCAGTAGCATCAAGATCAAGCCTACAGTAAACATTTGCAGTATCATGAGTTATATAAATATGCTGCACATTAAAATCTGAGTACTGAAGATCCGTGACAAAACCATAACTTTCAGTTGGTAAACCTGTATCAAGTGGATCAATTCCAGCCCAATCTAACATATCACCATCGATAGAGATTTGAGCGTAAGCAGTTCCAAGCACGGAAATAAAGCACAATAACGTTAAGATTTTTTTCATAGCCTACTCCTTTTGTTATATGATGAATTATTTAAGTAACAATAATTTCTTTGTGTACAAATTTTCTTTTGTTCTAAGTGTAAACAGGTATAATCCGCTGCTTAGTTCTTTTGATTTTCTATCAGCGGTGTTCCAGATAATTTTTTTATTGCTGTACTCTCCAGGTTCAAAACTTTTAATTAACCTGCCAATGCTATCATAAATTAGTACTTCAATAATTTCTTGTGGATTGAAATTAAACACTATTGTTGTTGTACCATTAAATGGATTTGGATATGCATCCACATTATAATTTTTTGGATTAATAGGTTCTTCTATTTCAACATCTGAAACACCATTATACAATTCAAAATAATTTGAGCCTGTATAGGTTGAGCCATTTGCATTCAAAGTTATTTTGATCTGATGATTGAGTGAGTTATAACCAGTAGAATCTTCCCACAAATTATTATTTGCTAATCTAATTGCATAGCTTGGATTATCATGAAGTCTGTATTCAGGATCTGCTAAAAATATAAACGCACTATAATCGCCTTCAATCATATTAGCAGGAATTCCACCAACAACACTTACAAACATTGTATCACCAGCCATCCAAAATCGAGGATCAACATCAGTAACCAATCTGTATTTTTGATTACTAATATTATTTCTTAAAATAATTTCTAAATTTCTTGGATTAAACGGACTTGCAAATCCTTTGTTGGTGATTTGAAAATTAAGATTGAATGTTCCTGTTGGTTTTATACTATCCGAAATTGAAGCCTGTAATAATTCTAATCGATAACCGAGTCTTCGTTTTACTTCATCCATACAACCTTCAGTTGTCCATCTGCTCAAAACACTTGGATGATAATCTTTGTTTAATAAAGAATATCTCATACGCGCTAAATCAATTAATGAATTTGGACAGCCAGCATATCCACAATCGCAACAAGTTTCGCCACCTTGAGGAACAAATCTATTATCCTGATTCAAATAATTTTTATCTCCTTCAATGTCATTCCAAACATAAGTACCGTAGTCTGTTGCATCGGCAAGAAAACAATCGTTATGTGCGCCAACTCTGGAACGTTTTGTACCTGAAAAAGCCTCAATAGAATCTAATGGTGTATCTATTTGAAAAATATTTCTTTTATATTCTGGTGTTCTTAACACAACATTTCGATTTAATGGAAGAGCATCAAGCAAAGCATATGTTACAGTCCTTCTACTATTTGTGTTATTTAAGTTGTGCGTTGAATAATACCACTCGCCCCATGCGCCGATAAAACCGGCTTCAACGTATGCAATTACATCATAATTTTCCTGTAAGATTGGAGTAAGCTGATTGATGTGCAGCAGTATAGTATCAAGTGCAGCGTCTGCTCCATTTTGATTATCCGTGTATGAAAATCTTGGAATAACTTTTACACCACCAGTACGGGCAGTATTAAAATCAGCTTGAACAGTATTTAAAAATGATTGCGGCAACGGTACATCATTGTATTGTGGTATAGTATAAATTCTTTGTATAACAGAAACGTTTATTGCTTTAAGTGAGTTTATAAAACTTATTGTAATTGGATTACTTCGATATGCTGTAAATCCTCTTTCTGGATTAAAGAATATTTCATCAGTGTTTTGATATGTTACTATACTTTGCGGTAACAACTGTAAAGTAAAAACCGTTAGAACTATAAATGTTTTAAATATATTTCTCATTTTTATTTCCAATTTCTTTTTAATGCAAAAGCCTTAGCTCCGCTTGATCAAAATTACCATACCTCTTTCGACTTCAGGAATGATAAAATTTATTTCACTACCAAGTTTTTTTGTTTTAATTTTTTCTTTATCACCTAAAAATGGAATCGCAAAAACTTCTTGGCTACCAACTGAGTTGCTATAACTAATTTTTATATCTTTTAAAGTTTTAACATTAGATTCACAAGCTTCACAAATTCCTTTTATGTTCGTTAAGAATAAATAAATATAATTTTCATCAACACTTGTTGTTGTAATCAATTCAATTGGAGCATCAATTTTAATTTTTGGCACATAAGAAGTTTTATCCAATAAATCAGAAATAAATAGATTTCTGGTTTCTAACATTTTACTTGTGTTTGCATTTTGAGAATTGAAATAATTATTAAGCTCAACTTTCATATTCTCTGTATACGATTTGCCAGGACAATCTTTTAATATTTTGCTGTCGTTTAAAGTAATTGAATTCTGATCTTCCCTGTTTTCATTATAGGCTGCAAATTCTCCGGATATAATAAAATTTGTTCCATTTTCATTTAAAGTCCGAATCGAGTTTATTTCAGCATTACTTAAACATTTAACATCCGGAAGAATTAATATTTTTGGCGGTAATTTATCAATGGTTCGTGAAGTAACAATCTGGTATGGTAAATGGGAATGCATTAACATACTAACAATCCCACGAAAACTATTAACGAATTCTTCGCTAAAATAATTTCTTGTAACGTCTGAGAAATAAACACTGATTGGTTCTAATGGAATTCTTGGAGCGTAAAAAATATCTTCGTTTTCTGAAACCCATTTATACACTTCCGATCTTATTTTCATATCATTTGTTGAAGACATTACATAGCCTTCAACATCCCACATATTTGTTCCGGAGAAAATTTGTGAAGCGAATAAACTTTTCATCGCATCGGATGGAGTAACATTTTTATTATCCAACCATGAATAACTTAACATCCAGGAAGCCTTGCCTTCTGCAAATGCTCTGAACGTTTGCATTCCTATTATGTAATTATACCAATCATACGCTGCTCTATCTGAAGCATAATATTCACCCTCACTGTACTCATGAGCAATTACATCAACAACATCATACATTTTATAAACATCTGCTCCAACTCTCACAACTTCTTCAGAAATTCCAGGATATATTTCTGCTATTGTTTTACAATCAGGATTAATCTCTTTAATGTTTTTGTTAATCTCATCCATAAAATCGGTTAACGTTTGCATCCTAAAATTAATCCACTTAATAAATCCAGCATCCTTATAATTTCCTAATTCAATTTCTGATTTAGCATCTAGACCAGTTTGCTTTTTAAATTCGGCAACGGTGTAATCATCAAAACTTGCCCAGGTATTTTCCCAACCTTCAAAGTGTGTCATCCAATATGGAATATCAACATAGATTCCATCAATTCCTGTCGCAGCAATTTCTCTTACTCTTTGCATAAAAAGTTTTCGCCATTCCAAAGCATAAGGACTAATCCAAACATCTTCATCACCTTCTGAAATCCAGAAAGCATCTTTACTTCCGAATATTGCCGGTCGTCCATTTATATCTCTCTGCACCCAATCAGGATGATCTTTAATGAATGTATTTTTTTTACTATCAGCATTTGATGTTATACATTCTAATCCTGCTATATAAACAAAAGTTTTGTTATTGATTTTATGTGCTTCTTCTGTAACTCTTCTTATTGTTTCTAATTTCTCTGTGGGATTTAAAAAACTTTCATATCTGCCGGTGATGTCATTATCAACTTCAATTCCAAACACAAAACTTTCTTTAGCTTTATTGATGATAGATCCAATCTCATCATTTGAAAGAGGATTTCCAGCGATTCTTACTTTGTGCGCCCAATTTTGCTGTGCGGATAAATTGATAGTAACACAAATAAAAAGAATTAATGTGATAATATTTGTTTTTCTTAGTCTCATTCGTTTTTACTGAAATTAATCAATCATACTTACTATTTTAATTTTTTGTTCAATCATTTTTTGGATTTCATTTATAGCCAAAGGAAAAACATTTCGCAAATCAATATCATCCGAGTTTTTCATTATATCTTTTAATGATTTCATAAATAAATCTTTTGTATCTGTTGCAACATTAACTTTTGTAATTCCATTGCTTATTGCTTCTCTCAAAATATCTGCAGGAATTCCTGATGCGCCATGAAGGACTAAATAAGCATTTGTGATTTTTCTAATTTCTTTCAATCTAACAATATCAAGTTTCGGTTCACCTTTATAAAAACCATGTTTAGAACCTATTGCAATTGCTAATGATGTGATTCCAGTTTCTTCAGTAAATCTTTTTACATCAGCAGGTTCAGTAAATTTATCATTTTCTATTTCATTATTTGGCTTAGGTACATATCCTAATTCCGCTTCAACATTTACTTTATAACTTTCTGCAAGCTTAACAACTTGCCTGGTTATTAAAATATTATCATCAATATTTTTATCACTTGCATCAATCATAATCGAATCAAATCCTTCATCTAAACAAGATTTTACTAATACAATATCATTGCAATGATCGAGATGCAAATAAGTTAGTGCATTTTCCTCAATCGGAACATTTCTTGCAATACTTACTGCTGTTTTCAATCCCATATAACTTATCGAACCAGGTGTAAGTTGAAGAATTATTGGCTGATTTAATTTGCTGGATGCTTTAACTATTCCTTTACAAGTTTCAAGGTTGTAAAAATTTGCAGCAAGCAAAGCTTTATTTTGATTTTGAACTTGATTTAATACTTCAGTTAATTTCAATTTTTATATCCGAATTTTTCTTTACCGATTTTAATTATTTGTTCATAGTTTTCAAATGCTGTTGTTCCGCCTGCGGCTGTTGTGTTGATAGCTCCTGTTAAGTTGCCAAATATTTGGCATTCATCAATATCACAACCATTTATGAATTTAAAAATAAATCCTGCATTAAAACTATCTCCTGCTCCTATCGCATCAACAACTTTATCGTTTAAGAAAGATTTTATAAAATTACGTTTGTCTTTTGTAGCAGTGATTGAACCTTTGCTTCCAAGTTTTACAACTACATACTTTGAATGCTGAACCAATTTATTAATAGCGTTTTCTAATATGCTCTCATTTGTTAACAACAATGCTTCCTGTTCGTTGGGTAGAAAAACATCTACAAAAGGAAGAACTTCTTTGTAATTAAAATCCCACTTTTCATTTGGATCCCATTGAATATCAAGTGAAGTTGTTAATCCTTTTTCCTTAGTCATTTTAAAAAGTTTCGTTATATCTTTCTGAATTCCTGGTTGAAGAAAATAGGATGAAAAATGTAAATGTTTAGCAGTCGATATTACTTCTTCTGAAATATCATTCATAGTTAAATGCTCCATCGCTCCAGGATATGTAACCATCGCACGATCTTCTTCGTAATTAAGAACTATAGTTACACCAGTATTCCATTTATCACTTGTAATCAGCATATCTGTATTTACTTTTTTTGCTGATAAACTATCTTTAACAAGATTTCCAAAAGCATCATTACCAATCTTTCCAATAAAACCAACTTGTGCACCTAACGAACTTAAGTTACTTGCAAATATTGCTGATGAACTTCCTAAAGTAAGATTCATATTTTTTGCAATTTTTTCCTTTCCCATTTCTGGAAAAGAATCAATTGAGTTTAGAATTAAATCTACATTTAATTCCCCTACTACGATTACATCAAATTTTTTCTTTGTCATTAATTTTTACTAGTTGAAATTTCTGCTTGAGTTTCTTCGGGATTATCTTCAATCGCCATTAATAATATTGAAACTAACGCTAAAACTATTCCACCTACAATTACTGGATGCGGAATGACCTGATAAATAATAAGTGAAAGTATAATTGTGATTACAGGTGCAACTGCATTTGTCATAGGGCTAACTATAATTGCTTTTCCATATCTGAACGCATAAACAATTGTTAGCGCGCCAATTGAATTTAATATCTGAATTATAGCAGCTAAATAAGGGCCTTTAAATCCCCAATTTATTTCTTGTGAAAAATCTGTCATCAAAAGTGCGAATGGTATTAATAAAAGTCCCGTTGCCATCATATAAAAAAATATGCTTTCGGCTTTCATAGTTTGATTTGCAAATCTCATTATATAAGCTTGCAAACCCCAAGCAACAAAAACAATTAATGAAAGTATTATCCACAAATATCCTGAACTGTTTGCGTCATTTGGTGGTTGATATGATAAGAAGATAATTGCAATTAATGCTAACACTATTCCTATCCAACCTTTTTTTGATGCACGTTCTTTTAAGAAAACATAAGATAAAATAATTGTTATTACCGGTGATAATGATATGAATGGAAATACAAGATAAGCTGGTCCGGTTCTTAATGCCTGAAACAAAACTAATTGTCCCCCTGCGCCGGTTAATCCAATTAAGCATCCAAGCAAAATTGATTTTTTATCTAATTCTAATTTCCAATTAATTATTTTTAAAGCAACTAATGCTGGTGGAATCATAGTTAATGACCATACAACGTAACCAAGTGTTGCAGGAAATCCTGATTTTTGTGGAAGCTCAATCAGCGCGCCCCAAATGCCCCAAAAGGCAGTGGTCACGATTGCATAAATTAACCAGGGTCGAACTTTCACTGAGTACCTCCGTAAGTTGCATAGTTATAAATCCCAAGAACACTATCAATTTTATTCAAAATAATTTCTTCTGGATTTTCTGTGATAATATTTTCTTTAACAGCAAAATATTCAACAGGTAAATATTGGCTTAATAATGTATGTGGAATTTTATTGTTAGTAAGATTACTAATTAATCTTTGCAATGATTCGTTCACAAAATTATCTGTCCAGTAATATCTTATTCTATCACTGTAACTAAATTTTCTGCTAATTTTATTTTCTTCTTCAGAATAATCATAATACTTTTCCCAGTATTTTGGGTTTACAATCATTCTTTCTTCAATAACTTCAAATAAATTTGATAGCGTAATTCCTTTTTTATTTGAAAGTAGTTCTTTTTCAATTAATGATAAAGCAAAAACCGCTTCTCGAAATGCAAAAGTTAGCCACGGACCTACTTTCAATATTGCAAAATGATCTTCAACCATTTGTTTTAACAATTCTTTTTTTTGATAGTCGGTTGAATGTGCTTCATAAACAAGGTTTGATTTAGTTTCAATTACATCAACTAACTTTTTGGATTTTGTTCTTTCGTAATCAAAAACTATTGAATCGCCAAACTCAACTCCAGGTTGAACAACAACAGCTACAACTCGATTCCATGCATCAGATAAATTATATTTTTCAAATGCTTTTTTTGTAAGATCAATTGTTTCTTCAACTTCTTCAGCCGAAGTAACATTTATTTTATTGTGATGTTCTTTAGCTCCACCAGGCGGCGGAACATCAGTTCCAATAACATAAACTGGAGGTTCACCATCATTGCCATATTTAGTAAAAACATCCTCTGCGGCTTTGCATAAAATTGCAGATCTTTCTGCAATTACAAATGGATCTAATGGAATTTGCTCATCACCATCATCAGCGCATTTCATACTAGCATCTAAATGGATCTTTGTATAACCAGCAGAAACGTATGCAGCAATTTGATCCTTAGCTTTCTGCATTGCTGAATTTGAAATTTCATTCTGCCATCTATTCGGGCCAAGATGATCCCCACCAAGTATAATATTTTCAATCGGAAAATTAAGTGCGGTCGCTAGATCAAAAACTATTTTTCTAAATTGCTGCGGAGTTATTCCGGTATAACCCCCAAATTGATCAACTTGATTTGATGTTGATTCAATTAATAAAATCTGACTGTACTTTTTTGCATTTAGAATTGCTGCTTTAATAACATGTAAATTAGCAGAACATATCGAAGTAAGCCCAATAGCCTCTCCATGTTTATGTTTATTAACTAATTGTAATATTTTATTTTCTACAACAATCATTCTTTTCCATTATTGTATGGATAAACATTTACACCTTGCACAACTCTATGTATCATTCCGCTGTCTGAGGGGTAATCTGGTTTTAATCCCAAATCTAAGGACTTAAAAAAACCTAATAGTTGAGCAGGAAGAACTGAAACTACAGTAAGAAAATCTTCTTGAAGTTTTATCCCATTTTCTGAAAGCACAATTTTCAGATCAACATTAGCAGAATTTATTTCTTCTTCCATCACACCAATTGAAAACAAATTTTTTCTACCAGATGAAATTGTATTAACTAAATCCAGCTCATATAAACTTGCGTATTGATTATTAGAAAATAAATAAACCAGTAATGTATCTTCATCAATAACTGCTTTTGGACCATGACGGAACCCCATAAATGAATCATACTTACAAATAACTTTACCATCCGTAAGTTCTTGAAGTTTTAAATGTGATTCACGTGCAATTCCTTTTAACATTCCCGATCCAAGAAATACCGCACGTTTAAAATCCAAAGAAGCTACTTTTTGAATTTCTTTTAAATATCCATTTAAAATTTTATTTCCGTACTTATAAAGAATATTGAACTGCTCATCTAAACCATCATCATAATTAATTCTGGAAATCAGCAAACCTGCAAGAAGCATTGTTGTAAAACTGCCTGTCATTGCCAATCCTTTATCATCAGCTTCGGGAGGCATTAAAAATGTAAAATGATTTTTTGTTGAAATAGTTTTTGTTAATTCACTTTCTTTATTGCAGGTAATGATTATGTGATACACTTGTTTAGATAATTCTTCTGCTAAAAGAATTATCTGCGAACTCTCAGGGCTGTTGCCGGATCGAGCAAAAGAAATTAGTAGATATTTATTGCTTTTGTTAAAGTACAATTCTGGATGTGTGATCAGATCTGTAGTTGCAACAGCGCTAATTGGATTTGGAAAACTCTTGTTAAATATTCCAAGCAGCACATCCCCGATAAATGCTGAAGTGCCGGCACCAGTTAAAATTATCCTGATATCTTTGCTATTGAGAACACTATCTAAATATTTTTTTAGTTCGTAACTGGTTGATTGAAAGTCCTTCCAAAGTTTTAACCAAAGATCTGGCTGTCCAAAAATCTCTGATTCAGTAAAAGAATCTCTTTCAAGTAGATGATTATTACTCTTAATTTCTAACATTTCGAAACCTTATTATATATTTTCGAATCCTTACTATCGTTATTTAATACTTTTATTTTTTTTTGTCAAGCTTTTATTACCTTTTTTAAATAATTTTTTTATATTTCAAAAGCTTTCTAAATGATTTATTAATAATTTCATAGAGAAATTGATGAGCGAGATATTAACAATCGATCGTCGTGTGAAAATATTGGATTTGGTTAATTCACACGGCCAGGTTTCAGTAATTGAATTGAGCAAAAAATTCAATGTAAGTGAAGTTACAATTAGAAATGATCTTTCACATCTTGAAAAAAAAGGGTTGCTTATTAAATCCAGAGGCGGTGGATTAAAAACTCAGAGAGTTGGAATTGATCAGCAACTAAACGAAAAAGCAAGAATTAATTCTAAAGACAAACAGGCTATCGGCAAAAAAGCTGCAGAAATAATTAATGATAATGACACTATAATAATCGATTCTGGTACAACAACAGTCGAAGTTGCAAAAAATCTTGGTAGGATTAATAATCTAACCGTAATAACAAACGCACTTAATATTGCCAGTCAACTTATACGAGATGAGATCAAAGTTATTCTTTTGGGAGGAATTTTAAGAAGCACTTCTCTTTCTTTAATCGGTTCGATTTGTGAAAATAGTATAAAAAATTTTTACTGTGATAAATGCTTTATTGGTGTTGATGGAATTGATTCACAATCAGGAATTTTTACACCAAATCCAGAAGAGGCTCATCTTAACAAGTTAATGATTGAAGCTTCAAAGGAAGTTATCATTGTTACTGATTCAAGCAAGTTTAAAAGAAAAAGTTTTGCATTTATTGCTCCAATTTCTAAAGTAAATATGATAATTACAGATTCTAAGATCCCTGAAGATGAATTAAAAAATCTTCAGAGTATGGGAATAAAAGTAATTTTAGTTTAATAATTTTAATTCTTAAGGATATTTGATGAAGAATTTACTACTTCAAAGTTTAACAGTACTTTTCTGTTTTCATTTTATTATTAATTATGAATCAATTGCGCAAACAAAACCTGATAAACTTTTATTAAAAAATTTTAGACCAAAAAATATTTACAATGTACCAGTTACAAAAATTGTCAAAGCAAAATATCCAATAATCGATATACATTCACACGCTTATGCAAACAATAAGGAAGAACTTGAATTGTGGGTAAAGAATATGGATGAAGCCGGGATAATTAAAACTATACTACTTACTTATGCACACGGAAGTGAATTTGATTCATTGATTAATTTTTATTCAAAATATCCAGATAGGTTTGAACTTTGGTGTGGTTTTGATTTTACAGGATATGATAAACCAGGTTACGGTCCGGCTGCTGTAAGAGAGCTAGAAAGATGTTTTAACAAAGGTGCAAAAGGAGTCGGCGAACTTGGTGATAAAGGTAAAGGATTAGTTTATGGTAATCCGCCAGCATACGGAATGCATATTGATAATGAACGAATGAATTTATTATTGGACAAGTGTGCAGAATTAGGAATGCCAATAAATATTCATGTTGGTGAACCACAATGGTTTTATGATAAAATGGACTCAACAAATGACGGTTTAATGAATGCATATACCTGGAGATTAGACAATCAAGAAAATATTCTTAATCTTGATGATGTATTAAAGACTCTTGAGAATGCAGTTAAGAATCACCCAAAAACTATATTTGTTGCTTGTCATCTTGCAAATCAAAATACTGATTTAGTAAAACTTGGAAGACTTTTGGATTTATATCCTAATCTTTATGCTGATATAAGTGCAAGGTATGCTGAAAATGCACCTGTACCAAGATACACAAGTGCATTTTTTGAAAAGTATCAGGATAGACTTTTATACGGTACAGATATGGGATTTGAAAAGAGTATGTATGAAACAACATTTAGAATTTTAGAATCAAATGATGAACATTTTTATAATATTGAATTATTCGGATATCATTGGCCACTTTATGGTTTTGGATTAAATGATAAAGTTTTAGAAAAACTATATTCTATTAATGCAAAAAAAGTTTTGCTAAAAAAATAATTTAGATTACAAGTCGTGTATTAGATTAAAAAACAAATATCATTATAATGTTTGTTTTAATTGGATTGCTTTTTAGTTCTTAACCTTAAATAATAATCAATCTAATGAGCTTTTAAATATCTATAGTGTAAATAAAAGTAGTAATCTTGATTATTTTTAATTTTTTTTTCCTTCTTCACTTACATAATATGAGATGATATTTTTGCTTACATTAATGGCAATAAAAAAGCCGCTACAAAAGCGGCTTCTTTAAAAATGATTTACATTTTTTAATAAGTCTCTTCATCACCAAAAATATTCAACTTTCCATTTATATGTTTAGATTTATCAGTAATTGAATATACACCACCATTAATACTAACTTCATCTAAATGGCATGTTACGCAATTTGCATTTGGAGGATGTGTTCCACCTTCTGCTGGTGTCTTTGGCATTGGATTTCCAGTGGTTGGATCTCCATGACATGTACCACAGGCTGAACCCTCTGATTGGGCTGTAAATAAAACTACGTTATTTGTATTTCCATTTTTAAAGTAACCATGACAGTAAGTATTTGAACATGAACCTGCTTCAAAATTGAAGGAAGGATTTGGATTAAAGTCACCTAAGCTAGCATCATAACTGAAACCGGAAGGTATGTTTGTATTAAGTTTAGCAAAATCTCCAAATACAACTTCTGCACCTAATGTATTATCTATATGAATAGGATCAGAAAATCCATTAGGCATTGTGTGACATTCCGTACATTCTACAGCAACTCCCATAATATTATCACTTAGATGTTTTGAGTGTGCACCAACACCTCTTTCACTTGAAGATATTGCTCCATTCAATGCTCTTGGCGGTGCTTGTTTAAGAGGATTAACAAAATCACCATGACAAGTATTGCATGCTTCAGGACCACCAGGAAGTTTATGGCAATCATAACAACTTGCCTGAGCAGTTCCGCCATTGTAATTTGATGCGTGGCATTGTTGACACTGCTTCATATCCCAATTAGAATTTGCAATTAACTTACCATGAAAATCTGATGAGCCTGGAGTACTAAACCCTGATTTATGCAGTGTAATTTCAGGTGCTTGAGGCAAATCTTCACGAATCTCACTACAACTTACTATAATGAGTGTACTAAAAACAATTGTAAAAAATAAAAATAAACGCTTCATTATTTTTTCCATAAAATTTTCGAATTAATGTTCTACATTGCTGCTATGACAATAACCACAGAAACCTATTCCCGGTGCAGATTGTGGCGAGGAGCTTGTATGACAATTATAACATACAGATAGATTATTTTCGTGCCAATCTCCGTCTTCACTATCTCTCATAAAATCGGTTGCATGTGTCTTAGGATTTGTACCTTTAATACCATCTTGATCAACATGGCATGTTATACAAGTTGGATCAGCACCATTAACATCGTGGCAAGCAATACATCTTTCAATATCTCTTCTTGCTAAAGTTGCGTGATCACCACCGCCAGAGCCTACTCCAAACGTTGTAAAAGAACTTTTTAAATGTGTTGATGGTATTATTCCACTATAAGCAAAATCTTCATTATCAGCTTGATGACATTCTGCGCAAAATGTTTCTATTTGATGGCAAGTTTGACATTCTGATGTTTTGCCTCTTGAATCCATACCGTGCGAAAACCGGTAATTCAAATCATGTACACGATTGATTGCCTGAACTTTTGATCCATCTACAAAATTACTTGGATAATATGGTTGATAGAAATCTTTTAATGTATTTGTTTCAGTAACTCCAATTGTTGCAGTATGGCAATCTTCGCAGCTTTGATTATCATGACACATAATACAGTTTGCATTAAACTCTTGAGCCGCAAACTTATGTGTTTTAGCAAAGCTAACAACTTTATGATCTTGAGGAATTAGGTTTGCTGTTGAGATATGACAGGATTCACAAGCATTGGATGCTACTGTTTTATCATTATGGCAACTAAAACAAGTTTCCATAGATGGATTGGCACCAATAGCTTGCCAGCTATAATCAACTTCACTTAACCCTTGATGACAGGATTCACAGCTAACTTCTGAATTTGCAAGATGTAATTTATGATTAAATAATAATCCTGATTCTTCTTTACTTAGAGCTTCAAAGTTATCATCATAATGACAAGTGGAACATTCTTGATCATTATCAACTTCGTGACAGGTTGAGCAATTATCGTGATTTGGGAACAGTGAATTTTTTAAATCCACACTTTCTTTAACTTCTGAGTGACATGAAACGCAATCAACAACATCTTTATGAAGTGAGTGTGAAAATTTTATTTTGCCTTTATTAGAATTAACATAATCTTCTTTTGGTGAACCGATTGCTCCAATTAATAGAAAAGCAATAGTTCCCAAGAAGATAAACAGATATAAAACTTTTAATTTATACATAGTTTGAATTTTATAAGTTTAAGTTAAACCAGTAATTTAATTTGAAGAAAACCCTTAAATCATTTTTATAAATTTTATTGTCCATATACTGTCCTTGCAAATCAAATGAAAGTACACGGAATGGACGAACATTTGCACCAACTAACAATGTTGTAAGGCTGTTTGTTTCACTATCAGCACTAAGTTTGTAACTGGTATAAGAAACTCCGACTGATGGTGTGAAAAACCCTTCAAATAAAGTGTAAGCAGAGTACAATGAGACTGCATCCAGCTCACCTGCATAACCAAGTGTTTTTCTATATGTTAAAGATCCATAATTAGTATTAAAACCAAAACCGATCCTCTGAGAATTTTCTGTTTTATATTGTACATTTCCAAACTTACCAGAAACTGTAATCAATTTATTAATCTTATAATCTGCACCAAGTTCAATCTCGTGTGTATTACCATAATCAAATACAGCAAAAATTGAGTTATATCTAATTTTTGGTTGGCGATAATTGTAGTAAAGATTTAATGACCATTTTTCAACTGCATCAGTTCTTGCATCAAATTCAAATTTTGAAAGTTGTTTAAAATTAATATCATAGTCAGCGCGAGTATAAATCGAAACAAGATCTTTTTGTATAAAATTTAAATCACCAGTAATAAACTGATATTGATTTGATTTATTTTCAATTATTGTTTCAATAGTATTAAAGAGGCTATCTTCTCTAAGTGCGGTATATTTTTTTGGTTGAAAATTTTTGTTTACATATCCAATTCCTAACTGAACATTAGGAATAACTGTTGTAGTTAACTTTCCACCAAAAATTAAATTGTCTTCAAAATTTTCAATTAACTTAAACTCTTGATACGCAGGAACACTTCCGCCAGCATAAGCATTTAGTTTAAATTTATTGTGTTTAAGAGTTAAAGAAGCACCATCATAAATTCCACCTGCTACACTATTTATGATTGGCTGTCTTCCCAATTTAATTGTGGCAACATTTAACAAATCACGAGCTTCTAAATAAAGGTTATAAAATCTTAATCTAGGATCTGATTCCATTTTAGTCATCACATCAGTTTCAAAATTCATATACGATCTAACTGATACTTTTCCATAATTAAGATTAAGGTTAAGCATTTCGTACGCTCGCAAATAATTCTCTGATGAAATTTCAGAATTAAATCTTTGAAGTGTGTATAATGAGCTTGAGAATCTTCCATTTATATTTTGTGCAGAAATAAAAATGGTTGTACTCACACAAAAGAATAGTATTATTTTTTTCATTTAATTTTCTATAAAAATTGTTCTATAATAAAATTAATTTTTTGGAGAAGAATGTTTAATCTTCTGCCAAGCTTCTTCAATATTAATTTCTACAAAAGTTGGACTTTCAGAGTTATGACATCCGGTACAAAAAGTATCCAATTTATCATGAACAACTAATCCATTTTTTATGGATAGTTCTTTGTCTTTCATTACTTTCATATCTTTATAATCAGAGCCTGCACCGTGGCAGGTTTCGCATTGAACACCATCTTCAACTTTGAATTTTTTTCCAATTAATGATGCATCAACATTGTAACCACTTGCATGACATTTTAAACATTCTGGTGTTTCAACAGCTAAAGTATTAAATCCTTTTTCTTTAGCAATCTGATTTGCTTTTTCAGTCTTTAAAGTTTCATATGCTTTTGAGTGTTTGCTGTTTTGCCAAATGGAAAGTTGACTTCCCTGTTTTTCTGTTTTGTGGCACATTCCACAACCATCTGTTCCAATATATGAATGTGTACTTTGTGCAGAGATTGTTAAAATTGGAGTTAAGAACATAGCTAGCAATAAATAAAAAAAAGATTTCATAGAGCCTCCAAAAGTGATTTGATTTCTTTTGCAATATTATAAGAATTATTAGCAAGAGCAATAATATAGGCTACAAATAATTCTTATTCAGTAAGTTAAAAAGTAAAAATTTTAACAGCATTGGTTTATTCTATCTACATCCAATGATTGTAAAAAATAGAATATGACCAAATCAATAGACAAATTAAAGACCAAAGAATAATAGCAATTTCAAACTTTTTCTATTAGCAATTATTAGCTCTTTCTTTGTTTTGAAAATTTTGTCAACTCTTCTCCCAAAAATGAAAAATTAAAACAACAATTAGAGGTTATTGAAAAATGAAATACTCAAAAACTTCATAGAGGAATAAAAAAAGTCTATTTTAGAATGTCATTAAAAAAAATAATCAAACAAGTACCAAAGAAATTTTAAAATATGAATTTAGAAAAACTGACTGTTGAAAATTCTTCCGTTCATGGTTTAGGAATCTTTTCAAAATCCAGCTTTACCGAAGGAGAAGTTATTACTTTTATAAAAGGTGAAGTTATTAATGCTGATGAATGTGTTAGACGAGAAAATGAAGAAAACAACGTTTATATCTTTTACAAAAATGACGATGAATATATTGATGTGTCAAACAATCAATTATTAAAATATCTTAATCATGCTTGTGAATATAATTGCGATATTGATGAAGATGAAAATGGTAACCTAGTTTTATTTGCTGCTGCTGATATTCTACCTGGTGAGGAATTGACAATTGATTATGGGTATGATGAGATTTATGAATACTGCTCTTGTACTGTCTGCGAAAATAAAGTAGAAGAAAAATCCTGATAGTTGTTACGTAATAATCTGTGTATGTAGTGCAATCTCCTCAAGTACAGATGAAACCTTTAAACATTGGTTTAACGGACCATTAAATACAATAGCTTTACCTTTTACGTGTACCTCAAAAGCAAAACCTCTCGCTTTATCATAGGTACATTCTGTTGCTTTTATTAATTGATTTATTACCTCATCAAAAGTATGCCAATCATCATTGTAAAGAACTACTCGAGAGGCAACTCCTATATCTATTTCCTCATCAGCAAGTAATTCTGTTGTTTGATTTTGTTTTGGTTCTATTTCCATAATTAAAAATAGCTAATAAAATTTTTTATTAAAAGATTTATACTTAAAGGTATTAAAAGTTTTATATAGTCCAATATTTAATTGATTTTAGAACTTGTCATCTTTATATTTTTGCATCAAAAACTAAGAACTTTACGGAGGTTAAATGAAAATAGCAGTATGTGTCAGCCATGTACCAGACACTGCTACTCGTATTAAAATCGGAGCAGATAGAAAAGCAATTGATCCTGCTGGAGTAACATACATAATTAATCCTTATGATGAATTTGCTGTTGAAGAAGCACTAAAGACTAAAGAAAAAATTGGTGGAGATTCTTTAGTTTATGTTATTACCGTAGGAGGTGAAGCTAATAAAGACACCATTCGCAAGGCCTTGGCAATGGGTGTTGATGAAGGAATACTTTTAAAAGATGATAATCAACGTGATTCATTTGGAATAGCTAAAGCCTTGGCAGATGAAATAAAATCTTTGGGTTGCGAAATAGTTTTTTGCGGTAAACAATCTGTTGATTATGATAATTCTATAACAGGACAAATTGTTGCTGAAATGCTTAATTACAATTGTGTTCCAGTTGTTGTTGATTTTAAAATAGATGGAAATAAAATTACTGCTGAGCGTGAAATCGAAGGCGGAAAAGAAGTTGTTGAAACAGAATTACCTGCAGTAATCACTACTCAAAAAGGATTAAATGAGCCAAGATATGCTTCACTAAAAGGAATAATGGCTGCAAAGAAAAAGACAATTACCGAAAAACCTGCGATACCATCAACCAATTTTGCAGAAGTTTTAGATATGAATTTACCGGCTACTAAACAACCTGGTAGAATTTTAGGATCAGATAGTTCCGCAGTTGCAGAATTAGTTAAACTTTTAAGAGAAGAAGCAAAGGTTATATAGGCAGAATTATGGCAAACAAAATTTTAGCAGTATTAGAACAAAGAGAAGGAACTATAAAAAAAGTTTCGTTTGAAGTTGCAAGCACGGCTGCAAAACTTTCTAAAGAATTAAATCTTGATGTTGAAGCTGTTGTTGCAGGCGCTGAGGTAAGTAACATAAATGAAGTTTCTAAATATGGGATTTCAAAATTAGTACATTTTAAAAATTCAGAATTCAATAATTACTCATCAAGTGCGTATGCTGATGTTTTTAGCGGCTACGCAAGTGAAGTTGGTGCAACATATATAATTGTTGGAAACACAGCATTTGGAAATGACCTAGCACCACGATTATCAGTTAAACTTAATTCTGGTTGTGTTGTTGATTGTATTAATTTAACTGTTGAATCTGGAGAAGTTATTGCAACTCGCCCCATATATGCAGGAAAATCTAATTTGAAAACTAAATTAAATTCTGATGTAAAAATATTTACGATCAGACCAAATATTTTTAAAGCTGAATTATCTGATGCTGGATCATTTTCGGTAGATGTAAAGGAAGTAAGCAATCCAAATTTAAAATCTAAAGTTGTTGCTTATAAAAAATCAGAAGGTAAATTAGATGTAGCTGAAGCAGATATTATTGTTTCTGGCGGAAGAGGAATGAAAGGACCTGAAAATTTCAATCTTCTTGAATCTTTAGCTGATGTTCTAGGTGCTGCTGTTGGCGCTTCTCGTGCAGTTGTTGATGCTGGCTGGAGGCCGCATCGTGAACAAGTTGGACAAACAGGCAAAACTGTCTCCCCTACTCTTTATGTTGCTTGCGGAATTTCTGGGGCAATACAACATTTAGCTGGAATGTCAACATCAAAATATATTGTGGCAATAAATAAAGATAAAGATGCGCCAATATTTAGTGTTGCAGATTATGGAATTGCCGGTGATTTGTTTGATGTTTTACCTGTTTTAACTGAAGAAATAAAAAAAATAAAATCATAAATTATTAGGTTAAAGGTTTGGATAAAGTTCAATGTGAAATTTTAGGATTGTCATCTAATCCATCTACTGGTGGAGCCTATGCAATTTTGCTTAAAGAAGTTGAAGGCTCTCGTAGATTACCAATTATTATTGGTGCATTTGAAGCACAGGCAATTGCGCTTGAAATGGAAGGAATAAAACCACCCAGACCTTTAACCCACGATTTGTTAAAAACTATTGTAGATAATCTTGGCGCTAATGTAGTTGAGATACTTGTGAATGAATTAAAAGATAATACCTTTTATGCTAAAATTATTCTTGAAGTTTCAGGATTAACAAATGAAATTGATGCTAGACCAAGTGATGCAATTGCATTAGCAGTTAGAACTTTTGCTCCAATTTATATTGCTGAAAGTGTTATGCATTCTGCTGCGTTTATTCCATCGGATGAATCTGAGTTACCTGAGTTTGAAAATATCGGCGATTTGGAAACAGATAAAAAATACATTTCTAAAGAAGCACAAATAGCAGCTTTGCAGGATAAATTACGAGAGGCTTTGGAAAGTGAAGAGTTTGAACGTGCTGCAAAGTTACGTGATGATATTAAAAAACTGACTCAAAGTAATTAGTTAAAAACTTTTTTTCCTATTTCGCATTCTAAACATTTTTTCTTAATGCAGTAGTTTCTAAAAAGATCTATCATTCCCTGGTAATAAACACTTCTAAATTTTTCATTCTTTAACCCTAGTGTATCATTAACTTTATCTACAAGATGATTACCTTCCTTCTGGTAGTAGTTTATATATAGCTCCAATACTTTTTGAGATAATTCTTTTTTGTTATGAACCTCGAAGTAAACAGAAAAGATTGGAAGTATAATATTAATAATTATCTCATCAGCTCTTCCAAGCCCGATAAAATAATTAAGCTTAGTTTTGGTTGCTTTATTAAAATTGTAGTGTCCAGCCCAATAACCTTCCCCCTGAACAATAAATTCATTTCTAAGTTTAGTAACAAGTTTATTGTGATCCGTAAATTCTTGAAATAGATTAATTATCTTTATGAATTGTTCGTGTACAATCATCTTCTCTAATAATCTTGCACCAGCAGCTAATCTTATGGTCGGAAAATTATGTGGTCGTTGTTTAAAAAAGTTCCATTCATTTTTATCCAGAATTCCGGAATCATATTTATCCTTAACCTTTGTCCATATATCCAAACTTGTTCTCATATATTCTGATGTATCTTCATCCGCAATATTTGTTACTTCAGGAAACAATCCACTAATATGAAATAAAACACTCTCAATTTTTTCACGATCAAGATTGTTGATTGATTTAAAGTATTTTATATCAGCATAACGACTGAGCTTAATCATAATATCTTTATTTTTTGAATAACCGAGCGCTTCAAAAACCTGCTCATAAAGCAATTGCTGCCAAAATATTATGTGAGCAAAATCTTTACTTTCAAACTCCCGACCACTGATTGTTTGATGAAAATCATGATAAACTTTTGGTTCCTTGACATTTAATTCATCTAAAACTATTAGTTCTTTAAGCCGCTCAAGATTTCGTTCACATTTTTTTTTAAATCTATGTAAACCTAAACTTTTGATATAATTAATTTTTTCAATTCTAGATACTTGATGATTAAGTTCAACACAAGGCATTTTAATATCATCGTCATCGTTAATGGAAACAATATCTTTAGTAATATTTTCTTTTACGGAAGCAGTTAAATAATTACTTAAATCAAGTGTTGGAACTTTTCTGCCGTTTTGTGTAACTACATAAGGATATGATGAATCGTTTGACAGGACAACGTGGAGAATAATTTTATTATAACGTTGATTTAGATTGTGTCCGTGTGATTTCCAATCGGAGTGTAAAGTATCAATCTCAACATCACCAGTAAATGTTATGTTTCCAATCCTAATCCGTGTATGATGATAATCTGGACCAGCTTCATCAGTGTTTCTGGTACCTGCGTCAATAATATCTATTTCAATTCCATCTGCTGTAGATAACTTAGAATCGAAGCGCTTCTCTTCCCAGATTTTATAGATAAGTTCTTCAGGAATTTTAGGATTGTTTTTCAAATCATTATATCGATTTAATTAAAACTACATTCCAGAGTTTCCAATTAAAGAAACTTTGTAATTCTTAATTCAAATCTATTGTTTTTTTTGTACACTTAAAATGGATATTAAAATATTAGAGGAACAAACTAATATTAAAATAAAGTTAATTGATTAGTTGGAGAGGCTGAGTTTATTAAAATTTATTATTTCTTTTTGTGCAGCTTCCGCAAAATCTTCTTTATTGCTTTTGTAGATTATTCCCCTGCTAACATTAACTAAATAATTTTTACGTTGCATACTTTTAAATAGAGAACTTACTTCTTCAAAACTTCCGCCCTGCGCACCAACGCCTGGTAATAGAATTGAAAGCTTACCAAAACTAGTAATATCACATTTTAGATCACCAATTTTTGTTGCGCCAAAAACAATTCCGCAATTTTGTTTTTCATTCCAAATATTCACTTTCTCAAGAATATTTTGATAAACAAATTTCCCACTTTCTAATTTTAATTTTTCAAAATCATTTGCCCCAGGGTTTGAAGTAAGAACAAGAATATAATTCATCTTATCAGAATAATCCAAAAATGGTTGTAACGAATCTTTACCCATATATGGATGAAGCGTAACAGCATCAAATCCAAAATGATCATATACAGATTTAGCATACATTTCTGAAGTGTTACCAATATCACCTCGCTTTGCATCTGCAATAGATAAAGTATCTTCAGGGATTAATTCAACAGTTCTTTCAAGTTCATTTATTCCTTCAGAACCATTTCTTTCATAAAATGCAAAATTGATTTTGTATGCTGCTGCATAGTCTTTTGTTGCATCAATTATAGCTTTATTAAACTTATAAACACCATCAATATCATTCTTTAAAAAATCCGGGAGTTTTGTAATATCTGTATCCAATCCAACACAGATAAACTTTCCTTCATTATTCTTAGCAACTATTTTTTCTTGTGATGTCATAATTTTTTTAAGTATAATTTTTTCTGTTTCGATAAACATTAGCAATTATGCCAAGCATAAACATATTTACTAAAAGTGAACTTCCGCCATAACTAACAAATGGAAGTGGAATGCCAATTACTGGTAAAATACCTACAACCATTCCAATATTAATTAAGTAATGAATAATATATACTGAGAGAATTCCAATTAATGTTAAACTTAAAAATTCATCCTTTGTTGAAGCAGCAATTTTTAGTATTCTTAAAAAAAGAAAGAGAAATAAAATCAGTACAATTATAGATCCAATAAAACCAAACTCTTCACCAATTACACAATAAATAAAATCCGTCCATTGTTCAGGAATATATTGTAATTGTGTTTGATTGCCTTGCATAAAGCCTTTACCAAATAAACCGCCTGAACCTATTGCAACTTTTGCCTGTATTGTGTTGTAGCCAGCTCCAAGTGGATCCGAATTAGGATCGATAAAAGATTGGATACGTTTTTGTTGATGCGGACTAAGTGCATTGTATAAAGATCCCGCAAAAAAACCGGAAGCAAGGTTTAACGCAAAGATAGATCCGCTAAAAAAAATATCCTTCCTGAACAATAACAACATTACTAAAATCAAAACGAGTGATCCGACAAAATAATAAACACCAAACAATGCTGATATCGCAACACCACCCGGAGATAGCACTACAAACAATCCAAATAAACTTATGCCTTTCCAAAATATTAGAATCAAAATCATCCCAATAAAAACCATTGAAGTTCCCATATCAGGTTCAAGTAAAATCAGAAGTACTGGTAATAAACCTATTGATAAAGAAAACAGTATATCCTTAAACGAATCTATATCAGTGTTTTTTCTGCTAAGATATAAAGACATCGCAAGTATGGTTCCAATCTTACCAAACTCTGATGGCTGAAAACCAAATGGTCCGATATCCAACCAGCTTCTTGCACCTGAAGTTTTTCTTCCTACAACTAATACTACAACTAGTAAAAGTAGTGAAAACAAATAAGTAGGGATTGAAATCATTTTAAAGGTGTTTGTTGGAAGTGAATATGTAATAAAGAAAACTATAAATGCTGCAATGCCAAAAATTAATTGCCTGTTAAAGTTTCCGCTCATTGTTGGATGATTGTATGTTGAACTAAATATTGCTGTTAGTCCAATTGCAATTAGTAATGATACAGGAATAAATATTCCCAAATCAAACTTGTCACTTAATTTATAATCAATCCTCAATATTTACTCCAGCAATCGGCTGTTTGATCTCTGTTTTCACAGAATCTTTTTTAAGTGTTTCTTTTTTTAGATAGGCTTTAATTAACGCCTCAGCAATTGGTGCGGCATAAGTTCCACCAAAACCAACATTTTCAACAACTATTGCAAACGCAATTTGTGGATTGTCTGATGGTGCAAATCCAACAAAGAATGCATGATCTTTTCCATGCGGATTTTGTGCTGTTCCTGTTTTACCAGAAATTTTTATATCATCCATTTTAATATGTGTTGCGGTACCGGAACCATTAACAACAAGAAACATTCCTTCTTTAATAATATCAAAAACTTCTTTTTTAATTCCTGTTTTTATTTCTGGAAATTTATAAGGAATTATTTGTTTTGTTTTATTATCAAGATATCCCTTGACAATATGCGGCTGATATGAATTCCCATCATTTGCAATTAGAGAAACATATTTTGCAAGCTGTAATGGTGTAACACTTACTTCCCCCTGACCAATTCCTAGACTTGCCATAATACTTCTAGGCCACTTTTCACCATACATTTTTACATAATAATCTTCTCCCGGTATAAATCCGGTAGCTTCTTCACCAATATCAATTCCGGTTTTTGATGCGAACCCTAATTTAAGTGCATACTCTTTCCACTTATCCAATCCAATTTTATAAATCAAGTGATAGAAAAAACTGTTACAGGATTTTTCAATTGCGTGAACAACATTTATTGCACCATGATTTCCGTGGCACTTAAAAAATCTACCAAAAGTAAATCCACCGCCACAATATATTGTAGTTGTAGGCGTAATAATTCCCATATCAAGAGCAGCAATTGCGGCCAACATTTTAAATGTTGATCCTGGTGGTTTTAAAGACATTGTTGCACGATTAAAGGATGGTTTATCAGGATTGTTGTAAAGATCACGCAAAAACTCTTTTGATGTAACATAAGAAAATTGATTAAGATCATAATCTGGTGCACTTACTAAAGCTAAAACTTCTCCGGTTTTTGGTTCGATTGCAACAATTGCTCCACGTTTACCAATCATCTGTTCTTCAGCAACTTTTTGAACATCTGCATCATAAGATAGAACAAGATCTTTCCCTTTTATCGATATTTTATCTTGAGTTCCATCTTTGTATTTACCAATTTCTTTACGCTTAGAATTTACAAGAACATAATTAAAACCTTTTTCACCTCGTAATTCTTTTTCGTATTGTTTTTCTAATCCATTGTGTCCAACATAATCACCGGGGATGTAATAATCCTTTTCTTTGTTCAATTGATTTGGTGAAATCTCTTTTGTATAACCAAATGAATGTGAGCCTTTAATACCAAATGGATAACCGCGTTGCATTTCAACAATGTAATCAACACCCGGTAAATTTTCTTGATTTTCTTCTACCCATGAAACTGTTTCAAAACTAATTCCACGCTTAATTTTAAGCGGGATATATTTAGAATATATTTTATTTTTTTTTAATATTGATCCAACAAATCCTGAATCAGCATTAATCATTTTATCTATAAGCGAATTTAGTTTTGGATCATAATCAGCAGGAGTAATTCTTAAAGTATAGGCTGGAATATTATCAACCATTATTTTTAAATTACGATCATAAAAAACACCACGAAACGGAGTTTGCTCAATAGCTTTGATACTATTATCTGCTGACTTTTCTTCATAGGCTTGTTGATTTAATATCTGCATCTGAAAAAGTTTAAATGATAACACAGCAAACAGTAGTATTATAAAACCATAAATAAATGATTTTCTGCTAATCGAAGCAAAGTTTACAGATCTCAAAACATTTTCCTTTTAGGATAAAATATCATAACTGTTAGAGCTAATGCAGCAGTGTAGATTGCAGGAAGAATTGCATACTGGAAAAAGACAGTAAAAATATTTCCAGTAAGATTTATTGAAGTGAAAAATGCATTTATTGTGGAATCAATTAACGATGCGAACAAAACAATTAATGCAAAGTAATAAGGAATTAGATATTGATCTACTTTATTTTCAGATGAAAAATATCCGGCTGTAAATCCCGCTAAAGTTTTTGCAATCATTGCACTTCCTAAAGTTGTACCGGTAATTATATCAATTAGAAAACCATAAATAAAGCCAAGAACCGCCCCATAAATTTGTCCTTGTGTTATTGAATAATAGACTAGAAGTATAATTATTAAATCAGGAATTACAGTATCAATTGCTAATAAAGGAATAACTGTTGTTTGTATTAGTAAAAGTGGAAAGAATAAAACGAAAGAAATAATATGTTGTGTTCTCATTATTTATTCAAAGTATTAAATTCAATTTTATCAATTTCTTTATCCTTAACTATACCAAGAATAAATAAGTTTTCAACTTTTTGAAAATTTACAAATGATTGCACTTTAACTTCATTAAAAATTCCTTGCTGAACATTTCCAACTTCATAAACAAGCCCGACAGGTAATGGAAAAGGAATACTGGAACTTATATCAGAAGTTACAATTCTATCACCTTTTTTTAAGTTGTAGGTTTTAGGAACATTAGTCATCACTAACCAATCGCCATTCCATTTCATAACAGCATTTTCTCTTGTACGCTCACTTTTAACAGTAATTTTCAAATCAACATTATTTAATGTTCTTGCAATTGAATAATTATCTGCGGTAGTGTATATAATTCCAACAAGTCCTTTATCAGTGATAACCGGCATTCCGGCTTTAACACCTTGATTGAGCCCAGCGTTTATAGTAATTGTTCCTTGAGATTTTGAAATTGATTTGGAAACAATTGTTGCAGAGATTAAAGGAAAGTTTGATGAATCTTTTAATGCTAATAATCCTTTTAAATCTTCATTAACAATTCCAAACTCTCTTAACCGGCTAAGTTGAAGCATAATTTCTGCATTAGTTCTTCGTAATTCTTCATTTTCTTTTTTAAGATTACTGATATTAAAGAAGTCCGTAAAAATAGAAGTAACAGATGCAAATGTACCAAATGCAACTGATCTTACACGTTGAATACCTTGAGTATTATTTTGCGAAAGCAAGATGAGACTGGCAGCTAATAAAACAACTAATACAACATACTCTTTAAAATTTTCCCAAATCGAAACTAAAAATCTTATCATCAATATCTTCTATTACGTATTAATACCTTTGAATAATGATTGAGATTATCAATAACTTTACCCGCACCGCGTACAACTGCTGTCAATGGATCTTCTGCTACATGTACTGGTAAATTGGTTTCCATTCTGATTCTTTCATCTAACCCTTTTAACAATGCGCCACCACCTGTAATCATTACTCCACGATCTAAAATATCAGCAGAAAGCTCTGGTGGAGTTCTTTCAAGTGTTTGTCTTACAGCATTAACAATTTGTACAACTGCTTCATTTAATGCTTCACGAATTTCAACTGAACTTACTTCAGTAGTTTTTGGAATTCCGCCAACTAAATCTCTGCCTTTTACCTGAATTGTAATTTCTTCTTTAAGTGGAACAGCTGATCCTACTTCGCATTTAATTGCTTCAGCCGTTCTTTCACCAATTAAAATGTTATGATTTTTTTTGAAGAACTGCATAATTGCATAGTTCATTTCATCACCGGCAATACGAATTGATTCTTCATTTACAATTCCTGATAATGCAATAACAGCAATTTCAGTTGTACCACCACCAATATCAATAATCATACTACCCACAGGAGCTTCAACATCAATTCCAATTCCTATTGCAGCAGCCATCGGTTCTGCAATTAAGTGAACTTCCTTAGCACCGGCGTGTTCAGCACTATCTCTAACTGCTCTTTTCTCAACCTCTGTTACCCCGCTTGGCACAGCAACAATAACTCTTCTGCTAGCCATCGGCCCACCGCCTCGTACACGTTTAATAAAAGCACGAATCATACCTTCAGCAATTTCAAAATCTGCAATTACACCATCACGCATTGGGCGAGTAACTTTAATTTCTTTATGTTCTCTTCCCTGCATTTCTTTAGCTTTATTTCCCAGAGCTATAATCCGTTTAGAATTTTTATCAAATGCAACTATGGATGGTTCATTTAAAACGATTCCCTTACCTTTAACGTGGATAAGAGTGTTTGCAGTTCCTAAATCAATTGCAATATCGTTTGAGAAAAAATCAAATAAGCCCATTGTTCCTCTTAATGTTTAAAGTGCCTTATTCCTGTTAGTACCATAGAAATTTTATTTTGATTTGCAGCGTCTATAACTTCTTGATCCCTGACAGAACCGCCAGGTTGAATAACTGAAACAGCGCCGCATTTTATTATTTCAAGTAAACCATCTGCAAAAGGAAAAAATGCATCTGATGCTGCAACCGAACCATTTAAATCCAAACCATGTTCTTTTGCTTTCATCACAGCAATTTTTGCAGAATCTATTCTGGACATTTGTCCAGCACCAACACCCAAAGTTGCTTTATCTTTTACATAAACTATTGCATTGGATTTTGTATGCTTAGCAATCTTCCATGCAAATTTTAAATCTTCTAATTCTTCTTTTGATGGTTTTTTAGCTGTAACAAATTGTAATTCATTTTCATTTAACGAAACTGAATCAGCGTCTTGTGCTAAAACTCCACCAGGTATAGAACGAAAAGTTTTTCTATCAGTTAAAACTGATTTTTTCTGCAATACTAATCTTCTATCTTTTTTCTTTTTTAGGATTTCTAATGCACCATCACTAAATGAAGGGGCAGAAATTATCTCTAAAAATATTTTATTTAATTCTGTTGCAGTAGCAATATCAACTTGTTTGTTAAAAGCTACAATACCACCAAAAGATGAAACCGGATCGCATTTTAATGCTCGAATATACGCTTCAAATGGATTCTTACCAATAGCTGCACCAGCAGGATTATTATGTTTTATTATTGTACAGGAAGTTTCTCCAAGATCTTCACAAAGCTCAACCGCAGCAGTTAAATCTAGAATATTATTATAAGATATTTCCTTACCATGAAAAACTTCAAAATAATCTTCAAAGTTTCCGAAAATATTTGCACTTTGATGCGGATTCTCTCCATAACGAAGTGAATCTGATAATTCTTCATTGATACGGATGTGTGTTGGTTCTAATGAAAATTTATTTTCTAAATAATTTGCAATATGTGTATCGTAATTTGCTGTATGCGAATAAGCAGCCACAGCTAGTTGTTTTCTAGTTTCTTCTGAAATACTTCCGAGTGTCAACTCAGTTAAAAAAGAATCATACTGACTTGGATTTGTAAGTATTGAAACAAACTTATAATTTTTTGCAGAAGCACGAACTAAACTTGGTCCGCCTATATCAATATTCTCAATAACATCATCCAGAGTTGATTGTGGATTTGATGCAGTTTTAACAAATGGATATAGATTAACACATACTATATCAATTGCTTCAATCAAATTTTCTGCAACTTGTTTTAAATCTGAATCATTATCACGCCTGAAAAGTATTCCACCAAATATTTTGGGGTGTAAAGTTTTAACTCTTCCATCAAATATTTCCGGAAATCCTGTTATAGAACTTATTTCAGTTACAGATATTTTATTTTCCAAAAGTACTTTAGCTGTATTGCCTGTTGCGATAATTTGGTAACCATTTTTTACCAAACCTTTTGCAAACTCAACAATTTTGGTTTTATCAGAAACACTTAGTAAGGCTAATTTTTTCAAATTCATTTTCCTAAAAACGAGGAATAATTTTTCCTCAGTTTAAAACAATAACTCTATTGTCTTCAATAATTATTCTATCTTCAGCAAAAGCTTTTACAACTTCTGGTAAGATTTGATGTTCAATTTTTAAAACTCTATCAGCAATTTCTTCAGGAGATTTTACATCAGAAATATCAACACATTTCTGCGATATTATTTTTCCAGTATCATAACTTTTATCTACAAAATGTATTGTTGCACCGCTTACTTTAGCAGAAGAATTATAAACTGAACGATGTACATTCATTCCATACATTCCTTTTCCACCAAATGATGGAAGCAAAGCTGGATGAATATTAATTATTCTATTCTCAAAATTTTCAATCAACATAAAAGGTATTAATTTTAGATAACCAGCCAATACAATTAACTCAACATTAAGTTTTTTTAATATTGCTGTAATTTCATCCTGATGAATCATTCCCTCATTTTTACCAACAGTAAAAGTTTTAATATCAAATTCTTTGGCAATCTCAAAAGCTTTACAATCAATTTTATCACTTAAGACAGCTACAACTTCAACCAAACTCTTTAAATCAGGATAATTTAAAATAGCATTTAGGTTAGAGCCTCTGCCAGATACAAAAACTGCAATTTTCAATTAAAAATACCTGAAATGTTGGTGAAAATTAGCTAATCGGTAAAAAAGAAACAATGACAGAAGTGCTAAAATATATTATTTTTTACTATTCTTGGGTAATAATCTCTGCAAAGTATATATCTTATTCTCAAGCGAATTTCTAAAGTCAAATTCACCTATTCCTTCAATCTGCAATAAGAAAAGTTCAGAATCAATGAATTTTTTCTGATTATAACTAATCCATGCACCAAAATAATGTGCATAAGCATGTACCCAACGTTCACGTTCAACAGTAGTTTTAATACACTCAACAGCATATTCTAATGCCTTACCATATTGTCTTTGCTTATAAGTAACTTCACACAAATGAAAAATAGCTTCAGCTTTTTGATCGTTGTTAATTTTATTTTGCTCAATATAATTTTCTAATGAATCTTTAGCTGCATCAAGTTTATTTTGTTTTATTAGGTTCGTTATTTTTATAAGCCTCATATCATTTGAAGATAATTTTTTATCCTCAAGTTCTTTTCCTTTTCTTTCAGCATAAAGATCTTCTTCAATATCAGTGTTTCCATCATCAGATTTCTCATAATATTTAACAGCTTCTTTTCTGTTTCCATTTAATTCATAACATAGACCTATTCTAAAATTTGCGAAGCCTTTATAATCATCATTAATAGCGGTCTTAATATAGTTTTGATAATATACGCGCGCCGAATCAAATTGATTTCTTGCAAAGAAAACATTTCCTAAAAGATAATTTGAATTTGAACTTACAAAAGGATACAACTGATCATTTGAGTTAATTACAAATCTTATATGCTTTTCAGAATTGCTAAGTTCATTCAATTCAAACTCAACCCAGGCAAGAGAAAAATTGAATAATAAATTTTTAGGATATCGTCTAACAAGATTATTAAGTATTTCTTTTGCTGCAGGATGATCAACAATCACGCGGGCGTAAAGTTGTGATAAATAATATTGAGCATCAACTTTAGAAAGTTTTCCTTTTTGTGTCGTCTTCTTAACGTAATCCAAACCTAATTCTTTATCTGCCGTAATACCAACAAGATTTGCAGCCCATTCTAATGTTGATGGAATTTGCGACAAAGCAAAATTATAAAGTCCTAATCCTAAATAAGCATCATAAAAATCAGGTTTGATTTTAACAGCATCTTCAAGATTCGATTTCATTTGATTGCTCGTCCACAAAGCCTGTAAATAATTTCCACTACGTGCTTCAGCAATGGATTTGTTGTAGTAAATCGAGCCTAACAAGTAACTTAATTCAGCTGAAGGTTTTTGCTTACCTTTAACTTCAGTAAGCTCAATCGCTTTGTCTGAGAAGTAGGTAAATGAGTCAAGATAAACTTCATTTAGATTGCCAAGATAATGCCATAAAAATATTATTGATTTATAATGATATCCTCTTGGGTCAGTTGGATTTTTTTTAATTATTGAATTGAAAATTCTAAAGCCTTCATCCCAATTAAAATTATATATCTTATCCAATCCAACCTGAATTTGCTTATCACTTGCTTGCTGAGAATAGTTATTAACTACAAAACTAAAAGAGATAAATGCAAATAATAAAAATTGTTTAAACATTTTTTAAGCTTTATTTGATAAAGATAATTTTAATGATGCTTTAACAAACTCTCTAAATAAAGGATGAGCTTTGGTTGCACGTGATTTTAACTCAGGATGAAATTGGCAAGCAACAAACCATCGTTTATCAGGCAATTCGATCATCTCAACCAATTCCCTATCTGGAGATAAACCTGAAAGTACCAATCCATTTTCAGTAAGTACATTTCTGTATTTGTTATTTACTTCATATCTGTGTCTGTGTCGTTCAGAGATATAAGTATTTTGATAAGCTTTAAACGCTTGTGTCTTATCTTTAATGATACAAGGATACGCGCCTAACCTCATCGTTGCGCCCATATCCTTAATGTTTTTCTGATCGGGCATTAAATCTATAACACTAAATTTGTTCTTTTTAAACTCTGAACTATGAGCATTTTTAATTCCACAAACATTTCTTGCGTACTCAATTACAGCACATTGCATTCCTAAACAAATACCAAAAAATGGTATATCATTTTCTCGTGCATATTGAACAGCCTTGATCTTTCCTTCAATTCCACGTTCTCCAAAACCACCGGGTACTAAGATTCCGCTTACACCATCAAACAATTTTCCTGCTGATTCAGTTTCTAAAAGTTCGGCACTAATTGGTCTAACAATAACTTTACAATTATTTTCAGCTCCGGCATGAACAAATGATTCCATAATGCTTTTATATGCATCCATGTGCTCAACATATTTACCACACAAAGCAATCTCAACTTTTTCAGATGGATTTTTTATTCCACTTACTAATTGTTCCCAATTTTCTAAGTTACTTTTTTTATCAGGTAGATGTAATCTTTGCAAAACAGTCTGATCAAATTTTTCTTTATGTAAAACTAATGGAACTTCATATATCGAAGAAGAATCATAATTTGATATTACAGCTTTAGAATCAACATTACAGAAAAGTGCAATCTTATCGCGTAAATCTTTACTAAGTTTTTTTTCGGATCTGCAAATAAGAACATCTGGTTGGATTCCAAGTTCCAATAGATTTTTTACACTATGTTGTGTTGGTTTAGTTTTAACTTCGCCGGCAGATGCAATATATGGAACAAGTGTAACGTGTATGTCCATAGTATTTGCTCTACCAAACTGAAGCATAAGTTGTCTCATTGCTTCAATAAATGGAAGACTTTCAATATCACCAACAGTTCCGCCAATTTCACTGATGATAATATCATACTCGCCAAGCTCGCTTAGCTTTAACATACGATTTTTTATTTCATCAGTAATGTGTGGAATAACCTGAACTGTGGCACCCAGAAAATCGCCGCGTCTTTCCTTTGTTATAACTTCATTGTAAACCTGACCAGTTGTTGTGTTGTTAGCACGAGTCATATTTACATCAAGAAATCTTTCATAATGGCCCAAATCAAGATCAGTCTCTGCACCATCATCGGTTACATAAACTTCTCCATGCTGAAATGGACTCATAGTTCCTGGATCAACATTTATATATGGATCAAATTTTTGAATTGTGACTCTGAAGCCGCGTTGTTTTAGTAGTAAACCTAGAGATGAGGCTGTGATTCCTTTGCCTAATGAAGAAACAACACCGCCTGTAACGAAGATGAACTTAACTTTTTTTCGTGATGACATTTTACTTTTTTTTGCTTTGAAATATAGAGTCATCAGCGTTTAATTCCAATCAGTTTTGGGCTGATTGAAAAATATTATTTTATTTTAAGCACCACCATCGTCATATCATCGTGCTGGCTTGCTTTTCCAATAAATTTATTAACATCTTCAAGCAGTTTATCCTGAATATCTTTAGCTGAAGATGCTGTTTTTAAGCGGGCAATCTCAAACATTCTGTCCAATCCATATTCTTCACCCTTTTTATTTACAGCTTCTGTAAATCCATCTGTGTAAAAAATAAAGACTTTACCCGAAGTTAACGTTTCTTTGTGCTCTGTAATTACTTTTGCAAATAGATTTCCCTTTTCCAAACCTAAAGCCAACCCATTTGGACTAATTAAGTTGATTTCACCTGAATGATCGTGTAGAATTATTGGATTGTGCCCGGCACGTGCAATTGTAATAATATTTTTATCTTGATCTACTATTGCGTAAATCATAGAGATAAATCTGCCTCGTTCAACATTCTCGTAAAATAATTCGTTCATTCTTGTTAAAACTTCTGCTGGCGAATTAGTTTGTTTTGCAAGTGCTTTTAAAAATCCTTTAGTTAAAGTCATATAAAACGCAGCTTGTGTTCCCTTTCCGGAAACATCACCTATTATAATCCCTAATTTATTTTTTCCAAGATTTATAAAATCATAGTAGTCGCCACCAACTTCAAAGGCAGGAACACATGTGGAAGCTATTTCAATTCCATCAAGTATAGGATTTGTCTTGGGTAAAAAACTCATTTGAACATGACGTGCAACATCAAGTTCTCGTTTTAATCTTTGTCGCTCAGTTATGTTTTCAACAAACTTTGGTGTTATAGAATCGTAATCAGTAAACTTATCTTTTCTAAAAATCAGTATAAAACTAAATAAAATGGCAACAACAAAAATTGCGATAAGTATATACCATTGATTACTTAATACTGAATTCTCCAAAAAACTAAATTCTGTAACCTTTATTAGATATTTGAAAATTAGTAATGATAATATTGTAGATAATAAATCATACTTAATAAGGATAATTGATAATGAAATACCAATTATAAAATTTATTGGTAAGCCAGCAGTTAATGGAATAATGTTACATTGAATTAAAATTCCCCAAACTAAACCACTAACGATAATGAATATTATATCATTACTTATATATCGTTTAATCGCTGCTGTTAAAAACATAAAAAAACTAACTGCTAATATTGCATAAGAATTAAATACACTAAAAAAAGCATTCAGTAGAGGCAAACTTGCAGTTATATGTGATTGAGATACAAAACCTTCACCTGTAAATGAAAGTATGGAATAATAACTAGTTAAGTAAAGCAGAATTAGAAATAATGCTGTAAGTCCAAATCCGAATGAGATACTATTTATTATAGTTCTTCCAATTTGCGAATGAAAGAATTTTCTATGAAAAAGTAAATCGAGAGAAAGATATTTATCATTCCATATTTCTCTAAAAACTGTTTCACTAACAGCCCAAAGAATTATTCCTGCGCCAGCAATAAATATTCCGCCAGCAGCTAACCCAATTATCATAGTAAGCTGAGCATTAACAAAAAAATCAAGTAACTCTTTTAAAACAAAAGAAACAAGAACAACAATTCCAAATATAACAGCGTGTTTAAATCCTATTTCATATGCTCTAAATCGTTTGAATCCAACGATTAAAACTGCTATTATAATCAACAGAACAAACACTAAAGTTGTAGCCAATTCAAACACATCAGTTTCAGAATTATTATATTCATCTGGAATTATTGGTTCTACTTCGAAACTTTTAATTTCATTTCCAACCAAAGTGGTTTTTAATATATAATTGATTTGATTTTTATTTTTTGTTTTCCATCTAAAATTATAATCAACCCTATTTGATTTTTTTATTGTTTCACTTCCGTCAAAATAAAAAATATTAGGTTTAACATTTTTTAAGGAAGTAGTTGAATCATCTAATAATGTAATATCATCTCTTATAATTTTAATAAAATCTTTTGTTCTTTTTTGTGCGGCATTAATGCTTAAGGAATCTGTAATTGATGAATCATTTAACTCCTGAGAAAATTTTATTATTGAACCTTCATCCAACGATTCTATTTCTATACTTATCGGACCTTTTCTTATTGCTTCAGCAGAATTTGATGAAACTGTTACATTACTATTGTCTGCGCTTTTCTGACTAACATTCCAATAAAATGCCAACCCATTTTCTTTTAATATTTTATTAGCTTTGTTAAGATGGTTTTCTGTTTCGATCCATTTTATAAAATTATCATTTGATTCAAGATTGACCATTAATTTATTTTTATCAAATTGTACATCAATCTTTTCAAGAAATTGTATAGCATTATTAAGCACTTCAGCTTTAGATTTTGTTATTTTCATTCCGCCAAATGGATGATATTCCGGAACAAGAATTTGGATAACAAAAAATGATAATACTAGAATTGTTAGTGGAATTGAAAGGTATTTTAATTTGTTCTTCATAACTTTACTTTTGATTAAAAGAAACCACTAAATAATTAAAAAAAGAATCAATATTTTAAGCACAATAATAGAAGATTTTTCGTCTAATAGAAATATTAAACAATATGAGTAATAATTGTATACCAAACATAATTTTTTAGTCCCGTTTATAACAATAGTTTTATTCTTATCTCAATTTTCATTGATAGCTCAGGACACAACAAAAAGTTTAGCGTTTAAGAATAACAGACCTTACAGAAATAATCCATATTTCTATCAACCAGATTTATCTTACCAGCTTTTACAGCAATTTAAACTTGTGCAAATTGCAAATAGTGGTGATCCGCTTGCCCAACATGAACTGGGTTTAAGACTATTAACAGGCGAAGGAATTGCAGCAGACACAGTTACAGCAGTTTACTGGATTAAAAAAGCAGCTTCGCAAAAATTAACTTCTGCACTTTATAATTATGGAATAATGCTAATTAATGGTTGGGGAACAGATTGGAATCCTTTTGCTGCTTACGATAATTTTCTTTTAGCTGCACAATCAGGAATGAAAGAAGCACAATATATTATTGGAATTTTATATACTGATAATTTAATTGTTAAACGCGATTGGAATAAATCATATTACTGGATTAAGAAATCCTCAAATGCTGGATATGAACCAGCAAAATCAGTTCTATTGGAAGTTGAACCTCGTGTTTCTATTTCTTTTAAAGATTCTGTAGATGGAAACAAGTTTGTTTTAGCCAATGATAATTTTTCTAATCAAAATGATGATTCAAAAATTAAACCTTCGTTTGGATTAGTGTTTATTGATTTTGAAATGCAATCAGATACTGTCCAGGATATTTCCGATAATATTCTAATATCAGACTTAACAAAACTTGATATACCGATTATACAAGACTCATTACATCTAGAAAATGATTCTACACTTACAGCCTTTTACGAAAAAGATAAAATAAATCTGCTAAATAAACTTGCGGATTTTGGAAACCACGAAGCACAGACCATTTTAGGAAAATTATATCAAGATGGAAATTATATTGGTAGTAATAAACTTTTAGCTGCTGAGTTTTATATTCGAGCAACAATACTTGGTTCACCAAGGGCTGCATTTCTTTTATGGAAATTAATTAGAGATAAGGATTTTTATAACATTTTAAACTCAGCAGTTCAGTTAAATGATCCAACAGCACAATTTGTTTGGTATGGATTAAAGAAGCTTGGATATGATAATCGATTAAACGATAAAGATGCTATTGATCTTTTACAAAAAGCAGCACTGCAAAACCATGTTCCTGCAATTATCGAACTTGGATTTAATTTCTATACTGGAAAATATGTAAAGCAGGATAAACAAAAAGGAATCGATTTGTGGAAACAGGCAGAGAAATTAAAAAGCGTTGAAGCTTCAGTAAGAATTGCAGCTTCAAAAATATTTGAGTCAAATTTAAATGATGATATTAAAAATGAAATTACATTAATTATTAAATCTGAAAAAACAGGTTCAATACTCGCTCAATTTACATTAGCTCATTGTTATGATAACGGAATTGGAGTAACAAGAGATATTCCAAACGCGGTTAAGTATTATAGAGAAGCAGCACAACGTGGAAACCAGTTTGCTTTTGAGCAGTTGAAAAGATTATATGATAATATCAGACCAAATAATGAAATATTTAAAATGGATTGATCAAACTTTATGACTGAGTTTACAAATATTAATTCTAAATTACCACAAATTGGTACAAGCATTTTTGCAACAATGTCTAAAATGGCAAATGATTACAATGCTATAAATCTTTCTCAAGGATTTCCCGATTTTAATTGTTCAGATGATTTAATTGAATTAGTAAATCATTTTATGAAAAAAGGATTTAACCAATATGCGCCAATGCCTGGTACAATTGAACTTAGATATGAAATATCAAAAAAAGTAAAAAGAGATTATGGAAAACTTTATAATCCGGATACCGAAATAACAATTACAGCTGGAGCAACTCAAGCATTGTTCACAGCCTTTTCAACAATTATAAATCCTGGTGATGAAGTTATAATATTTGAACCAGCTTATGATTCATATCTTCCTGCAATTAAACTAAATGGTGGAATTCCAATTTCTATATCTTTAAACCAAAATGATTTTAGCATTCCCTGGAAAGAAGTAGAAAGAGCAATTACTGAGAGGACAAAATGCATTGTAATTAATTCTCCGCATAATCCAACCGGTTCAATTCTACAAGAATCAGATATAAAACAACTTGAGAAAATTGTAAAAGATAAAAATATTTTTCTGATTAGTGATGAAGTATATGAACACATTGTTTATGATAATCAAAAGCACTTTAGTTTTGCTTCATCGGTGGAATTATCTAAACGTGCATTTGTTATTTCCTCGTTTGGAAAAATTTTTCATACAACCGGCTGGAAAATTGGATATTGCTGTGCTCCAGAATTTTTGATGAAAGAGTTAAGAAAGATTCACCAGTTTGTAGTGTTTGCTGTAAACACCCCTATACAACTAGCAGTTTCTGAGTTTATGAACAATGAATCAAATATTTACAGCTTAAATAATTTTTACCAAAACAAACGAGATTTATTTAGAAGTTTGATTAAAGATTCTAAATTTATTTTACGAGATTGTGATGGAACATATTTTCAATTACTTGATTACTCAAATATTTCAGATAAAAATGATTTTGAATTTTCTGAATATCTTACAAAAGAAGTTGGAGTTGCGGTAATTCCACTTTCACCGTTTCACACTTCCAATAATTCGCAAAAATTAATTCGTGTTTGTTTTGCAAAACAAGATAGCGTTTTGGAAATTGCAGCAAATAAACTAAGAAATCTGTAAAATGAACAATTCAAATTATTCAGATCAACTTGCAATTAGAAAAAAAGCAGCCATAATTTCGCTTGTTGTTGGATTTGGAATGTTCTTTATTAAAATCGGAGCTTATCTAATTACTGGTTCTGCTGCAATTTTTTCTGATGCAATTGAATCAATTGTTCATGTTATGGCTACTTCAATGGCGTTGTACAGTATTATTTTAAGCTCACGTCCTGCAGATGATTCTCATCCATACGGACATGGAAACGTTGAGTATTTTTCAGCTGGTATAGAAGGGTTTTTAATTGCTATTGCGGCAATCGTAATTATTTATGAAAGTGTTGTAGCAATAATATCTGGACCAGAATTAAAACAATTAGGTATTGGTGCTGTAATTATAACTATCGCATCAGTTGTTAATTTGATTTTAGGAAATTATTTAATCAAAACAGGTAAGAAAACAAATTCTCTAACTCTTGTTGCTGATGGTAAACATGTATTAACCGATTCGATTACTAGCTTTGGAGTTATAGCTGCTGTGCTGCTTGTTATATTTACAGGCATAGAATTGTTAGATCCAATAATCGCAATTCTTGTTGCATTAAATATTTTATTTACTGGTTACAAATTAATTCGCGAATCAATTGGCGGATTGATGAATGAAGTAAAACCCGAAACTCTTAATAAATTATCTGATAAACTTATTTCTATAAAACAAGATTACTGGATTGATATTCACGAGTTAAGATTTTGGCAATCAGGAGATAAGTTATTTATAGATTTTCATCTTATACTTCCCTACTACTTTAACATAAAACAAACTCATGAAGAAGAAAATGTAATTGAAGCTGAACTACAAAAAGATTTTTCTCAAGCCGATTTAAAGATTCATTTAGATTATTGTATTCCACAGCTATGTAAGTTTTGTGATTATAAAGAATGTGATAAAAGAAGTGAGCAAAAATCAGAAATAGTTAATTGGAATGTTAGAAAACTTGTTGGGCAGCCAGTTTATAAAAGGTAGTTCAAGTTGATAATACTGGCTTATCATCAACTTTTAAAAGAATAAAAAGCCCTATTAAAAAGAAAACTCCGATTGAAAATATCGCTAAACGCTGATCGCCAGAAATATAGCTAACCAATCCAAATACTAATGGCCCAACAATCGCAGAACTTTTTCCGAAGAAAGAATAAAATCCAAAAAATTCTGTTTTCTTATCAACAGGTGTAAGTTTGCTCATCAAACTTCTGCTTGTTGATTGACTTGAACCCATTGCAGCACCTGCAATTAATCCTACAACATAAAATCCATTTTTATCTTGAACCAAATAAGCGATCACAACAGTAATTAACCACATAATTAAAGTTATAATAATAGTTTTTTTTGTCCGATTGAATCAGCTAAAATTCCCAAAACAACAGAACCGACAATTGCAGTTGTTTGAACAGTTAAAAAGAAAACCAATAATTCTGTTTCTGAAAATCCTAAAGTTGTGCTGGCATAATTTCCAGAAAAGAAAATTATTGTATTTACACCTTCAATGTAAAAGAAATATGCAAGTAAAAATGTTGCAAGATTTTTATAATTCTTAAGATGTGATAAAGTATTCCAAACTCGTGTTACGCCTATAGTTAAAAAAGATTCATGCTCTGGTACAACTTTTCTATTATCTTTTAAATAAATAAAAATTGGTAATGAAAATACAAGAAAGAATAATGCTGCGATTGGGAAAGATTCTTTAATCATTTCAGATTGAATAAGTGGAAAGATAATTGCCAAAGTTGCAAGTGAACCGAGATATCCCATCGCAAATCCGTAACCGCTAACTCTACCATAATTTTTTGGTGTTGTAATTTCGGGTAAAAATGAATCGTAAAAAACTAATCCAGCTTCAAATCCAACATTTGCAAAAATAAAAATTGTAATTCCTAAAAAAACATCTCCACTTCCAACAAAAAAGAGTGATGCTGTTGCAGTAATACACAATAAAGTAAAAAATAATAAAAATCTTTTTTTACCAGCAGAATAATCTGCAATCGCACCAAGTACAGGTGAAACTAATGCAGTTATAATCATAGCTAAGCTTGTACCGATTGACCAATATAAATCACCAATTGGCTGGCCTTGCGCTACAACTTTTTTGAAATATACTGCGTAAAGAAATGTTACAACAACAATTGAAAATGATGTGTTAGCAAAATCGAAAAGAGTCCATATAAATATTTTTTTCTTTTCGTTCATTAGGAAGTTTTAGGTTGTTGTTTATTTACAGATTCATCAACCAGACCTCGACCAGTTTTATTTAGACTGCCAGAAGTTTTTTCTTCTGATAAAATAGTATCCAAAATTCCATTTATAAATTTTCCACTTCCAGCAGTGCTATAAATTTTTGCAATTTCTATTGCTTCATTGATTGAAACTTTAGGAGGAATATCTGTAAAGTACAATAATTCACAAATCGCCATACGCAATAATATTTTATCGATAAGAGCAATACGTCCCATTTCCCAATTACTAACTCGCTTTTGAATTCTATCATCAAGATCTTTTTTGTTTATCAGAACACGATTTACTAAATCTTCACCAAATTTTTTGTCATTTTCATCTATCACTTCAGCAAGTAAGCTATTTGTTAAAGCCATAAGATTTTCATTATTAATTTCATACGCATAAAGAATTTGTAAAACTCTTTCTCTAACTATTCTTCTCTTAAACACTGCCGACATTATCACTCCTGATATAGATTTAATTAATATGCAAAGAACCAGAATACAACTAATGCTAAAGCCTCTCGTACTTTAAAATATAATGCTTTTTCAAAACTTAATGGTAAATCCGATGGTGCCACTTGTATTTGTATATTATGAAAATTACTTATCTCAATTATCCGCACTAAATGATAGCTGTCCGAAATTACTATAATATTTTTGTTATTTTCATTTGTCAAAAGGCTGGATTCTATATACTGTATTTGTTCATTTGTGGATTTTGTATTTGTTTCCTTAAAAATATTAACCACATTTTTATTTTTTTTCTTAATATAATTATAAGCTACTTCGGATTCAGCAAGTTCGCCTGGTGCATTTCCACCAGTTAAATAGATTGCATCTATTTTTCCTCTTTGTAACAGATCGATAGCTTTATCAACGCGAGCTGCTAATGTTGGACTTGGTTTATTTTTACTCCAGACTGCGGCACCCAAAACAACAGCAGAATTGTTTTTACCAATTTTAAAGTCTGATTCTTCGAATGAGTTTTCTTTTGTAATAATAAACACAAAAGAAAGCACTAAAAAGAAAAGCATTATCCAGCCAGCATTAAGTATGGATCTTATCACTAGTAAATTTTTTAATTTAAATACGTTACCCCATATATAGAACATCATTACAAAAAAAGTAAATTGGTATAATGAAAACAATATGCCAATAAATAATCTATTCCCGCTTTGGCTTAAATAATATAAATCATCAAATGGAAGTGACATTTTTGATGCTACATAAACAGAGATAAGCAAGAATTGACTAATAATAAGTATAGGAAATAAATATTTGATATCCGGTTGGATGCTTTTGCTATAAAAGATTATAAATGCACCAAGAATTAAAATAAAATGGAAAAACAAATTAATGATGTTTCCTATTTTTAAAAGATTAAATTCTGATAAGCTTAATGATTGGTTTTGATACTTAATAAAATAGAGGAAAGAAAGACTTACAAGTATGATTAAAATAAAAAGTAAAAGTGATTTACTTGAATTATATTTTTTATTCTTAATCATTATTTCAATGAATTATAATTTTTTACTTAAATTTTTTCTGAATCAAAAATACTTAATCTGATTGGTTAAAAAAACAATTTTATTGCCTACAAATGGATTTAATTATATCAACAAAATTCTATTGTGTGAGAAAGCAATAACTATTACAAAAAAGATTTGTTTTCACAATTTGGTTACTTTTGGTAATCATAATTTAAAACTCAAACTTCTTTAAGCTCAAATTCTTTAATCTTTTTGATCAGATATCCGGTTATCAAAACAGCTAAAAGTGAACCCGAAAAATCAGCAAGCCAATCCAAAAATTCTGCACTTCTACCTGGTACAAACATTTGGTGGATTTCATCAAAAAAACCATACGAAGATGCGATTAGGACAGTTAGTGTTGCAGGATATTTTTTTAGTAATTGAAATTTATTTTGGAAGTGCAAATTCAAAAAAAGTAATCCGCTTAATAATCCATAAGCTCCAAAATGTAAAAGTTTATCACTTACATCTCTGGTTTCAATAGCTAAACCTGTTGGCAACGATGTTAGAATAAATAAAATTATCCAGTAAATTAATAATGGTAAATGAATAAGGTGTTTTTTGTGTGATTGGAGATAACTATACAATGCTTTCCTCTAAAAATTTTACGGCGGAAGGATAATTATTCAAAATATCTGAAGCAAGGTAATTTGAGATTGGCTTTTTGTTTAGTAATAAATCAGCGGATAAACTATGTAAATAAACTCCTGCTATTGCAGCCGCTTCAGAATTTTTATTTTGCGATAGTAGTCCAGCTATAATTCCTGTAAGTACATCGCCAGTACCAAATTTTGCCATGCCACTGTTTCCTGTAGTATTAATAAATGTTTCACCATCAGGATTAAAAATAATTGTTGGTGCACCTTTTAAGACTAAGATACATTTATGTTTAACCGCAAAATCTTTTCCGTAACTAAGAATATCTTTCTCGATCAATTTAGATTCTAAACCAATCATTTGAGAAAACTCTCCGAGATGCGGAGTGAGAATACAATTCTTAAGATTAACTTTTTCTATAAATGTTTTATCTAATGCAAACAGTGCATCTGCATCAATAACTGCAAACTTAAATTTCTGATCAAGTAAAAATCTTTTAACTGCACTTACAGTTTCATCTTCCCTGCCCAAACCTGGACCAATCGAAACAACATCCGCCCATTTTATTATTTGTTGAAGAGTTTTTAATGCTTCCTCATCAAAATATTTTGATTTTGCATTTCCATAAGACTCAACAACAACTTCAAGCAAGTTTTTATGTATTAGTTTTTTTGTACCTTCTGGAATTGCAAGAATTGATGCGCCAGTACCTGAAACTAAAGTAGATTGTGATGTTAATGCTGCAGCTCCCGGATATTTATAAGATCCAGCGATTGATAAAACTTTTCCAGCAGAGTATTTATTAACTGTTTTTTTTCTTTTTGGTAAAAATGAATAAACATCTTCAGGTTCGATTAAATATGTATCCGGGTTTATATCATCAAAATAATCTTTGCCAATTCCAATTTCTTTTAAAGTGACTTCACCACAAAACTCGTAACCATTTCCAATAAACAATCCTTTTTTAAACTCACCAAGTGTAACCGTTAAATCAGAATTGAAAACAATTTCACCAAAACCAGTATCAGAATTTAGTCCTGTTGGAACATCAATTGCACATTTAAAGGAGGATATTTTATTTAGTGATTTACTTATTGATGAATAAGGCTCTTTCAGATCTCCAATAAATCCACTACCAAGAATTGCGTCCACAATTACATTACAATCTTTTAACCAATTAATATCTTTTAAGGATTTATATGATTTTATTTTAAGATTTTTTCTTTGTGATGAAAGACTTTGTAAAATATTAAAATTTGTTTTACAGTCTTCACTTAAATCATTTTGAGAGCCTAAAGAAATTACCCTAACATCAACCCCTGCATTTGAATAATGTCTTGCAACAGCATAACCATCGCCGCCGTTATTTCCTTTTCCACAAACAACTCCAACGCAATTTATATTTCCAACTCGTTCTAAAATGGATTGATAAATACCAATTGCAGCATTTTCCATCAGAACGATTCCGGGAACATTTAATCTTTTAATTGCGAATGTATCAAGGTTACGAATTTGAGATGTGTTATAAAGTGGTATCATATAATTTCTTTATCATAAAAAAAGGGAATTACTTCCCTTTTTAATCCTAAATAAATTTTGTTACCAAATCTATTAATGTACCGGGAAAGATTCCAAGTAATATTATAAGAAGGACTGAAAAAACAATTGCAATCATTGCATTGTTATTTGTTTCAATTGCAAAATCATTTTCTGAAGGTTTAAAGTACATCAAAACAACTATGCGCAAATAAAAGTAAACGCTAATTGCACTGGATAAAACTCCAAGTATTGCGAGCCAGGTTAAGTGCGATTTAATAGCCGCAACAAAGATATAATACTTTCCAAAGAATCCGCCAAATGGCGGTAACCCAGCAAGAGCAAACATCAGGACCGCAAGTAAACCAGCTAATAAAGGTTTTCTGTTTCCTAATCCTGCATAAGAATTAATGTCTAGATTTGTTTCATCTTTTCCTTCAAGCAAAGAAATAATTCCAAATGCACCAAGGTTCATAAATGTGTAAGCAGCTAAATAAAAAATAACTCCTGCAACGGCATCATGATTTCCGGCAGCTAAGCCAATTGCAAGATAACCAGCGTGCGCGATTGAAGAGTAAGCTAACATTCTCTTAATGTTAGTTTGTGCAATCGCAACAATACTTCCGTAGAACATTGAGAGAACTGAAATTACTGCAAAATATGGTGTAAATAAATTTCCGTTTGGTCCATTAAATAACGCAAAAAGGGTCGCTAAGATTGCACTAAATGCAGCTGCTTTTCCACCAGTTGAAAATAGTGCTGCGACTGTTGTAGGTGAACCTTCATAAACATCCGGCACCCACATATGAAATGGAAATGCTGCAATCTTAAATGAGAATCCAATTAAGAAAAGAAGGACGCCAGATATGAACAATAAATTCTTGGTTAACTCAGCAAAATTAGAAGTTATAAAATCAATAGAAGTTGTTTGAGCGCTACCGTAAATCAATGCAATCCCGTATACAATAAATCCAGTTGCAAATGCACCAAGTAAAAAATATTTAAGTGATGCTTCATTAGCACCAGCTTTTTTACGGTTCATTCCTGCAAGTATGTAGAATGAAACGGACATAATTTCCAAACCAAGAAAGATTACAAATAAATCTTTCGCTGCGGCCATTAACATCATGCCCAAAACAGAAGTCTGGATGATGATATAATACTCGCCAAAATATGCACCGTATTTTTTTATGTAATCGATTGAAAGTAGAGTTACAACTGCGGCTCCAAGTGTAAATATTGCGTGAAAGACATTTACATTTCCGCCTGTTGCGAGCATACCCTGGAGAATGATAGATACATCTTTTGTGTAATAAAGTGAATGCAATCCGGCAGCTAAAAACATAAGTACAGAAAACCATGGAAGAATTGTTTCGCTCTTCTTGGAATACATTTCAATTAAAAGAGATAATACAATGCCGGTTGCAACAATTATAATTGGTATTAAATTAAAAAATTCTTGAAAATTTATAAACATTGTAATCTTATCTTTTAACTTCTTGTTTAGATGATTGATTTAAACCAAGTTCCACAGGACTAACTTTTACAGGATGATATATTTGTTTCACAACTTTTGCGGTTGATTTATCAGAAACTTTTAAGAATGTAGTTGGATAAATTCCAATCCAAACTATAAAAATAAATATCGGAGCAAGAACAAATATTTCTCTCGCATTCATATCTTTCAATCCATCAAGCTTTGGATTTTTTACTTCACCAAACACAACCCGCTGATACATCCACAATAAGTATACTGCGGCAAATATTACTCCACTTGCTGCAAAAACTGTAAACCACCAGCTGTTTAATATTGGAGATTGGAATGAACCAAGTAGAATTAAAAACTCGCCAACAAATCCGTTTAGTCCCGGCAATCCAACAGATGAAAGTGAAGCAAACATTAATGCAAATGAAAATACAGGAACTAGTTTTGCAATTCCTCCGTAGTCAGCAATTTCACGAGTGTGTGTTCTTTCGTAAATCACACCAACTAAAAGGAATAATGCTCCAGTTGATAATCCGTGATTTATCATTTGTATTACTGCACCTTGAATTGATTCTTGAGTCATTGCAAAAATTCCAAGTACAACAAATCCTAAATGAGAAACCGAAGAATAAGCAACAAGTTTTTTAACATCTGTTTGAACCATTGCAACTAGTGCGCCGTAAATAATTCCAATTACTGCAAGTACAGAAATGTATGGAGCAGCAATGATTGAAGCTTCTGGAAATAAAGGAAGATTAAATCTTAGTAGTCCATAAGTTCCCATTTTAAGCAGAACTCCAGCAAGTATCACAGAACCAGCAGTTGGAGCTTGTACGTGGGCATCCGGTAACCAGGTGTGCAATGGAAACAAAGGAACTTTAATTGCAAAACTGAATGCAAATGCTAAGAACATCCAAATTTGAATGTTCATCGGAATTTGTGGTGCGACTGAATAAAGCTCAATTAAGTTTGTTGTAAAATATCCAAGTGGGCCAATCGCATAAACAGCTAGCCACACAATTGCAACAAGCATTAACAAGCTGCCAAACATTGTATAAATAAAAAACTTAATCGCCGCGTAAACTCTTTCTTTACCTCCCCAGATTCCAATTATAAAATACATTGGAATTAACATTGCTTCCCAGAAAATGTAGAAGAGAAACAAATCAAGCGAAATGAAAACACCAAGCATTCCAACTTCTAGCATCAAAAAGAAAAATGTAAATTCTTTTACTTTGTTTTTGATACTTGACCAGCTTGAAATTAAAGTAAGCGGCGTAAGAAAAGTTGTTAGTAAAACTAGCAGCAAAGACATTCCATCAACGCCAACGTGATAATGGATGTTTAATCCTTTTATCCACTCAATTTTATTTATGAATTGAAAATCAGAATTTGCCGAATCAAACTGAAAATAAATTACGAGTGAAAGCAGGAATGCAAATGTTGATAATCCGACAGCAAAATATTTAATAAAATTTACTTGTTCCTTCTTAATGAATAAAATTAAGATTGAACCAATAAGTGGAATTAAAATTAAATATGTTAACAGTGAGTTTTGTTCCATTTTATAAACTTAAAATTATCCAGAAGAAGGCGGCAACAATTCCCAACACCATAACTAATGCGTAAAACTGAGCCACACCTGTTTGTAATTTTCTTATGTTAATTGAAATAACATCAATAATATTTGCTGAACCATTTACAACACCATCAATAATCTTATTATCAGCAATCTTCCATAAAAATGATCTTGATGTTTGTAAAATTGGATTTACAACTGCTGTATCGTATGCTTCATCAACAAAATATTTATTCCATAGCAAATTGTATAATCCTTTAAACTTTTGTGCTGTATTATTTGCGATAGAAATCTTTTTGAGATAAACATATCTTGCAAACATTATTGCTGCAACAGCAAACACAACAGATAAAACCATCAAAAGTATTTCTTCGAAGTGTGAATGAGCATTAAATGATGCAAGTTTTCTATCAGCATCTTTAAACAAAGGTGCTAAGAAATTATGAAATTGATTTCCATGTTCACCAGAAAATATTTCAGGAATTCCAATCAATCCACCAATTACAGCTAAGACAGCTAGAACAATTAATGGCAAAGTCATGACTGCCGGAGATTCATGTGGATGTTTATCGTGTCCGAATCTTGGCGTTCCTTCAAATGTAAGAATGTAAAGACGGAACATATAAAATGCGGTCATCATTGCTGTGCCTGCTCCAAGTATCCAGAAGAATAATCCTCCATTTGCATAAGCTTGCCAGAGAATTTCATCTTTACTGAAAAAACCTGAAAGGGGTGGAAATCCTGAGATTGCTAGAGCAGCAATTAAAAATGTAAGATAAGTTCTCGGCATATATTTTTTCAATCCGCCGTATCTCTGAATATCTTGTTCGTGATGCATTGCATGAATTACAGAACCGGCACCAAGAAACAAAAGTGCTTTAAAAAATGCGTGAGTCATCACGTGAAAAATTCCTGCTGAAAATGCACCCATTCCCATTGCCAAGAACATATAACCAAGTTGCGATACTGTTGAATATGCTAAAACTTTTTTAATATCATTCTGTACGATACCGATTGTAGCAGCAAAGAAAGCAGTTAAAGCTCCAATGATCGCAACAACCATTAAAATATCAGGTGCACTTGCAAATATAATTGATGTTCTGGCAACCATATAAACACCAGCGGTAACCATTGTAGCGGCATGTATGAGCGCTGAAACCGGTGTTGGACCAGCCATCGCATCTGGTAACCAAACGAACAAAGGAATTTGTGCGGATTTTCCTGTTGCACCGATAAATAAAAATATTGCAATAAATCCAAATGTTGCGGTAGAAACATCAAACGAAACTGCACGAGAAAAAACTTCGTTAAAGTTCAGACTTCCAAAAGTCATATAGATTAAAAACATTCCAAGTAAAAATCCGAAATCACCAATCCTGTTTACAACAAATGCTTTTTTAGCTGCATCAGATGTTGTAGATTTTTCGAATTTTCTATCATACCAAAATCCTATTAGTAAGTATGAACAAAGACCTACACCTTCCCAACCCAAGAATAACAGAACAAAATTATCTGCAAGAATTAAGTTCATCATTGCAAAGATGAAGAGATTAAGATAAGCGAAAAATCTCCAGAAAGATTTATCTCCGTGCATATAACCGATTGAGTAAACGTGGATTAAAAATCCGACGCCGGTAACTATTAATGCCATAACAAGAGAAAGCTGATCAACCTGATAAGCAAAACTTACATTAAGATTGCCAACAGTTAGCCAACTAAAGAGAGTAACAATTTTTTGTCTTTGATCAACCGGTAAACCTAGAGTTTCAAAGAAAGCACCAAGTGCAATAAGAAATGAAATTCCAATTACACCACTGCCAATTGCACCTATTAGTTTTTCATTTTTAATCTTGGTACCAAAAATACCATTGATTAAAAATCCAACTAAAGGAAGAACAACGGTTAAGTAAATTAATTCACGCATAGGAAGCCCCTCTCCATCTCTCCCCTAAGGGGAGAGAGAAAGAGTTAAAAATTCTATCCAATTCTAATTTCATACTAAAAAAAATAATCATTAATAATTTTGTTTTGCCTTACCATTCCCATTAAGGGAAGTTGGATGGGGCCTTTTACCATTTTAGAATATTTATTTCATCAATGTTAACTGTAAGTTTGTTGCGGAATATTGCAATGATAATTGCAAGTCCAACGGCTGCTTCAGCTGCCGCAACTGTCATCACAAAGAAAACGAATAATTGTCCAATTGAATTTCCAAGATAAGACGAGAATGCTACTAATGTTAAGTTTGCTGAATTGAGCATTAATTCAATACTCATAAAAACGACGATTGCGTTTCTTCTAATAAGTACGCCGGCAACTCCGACAAAAAACATAAACGCGCTAAGAATTAAATAATATTCGATTGTTATTGTCATAATTAATCAAACTTCTTTTTTGCTAAAACTAATGCGCCAATTGTTGCAGCTAGTAATAAAAATCCTGCAGCTTCGAATGGGACAACATAATTTGTAAATAATTCTCTGCCGATTGATTCAATTGTTCCGGCTTCAACACTTTTTGCTAAATCTTTAGAAATATTTTGTGAAGGTTTTGCAAAAAATATTATGTAGGCAAGCTGAGCAAATACAACAAAGGCAATAACCATTGCAAAGATTTTTATTTTTGGATTCAACTCTAAAAATTTCTTTTCATTTTCTGGTCGTAATAACATTAAAACAAAAAGGAAAAGAACCATTATTGCACCAGCATAAACAATAATTTGTGTTACCGCAATAAACTGTGCATTTAATGTTAGATATAATCCTGCAAGTGCTGCAAAATTTAACACCAGGAATAACGCTGAGATTACTGCATTACTTCTGGTTATCATTATAACAGCTGTAACTGCCGCAACAATTCCAAAAACAAAAAATAAAATTACATCTAAAGTCATAAAATTTTCTAAGCGTTAATTGCTAAGGAGTATTTCTGTATATCATTCTAGGGAAAGGAATAGCCTCACGTAAATGATCCAATCCGCAAATCCAACTTACAGTTCTTTCTAATCCCAATCCAAAACCTGAATGAGGTACCGAGCCAAATCTTCTTAAATCCAAATACCACTCAAATGCACTTTGGGGAAGATTGTGTTCTTTTATTCTTTCTAAAAGAAAATCTAAGTTATCTTCTCTTTGACTTCCGCCAATAATTTCTCCATAACCTTCTGGTGCAAGTACATCAACGGCCAGAGCATACTTTGGTGCATTTGGATCACGTTTCATATAAAATGCTTTTATTTCTGCCGGATAATGATGAACCATAATTGGTCTATCATATTGTGCAGAAACTATCGTTTCATCAGCGCCGGTTATATCATCTCCCCACTTAAAATCAATTCCATTCTTTTTTAATATTTCAACTGCTTCATCATAATGAACACGTGGGAAAGGACGTTTTACATTTTGAAGTTTTGTAACATCGCGTTCAAGAACTTTTAATTCTTCAGCTCTTTCTGTAAGAATTGTTTGAACAATATATTCTAAAAATTCTTCAGCAAGATCCATGTTGTCATTCAGATCATTGAATGCAACTTCAGGTTCAACCATCCAAAATTCTGTTAGATGTCTTCGTGTTTTAGATTTTTCTGCGCGAAATGTTGGGCCAAATGTATAAACTTTACCAAGCGCCATAGCTCCAGCTTCGGCATAAAGCTGTCCAGACTGAGTTAGATAAGCATTTCCTAAATCAAAATATGGAGTTTCAAAAAGTGTAGATGTTCCTTCAACAGCATTTGGGGTTAGGATTGGCGGATCCATTAAAGTGAATCCTTTATTATCAAAAAAATCTCTAATTGCTTTAACAACACGATGACGAATTCTTAAAATTGCTACTTGTTTACTCGAGCGCAACCATAAATGTCTGTTATCAAGTAAAAATTCTATTCCATGATCTTTTGGTGTGATTGGATAATCGTGTGCATCTGAAATGACTGTTAAGCCTGTAGCATCAAGTTCAAATCCACCGGGAGCGCGTGGTTCTGCTTTTACTTTTCCAGTTACTTCAATTGAAGATTCCTGCCCGATCTTATCAGCCTTATCAAAAACTTCCTCAGTTAAATTGCCTTTAAAGTAAACACACTGTAGGTATCCTGAGCCATCACGAAGAATTATGAATTTAATTTTGCCGCTTGAGCGTTTGTTAAAGAGCCAGCCCTGAAGTGTAACTTCCTGCCCGACGAATTTTCCAAGATCACTGATTCTTATTTTTTGCATGAATTCTGGTTAATTTCTTTGAAAAATGATTGCCAAATATATAGAGAGAGCCTAAAAAAACCAATCGAAGACGATGTGCAATTTATAACAAACAATTAACAATGAGCTTTAAGAATTGTCACGAATCCATATTAGATTTAACTTATCTTATAATTACTTAATATTATTAAAAGGAGATAAATGAAGGATATAATCATTATTGGTGCTGGCCCGGCAGGAATTAGTATGGCGGTTGAAGCGGTAAATGCTGGCATTTCAACAGATAAAATACTAATCTTAGAAAAATCTGAAGAGCATTCATTTACAATAAAAAAATATTATCCGGATAATAAATTGGTTACAGCAAACTATAAAGGATTTGCTGCGGCTTGCACCGGAGTTATGTGTTTAGCTGATTCATCAAAGCACGAAACGATTTCTTATCTTGATAAATCAATTGAAGATCATAAGCTAAATGTGCATTACTCGGAAACTGTTTATAAAATCCATCAGGATAAAACCGAGCAGAAATTTGTTATCTACACCGATAAAAATACTTATAAATCCAAAGTTGTTGTGATTGCAGTTGGAATTCTTGGCAAACCGAACAAACCTGAATATAAAGTACCAGTTACTTTAAACGAAAAAGTTTTATTTGATGTTACATCAAAGGAAATAAAAGATTCTAAAGTGCTTGTTGTCGGTGGTGGTGATTCAGCATCAGAGTATTGCCAGTATTTACATCAAGTTGGTAATGATGTTACTTTAAGTTACCGTAAAGATAGTTTTAGCAGAATGAATGAAATAAATCTTGAAAGCTTAACATCTTTAGCTAATCAAAATGAAATCAAACTAAAATTAAATTCAAACATTACATCAATTGAGGATGAAAATGGAAAATCTAAAGTGATTTTTACAGAAAATGAAGCTGAGATATTTGATTTCGTTGTTTATGCACTTGGCGGATCAACACCGGAAAACTTTTTAAAACTTATTGGAATTGAATTTGATGGGCCAAATCCAATCTTAAAAGAAGGATATGAAACAACAATTCCTGGATTATTTTTAACTGGCGATTTAAGTGCAGGCAAACGAGGCGGCTCAATAATCTGGGCATTTAATTCAGCTAACACAGCGATGAAAAGAATTTGCGAGAATTATCTTGATTGTAAAATCAATTAACAACAATATTATTATTGCGGATGATATTTACATCTGAAAATACCTTTTTTAATGTGCAATCTTTAACCATCCAATAAAATATATTACTTGCTTTTCCGTAAGATGAAAAATTTTAGATATATTATGAGTGAAAAGCATTTTTAATTATGCACACAAATAAATCTGAAATACAAATTGATATTTTAAATTCTCAAAATCAAAGTTCTTTAGAAGAATCAGAATTGCTACAACCTAAAAAGACAAAACTCTTTTTAATAAATTCTACAGTTGCTATAGCAATTTACCTGCTAACATTTTTTGGGTGGTATTACTTTAAACGCAGCACTCTAATTCTTGAAGATAGATATTTAGAATTGCTCGGTTATTATCTTATTTCACTTTTTGTTGCTTCAATTTTATCTAACAAAGTTTTTCTTACTCGTAAGCACGAGTATTTACAATCACTTCGAAAAATTTATATATCAGTTTTATTAGCTTTAGGTTTACTTTCATTAATTCTGCTTATTACTGATGCAAGCACACTTTCAAGATATGTAATTTTAGGGTCTATGTTAAGTGGTTCGATTTTAGAATCAATTTACTTCTATGTTTCATCAGAAAATAAAAACATCAAACGTATAATTCAACATAATCCAATTTCATATTTATACACAATACCCGATTTTATTTTTTTATCGTTTTCCATCTACTATCTTATAGTTTTAAAGATAGGATTTACAGTACTAAATGAAAGACACATTTTAGCAATCATATTAATTTTTACAAGCTGGATTTATTCAGCATTATTTACACATCGATTTAATCCTGTAAAACGATCTGTAAATAATTGGGCAGCAACAGGTTTACAATTTAAATTTTATTTATTGATTTTATCTTCAACAGCACTTTTGGTTTTTACAATCAATATCAAACCTGAATACGCACCATATTTTTTAAATGCAGTGATAATCTATTCAATAATATCTTTTGCTGCATTTTTGTTTTTGTACGTTCGCAAACTACCTTATCCAACTGATGAAGTAACAAATGTTTTTTTAAGAGCTTTTGAAATTGGTAAACCAGTAAATACTCCAGTACAACAAATCTATACCGGTAAATATAAGTTTCTTAGTTCAGAAAGTGATGAATCGAATGTAAAGCAGAAAATGCAGTTTCAGTATTTAAAAGATTTTCCTGAAGTTTTTAATTTTCTGGAGCGCGAACTTGAACTAAAATCATTTGAAGCAAATAAAGTAATGGTTATACGTTCATCAGATATTTATAATGTTGAAGTGCTTGTCCATAATTGTTTAGAATTATTTGTTAATCTACATGAGATAAATGATTTAAAACGTATTAACGATTACTTCCGTTTGGTAAATGATAAAATTGCAGTTAATGGTATTTATGTAGGATGTTTAATCCCAATTAAAAACCGACACACTATTTTTCAAAAAAAATATCCTTTCTTAATATCTACATTATTTTACTTTGCTGATTTTATATGGCGAAGAGTATTCCCAAAAATACCTGTCCTTAGAAAATTTTATTTTACTTTTAGTAAAGGTCGTGATAGAGCAATTTCATTAGCAGAAGCACTTGGTAGATTAGTCTATTGCGGCTTTGAGATAATTGATCTAACAGAAATAAATGAATTCGTGTTCTTCGTTGCAAAAAAGATTAAAGGACCTTCAACAGATACAAATCCTTCGTATAGTCCCATCTTTAAAATGAGAAGAGTTGGTATGAATGGTAAACAAATTTTTGTTTATAAAATCAGAACAATGCATCCTTATTCAGAATATCTACAAGAGTTTATTTATGATAGAAATAAACTTAGTGAAGGTGGCAAATTTAAAGATGATTTTAGAATTCCTGGTTGGGGCAGAACTCTAAGAAAACTTTGGATAGATGAATTACCAATGTTAATAAATCTTGTACGTGGCGAAATAAAGTTAGTTGGGGTAAGACCTGTAAGTAATCATTATCTAGGCTTATACTCAGATGAGTTTAGGGCAAGAAGAGAAAAATACAAACCAGGACTTATTCCACCATTTTATGCTGATATGCCAAAGACAATTGAAGAAATAGAATTATCTGAAAAAAAATATTTTGATTTGTACGATAGCTCCCCTTTTATTACCGATTTAAAATACTTTTTTATAATCATCACAAATATTTTATTTAAGAAAAAAAGAAGCGCATAAATTTTCCCTTCACTATTTTAGCTAAATTTCAGCCGTCTGATATTATTTTACAAAGTTTTAATGTGTCTTAATATTTAGTATTTTTTGAAAGCAATATTCAAAAATACTTAAGAGTAATTTAATTGATACTTTTTCTAAAATCATTCAAATTTTTATCTTCATATCTTCTTATAACACTTACGATAATTTTATTTAATCAACAATCTATTAATTTATATGCTCAAGTTGTTAATGTTGAAACAGAAAACGGAGTTTATGAATTTTTAAATAGGATGAATTTAAAAGGAATAATCACTCTTGATGATGAAGCAAAACCTTTTTCCCGCAAATATATTGCAGAGAAGTTATTACAGATAAAAAATAAAAACCAATTCAATAATTCAGGTTTTAGTGAAGTAGAATTTGATGAACTTAGATTTTGGGCTTCAGAATTTTATTATGAAATAAATAAGTTAGCAACAAATGATAATTTTGAAGATGTTTTTACTAATCATTCAGATACACTTTTTAATCAAGTAAAAGAACGATGGTTTTTATATTCATATTCTGATTCACTATTTAATCTTAAACTCTCTCCTATAGCGGGTTATGGTTTGTCTTCAACAGGAAATAAATCTGGTCACATTCGCTGGGTTGGCGCATCAACTTTTGGAACTTATTCTGATTGGTTTGGATTTAGTTTTGATATTCGGGATAAAGGTGAATTTGGAAGTAATGTTGATAAAACAAAATATTTTTCTCAAGATCGTGGTGCATGGACTAAAGGCGCACCAAATGGTGTTGAATACAGCGATGTTAAAGGAAGTATAAATTTTAATTGGAGCTGGGGACAAGTATCACTAGCTAAAGATTATTTACAATGGGGACACGGAAAATTTGGACAACTTATTCTATCAGACAAAGCTCCATCATATCCGCAAATAAGATTACAATTAAAACCAACAAGCTGGTTAAGATTTAATTATTTACATGGTTGGTTAAGTTCTCAGGTTTATGATTCATCTTCATTTTATTATTCTTATCCCGGAACACTAAGCCAAAATTTGGAAAAAAATTATATCCCAAAATATATTGCTGCAAATCTTTTAACTTTTACTCCATTGGAATGGTTGGATGTATCGCTTGGTAATTCAGTTGTTTACAGTGGTGATTTGCGTCCCGAATTTTTTATTCCATTTATGTTTTATAAATTTTTGGATCATAACTCTGGCCGCGGTAATGTAAACGATGCAAACGGCGCAATGTTTTTTGATATCTCTGCAAAGTATCCTAAAAATTTTCAATTCTATGCAACAACTTTTATTGATGTAACAGAAATAAGAAATGTTCTGGATAATAATTTTGAAAATACCTGGGTTGGTTTAACACTTGGCGGAAAATCTGTTGATGTTTTATTTGATAACCTTGATATAACGCTTGAATATACAAGGTTAAATCCGTGGGTTTATGAACACAAAACCGAAACAACAAATTATAAACATCTAAAATATTCACTTGGTCATTGGCTTGGGCAAAATGCTGATCAACTAAGATTACAATTTAACTACCATTTAATTCGTGGATTGAAATTTAAATTGTTTTTAGAATCAATTCGCAAAGGCGCATTTGATGAAATTTATTACGCATATTCTGGAATGGATGAAAAAAATTTTCCTTTTCTCTACTCACCAGTAAGAAAAGAAAAAAGAATCGGGCTTGATGTAACATACGAATACATGCATGATCTAATATTAAAAGGTTCTTACATCTATTCAGATATCACGGATGAAGATAAAACTCGTGAACCAGTTTTTTTAATTGGCTGTAAGAATTCATTCTCAATTACATTATTTTACGGATTATAAATTCTGATTTTGCTCTAAACGCAGAGGAGAAGACTAAAAATGAAACTTATGTATTACATAATTATTTTAATTACAATAACTACACAAATCTTTGCTCAATCAAATTATGATGAAAAAATATTTCATCCTTACTCTGGCAAGTTTGCTTTATCAATTGATGGCGGAGTAACTTATAGCCGAACAGATTTTAAAAATGACGGTTTAGATTTACTAACACGGGCATCGCTTGAATTTTATATCCCAACATTATCTTTTGGTTCAATTGGGTTTAAAGCATTTGGTGGCCTGGGTTATCTTACCGCTGATGGCTCTCCAAGTTCAAATTCAGAATTTATTAATACTGCAGATTTTAGAACACTTACATACAATTTTGGTGGCGGTGTATCTTATAACTATGCTGCAACAACAACTGTCTTACCATATCTGTTTGGTGGAATATCATATTTTTATTTTGATCCAAAAACTAAGGATGGAAATGAATTACAGCCCGCAATAGGTTCATTCAGTCCTCACAAAATTATGTTAACCGGTGAAACAGGAGTAAAATTTTTATTATCAGAAAATTTTGGATTAAACATCGCTGCCGGAGTAAACTATATCAACTCAGATTTATTAGATGGCTACAAACTTGGAACTGATAACGATATTTTCTTTCATGCATTAGGCGGATTAACATATTACTTTGGCGGAGTTAAAGATACTGATGGTGATGGAATTAGAGATAAGTTTGATCAATGCCCTGAAACACCACCAATGGTTACTGTAGATGAGTTTGGCTGTCCTGTTGATTCAGATAAAGATAATGTTCCTGATTATGCTGATGATTGTCCAAATACACCAGTTAATATTCCTGTGGATGTTAATGGCTGTCCTGTTGATTCTGATAAAGATGGAATTGCGGATTATCTTGATTTATGTAAGGATACCCCAAAAGGTGTATATGTTGATGATCGTGGCTGTCCGGAAGATGCTGATGATGATGGCGTTCCTGACTTCAAAGATTTATGCCCTAACACTCCGGTTGGAACTGAAGTAAATAAATGGGGCTGCCCGATTGATGAAAAAGTATTTGAACCAATCCAAAAAACAGAATTTATTTTAAGCGGTGGAATTAATTTTGAGATTGGTAAAGCAGATTTGTTAAATGTTGCTTTTCCTGAACTACAAAAAGTTTTAAAAGTGATGAACGATTATCCTGATACAAAATGGAAAATTGAAGGACATACAGACAACACCGGCAAGTATGAGAAAAATCTTGAACTCTCTAAAGAACGCGCACTTTCTGTTTACAATTGTTTTGTAAGCAACGGAATAAATAAATCAAGATTATTATCAAACGGATATTCTTCAGATTATCCAATTGCAGATAACACAACAGAAACCGGCAGAGCACTAAATAGAAGAGTTGCAATTATTCTTATATCTGATGAAAATGTAAAAAATGTTGTTGAAACAGTAACTCCGGTTAATCCAGTAAAGGAAACTGAAAAGAAACCAGATTTTACTGAAACCAGAAAATATAATCCTGCAGCAGAACGAAATGTTGGCAGAATGGTTTTTACAGATGGCTATCTTTATTGTTTTCAGGTTGCATCATTTAGAACAAAAGAAAAAGCTGATGAAGAATCTGCAAATTATAAAGCGCAAGGATTTAATACTTTTGTAGTAATTGCAAACCTACCAGAGCTTGATGGAACCTGGTACAGAGTAAGAGTTGGTTATTTCAACTCGCTTGAAGAAGCTTTGAAGAAGAGAAGTTTGATAATAAGAGATTAATTTTATTTCAGTAGTAATTATATAAAGGCTAAGTAATCACTTAGCCTTTTTTATAATTTAAGATAATCCTTCAGAATTTTTAAATCCTCAAAAACCAAATTATAATTCACCATCAACGTTTCTTTTACCTGATGTCCATTTGAAATTAATACACAATCAACTCCCATTGCTTTTGCTACTTCAGCATCGTGTAAAGTATCGCCAATAAATAACACTTCATTTCCCGGCAAATTCAATTGTTCAATTAACATCAAACCTAAATGAGTTTTACTTCCTGCGTAAATGTTATCTAAGCCAATTATATTATCAAAGTACTTTCTTAAATCATAATGGTCTAAAATGTTTACAAGCTTATCGTGCAAATATGCAGAAAGTACAGATTGCCCTATTCCCTGCTTATGAATTAAAGATAATACTTCAACTGCGTTATCGTGTAAACTACAAGTTAGTTTGTTGGCTTCATATTCATCAATAAATTCTTTACCCAGAACTTCAAACGATTTTTTAGAAAAGTCTAAGCCTGCGGCTTCATAATAATTCTGAACTGGAAAAGTAAAAATCTCTCTGTATTTCTGTAATGATAATTTTGGTAAATCATTTTCTACAAGAATTCTATTTATAATTTTACGACAGTAATCAACATCATTAAGAAGAGTGCCATTCCAATCCCAGATAACATGTTTGTATTTATTTATCAATTTGTTCTTTCAATTTATTTGTAAGTTCAAAAACTAACTCAGCAGTAATACCCCAAATAACTTCTTCAGTATTTTTATAAACTAGTACTCTATGTTTTCCTCTTCTCCAGGGTAATGCATATCGATCTGGTAGACCTAAATCTTTTACGGGTAGTAACTCTTCCCTATCTCCACTTTCATTCGTAATAGTTGGATGCAGTTCAAGTCGTGTGGTAAACTCTGAAGGATTATTATTTATAAAAAAATCTATTGGAACAATAAATATTTTTTCTACTTCTTTAGTATCAATTTTTAATTCATCAAGCGAGTTAATATTTAACTTCCCAATGTAGGCTTCAACAATAACTCCCATTGGAGCAACAAGAGTTCCAAGTTTACCCAGAATTGAAATTTGTTGTTCATTGATTCCAAGTTCTTCACAAGTTTCTCTTACGGCAGTAGATTGAAAATCCTTATCCTTACTTTTTTCAAAATGCCCACCCGGAAAACTAACCTCTCCAGGTTGTCTAACAGATTTAGATCTTTTCTGGAATAAAAAATATTCTTTGTTATCAACCTCAACAATTGGAATTAAAACTGCAGAGTTTAAATACTTTTCTCTGCCAATGATTGATGAATCTTGTTGAATTAATGCGTGTATGTGATTTTGGTATTTCAAAATTAATTTTTATTCCATTGTAAAATAAAAAAAGGCTGAAATCTTACGAAATCAGCCAGAATTATGGGCACAGATGGACTTGAACCTCCGACCCTCTGATTATGATTAATAGTGATATTAATGAGAAACCTTTTATTGACAATGGAATAATATTAAACTTTAAGAATTATTATTTAACTATTCTGTTTAGATATTAAAAAATACATATTATTATTTTTAATTCAATTTCAGATTTAGAATATATTTTTGTTTTACTGTTATCTATTTTCCCGATAATTATAACGAACCCGGAACCAATAAAAATCACCCCAAGGACTGATACTCATAGTCAAACCTAATAATGCAATAATTGCTCCAACAATCTTAAACATTTTACTCAATGTTATGCTGACTACATTAAATGTCGAAAATGATTTTCATTGAATTAGCTTTATAATAAACAGTGGATTCATTTTCTTCAAATGAAATAGATAACTCTTTAACTTGAGAACTAATTGATTTAACGATATATGGTAAAACAACAATCATATTTTCATCTTTGTAAAATCCATTACTTTTATAAGTTATTTCAAGTTCAATTTGGTTTTTCGATTTTCTTGTTTTTAGTGAAATTGAACCGCAAAGTAAACATATATCCTTAACTGATATTTCTGTTTTACTTTCAAATAATCTAATATCGATGCCTGAAAGCAGTACTAAATCAATTTTTTCTAAAGAATAATAGCCCTTTTCAAATACAAAGGAATCTTTTAATGCTGAGAGAATTTCTGCAGCAGCCCAACCATGATGACCATCACCAATTACTCCACCACCTGTTAATGGATGGATTGCTTCCGGAAAATTTAAAGTTGGGGAAGCATAATCAAGTACATCATTAAAAATTTTATTGAACAATTCTCTTTTACCATAGTAAAGAAAAGAATGAGCAATTTGCAAAGTAATATAAGGATTGCCGCCAGAGTGAATTATATTTTGGAAGAAGAGATTTTTATGAAAATAATTTTTATAGACATATTCAACAGAATTCTTAAATATTTTATTTTTCCAATCTTGGACTTGCAATGGATAAATTGCAATCAAAGAACCAATCATTCCTGAATCAAGTACTTTAATAGGAGCCGATGGTAAGGCTGTAAATTGATTACTTTTCGCTGAATTGCCAATGCTTTCATTTAGAACTTTTTCATATTCATCTAACAAACCTTTAGCGTATTCTTTTGGATTTGATTCGTTTACTAAATCACACATTAACATGAAGGATTTAATTCCAGCAATTGCCCAAAAATTATCCCAAAAATAATAATCAGCTAAACCAAGATGTTCAGCGCTTAAACCTTTCGGTAATAATCCAAAATATTTTTCTGAAAAAAACTTTTTTCCTGTTAGCCTATTTTTGTCAATCCATTTAACTGCTTTATAAAGTTTAGAAAAATTATCTTTTAGAATTGATAAATCGTTTGATAGCATTGCATGTTGTAAAAACATCCAGAGTACTTGTCCATTAGAATCCCACTCACCTTTTTGTGATTGGAAATAGCCATCTTTTTTTTGATAACTAAAGAAAGTATCTAATATTTTTTTTGTAATACGAGAATAACCTAATTTGTCCAGGATATTTAATTGGAAAGCTGCATCTCTAAACCAAAACTGGTGATAGATTGCGGCACCAGGAGTAACTTTATTACTATCTATAAATTGAAGTGAAGTAATCAATGAAGATTTTATTATTGAAGATAGTTTTTTATCCGGGATTGTAAATGAACTCCCCACATCTGTAATATCTCTCCAATAATCTTTGATGGTGTCTAAAGATATATCTTCAAATTGACTTAATGTTTTGTTGTTCAGATTTATCAAACATTTAATTTTATTCTTGTTAATATCAAGATTATTTAATTTGAAAACAGCAATTGAATTGGCAAATCCATATTTACAATTAATTTTATTAGATCTAATCTGTTTAGTAATATTAAAAATATGATCCGCAGAATCTCCAAATTCTAAATTGGAATGAATAATTTTATCAGGTTCGAAATTGAAGTGTATTTTATTTTTCTGATTTACGATAAATGAATTTTCATCCTTGATATACTGAATTGAATCTATTGGACTGACACCTTCAAAGTTGAACGGACGAACAGCAATTATAAGTTCAAGTTCAATATCTTGTTGAGGATTTGATTGAATAATTTCATACTCACAAAATAAATTATCAAGCAAAGTGTAATGATTTATTTTTAATGTAAAATCGTTTTCAATAATCTCCGTTTCCACAATTGGTAAATCATCAACAAGCCTTTGTTTAATTTTTTTATGATATGAGGGAAAAATTATTTGCTCTTTATACTTCACCCAACATTCCAAACTCCAGCCATCAATAAAAGGAACAACAGAACCACAAGGATCAACAATTGGTTCAACATCACAATCCATATTTCCAATTGCTGTCCAGTTTCTATGAGTTACATTTATTGATACACCTAGATGTGATCTTGGGATAAAACTATTTTCATTTGGATCATATTGTTTTACTGCCCAAAATGGACGTTTCCATTCATGATAATGCTGAAAGAAAGTATAATTCAACATTCCTCTTGATAACTGCTTTGTGTTTAAGGGCACTAATTCTTTTGGGAAATTATTTTTACCCAAACCTGAAAGCCTATTAGATAGTCTAAAATATCGAACAGCAATTTGTGGGACGTTAAAAGGTTAAGTAATTTTTCTAAGATTTTAGTAAACAATAAAACACCATAATTAGTTTTACTAATATTATTAAAGAGTAGTACTACAACAACAAGGTTTTGATTGTTAACTCCTTTTTAATGTTAGTTTAACAATAAGATAATATTAGCATTTTATAATTGTATACAATTAATAAGGATAAATCTTGAAATCAAACAAAGTAAAATTCGCATTGCTTATTTTGCTGGGAGTATGAAGCCCGGTCAGGATGGAGTTACAAGAGTTTTATTCAGATTAATAGATTGGTTAAATGAAAATGATGTTGAAAATATTTTTATCTCTTCAGAAATTCCATCACGTAACGAGCAGATGACAAATTACTATGAAGTTCCATCTATCCCTGTTCCATTTTATAAAGAATATAAATTTGCTTATCCCGGTTACAAAAAATTTGAAAGTAAGTTAAAAGCATTTAGACCGGATATTATTCACATTAACTCACCATGTTCTTTAGGTCTAGCTGCTATAAAGTATGGAAAGAAGAATAATATTCCTGTAGTGGCCACTTATCATACACACTTTCCAAGTTATGCAAAGTATTACAACATAAAACAACTTGAATTTATAAGTTGGAATTATCTTAGAAAACTTTATAATAGATGTGACCGAGTTTTTGTTCCTTCGATTTCAATTATGGAAGAACTTCGCGATAAAGGCTTTAAGACAACTGAATACCTACCCCACGGAATTGATTTAAATGTATTCAGTGATGTTTATAAATCTGATAAGATGGAAAAATCTTTGGATATTGAGGGGAAAAAGTAATACTTTTTGTTGGTCGATTGGTATGGGAAAAGATCTTAGAACTTTTGCAGAAATATATGATCTGTTAACAAACATTAGAAACGATATATCATTTGTTATAGTTGGTGATGGTCCTATTAGAAGAGATTTAAAAAAATTGATGCCGGAAGCATTATTTCTTGGACATAAATCAGGTATAGAGTTATCTACAATTTTTGCATCAAGCGATCTATTTGTTTTTCCATCTACAACAGAAACTTTTGGTAATGTAGTTCTCGAATCAATGGCCAGCGGACTTGTACCTGTTTGTTCTGATGAAGGTGGTGCCTCCAACTCTATAAAGCATAATCAAAATGGAATAGTTTGTAAAGCAAAAGATTCAATTGATTTTAGTAAACAAATCATTTCCCTGTTAAAAGATGAAGAACGTTTGAAAATGCTTTCAGTAAACTGTATTGATTATGCGAGCAAACAAAGCTGGGAAAACATTTTCTCGCAGCAATATCAGTATTATATAAATGTGATTGAAAATCACAAGCTTAACTTTTTTACTATTCCGTCTGATTCTGAGATTGAGCTTGTTAAATAGTTTATCTTTACACATCACAAATTGTTAACCAAAACTTAACACACAATTAACAATTCAATTATACTGCTTTTTTATTATGCTAATGATTATTAATAATTAAAAGCATAAAAATGAAAAAAGGTTTTTGGGTTTACTCACTTATCCTGGTATCAACAATCGCGTTTTCTCCCGCTAAGAAAAATGTTTACTACGCTAATGATTTATATTTAAACGCAATAAATCTAACCAGTGAATACTTTCCTACCGATAAAAAGAACCAATTCGTTTATGATTCAGATTTTGGCGAATCAATTTTACAAGTAGACAAAGAATTAAATCTAAATATCTTTACATTTACTGGTGATGATTTTACATATCGACAAAAATTACTAATTAATGATGAAGGAGTGTTTGTAAAAGAGACTTATCAGAAAATGAAATTGTTTTTAGTCTTTAACAAAGAAGGAACATTTTCTTACAGCGAACCATTACCAAGAATAAAATTTCCTCTTGAAGTTGGTAAAACCTGGGAGTGGAAAGGAACGGAGTACGAAGATGATGATAAAAACACAATTAATTTAAGTGCAAAAGTAGAGAAATCAGAAAAGTTAAAAGTTCCGGCTGGCACATTTGAAACAGTAAAATTAGTTACTATTATTAATTCATCAGCAGGAACAAGAAATGTTGTTACAGAATGGTATGCAAAAAATGTTGGATTAGTAAAAATGTCTGCCATTATTGAAGGTGGAGGAATAATAGGAACAGCAAGAGATTTGATGGGACTCGGAGATATAGTATTTGAGTTAAAAGAAATAAAAACAAATATGTGATAAAAATGAATTCAAGAAGAAAATTTTTAAAGCAAATAGGAATGGTTTCAGGAGCAATATTTATTGCTGATTCTATTTTGGCTGATCCATACAAACCTCTTTTAATCAATCCTCTGAACAAAAGTTACATTCGAGTAAAAGGTTCAGTTACCCAAAACTCTAAACCTGTAAAAGAATTAGTGGTTTCAGATGGAGTTTCAGTTACAGCTACAACAAGTGATGGGACTTATGAATTAATCACTGATTCAAACCAGGAATTTATTTTTATTTCAATTCCTGCAGGTTATAAAATTCCTGTATCAAAAAATGGGACTGCAAATTTTTATAAAAGAATTACCCATAACACCTCAAATGAACAAGTAATTGATTTTAATTTAGAAAAATCTAGTGATGATAATGAACATAAATTTTTACTTTTCGCTGATCCTCAAACTTTAGATATGGATGATATAAATAGATTTAATAATGAGACTATAAATGATGTAAATAAATTCTATCCAGACAAAGAAAATTTATTTGTTGTTTCTTGCGGCGATATTATGTTCGATCACCTGGAATTATTTCCAGATTATGAAAATGCAATAGCAAAAACAGGTTTACCGTATTTCCAGGTTTTAGGTAATCACGATGTAGATGGACTTAGCAGAACAGATGAAAAATCTCATTTAACATTTCAGAATTTCTTTGGTCCAAGATATTATTCATTCAACAAAGGTGAAGTGCATTATGTTGTGCTCGATGATATTTTCTGGTACGGAGATTACATTGGTTATTTTGATCAGCTTCAGCTTGATTGGTTAAAAAAAGATCTTGAATATATTGAAAAAGGAAAAACTGTTGTCGTTTTCTGTCATATTCCTCCAAATAATTTTAGTCCTGAAAGAAATAATTATTCTGATAAAGCCAGTGTTACAGTTGTAAACCGCGAATTACTTTATAGCATTTTACAAGGATATAAATCTTACATTATTACAGGACATATGCACGAAAGTGAATTCATATCTGAACAAGGAGTGCAAATTCATGTTTGTGGTGCAGTATGTGGTGCCTGGTGGAGTGATAATATTTGTGATGATGGAACTCCGAATGGATATATGCAATATTCTGTTAAAGGCAGTGAACTAAGTTGGATGTATAAATCTACAGGAAAAGAATTAAAATATCAGATGAAATCTTATTTGAATAAAAATGAAAACAACAAAAATGATTTAACTATGAATGTCTGGGGCGCAACAAATGATCAGAAAGTATTTTGGTACGAAGATGGAATAAGAAAAGGGACGTTAGAAAGATTTTTAGGATTTGATCCTGCAACTATTGAACTATTCAGTGGATCTGATAAACCGAAAAAACATAGTTGGGTAGATCCTTCCAAAACTGATCACTTGTTCAAACTATCAGATCTTGAGATAAATAAGGAGATCACCATTGAATATTCAGATTTTTTCAAAAATACTTTTACAGAAAAGATTATTGGGTAATTTAAATGCGAATAAAATTTTTAATGAGACTAGAACAAGTAAAGGTTAGTAAAGCTGCGACCAAGAATCAAAGTATTATCTGGCAGGTTTTAGCCGAAAACAATTTTGAAATTGAAATAATTGATTTTATAGATAGATTTTTTGAAATTGAAACTACCAAAGAATTGGATGGAATTTTAACTATTATAGATAATGAAACAGTATACCATTCAATCTTTATTAAGCACAACTTTAACGATCCTGAATTTATTGATATTGTAGCACTTGGTTATATAAATGAAAAAGGTGGAGTTTTATCAACAAAACCAATTTATAAATGTTTAGAGAAGCTAAAGGAATTTTCTTTAATCCCATCCTCAAAAAGTGGAATTACATTTTCTAAAAAAACTTTTTCAGAGTTTTATAAATAGAATAAAATATTTTTATAAAGAATTACCTTAAGAATTATAAATATTATTTTTTTCATCCACCATTATTATTGTAGGATTAAATGATTTTAACTCATTTTCCTCAATATTAGCGTAGCAAGCAATAATAATTAAATCTCCTTTTTGAACTAATCTAGCTGCAGCACCATTTAATGATATCTCACCTTTTTGCCTTCTATAACATAAGTAGCAAAACGCTCTCCATTATTAATATTATAGATTTCAACTTTCTCAAATTTGTGCAGATTTGCAGCACTAATTAGTTTTTTATCAATTGCGATGCTTCCTTCGTAGTTCAAATCAGAACCTGTGACTACAGCTCTATGTATTTTTGATTTTAAAACATTTAAAAACATTCTATTTCTCTTTTTCTAGATTCATTTTATAAGCTAAGTTTATACCCGTTAAAACAAGATCGGGATAAATAGCATCAAATATTCCCGTATCGTTAAACATATTTGCAAAACCACCAGTACCAATAACAAATGATTTTGTACCGCCAAATGCTTCCTGATTACTTCTCTGAATAATCTCTTTAATAATCCCAATGTGTCCAAAATAAAGTCCTGATTGAATGCTTTCTTTAGTAGTTTTTCCAACAACTTTTTCCGGTCTAGAAATTTCAATCGCTGGTAATTTTGCAGTTCTGCTTTCGAGTGATTCCATCGAAATTCTGATTCCAGGAACAATTGCACCACCTAAATATTCTTTTTCTTTTGAAATAATATCAAATGTAGTAGCAGTCCCAAAATCAATAACAATGATATTTTTATTTGGATGTAAGTTTATTGCTGCAATTGCGTTTGCAATTCTATCGCTACCAACTTCTTGTGGATTTAGATATTTTATCTTTAATCCTGTTTTAACACCAGCTTGCAAAATAAACGGATCGATTTCAAAATATTTTATACAACCATTTCTTACTGAATATACAACATCAGGAACAACCGAACACATTGCAATATTTTTTATAGATTCTGGAGTAATATTATTCTCTTTTAAAACTGATCTTAAAAAGACTCCAACTTCATCTGATGAGAAAGTTTGTCTAGTTGAGAATCGGAATTGAAAAATTATTTTCTCATCGCTAAAAACACCACCATAAATTTGAGTATTACCAATATCCAAGCAAAGAAGCATATTTAATCCTACTTGATTATTAAATTTTTTAACGTTTTAGCAAGCTGATGCGAATTAACAAGATTAGTTATTAATCCGGTTTTATCAAAAACTTTAAAATTTAGTTGAGTATCATTTGAAGTCCTATCGTGTAAATTATTGAGCACAATATAATCTGCATGCGAATGCTTAAAAAGTTTTTGCACATCTTTTTTTGCTGATTGAAAATCATCTTCAGTTGAGAACTTAAAAGCCATTAAAATAACACTCTGATTTTTTGAAAGAGATTTTAATCGATCTACTATTTTAGGAGTCGGTTTTAATTTAATTGTTACTTCTTCAAGTCCTGAGTTGAGTTTCTTATCTTTTATTTCCTTAATCAATTGACCTGGAGTTTTGATTTCATCAATAGTATAATCACTAACCGCAGCAGCATGAATCATACAATCGTAATGATTTTCAGAAATAAGATGTTGCAGGGTGTTATTAAGACAATCAAAATTAGAGTATTGAATATTTTAGAATGTCCATCGGGTAATATTGTATTAAGACCATGCACATAAGTAACATTATAATTACTATCCAAAACGAACTTGCTATTGTTGATGCTGTTTTACCAGTACTCATATTTGAAATAAATCTAACACCATCTAAATATTCTCGTGTAGCTCCAGAAGTAATTAAAATATTTCCTTTAACTTTTTTCTTGTTATTAACCTGAAAATAATTTATTAAAAGATCATATATTTTTTCTGGATCCAATAATTTTCCCTTACCTGTATCACCGCAAGCAAGATACCCTTCGTCAGTTGGTAAAATCTCAACTCCCCAATTTTTTAACTTGGTTAAGGATTCTTGAGTAGATGGATGATTAAACATTGCTGTATTCATTGCAGGTACAATTAAATATGGTTTATCCCAAGTGTGAGCAAGAAATAAAGATGTAACTAAATTATCAGCAATTCCATTTGCCATTTTACTAATGGTGTTTGCACTCGCGGGACAAAGAATTATTATATCAGCCCATTTCATAAGATTTATATGATTCATCATTTTACCATCCTCAAAATGATCAATCAAAACTGGCTTGCCTGTTAATCCTTCTAAAGTTGCTTTCCCAATAAACTTCTGTGATGCTTCAGTCATCACAACCTGAACATCATAATCATTTTGAACAAGTTTGGAAACAAGGTAAGCACTTTTATATGCTGCAACTGAACCTGATATATTAAAAAGTATTTTAGATTTTAACATTGTCGATTAACCTTACTTTATTTAGATAAACACCAGATAGAATCCTGTTATCAAATTTTTCTACATACTCAACTACAAAACCCTTTTGTTTAAGTGTTGATTTAATTTTTGTGATTGACAATCCTGAAGATAATGTTTTATGCAACTCTGCTGCAAGAACTTGCTGTTCTAAAGATAATCTCTCATTCCTGGAACTTAGTGCGAGTCCATTTTTATTTCTAACAATCGGATGTGCAATAATTTTAGTATCAATAAAAAATGTATCAACCATTGCTTTTATTAGCTTTAATTGCTGATAATCTTTTTCTCCAAAGTACGCATGAGTTGGCTTTACGATGTTAAGTAATTTCATTACAACTGTTAATACACCATCAAAATGTCCTGGTCTGTATTTACCACACAAAATTTTGCTCAGTTCATTTTCAGTTAAAACATAAGCATAGTTATCAGGATAAATTTCATTGAAAGCTGGAACTAAAATAAAATCTACTTTTAGTTTTTTTAATTTGAATAAATCACCTTTAAGATTTTGCGGATACTTTAGTAAATCTTCCTTGCTGTTAAACTGAGTTGGGTTTACAAATATTGTAACAATAGTTATATCATTTTCTTTAATTGATCTTTTAACTATTGAAAGATGACCTTCATGTAAAGCTCCCATTGTTGGAACTAATCCAATTGATTTATCTGTTAAAGATTTGCTTTTCCTGAGTTTTGTAAACTGTTTTATATTTGAAATAACTTTTGTCACTAAAAACTTTCAAGCTCATTAGGAAAAAGATTATTCTTAACATCACTATTATACTTGTTTAATGAATTTTTTATTAACTCAAATCCATCCAGATACTTTCTTAAAAATTTTGGATTAAAATCTTTATTCATTCCTAACAAATCTTGTAATACTAATATCTGCCCTGATGTATAAGATCCGGCACCAATACCTATAGTTGGAATGTTGATTGATTCAGTAATTTCTTTTGCGAGTTGTGCGGGAATCAATTCCAACACAATTGAAAAACACCCAGCATCTTCTAAAGATTTTGCTTCATCAATTATTCTTTTAGATGATTCATCATCTTTTCCTTGCACTAAAAATCCACCTATGGAGTTAACAGATTGAGGCATCAACCCAATATGGCCCATCACAGGTACACCTGAATTAACTATATGACTAATTATTTTTATATTGGATCCGGCACCTTCAATCTTAATTGCATTTGCACCAAGTTTCATAAACCTATCAACAGTTTCAGTAACGTGTTGATCACCTTTTCGGTGAACAAGGAATGGAAGATCAGCAATTAGTAGTTTATTCTTTAATCCTCTTTTAACTGCCGCAAGATGGTAGGACATCATTTCAATTTCTGCATTTACAGTTGATTCAAATCCGTGCATTACCATCGCAGCACTATCTCCAACCAAGACAGCATCAATATCCGTTTCGCTTATTATTTGTGCCGACCAATAATCATAACAAGTAATTAATGAAATTGGAATCCCTTCGGTTTTTTTTAGCTTAAAATCATTAATTGTTTTCAATTTCAGCTCCAGTTTTTATCTGATCATAAGCTTCTAAAAATGAAATATAAACATTTCTAAAAGGATTATTCTCTAATGCTTCAAGATGTTTATAAATTGTATTTACATCTTTGCGTTGAATTGGACCAGTTAGTGGAGAATTATCATCTTTTAAATTATGAATAATTCTATCCAAATAAGTGTAAGCTATTGCTTGCGGAATATTTCTTGAAGTTAAAAAATCAAAAAAGCACTGCCAAAGAATTGTTGTAAAGTTTCCACTCATAACACTAAATGCGTGATATAAAATTTTATCTTGAGATTCGATTTGAAAGTTTGGGTTATTAAGATCAGGAAATAATTCCTTAAATGATAATCTATTTTTTTCTGTGATAAATGGAATAGAATTATATATTTGTGGTTCATATAATTTATCTGTAAAAGTCATTAATGGATGAGCACTTTCTGCAAGTGGAGTTGAAATCATACCAGAACAATGAATCCAAATTATAGGTTGATCTACAAATTGTCTATTCGCTTCAATAAAATTTATAATCTCATCATCTTTTATTAGAACTAATATTTTTTCTGCTTCATTACATAATGATTCAAATGATTCTTTTGAACCTCTAAACCAAAGTTTGAATGAGATACTTTTAATCGCAAATAAATATTGAAAGTGTTTGGAAAATTTGCCGTTACCGACAATGAGGTATGAGTATGAATTGTTTTTCATTGGTACCTGTCTAAAAGATCAAGTCCTATAATTTTATTAAGTATACAATTAAGTAGCCTTCTTACAGATAGGCTCTTTAAGTTCTATTCAAAAATAAATCAATACTTATGTTAAATACAACTTTTTTTTAATATATGTGATCTATTGCTAACTATAAAATAAAGTTTAACATCAACATAACACAAATTTTATAATTATATAACTGAAGTCTTCTTGAAATTACTTTTCTAACACAGTAAAATTGTTCCGTAATTCGGGGACTTTTCCTGTAGCACAAATTCATTCGCTAAGCTTAAACAATTAAAATATTTTCTTTCTTAATAACTCGATTTTATGCAGGAGGGTGTATGAAACTGTTATTCATTTCTTTGTCCTTTGTGAGTTTATTAAATATGCAGGCACAGACTATTCAGGAAGCTGATGTATCTATTCCATTTTATATCACTTTTAATAATCCTCCCTATCCAATGTATTGGCAAGATACCTTATTTATTGGGATAGATTCCATTGCAACTGATAGTATTGATACGATACTAGGCGAGGTAAATTTGCCGCCTATACCACCTCCTGGATTCGCTTTTGTACTTGATTTACCATATAATAATTTTAGCGGTGTTCTGACATCTTTTAGCGATTATAGATACGGGACCTTACCATATACCGGAACAGCTGAATATAGAGTAAGATTCTGGACCCCAGCGACAATACATTGGCAATTACCTGAAGGTGTGACTGGTCAGATGCAAGATATATTTACAGGAACACTAATAAATGTATTTATTAGTGGAACTGATAGTTTCTATGTTTCAAATCCATTTAATAAACTTAGATTATTATTAACTTTTAACAATTATATTCCTGTTGAACTAACTTCATTCACAGCATTTCCTCAAAACAATTCTGTAAATCTTAGCTGGCAGACTGCAACTGAAACGAACAATTCTGGTTTTAAAGTTGAAAGACGAAAAACGATAGACGAAAGAAGTGAAGAATGGAATACTATCGGTTTTGTTAGTGGAAATGGAACAACAACAGAACCGCAATCATACTCTTTTGTTGATGAAAATTTATCTTCAGGAATTTACAAGTACAGGCTTAAACAAATTGATTACGATGGAACATTTACATACCTGCCTACCGGACAGGCAGGTTCAAATGAAATTGAGGTTGAAATAACGCCAAGTGAATTTGCATTAGAACAAAACTATCCAAATCCATTTAATCCAAGTACAAGTATTCAGTATGCAATAGGCAATAAACAATTTGTACAACTAAAAGTTTATGATGTTTTGGGAAATGAAATTGCAACTTTAGTAAACGAAGAAAAACCGGCTGGAAGTTATGAGGTTGAGTTTGATGTAGCGCAGGACTCCCGTCCTGCGATTGCCAGTGGAATTTACTTTTATAAGTTACAAGCTGGTGAGTTTATACAGACTAAAAAAATGATTCTTATTAAATAAAACTTGTTTGAGGCAAATATTTTTATAGAGGGAATTATGAGAAACTTATTTTTATCACTCGCTTTTGTTTTAAGTTCTTTCTTGAATGCACAGACAATTCAAGAGGCTGATATATCTATTCCAATTCTTGTCTATGATAATTCTGGAAATCCAAATAGTTCAAGATTACTTTATTGTGGAATTGATTCGCTTGCTACTGATTCAATTGATACTTTTCTTGGTAAATATTGGTTGTATTGTCCGTGGGATTTACCAGGATTTGAAACCGATTGTATACCATACGATCACTTTGAAGCTGTTTTGGATCCACCAATTGAACCTGATCCTCTTTCTTTTATTTTTGGAACCTGGAAAGATTTTAGACAAGGAGTAATTCCATATTCTGGAATAAAAACTTATAAGATAGCGTGTTTAGTTTATGAGGCTGCGACTGCGGTTTATATTTCGTGGGATTTTCCTGAGGGTGTCTCAGGAGTAATACAAGATGGGCTAAATGGTTTAATCTTTACATATCAGCTGCCAGTCTCTGGTTCTTTTACTCATCCAGCTCTGATACAACTCGGTAATTTGGGTTTTAATCTAATTTTAACTTTCCAAAACGTAATACCTGCAGAATTAATTTCTTTTAATGCCATTCCTCAAAACAATTCTGTAAATCTTAACTGGCAAACAGCAACGGAAACAAATAATCAAGGATTTGCAATTGAAAGAAAGCAAGTCTTCAGTCAACAGTCTTCAGCCGGCAATGAAGAATGGAATGCTATCGGTTTTGTTAGTGGGAATGGAACTACTTTTGAACCACAGTCTTATTCATTTGTTGATGAGAACTTGATTTCAGGAAAATATAAATACAGACTTAAACAAATTGATTACGATGGAACGTTTACATACTCAAATGAAATTGAAGTTGAAATAAGTCCAGGTGAATTTGCATTAGAACAAAACTATCCAAACCCGTTTAATCCAAGTACAAGTATTTACTACTCAATTGGAAGTAAACAATTAGTTCAACTAAAAGTTTATGATGTTTTGGGAAATGAAATTGCAACTCTAGTAAACGAAGAAAAACCCAGCGGAATGTACAATGTACAATTTACAATGACCAACCTGCCTGCCGGTAGGCAAGGTTTTAGCTCTGGGGTTTATTTTTATAAGTTACAAGCCGGTGAATTAGTTCAAACAAAGAAAATGATTTTATTAAAATAATTTTAAATGGGCAAATCATTTTGCCCATGATATAATATTTCAATTCTCTTAACATTCCCCTAACACAATCATAACCATTTCTTTGCTGTTAAAATTGACGCAATATTTTTATACTGCAACAAGAATTGACGCGTAATCCTAAATTCCTTTTATCAAAACTAATATGCTATGCTACCATGGAAAATACTTTTGAGCCTTTTTATAATTTTAATTTTGTACAGTTTAGGTTATCCACAGGTAAAAGAATCAATTAATGTTAAAGCAGGTTGGAACCTTATCGGTTCACTTTCTACTGGATCAATTTCATCAGTTATAAGTACAGTTCCAGCAAATATTATTAGCTCACCGTTTTACAAATTTAACAATCAAACAAAATCATATGAGAGTGTTTCAATTGTTGAAGCAGGTAAAAGTTATTGGGTCGAATTCAGCCAGAATGGGAAACTATATTTTAACAGACCTAAACAATCATCAATCGATACCATTACTGTATATACAGGTTGGAATTCATTTGGATCAATTTCAACGGGTTCAGCTTCAATCCTTGTTAGAACTTCGCCACCTGGAATTCTTAATTCACCATTCTACAAGTTTGATGTAAGTAATGGAATATTTACAACTGCAAATGATTTACTGAGAGGAACTGGATACTGGGTGAATGTAATTCAAAATGGTAAGTTAATAATCCAAACAACTTCATACGGACAGCAAAATGATGACACTTCAAGAGTTGCACTTACATTCAGTGAGCCAATGTCTAGAGCAGGAATTTTTAATGTGAATAATTACCTTGTGCTTAAAGATCTTGTTATGCCTGTGCAAGTTTACAAAGTAGGAATTGCAGACGGCGATAGAGTTGTAGTATTGTTTACTGAAAAATATTCTCCCACTTCCACCTACAAAGTGATAGTAAATAACTTAAGAGATCTGGCTGGTAATCTTATTAACAGGCAATTTAATTTTGCAATTTATTAGAAATAAAATTTTAACAAGACTTCTTAACATTCCCCTAACACAATCATAATAGTTTGTTTACCCCACTAAATTTATCAAAATGTTAGCTTGCAAAGTGTCATAAAAAAACTATCACGGTCTAGAAATCAACAACATTATTTATAATTATTTAGGAGAACCAGATGATCCACAAAAACTTTAAATATTTTTTATTATCCATTATTCTGTTGCTGTCATTAAATGGCAATATGTTTGGGCAGTTGCTAGTCGATAATTTTGAATACTCAGGTCAACTTAATACAAATGGCTGGGACATTCATAGCGGTACAACTAATTTTCTCTCTACTACATCTGGTTTAACCTATTCCGGTTATACAGGCAGCGGACTTGGTAACGCAGTGTTAGTACAAAATCTTGGTGGCGAAGATGTCAACAAAGGATTCACAGAACAGAATGTTGATGGAGCTTCAATTTATTTAAGTACCCTTGTAAATATTAATGATGCTGCTTCTACAAAAAGCGGCGATTATTTTTTAAATATCGGTGATAGAGTAAGCGGAACATCATTCTCTTTGTTTTCAGCAAGAGTTTTTGCTAAAATTACAAGTGATGTTGTTAACTTTGGTATTTCTAATACCAGCACTGCAACATATGGCACAACAAGTTTTGCTAAAAACACCACATATCTTTTAATAGTAAAATATACTATTAGTGCTGCTGGCAACGATGAAGTAAAATTATGGGTTGTTCCTTCTGGAATTCCAGCAAATGAAATTGCGGCTGGTACTCCTGAAGTTACAAATACAGCTACAGCAGGACAAAATGTTATCGACGCTGTTGCGATAAGACAAGGAACGAATGGAAGTTCTGTTCAGGTTGTTTTAGATGGATTGAGAATTGGAACTGCCTGGGCTGATTTATTCCCGGCTACTGGTAGTGCGACTTTAACAGCAACTCCTTCATCTCTATCAGGGTTTGAATATATAGTTGGCGCTGGTACATCTACTTCACAAAGCTATAGTTTAACCGGCAGCAGTTTATCTCCTGCATCAGGAAATATTACTGTTACAGGCTCAACTAATTTTGAAGTCTCACTTAACAACTCAACTTTTAGTGGAAGTGTTAACATTGCATATGCTGGCGGAGCTTTAGCTTCAACCCCTGTTTATGTAAGATTAAAATTAGGATTAGCAGCTGGTACATATAACGGTGAACTTGTCGTTAATAGTGGTGGAAGTACAACTGCTAATGTTACTTGTAACGGTGCAGTTATAGCAGGTGAACCAACAAATTATCCAACAAGTTTTTCAGGCGTTCTTGGTAATCCTGCATATTATTATAATAATCTAAGCTGGGTTGATGCTGCGGGTGGTGTTGTACCTACTGGATATTTAATTAAAAGTAGTTATGTAAGTTTTGCTGATATAGTTACTCCGGTTGATGGCGTTGCTGAAACTAACACACTCAGAATTCAGAATGTCGCTCAAGGATTACAATCAGCAGTGTTTTCCGGATTTGGAGGATCAACTTATTATTATAAAATTTATCCTTACACTGGTTCTGGTGTTAATATAGATTATAAAACCAGTGGTTCTGTTCCACAATTCAGTATAACAAACGCTCCTGCACCAACTTTACCACTAATAGAAACTTTCAATTATACATCTGGTAGTAACCTAACAGCAAATGGATTTGTAGCACATAGCAGTGCAGGCACAAATCCAATTGAAGTTACTGCAAGTCCATTAACTTATTCAGGATATTTAAACTCAGGTTTGGGTAATCAGTTTCATTAACCGGCAGCGGTGAAGATGTTAACAAGGCATTTGATAGTGTTTATTCAAACAGTGTATATGCTTCATTTATGGTTAATGTACAAACTGCAACAACAACCGGAGATTGCTTCTTCCATTTAGCTCCAGAAAATTCAACTTCAATTTTTGCGGTAAAGTATTTGTGAAAGATGATGGATCAGGCAATTTAGCATTTGGTGTTTCAAAGCGTAACAATACAGCTACAGCAGTATATACTCCTAACAACTATGCATTAAATACAACTTATTTAATTGCTGTTAAATACACTTTCAACAATGGTTCAACTGTAGATGATCAAGTTTCATTATGGGTGAATCCGGTTCTTAACGGCACTGAACCAGCTGCAAATGTTACGGCAACTGATACTATAACCGATGCGTTAAGTCTTGGATTATTTGCATTAAGACAGGGTGGTAGTACAAATGCACCAACTTTAACTTTAGGTGGTGTCAGAATATCAACAAGCTGGATCCCAAATGCAAGATCAACATTTAGCTCTTCTGTATCAGTAGGAAACGAATGGAACTTAATTTCATTTCCGGGTGTCCATCCAAACAGTATGTTAGCAGATACATTATACAGAGGAAGACATTTACCGACTCCTGTTTATAAATATACAAGTACCGGTTATGTTGGCGTTTCAACTTTAACTGCCGCAGAGGGTTACTGGTTATTCCACACTGGAGTAAGAGTTTATAACTGGAATGGAACAGTTCAATCAGGTGTACTTTATCCTAAATTAAGTTATGCTGAGGTTGATACTATTAATGCATTTGCCGGCTGGAATATAATCGGTATTTATGAATATCAAATCAATCCTTCAAATATTGTTACAATTCCTGCGGGATTAATTACAAATCCATTATTCCAGTACGTACCTGGTTCCGGTTATGGAATTGCAGCTACTTTAAATCAAGGGAGTGGTTACTGGGTTCAAATGAATGCAGCAGGTAAGATTTTATTACCAAACAGAGTAACTGCTAAAATTGTTAATGAAACAAAGAACTATATTAAAGATACTTGGGGAAGAATAATTATCAGTGATTCAGATAATAAAGCATATACACTTTATTCAGCAAATGATAATTCAGAAATTCTTCTGCCACCAGCACCACCAGCAAATATTTTTGATGTAAGATTTGCTTCACAAAGTTTGGTTGAAAATATAGCTTCTGAAAAGGTTATCGATATAACCAATGCTGTTTATCCAATTAAGATAAGAGCTGAAAAGAATAGTCTTGTCATTAAAGATGCCGTTACAGGAAAAGTTATTGGTTCAATTGAAGATGGAAAAGAATTGGTTATCTCTGATCCAGCTGTTTCTAAAATAACTGTTAGCGGAGGTGAATCAATTCCAACTGAATTTAGTTTGAATCAAAATTATCCTAATCCTTTTAACCCAAGTACAAAAATAAGCTACAGTTTAGCCGCAGCAAGTGATGTTACAGTAAAAATATTTAACTCACTTGGTGAAGAAGTTGCTACACTTGTAAATCAAAAGCAAGAAGCCGGAAGATATGAACTTAATTTCAACTCAACCGGTTTAGCAAGCGGAATGTATTTATATAAAATACAGGCTGGCTCTTTTACACAAACAAAGAAGATGATCTTGATGAAGTAACATCAATCTTATTCTACAATCCCCTGCTACATTTTAGCGGGGGATTTTTTTTGAAAATATTTATCAGTAATACTTTTATGCAAAACAGAATCTTACAAACTACCATTATCTTTTTGATACTCATATTCTCCTTAAGCGATTTAATTTTAGCTCAAGCTGGGACTTATTATAATACATTGAATCCTTCAGCATCAACATTTGTAACTGATCTTGAAAACAGGATTAGAGTTCCTTACACAAAAGTAAGTTATGATAACTTTGATGAAACAAACATTGCAAACTTCGCATCTATAAATAATGGTAATGGAACAAGATCTGTTTTTTGTGTTTATAGTCATTATGAACATATTTATTCAGGAACTTTTTCCTGGCTACCAATGAGTCGCGAGCATACTTATTGCCATAGCTGGCAACCGGGTCATCCATCAACATCACTAAACGAGTATTCAGATCAGTATCATCTCTTCCCTACTCACCAGGATAATGCTAACGGAGTAAGGAGCAATCATCCGCTGGGAGAAGTTGTTAATGTTATCAGCACTTTTCTGGAAGGCAAATTTGGAACAGATATAAACGGCAACCAGGTTTATGAACCAAGAGATGAACATAAAGGTGATGCGGCAAGAGCTATTTTATATATGCCTGTTCGATATAATGGAATTAACGGATACGATTGGACATTTAACTGGTTGAATAACACAAGACTTCCCTCTTTAGGTGAAGCTGACCAGGATTTAGCAACATTGATACAATGGCACAAACAAGATCCACCAGATAAATGGGAAGTTGATAGAAATAATTATATTCAATCAATTCAGCAAAACAGAAATCCATTTGTGGATCATCCTGAGTATGTTAATTATATAAATTTTGATGATCTTACAAAGTATAATCCTGTTTATGCAGTTGAGCCAACAAATTATGTAACAAATTTTTCAGCAGGCTCAACATCAAGCTCAATTATTTTCAACTGGAATGATGCACTTGCAGGAACTCAAATTCCATCTGACTATTTACTTGTAATATATGATCGCAACAATTATTTCATTCCGATTGATGGAGAGATTTATTCAGATGATACTAACATTTCGGATGGCAAAGTAGTTATTAATATTTCTTATGCTGATATAAATAGTTACGAACTAACAGGTGTAGCAAACAACACAACTTATTACGGAACAATTTTTTCATCAAATGGAAGCGGTTCACTTATTAATTACAAGATCAACGAAACTTTACCAATAGCTTCAGTTTTGTTTAATGGTTCTGTAATACTTGAACCAACAAATTATGCAACAAATTTTTCACCAGGTACTATTACTTCGTCTTCAATTCAATGCACGTGGATTGATGCTTTACCTGGCACTCAACAACCATCAGGTTATTTATTGCTTGCAAACGGCACAGGAATTTTTAGTAGTCCCGTTGATGGTATAGTTTACAGCGATGATACAAACTTAGCTGATGGTTCTGCAACAGTTAATATATCTTATTCAGGTGCAGATAGTTATTCATTCAGCAGTCTTAATCCAACAACAAATTATTATTTCAAAATGTTTTCATATAATGGAGCAGGAAGCTCAATCAATTATAAGATTGATGGCATACCACCAACATTTAATGCTCAAACTTCTTCTGGCAGCGGCGGCGGAACTTTAACCGAACTTTTCATTAGTGAATATGTCGAAGGGACATCGAACAATAAAGCGATTGAAATATTTAACGGAACTTCCGGTGCAATAAACCTAACATCAAATGCATACAAGTTAGAATTTTATTTTAATGGTGCCACAACTGCTGCAACAACAATTAATCTTAGCGGAACAATCAATCCGGGAAACGTTTTTGTAGTTGCATCTTCTTTAGCAAACAGCACGATTCTAAATGTAGCAAATCAAACAAGTTCATCAGCATTTTATAATGGGAATGATGCGATAGTGTTAAAGAAAGGTTCAACAATAGTTGATGTTATCGGACAGGTTGGTTTTAATCCAGGAACTGAATGGGGTTCGGGTTTAATTTCAACAGCTGATAATACTTTAAGAAGATTAGAAACAACTACACAGGGTGATATAAATCCAAATGATGTTTTTAATCCTGCGACCGAATGGATTGGTTATTCAACAGATACGTTTGATGGTCTCGGAACTTTTACACCAGTTCAGCAAACATTTCAATTCACAGCCGCAATTTCTAATGGATGGAATCTTGTATCAATTCCCGGTTTACTTCCTATAAATCAAAACATAGATTCCTGGTGGATTGAAAGAACTCCAACATCAGGAGTTTACCAATTTAATAATGGCTATCAATCGGTTACAACTTTAGTTCCAGGAATCGGGTATTGGTTAGATAATGCAGGTGAAATAATTTATAACACTGGAGATGAATGGCCGGCAAGCGGAATTCTTCCCGTAACAAATGATCCAATAAATATTATTGAAGGATGGAATTTAGTTGGTATTTATAATATATCTATTGAGACAAATACAATTACAACAATTCCAACAGGAATACTTACTGGTTCATTTTTCAAATACATTCCAAATGTTGGTTATCAAACAGCAACAATATTAGAACCTGGGTATGCATACTGGATACAGGCAACATCAAGTGGGGTTATTAATTTGCCTTAAAAATTTTAACATTAGCTTAACAATTTCATAATTAGTTAATTCTTAATTCCCATTATATTTTTTGAGCAGTTATTTCGGGGAGTTATTTATGAATAATTTGTTTTTGCTTTTTGTTTTTGTTCTTCTTTCAATTCCCAAATCCTTTCTAAAAAGGTCAATCGACCTGAGTGATAATCTGCTTATTGATTATCTCTTAAACTTTTTATCCTATTGTCAAATATCCAAGGAACTTCTATGAAAAAGTTATGTAATAATTTTATACTCTTTATGATGTTAATGAGCCTGCAAGCCCAAACAATAAACATAAAAGAAAAACTTAATGAACTATCTCGTTTAGGTCTGCAGCATAAGTTTATTGATGAAACCATAATTGAACTAAGTGATACAATTACTGGATGGAAAACCATTAAGACAATTAAAGAAACAAACACAGAAGCAATATGTAACTGGGCACAAAGTAAAGGTATACCAGTTATTGACTTTGACCCAGCACTTATTGATACAAACAAATGGAGTGGTTGGTATGATTACTGGACTTATACTCGTGTAACAAATTGGTTTGGCGGAATACCTACTAAAGTTGGAGATTTTGATAATAATGGATTCCCAGAAGTATACGGTTTTTTTGGATATGTTGGTGATACAGAGAATAGAGTTTATGAGGTATATCCAGATGGATCTTCTGCACAAAGATATATTTTTAACCCTCATCCTGGTGGCAGCACCTTTATTACTGATGTTGATAGTAATGGACTTGAGGAAATAGTTTTCCTTAGAGGACAGAATAGTTATTTCTTTGAACAAACAGATACAAATACATTACCCACAAATCCAAAATTTACTTTTCTAAAATATGATGCATTAGGCGCATATTTATCTCGCGAAAAAATTGCAAATATGGATGGAGATTCACTGCTTGATTTCGTTCACAGAGGGTCTGATACAAGTTTAACTCAGGTTTACAATTTTTATGTTTCTGAATATAATCCATTATTAAATAATTTTGAGAAAAAATGGTTCTTTGCTCCAGATGATGACTTCTATGATGGAATTGATGTGGAGATTATGATGGGGACGGTAAGATGGAATACATCTTAAGTTCAATCTGGGGACAAATCAGAATAATCGAAAACATAGGCAATGACAGCTATGCTGTAACTGTTTATGATAGTTTACCATTAGTTAATATGTACTACCAGGCTTCTGGTGATGTTGATATGGATCGAAAAAGAGAGTTTTTTATTGGAGCAACAATGGGTGATGGTAACTGGATTACTATGTTTGAAACTAATGGTGACAATCAATATACACCGAAAGTAGCACTTCACCTTCTTTCGGGAGGATCGCTCGATGAGCTACATATATAGTTGATGATAAATGGTGATGGAGAACTGGAATTAGTAATTCTAAGTGGCGGATATCTTTATATTTTAAATCTGATGGTAATGATTCTTATTGTCTCTGGTAACTAAAGCAAGGGCCATCAAATATGGTAGTAAGTTTTTATGATATGAATGGTGATGGAGCAAAGGATATTTTGTGGGGATTAGAATGGCAGAGAATCTTATCTCTCACATTTACAAAGCCACCGAATTAGTAAGTGTAAATCCGCATATAAAAATTATACCAGATAAAATAGAACCTATGCAAAAATACCCAAACCCGTTTAATCCCACAACAACAATCAGTTGGCAGTCTCCAGCCGGCAGTTGGCAAACAATAAAAGTATTTGATCTTCTTGGAAATGAAGTTGCAACACTTGTTAATGAGTATAAATTTGCTGGAAGTTATAAGGTTGAGTTTAATACAAATAATCTTTCAAGCGGTTTGTACATATATCAACTTAAAACAGATTTGGGAAGCATTTCGAAGAAGATGCTTCTAATAAAGTAACAAGAGTAATCAATCCCGGATTGAAAAAATAGAAATTAAATTTTCCAATAATTATAAATTCTTCATTAGGTCATGTAAAACAAGAGAGCAAAAATTACTTTCTTCATCTGATAAATTCTCATCAATATTTGAAAGATCACTAACATAGTTCTTATTGATAAAGTTAAGCAAACCAAATGAGCTTAAACCCATTGCCAGAATAACAAAAGTAAAAACAATTTTACTCGAAATATTATTTTTTGTTTTTGGCTCAACTTTTGGCTTACTATTTTCGAAAAAGTTTTCCATTTCCGATTGGTCGAAATACTTAAGCGCTTGATAATTTTTCATTTCCATTTTTTTTAAAAATAAAAGTAGGTAATGTATTTAAACATTGTGTTAAGAGATTATTAACGAAATATTAATTTTTTACCAGATCAGAATATTATTAGAGTTTGGTTAAACTTACGCGGTTCAATCTGTTTCTAATGGAACTGTTTTATTGTTATGACAAAATTCACTGTCAATATTTAACAGTAAATTAACTTATGCATTACAAAAATATAACAGCTTATAAATGTTTATTTTACTAAATTAAAGTTGAACATAAAAAACCAAGCAAAAACAATTTCAAGAATAAAATAAAGTTATATATATGCCTTATAAAATTGGGACAAAAGAAAAGCCAATGATATTAAAAACACCACCATTAACAAGTGAATATACAATGCATGTTGAACAAAAAGATAGTAAGGAAGTGTTGATTTGTACTGTTGGTAAAACTGTCTTATTTTATAATATTGACTGTATTGACGATTTACACAAAATGTTGAAAAAGCATGGGGTCTGGATGGAACTTGGAAGCGCGGATGAACAAAAACCCCCAAAAGAGGGAACGGTAGAAGCTTGGGGACGTTCTGAAAGGAATCCAGTTGGTGGTTGGTACGGAATGAAGAAAGGACTTCGTGGAAGATTTGGAATGTATATACCACCTTTAATGGAAGCACTTGGACTTGCAGAAGTAAATACATGATCCAAAGGGTAATAAAATGAAAGCGAAATAGTAAAGAGCGTAAATAATAAAGCGGCCTATGTAGTTTATCGAACAAGGTTAGTGGCAATATTTTGAGAATTCTAATTTACGTCATTAGTGTATATAAGAAATTAAAACAAAAGCACAAAGTCATATATAGCTAGACTTTGGTTCATTGAATCTTTTGTTTTCTTTTTAGTCTTATGGCAAGAATCATTCAGGTTAAGTTCAAGGACTTCATATAGATTTTACCTATTTAGTTTATCATTACAAAATTGCTATTATTACAATTTTGGCGACTTTGTAAAATGTATATATTATTGCATAAGCATAATAGATGGGCTTATCAATTTAACACTCCTAAAACGAATTTATAGAATATCATCCTTTTAAAATAACCCAAAAACACAATGCACTTTTAGCAGCTTTAATTTCAAGTTCCATTATTGCGGCTTTTGAATTAACTCAATCAGCCAGTACAACTTGATGTGAATGATATGCCAGCGGGGATTTGGGTGCATTTTTATATTTTCGGTAAGGTTGCTTTCATTAAAGATTGACGAAAAATATGCCAGGTAAACGAATTAATACTGCCGCCAACTAGGGATTTTGTTTTAACATGGCTATTACATCAATACTAACATCTGAAAAGAGTCTACTACTTTATTATTTTTAAAAAAAAGAAGAAGACAACATTCCTTAATAACTTATGTTGCGCCAAAAGCCAAGCTGCTAGTAGAAATTCAGCTTTTATAATTTTTGTAAACTTTACATTTATCAATTCAAAACAGAATTTGGGATGCATTTCGAAGAATTAATTATTATTTGTAAACTAATTTTAACACTAGCATAACTTATACTCTCAAAAATATAACGTTAAGTATTTAATTAATGAAGTAAATTAGAATTATAGCTAATAACAGTATAAGGTTCTTCGCCCAACCTTCTTGTTTACCACTGGAGCTTGCCCTCAAACATGACAGTGCTGAGGGCGTTTTTTTTACTTATTGAACGAATATTAGAACTCTATTTTAATTCCTCCTGCTGGTAAGAATTTCCATTGATAAACATAATCGACTTTGCGTTCTTTTGATTCCATATAACCTGGTCAATGTTTTCTTCATTCATAATGTTCTGGAAATCAATGTACGTTATTAAGTTCCAGCCAAATAATTCAACTCTGTAATCAATTCTAACATCAACTCTTTGATAATCTTTATGTCTAACTCCATTATACTGATCATAATCATAAACTGTTTGATTTATTTGTTCTGAAGCGTCTGCATCGATTGGAGTATAAGGTCTGCCACCCATATACCTATACTTTGCGGAGATTTCCAATTCATCAGTTATTTTATAACCTGCTATTAAAGTAAAAACGTTCTGATAATCAAAACTGCTTGGTCTTTCAATTCCATCTAGTGATGTAAACTTAATATTTGAATAAGAATCGTTTAGCATACCATAAAAATTATTTGAGAGCTTTTTCTGAATAAAAAATTCAATTCCCCTTGCATAACCATCACTTGCAGAAAGCAAAGGTTCTAATCCGATTGTTTGATACTCTGCTCCTGCATTTGCATAAGTTTTTTTGTATTGATTGTACTATTGGGGTAATCAGAATATGCTTTATCAAAATATTCTAAAGTGATCTTTAAATCTTGGGCCGATAATATTCAAGTCCGGTTACAAACTGATTTGTTTTCATCTGCTTCAAATCTTTGTTTTGACCATAAGCAACAAGCCATAACAATGGCGGAGCCTGATAATAAATTCCGTAAGCAGCATTTATTCGTAAGTTATCATGATATAATATCCTGGTAGAAATTCTTGGAGCGATAACACTTTTGTTATTTAAATAACTAAAATAATCGTAACGCAGTCCCGCTGTTACATCCCATCTGCAAAAGATTTTTGGAGTATTGGAACGAAAGCACCAAGTTTATTTGCATTAGCTATTGATGAATAGTTTAATTCAGGTAAAGTATCAGCTAAAAATCTAATCTTTCTGCACGAAAGATTTCATTATCGTTGGTTATATATTTTCCTGTAAACCCGGCTTCAAGTAAATCAGAGTTGAGAAAATCTATGAGAAAAATCTGATCTTAAAACATATTCAATATCCATAGATTTATTTTTAAATGTGGGCTTACCAAGTGAATCAACTGATATATCTTTATGATACTGATTTGTTGAAATTGAAGTTTGTAAATAAGTTTGATTTGATATTAGCCATCTATCCACAACTCCTGTTACAAATTGCCAGGCTGCGTAATCTGTTTTTTCAAGAAAAGGGTCATCTTCATCATCGACTCCGGCAAAGTGAATCTTGTCTATTCCGGCTAAACTGATAGGTGAAAGGATATGCGACTCGATATATCATATGTGGCTTTAAGATTAAAGTTGGTAGAATTCGGAATAGAAGTTAAGCCCGTAGCAGAGAGAATAAGATCAAGATAACTTTTTCTTGCAGAAAACAAATAAGAGCTTTTTCCTTCTCTGTATTTGACCTTCAAGTATAATTCCTCCACCAGCAATACCAATATCAAGTTTGCCGTTAAAATTATTTTTATCGCCGTTGCGATAGTTAAAGATCCTTATTGATGAAAGTCTATCTCCGTACTTTGCGAAAACCTCCAGCACTAAATGTAACATCATTTCTAAAATCTACGCTAATCATTCCTATGGTCCGCCGGTTCCGCCTTGTGTTCCGAAGTGATTTATATTCGGAACTTCAACTCCATCAATCATAATAAAATTTTCTACAGGACTTCCGCCACGTACAATCAAATCATTTCGCTATCAGTTGCAGTTGTAACTCCAGGTAAAGTCTGAACCATTCTATTTAAATCTTCAACTGCTCCAGGTGCCCTTCTAATTTCTTCTGCAGATAAGAATTTACACTCGTGAATTGATCACCTGGTTTTTCAAAACATTTGTCTGAGGAAACAACAACTTCATCTGTTTTCATAAGAAGCTAGTTTCAGTTCAACAATTATCTTGGCACTTTGAGGACTTGAACCTGCAATATCAGCTATGTATGCTGTACATAATATGAGCCGAAACTAATTGTATATTTTTGGATCCAGACCCTCAATTAAAATTGCCATCAATATCTGATACTGTAAGAATTGGTATTTAGAACTTCTACAACCGCCCCAATTATTTTTTGTTTTGTATCTCTACCAACAATTTCTCCTTTTATAATTCCCTTTACTCGAGTTGTTAGCGGACACCGAAAAATTGAATAATAAACCTAGAACTACTGCATAAATGAACTTTAATCGCATAGCTACTCTCTACATATGAACGTTCGATTATAATGAACGTGTTTAGTTAAAGAATAAATTCTTTTAGTACGCTCTTTCTAAAACTGTAGTGCACCAAAATAAGTGGGTTTAATAAAATCTGTTGGCACTATCATTAATCTCTCTCTAACATAAAGAGATGCAATACCGTGCACAAAGACTACAATGAAAATGCGTCAACATCAACATTTAAATTTTAGGTGTCTTGCATCCATAGCCTGCTGAATGTTGGGCTTCAGCATATCATAAGTTCTATGACCAGATTCCCACCGTCTTTTTTCTTAAGAGCTTTTGCTGGAATCCTTGAAATAAACATTAAATCGTAATACAAAGGATTATCTATTGCAAACTGTATATAGGCTAATCCGTGCTCACTCAACCTTTTTGAAGGATCTTCAACACTTTGAACTAATTGCTGTCGTTTATAAACCTGTTAACTTATTGTATGTAATTCAAAAATATTTTTGTCCTTATTTTGAAACAATACAGATATAAAGTTCCAACACTATACTCAATTTTAGATGCAATCTTCGTATAGTTACATTATCATAACCTTCATCCAGAAAATAGTTGAAGAGCAGCAGCTAATACTGCTTCCTTCATTTCGGATTTTTGTCTCCCTCTTTTCTCTCCTTGAGCTCATAGAACTCAGATTATGAACGTTGTTTATTTTCTAAGCATACTTTAGAAACTTTCTAAAACTTTGTCAAGTTTATTCTACCATTCAACAATATTTAAAAACTAATATCTAATTTTCTCCAAAATCTTAATACCTTGTAGCTGTTGTATAATTTAATCTTTGTGTTTTCTGAATCACAATTAGAAAAATTCAATGAAGCCCTTTTAAGTAGGGATGCATTAGAGATATCGCATAAAAAGTTCCATCACTTCCACTATGATAACTAAATTTTATTCCAGTTTGTGTCGTACCTTCCAACCAACCATGATGAGCAATTCCGACAGGTTTACGTAAAAATTGATAAGATGCCAGGCTTATGAATAAGTTTATCGATTTAGACCTTCTAAAAACAGCTTAATAATTTTATGTAACTCAATTGATAGTGAAAGACTTTCAGATGGATTAAATATTTCAGTTTACTCGAACACTTCCATTTGGATCAAATGGGACAAAAGTATTATTCCTGTATATGTCCCCTTGGTGGGTTGTATTTTTGAATTATTTTTGCAGGCCATTAAACAGGTTTAATATTCAATGAGAAAATATTTTAATATCATTAAATCTTCCCACAACATTCTGTGATAATCTTTCAACCATTGCAGCTGCGACTACATATCCGCTATCTGAGTACTGGTAAGAATCTATCTTGTCATCCGAATTATTCAGTACCCAAAGACAAAACTCACTTCTGTTGTTTAATATCGCCGTTAAAATTCGGTATTGATAAATCATCTTCATAGTTTCTTAAATGCAGTAATGCCCGCTCGATGTGTTAGTAATTTCAGAATTTGTAATACTTTCAAATTCTGGAAGGAATCTGTCCACTAAATTCAGGAAATACATCAATAATTTTGTTTCAGTTGCTTGCCCTTCAGCAAGTTTTGTTGGGATCATCATTGCTGATATAGCTTCAACATTTGAGCCAATATGGAATTTGTCAGAATCTGAAATAGTTGATCGTATTATCAATTTTCTTAATCTCTTCAGAATAGACTTCCAACTTTTTCATTGTTAATTATCGCGCCAATAATACCAGGCATTTTTGCTTCATTCCTGTAAAAAGATAGAATTTCCGGTAGTGTATCTGGTCTATTAATCTTGTTTAAACCTTGAATTTTTTCTTGCAAGCTGTAACAATACTAATTATAACGAGTAAATAAATAAAATATTTTTTTCATTCTGGAACTCCTATTTTTTGTTCCAAATTATTTCAATTTTATATCTAAATCGCCTTTCTTTATAAAGTAACTCCATGTCACTAATTGAATTATATACTTTCTTCAGTTAATAATTTATCTCTATAAACTAGTGGAGTAATTCCTCTGCATTTTTTGAATACCGAATTAAACGAAGCTTTAGAAATTAAAACCAGAATCCAACCAATTGCAATAATAAAGTGTAATTGTTAAATTTATATCAGCCAATTTCGTTTGAATTCTCCACCGAAAATCATTTATAAAATCAAAAATTTTATTCAGTTTTTCATTAATAACCCTGAGAAATTTGATACGATGCTATCTTGGAATATATTCCGAAGCTCTGATAACTTTAAGTCATTTTTAAGATAGTATTTTTCTCAACCATTTCATTTTTCAGTTTTAATAAAATCCTGTTTGAGTCTTCTAAGTTAAAGCAGAACTAGCATATTTTTTTCTGGGAATCAGATTCAAAAGATCCTCCTTTATAATTGTTAGTTTTATCCTTTACATCGACTTTGATTAAGATCTTAGCAGTCCATAATATCCAATAAGGTACACATTGAGATCGTAAAAAGCAGATCATTTATTGATTTTAGTTGATTAAATTGAAACAAAACTCGGATTGTGAAAAATATCCAAAGCACTGATGTTATGATTAAAAAGTACTTAAGCCATTTAAGATTTATTTTCTCTTCAAAAGAAAAATTCTCCTTTTTATTTCTTGCTGATATTTGGTTATACCGACAATTGATATGATGAAATAAACCAATAGATGGATTGCAGCAATATTAGAATAAAGTCTGTATCTTCATCTTAGTTGAATATGATTCGAGAATTAGATTTTTCTTTAGATGTTGTAATTTGTAAGTAGATCGGGATAAGAATCATCCAAAGGAATGCTGCCGGTAAAAATGAAAAGATCCTTCAATCTCAAAGTTTTTGCCCGGTAAATAAAACCCGAATGGTAGAAGCAAGCAAGCGGACCTAAAACAAATATAAGAGGGTCATAAAAGGAATAGATTTGGAAAATCTAAGAGAGCTTTTGTTTCTACTTAATAAATCAAATAAATGTTAATACGTGAATGTGAAAAAATGAAACCAGCCAGAATTTTGTTTGATTTTGGTCATGCTTCATTTCCGAAAACAGCAAAATATTGGGTTTAAAACTCTTGAAAAATACCAAACCGAAAGGACAATAGTTATAAAAACAATTTTCATTTGGCAACAAGACTATTAATTCTTCACTTAAAATACTCCTCTACTATAATTACTTACTATCCTCTAAATGAAATGTTAACCTAAAAATTAATAACATTAAATCTTTGGAATTTCACTCATCTTTTCTGTGACTTTTCGATAATTATTGTTATGAAGCGTTTTAATAAATAATTTAATAACTGGGATTGGGAAATGAAAGATTTATTATTTGGCGGTCTTTAACCTTGTAGCATTTAGTTACAGTAATGCTCAGCAAGGAGGTAACCTTTCTTTTGAAAAATAACAGTAGAAAACTACTTCAATTCAACAGAAAATACAGAAAACATTTTCTTTATAATTATGAGGGTAAAACTTTAAAAGCAATTCAATTTAAGATTATTATAATGCGCTCAAGCCAAATATTCTCTCAAACTTTACAATAAATGGGATTGATATTCCTGAATCAAATTTTATGTTTTGATTATTTCATTCCAATAAAAATATGATGAAAATGGTGAAGAGATTATTGAGATTTCAAAGATTAATTTTGGTAACGATTTCAATGAATTAACCTCTAAATGGAAAGTACCATCTTGCAACAATTCAGTATAATATTGGCAGCTCAAATAAAATATTAGCCTTATAGGTTTAGAGTTATTAGATGTTGTTGAGCAAGTTTTCCTGTTGAAGATGCAGAATTTCGGTGAGAAATAACCTATCAATAAACTTATTTGAAAACCAATTGAGCAAGATCGAAACAAATTATTTCAAACTTCCCCGAATCCATTTAATCCAACAAATATTTTTTATATAATTTAGAGCCTAGGATAGTTAGTCTAAAAAACTAATTTATTGGGAAGAAATTGACACATTTATTAATGAATACCAAATGAAGGCAAATATTCTTTACTTTTAATAGCAATTCTGATTTGTCCAGTGGAGTTTATTTCTATCGTTTATAGATTGGAAAATTATATAGAAAGTAAGAGAATGATTTTTATAAAGTAATATTAAACATCACAAAATTGAGATTTTCGAATCTTTTCTTTTTCGCACAATACTTGCCTAAAATCAAATAAAACTTAATTTGGAAAATTACTTTCTGCATACCATTTTAATAGTGCCAACTATTAAAAGCTTACAGGGAATAGTAAAATGCAAACTCAAGATTTTATTAAGTTTATTGAAAATCTTTAAGCTGTTAAAGATTTAGATTTGAAATCCAAAATGATTCAGAATGAAATTAAAATCCTAATTCTATGCTAAGGAATCGGATTACTCAAATTCAACTTCAAGATTTGAAAAAGCAACAAAACAAACCGAATATCTTGAATTGCAAAACCTATAAAAATGTTTTTAGCTTTTAGATTAAGTTTTCAATCCAGGCAAACAGGGAAATGAAGTAATACAGCTTAATAATATAAATCTTTGCTTTTAACATTCTCTTTAATACACTTCTGAATATTTTAATCATTTTATTTTAAACATAGGTTAACATTCAATCTTTAGATTTGAGTATGGGATAGGCACA